>NZ_SMCS01000004.1 GCF_004342265.1 Luteibacter rhizovicinus
GAGATCTACAACCACGTGCGCCCGCATCAGGCCATCGGGATGGTGCCGCCGGCAACACGCTATCGCCTCAGTCCGCGACCCTTCCCCGAACGGCTTGACCCGATCACCGAGTACGGCCCCGACGACATCGTCATCGGGGTCGACCAGCGCGGCCGGATCACGCTATTCAAGCGGCCGCTCGTGGTCTCGACGGCGCTTAAAGGCCGGCTCATCGCCGCCCGGCCCCGGCCCGGTCAGGAGGGCGTGTATGACCTCTATTTTGCTCACCACTGGCTCGATGTCGTCGACCTGCGACTACCGCGATAAAGTGTCCACCATGTCCTGGCACACCTGTCCACGATGTCTCCGGTCCATACACGCAGGCAGGGACCCAGTGCGGTGCAGTGGGTTTTCGCGATATCGGTGATTCAGCACATCCTGTGACCTCGAGGACATCCACAAGACCTGCGATGCGCTTGAGGTGCGGCTCTTCATCGACGTGTCTCCGCCAATCGGAAGGAGCCCGGCGGCACCCATGGCGTGGGTGCCGCCGGGCTCCGTTGCCTCACCGCCGCACACGCGCCTCCATCCACTCATAAACAACAGGCAACAACAGCAGCGTCAACAGCGTCGACGTGAAGAGCCCCCCAACCACAACGGTAGCAAGCGGACGCTGTGTCTCAGCACCCACACCGCTGGAAAACAGCATCGGCACCAGCCCAAGAATCGCGACAGTCGCGGTCATCAACACCGGACGCATGCGCAGCACAGCTCCCTGTACAACCGATTCGCGCAGGTCGAGACCGGACAGACGTTGTCTGTCGAGAAAGCTGACCAGCACGATGCCGTTGAGCATTGCCACACCGAAAACAGCGATAAACCCAATCGCCGACGGTACCGACAGATACTGACCCGTAACGGCGAGCGCGACGATGCCGCCGATGGTGGCGAAGGGAACGTTGGCAAGGATCAGCACGGCGCGTCGCAGCGAATTGAACGCCGTATACAGCAACACGAAGATGAAGAAGATCGTCGCGGGAACGATGATCGCGAGTCGCTTCATCGCGCGTTGCTGATTGGCGAACGCACCACCCCATTCCGTGTAGTACCCGGTCGGAAGTTTCACTTCGCGTTCGATAGCCGCGCTGGCATCGCGAACGAAGCTATCGATGTCGCGTCCACGCACGTCCATCTGGATAACGGCATAACGCTGCAACTGCTCGCGGCGGATGAACGAATAGCCTTCCGCTGCGTCGATGGTCGCCAGCTGGTTCAACTGCACGATGGCTCCGGCAGGCGTACGCAGGGGAATGCGGCCAATCGCGGTCAGCGATGCCGTTTCGCTGGCATCGAGACGCACGGCGATATCGAAACGCTTCACGCCGTCCAGAAGCACGGTGACGCCTTCGCCGCCGATGCCATTGCGAACTACCGTGAGTACGTCCTCGGCGCTGAGCCCGTAACGCGCGAGCGCGGCACGGTCGACGTCGATGCGTAGCTGCGGCTTGCCGACGTTGGCTTCGATGGCCAGATCGGCGACGCCTGGAACGTTGGCGAGCGCGTTTTTTATGCGTTCGCCGAAGCGGTCGAGCTGACCCAGATCGTCGCCGTAAAGTTTCAGGGCAAGCGTGGCGCGTACACCGGAAATCAATTCCTCGATACGCATCTGGATCGGCTGCGTATAACCCACCACGGCGGTGGGCAGCGCGGCGCCGAGCGCTGCCTGCATATCGCGCTCGAGGGTTTCCAGCGTCTGTCCGCGACGCCATTCGCTCTTCGGTTTCAGTGGCGTATACACCTCCATATAGTTCACGTCCGCCGTTTCGCCTTTCTCGGCGCGACCGATCATGGCCAGCGTCGTCTCCACTTCGGGGAAATCCCGTGCGATGGTTTCCGACACGGTGCGCGATACCGCGATCGATTCGTCGAGCGATGCCGAGGGGATCGACGTGACCCGCCACATCAGGGCGCCTTCTTTCAGATTCGGCATGAACTCCCGGCCAAGGAAAGGGAAGAGCGCGAGACTGCCGACCAGTGCGGCGACGGCGCCGACGATCACGGCGCGCCGATGCGACAACGCCCAGAGCAGCAAGCGTTCGTAACGACGTTTGAGAAACGCGACCCAGCGCAGTTCGTTCTCGGCCTTCGCCCGCAACAACAGGGTCGAAAGCACCGGTACCAACGTCAGCGCAAGCACCAATGAGCCGGCCATGGCGAAGGCGATGTTGAACGCCATGGGACGGAACATCTTGCCTTCCAGTCCTTCGAGGCTGAACAGCGGAAGGAAGACGACGATGATGATGGCGATGGCGAACGAGATCGGTCCCGCGACTTCGCGCGCGGCTTCGAGTACCGCTGCGGGGCGATTGTCCGGCAGGCCGGCGGCATGGCGTTCGGCCATGATGCGGAACGTGTTTTCCACCATGACTACCGCACCGTCGACCATCATGCCGATACCGATAGCCAGACCCGCCAGCGACATCAGGTTCGCGGACAATCCCGCCTGCTCCATGCCGATGAAGGCGATCAGCATCGCCAACGGCAGGGCAACAACCACGACGAGCGCGCTGCGCAGTTCGCCCAGAAACAGGAACAGCAGGACGGCGACCAGCAGCGAGCCTTCCACCAGCGCGCGCACGGCCGTGCCAACGGCGGCATCGACGAGATCGGTACGCTGGTAAACCGGCTTGACCACGACGCCCGGCGGTAACGTCCGGCTGATCGCGTCGAGCTTCGTGCGTACCGCTTCGACCACGCTTCCTGCGTTCTCGCCGATGCGCGCCAGCGCCTGTCCGAGCACCACTTCCTTGCCGTCGCGCGTGACGGCACCGGTGCGCGGCGCGCCTCCCTCGATCACGACAGCGACGTCGCGTATGCGTACGGGCGTTCCGTCTTCGGACTTCAGCACCACGTTGCCGATATCCGTGGCATCGCGCAGCAACGCCTGCCCACGCACGAGATATTGCTCGCGGCCGACATCGATAGCGTTGCCGCCCGCCTGTGCGTTATTCGTTTCCAGCGCTGTAATCAGGTCCCGAAAGCCGAGTCCGTGCGCGATCAGTTTCGTCGGGTCGACACGCACCTGGTACTGCTTCTCGCGCCCGCCCCATGAAGCGACATCGTCGACACCCGGAACGGTGCGGAGCAGGACGCGAAGATTCCAGTCCTGCAGCGAGCGCAGTTCCATATCGTCCGGCGCGGTGGCGTCGGGCGTTGCGCGTTCCACCGTGTACCAGAACACCTGGCCGAGACCGGACGTGTTCGGTCCCAGTTCGGGTTTGCCGTAACCCGCGGGGAGACGATCGCCCGCCTGTTGCAGTCGTTCGTTGACCAGCTGGCGCGCAAACCAGACATCCATGCTGTCCTCGAAATACACCGAGACATAGGACAGCCCGAACAGGCTGACCGAGCGGACCTCCTGCACGTTCGGCAATCCAGCCAGCGCCGATTCCACCGGCGTGGTGAGCAGGCGTTCGACATCCTCGGCCGCGAGGCCCGACGCTTCCGTATAGACGTTCACCTGTACCGGTGTGACATCCGGAAAGGCGTCGATGGGCAGGTTGCGTACGGCACGGTAGCCAAAGAGTGCGACGACCGCGAAGCCGATCAGCACGAGGAACCGGTAACGCAGGGAGATTTCAACGATCCGGGTAAGCATCAGTCGTCTCCCAGCTCGGAGCGGAGCAGGCGCGCCTTGAGCGCGAATGCACCCTTGCGCACATATGCGTCGCCGGCCGCGATGCCCTGCGTGACGACGGTCCAGCCGTCGCGCGTTTCGCCGGTAGTGACCGGCACGGGTTCGAATCGGCCTTCGCTGCGAACGACGAAGACGGTCGGCTGGTTGCGCAGGAGCACGATGGATTCCGCGGGAACGGCCAGACTCGGCCTGGCGTCGCCGGCATCGATGCGCACGTCGACCAGTTCGCCGGGATGCAGCTGATCGTCGCGGTTGTCGACCTGGAGGCGGACGGCCACCGTTCGCGTGCGCTCGTCGGTCTGGTGCCCACGCCGGAGAACGACGGCGGGCAAGGTCACGCCGTGAGCGACGACTTCGGCAGCGGCATCCGTGGTGACGCGCGCGGCATCGGCGGGAGGCATACGGGCTTCGACCCAGATGTGGTTTTCCTGCACGACGGTGAATAGCGTGCGGCCGGCGGCGACGCGTTCGCCCACGAGGAAGTCGTCGGTGGTGACCCGACCGCCGACCGGAGAGAGCAGGGCGTAGCTGCCGTCCGCACGGGCGGAGCCGCCACGGATGACCTGCGTGACCTGGGCTTCGGACAGGCCATAAGCGCGCAGTCTAGCAACGGCCTGATCCCGCGCGACGCGCGCTTCGTTATAGCGTCGTGCCGAGACCGCCTGTTCGCCCAGCGCGGCGACGCGACGCCAGTCGGCGTCGGCGACGATAAGCGCGCCTTGTGTCTGGGCGACCTCGACGCTTGAAAGCGTCACGAGCGGTTGTCCGGCTTTCACGATGTCGCCGAGGCGAGCGTTGCGCGTGACGACGTGCGAGTCGATACGTGGCGATACCAGCACGGTGGAATAGGCGTCGGCGCGCACTTCGCCCGGCGCGGCGAGGCGTTCGCTGAGCGTGCGTGTACCGGCTGTGTCGACGACGATGCCGGCGGCGGCGATCGCGGCCTTGTCCATCGCAAGTGGCGACGATGCCGGTTCGGCGGCTTGCAGCGACGTCGCGATGGCGAGGGCTATCGCCGCGACAAGGAGGCGTGGGTTCGGGGTTTTCATGGAGTGTCCTTGCCGGATCCGTCGATCCATTCGTTGAGACGGCCGGCGGCCGCGAGATAGTCGAACCAGGCTTGCCAGAGACGGCTTTCGAGCTCGATGCCCGCCAGCGCGGTGTCAAGGCTCTGTTTCAGCTGGACGAGATAGTCGGAGGTGCCGATTTCGCCGGCGCTCCAGAGTTTTTCGAGTAGCGCGGCACGCTCGTCGTAAGCGCCGGCGCGACCGCGCCGGAAGGCTTCGGCCGCCGTGCGCAGCGCGGCATAGCGCGCACGCGTTTCCCGCTGCCGGGCACCCAGCTGCATGGCGCTGGCGCGTGTGTTCGCCGACGCGGCCGCGCTATCCGCGCGACTGGCGTCGACATCGGCGCGACCGGTGTTCAGTACCGGCAAGGGGATCGAGAGGCTGAGTCCGATGACGCGATCGTTGATCGCGCCCGCTCGTACGCGCCCGCCCGTGAACCCGATAGTCGGGTCGGGAATGCGCGCGCGCCGGGCGACGTCGACCGCTGCGTCGGCTTCGGCTTCGCGGCCGCGTGCCAGAAGGGATTCCGGCAGCGCGTCGATGGCCGTGTTCATCACACTATCGGAAGCCGGGGGCAGTGCCGTGGGAATCGCCGGGATATCGCTGGTGGCGGCGATGGCGCTGAGCGAGGCCTGAGCCGCGGCTTCGTCCGCGGTAAGCGTGGCCTGCTGGATTTCGGCTTCGCCGAGCGCGAGGCCGGCCAGGTCGCGCTCGGGACTGGCGATGTCGCCGACAGCCAGACGCTTGACCGCCAGCGCGTCGAACCGGCGCATCAGATCGACGCGATGCCGGCCCATCTCGCTTCGCCGGGTCGCTAGCGCGGTCGTGGTCCATGCGCTGAGCCAGCGGGTGGCGAGATCCCGCTGGGTCAGCGCGTACGACAGGTCGCTGCTGGCGAACGCGGCCTGGCCCGCGCGCGTTCGCGCGGCGCGTTTGCCGGACACATCCAGGGCAAGACTCAGTCCCGCCGTGCGCCGGTTGACGTCGGCGTTTTCGGCATCCAGCGACAGGGTGGGGTTGTAAAGCGGTTGCGCGGCGGCGTCGGCGCGCGCACGAGCGGCGTCACGGTTGGCGCGGGCGACATCGAGTTCCGGGCTGGCGGCCCAGACGCGACGCACCGCGTCGCGCAGTTCCGCCGGGGCAGCGGGGGGCGTCGCGTTCGCCAGGGCGGCGAACAGCAGACAGACGGCGCCGATGGGCACCGTACGTTTGGCGTACATGGGTATTTCTCCTGAAGACAGTCACGAGCGACGCGAAGGCGTCGCAATGGCGGATGTCGTCAGGCGATGGGAGGGCGAAAGAGCGAGCCGGTGGCGCGCTGCCGTGTGTCGGGATGCGACACCGTTTCGACGAAGCTGGTGTCGATAGGCGTCAGTCGGGCGATAGCGGTCGCGGGCATGGGCGAGGCGTGGGCACAGGCACAGTGGCAGCCCCCCTGTTCGCCCAGCAGGCAGTCGCCGTCCGGCAGGTCGCTGGGTGCGCTTACGGTCACGCCGCCATCGAACCCCGTACGCACGCCCGGGCCGTCCTCGATGCACACCGTCGCGGCGGCAAGCCGGACGAAGAACACCATCAGCGCCAACACCATGAAGCCGCGATGGCGGCGCAGGTACTGGAGCAGGGAGGAGGAGGGGCGATGCATCCGCGTCATGCTAGGTGAACCCGTCGGTCACGGCAATGCATGCTTCGGGCCGAACGCTCGCCAGGCCTTGTAGGAGCCCGCTTGCGGGCGAAAGCCAACGGGGCGGCGATGCCATGAGTGACATCCGCAGCCCGTAGCTCGGGCTCGCGGAGGTGAGTATCCGTCTTCCTCGCCCCGTTGGCTTTCGCCCGCAAGCGGGCTCCTACAGAGGTATTTATGCGTTTGTAAACGTTTACGTGCCTAGGAGGGTATCGGCCGGGGAGCCAGTTCGCTCTAGACTGGCCCCCTGAAGAGCACAGGGGCAGTTGGAATGGGGATCGATCGGGGAAACGCGGGCGAGGTGGCTGAGTCCGCCCTGCTCGTGGATGTGGCGACGCGCCTCCGGCACCCGCGTATCGACCGCATCGTTGCCTCGTTCCGCGAGCACCATGTGTCCGTGATGCGCGCGGTCCTGCTCGGCCTGACCACGATCTGGACGGCCTACTGGCTCAATGGAAGTCAGTTGCCCATGAAGGCCGACGCGCACTCGGCGTTCCCCCTTGCCATGGCGCTGTTCGTGCTGAGCGTCGTCTGGATGCTGTGCATCCGCGCGGCCTGGCTGCGCGACAGCACCCGGGTGGACGCCGTGGGCGTCATCGCCAACTTCGTCATGACCGGCGCGCTGCTGAAGGCCGGCTTCATGCTGGTCATTACGCTGAGCGCCGTGCTGCCGTTCCTTTCGGTGGCCGTGGGGGCCCGGTACGGACGGCGCCCCTTCATCGCCAGCATCGGGGCATCCCTGATCATCCTGGGCGTGAGTGCTCCGGCCGGTTACTGGATCAGCCGGCCCGCTTACGCGCTGTATGCGCTGGCGCTGGTCATCATCCTGCCGATCACGATCTTCCGCATGATGGACGCGTTGCGCGTGGTATCGGTGGAAGCCATCGCATCGCGCGAGGCCCAGCACCGGTTCATTTCGATGATGAGCCACGAGATGCGCACGCCGCTCAATACCGTCATTCATTCCGCGGCGCTGATCGATACCGGCGCGATGGCCGAGGACCAGCGCCGGCTGGTGGCGCTGCTGGCCTCGAACGCGAACGCGTTGCTCCATCGGGTCAATGCGGTACTCGACGTCGCGTCGTTCAACGGAGGCCGTCTGACGTTGCGGCACCAGTCGTTTACTTTCGACGAAGTGCTGGCCACGGTGCGCGATGTCTGCCGTTCCCATGCCGTGGAAAAGAATATTTCCCTTTCGCTGGTCTGCGCACCGGTCGCGAACGGCGTGTTCAAGGGCGATCCGGGTCGCATCGAGCAGGTGCTGAGCAACCTGGTATCCAATGCCGTGAAGTTCACGCCAACGGGCGGTCGCGTCGAGGTGGCCATCACGCTGTCCGCGTCGCCGGGGGGCATGGGCGACTCGATTCTGTGCACCGTTGCCGATACGGGCGTCGGCATCGCCGACGAGGACAAGGCGCGCATCTTCCGTCCTTTCCATCAGGTCAGCGGAGGCGCGGCAAGAACCAACGACGGCGTCGGCCTCGGGCTTTATATCGTGCGCAGCGTGTCCGATCAGATGAACGGCGCGCTCGATGTTGCCGACCGGGCCGGCGGTGGCAGTATTTTCTCGTGGCGTTTTCCGCTGGTGCGGGCGCCGGTCGGTACGAAAGCGTCCTCGGAATTGTCCGTGGCCGATCGTCTCGACGAGCATCGCGCTCGCGTGCCGGCACTCGAGTGCCTGGTGGTGGACGACAATGCTTCCAATTGCGAAATCATCGGCCGCATTCTTCATCGAGCGGGACACATCGCCACGTTCAGTACGAACGGGAACCAGGCGGTCGAATGCATCGCGGCGCATAGCTTCGATGTGGTCTTCATGGATTTGCATATGCCCGGCGGCTCGGGCTGGGACGTGATCCGGCGCATCGAGCATGCGGCCAGTGCCAGCCGCATGCCGCCCATCGTGATGCTCAGTGCCGATTCCAGCCAGGATGCGATCCGCATGGCATTCAAAGGCGGCGCCCGCGCTTATCTGACCAAACCGATCCCGACGGCGCGTCTGCTCGACGTACTCGAATCCATCGCCGAGGAACGTCGTCTCGAACGCTTCTCGCGGACGTGGCAGCCGGCAATCGATCCGCCCGTGGGCAGGCGGGGCGACGCCGTTCCCCTGGAGGATATGCGCGAACTGGTCTCGCCACGGGAGCTTCGCCAGTTCGTGGACCTTTGCGACGATGCAATGCGCACGCACGGCAAGTCCCTGCGCGATGCATTGACGCGCGGCGAATATCCGGATGCGTCCGAAGCGCTGCATTCGTTGAAGAATGTCGTCGGCAACCTGGGAGTGCCGGGTGCGACCCGTGTCTGCGACGACCTGGGTGTGCTGATCGACGCCGGCACCGGCATGGCCGGTGCGATCTTCGAACTCGACAGCCTGCTGCGTTCGGCGCATCGCTTCGTCGAGGAGCAACGTCTGCGTTTGAATGAGGCGAGCCGGGCCGACGCGTAGAGCGGAAGCTGACCTCAATCCTGTGGGAGCGTGCCTGCGCGCGAAAGCCACGGAGCGTAGAGGACGAGTCCCGATTTCGCAGCCCGAAATCCACGCTCGCGATGCAATGCCCGGCATCGCCGCTTCGTTGGTTTTTGCGCGCAGGCGCGCTCCCACAGAGAGCCCTTCATATCCATAGGCGTCGTCGTAACCCTCCTCCATTGGGGTATCGTCACGACATGGGTTGACGAGGTGACGAGTGCGGTTCGACCGGGGTGGGGCGTGGATAAGTGTGTTGGTTGCGTGGCTGATAGCCACGGCTTGCGCGTGGGCGGATGCGCCGGACAGTCGCGAAGAGGGTATCGGCCAGTTCTATCACACCGCCTGGACCGTGCGCGAAGGCGCGCCCGGACAGATCACCGCGCTGGCGCAGAGCAGCGACGGATACCTCTGGCTGGGTACGCAGACGGGTCTGTACCGGTTCGACGGCGTGTCGTTCGAACGCTTCCGGCCCCGCGCGGACCGTGACTTTCCCGCATCGAGCGTATCGGCGCTTCACGCGACGCCCGAGGGTCTCTGGGTAGGCTTCCGTTACGGTTTCGCCAGTCTGGTCACCCGCGACAGGACGATCCATTTCGACGCGCGCGATGGCCTTCCCACAAGCACGATCTTCGCTTTCGCGCAGACGCGCGACGGCACGGTATGGGCGGCGACGTTTCGTGGACTGGCACGCTATCGGGGCCATCGCTGGGAAATGATCGGCCCCGAATGGAAGTTACCCGGCTCGCAGGCGCGAACCGTGTACGTCGATCCTGGCGGCACGCTCTGGGTAGCGACCGATACGACACTGGCGTGCCTGCCGCCCGGCGAAACGAGTTTTCGCGTGGCGTCGGACAAGGTCGCGCGGGTCAACCGGATTCTGCAGGACCCGGCGGGCGCGATCTGGGTGGCTGAGACCGATGGCGCGGTACGGCCCGTATTCGCCGCGACGGGCGATGCGGCGGCCAACGGTCCCGAACTGAAGATTCCGGCCGCCGACTTGTTGTTCGATGCGGATGGCGCGCTGTGGGTGCCGACGATGGGAGACGGCATCCGCCGGGTGCCGAAAGTCCGGGCCATGGCCGGCAAACATATCGATAGCGAAAGCGCCGACGCCGAGCCATTCGTGGAGCGCGATGGCCTTACCTCCGACTACGTCTCGGCCGTACTGCAGGATCGCGAAGGCAATATCTGGTTCGGCAGCAGCCGGGGTCTGGACCGTTTCAGGCAAAGCAAACTGTTGCCGGCCGAATTTCCCGCCGGTTCGTTCGACTTCGCACTCGCAGCGGGCGACAACGGCGGCATCTGGGCGGGGACGAAGAACCGTGCGCTGATGAAGCTGGATGGCCAGACGGTGACCTTCGAGGATCTCCGCGTACCCGTGTCGGCCGCGTATCGCGATCCGGACGGCGTGGTGTGGCTGGGCGGTCCCGACGGGATATGGCGCATCGTCAAAGGCAAGCTGTCCCGTTTCGCCGACCTGCCCAGCGAAGGCGGTTATTCCGGCGTACAGGCCATCGTGCGCGACAACGCCGGCGCGCTCTGGGTTTCGATCAACCGGCCGGGGATTTACCGGCTGGCCGACGGTCAGTGGACCCACGTCGAAACCTTTCCCGAATTTCCCAAAGGCTCTTCTCCGCTGTCGTTGATGACGGACCGGGCGGGGCGCGTGTGGATGGGCTTCGCGCGTAACCAGATCACGCGCAGGAACGGCGACAAGGTCATCGTCATCACCGCCACGGAGGGTCTGGACACTGGCAATGTCACGGCTTTGCACGAGGACGGCCAGACCGTATGGGTCGGCGGCGAACGCGGTCTCGGTTACGCCGTGGGCGATCGGATCGCGATGATTCAGTCCCTCGGCGAACCGTTGCGTGGCATTTCCGGCATCGTCCACGACAGCCATGGCGATCTGTGGCTCAACGCGGCATCGGGCATCGCGCGGATTTCGGCGAACGATATCGCGCGTGCGCAGCACGAGCCGGACTATCGCGTGCGAACGGATATCTTCGACTCGCTCGACGGAATGCCCGGTACGCCCGCCCAGTTCCGCCCGATTCCCTCGGCCATCGCGGGCACGGACGGCCGCCTGTGGTTTGCGACGACCAGCGGCGTCGTCTCCATCGATCCGGCTCACGTGCGCCATAACGCGACGCCGCCGCCCGTCGATATCGTCTCGGTGAGTACCGAAGCGGGTACCTGGGAAATAGCGGGTCCGGTGAATCTTCCGGCGCATACGCAGCGTCTGCGCATCGGTTACACCGCAGCCAGCCTCACGATGCCCGAGCGGGTACGGTTCCGCTACCGTCTGGACGGACTGGACGATCGCTGGCGCGATGCGGGCACGGACCGCGAGGCGGTGTATACGAATCCGGGGCCCGGGCGGTACACCTTCCATGTCCTGGCCCGGAACGAAGACGGCGTGTGGAACGAGCAGGGCGCGACCCTGGATATACGCATCGCGCCCGCGTTCTATCAAACGGTATGGTTTGCGCTGTTATGCGTCGTGCTGGCATTGCTGGTGCTTCGCGTCATCTTCCTTTTGCGCATGCGCCAGATGGAATCGCAGTTGCGCGCCCGGCTGCATGAGCGTCACGCGGAACGCGAGCGCATCGCCCGCGAACTGCACGACACGTTGCTGCAAAGTATCCAGGGCCTGACGATGCGCTTTCAGGCGATCGCCAATCGGGTGCCTGCCGGCACTCCGCTTCGCACGGAAATGGAGAGTGCGCTCGATCGTGCGGACGAAGCATTGGTCGAGGCGCGCGACCGTGTCAAAGACCTTCGTACTTATGTCGTCGATCTGTCCGACCTTGGCGGCGCGCTGGAAGACGTTGCGCGGGATCTCGGCCACGACCATCCGATGGCTATGCGCTGCACGATCGGTCTGGACACGGAAATCATGGACCCGATCGTCCGCGACGAGATCTACCAGATCGCGCGCGAGGCGATGCAGAACGCCTATTCGCATGCCCATGCCGATCACCTGGACATCGATATCGAAGCGATCGACAACTTCGTGCTGTCGATCCGCGACGACGGCTGCGGCATCGATCCCGCCTTCCTCACTGCCGGTGGAAAACCGGGCCACTGGGGTTTGCGTGGCATGCGCGAACGCGCGGAGCGCATCGGCGCATCGATGACCATCGATTCGATACCCGGCTCAGGCACTCGAATCGTGCTGCACCTGCCATTGATCGAGGCCTGTCCTCGCACGGCGACGCGGTCCGCGCGATGGTGGCGAAGGGTGCGGCAGATGTTGGTGGGTATGCCTTAGGGATTGCGTTTGAGATAGTTCTTGCAGGGATAGGGCTACGCGATCTCATTGTTTCCCCGTTTTTTCGGGGCATAATCGATCAATCTATCGATACCAGGGGGCGCCCATGCCAAGCCCACGGGACTGCGCTATCGCGCACGAAGGTGCGACGGTCGTATGCGGGAATGTTCGCTTCACGGTGCTGACGCCGCGGGTTATCCGTCTGGAGTGGAGTGCTATCGGCGTGTTCGACGACGAGCGGACGCAGTTCGCCGTGTATCGGGCGCTGCCGGTGCCACCGTTTCGTCTGGACGAGGACGAACGGACGTTGACGATCGACACGGGCTCGCTGGTGCTGCGTTATACGAAGGGCGATGGTCCCTTCGATGCCGTCAACCTGGCCATTGACGTGATCGATGGCGATCGCAGGACGACCTGGGTGCCGGGGACGGTTCAGCGGGAAAACCTTGGCGGCACATACCGCACGCTGGATCGCTACGACGGCGATACCTGGCAGGATGGCAGCAAGCTGCCTCTGGAGGACGGTCTGCTCGCCCGCGACGGCTGGCATGTGATCGACGATTCGGCGAGCTTCCGTATCGACGACGACGGTTGGGTATTGCCGCGCAAGGGCGAGGGCGACCAGGATTTCTATTTCTTCGGTTACGGCCGCGCGTTCCATACGGCGATTGCGGACTTCGCCGCCATTTCCGGTCCGCAGCCCATGCCGCCGCGCTTCGTGTTCGGTTACTGGTGGTCGCGTTACTGGAACTATTCCGACGAGGAGCTGCGCATTCTCGTCGCGCGCTTCGACAAGGAACGTATCCCGCTGGACGTGCTGGTGCTGGACATGGACTGGCATACGACGCCGGGACTTTCGTTGCGCGAAGGGCACGAGCACACCGATGTCTTCGGTGAAAAATCCGGCTGGACAGGCTATACGTTCAACCGCAGCCTGTTTCCCGATCCGGTGGCCTTCATGCGCTGGGCGCATGGCGAGCAGCTCCACGTTACCCTCAACCTGCATCCGGCCTCCGGGGTGATGCCGCATGAGGAAAAGTACGAGGCGATGGCCCGGCAGTTGTCGTGGAATACGTCGACAAAGGCGCCGATTCCCTACGAGGGCACATCCCGGCCGTATATGCGCGCGTTGTTCGATACGATCCTGCATCCGCTCGAAAAGCAGGGTGTGGATTTCTGGTGGCTCGACTGGCAGCAGTGGGCCGATTCGAAAGCGATGCCCGGCCTTAGCAACACCTGGTGGCTCAACCATGTGTTCTTTACCGAAATGCAGCGCCACGACGACGCGCGCGGCCTGATTTACCATCGCTGGGGCGGGCTGGGCAATCATCGCTATCCGATCGGTTTCTCGGGCGACAGCGTGATCACGTGGACATCGCTGGCGTATCAGCCGCACTTCACCGCCATGGCGTCCAACGTGCTGTATGGCTACTGGAGCCACGATATCGGTGGCCATACCTTCGATAAGAGCATTCCGCGCGAGGACCGGCACCTCGACCCGGAACTCTATGCGCGCTGGATGCAGTACGGCGTATTCAGTCCCGTGTTCCGTACGCATTCGGCGAAGGAAGCCAGTCTGCACAAGGAGCCATGGCATTTCGGTCCGCCGTATGGCGACGCCATTTTCGACGCGATCCGTTTGCGCTACCGCCTGGCGCCGTATATCTATGGCGCGTCGCGCGATGCCTACGACACTGGCGTATCGATCGTCCGGCCGATGTATTACGACTGGCCCGAACACGACATGGCTTACAACGTCCCCGGGCAATACATGTTCGGAAACGACTTGCTGGTCGCGCCCGTTACCGTGCCGTTGAAGGATGGCGCGGCGCCGTTTCCGGTCTGGCTGCCGCCGGGCCTCTGGTACAGCCGTGGCGGCGCGGAATCGTTCGAAGGCGGCCAGGTGTTCGAACGCAGTTACGGGCTCCACGAAATTCCGATTTTCGTACGGCCGGGCAGCGTGATTCCACTCTATCCGGAGGGATTGCGGCATCTTTCGACGGTTCCTTCCACGCTTACGCTGCAGGTGTTTCCGGGAGCGGAAGGCGATGCGTCGTTATACGACGACGATGGCGCGACGCAGGGATACCAGCGCGGCGAATATGCGCGGACAAAGGTACGAAGCAGGCACGGAACGAAGACGCATCGCGTGCATATCGATGCGATGGAGGGTTCGTACCGGGGCAAGCCGGCGATGCGCGCATATACCGTGGAACTGCTCGACTCCGACGTGCCCGACGCTGTCGAAGTCAACGGCCGCGAATTGCCGTACTGCGCGACGCCGGCGCCGGGTACCTGGCTGTTCGATACGATGTGGTTATGCATACGCGTGGAGCTGGAACCGGCATCCGTCGACGAGGCGCATGACATCGTCGCACGGTTCGATCCCGTGTATGCGAAGCCTCCTGGCTTGCTGCACCGGATGCGGCGCGCGCGGGATGCGGTGGGATATCTGAAGCAGGTGTGGAACGATATTTCGGCACTCCCCGATGACATCGATCTGGCGGGACAGGCGGCGCGCGTGCTTGCCTATACGGTCGACGAGGGGGATAACGCGGGTCGCGCCGCGCGCTTTGCCGAGGCGGTGCGGGAGTTCGAGCGGCGGTTCGCGGCGTTGCCGGACAGTGTGGCGGCGACGCCGATCGACGATGAGTTGAAGCGTGGGTTTGTGGAGCGGTTGGGGTGGTGATCGGAGCAAACGTCACTTACCCCTCGCCGTCATTCCGGGGCACGCCGGAATCCACGGCGAGGCGTTCGGTTGTCGCGATATGCCAACGTAGGCGCTCTTTCCAAAGAGCTACATTGTGCTACGCGCTCGCTTGCCCCACGCGGTCGCCGCGGATTCCGGCGTGCGCCGGAATGACGGTGAGGATGGTCTTGGTGGTGAGGGTGCCATGATGCATCGTGTGTTTGCCTTCCTCGTACTGTTGGCTCTTTCTTTCGGCATCGCCCAGGCCCAGACCGCCGTGCGCGTCGGCTCCAAAGCCGACAACGAAGGAGCGCTGCTCGGACAGATCGTGCTGCAGGTATTGCGCCACGAAGGCATTCCCGTCGAAGACCGCACGCAGCTAGGCCCCACGTCGATCGTGCGACGCGCTTTGCTACATGGCGATCTGGATATCTATCCCGAGTACACCGGCAACGCGGCTTTCTTCTTCCATCGCGAAGGCGATCCCGCGTTCCGCGATGCAAAACAGGCGTACGCCCTCGCAGCATCGCTCGACGAAAAGGCGAACCGGCTGATCTGGCTCGATCCCGCGCCCGCCGACAATCACTGGGCCATCGGCGTGCGTCGCGACGTGGCCACCCCGGCGCATCTGGCGACGCTGGACGACTTTGCTCGCTGGGTGAATACGGGTGGCCGCGTGCTATTGGCCGGCTCCGCCGAATTCGTCGAAAGCGACGCGGCATTGCCCGCGTTCCAGCAGGCGTACGGCTTCCGGCTGCGTGGCTCGCAGTTGCTGGTGCTGGCGGGTGGCGACACGTCGGCCACGATCAAGGCTGCCGCCGAGGGTACGTCGGGAGTGAATGCGAGCATGGTGTATATGACCGACGGTGCGCTGGCTGTCACGGGGCTGGTCGTACTCGACGATACGCGTCGCGTGGAACCCGTCTACCAGCCCGCGCCGGTGGTGCGGGCCGACGTGCTGGCCCGATATCCGCGAATTCGGGCCGCGCTCGCGGCGGCATTCGCGCCATTGACGGTGGATACCTTGCGTCGCCTGAATGCGCGTACGCAGATCGACGGAGAGGATGCGGCGCGCGTTGCCGCGGACTATCTTCGCTCCCGGCATCTTTCGGACTGACGCGTGAGTACACGTACCGACCTTCCTCTTGCGCTGCTATCCGCTGTCGGCCTGCTTGCCGCGACGACGGGTACGTTTCTCGAGGTCGCACCGAACCGGCTTCTGTCGGGCAGCGCGCTCGCGCTCTGGCATGTGCCGCCGGCGATGGGCGGATGGGTCGTGCTGGCATTGTGGTGCTGGGGATTGGCGTGCTCGTTGCTGGCGACGAAGCGTGGACTGTCGATAGCGTGCGCGCTCCTCGTCGGACTTCCGCTTCTGGCGGGCGCGGGCGCGCATCGGCTGCTCGCGGATGCGGCGGTTCACACAACGCGGATCCAGCTGGGCGCGGGATTCTGGATCATGTGGCTGGCAGCGGCGCTGCTGTTGCTCGATCGTCTACGTGGGGCGCGTCGTGTCGTGCAGTTGGCGATATGGACCGGCGTTGTCGTCGCGTTTGTCGTGGCGGGCTGGAGCGGTGCATTCGCCGATCTGGCTCTCGTGCGCGAATACGCCGCGCAGCGCGACGTCTTCGCCACCGCGCTGCGGATCCATCTCCTGCTGACACTGGGCACGCTGGGACTCGCGCTGGCGATCGGTCTGCCGCTCGGCTGGATCGCATGGCGGCGCCGGCGGGCAGGCAACGGCATCCTGGGTGTGCTGTCGCTGGTGCAGACGGTGCCTTCGATCGCGCTGTTCGCGCTGCTGATCGGCCCGTTGGCCTGGCTCGCGCAACACATGCCCTCGCTTCAGGCCCTGGGATTCGGTGGCACGGGCGCGGCACCGGCGGTCATCGCGCTATGTCTTTACGCCTTGCTGCCGGTGGTGCGTTACACCCTCGCGGGCCTGGATGGCGTGCCGCGCGATGCGGTCGAGGCCGCGCGCGGTATGGGTATGACGCGCTGGCAGGTGCTGGCACGCGTGCAATGGCCGCTGGCGTGGCCCGTTCTGCTGGCGGGTCTGCGTATCGTCAGCGTGCAGGCGATCGGCATGGTTGCCGTGGCCGCGCTGATCGGCGCGGGCGGTCTGGGGCGATTCGTATTCCTCGGCGTGGGCCAGGGTGCCATCGATATGGTGTTGCTCGGTACGCTGGCGATCATTGCGCTGGCCTTGCTGGCGGACCTCGTGTTTCAGGCGGCACTGATGTTGACGGAGCGACGCGGATGATCGAACTCGACCATGTGACCAGGCGCTACGGCGAGACGGCGGTTATCGACGATCTTTCGCTGCGCATCGAAGGCGGCGAACTCTTCGTGCTGGTGGGGCCGTCGGGGTCTGGCAAGTCGACCCTGTTGCGCACGATCAACCGGCTGATTTCCATCGACGACGGGGCGATCCGCATCGACGGACGCGATGTGCGCGAGGTTCCGGTGGCATCGCTTCGTCGCGGGATCGGGTACGCCATCCAGTCGGTCGGACTGTTTCCGCATCGAACAGTGGCGGAGAACATCGCGACGGTACCGCGCTTGCTCGGCTGGCCGGCGGCGCGTATCCGTGCGCGGGTGGACGAACTGATTGCGATGCTCCAGCTCGATGGGGAAAACGTTCTCGACCGTTATCCGCATGCCTTGTCGGGAGGTCAGCAGCAGCGTGTCGGGGTGGCGCGCGCGTTGGCGGCCGAGCCGGCGATCATGTTGATGGACGAACCTTTCGGCGCGCTGGACCCGCTGACCCGCGATGCCTTGCAGTCCAGCATCCAGGCGATCCATGCGCAGACGGGAACGACGATCGTCTTCGTCACCCACGACATGGACGAAGCGCTTCGTCTGGGCGAGCGCATCGGCCTGATGGAAAGCGGCCGGTTGCTCCAGGTCGGTACGCCGCTGGAGCTGCTGCGCGATCCCGCCTGCGAGCGCGTGCGCGCTTTTGTGGGTGGCGAAAATCCGGGGTTGCGCGAGCTTTCCGTGCGCCGTGTTCGTTCGGTGCTGCGTGATGGTGAAGCATCCTCGGCTCCCGCGGTCGATGCCGATGCGACATTGCAGCAGGCTCTGGCAACGATGCTGGAGCACGGAAGCGATGTGCTTCGTGTGCGCGACGCGAAGGGCACAACGCTGGGCGTGCTGCATCTCACCGATTTGCTGGCGCGCAAACCGTGACGATCGCCGGACGCGGCGCATGGCGTATCGCGTGGCCCTGTCTCGCGCTTGCGTTGTTGCTTATCGCACTGCCGCGGATGGGGCCGGTCTTCCATGCCTGGATGCCCGAACTGCGCGCGCCGGTTTATACGCGTACGAGTTTCGTTGCGTTGACGGCCGCGCATATTGGCCTGGTCGGTATGGCTACGCTGATCGCGGTGGTGCTTGGACTGGGTATCGGGATTCTCGCGACGCGTCCGGCCACGCGGTCGCTGTTGCCGACGGTGCGCGCGGTCGCGGTGATCGGGCAGACGTTTCCGCCGGTGGCCGTTCTGGCGATCGCGGTGCCGCTGCTTGGCTTCGGTGCGGCGCCGACGTTGCTCGCTTTATGTCTGTACGGAGTGCTCCCGGTACTGGGTCAGACGGTGGCGGGGATCGAGAATGTCTCGCGTCCCGCGCTGGATGCCGCCGACGGCATGGGCTACGGACGATGGCGGAAATTGTGGGAGGTCGAGCTGCCTCTGGCCGCTGGGCCGATCATGGCGGGTGTCAGGCTTTCGGCGATCGTCAGCGTCGGCACGGCGACCATCGGCTCGGCGGTCGGCGCATCGACGCTGGGCGCGCCGATTATCGAGGGACTGGTTTCCAACAACACCGCGTATGTCGTGCAGGGTGCGCTGCTTGTCGCCGCGCTGGCCATGTCGATCGATGCCGTGCTGGCATGGATCGAGCGGTACGTGCGCAGAGGGCTTGTGTAGGAGCGCGCTCCTACAGCGGTGGGGCAGGCGACCCGTGCCGGCTTTTCCATGCCGCCAGCCGCTCGCGATAGCGCTCCATGGCCTCGTCGTAGACGTCGTAAACGCAGCGCACGCAGCCTTCGCCGCAGCACTCCTCCGCGTCGGGTTCCGGCGGCGGCTGGGGTTCGGGATCGTCGGTCGAAGTCATGGCGATATAGCTTACGTCCTGCGAAGATCGGTGGTTTCACCGGAAGGGGCTGGAACATGCGTCGTCGTTGGATTTACCTGCGCATTGTCGCGCTTTCGCTGGTTGCCGTGCTGCTTGCCGCATGCGCGAGCGCGCCGCCGCAACCGGCGGCTTCTTATCGCATCGTGGGCTATATCGCGCGTTTCGATGGGCTGGAAACGCTGGACGTGAGCCATATCGACACGTTGATTTTCGCCTTCGCCAAGGTGCAGGACGGCGCCGTCACGCTCGACGACGCGGCGCGCGCCAATCTGGCGAAAGTCGTCACCCTGAAGCGCCGGCAGCCACGGCTTGGCGTGGTGGTGTCCGTCGGTGGCTGGACCGCCGGCGGTTTCTCGGAGGCGGCGATGACGCCCGCGACGCGGCAGCGCTTTGCCGACAGTGCCGCGGCGCTGATCGTTGCGAACGGTGCCGATGGCCTGGACGTGGATTGGGAATACCCGGGGCATAACGAAGGCGGTATCGCGTCGAGTCCGCTCGATCGTCCGAACTTCACCGAGCTGCTGCGCGCGGTACGTTCCAGCCTCGATCGTGCGGGTGGCGGAAAGCACTACACGCTCAGCATCGCGGCGGCGGACGGTCCCTTCGTCGACGGTATCGACATTGCCGCGGTGAATCCGTTGCTGGACTGGTTCAACCTGATGACCTACGACTTCCACAACAGCATGACGCCTACCAGCGGACATCATTCCGGTCTGCATGCGTCGGCGCTTGCCGCAGCCGATTCGCGTACGACCGATCGCGCGGTACGTCAGTTCGAAGCCGCCGGTGTGCCGGCGCGCAAGCTGTTTGTCGGTGCGGCGTTCTATGGCCGCGAGTTCGCGGATGTGCGCGACGCGCATAACGGTCTGTACCAGACCTATGGCCACTATCAGGGCGAGCACGACTGGCCGGAACTGAAGCGCGACTTCATCGGCCGCAACGGGTACATCCGCTACTGGGATGCGGAGGCGAAAGCGCCGTACCTGTGGAACCCCACGACGCATCGGTTCGTCAGTTACGACGATCCGGAGTCGCTTGCCGCGAAGGCGGCCTATGTGAAGGCCGAGAAGCTGGGTGGGGTGATGTATTGGGAGCAGAGCCATGACGAGCATGGCGAGCTGGTGGATGCGATCTGGAATGGGCTGAAGTAATCAGCCGTTCCGCGTCGCCGCTTCGTTGGCCTTCGCCCGCAAGCGGGCGAAGGCCAACGAAGCGATGAAGCCGAACGCTTCATCGCCCCGACGACTTACCAGATCTTCACCCGCTGCTTCGGATCGAGATAAAGCTTCTGCCCGGCCTTGGGCGAAAATGCCTCATACCACGCATCGATATTGCGCACGGTCTGGGCGCGGAAGCGACCCGGCGCATGCCCATCGCCGATGATCTGCGCACGGAGCGCCGCGTCGCGGGTCTTCGAACGCCAGGACTGCGCGAAGGCCAGGAAGAAGCGCTGGTCGCCGCTCAGGCCGTCGATCACCGGCGCTTCCTTGCCGCCCAGCGACTTGCGATAGGCCGCATAAGCGATGGCCAGGCCCGATACGTCCGCGATGTTCTCGCCCAGCGTCTGCTGGCCGTTGACGTGCAGACCCGGCAGGGCTTCGTACTGGTTGTACTGCTCGACCAGACGCTGCCCCGCGGCCTTGAAATGCTGCTGATCGGCGTCGGTCCACCAGTTGGCCAGACGGCCCTGGGCATCGAATTCGGCACCCGTGTTGTCGAAGCTGTGGCTGATCTCGTGACCGATGACGGCGCCGATCGATCCGTAGTTCGCGGCGGCATCGGCCTTCGGGTCGAAGAACGGCGCTTCGAGAATGGCCGCCGGGAAGTTCAGCGCGTTCTGTAGCGGCAGGTTCACCGCGTTGACCGTCTGCGGCGTCATCCACCATTCGTTGCGATCCACCGGCTGGCCGAGCTTGGCGACCTGGTGGTGGTATTCGAATGCCTCGGCGCGCAGGTGATTGCCGAGTGCGTCGTCCGGACGGATATCCAGTGAACCGTAATCGCGCCACGTATCGGGATAGCCCACACCGACCTTGACGGTCGCGATCTTGGCCTTGGCCTTCTGCTTGGTCGCGGGAGTCATCCAGTCGATCGTGTCGACGCGGTCATCGAACGCTTTGAGGATGTTGTCCACCATCGTCTGGACTTCCGCGCGGGACGATGCCGGGAAGTACTTCTTGACGTAGATCTGGCCTACCGCGTCGCCGAGGTCGTTATTGGTGCGGGCAAGACCGCGCTTCCAGCGATCGCGTTGCTTCGGCGTGCCTTGCAGCGTGTGGCCGAAGAAGTCGAACGAAAGATCGTCGTAAGCCTTGGGCAGCAGTCCGGCGTTTTCGCTGATCGCGTGGAAACGCAGGTAAGCCTTCCAGGTGGCGACTGGCTCGCTGGCGACGAGGGCGGAAAGCTTGGTCACCGTGTCCGGCTGCCAGACGATGAAGGTTTTCTGGGTATCGAGGCCAGCGGCCTTGAAGTAAGCGGACCAGTCGATGCCGGGGGCCTTCGTGGCGAATGCGCCAATCGGCCACGGGTTGTTCGCCTTATGGATGTCCTCGCTTTCGACGATGCTCTGCTGTGCTTTAGCGATCTTCGTTTCCAGCGCGAAGATGTCGCGTGCCTTGCCTTCCGGGTCGGGCGTGCCGGCCTGCTTCAGGATCGCGACGATATAGGCCTGGTACTTCTCGCGCGCCGCGACCATGTCCTTGCCGCTTTCGAGGTAGTAGTCGCGATTGGGCATGCCGAGGCCGCCCTGCAGCAGGTAGGGCAGGTTGTGCGACGGGTCTTCCAGGCCCTGCGCGACGAACAGGCCGAACAGATGATCGGTGTGCAGGTTGGTGGCGTTGATCGGATCGACGTCGGCGCGCAACTGGCCGCCGAGTACGCGCGAGAGGTCGGCCGGCGTGCCGATGGCATCGATGGCGCCCAGCTCCGCGGACAGCGGCTTCAGGCCGGCCTTCTCGATGGTGGCGTCGTCCATGAAGGCCTTGTAGTAGTCGGCGATCAGTCGTGCCTGGCTGCCCTTGGCCGGATTGCCTTCGCCCGCGGCTTTCACCAGTTCGGCGTTGCGCTTCTCGGCCTTCTCGAACACCTGCAGAAAGATGCCGGTGCTGGAGCGGTCGGCGGGGATGACCGCCGTTTTCTGCCAGTGGCCGTTGGCGTAGCCGTCGAAGTCGTCGCCGGGCTGGACGGCGCGGTCGATACCGGCCAGATCGACGCCGCCGGGCTCGGGAGCCGGCGAGGGCGCGGGACTGGCCGCGAGGGCGGACGCGCCGCAGGCGACGGCGGTAGCGAAGATCCAGCGATAACGGGCCATGGGCGCGCACCTTCTTAAAGGACGGATTGGGCGCCCACGATAGTCCCCGCCGGGGCCGTTGTGACTATGACCAATGGCCCAGAAGCGATTTTCGGCACGATTTTTCTGAAAAACGCGCCATTAACCCCGTCGCGCCGCCCGTTGGCGAGCTGTTGTGCAGTAATGACCATCCGGCGCCCATCCCGCGCCGGAAGGGGGCCGGCCACGGGTCGCCCGGGCCGGCTTCCGCGTCAAATCTCACTAAGCAGATAACAGACCTGGAGATCTATATGAACGCTCGTTTCGAACTTACCGGCCCCCTGATGGACATTTCAAGCTATCCCATCTGGGCACAGGATATGGTGTCGTCCTGTTCGGATGCGCGGCACGGCATCGTGGAACACGAGATGTGGGACGCCATGCGCGCCGCTCGTCTCGACCCGGTATCGACCCGCAACTTCATGGTGGGCGTGTGGCCCGTCATCGAACGTTTTCCCGCCTATATGTCGCATAGTCTGCTGAAAACCCGTTATGGCCGCAGTCAGGGCGATGACATGGCCCGCCGCTGGCTGGTCCGTAATATCCGCGTCGAGCAGAACCACGCCGATTACTGGCTCAACTGGGCCGAAGGCGCGGGCGTCGCGCGCGAGGAAGTGCTCAATGGAGTGGCACCGACGGGGTCCCAGGCGCTGGCCAGCTGGTGCGAGGAGGTCAGCAGCCGCGACTCGCTGGCTGCGAGCATCGCCGCGACCAACTATGCCGTGGAAGGGGCGACCGGGGACTGGTCCCAGCTGATCTGGGAAAGCAAGGCCTACGCCGAAAGTTTGCCGATTATCGGCCGTAAAGCCAGCCTGCGGTGGCTACAGTTACATGCAGCTTATGACGATACCCATCCGTGGGAGGCTCTGGAAATCGTCTGCGCGTTGCTTGGAAACAATCCGCCGATCGACGAAGTGGAGCACATTCAGGAGTGCGTCCGCCGCAGTTACGTCAGTATGAGCATTACCCTCGACAGGTGCATGGACGCAGCGGCAACGTTCGACAATATGAACGAAGTTGCGGCATAACGGGGCGTCGCCGTAGCAAAGTGGCGCATTATTGACGTGAGCTTTGGTTGAACGAGGGCCGCGATGCGCAGAACCCATGCTGGCATGCAACAGCCTCTGTTGCGGCGCCTGAGGCCCCTGGCCTATGCGCTCGTGGCCGTCGTTGCCCTGATTCTCCTGCTCACGTGGGGAGCTTTGCAGACTCAGGTCATTCTCGCCGGTTTTCTCAACGGCGAGAGTGTCTGGGCCAAGGCGCAGAAGCAGGCTGTGATCGATCTGGACGATTACGCTTCCACCGGGGACGCGGTGCATCTCCAGGGCTTCCACACCAATTACTCCATTCTGATAGCCGACCGTTGGGCGCGCGACGCCATCGCCGCCGGCAATTTCGACCAGAAGGAAGTAGAAGATTCCTTCGCGCGGGGCGATGTCATCCCCGTGGCTATTCCCGGCATGGTGTTCATGTTCGAACACTTTTCCAGTCTTCCTTACATGAAGGAAGCCAATGTCGCGTGGCGTTCCGTCGACGGCAGTCTGGAAGAACTGAACCAGATCGCCGACCGGCTTCAGCACGACTATGCGAAGGGGACGCCGCCGCCAGCGGATATTCGCGCCGTACGCGCGAGGATCTCCGCGCTCAACCGTTATATCGAACCGCGAGCGAAGCTGTTTTCCCTGCAGATCGCCAATGGCGCCGTATGGCTGGGACAGGTGTTGTTCTTCGCCGTCCTTGGCGTGGCCGCGCTGGCATCGTTGCTGTGGCTGCGCATGGCCGGACGAATTCTTTCCAGCATTCGCGGTACGGAAGAGCGTTACAGCCTGCTCTTCGACAGTGCGGCGGACGCGATCTTCATCGCGGACGAGGCCACGGGGCGCATTCTCGACGTCAATCAGCGCGCCGCATCGTGGATCGGCTGCACCCGTGCGGAATTATTGGGGATCGACCTCGGCAGTCTGTTCGCCGAAGGATCGCCGCAATCGGGCGTCGGCTCGCTGCGCATGCCCGAGGGCGGCACACTACCCGTGGAAACGCAGAGCAGTCTGGTCGTATGGGGCGATCGTCGCGTCTGTCAGGCGATCGTGCGCGATATCTCCGAGCGCGTGGCGATCGAACAGGAACGCCGCATCGCCGCCGAGGCTTTGGCGAGCATCGCCGAGGGCGTCATCATCGCCGACGCCGACCGTCGTGTGACGACCGCCAACGAGGCCCATACACGTCTGACCGGCATCCCGGCCGAGGCGCTCCGGCATACGCGTTTCGATGCCACGCGCACGCTACCCGATGGACGTCCGTTGCCGCAGATCATCTGGGACGATGTCGCCGAAGGCGCGAACTGGGTAGGCGAAGTGGAAAGCCGTCGTTCCGACGGTACGACTTATCCGGAAATGCTCAGCATCAGCGCCATCCGCGATGGCATGGGGCGGCCGCAACACTACGTCGCCGTGTTCACCGACGTCACCGCACGCAAGGCGGACCGGCAACGTCTGCAACACCTGGCGACACACGATCCGCTGACCGGTCTGGTTACCCGGTCGGAATTCGAGCGTCTGTGCAGCGAAGCGATAACGCGCGCCACGCACAGCCGGGGCGCGATCGCCGTGATGTTCGTCGACCTCGATGCCTTTAAGGTCGTCAACGACAGTTATAGCCATGCGATCGGCGATACGTTGCTGGTCCGCGTGGCCGACCGCATCCGTGCGCAGCTGGCGCGCAAGGATGTCGCGGGACGTATCGGCGGCGACGAGTTCACCATCCTGCTTCCCGATCTGCGTTCCCGCGAGGAAGCGTCGGAGGTGGCGCAGGCATTGCTGGGTGCGCTGGCCCGTCCGTTCGATCTGGGCGACTACGAAATTTTCCTCAGCGCGAGCATCGGCATCGCGGGTTTTCCGCTGGATGGTGGCGATCCCGTAACGCTGATCGCGAACGCCGACGCGGCGATGTATACGGCCAAGTCCGAAGAGCGCAACGCGCTCAGGTTCTACACGCCGAAGATGCATGCCGATGCCCGCAGGCGTTTGCAACTGGCGGCGGATCTTCGCCAGGCGCTGGTACGCAACGAGTTCCATCTGGTGTATCAACCCAGCGTCGAGCTGCGCACCGGCCGGATCGTCGCCGTCGAGGCGCTGATCCGCTGGAAACATCCCGATCGCGGCAACGTGACGCCGGACGAGTTCATTCCTATCGCCGAAAGTCTCGGGCTGATCCGGCTGATCGACCGCTGGGTACTGGAAACCGCCTGCGCGCAGGTATGCCGTTGGGACGAAGCCCATCTGCCGCCCATCCGCATCGCGGTGAATGTCTCGGCGGGGTCGCTGGGTCATCCCGATTTCGTTGCCGGCATCAGTGCGGTGCTTACGTCTACCGGTTTGCCGGCCAAACGTTTGCTGCTGGAAATTACCGAAAGCGCGATTCTTCACCTGGGCGAAGACACGCAGCGCACGATGCTCGCGTTGCATGGACTGGGTATCGGTGTCGCGATCGACGATTTCGGTACGGGTTATTCGTCGCTGGCGTATCTGAAGCTGCCTTCCGTCAAATTCCTGAAGATCGACCGTTCGTTCATTACCGGATTGCCCAATAGTTCCAACGACGCCGCCATCACCGAAGCGATGGTGGCCATCGCGCGCAGCCTCGATCTGAACACCATTGCCGAAGGTATCGAAACCGAGGGACAGCATGAATTCCTGCTGCGCGCGGGATGCGCCGAGGGACAGGGGTTCCTCTATTCGCGCCCGCTGCCCACGGAAGAGATCGAGCGGCTGCTCGCGCCGAATGCGAAACAGCCGGCGAAGAAACTGACGCTGGTGCCGCCGAAGAGGGCGTGAGGCCCTCTCGGTTCCCGTGGAACTCAACAACTCCTGTGGGAGCGCGCCCGCGCGCGAAAGCCAACGGAGCGAGGATGCCGTGGGTGGTATCCGCAGCCAGGACGGCGGGCTCGCGATGTGAGCGCGGACCTTCCTCGCTCCGTTGGCTTTCGCGCGCAGGCGCGCTCCCGCAGAAATCGGAAATCGGAATTTGGGGACCTTGTGGGCGGAATGAACAAGCCTGTCGCAAGCCCGGGCGTTAGAATAGTCGGCAGTCACCCATCGTCAGGCCCCCACCGTGTCGAATACCGACTCCATCGTTTTCCTCCTCGACGTCGACAACACCTTGCTCGACAACGACCGCTTCAGCGCCGACCTTGCCGCACGTCTCGAACGCGATTTCGGCCCCGAAGGCCGCGACGCCTATAACGCCATCGATCACGACCTGCGCGACCAGTACGGTTATGCGGATTACCTCACCACGCTGCAGCGCTTCCGTATCGGACGCGAGACACATCCGAAGCTGGCGGAAATGTCGTTCTTCCTGCTCGACTACCCGTTCGACGAGCGCGTATTTCCGGGCACGCTCGACGCCATCGCCCACCTGCGTAGCATGGGACGGCCGGTCATTCTTTCCGATGGCGACGTCGTGTTCCAGCCGCGCAAAGTGCGCCGTGCGGGGCTGTGGGATGCGTTTGCCGGCGACGTGCTCATCTATGTGCACAAGGAAGACATGCTGGACAATATGCGCGCCCGGTATCCCGCGACGCACTACGTCATGATCGACGACAAGCCACGCATCCTGGTCGCGCTGAAGAAAATCATGGGCGACAGCGTCACTACGGTTTTCGTGCGTCAGGGGCACTACGCCGCTGCGGCGGGCAAGGAACTGGAAGAGACGCCGCCCGATATCGTGCTCGATTCCATCGCCGATCTGCGCGGACTGGACGCCAGCGCCTTCGGGCCGCGCAACGCTACGGCCTAGGCGGAAGCAGTTTTCCGGGATTGAGGATGCCGTCGGGATCGAAGGCATCCTTCACGTTGTGCATCAGGTGCAGCGTGGCGGGCGACAGTGCCAGTGGCATGAATTCGCGTTTGGCGATGCCGATGCCATGCTCGCCCGACAAGGTGCCGTCGAGCGAAATGACGAGCGCGAAGACATCGTGCAGGCAAGCCTCGGCCCGTGTGCGTTCGGCATCGTTGCGCGGCAGCAGGTTCACGTGCAGGTTGCCGTTGCCGGCATGACCGAAGCATACGATCAGGACATCGTGCGCGGCGGCCAGTCGCTTCACACCGTCGACCAGCTCGGGCAGGCGACTGACGGGTACCACGACGTCCTCATTGATCTTGTGCGGCGAAATCGTGCGTTGCGCGGGAGACAGCGCTTTGCGCGCGGACCATAGCAATGCGGTTTCCTCGTCGGTGCGCGCAACGCTGAGTTCTATCAGGCCGTCGCCCCGCGCCGCCGCGGCCACCGCATCGGCGGCCGCGGGCAGGGCGTCGGGTTCGCCGTCGACCTCGATCATCAACATGGCGCCGGCGACGGGCACGGTGTCGCCACCATGTGCACGCGCAAGTCCGAGTGCGACATCGTCGATGAACTCCAGCGCACACGGCGTCACCGGTTGCGCCATGATGCGCGCGACGGCGCGCGCGGCCGATCCGACGTCTTTATAGGTCGCACGCATCGTGCGCAGTGCCGACGGTTTCGGGGTGAGCTTGAGCGTAGCCTCCGTCACCAGTGCCAGCGTGCCTTCCGAGCCGATCAGTAAGCGGGTGAGGTCGTAGCCTGTAGCGCCTTTCGTCGTATAGGTGCCGCAGCGGAAACCTTCGCCGCTGCCGGCCACCGCGCGCAAGCCCAGTGTGTTGTCGCGCGGGCTGCCGTATTTCACGGCGCGCGGACCAGCCGAGTTGCACGCCAGATTCCCGCCGATGCTGCACCAGGGCGACGAGGTCGGATCGGGTGGCCAGAAGAATCCCAGCGGCGCCAGCGCTTTCTGCAGATCGCCGTTCAGTACGCCGGGTTCGACGATGGCGAGGCGATTGTCCGGATCGATCCTGACGATGCGGTTCATGCGCTCGAAACTGACGACCACGCCACCTTCGACGGGCACCGTGGCCCCCGTGGTGTTCGTGCCACGACCCCGGGCGATCACCGGCACGCGATGGCGCCGGCAGGCACGTACAAGCGATTCGACCTGCTCGTGGCTACGGACGAATGCAACGGCGTCGGGCAGCGCCTGCCGCCGCGAATTGTCGTAGGAGTAGCTGAGGCGCTCGGCCTCGGCCATCGAGAAATCGTCGCCAAGGAGATCGCGTAGCTCGGCGCCCAGCGAGGTGGGGAAGGGGGTGGTCATGGTGTGGATGATAGCGCTGCGGTATCGCGGGATGTTTCGCGGTTACACCGCGTCGAACGCGCCGCGGTGCCAGTCGGGCGGGGCGTCCCCTTCGAAGGCCACCACATCGAATCGGCACGGGCGCTGCGCGTCGCGTGGGTATCTGAGCAGATAAAACGATGCGGCGCGGATAAGTTTTTGCTGTTTCGACGCTGTCACCGAAGCGGCGGCGCCGCCAAAGGCCCGGCCGCTTCGATAACGCACTTCGACGAAGACCAGCGTGTCGCCTTCGCGCATCACCAGATCGATTTCGCCGCAGCGCGTCTGGTAGTTGGCTTCCACGAAGGTCAGGCCCTGGCCTTCGAGAAAAGTCCGGGCGCGTGCCTCGCAGCGGTCGCCGGCGGCACGTCGCGGCGTGACGGATGGTTTCTGTTTCACGCGGACGTCCCTGTCTGCGATGGATGGGATCAGCCTTCGCCGGTGTCCACGGTGGGCGATGCGGCGGGAGCTTCGAGTTCGAGGCTGCCCGCGATCGGATGGGCCATGCCATCCTGGAAACGGGCCCAGATCAGCACGCGCCGCACGCGGCCGAACTCATCCGCGACCAGTTGTCCGGTGGCGCCGGGAAAATAGCTGCCGGGATGCGCGCGCAACCATTCCAGATAGGGCACCAGGCCCCAGGCGTCCATGCCGAACGCGAAGAGCCGCGCCGACACGCCGCGCGTGGGCGGCATGCTGCCCGTAAGATCGCTGCGGCGGGGCAGGCCGGGCTGGGCATCGAACAGCCACGGCGCGTCGCAGAATTCCACGCCGTCCAGATCGCGATCGGATGCCGCATCGTCGACGCCGCCGTACACGTGCGAGGTGGCGAAGATCGGCAGGGTGTTCTTCGCAAGCCGCAACTGGGGCACGAGCAGGCGTGCCTGCTGCGGCTTCATGCTGATGAAGATGCCGTTGGTGACCGGGTCCTTGTCGGTGGACTCGTGCAGTTGGGACGCATAGTCGACGGTGGCGGTGTTCAGCGTGATCTGGCTGTCGAGAACGCCGCCGCGTGCTTGCCACTCCGCTTTGAATGCGTTGCCCGCGCGCCGCGCGAAGTCGTCCGTGGACACGATGACGCTCGCGTTCTTGATGCCGCGATCCGCCATGTGATCGGCGACCTGCGCGCCCTCGGTTTCGGGAAGCAGGCCGAATTCGTTGGCGCCGGCAGGGGGCAGGTTGCGATTGTCGTTCGGGTAGTTGAGCGTGAGGATCGGAGCCGGCAGTGCGCCTTTGGCGAAAATCGCCGAGACGCCGTCGCGGTTCAGTGGGCCGACCACCAGCCGTGCGCCTTCGGCAACGGCCTTGTCGTAAGCAGCGACGGCGTGCTGGGCGTCGTTGCCCGAGTCGTAGACGGCGACGGCCGGACGCGGGGCGTCGTTGCGGCCAGCGTCGATGTAGGACGTGAAGAAGCCGTCGCGGATGGTGGTGCCCGCGGAGGCAAGGGGGCCGCTCAGCGGCAGCAGCAGGGCGACCTTGGTCGGCACCTTATAGCCTTCGCGTACACCCTTTTCGCCGCCGGTGACCGTGCCGACCGCCTGATCGAGAACGGCGGGCGGACGCGACACGCTGACGCCCAGCTGGGTCTGCGCTTCGTTGATCCACGGCAGCATGCGATCGCCGGGAGGCAGGCCAGCCGCGCGACCGGAGAGATCGGCGGCACCGAGGCCCGATAGCAGGGTGACGATCTGCCGGCGGTTCTGCTCGCGGTCGAGGCCTTGCAGCTGAGCGTCCATGTCCACGCGCGTACCCGCCGCCTTCCAGGGATCGCCCGCGGCAGCCTGCGCACGGGCGCGAAGTTCCGTCAGGCGCAGCATCAGGGCGGGCGATACGCGGGACGTGGGCTGGCCCGTCAGGGAGAGCGCGGTGGCGGGATCGTTGTTCTTGAGGGCGATTTCGGCACGCAACGCGTCGAAGTGCAGGGCGTCCTCGCCTTCCAGTTTCGAGCGCCGGATGTCGGCGAGCAGCGGGGCGCCGCGTTCGATCGTGCCTTCCTGCCGGTAGGACTCCGCCGCAAGCAGCTTGTAGTAGTCGCGGTGGCTGGGGTCCTGACTGGCCAGATCGAGATAAGCCTGCGCCGCCTCGCCGAACTGACCCCGGGTATACAGCGCCTGCGCCGCCTGTGTCGCCGCGCCGGAAGGCGCGCTCGTGGTGCGCTGGGCGCCCGGCGTGACGCAGCCGGCGAGTCCGGCGGTGAGCAGAAGGCCACAGGCCATGGTGCGAAACGGACGCATGGGGGAATTCCATTGAAGGCAGCGCCCGGGATCATAGCCGATCAGTTTGAATGGTCGCTGTGAGGTACGCCCGCTACGGCTGAAGGCGCTGATTGTGGGTAGGAGCCCGCTTGCGGGCGAAGGCCAACGGGGCGAGGAAGACGGATGCTCACATCCGCGAGCCCGATGGTCTGGCTGCGGATGCCACGTACAGCATCTCCGCTCCGTTGGCTTTCGCCCGCAAGCGGGCTCCTACACACAACCAGGTGGCTCCCGCTGGGGGGGTGCATCGCTGGCGTGCCCGTACAATGACGAGTCGCTTTAAAGGAACTACCCCATGTCCACGCCCAAGCAAGGCACTCTCTTTGTCGTCGCCACGCCTATCGGCCATCGCGACGACATCACGGTGAGGGCTATCGAGACGCTGAAGCGTGCCGATGTCGTTGCCGCCGAGGACACCCGGCATACGCGGCCGCTTCTACAGCATTACGCCATCGACACCCCGTTGGTGGCCCTGCACGATCACAACGAACGAACCGCTGTCGATGGCCTCGTGACCCGGATGCTTGGCGGGGAAAGCGTGGCGCTGGTGTCCGACGCCGGTACGCCGCTGATCAGCGATCCTGGTTTCCGTCTCGTTCGTGCGGCTCGTGCGGCGGGTATCCGTGTCAGTCCGATCCCCGGCGCGTGTGCGGCGATCGCCGCCCTGTCGGTGGCGGGCCTGCCCAGCGACCGGTTCGTGTTCGAGGGATTTCTTTCCGCGAAAGCGGGCGCGCGTCGGTCGCGCTTGCAGGAACTCGTCGGCGAGACGCGCACCGTTATCTATTACGAGTCGTCGCATCGCGTCCTCGAATGCCTGGAAGACATGCGCGAGATTTTCGGTGCGGAGCGTGAGGTCGTGCTGGCACGCGAGCTGACGAAAATGTTCGAGACGGTACTGGGCGAGCCGCTGGGTACGCTGGTGGAGCGCGTCGCCGCCGATCCCAATCAGCAGAAGGGCGAGTTCGTGCTGATGGCGGCGGGGCACACGATGGACGAAGACGCCCGCGTGGGCGAAGGCCTGCGGGTATTCGCGATTCTCCGCGAGGACATGCCGCCGGCGAAGGCGGCCAAGCTGGCGGCGGCGATCACGGGTGCGCCGAGGAAGGCGCTGTACGGGGCAGGTTGATCAAAATGCGGCCGCGGTGGTGTAGGAGCCCGCTTGCGGGCGAAGGCCAACGGGGCGGAGATGCTGTGCGTGACATCCGCAGCCCGTAGACCGGGCTCGCGGAGGTGGGCATCCGTCTTCCTCGCCCTGTTGGCCTTCGCCCGCAAGCGGGCTCCTACAAATATCCGTGGGACCGTCTCGCGACGTGTACAATTCGCGGTGGAGTCGGCCGGGCAGTCGCGTCGCGCGTAAGCGCATCGAGGAAAGTCCGGGCTCCATAGGGCAGGGTGCCAGGTAACTCCTGGGCAGCGTGAGCTGACGGCCAGTGCAACAGAGAGCAGACCGCCGATGGCCCCGCAAGGGGATCAGGTAAGGGTGAAAGGGTGCGGTAAGAGCGCACCGCGTGCGGGGCTAACGCCGCATGGCACGGTAAACCCCACCCGGAGCAAGACCAAATAAGGGGACTATGACGCGGCCCGTGTCGTCCCCGGGTAGGTTGCTGGAGCCTGACGGTGACGTCAGGCCGAGAAGAATGACTGTCGCGTCGCAAGACGTACAGAACCCGGCTTATAGGCCGACTCCTTTCATTCGCAACAACGGGATGCGCCCGACGTCGACCATGACGTCGGGCGTTCTTGCGTTCGGACGTTGCGATTGCCTGAACACCCGCTTCAGTTCCACCCGATTCTGCCTGAGACGCAGCTCACAGTTCGTCGTCGGCGCGCACAAAAAAACCCACTGATTCAAGCACCTTGCGGCCCTTCCTCATAAACGGCTGGAAATACGCATGAACCGCAGCTTTCTCTTTGATTCTCAAGAAAAATTTCTTGACAGTCTCAGGGGGCGAGACTATCGTGGGCTCCGGTGTCAAATCGTGGGATTTGGTGGGGTAATCAGCGAATGTTCCAAGGCGAAACAGCCATCACGGTCGACGACAAAGGTCGTCTGACGATTCCGACTTCATATCGGGATCTGGTCGTGGGTGCTTGCGCCAATCGTCTGGTCATTGCCTACAACCCCTTTGAAATCGGTTGCCTGTGGATCTTCCCTCACGACGAGTGGGAAAAGGTCCGGGATCAGGTGAACGCATTGCCCAGTGTAAAAGCCGTCCACCGCGCCCTGCAGATGAAGCTGGTGGGTGCCGCGGCGATGGTCGAACCCGACGGTGCCGCGCGAGTCCTTCTTCCCGCAAGTCAACGCGCGGCGGCGGGCATAGAGAAAAAAGCGGTACTGCTGGGCATGGGTAACAAATTCGAACTCTGGAGCGAGCAGGCCCACCTCGCGAAGATTCGCCAGACCATCGGCGAAGACGATATCAGCGACGACATGACCGAACTGCGTTTGTAATGACTTGAGGTGACGGTGAAACGGGAGCGGGGTGCAGCGATGGCGGGGCGCGAATTGCGGCACATCCCGGTGATGCTCGATGAAGTACTGGAGGGACTCGCCTTGCAGTCTTGCGGGCGCTATCTGGATGGGACCTTCGGTCGTGGCGGGCATGCCCGCGCGATTCTTTCCCATCTCTCCGAGTCGGGCCGCCTGTTCCTGATGGACCGCGATCCCACGGCTATCGCCGAGGCCGAAGCCAGCTTCGCCGCCGATCCGCGCGTCGCCATCCGTCACGACAACTTCGCCACCATGGGCGACTGGCCCGAGCTTGCCGACGGCCTCGACGGCATTCTGCTCGACCTGGGCGTGTCCTCGCCCCAGCTCGACGACACCACGCGCGGCTTCAGCTTCATGGGCGATGCTCCGCTCGACATGCGGATGGACACGACGCGTGGCGAAAGTGCCGCCGACTTCCTCGCGACCGCCGAAGAGCGCGAGATCGCGGACGTCCTGTGGCAGTACGGCGAAGAGCGCTTCAGCCGCCGCATCGCGAAAGCGATCGTCGAACGCCGTGCCGAGCAGCCGATCACCCGTACCTCCGAACTCGCGGACCTGGTCGCCCGTTGCGTGGGCCGTCGCGAGCCGGGCAAGAATCCGGCGACGCGCAGCTTTCAGGCGCTGCGTATCCGCGTGAATGCCGAACTCGAATCCGTCGAGCATGGGCTCAACGCCGCGCTCGAACTGCTGAAGCCTGGCGGTCGCCTTGCCGTGATCAGCTTCCATTCGCTGGAAGACCGCGCGGTGAAGCAATTCATCCGCAAACACGAAGGTCGCGTGCAGGGCAGCCGTCGCGCGCCGCCGCCGACCGAGATCCGGGTTGCCGCGCTGGCGCCCGTCGGCAAGGCACGCTTTCCTTCCGATGCCGAGATCGCGGCCAATCCGCGTTCGCGTTCCGCCGTGCTGCGCATCGCGGAGAAGCTCGGATGAAGACGTTCGGCGCCATCTGCCTCACGCTGCTCCTCCTCGCCGTGCTCGGTAGCGCGATCGGCGTGGTGTGGACGCGGCACGAGAGCCGGGTGCTGTTCATGGAAATGTCCCGCCTGCAGAACCAGAAGGACGAACTGGGCGTCGAATACGGCCGCCTCGAGCTGGAGCAGGCGACCTACGCCGAACCGGCCCGCATCGATGCGGATGCGCGCGGCAAGCTCGGCATGCTCAATCCGCGTCCGCAGGATATCCAGTTGGTGCGTCGATGAAGGGCCGCTTCGCGAACACCACCGTGCCCAGTCGCCGTCGCGGCCAGGGCCCCAGCCCGCGCAAGCGCATGACCGTCGTGGTCGTGCTGTTGGGCGTGTGCTCGATGGGACTGGTGGTGCGTGCGTTCGATCTTCAGGTCGTGCGCAAGCAGTTCTATCAGGATCAGGGCGACGCGCGCTTCCTGCGCGAAATGCCGATCGCCGTGTCGCGCGGCACGATTTTCGATCGCAATGGCGAGCCGCTGGCCGTATCGACGCCTGTCGCGTCGATCTGGGCCAACCCGCCGGAACTGCTGGAAAACGAAGACCGCATTCCCGAACTGGCGAAGGCGCTGCACGTCGACGCCGAAGACCTGAAGCAGAAGATCGTCCAGCGCAGCGACAAGGAATTCATGTACATCACGCGCCAGATGCGTCCGGAAGACGCGCAGGCGATCATGGACCTGAAAATTCCGGGCATCAATTCGCAGCGCGAATACCGTCGTTACTATCCGTCGGGCGCGGTGAACAGCCACATCCTCGGCTTCACCAGCATCGACGACCGCGGTCAGGAAGGTCTGGAACTCGCTTTCGACGAATGGCTGGCCGGCAAGCCGGGCGCCAAGCGCGTGATCCGCGACCGCATGGGCCATGTCGTCGAAGACGTCGAGCTGGTGCGCGAACCGCAGGCCGGTCGCGACATCACGCTCAGCATCGATCGCCGCATTCAGTACCTGGCCTATAGCGCACTCAGTCAGGCGCTGGAAAAGAACAAAGCCGATTCCGGTTCCATCGTCGTGATGGACGTGCACTCGGGCGAAGTGCTGGCGATGGCGAACCTGCCGTCGTTCAACCCGAACGCCGTGCGCGGCAGCACGCCGCAGGAGCGCCGCAACCGTGCGCTGACCGACGTCGTCGAGCCAGGCTCGACGATGAAGGCGTTCACCATGGCCGCGGCGCTTACCAGCGGCAAATACACGCCGACCAGCCCGCTGATCGAAACCTCGCCCGGCACGTGGATGATGGGCGGTCACCCGGTGCGCGATACGCATAACTGGGGCACGCTGACGCCGACGGGTGTGATCACCAAGTCGAGCAACGTCGGTGCGGCGAAGATCGCCATGACGCTGGACACCGATTTTCTCTACGGCATGTTCAAGTCGTTCGGTATCGGCAACAGCACGGGTAGCGGCTTTCCCGGCGAGGCCGCCGGCTATCTGCCGGTCGGCCGCACCTGGAAGCCGATCGAAAAGTCGCGCATGGCGTATGGATATAACCTCAACGTCACGCCGTTGCAGCTGGCCGTAGGTTATTCCGCGATCGCCAATGGCGGTCAGCTGCGTGCGCCGAGCTTCATCAAGGGAGCCGACAATCCGCCGACCCAGGTCATTACCCCGGACGTCGCGCATGAGCTCGTACGCATGCTCGAAACCGTGGTGAGCCCCGGCGGTACCGGTTTCGGTTTTGCTTCGGTCGCCAACTACAGCGTTGCCGGCAAGACCGGTACGTCGCACAAAGCGTCGGTCGGCGGTTACTCCGCGAAGAACTACATCTCCCTGTTCGTTGGCATGATTCCGGCGAGCGACCCGCGCCTCGTAACCGTCGTTGTCATTAACGACCCACAGAATGGGCGCTACTACGGCGGTTCGGTGGCCGGTCCGGCTTTCGTCCAGGTCATGGAGGGAGCGGTGCGGCTGCTGGATATCGCACCGGACAATGTCGGCCGCTGGTATGCGGGCGGTCCGAGCCAGGGTGGTCTGATCGGTACCACCAGCGCGCCGCCACAGGTCGACGACAGCGCCGCCGAAGAGGTGGTGCCGTGACGCGCAGCATGACGCTCGACACGTTGCTCGACGGATTCGCCGGTGCCCAGGGCTCCGGCGATATCGTCGTTTCGGGCCTCGGGCTCGACTCGCGTGCCGTCGCTGCGGGCGATGCGTTCGTGGCGCTGCGTGGCGGCAAGAATCACGGTCTCGAATTCGCCGCGTCCGCCATCGAGCATGGCGCGATCGTCGTGCTGGCCGAGACGCCGTTCGACGCCGTGGAGCTGGCCGTGCCGACGGTCGCCGTCGACAAGCTGCGCGACAGGGTTGGCGACATCGCCGCACGCTTTTACGGCAATCCGTCCGAAGCGCTCGACGTGATTGGGGTCACCGGCACCAACGGCAAGACCTCCATCGTGCAGCTTATCGCGCAGGCACTGGCCTTCCTCGGCAAGCGCCCGGCCACGGTCGGCACGTTGGGTACCGGCATGCATGGCGCCGTTGTCGAAGGCGAGCGCACCACGCCCGATGCCATCAGCATGCAGGCGGTCCTCGCGGATTTTCGCGAAGCGGGCGCCACGCATGTCGCGATGGAAGTGTCTTCGCATGCCCTCGACCAGGGTCGCGTCAACGCGATTGCGTTCGACGTGGCGGTGTTCACCAATCTCACCCGCGACCATCTGGACTATCACGGCACGATGGAAGCCTACGGCGAGGCCAAGGCGCGCCTGTTCGCATGGCCGGGCCTGAAGAGCGCGATCGTCAACATCGACGATCCGTTCGGCGCGAAGCTGTCCAAGCATCTCGGCGAAGGCATCAAGCGCTTCCGTACCAGCATGGTCGCGGACAACGATGCCGACATCAAAGCGGATATCGTCGTGACGTCGGCCAGGGGCCTCTCGTTCAACCTCGTGACGCCGTGGGGTATGCGCACGGTGCGCAGCCACCTGATCGGCCGCTTCAACATCGCCAATCTCCTGGCCGTGGCCGCGACGCTGGGCGCGCTGGGCGAGTCGTTCGACCGCATCCATTCGGCGCTCGAAGCGCTGGAGCCGGTCAACGGTCGCATGAGCCGGCTGGGCGGCGAAGGCAAGAAACCGCTCGTTGTCGTCGACTATGCGCATACGCCCGACGCGCTGAAGCAGGCGCTGCTCTCGGTGCGTTCGCACACGAAGGGGCGGCTGATCTGCGTCTTCGGCTGCGGCGGCGAACGCGATCAGGGTAAGCGCCCATTGATGGCGCAGATTGCCGAGCGTCTCGCCGATATCGTCATCGTGACCGACGACAATCCGCGCGGCGAAGACGGCGACCTGATCGTCAACCAGATTCTCGAAGGCTTCGCGCACCGCGACACGGTGATCGTCGAACGCGACCGCGCGCAGGCCATCGCACTTGCCATTGCCGACGCGAAGGCCGACGACGTCGTCCTCGTGGCCGGCAAGGGCCACGAAACTTATCAGGAAGGTCCGGAGGGCAAGCGTCCCTTCGACGACCTCGCCATCGCCCGCGAGGCGATGGGCACCGGCACTAAAGGAGTGCGCGCATGATGCGCCTGTCCGCCGTTGCGCTCTGGACCCGCGGCCGCCTTGTTGGCGCCGACGTCGAGATCGCCGGCTTTTCCATCGATACCCGGATATTGCAGGCCGGCGATCTGTTCGTCGCGTTGCCCGGCGAGCGTCACGACGCGCACGATTTCGTCGCCGATGCCGCCGCGCGCGGTGCGGTTGCCGCGCTGGTTACCCGTCCCGTCGACGTATCGATCCCGCAGGTCGTCGTGGACGATACGCAGCTGGCGCTGGGCGATCTGGCCAGCGCCGTCCGCGCCCAGGGCACCGTTCGCGTGATCGGCATCACCGGTTCCAACGGCAAGACGACGGTAAAGACGCTGACCGCGTCGATTCTGTCGCGCCACGGCCGCACGCACGTCAATTCGGGCAACTACAACAACGAGATCGGCATGCCGCTGACGGTGTTGGCGATGCCCGAATTCACGGAGTACGCGGTACTCGAAATGGGCGCCGGCAAGCCGGGCGACATCGACTATCTTGCCGCCATCGCGCGGCCCGATATCGGCCTCGTGAATTCCATCGCCCCCGCTCATCTTGAGCGGATGGGCAGCGTGGAAGGCGTGGCGGAAACGAAGGGTGCGCTCTACCAGTCGCTGCCGCCCGACGGTATCGCCATCATCAACGCCGACGATGCGTTCGCCGGATACTTCGCCAATCTGGCCGGCGCGCGTCGCGTGCTTCGCTATGCCCTCGACCATAAAGCGGACATCGGCGCGGATATCGTCGAACTGCGCATGGACGGTACGCACTTCGTACTGAGCACGCCGCATGGCGATGCGGATGTCGAACTTCCGTTGGCCGGTCGTCACAACGTGTCGAACGCTCTCGCCGCCGCCGCGATCGCCTGCGCGCTGGACGTGCCGATGGAGACCATCGTCGCGGGCCTGGAAAACGTTCCCCGCGTGACGGGACGCCTGAACCCGGAACGCATGGCGGGCGGCTGGACGCTGATCGACGACAGCTACAACGCGAATCCCGGTTCGACCGCCGCGGCGATCGACACGCTGTCGCTGGCGCGCGGCGAGCGCTGGCTCGTGATGGGCGATATGGCCGAACTCGGGCCGGATGCCGCCACGCTGCATTCCGCTATCGGAGAAATGGCCCGCGAGCGCGGCATCGATCGACTGCTGGCAACGGGGCCGCTCAGTGCGGCGGCTGTCGCGGCGTTCGGTCATGGCGGACAGCATTTCGCCAATCAGGCCGAATTGATCGGCGCGGTGTGCGCACAGATCCACGAAGGGGTGACCTGCCTGGTCAAGGGCTCGCGTTCGGCGGGTATGGAAAGGGTGGTTGCCGCGATTAAGAAACACGCTGAAGGAGCATCCGATGCTGCTTGAACTGGCGGAATGGATGGGCCGGCACTTCACGTCGCTGCATCTTTTCCAGTACATCACGTTCCGCGCGATCATGGCCGCCCTGACGGCGCTGGCTGTGTCGCTGCTGCTCGGTCCGGCGCTTATCCGCAAGCTTGCCGCCCTGAAGGCGGGGCAGGTCGTGCGCAGCGACGGCCCGCAGACGCATCTGTCCAAGGCGGGCACGCCGACGATGGGCGGTACGCTGATCCTGTTCGCCATCGGCGTTTCCACGCTGCTCTGGGCCGATCTCGGCAACCGTTATGTCTGGGTCGTATTGCTGGTGACCTTCGCGTTCGGCGTCATCGGTTTCTACGACGACTACCGCAAGCTGGTACTCAAGGACAGCCGCGGGCTGGCCAGCCGCTGGAAGTATTTCTGGCAGTCGGTATTCGGTCTCGTCGCCGCGTTGTTCCTGTACTACACGCACCAGCTGCCGGCCGAGACGGCGCTGTACGTACCGCTGTTCAAGCAGGTCGCCCTGCCGTTGGGCGGGTTCTTCGTCGTGATCGGTTATTTCATCATCGTCGGCTTCTCCAACGCGGTGAACCTGACCGATGGCCTGGATGGACTGGCGATCATGCCGAGCGTGCTGGTGTCGGGCGCACTGGGCATCTTCGCTTACCTCGCGGGCAACAAGCTGTTCTCCGAATACCTCGGCATCCCGGCGATTCCGGGCGCCGGCGAACTGGCGATCTTCTGTAGTGCGCTGGCCGGCGCGGGCCTCGGCTTCCTCTGGTTCAACACGTATCCGGCGCAGGTTTTCATGGGCGATGTCGGCGCGCTGGCCATCGGCGCCGCGCTGGGCTGCGTCGCGCTGATCGTGCGCCAGGAAATCGTGCTGCTGGTGATGGGCGGCGTGTTCGTGATGGAAACGGCATCGGTGATGTTGCAGGTCGCGAGCTTCAAGCTGCGCGGCAAGCGCATTTTCCGCATGGCGCCGATCCACCATCACTTCGAATTGAAAGGCTGGCCCGAACCGCGGGTCATCGTGCGCTTCTGGATCATCAGCGTCGTGCTGGTGCTTATCGGTCTTGCAACGTTGAAGGTGCGCTGAGAATCATGTTCGGCTTCGGTAACAGCCAGGCAAAACGTCGGCAAGGGCCGCGGGGGAGTTTCGACCTCCTTCTGCTGCTGGCCGCGTTGTCGCTTGCGAGTCTGGGCGTCGTGATGGTCGCTTCCAGCTCGATTGCCGTGGCCGACGGTCAGCACATCGGTCCGTTCTATTTCCTGAAGCGTCATCTGGTTTTCCTCGTGCTGGGCAGTTGCCTCGCCGGTGCCGCGATGCGCACGGAACTGAAGACGCTGGAGAAGTACAGCGTGCCGTTGCTGCTCTTCGGTATCGCCATGCTGCTTGCTGTTTTCCTGCCGGTGTTCGGCATGCGCATCAATGGTGCGCGCCGCTGGCTCAACCTGATCGTGACCAGCTTCCAGCCCGTCGAGGCGGTGAAGCTGATCCTCGTTATCTATCTGTCGAGCTATCTGGTCCGCCATCGCGAAGGCGTCGAATACCACCTGTTCGGTGTCGTGAAGCCGGTGGCGGTCGCGGGCATGATCGTGCTGTTGCTGCTCGCGCAGCCCGACTTCGGTTCCGCCGCGTTGGTCGTCGCCACGACGGTCGGCATGGTCTGGCTGGCCGGCGCGCGCATGCGCAACCTGCTTCTGCTGGGTACGCCGCTGGTCCCGCTGCTGATCTACGCGGCGACCGCCGAGGACTACCGCATCAAGCGCCTGACCTCGTTCCTCGATCCCTGGAAAGATCCGTTCAACGACGGCTTCCAGCTGACCCAGGCATTGATCGCCGTGGGTCGCGGCGAATGGCTGGGCGTGGGTCTGGGTTCCAGCGTGCAGAAGCTGTTCTACCTGCCCGAGGCGCATACCGACTTCATCCTGGCCGTGCTTGCCGAGGAACTGGGTCTGGCCGGCATCTGTCTGGTCATCGGTCTTTATACGTTGCTGGTCGGTCGCGGCCTTTACCTGGGTCTGAAGGGCGTGGAACTGGGGCAGCGTTTCTCCGGCTACGTCGCCTTCGGTATCTCGCTGATGCTGGGATTCCAGGCGATGGTGTCCATCGGCGTGAATCTCGGTGTGCTGCCGACGAAGGGCCTGACCCTTCCGCTGATCAGCTCGGGTGGTTCGAGCGTGTTGCTGACATGCGCGATGGTTGGCGTGCTGCTGCGCGCGACGTTCGAAATCAACCGCGCCGAGGATGCCCGCCAGATGGCGACGCGCATGCCGGCGATGGGCGTTCCCAATGCCGCGGCTCCGATGGAGGCCACCGTATGAGCGCCCCTGTCCTCATCATGGCTGGCGGTACCGGCGGTCACATTTTTCCGGGGCTTGCCGTGGCCGATGTGCTGCGCGCGCAGTACGTGCCGGTCGTCTGGCTCGGTGCCGATGGCGGTATGGAAACGCGCGTGGTGCCGGAACACGGCATCGAACTGCATACGATCGCCGTGGGTGGTCTGCGTGGGAAGGGCTTGAAGACGCGCGCGCTTGCGCCGCTGATGCTCGCCCGTTCGCTCGGCGAGTCCATGGCGCTGTTGCGCCGGGTGCGGCCGCGCTGCGTTCTGTCGATGGGCGGCTATGTCGCCGGTCCGGCGGGCGTCGCCGCATGGATCGGTCGCGTACCGCTGCTCGTGCACGAACAGAATGGCGTGGCCGGCTTCACCAATCGCATGCTCGCCAGGATTGCGGGGACGGTGCTGACCGGTTTCGCCGGTACTCTTCCTCACGCCGAGTGGGTCGGCAATCCGGTGCGTGCAAGTATCGCCGGACTGCCCGCACCCGCCGAGCGCTTTGCCGGCCGCGACGGCAAGCCGCGCGTGCTGGTGCTGGGCGGCAGTCTGGGCGCACGCGCGCTCAATCTTCGGTTGCCCGAAGCGCTGGCCGTCCTGCCGACCGACCTGCGGCCCGATGTGCTGCACCAGTGCGGCGCCCGTGGTGTCGACGAAGCGCGTAAAGCGTATGCAGACGCGGGTGTCGAGGCGCGCATCGAGCCATTCATCGACGACATGGCCGCGGCGTATGCGTGGGCCGACCTCGTGGTCTGCCGTGCTGGCGCGTTGACGATCGCCGAACTGACCGCCGCGGGTATCGGCGCGATCCTCGTGCCGTTTCCGCACGCGGTCGACGATCACCAGACACGCAACGCGCAGACGTTGCTTGCCGCGGGTGCCGCCGAACTGATCCAGGAACGCGATCTGGACGCCAGTGCGCTGGCGGGCCGAATCCGCGAACTCACCGGCGACCGCGGTCGCCTTCTTTCCATGGCCAATGCGTCCCGCACGCTGGCCAAGCCCGACGCCGCAGCAACGATTGCACGTCATTGCATGGAGGTTTCCGCATGACACCCAGTCGTTTGCGTGCCCACGATGATTTCATGACCACGTTCCGCCGTGTCCACTTCATCGGCGTCGGCGGCGTCGGTATGAGTGGTATCGCCGAAGTGCTGAACAACCTCGGCTATAGCGTGTCCGGTTCGGATCGCGCGCCGTCGCCGACCACGCAGCGCCTCGCGCAGCTGGGTATCGCCGTGCATATCGGTCACGATGCGGCGAACGTCGTCGATGTGGATGTCGTGGTCACGTCCAGCGCGATTCGTCAGGACAACCCGGAACTGGTCGCCGCGCGTGCCGGTCGCATTCCCGTGGTCCCGCGTGCCGAAATGCTCGGCGAACTGATGCGCTTCCGTCGCGGTATCGCGATCGCAGGAACGCATGGCAAGACAACGACGACGAGCCTCGTCGCGAGCGTGCTGGCCGAGGCCGACTACGATCCGACCTTCGTCATCGGTGGACAGTTGAATGCCGCTGGTGCGAACGCGCGTCTTGGTACGGGTCAGTACCTGGTGGCCGAGGCGGATGAATCGGATGGTTCGTTCCTCATGTTGTCGCCGGTCATGGCTGTTGTAACCAATATCGACGCCGACCATCTTGAGAATTACAACGGCGATTTCGCGCAGGTGAAGAAAGCCTTCGGCGATTTCCTGCATCGTCTGCCGTTCTACGGTATGGCGGTGCTGTGCATCGACGACGAGGAAGTGGCGAAGCTGGCGCAGGACACGTCGCGCAGCATGCTGACCTACGGCATCGATGCGCAGGATGCCGACGTGCGCGCGACCAACGTTCGTCAGCTTGGCTTCGAAATGCATTTCGACCTGCACCTGCCGGGCATGGATGGAACGTTGCCGGTGACGCTGAATCTGCCGGGACGGCACAACGTGCAGAACGCGCTTGCGGCGGCTGCGGTCGGTTGGCAGCTGGGTGTCGAAGCCGAAGCCATCGCGACGGCGCTCCAGCGTTTCGAGGGCGTGGGTCGTCGCTTCCATCGTCGTGGCGAAATCGCGCTGGACAAAGGCAGTGTGCTGCTGGTCGACGACTACGGTCATCATCCCCGCGAGCTGGCCGCCGTGTTCGCCGCCGCGCGTGGCGGCTGGCCCGAGCGCCGTCTGGTCGTGGCGTTCCAGCCGCACCGTTACAGCCGTACCCGCGATCTGCTCGACGACTTCGCGAACGTGCTCGCCGAAGTGGACGTGCTGGTGCTGACCGAAATTTATCCGGCCGGCGAAGCGCCGATCCCGGGTGCGGACGGTCGCGCGTTGGCGCGGGCGATTCGTGCACGCGGCAAGACCGACCCGGTACTGATCGACCATCCGCGCGACCTGCGCGATGCGTTGCCGTCGCTGCTGCGCGATGGCGACCTCCTGATGCTGCTGGGCGCGGGCGATATCGGCACGGCCGCTATCGACCTGGCGACCGCTGGAAACCTGAGGACCCATAAGTAATGAGCACGCAACTCACCGGCCACAACACGTTCGGCCGTACGGTGACCGATCCCGCGCAGTTCGGCCGCGTCGCGGTCGTCATGGGCGGCAGCTCGGCGGAGCGCGAGGTGTCGCTGGACTCCGGTCGCAATGTGCTGGAGGCTTTGCGCTCGAGTGGTGTGGACGCACATGTGATCGATGGCATTCCCGCGTTGCTCGATGCGGTGCGCGCCGGTCACTTCGCGCGTGTGTTCAACATCCTGCACGGTGGCGGTGGCGAGAACGGCGAGCTTCAGGGCGCTTTGCAATCGCTGGGCGTTCCCTTCACCGGTTCGGGCGTACTTGGCTCGGCTCTATCGCTGGACAAGATCCGCGCCAAGCAGGTGTGGACCGCCCTCGGCCTGCCGACCCCGCGATTCAAAGCGTTGCCGCGCGGCGCCGACGTGCATGCGGCCGCACGGGAGATCGGCTTCCCGCTGATCGTCAAGCCGGCTTGGGAAGGTTCCAGCGTCGGTATCACCCGGGTTTTCTCGGAGAGCGAACTGGACGCCGCCGTCGAACTGGCGCTGCGCTATCCGGGCGACCTGCTGATGGAAACCCTGATCGAAGGCGATGCTTCCGAGGGTGGCGAGTTCACCGTGGGCATCCTCGGTCGCGAAGTGCTGCCGACGATCAAGATCGTGCCGAAGGGCGAGTACTACGACTACAACGCCAAGTACGTCGCCGAGGATACGCAGTACATCGTGCCCGGTTTGTCCGGCGAGGCGGAGAGCGAAATGCGCGCGCTGGCACTGGCGGCATTCGACGCACTGGCCTGCTCGGGCTGGGGTCGCGTCGACGTGATGCGCGATCGTCACGGGCGCAACTGGCTCCTGGAAGTGAATACCGCGCCGGGCATGACCTCGCATTCGCTGGTGCCGAAAGCGGCAACCATCGCCGGCCTCGATTTCGCGGCCGTCTGCTGGCGCGTACTCGAATCGTCGTTCCATCCGGACGTCCGTACGAACGGAGGGCAAGCATGAAGGGAGCCGCCGCCACGCGGATCGTCGCCTGGGCTATCGCCATTACGTTGGTGGTGTTGCCCGTGGTCGGCGTGATGCAGGGCTGGTTCGCCGCCACACGGTGGCCGGTGACGCAGCTGAAGGTCGAAGCGGAGTTCGCGCACATCAGTGCCGAACAGCTCCGCGGCGCCGTGCTGCCTCACCTGGGTAAAGGTTTCTTCGCCACGAATCTGGAAGACGTTCGTCACGCCATCGGCGGCCTGCCGTGGGTGGAATCGGTGGAAGTGCGCAAGCGCTGGCCCGATACGCTGCTGGTGCGCATCTACGAACGGCAGCCTTTCGCGCGCTGGAACGACGACAAACTGATCAGCCGCCAGGGTCTGGTGTTCGTGGCGGCTGGCGCCGACCAGATGGAAGGGCTGCCGCAGTTGCGCGGTCCCGATGCGCGGCTGGCCGAAGTAGTGAGTTTTTACGCGCAGGCACAGAAAGCCTTCGCGGGTCGCGCGCAGCTGCAGGTGACCGGTGTGTCGCTCAGCGACCGCGGCAGCTGGAGCGTCACCACGGAAAGCGGGGCGGACATCGTGATCGGCGATCGCGATCAGGCCGACCGCCGTCTGGCGCGCTTCCTCGATGTATATCCGCAACTGATCGCCGGTCGGCAGGGCTCGTTCGCTTACGCCGATCTTCGCTACACCAATGGATTCGCCGTCAAGTGGCCGCAGCCGGATGCGCCGGTCGCCGCCAAGTCGGGAGCTAGGGCCGGAACATGAGAAATAAGAGCGATAAACAACTCGTCGTCGGCCTCGATATCGGCACCTCGAAGGTGGTCGCGATTGTCGGTGAATACGAGCCGGGCGAACCGATCGAGATTATCGGCATCGGCACGCATGTGTCGCGCGGCATGAAGCGCGGTTCGGTGGTGGACATCGAATCGACCGTGCATTCGATCCAGCGCGCCGTCGAAGAAGCCGAGCTGATGGCCGGGTGCGATATCCGCTCGGTCTACGCGTCGATTTCGGGTAGCCACCTGGAGACCAAGAACTCGCACGGTACCGCCGCGATCCGCGACCGCGAAGTGATGGCCGCCGATCTGGAGCAGGTGCTGGAAGCGGCGAGCGCCGTCGCGATCCCCGCCGATCGCAAGGTGCTCTACAAGGAATCGCAGGAATACCGCATCGACGGCCAGGACGGCATCCGCCACCCGGTCGGCATGAGCGGCGTGCGTCTGGAAGCGAGCGTGCATCTGGTGACCGGCGCGGCCAGCGCGGTGCAGAACATCAGCAAGTGCATCCAGCGTTGCGGCCTGTCGGTCGACGAACTCGTGCCCGCCGCGGTGGCCAGCGCGAAAGCGGTGTTGACCGAAGACGAGCTCGAACTCGGCGTATGCCTTGTCGACATCGGCGCGGGCACGACGGATATCGCTATCTATACGCAGGGTTCGATCCGTTATACGAAGTCGCTGCCGGTCGGCGGCGATCAGGTGACGAACGACATTGCTTATGGCGTGCATACGCCGACGGCCCACGCGGAAGAAATCAAGATCAAGTACGCATGCGCACTTGCCCAGCTGGCTCATGCCGAGGAAACGATCCAGGTGCCCAGCGTCGGCGATCGTCCGCCGCGCCGTCTGGCGCGTCAGGCTCTGGCGCAGTCGGTGCAGGCGCGTTACGAAGAAATCTTCGAGATGGTGCAGGACGAGCTGCGCCGTTCCGGTTACGAGAGTCTGGTCGCGGCGGGCATCGTCCTGACCGGCGGCGCGTCGCGCATGGAAGGCGCGCTCGAACTGGCCGAGGAAATTTTCCACAAGATGGTTCGTATCGGCGTGCCCCAGCACGTTTCCGGTCTGGGCGATGTCGTGTCCAGCGAGCTGCATTCGACGGGCGTCGGCCTGTTGCTGCATGGCTCGCGTTCGGGCGGCGGCATGCGCAGCGCGGGAACGTCCGGTGGCAGCGTCGGCGGCATGGTCGAGAAGTTCCGTAGCTGGTTTACGAAGAACTTCTGACCGGAAAAGTTTTTATCGGCGCCCGAAGGAGTTGGGCGCCGGGGCGATAGGAATGCCCGCAACCCGCGCCCGACAGGAGTCGGGAACGGGACATAACTAAAAATCACAAAAGTTCTGCGGAGGACGGGAAATGTTTGAACTCATCGAAAAACTGGCACCGAATGCGGTCATCAAAGTCATCGGCGTGGGCGGCGGCGGCGGTAACGCCGTGGCGCACATGGTCAACTCCAGCATCGAAGGCGTGGAATTCGTCGTTGCGAATACCGACGCGCAGGCGATGAAGAGCTGCAACTCGCGTACGCACCTCCAGCTCGGCAGCAATGTCACCAAGGGCCTGGGCGCTGGCGCGAATCCTGAAGTGGGCCGTCAGGCCGCTCTGGAAGATCGCGAGCGCATCGAGGAAATGCTCGAAGGCGCGGACATGGTCTTCATCACCGCCGGTATGGGCGGCGGTACGGGTACGGGTGCGGCTCCGGTCGTTGCCCAGCTGGCGAAAGAGAAGGGCATCCTCACGGTGGCCGTGGTCACCAAGCCGTTCCCGTTCGAAGGCCGTCGCCGCATGCAGGTTGCCCTGAAGGGTATCGAAGACCTGTCGCAGCACGTCGATTCGCTGATCACCGTGCCGAACGAGAAGCTGCTTTCGGTGCTGGGTCGCGAAGTGACACTGCTTAATGCGTTCAAGGCAGCCAACGACGTCCTCCAGGGCGCCGTGCAGGGTATTGCCGACCTCATCACCAGTCCCGGCCTGATCAACGTCGACTTTGCCGACGTTCGTACGGTCATGAGCGAAATGGGCATGGCCATGATGGGTTCGGGCACCGCCCGTGGCGACGATCGTGCCCAGGCAGCCGCCGAAGCCGCGATCAACAACCCGTTGCTCGAAGACGTCAACCTCAACGGCGCGTGCGGCATCCTGGTCAACGTGACCGCGGGTCCGAACCTGACGATGCGCGAGTTCGACGAGATCGGCCGCGTGATCCACGACTTCGCCAGCGAAGACGCCACGGTGGTCATCGGCACCTCGCTCGACCCGGAAATGCAGGACGACGTCCGCGTGACGGTCGTGGCCACGGGCCTGAACCGTGCCGCCGCCGCCAAGCAGCCGGTCCGTCAGGCGGTCCAGCAGCACGTCGAAATGCGTCAGCGTCCGCGTCCGGTCGTGCTGCGCACGGGTACCGGCAACGAAGTCGTCGACTACGCCCAGCCGGAAACCATCGCGACGACGCGTTCGGAACCGATGCAGGCCAAGTCGGCCGAGCCCGCGATCGATTACCTGGACATCCCGGCGTTCCTGCGCCGCCAGGCCGATTGATCGTCCGGACCGGCAACATCCCATGACACGTCACGGATGACGTGAGGCGACGCCGGGCAGGAGTCCGGACGCCGCCGCGCTCCGCCGCCGACCCGTCCGGGCGGCGGAGCGCGGTTCGCTGTCGCCAGGTTACTGATTCGTAATAACTTTCGATGTGGACGCGGACGAGAATGACTCGCAATAATTGCTGAAGGAACAGTGAAGGATATCTAGACTGTACCGTCTGGTTTGTTTATTCCGAGGTTAAGACTGTGTTAGCATTTCCGCCACTTCAGGCTGCTGCCAGACAGGTTTGACCAAAAATGATTAAGCAGCGCACGCTCAAGAACATCATTCGCGCCACTGGCGTCGGTCTTCATACCGGCGACAAGGTGTACATGACGCTTCGTCCCGCGGCGCCGAACACCGGCATCGTGTTTCGACGCACCGACCTCAACCCGCCTGTCGATCTTCGGTCGCATCCGGAAAACGTCGGCGACACGCGTCTCTCCACGACCCTGGTCAACGGCGACGTACGCGTATCCACGGTCGAGCATCTGCTCTCGGCCATGGCCGGTCTTGGCATCGACAACGCTTATGTCGACCTGTCCGCACCGGAAGTGCCGATCATGGACGGCAGCGCCGGTCCGTTCGTCTTCCTGATCCAGTCCGCTGGTATCGAGGAACAGGACGCACCGAAGCGCTTTATCCGTATCAAGAAGCCGGTCAAGGTACAGGACGGCGACAAGTGGGCCCGCTTCGAGCCGTTCGACGGCTTCAAGGTCGGCTTCTCCGTCGAGTTCAACCATCCGCTCTTCAACAAGCGCAATTCGCAGGCCGAGATGGATTTCTCGACGACGTCGTTCGTCAAGGAAGTCAGCCGCGCCCGCACGTTCGGTTTCATGCGCGACATCGAAATGCTGCGCGAGCGTAACCTCACGCTCGGCGGTTCGATGGACAACGCCGTGGTGCTCGACGATTACCGCGTTCTCAACGAAGACGGTCTGCGCTACGACGACGAGTTCGTGAAGCACAAGATCCTCGACGCGATCGGCGACATCTATATGCTGGGCCATAGCCTGATCGGTGCGTACTACGCGCATAAGTCCGGCCACGAGCTCAACAACAAGCTGCTGCGCACGCTGATGGCCGACGCCACCGCGTGGGAAGAAGTCAGCTTCAAGGATCCGGCCCAAGCGCCGATTTCCTACGCCCATCCCGCTGCGGCGGTCTGATCGGGGCGGGCGCCGCGAGGCGCTGTCGGGTAACGAAGAAGCCGCGGCCATGCCGCGGCTTTTTTGTTTCCCGGCGCGGCCATTGTAGGAGCCCGCTTGCGGGCGAAAGCCAACGGAGCGGTGAAGATGTGCGTGACATCCGCAGCCCGTAGATCGGGCTCGCGGATGTGGGCATCCATCTTCCTCGCCCTGTTGGCTTTCGCCCGCAAGCGGGCTCCTACAAGCCGCGAACGCGGCTCCTAGCACGCCGGCACCAGCGATGTTTGCCCTTGGCGATATCCCTGCCACCCCCATCACAAAACGGTGAAGCTATCGTGCAGGTCTTGTGTTCGCACTTACGGATCGTGCTATAAATCTGGCCACCCCGGTTTCGCCGGGGGCAGGGAACGGGGGTTCTCGTGCGCGTTAAGTGTCGGATTCGCCTGGATTTTCGGCGTGGGACGCCAGTTCGAGGAACAGACTCTTCAATACGGGGTCTGAGAGTGAGGCCGCGGCGGCCTTGAGATGTCTGGCTGCCGAGGTCGAAAGCGGTTTGTGCCGGTCGGGGATGATTTCCTCGGGCGGCAAGGGGGCCACTTTCACGGTTACCGAACCTGCCGGCGCGCCGAGGGCGCGAGCGGACGAGAGGATTTGCGCCTGGTACATGCGCAGCTTCGCGGCCCAGGCGGAGGAGGGCGCCAGAAAAACGAGGCGGCCATCGCGCAGATCGGCAAAACGGACCTGATCGCGCAATGGTGTCGGCAGCGTTTGGCGCAGTTTGCGGTCCAGCTCGTCGAGCTCGCGCGCCTTTTTGGCGAGCGAGGCGACAGGCCCGGCCTCGGCGACGGACGTCAGTCCGCGCGTCGTGCGGCGAGGTGGCTGGATCGGAGATTGCATGGGCCGGTACAAAGTCTTCGATGTGGATGTTATGCAAATCATACTCGTGTCACGCGGCCAGAAAGGGCCGAAAACGCTGGACCTTTCCTGCAGGCGCATGCGCCGCAAGATCGTGGTCTGCGCCGCGGCAGCCGTTCTGGGCGTCGCCGCGCTGGGCGGGGCGCTAGCCCTGTCGCTGGCCAACCCGCACGACCGGGCGTTGTCGGATATCCGTACGCTCCGACAGCAGGTCGCCAGCCAGAACGATCAGCTTGCCGGGGTCCGTAAGAGCGCGCAGCGCGATCTCGACGCACTGGCCGTGAAGCTAGGTCAGCTGCAAGCCCAGTCCATCCGGCTGAACGCGCTGGGCGAACGCCTGACCCAGGTCGGCAAACTGGACGATGGCGAGTTCGACTTCGACGAAACGCCGCCGGTCGGCGGTCCCGAAGGCGGTTCCAGCGACACGGCTTACGCGCTTCCGCAGACGCTGGATCGCAGCATCGACGACCTCGCCGGTCAGTTCGACAGCCAGCAGGCGCAGCTCCAGGCCCTGCAGAGCATGCTGCTCGACCGCAGCATCGAGTCCAGCCTGCGCCCGACCGGCATGCCGGTCCAGGGCTATATCTCATCCTATTTCGGCGGTCGCCCCGACCCGTTCAGCGGTCACAGCGCACGGCATACCGGTATCGACATCGCCGCCCCCACGGGCACGCCCGTTACCGCCGTGGCCGAAGGCATGATCACGTTCGCCGGGGTCCGTAGCGGCTATGGCGACGTGGTGGAAATCGACCACGGCAACGGCTATATGACCCGCTACGCCCATAACAGCAGCATCCTGGCCCATCCCGGCCAGCGCGTGCATGTCGGCGACGTTATCGCCAAGGCCGGCTCCACCGGTCGTTCGACGGGTTCGCACGTTCATTTCGAGGTCTGGTACCACGACCGGGTCGTCAACCCGCTGGCATTCGCTCGTAGCCACCGCTGACACCGCCACGGGGTTGAATCCTGCCCCGACCGCCGCCAATCCGAGGAAAGCGCGGGCGCCCCGTAGTATCATCGCCCTTCTGTCCCGTCCGGTTATGCCGGATGGGAACCCTTAAGTCTCAGATCCGGATGATCGATGTTCAATCGTGCACTGACGAGTATTTTCGGCAGCCGTAACGAGCGTGTGTTGCGCGACCTGTCCAAGAACGTACGCCGCATCAACGCGCTCGAGCCGGAGTTCGAAAAACTTACCGACGACCAGCTGCGAGCCAAAACCGACGAGTTCCGTCAGCGTCTCGCTGCTGGTGAGACGTTGGATGCCCTGCTTCCCGAAGCCTTCGCCACCACGCGCGAGACGGCGAAACGCGTCCTCGGCATGCGCCACTACGACGTCCAGATGATCGGCGGCATGGTATTGCATGGCGGCCGCATCGCCGAAATGCGTACGGGTGAGGGCAAAACCCTCGTCGGTACGTTGCCGGTGTACCTGAATGCTCTGGAAGGCAAGGGCGTGCACGTCGTTACCGTCAACGACTACCTGGCGCGTCGCGACTCGGCGCAGATGGGCAAGCTCTACAACTTCCTCGGCCTCAGCGTCGGTGTCGTTTATCCGGGCATGGAGCAGGGCGACAAGCATGCTGCCTACGCCGCGGACATCACCTACGGCACCAACAACGAATTCGGCTTCGACTATCTGCGCGACAACATGGCGCTCAGCAAGGATCAGCGCAATCAGCGCGGTCTGAACTACGCCATCGTCGACGAGGTCGACTCGATCCTGATCGACGAAGCCCGCACCCCGCTGATCATCTCCGGTCCGGCCGAGGATTCCCCGCAGCTGTACATCGCGGTGAACAAAGTCGTGCCGCGTCTGATCCGTCAGGAAGCCGAAGACGGCGCGGGCGATTACTGGGTCGACGAGAAACAGAAACAGGTCCACATGTCCGAAGAGGGCATGACGCACGCGGAAGAACTGCTGCGCGAGACCGGCGTGATCGAGGCCGATAGCGGCCTTTACGACTCGAAGAACCTCGCGGTCGTCCATCACATGAATGCGGCGCTGCGTGCCAACGCCATTTATCATCGCGACGTCGATTACATCGTGCGCGACGGCGAAGTCATCATCGTCGACGAGTTCACCGGCCGTACGCTGGCGGGCCGTCGCTGGTCCGAAGGTCTGCACCAGGCCGTCGAAGCGAAGGAAGGCGTGCCCATCCAGCGCGAGAACCAGACCCTCGCCACGATCACGTTCCAGAATCTCTTCCGCATGTACTCGAAGCTGGCCGGCATGACCGGTACGGCCGATACGGAAGCGTACGAATTCCAGACCGTCTATGGCCTGGAAGTCGTCGTGATCCCGACGCACAAGCCGATGATCCGCCTCGACAACCCGGACTCCGTGTTCCTCGGGCCCGAGGCCAAGTTCAAGGCCGTCATCCGCGACATCAAGGCCTGTAACGAGCGCGGTCAGCCCGTGCTGGTGGGTACGGCGTCCATCGACGTGTCCGAACTGGTGTCGTCGCTGCTGAAGCAGGAAAAAATCACGCACGAAGTGTTGAACGCCAAGCAGCACGAGCGCGAAGCGCACATCGTCGCGCAGGCGGGCGCGCCCGGTTCGGTCACGATCGCCACCAACATGGCGGGACGCGGTACGGATATCGTGCTCGGTGGCAGCCTCGAAGCCGCCCTGGCGGCGTTGCCCGAAGACGCTTCCGATGCCGACCGCGCTATCGCGCGTTCTGAATGGAAGAAGCGTCACGAGGTGGTGCTTGCGTCCGGTGGCCTGCACATCATTGGTACCGAACGTCACGAATCGCGTCGTATCGACAATCAGCTGCGTGGCCGTTCGGGCCGTCAGGGCGATCCGGGTTCGTCCCGTTTTTACCTGTCGCTTCAGGACAACCTCATGCGCATCTTCGGCGGCGAGCGTATCGGTCGCTGGATGCGCATGTTCGGTATGACCGAAGACGAGCCGCTCGAGGATCGTCTGATCACGCGTCAGATCGAGAAGGTCCAGCGTAAGGTCGAACAGCACAACTTCGATATCCGTAAGAACCTGCTCGAATTCGACGACGTTGCCAACGATCAGCGCAAGGTCATCTACGCACAACGCGACGAGCTGCTCGAAGCGGACGATATCTCCGATATGGTCGGCGACATCCGCGAGGACGTCACCACGGCGCTCGTGCGTCGCTTCGTGCCGGCCGACAGCATCGACGACCAGTGGGACGTTGCCGGACTCGATCGCGAGTTGCAGAGCGAGCTGAACCTGCATCTCGATCTCACCCCGTGGGTAGCGCAGCAATCCGAGATCGATGCCGACGGCATCCTTGAGCATGTACGTACGGCCGTCGATGCGCTGTTCGCCGAAAAGGAAGCGCAGATCGGGTCCGACACCATGCGTTCGCTCGAGAAGCACGTGATGCTTTCGGTGGTGGACAACGCATGGAAAGAGCATCTGGCCAGCATGGATTACCTGCGTCAGGGCATCTATCTACGCGGCTATGCGCAGAAGCAGCCGAAGCAGGAGTTCAAGCGCGAATCGTTCGAGCTGTTCTCCGAGATGCTCGATCGCATCAAGGCCGAAGTCGTCCAGATGCTGGCGCGTATCCGCGTCCGCAGCGAAGACGAAGTCGCCGAGATGGAAGCGCAGCAGCAGCGTGCCGCGGAAGGCCAGCGCCTGCAGTTCCAGCATGCGGATGCCGGTCCCATGGGGCAGGAGCCGGAGCAGGCGGTCGCCACGGCGCCGACACCGGTATTGAACGACGGTCCGAAGGTCGGTCGTAACGATCCGTGTCCCTGCGGCTCAGGCAAGAAATTCAAGCATTGCCACGGTCAGCTGTCTTAAGAAAAAACCCGCCGAAAGGCGGGTTTTTTTATAGAAGCGCGCTTGAGCGCGCTCCTGCAACGGCGCCCCTATAGGCGCAGGCCCAACCGGAACTCAGTCCCCGCCGCCTTTCGGCTTCTGCCTGTACGGCTCCGCTTCGACCGTCACGTACTCCGGCTCCGGCGTATCGAGCCGCATCGCCGTGAGCTGTCCGCCCCACACGCAGCCCGTGTCGATGGCGTACACGCCAAGTCCGGCAAAGCGGCCCAGCGCCGACCAGTGACCGCAAACGATCTTCGTTTCGCGACGGCGCATGCCAGGCACTTCGAACCACGGATACATACCGGGCTTCTGCGTGCCGGGCGTTCCCTTGCCTTCGAAGTCGATGCGGCCGTTGACGTCGCAATAGCGCATGCGGGTAAGCGTATTGATCGTGGCGCGATGACGCTCGACGCCTTGCAGGCGATTGGTCCAGCCCGGCGGCCGATTTCCGAACAGGTTCTTCAGCAGCCGCGGATGGCGCGGACCGCCAAGCTCCCGCTCGACTTCCAGTGCGGCGCGCTGTGCCTGGCGCAGCGTCCACGAGGGAGCCATGCCGGCATGGATCATCGTCCAACCAAGGGCTTCGTCGGTGTGCAGCAGCTTCTGGTTGCGCAGCCATTCGATCAGTACGGGAGCGTCGTCGGCGAACAGGACTTCCCGCAGCTCGGCGTTGACGCGCGATTGCGCGTCCTCACGCCGCTGCGAAATAGCCAGCAGGCTGAGATCGTGGTTGCCGAGCGTGATGATGCAGTTGTCGCGCAACGAATGAATCAGGCGCAGCGTGTCGAGCGACTGACCGCCGCGGTTGACGAGATCGCCGCAGAACCACAGCCGGTCGGCGGCGGGATCGAAACGAATTTTTTCGAGCAGACGCTGAAGCTCGGGGAGGCAGCCCTGGACGTCGCCGATCGCATAGACGGCCATCAGTCGGGTCGCTTCGCCGCGCCACGGTCGGCGTGCACGCTATCCATGTGTTGCTTCCTAATGCAGCGTGCGGGGAATGGAGAGAACAAAGGCAGGAATCGGCGCATCGAAATGCGTGCCGTCATCCGCGACCATGCTGTAGCTGCCCTGCATGGTTCCGACCGCGGTCTCAAGTACCGCGCCCGATGTGTATTCGTACGATTCGCCAGGTCGCATCCACGGCTGTTCACCTACCACGCCTTCGCCACGCACTTCCTCGACTTTGCCATTGGCGTCCGTGATGACCCAGTGACGGGTCATCAGTTGCGCACCCGTGGTGCCCGCGTTGCGCAGGGTGATGGTGTAAGCGAAGACGTAGCGATTGTCGGCCGGTTGCGATTGATCGGTAACGAAGCGGCTTTCAACCTCCACGGCGATCGTGTAAGGAGATTTCTCGGTCATGCGGGGATTGTCGGGGACAGGGAGGGGTGGGGCAAGTACGAGGTGCGCTGAAGTTACCCTGCGCTGGCCAATGTCTGCGCGAGACGAACGAAATCGCCCGGAGACAGCGTCTCGGCGCGGGCCCGTGGATCGATGTCCAGCGAGCGTATGGTCGCCTCGTCGATCAGTCCTTTCAGGGTATTCGACAGCGTTTTGCGGCGCATGGCAAAGGCTGCCTTGACCACGGCGTGGATTTTCGCCGGATCGCCCTTGGGAAGCTGGTCGGGCGTCAACGGTACCAGTCTCACGACCGCCGAATCCACCTTCGGCGGTGGACGGAACGCCCCGGGCGGTACGTTGAACAGCGGAATCACCTTGCAGGCCAGCTGCAGCATGACGCTGAGGCGCCCGTAGACCTTGCTGCCGGGTTCGGCCGCCATGCGGTCGACGACTTCCTTCTGCAGCATGAAGTGCATATCCGCGATAGCGGCGGCATGGTCCACGCAGTGAAAAAGGATGGGGCTGGAAATGTAGTACGGCAGATTGCCGGCGATGCGCAGCTTTTCCACGCCGAGATCGCGTGCGAGCTGGGTGAAATCCACCTTGAGCACATCCGCGTGAATGACGGTGAGTTCGCCGACCGCCGCCGCGCGTTCGCGCAGGCCGGGAATGAGGTCGGTGTCCAGTTCGATGGCGGTCATGCGCTTCGCGGCGGCCAGCAGCGGCAGCGTCAGTGCGCCTTCGCCGGGGCCGATCTCCACGACGACGTCGCCATCGCGCGGCGATATGGAAGAAACGATGCGTTCGATGTAGCGCTTCTCGTGCAGGAAGTGCTGGCCGAAACTTTTCTTGGGACGTGCGTTCATGCGGAAGCTCGGCGGGAGGCCAGTTCGATGGCCATGCGCGCGGCCGCGATCAGGCTCGACGGGTCGGCGCGGCCGGTACCGGCCAGGTCGAGCGCCGTACCGTGATCGACCGACGTGCGGATGAAGGGCAGGCCCAGGGTAACGTTGACGGTACGGTCGAATGCTTCGCTCTTGAGCACCGGCAGCGCCTGATCGTGATACATGGCCAGCACCGCGTCGTAGCGCCCGCGCATGGCCGGCACGAGCGCTGTGTCGGCGGGAAGGGGGCCAAGCAGGCTCATGCCGCTGTTGCGCAGGCGATCGAGCAACGGTTCGATCGTATCGATTTCCTCGCGTCCCAGATGCCCGGCTTCGCCCGCGTGGGGATTGAGTCCCAGCACGGCGATGCGCGGCTCGGCGATGCCGAACAGGTCGACGAGCGAGCGATGCACGATACGCAGGCAACGCTCGAGCAAGGGCGCGGTGATCGCGGCAGGGACGGCGGACAGCGGAAGGTGGGTGGTTGCCAGCGTGACGCGCAGATCGGGGCTGGCGAGCATCATCACGACATCGGCGCCCACGCGATCGGCGAAAAATTCGGTGTGACCGCTGAAAGCGATGCCGCCTTCGTTGATCGTGGACTTCTGTACGGGCGCCGTCACCACGGCATCGAAGTCGCCGGCGATGCATCCATCGGCGGCCAGGGCGAGCGTCGCCAGCACGTGTGCGGCATTGCGCGGATCGGGCTGGCCGAAGACAGCCGGCGCGCCAAGCGGAACGTGGCGGATGCGTAGCTGACCGGGCGCGCGGCTGGCGACACGGCTACCGTCGTCGTCGACGAGGGTGAGCTGGACGCCGCAGGTATGGGCCGCACGCAGCAGGTGTTCGCGATCGGTAACGGCGATGAGGTCCGCCGCCAGATCGGTGGCGGCGAGACGTGCGATGAGCTCGGGCCCCACCCCTGCCGGTTCACCGGCGGTAACGGCGAGCCGCGGAAGGGTGGTGGCGGTCACGGGCGACTCACTTCTCGGCGGAGGCCTGGCTATCGGGGGCCGTGTCGCGGAGTTCGGGCACGCGGATGTCCACGTAGGACGACGAGCGCATTTCACGCAGATAGTCTTCGTACGCCTGGTCGGCCTTGCGGTTGCCAATGGACTGGCGTGCCTGATCGCGCTGGAGCTGGTTGGTGAGATCGCTGTCACGCGCGCCGAGGCGCTGCATGATGATCCAGCCGGCATCGGTCTGGATGGGGTGGGAGATTTCGTTGTCTTTCAGGCTGGCGATCTGCTGACCGATGGCCGAACCCCAGGCTTCCTTCGGGAACCAACCCATATCGCCGCCGGCGTTGGCGGTGGTGTTGTCCTTCGACTCGTCCTTCGCGAGCTTCGAGAAGTCTTCTTTCTTGTCGACGAGACGGGTGTAGAGGTCCTGGGCTTTCTTTTCGGCCTGTTCCGGCGTCACGATTTCGGACGGCTTGATGAGGATCTGGCGGGCGTGATACTCGGTGACGATCTGCTTGCCCGGAGCGCGCGTGTCGACCAGCTTCAGGATGTGGAACCCGGTGGGGCCACGCAGTGCGGGAGTCGTTTCGCCCGGCTTGAGCGAGGTCACGGCATCGGCGAACGCCGGCGGGACTTCGTCCAGACGACGCCAGCCCAGGTCGCCGCCTTCGAGCGCGTCCGGCGCGTCGGAGAAACGGATGGCCGCAGCGTTGAAGTCCATGCCGCCCTTGACGGCGTTGATCGCGTCTTCGGCTTTCTTCTGGGCCTGTGCGATGTCGTCGGCACCGCCGCCGCTGGGTGTGCTGATCTGGATGTGCGCCAGATGCACTTCGCCTGCCTTGTACGCAGGGCTGTTGAGCATGTTGTTCACTTCGGCGTCGGTCACCGTGACCGAGTCGCGCACCACGTTCTCGTGCAGCTTCTGGGCGGTGATCTGCTCCGACAGCTGCTGGCGGAAGGCGGCATAGCTGTAGCCGTCGTGTTCGACGGCGGCGCGCAGCTGGTCGGGCGTCATCTTGTTCTGCTGCGCGACGTTGGCGGCAGCGGCGTCGATGTCGGCGTCCGAAACGCGGATGCCCTGGTCGTTGGCTTTCGCGACCTGGAGCTTCATGAGGATCAGACGGTCGAGCACCTGGCGCGCCAGCACGTTCTGCGGCGGCAGCTGGCCCGGATTGCTGGCGTACTGACGGACGATGGCGTTCATCGCGTTGTCGAGTTCGCTTTGCAGGATGACTTCTTCGTCGACGACAGCCACGATCCGGTCGAGCGAGCCGTTGCCGCCGGGTGTGCCGCTGGCAGCGACGCCGCCGGCGGCCGCGGGCGTTGCCGGCTGCATCAGCTGGGCACGGGCGGCGGGCGCAACGGCAGCCGCTAGGGCGGCGGCGAGCAGGGAGTAAGCGAGGATCTGCTTCATCGAATCGAGCCTGGAGCCCAAGTGGGCGTGTCGGTGAGTCATCTTGGAGGCGCGATGCGCCGCCTCGTCGTGTCGAAAACCGGGCGGGCCGCCGCGGTTCGCGACGACCTTGTCCGGAGTCTCAAAGGGATGCGAAATCCCCTTTACTGATAGCCAAGGATAGCACGCCGCAGATAGGTCCCCGTCTGCGGGCTGAGCGAGCCCAAGCCCTTGAATTCAACCTCGAACATGATCGCGTTGGTGGTGCTCCGCGTGTAGTCGCGCACGTAGTGGCGACCCAGCAGGCGAAACGCCACGCAGCAGCTGTCGTACTCGACGCCCACGGCCGCTTCCAGCGTCCGGTTGGAGAATGTGAACACCTGGTTGCCAGCCACGTTTGGCACGATATCCCGACGGGCGAAGACCCAGCGGGCCAGCGCGCGCCAGCGTTCCGAGACCGGATAGACCACGGACGTATCGAATTGTTCCATCACGTTGCGGCGATAGCGGTAGGAGAAATTGAGGATGCCGTCGCCCTTGATCCGGCGCTGGACCTGGACGGTCGCCAGATCGGTGTCGTGGCCTTCGTAGATGATCTGGTTCTGCTCGTTGAGGACGCCCTGTTTCGACGTATTCGGATTCCACTGGTACGAGCTGTTGACACGCCAGAGGTCGTTCAGCTGTACGGCGAACTGAGCGATGTAGTCGGATCCGCTGTAGTCGGTGGGAAGCACGCCGGGCATTTGCACGCGCTGGTTGGTCAGGTAGCGGATCTGGCCGATGCTGGCCGATACGCGCTCCACGCCGCCGTCGTCGAGCAGGCGCGTGGTCAGCGCCGCGGTGATGTTGTTCGCGTCCATCTGGCGGTCGGCGCCCGAGAACCGGTTCGGGCTGAACAGCTGCCAGAAGTCGAACGACATCGCGTTCGTGTCGAAGATGGGCTGGTTCGACTGATCCCGGTAAGGCACGTACAGGTAGTACAGACGCGGCTCGAGCGTCTGCGTGTAGGTGGTGCCGAACAGGTTGGTTTGCTTGTCGAAGATCAGGCCCGCGTCGACGCTGGCGATAGGCACAGAACGGCTGGGTTTCCGCTCGTTGAAGCCGAACTGCTGGTAATCGCTCGTGAGCTGATAACCCGTGTAACGGTAGGCGAGCTTCGGGCGGACAAACCAGGACGCGCCCTGGAAATCGGCGGCCAGGAAGGGGTAGAGATCGAGGCGGTCGCCGTCGACCTGACGATCGGCGGCATCGCTCTTGCGGAAGGCTACGGCCTCGGTCGCGATACCCGTCGTCAGCCATCGGTTGATCGGATAGTCGACGTTGAAGGTGGCACGCGGCCAGCGCTTGTACGGCGCGACCGTATTGGGCAGACCCGCGTCCACGTTCTGGTAGGAATCGGCGCCGAAGGACGTGTTCCAGTATTTCCCGTTGCCGTAAATATAGGCGTTCGACGAAAGCAGGCCCGTCGCGGCACCGAAGATGTCGTTATTGAAGTCGCGGAAATACTGATTGTCCGATGCGCGGTTGATGCTCGTTGCGAAGGTCCAACCCGGCGCGATTGAGGTCGAGTTGGCGAACTTGATCAGGTAGCGCTGCTTGCTGCCGCCGCGATCGCTGGTGCCGCTGATGTCGTCGTCGGGACCCTTGTCGTGCGGCATGTATTCCAGATTGATGGTGCCGTTGGTCCGCGCGAACAGATAACGGAACTCGCCGGCGGCCATGAAGCCGCGATCGGAGTAGTAGCGCGGTTCGACCGTGGCATCGTAGTTCGGCGCCAGGTTCAGGTAATAAGGCACGCCCAGATACAGGCCCGAATGGCTCGAGCTGCCGAAGGTCGGGTACAGGAAACCGCTCTTCCTGCGGTCGTCCAGCGGGAAGGTGAAGTAGGGCAGGTACATGAAGGGAATGTTCTTGAAGCGCATGGTCCCGCTTCGCGCGGTACCGACGCCCGTGTCCTTGTTGAGCGTAATTTCTTTCGCCCTGAACTCCCACATGTGGCTGCCGACATCGCACGTGGAATAGCTGGCCAGATGCATGCGGCTGTGCATCGGGTCCAGCAGCGTGCCGTGGGCCGCGACGCCGTTGCCGCGCGATTGCAGCATCTGGTAGCGGACGTTGTCGGCTTCGCCCTGGTTCGGATTGGTGGTGCCGGTCAGGTGGTCGGCCGACATCAACATCCCGGCTTCCTGGTAACGCACGTTGCCCTGCGCGTCGTAAGCCGTGGTGTCCGCGTTGTAATGGACGTCGTCGGCGCGCAGCAACTGATCGGCGCGCTCGAGCCGTACGCCGCCCATCATGTGATAGACGTTCGGTTCGGTGCTTTCGACCGAGATGGAGTTCGTGTTCGTGACCGCGGTATCGCGAAGCGTGGTGTCCTTCGTGATCGTCGGATCGTAGAAGTCCAGCATCGCGTTCGGGCGACACATGTTGTAGTTGATCGGCCGCGGCGTACACACGAAGGAACCCAGGGGGCAGTACGCGACGGGTGCTTCCCGCTTCGCCGCGGTGGGCGCGGGGGCGTCTTCGGCGCGAACCGCATCGGCGGCGATACCCGAGACGAAGAGGGCGGCGGCAACCGCGAGCAGGCGGCGTTGAGGCAGGATGCTTTTGCGTGACGTCACTGGCGCGGTCTGTTCCGTTCGAAAGGCAGCTAACCTAGCAGAATCCTTGTCCCCACGGCGCGTCGAAACATTCCCCATGACACACGTTCCTTATAGATAAAGACGAATGCCCAGCGGCGGGCCGAGCTTACACCCGGGCAGTATGCCGTCTGTCGCCGTCCGGTTGCCGAACGGCCGTTCATGGTTTCGCTTCGTGAAGCCGATCGAGCTGGCCCGGAGCCGGATCAGGTGCGCGGGCGGCGCTCGTGCTGCCAGAGCACTTCGCCATGTCCACTGCGGCGGGCCAGTACCCGTGCGATGACGAAGAGCAGGTCCGACAGGCGGTTCAGGTAACGCTGGGCCTGCGGCCTGACCTCTTCCACGCGACCGAGCGCGACCACATCGCGTTCGGCACGGCGACAGACGGTCCGGGCCAGATGGCAGCAGGATGCGGCCATGCCGCCGCCTGGCAGGATGAAGTCCTTGAGCGCCGGCAGGTCGGCATTGAAGCCGTCCAGCACGTTCTCCAGCCGGTCGATATCGGCGTCCTGCACCATGGCCATGCCGGGGATGCAGAGTTCGCCGCCCAGATCGAACAATTCATGCTGGATCTGGGCAAGCGTCTCGCGGACGTCGTCGTCGACGCCATCGGCGGCCAGCACCATACCGATCGTGCTGTTCAGTTCGTCGACGGTGCCATAGGCCGCGACCCGCAAGGAGTCCTTGCCGGTCCGGCTGCCGTCGCCGAGGCCGGTGCTGCCGTCGTCCCCGGTCCGGGTGTATATCTTCGAAAGACGATTGCCCACGGAATGCCCGTCAGTGGATCGGGCGGCCTGCGCCCTGGTCATGGCGCAGGGTGGCGGTGAGCTTCACGACCAGTACGTGCATGACGGCGCCGATGGCGACATAGATAGCGGAAGTGCGCAGGTAAGGCAGATACCAGTCGGCCAGGTTTTCCATCCAGGCGCCCATGCTGCGCGGCTGGGGAACGCTGTTGCTCAGCCAGTAGAAGCTGCCGTTGGAAATCAGGTAGCAGACACTGACGGTCGCCACCAGGCTGCCCACCAGCAGGCCGAAAGCCCTGGCGTCCAGCGCGCGAGCGTGGCGAGCGAGCCAGCCGCCCCCGAGCCACATGCTGAAATAGGCCGGAACCAGGAACCAATAGGCCGCGGAAACGCAGTAGTGGCTCCAGAAATCCATGCCCTGGTTCGTGATGACGATGAAGTCGACCAGCACGGCTTCGGCCATCAGTATCGGGAAAGCCCAGCGCGCGGAGCCGCGCAGCCAGAAACCGCCCAGGAAGAAGACGGCCCACGAGGCATCGGGCAACGCGCCGAAGTGGTTCATGCGCGTGGCGGCCATCACGGCGGCCAGCGCGAGGAAAATGCCGACGCGGTGCTTTTGCGTCAATGCCATGGGTCGAACTCCGGAAGCGACAGGCGCCTAGTCTACAGCGGCGAGCACTCCTACAGGCGCTCCGACAAGTCCTAGTGCCGGTATCATGACGCCCATGACCGCGAACGATCCCATCATCATCGTCGGCGGCGGCCTCGTCGGCGCCAGTCTTGCCATCGCGCTGGATGCCGCGGGCCGCGAGGCCGTGCTTATCGAGGCGGCCGCGCCACGTACCGGCGCCCAGCCCAGCTACGACGAACGCAATCTCGCCCTTGCCCGTGCGACCGTGAACGGCCTGACCGCTATCGGCGTCTGGGAACTGGCGGCGCCACGGGCGACCCCCATCGTCGATATTCATGTCAGCCGCGCGGGCGATTTCGGTAGCGTCAGGATGAATGCCGCCGCGGAAGGCGTCGATGCGCTGGGCTGGACACTGCCCGCCCGCGAACTCGGCGAAGCCTTGCTTCGTCGGCTGGATACCTGCCGCCACCTGACGCGTATCGCTCCCGGGCGGGTCGGTGCCATCGAGGCCTTCGAGGGCGGATGGTCCGTTGCCGTGGAAACGCCCGATGGCCCACGCCGCCTTTCGACACCCCTGCTGGTCGCCGCCGATGGCACGCATTCCGAGGTACGGGCCCAGCTCGGCATCGGCACGCGTGTCCACGACTACGAGCAGACGCTGTTTGTCTGCACGATGACGCCGGAGCGCGATCATCGCGGGCGTGCCTTCGAACGATTCACGGATCGGGGACCCGTCGCCGTCCTCCCGCTGGCGGAGCGCAGGCTAGGGCTCGTCCTTACCGTGGACGCGCACGAAGCCGCCGATGTCGCCGCGATGGACGACGCGGCTTTCAGCGCACTTGCCCAGGATCGTTTTGGCTGGCGCCTGGGCCGGCTTTCACGCCCGGGTAAGCGCCATCCGTACGAGATCCGCCGTGTCGCCGCCGAATCGCTGACCGGTCCGCGCGCCGTCGTGGTCGGCAACGCTGCACAAACAGTTCACCCGATCGGGGCGCAGGGTTTCAACCTGGGCCTGCGCGATGCGCTGACGCTGTCCGAGCTGGTTGCCGGGGCGTCCGATCCGGGCGATGCGCGTCTGCTTGCAGACTATGCGTCGCGTCGCGAGAGCGATCGCGAGGGCACTATGGCGATGAGTCACGGCCTGGTCCGGCTCGCCTGTCTCGAACAGCCGTTCCTCGGCCCCTTACGTTCGCTCGCGATGCTGGCTTTCGACCGTGTGCCGCCCTTGCGTCGGGCCATGGCACGGCGCGGCATGGGTTTTCGCGAACACGCTCCCGCAGCGATCAGGGAGCCGACGCCGTGAACGCGTCTATAAGCAACGAATCGTCGCGCCGTCGCGGCGGTCTTCTGGATATCGCCGTCGTGGGCGGCGGCATGGTGGGCGCGGCCACTGCATTGGCGCTGGCGCGCGCAGGCTTTTCGACCGCGCTGATCGACGTGCGTGAACCCGCGCCCTGGGACGCTTCGGCCGAAGTCGACCTGCGCGTGGTCGGTCTTGCCCCCTCGTCGGTGCGACTGCTCGATGAGCTGGGCGTCTGGTCCGCGATACGCGAGGCCCGCGCTTCGGCTTACGCGCGCATGTGCGTGTGGGATAGCGAGAATGGCGCCACGATCCATTTCGACGCCGCCGACGAAGGTCGCGACGTTCTCGGATTCATCGTCGAAAACAGTCTCGTGCAAACCGCGTTGTGGCGTGCACTCGACGAAGCCGGCGTACGCCGGATCGTCCCCGCCGAAGTTTCCGGCTACGCCATGCGGGAAGATCGTGCGCAACTGGAACTGGCGGACGGGCAATTCGTTTCGGCGCGTGTGGTCGTCGCCGCCGATGGCAGCCAGTCGCCCCTGCGCGGCATGGTGGGCATCGGTACGCGCGGCCGCGATTATGCGCAGCGCGGCATCGTCGCTCATGTGCGCACGGCCCGCCCGCATGAGGCGACCGCATGGCAACGTTTCCTGCCCGGCGGTCCGCTCGCGTTCCTGCCTCTGTCCGACGGCCGTAGTTCCATCGTCTGGTCGTTGCCGGAGGTGGAGGCCACTCGCGTACTCGCCATGGACGACCGGGCATTTTGCGAAGCCCTCGGCGTGGCCAGCGATTTTCGGCTGGGGCCCATCGAAGCGACGACGGCCCGGGCCGCCTTTCCGCTCCGGTTGCAGCTTGCCGATCGCTACGAAATAGGCCGGCTCGTACTTCTGGGCGATGCGGCCCATGCGGTGCATCCGCTGGCGGGACAGGGCGTGAACCTGGGTTTTCGCGATGTGACGGAGCTGCGCGATGTGCTGGTTGCCGCGCGCGACGCCGGCAGCGATATCGCGGCGTCGCACGTACTGCGCCGTTATGCCCGGCGCCGACGCAGCGCCGACACGCTCGATGCGCTGTCTTTCGATGCGCTAGGACGGGTTTATGGATGGCAGGCCGCACCGCTGGTCGCGGCGCGTGGCATGGGCGTGCGGTTGCTCGAAAAAACCGGACCTCTGAAACGCCTGCTCGGTCGGCATGCCGCGGGATTGTAGTGCGCTAAGCTCTTTCCCCGATTTCGCTTCACCGTGTTCGTTGGTTCCCGCGCGCTGGCGCGCTTCTATACGTTGCCCTGGAGAAGTCGATGCGTCGTCTTGCCTTATTCCTACTGCTTGGATTCATGGGGGCGGCGCAGGCCGCGATGGTCAGCCGGCCGGTCGAGTGGACCGAGAACGGCACCACGTTCAAGAGCGTGCTCGTCTATGACGATGCGGTCACCGCCAAACGTCCCGGCCTGGTGATGGTGCCCAACTGGTACGGCGTGAACGACATGGCCGTGGCCAAGGCGAAAATGATCGCCGGCAAGGACTATGTGATTCTGTTGACCGATATGTACGGCGGTACGGTGCGTCCGACCTCCGACGATACGGCCCTGGCCGCGGTAAAGCCGCTTTACGCCGATCGCGGGCTTATGCGCCATCGCATCGTTCGCGCGCTGGACGAGCTGAAGGCGCAGGCGGGCAAGGCGCCCATCGATACCGGTCGCCTCGCGGCCATCGGTTTCTGCTTCGGCGGTTCCGCCGTCCTGGATCTCGCGCGCAGCGGTGCGAACATCGCGGGCGTGGTGTCGTTCCACGGTCTGTTGAGCACCGACGATCCGGCGCTGGCGAAACAGATCAAGGCGAAGGTGCTGGCGCTGAACGGTGCCGACGATACGAACGTGCCCGCCGAGCAGAAAGCCGCGTTCGAGTCGGAGATGCGCGACGCGAAGGTCGACTGGCGTCTGGTCGATTACGGCGGTGCCGTCCACTGCTTCACGGAGAAAGAAGCGGCGAACAAGCCGGGTAACTGCCGTTACGACGAACGCACCGCAACGCGCGCCTATGCGGCGATGCACACGTTCCTCAATGAGGTTTTCGCGAAGTAACAGCATTTGTAGGAGCCCGCAAGCGGGCTCCTACAAGAGTCGTGAGTCAGAAGCGGCGTTCGACCGAATAGTCGGCCAGCGTCGCCAGCGCATCGCGATATTCCGACGGCGGCAGCGCGTCCAGTGCGGCGCGTGCCGCGTCGGCGTGCTGGACGGCCCGTTCGTGCGTGCGGTCGAGCGCACCCGAGTCGCGGATGGCCGCGATGATGCGGTCCAGCGAATCCAGGCCGCCATGTTCGATCGCGTGGCGCAGCGACTGGACTTCTTCCGCGCTTGCCTTCTGCATGGCGTAAATCAGCGGCAGCGTCGGCTTACCTTCGGCCAGATCGTCGCCGATGTTCTTGCCCAGCGTGTCCGCGTCGGAAACGTAATCCAGCAGATCGTCGGCGATCTGGAACGCATAGCCCAGCTCCATGCCATAGCGGCGCAGGGCGGCGATCTGATCTTCGGGCAGGCCGCCCAGTACGCCGCCGAGTTCGGTCGCGGCGGCGAACAGTACCGCTGTCTTGCGCTCGATGACGGCGAGATAGGCAGCTTCGTCGACATCGGCGTTACCGATGTTCAGCAACTGGAGCACCTCGCCTTCGGCGATGGTGTTCGTGGTGTCGGCCAGGATGCGCATGATGCGCATGTCGCCCAGTTCGACCATCAGCTGGAACGAACGGGAATACAGGAAGTCGCCGACCAGCACGCTGGCGGCATTGCCCCATAGGGCATTGGCCGTTTTGCGTCCGCGCCGAAGGTCCGATTCGTCCACCACGTCGTCGTGGAGCAGGGTGGACGTATGGATGAATTCGATGATGGCCGCGAGCTTCGCGTGTTCGCCCCCGTTGTATCCGGCCGCCCGCGCGGCCAGCGTGTGCAGCATCGGCCGCAGGCGTTTGCCGCCGCTGGCGATGATGTGGTCGGCGATCTGGTTGATCAGCACCACGTCGGACGAGAGCCGGCGGCGGATCAGTGCATCGACCTCGGCCATGTCCCCGGCGGCAAGGGCGCGTACGCGGGCGAAATCGACTGGCTGACGGCTTACGGCGAGAGAATCCATGGAGAGCGTTCGTATGCGGCGAATCAGCGCAGATTATAGGGTCTGGGCCGTCATGTCGCCGTTGACGGCTGCGCCATCCGTATAATCGCGGCTCGATCCCTTCCGTTCCGGCGCCCGATCCTACGCGTGAGCAAACTCAGTTCCCTCGAACTCCGCAGCGCACTGACCCTTGCCTGCGTGATCAGCCTGCGCCTGTTCGGACTGTTCCTTATCCTTCCGGTGTTCTCGCTCTATGCCCGGCACATGCCGGGGGCCACGCCGTTCCTTATCGGGCTGGCACTCGGCGTTTACGGCATCGGGCAGATGCTGTTGCAGATTCCCCTGGGCCTGCTGTCCGACCGGATTGGCCGTAAACCGGCGATCACGCTGGGCCTGGTGGTATTCGCCATCGGTGGCGGCGTCGCGGCATTGGCGCAGACGCTGGACGGCATCGTGCTCGGGCGGGCGCTCCAGGGCATGGGCGCCGTGGCGGGCGCGGGTACCGCACTGGCGGCCGATCTGACCGACGAGGACAACCGTGGCAAGGTGATGGGAATCATCGGCGTATCCATTGGCCTGTCCTTCCTGCTGGCGTTGATCCTCGGACCCCCGCTGGAGGCGGTCGCCGGGCTCGGCGGCCTGTTCGGCGCGACATCGATCCTGGCGGTGCTGGCCATCGCCATGCTCTGGCTTCTCGTCCCGACACCCGAGCGTGTCCGGGCACCGGCCGCCGCGTCGGCGCGGGTTGTCCTGAGCATGCTCGGCGACGGCCGCATGCTGGTCCTCAACGGCTCGGTGTTCTTCCTGCATGCCCTGCTGACGGCGAGCTTCGTCGGCCTGCCGTTGCTGTTGGGCGACGTGCTGCACCTGCCGGTCGCGCGGCACTGGGAGCTCTACCTCCCGGTGATGGTCATCGCGGCGCTGGTCATGGGGGCGGCGCTTCCGCGCATGCGCGACGTCCGGCAAAGCCTGCGTATCGTCGTCGGGTGCATCGCCGCGCTTGGACTGGCATTGCTGGGTATGTCGATGGTGGGAACGCAGGTCCTTGCGTTGGGCGTGGCCGCGACCATGTTCTTCTCCGCCTTCAACCTGCTCGAAGCGGCACTGCCCAGCCTCGTGTCGCGACTTGCACCCGAGCATCTGCGCGGGGCGGCGATGGGTGCTTATTCCACGAGCCAGTTCTTCGGCGCGTTTGTCGGTGGCGCGATGGGTGGTGTTGCGCTGGGACAGTTCGGATTGCACGGTGTGTTCGTTGCCGCTGCTGCATTGACGCTTGTCTGGCTACCGTTGACGCTTTGGGGCGCGCAGCGTATTGCCCGATAGAAACTGAAGTAGCGCAGGGGCGACGGTGAGGGTGGGCATGGTTTTTACGCTGCGTTTACGCACCTGCCTGACCCACACGTAGAGCCTTTACGCCCCTCGCGACCACACTTTGCTCCGTGATCCCATCCGGAGTTCCAAGCGTCATGAACGTGATCGATATCGTGCTGCTGGGTGCCGTTCTGGCGCTCGGTGGTTACCTGCTTGTCGCCCTGCTGCATCCCGAGAAATTCTGAGTATGGAAATTCTCATCGCATTCGGTCTGGCGATCCTTCTGGCATGGCCGCTCGGTCGCTATATGGCTGTCGTCATGCAGGGGCGGGCGAGTCGCCTGGACATAGTGTTCGCTCCCGTCGAACGGCTTATCTATCGCTGGCTGCGCGTCGATCCCGCTCGTGGGATGGACTGGCGGAGTTATGCCGCTGCGTTTCTCGGCAGCAATGTCGCGCTGTTCGTACTGGCTTTCACGGTGTTCATGACGCAGGCGTGGCTGCCGTTGAATCCGGACGGCGTGCCCAACATGTCGTGGCATACGGCGTTGCATACGACGATGTCGTTCCTGACCAATACCGATCAGCAGCATTATTCGGGGCAGGCGCAGTTGTCGTACCTGGCACAGATGACCGGCATCGTGACGTTGCAGATGCTTAGTCCCGTCATGGGACTGGCTGCGTTGGTCGCCGTGTTGCGTGGCATCGTGGGTGGACTGAACGTTGCGCAAGCACGCGAAGGCGAACCGCGCGATCTCGGCAACTACTGGGCCGACATGACGCGCGCGACGCTGCGTATCCTTCTTCCGCTTTGTCTGGTCCTGTCGCTGGCGCTTACCTGGCAAGGTGTCCCGGCTACGTTCGGTGGCGCACATCATGCCGTGCCCGTCGACAGTGCGGCAGGCATGGCGTCGCAAACCATTCCGGTCGGCCCGGTATCGCCGATGGTCGCGATCAAGCAGCTGGGTACGAACGGCGGCGGCTGGTACGGCCCGAACAGCGCCGTGCCGCTGGAAAATCCGACGCCGCTTTCGAACCTGCTCGAAGTGGTCTCTATTCCGCTGCTGCCCATGGCCTGCATCTTCATGGCGGGCGCGTTCGTGGGCAGGCGTCGGTTCACGGCGCTGATCTTCGCCGTGATGGGTACGTTGTGCATTGCCCTGACGACGCTTGCCGTGACTTCCGAGCAACATCCGAACGCGGCAGCGCACGGCATCGTGGCCGACGCGCCGAACATGGAAGGAAAAGAGCAGCGTCTCGGCCCGGTCGATTCCGCGCTGTGGGCGGCGTTGACCACACAGGTCAACAATGGCTCGGTCAATGCGATGCACGATTCGATGAACCCGGGTACGGGCCTGGCGACGATGTCCGCGATGCTGATCAACATGGTCTGGGGCGGCATTGGCTGCGGATTGCTGGGGTTCCTCATCTATATGTGGATTACGGCGTTCGTCTGCGGATTGATGACGGGTCGCACGCCAGAGGTCTTCGGGCGCAAGCTCGAAACGCGCGAAATCAAGCTGCTGTCGGCGTTGCTGGTCCTGCAGCCGATCGTGTTGCTGGGACTGACCGCCATCGCCCTTTCGGTTCCGTCGATTACCGGTAATTCGAATCCCGCGTTCCACGGCCTGTCGCAGGTGTTCTACGAGTACACCTCCGCCTATGCGAACAATGGCTCGGGTTTCGCGGGACTGAGTAGCGGCACGGTCTGGTGGGATATGTCGTGCTTCGTCGTGCTTGCCCTCGGCCGCTTCCCGGCGATCCTGATTCCGCTGGCCGTCGCGGGAAGCCTCGCCGCCAAGCGCGCGGCACCCGCCGGCAACGGCACGCTACGCGTCGAAACGCCGACCTTCGGCTTCGCGATGCTCGCGGTAATCGTGCTGTTCGCGCTTCTTTCTTTCATGCCTGTCCTGGTCCTCGGCCCTATTGGCGAGTGGCTGAGCCTGGCCGCTCCTTCGATCCGGTGAACCCATGAATAGCTCCGTCTCCCAATCCGCCGCTACGCGGGGAACACTGGACGCAACCGCCCTGCGCGAAGCCGTTATCGGAAGTGTCGCGAAACTGGCGCCACGTGCCGCGGCGCGCAATCCGGTCATGTTTACCGTGTCGGTCGGCACGGTGATCTGTGCCGCGTTCACCGTACATGCGGCTTTTACTGCCCAGCCTTTTGGATTCTCCGCGGCCGTAACGCTCATTCTTCTGCTGACCGTACTGTTCGCGAATTTCGCGGAAGCGGTCGCTGAGGCACGAGGGCGCGGACAGGCGCAGAGTCTGCGTTCGACGCGCGCCGAACTGAGTGCGCGACGTGTTCGTGCCGATGGCGGCGAAGACATCGTTCCGGCGACCCAGCTGCGTCGCGGCGATCGTGTCCGCGTATCCGCGGGCGAAGCCATTCCCGCCGATGGCGATGTGGTCGAAGGCGTCGCAAGCATCAACGAGGCAGCCGTTACCGGTGAATCCGCCCCCGTGCTGCGCGAAGCCGGTACCGACCGGTCGGGCGTGATCGGCGGTACCTGGGTGCTTTCCGATGTCATCGTCGTCGAGGTCGCGACCGATCCCGGCGACAGCTTCCTCGATCGCATGATTGCGCTCGTCGAAGGCGCAAGCCGGCAGAAGACGCCGAACGAACTTGCACTGACCGTACTTCTGTCCGCGTTGACGATCGTGTTCCTCGCCGTCGTGGCAACGCTGCCGGGGCAGGCTGCCTTCGTCGGTGCGAAAGCCGATGTGGTGCTACTGATCGCTCTGTTGGTCTGCTTGATTCCCACGACGATCGGCGGTCTGTTGCCGGCCATCGGTATCGCGGGCATGAATCGCGCGCTGAAGGCGAACATCATCGCCAAGTCGGGCAAGGCGGTCGAAGTGGCCGGCGATATCGACGTCCTGCTGCTGGACAAGACAGGCACGATTACGCACGGCGATCGTCGCGCGACCGTTTTCGTTCCAGTGGGCGACGTGCGCGATGTGGAACTGCGCGACGCCGCGTTGCTCGCCTCGCTGGCCGACCCGACACCCGAAGGCAAGTCGATCGTCCAGCTGGCCCGCGAGCGCGGTTCGGTTATCGAAGGGCGCGGCGGCGAATTCGTGCCGTTCACCGCGCAGACGCGCATGTCCGGCGTCGACTTCCCCGATGGCCGCGTCCTTCGCAAGGGTTCCAGCGATGCGATGCATACATGGGCGAGTGCGCGCGCCATGGTCATTCCCGGCGATCTGTCGACGGCCGTGGAGCGGATCGCTCGCGCCGGCGGTACGCCGCTCGTGGTGGCGGACGATCGCCGCCTGCTTGGTGTCATCGCGTTGTCCGACGTCGTGAAACACGGTGTGCGCGAACGCTTCGCCCAGCTGCGCGCCATGGGTGTGCGCACGGTCATGATCACGGGCGACAACCCGCTAACCGCCGCGGCCATTGCCGCCGAAGCGGGCGTCGACGATTTCATGGCCGAGGCGCGCCCGGAGGACAAACTCCAGCGCATCCGCGACGAGCAGACCGGCGGCCGCATGGTCGCGATGGTCGGCGACGGTACCAACGATGCGCCGGCGCTGGCACAGGCCGATATCGGCCTTGCCATGAACTCGGGCACGCAGGCGGCGCGCGAAGCCGGCAACATGGTCGACCTGGATTCCGATCCGACCAAGCTGCTCGCGGTAGTGGAGATCGGCAAGCAGTTGCTGATCACCCGTGGCGCGCTGACGACGTTTTCGCTGGCCAACGACGTGGCGAAATACTTCGCCATCATTCCGGCCATTTTCGCGGGAAGCATTCCCGCACTCGGTGCCCTGAACCTGATGCACCTGGCCAGTCCGACCAGCGCGGTGCTCTCCGCACTGGTGTTCAATGCGCTGATCATTCCCGCGTTGATTCCGCTCGCACTGCGCGGTGTACGCGTGCGTCCGATGAGTGCGGAAGCGCTGCTACGCCGGAACCTGCTGATCTACGGAGCGGGCGGTGTCGTGCTGCCCTTCATCGCGATCAAGGCCATCGATCTATTGCTGTCGCCCCTGCTGGGCGCGTGAGGTTTTCCATGAATTCCCGTAACTACTACCTCGAAGACGACGGCATCGACGTCGAGCCCTCGGTGCACGGTATTCCCGGCACGCTGAGCAGCGATAGCGCGGCGCGACGTCCCTCCGTTGTCTGGCCGAGCATCGCGTTCGCCGTGGTTTTCATCGTCATCTGCGGACTGCTCTATCCGTTGGTCGCCACGCTCGCCGGCCACGCACTGTTTCCGGCGCAGGCCGAAGGCAGCCTGCTGCGTAGCCAGGGTCGCGTTGTCGGAAGCGCACTGGTCGCGCAGCCGTTCGTCAGCGACCGCTATCTGTCGCCGCGCCCTTCGGCGGCGGGTTACGACACGCTGACCATGGCCGGCAGCAATCTCGCGCCCAGCAATCCGGATCTCCGCAAGGCGATCTCGGAACGCGCCGCAGCGGTTGCCCTGCGCGAAGGTATCGCGCCGTCGGCCGTGCCGGTCGACCTGGTGACGGTTTCGGGCTCGTCCATCGACCCGGATATCTCGCCCGCCGCCGCCGATGTGCAGGTGGCGCGTATCGCCCGGGCACGCGGCATCAGCCCGGACCAGGTACGGGCTGCCGTTGCCGCCAGCACGCGTCAGCCGACGTTCGGCGTCCTCGGACAGGCACGCGTCAACGTGCTGGAAGCGAACCTCGCGCTGGATCGGGCGACTCCATGAAGGCAACCGGTGTGGGCTACCATGCCGGCATGCCATCCCGGGACGCCATCGCATGACGGGTAACGATCGAAGCGCTCGCGCGGACGCCTTGCTTGATGTCGCGGACGAAGCGCGTGGTGGCGGCCTCAAGGTCTTCCTGGGTGCGGCGCCCGGCGTGGGGAAAACCTACGCCATGCTCTCGGCGGCAATCGAGCTCAAGCGGCAGGGCATCGACGTCGTGGTGGGGTTGGTGGAAACCCATGGCCGCATCGATACGGAGGCGTTGCTGGCGGGTCTCGAGGTGCTGCCGCGCCTCGCCGTGGACTATCAGGGCCGTCGATTCGGGGAGTTCGATCTGGACGCCGCGCTCGCGCGGAAACCAGCCGTCATCCTCGTCGACGAACTGGCTCATCGGAACCTTCCCACCGGTCGTCACCAGCGACGCTGGCAGGACATCGCCGAGCTGATGGAGGCGGGGATCGCCGTCTACAGCACGCTCAACGTGCAACACGTCGAAAGCCTGAACGATCAGGTCCGCCGCATTACCGGCGTGGCGCAGCGCGAAACCGTTCCGGATGCTTTCCTCGACCGGGCGCGCGATATCGTGCTGGTGGATCTGCCGCCGCGCGAACTGATCGAACGGTTGCGCCAGGGCAAGGTGTATCTGCCCGATACGGCGAATCATGCGCTGAACGCATTCTTCTCGCCGGCGAACCTGGCGGCGTTGCGCGAGCTGGCGGTCGAAACCGTCGCGCAGCATGTCGATAGCGAACTGCGCGAACAGATGCTCGCCCATGGCGGAGCCATGCCGGTGCGTCGCCGCGTTCTCGCGGCCATCGACGGATATCCGCACAGCGATTATCTGGTCCGCGTCGCGCGACGGATCGCGGAGCGTCGCGGCACGCCCTGGACTATCGCGTTCGTCGATACCGGCGCGACGTTGTCGGTCGAGCGTCGCGAGACGATCGATGCCGCCATGCGCCTGGCGCGGCGGCTGGGTGGCGATGCCGTCGTATTGCGCGGCCATGCGGTGGCGGAAGAGTTACTTGCCCATGCGGATCGGGAGGGCGTGGCGCAAATCGTCCTGGGACGTACGCGCGAGCGTCCCATCGCGCGCTTTCTGGGTTTGTCGCTCACGCAGCAACTGCTTCGCCGCGGTGCCCATCTCGAACTGACGATTATTGCGACACCCAGCGAGCGCGCCATCGCGCGTCGCCGCCTGCGTATGCCGGGCGGCAAGGGTTCGCGGAGCGAGTACGTGTTCGCGACCGTGGCTGCGCTCATTGCTTTCGGACTGTCGTTCATCGCCGACCGCTATCTATCCGTTGCCAACCTGTCGCTTATTTTTCTCACCGCCGTGCTGATCGTCGCGGTAAGAACGCGGATGGCCGTGGCGGTCTACACCGCGTTGCTGTGTTTTTTCGGATACAACTTTTTCTTCGCGCCGCCGCGTTACACGCTCGCGATAAGCAATCTCGACGACTTGCTCGCCGTATGCCTGTTCCTCGTCGCGGCGCTGGTATGCAGCCGGCTCGCCACGCGCCTGTCCAGTCAGGTGCAGGCGTTACGCAGCGCGCATGCGCAAAGTCGCGCACTGCTTTCGCTGGGCCAGCACCTGACTGCCAGTACCGATGCGGACAGTGTCCGTATGGTGGGTGCCGATGCGCTTTCGCGTTCGCTTCGCTGCACCGCCGCGGTGCTGGTGCGCGAAGCCGACGGCACCATGCGCGTCGGGGCTGCCGCGCCGCATCGTTTCGAACTGGATACGCACGACGGTGCCGCCGCGGACTGGAGCGACCGGCATCGCGAGCCCGCAGGCCGGTACACGGACACGCTCAATGCCTCCGCCAGCTGGGTTCTTCCCCTGGGCGGCGAACCGAGCGTCGGCGTGCTCGCGCTTCGTTTCGCACCCGGCGAGTCCGAGCCGGACATCGAACGCCGGAGCCTGGCATTGGCCATGGCGCAGGATATCGGGCAGGCGCTGCAGCGCGTGCGGTTGTCCGGCGAGCTGGAAAGCTCCCGTCTCGAGGGAGAAACGGAGCGGTTGCGCAATGCGTTGCTGTCGTCGGTGTCGCATGACCTGCGCTCGCCGCTGGCATCGATGATCGGTTCGGCGGGCACGCTCGCCGCTTATTGGGACTCGGTGCCCGCGGGCGAGCGGCGCGAATTGCTCGATGCCATTCTGGGCGAAGGGCAGCGGCTCGATCGTTACATCCAGAATCTTCTGGACATGACCCGCCTGGGCCATGGCGGACTCAAACTCAACCGGGACTGGGTCGATCTGAACGAAGTCGTTGCTTCGGCCACGTCGCGCCTGAGGTCCCCATTCCCCGATACGCGTGTCGAGGCAACGGTCGCTCCGGATATTCCGCTGCTTTACGTCCATCCCGCACTGGTGGAACAGGCGCTGTTCAACGTGCTGGAGAACGCGGCGAAGTTTTCGCCGCCGGACGAGCCCGTTCGTCTCCTTGCGCGCATGGAGAACCAGCGTCTGCTGATCGACGTCAGCGACCGTGGGCCGGGCATCCCGGAAGACGAGCGTCGCCGTATCTTCGACATGTTCTACTCGGTGGCCCGGGGCGATCGCGGCGCGCACAGTACCGGTCTGGGCCTTGCCATCTGTCGCGGCATGATCGGCGCGCACGGCGGTGCCGTGGAAGCCTTGCCCGGAGCCGGGGGGCAGGGCACCACGATCCGTATCTCGCTGCCCATGACGTCCGGTTCGCCCGAATCCGCGCCACAATAGGGGCGTTCCGTCTCATGGCCGCCCGTATGAATGCAGCTCCCCGTGTCCTCGTCATCGACGACGAAACGCAGATCCGTCGTTTTCTCGACATCGGCCTGCGTGCGCAGGGGTACGAGGTTCTGCTCGCGGCCAACGCCGCCGAGGGTCTTGCCATGGCCGCGACGCGGACGCCCGACCTGGTGATTCTCGATATCGGCCTGCCGGACAGGGAAGGGCACGATGTGCTGGCCGAACTGCGGCAGTGGTCGCAGGTGCCGGTGTTGATGCTTTCGGTACGCGATAGCGAAACCGAGAAGGTGCGCGCGCTCGACGCCGGTGCCAACGACTACGTCACCAAGCCTTTCGGCATTCAGGAGCTGATGGCGCGACTGCGCGTACTCCTTCGGCAGAAAGCGCCCGATGGCGCGATCGCGTCGCCGGTCTACGACGACGGTCGATTGCATATCGATTTCGCGCGGCGGGAAGTCAGTCTCGACGGGCAGCCGCTAGCGTTGACGCGGAAAGAATACGGTGTGCTTGCCGCGCTGATCGCGCACCGGGGGCGCGTAGTGACCCAGCAGCACCTGCTTCGCGACCTGTGGGGACCGACCCACGTCGAAGACACCCACTACCTGCGCATCGTCGTGGGGAAGCTCAGGCAGAAGCTTGGCGACGATCCCGCATCGCCCGTATGGCTGAAGACCGAAGCGGGCGTCGGCTACCGGTTCCTCGGTACGGGTTGATCGGAAGGCGCGGGCTCGCCCTGCCGCACATACATACCCTTTGAACACGACGACCGATCCTTGTGTGGGCGGTTACGACGGCATTGTGCGACTTGCATTCGTGGAGGCCACGGGTGGTGTCCACGCCCCGCACTTTTAATTGCGCCGAATTTTCAGAATTGCCTTATCGGCGCGGAGCGTCGCGATCCCGATACTTGTCATCGAGGCGTCGCGGATAGACATCCCCCTGTCCGCACAGCTTCGACCATTTCCTTTTCCTTATTGCAGGATTCACCATGAAAATCTCAACCATCACATTGGCTATCGCCATCACGCTGGGCGCGACCAGCTTCACCGCAGGCGCTGCGGACCTCGATGGTACGATCAATTTCACCGGCTCCCTCACCACGTCCACCTGTCTCATCGAAGGTAAGCCGCCAGGCCAGAATCTCGCGAAGAAAGATGTCGATCTGGGCGGCGTTCCGATTGGCAAGCTGGCTACGGCCGGCGCCACGGCGGGCGACCGTGGATTCAGCATCACGATTGGCGGCAGCGGCGACACCGGTTGCGAGGACGGCAAGCTGGCACGAGTCGGCTTCGATACGAGCAGCCCGCTTCTCGATACGACGACCGGACGTCTGAATGTCGATGCCGGCGGCGCGACGGGCGTGCAGATCGAAGTGGCCAACCAGGACGACGACAAGGCTATTCATATGTTCACCGAGCGGTCGCACCCGGTCGTGATCGCGAACCACACAGCTGTCATTCCTCTTATTGCCCGCTATCACAGCCTGGGTAATCCGGTGGCCGGCACGGCGAACAGCCGCATTGGCTTCAACGTGACATTCGACTGATCGATTAAGTCGATCCGCGCGAGTCCGCGCGGCGGGGCTCGTCGCATGTGCGACGAGCCCCTTCCGGATCAAGGAATATGAACCATGCCTGGTTATAGAAAACTTTTCGTACTCGTCGGCATCGCCGCCTTTTTTGCGTTTTCTTCGTTGCCCACATGGGCGGGCGTTATTATTGGCGGTACGCGTGTCGTTTTTCCGGCGAAAGCCCGGGAAGTGACGGTGAGACTGCAGAACAAGGCCACCGATCCCGCGCTGGTGCAGGCATGGGTGGACAATGGAGACGAACGATCCAGTCCCGACACGGCGGACGCTCCCTTCACGCTATCTCCGCCTATCTTTCGTATGGAGCCAGGCAAGGGGCACTCGCTTCGCCTTATCCATACGGGCGAGCCGTTGCCTACGGACAAGGAAACCCTGTTCTGGCTTAACGTTCTCGAGGTTCCACCCAAACCGAAAGACGCCGCGGGGCAGAATATTCTGCAGTTCGCGTTTCGTATCCGGATCAAGCTGTTCTACCGGCCGGAAAATCTGGCTTATGCGTCCGTCGAAGCGCCGCAGAAACTCACCTGGACCCTGATTCGCGAAGGCCAGGAAGTCCAGCTCGAAGTCACCAATCCTACGCCGTACCACGTCACGTTCAGCGACGTTGCCCTGGTATCCGGTAGCCAGCGCTTCGCCAAGCGCGAAGCAGGTGGCGGAATGGTTTCGCCGGGCGAAAAAACTCGTTTCCCGATCGTCGGTGTCGATGCTTCCGCAAAGGAACTCACCGTCGAGTTCAAGACGATCAACGATTACGGTGCGATGGTTTCCGCGAACGCGCATCTGACTCATTAACTACCTGCCGACGCTCCATCGGCGCCGTAAGCAAGTTCCCTGCTCGGCCGCTAACTGCGGTGGATCGGACGCGCCTGCGCGACCGCCGCGAATGACTAATGGACTGGACACAATGCGACCGCGACTGAGCATCACTACCCCAAGGCATGCGGAACGACCGCATGTCCTCGGCGCTTTTATCCACGCCGCGCTTCTCGCAGGCGTCAGCGGCACGGCCGTTGCCGCCGAAACGAGCGTGAATGACGAAGCGGTTGAGTTCGATAGCCGGTTCTTTCCGACGGGCAGCCGTGCGGCTGCCGATGTATCGCGGTTTGGCCGGGCCAATGTCGTACTGCCCGACGTCTATTCCGTGGACGTGTACTTCAATGGCGAACGGAAGGGGCAACGCGATGTGCGTTTCGCCGTCATTGACGACAATATGGGCGCCCGACCATGCATCGCGCGCAACTGGCTTATTGAATACGGAGCCAAAGCGGGTGACGTGACCCTTCCCGCATCCCGTAGCGAAAGCCCGGCATGCGAGACCATCGACCAGATTATTCCCGGTGCCACGGCGAACTTCGACGTCTCGGACCAGACGCTCGAACTCACGGTTCCCCAGGTTTACGTCAATCGTCTGCCGCGCGGTTACGTGCCTCCCGAACTGTGGGATCCGGGTATCGATGCCGGTCTGTTGTCTTATCGGGCCAGCTCATATCGAACAACGACTGGTCGCAGTTCCACGACAACGTCATATGTCGGCCTGGACGCGGGGGCCAATCTGCGCGGTTGGCATTTTCGTCATACCGGCACGTTGAACGCAGTGTCTGGCAACGGTATCCGTTACCAGAAGAATGCCAGCTACGTGCATCGCGACCTGCCCTCGATGGGCGCGCAGCTATACCTCGGCGATACCTATACCGACGGCAGCATGTTCGACAGCCTCCGCGTGCGGGGTGTGCGGCTTGCCAGGGATCAGCGCATGTTGCCGGGATCGCGCAACGGCTACGCGCCGGTCATTCGAGGCGTGGCCGCGACGAATGCGCGGGTAGCGGTGACGCAGCGCGGCATCAGCCTTTATGAAACCACCGTACCTCCTGGGCCTTTCGTCATCGACGATCTTTATCCGACAGGTTACGGTGGCGACCTCGACGTGACCGTGACCGAGGCGGACGGTCGCCGCGTTGAGTTCAAGGTGCCGTATGCCGCAACGCCGAATCTCTTGCGGGAGGGACAGACGGACTATGCCGTCAGTGCCGGCCATCTGAACGAAGTGGAGCAGGTGGAGCGGCCCTATATCGCGCAGGCCACGCTCCGTCACGGTATCAGCAACAACGTCACGGGCTATGTTGGCGGCGTGATGTCGCGTGGCTATGGCGCATATCAGTTCGGCGCGGCGTTCAACTCGCGCATCGGCGCGCTATCGGCCGATATCACCTATGCGCGGGCGAACGTACCCGGCCTCGGTGTGTCCAATGGGCATAGTGTGCAGCTCCGTTACAGCAAGACATTTTCCGAAAGCGGCACGATCTTCGCCCTTGGCGCGTACCGTTATTCCACTGCCAGCTATCTCAGTCTTCTTGACGCAAGCCGTCTGCGTTCGCTGTATCGGCAGGGAAACGACATCCACGACTACGAACGCATCCGCAGTCGCTTCGAGCTGACGCTCAACCAGTCGTTGGGCGACCGGCGTGGTTCGCTGTTTCTTTCCGGGTCGGCAGAGAGCTTCTGGAATGCGAAACGAAATTCGGTCACGTATTCCGCGGGGTACAGCACGACGATCCGCTCGGCGACCGTCGGTATCGGTGTCCAGCGGGTACGGACGGCGCTGGCGACGACCGGCAGGAGCCGCACGGAAACACGTGCCCAACTCACCCTGTCGTTGCCTCTCGGTAGCGCTCCGCGTTCCCCTTATTTTTCCTCGGAAGTGGGGCACGAGACCTCCGGTGGCAGGCATGTGCGAGCCGGTATCAGCGGAACCGCCGGCAGCATGGGTCAATACAGTTACGCAGGTAGCGCCACGCGCCGCGGCGGCCGGACTTCGATCGAGGCGACGGGGAACTACGCGGCGCCCGTCGCGGACGTCTCCCTCGGTGCCAGCAGCGACGGCGAGATTCGTACCGCGTCGGCGGGTGTTTCAGGTGGTCTCGTGGTGCATGGCGGAGGCGTGACCCTGGCGCAGACGCTTGGCGAAACGATCGCCATTGCCCATGCGCCCGATGCGAAGGGCGCGGTGCTCTCCAACACGCGCGGTGCGAAGCTCGATCGTCGTGGTTACGGTGTGGTCCCGTATCTCACGCCATATCAGATGAACGAGGTCGCGGTCGACCCCGTCGGCACATCGCTCAATGTGGAAATCAAAGCGACCAGTCAACGCGTTGCACCCCATCGCGGCGCCGTCGTGCTGGTGAAGTATGAAACGGTCAACGGACGCGCTCTGCTGGTCAAGACGCGCGCCGATGACGGTCAGACGCTGCCTTTCGGTGCCGAAGTGCTCGATCACCAGGGACAGGTGGTCGGTGTCGTGGGGCAGGGCGGCCGCATCTTCGTACGCGACGGCGGCGATAGCCTCACCCTGACCGTACGTTGGGGCGCCGGTGCCGGTCAGCACTGCGAAATCGCATTGCCTGCCGACCTGCCAAAGACATCCGGTAAGACGCTTACCACCGTCACGTCATCGTGTGCACGAACGACGCCTGTTGCCACGGCTCGTTCGCACTAACCCGTTCACTCGAAGGAAAGCATTGTCCATGATTCATCCAAACAACGCCGCGCCGCACCGACTGCACGCATCGGGCCTGATACTGCTGGCACTCTGTTCGTGTTCCTTACCCGCGCTTGCATCCACGCCAGGTCCTCAACTCCACTTTGCCGTCACTGGGAATCTGATCAGTAGTTGCGGGTTCAGAACGACCAACGTCCTGTTCGATATTGGTGACGTAAAGGCGAGCGACTTCCTCCAGGTGGGCACCGAAGTGGGCAACGCCGAGAACGCCATTGAGTCGACCGGTTGCCACGGTGTAACGAATGTAAAGATGGCGTTCGTGGGCACGGGTGAGCCCGGCTATCCCAATCTTTTCGCTCTCGCTCCCGGCGGCGCCGCAGGTATCGCCGTTAATCTCCAGACGAAGGATGGCAGGCAAGTCAAGCCGGGGGGCAGTCTTAACTGGGCGCCTCAGCCAAACGGGGGCAAGTACCCGTTCAAGGCGAGCTATGTGCGGACGGGCGAGATGAAAGCCGGCGCGGCCAACGCCCAGATCAGGGTGGACATTACCTATGACTAGCAGATCAGGAGTGTTCGCGGTCGCTATGGCCACCGCATGCCTTGCGATCTCGTTCGCGTCGAGTGCCGGTGCATCGGTGCAACCGGGCGCCTCGGAGAGCGTCAATCTCTGGGTGAATGGTCGCATCGTCGGCGGATGCGCGTTCGAAACGGCGGACCTCAAGATACCTCTTGGACAGATCAAGGCGAGCGAACTTCCTGCTGTGGGTGCACCGGGTCCGTGGGTCGAGCGGGCATTTCGCGCGACGGCGTGCGATGCGGTAAACCGTGTCCTGATGAGTTTCGACGGCGTGCCTGACGTCGACGACGCGAATTTGTTCGCCGTGGACGATGCATCGCGAGGCATTGCTATCGAACTGCAGACCGCAGACGGTCGTCCCGTCGTGCCCCGATCCCTTCAGCCGGTGGTCTGGGATCCTCTGCCTGCTCGGGGAGAGTTCGGTTATCGCGCGCGTTACAAGCGCGTGCGCGACATGACCCCAGGCAACGCCGACGCCACGGTAACCGTGGGCATGATGTTCGAGTGATCGTTTGCGATCGGTCGACCCACAGGGAGCGTCCTCTTTTAAACTCATCAATGGATTGATATGAAAATTGTCGCGCTGAGGTTGGCCCTGAGCGTCCTGCCCATGGGTGCTTCAAGCCTCCATGCCGCTCGCGCGGACCGGATCGACGCCAGGGTTCAGGGGCGCCTGACGGGTAGCTGCGGCTTCGACCAGTCGCGCGACGTGAGGTTCGAGCTGGGGGATGTATCTGCGTTGTCACTGCCTGAGGTGGGTGATGTGGGCAGTTGGGTGGCGGGCGATATCGTGACGACAGGATGTTTCGCCGTCGAAAAGATTCTGATGACCTTCAACGCGCCATCCGCCGCAACCGACGGTCATCCGGAACTTTTCTTCGCGTCCGGTGGCTCGAAAGGCGTGGCCATCGAGCTGCAGACGCAGGACGGTCAGGCCATCCTGCCCAACGACACCAACGCGCCACTTATCTGGATGCCCGCCAGTCAGGGAAATCGCTTTGGGCTCCGTGTACGCTACCGTCGCATCGGCGCGCTGGGAGTGGGCGACGCCAATGCCTGCATTGTCGTATTCATCGATTTCGCCTGATGACCGGTCCCCGGTGGGACGCGGGCCGGGCTGGCAAATGCCATCCGCGAAGCCCTTCGTTCGTCCTCCTTCATGCCTCTGGACCCGTCGGCGCGGGTCGGGCAGCCTCAGAGGTCGCGCTCTGGGGCCGTTTCCGGGCAACCGTTTGCAGGCCCCGGACGGATACCGGAAAATAACCGGTCCGATCCGCCCGGCCCGTCGACCCCAGCAGGGGGAGCGTGGTTAGATGGGCGGACTCGACGCCGGTTCGTCCTTCGGGTCGCGGTGAACAGACAGCAAACGAGGGAAATCCATGGCACGCGGCATAAATAAAGTCATCATCGTCGGCAACCTCGGCGCGGACCCGGAAACCCGGTACACCGGCAGCGGTACGGCGATCACAAGCTTGCGCATCGCCACGTCCGAGGCCTGGACCGACAAGGCGAGCGGTGAGAAGCAGGAACGCACCGAGTGGCACCGCGTCAAGCTCTTCGGCAAATTGGCCGAAATCGCAGGCGAATACCTGAAGAAGGGCCGTCAGGTCTATATCGAAGGTTCGCTGCGCACCGACAAGTACACCGATAAAGACGGCGTCGAGCGCTACTCGACCGACATCATCGCCAACGAAATGCAGATGCTCGGCGGCAACGCCGGCGCGGAAGGTGGCGGCGGCTTCGGTGGCGGCCAGGGCAACGCCCGTCCGCAGCAGGCACGCAGCGGTGCAGCCGCTGGTGGCGGTGGCGGTGGCGGTGGCGGTGGCCAGCGTTCGGGCGGTGGCGGCAACTACGGCAACCGCGGCGGCGACGACTACGGCCAGTCGCGCGGCGGCAACGACCGCGGCGCCCCGACGCGCCAGGCACCGCCTCCGGTCAGCAACGAAGGCTTCGACGACGACGATATTCCGTTCTGATCTTCACCACGTCGGCCGTTGCTACGCGGCCTTTGCTACGCATAAATAAAGGCTCTTCACGTATTACCGGAAACGACCTGGCGGGTCAGGTCGCTCTTCGGTCAAGGACAGCCGCTTCACGCTCGTGCGTCGCGGAGGCCGCGGCCGGGTCGGCCCTTGGGCCTTCATGCTGTCCCTTCGGGCACGGGCCGTAGCTCCGCTTTCACTTCGTAAATGAGTCATCGCGGCCCTCAGCTCAGGCGGCCCCAAGGGTCGACCCGGCTGAGGCGCCGCAGGCTGCGTTTTGCTGATTGCAGGCTACTTCGATGGCACGGGACAACTCATATCGCCTTCTTCGCATGTCATGTAGCCCTTGAGGTCGTCGATGCGGCGGCGGGTCAAGCCATCGCGGCATTGAGCCACGAGCATCGGATAAATGCTTCCCTGCGCGCTGGCCGATGTCGTGAAGGTGCACTCGGCGTCGCGAAAAGCCAGCCAGTTCTTCTGCGCCACGAGTAGGAGCTTTGTTTTCTCCTTATCGTCTTTCAGGCGACTGGTGATTTGCCTGTAGACCGTATTGAGTTCTGCGTCGGTCTTCTTGTAAGCCTGGTCGGCACACATGTTCATAGCCGACTGGCTCATGGCGCTAGCGCAATCGTCCGCCTGAGCGGTGGCTACGGGCAGGACTGCGATGAGCGCGAAACACGTGAAGAGCATTCGCATCGGGCTTCCTCCAACGATCGGTTCGGATTATCGCCACCGGCTCGGCGCCGGCTGGAATCGTGATACGTGAAGTGTGGTGACCCTACGTTACGTCGCTTCCCAGTCGCATATTGATGCGAAGGTCGGTAGCCAGTTCGCGCATGGGTTCGTTGTCGCGGGTCTGGGTGATCCATCCTGCGTAATTGCCTTCGTCGGTTTCCCACGCCCATAAGGTGTAACCGAACTGGGCCAGATAGTCGTAGGCCGTAGAAAACAGCGACGCCGCGTCCATGTCGTCATGGAAATCGTCGTCGTCCGGATCGCCATTCCAATCGATGGACAGATTCCAGCGCGCCGCCAGTTCGTCGACAGCCTGCACCAGTGCATGCGTATCGTCGGCATCTACCTGGAAACCCGAGCGCCAGTCGATGATGCGGGCGATCACTTCGACCGGATCGGTGTCTTCAGCCGCCTCGGTCATGGCCTCGCGATACGCCGCGAACTGCTGCATCGCCATATCCTCGTCGCCGGGATTGATCAGGAGCAGCAAATGCCAGATGCGTGCTTCCACCGGATCGCCGCTCTCCTCATCGTGGTCGAGGTCGTGTTCGGAATCGAAATCGTCGTCGAATGAAGTCATGATCGGATCACTGATGGGGGTGGGGCGGCACGCCAGGCAACGTATTATCGCCGGAAGCGTCCCGGCGCAGCTGCCAGAATAGCGGCTTGTCGAACGGCGCCCACCAGGGAGCGCGAACGCCTGCCGCCGAAAGCGCGTCGCGGACCCATTGGTTGCAGGTCGTGAACAGGCTGTAGTGGCCCTGCGCCTCGTAAAACGCATCGTTCTCCCCGTAGCCATGCCCCTCGATCGGGACAGCGCGGCCATTGGCATCCATCGTCGTGCTTGCACGAATGAAAGCCACCAGCCTTCCGTAAGCCTCCGGCGTAAGCGTCAATGCCACCGCGTCCGGCCCCGGAACCGGCGATTTTTCGTACTCGACGTGCATCACGGTCCGATCGAGACCGCTCAGCGCGTAAAGCGCCGTCGACGCATCCAGATCGTTCCACGTCGGCACGTTGAGGAAAAAGGTCCGGTCGCCCCATCCAACCGTCACGACCTCTGGCGAAGAGCCCGATGGACCGTCGGGCGGACGCACGGGAAAAAGCGCCGTCCAGTCCATCGATTCGTTGCGAATGGGCATGGTCAGACCTGCGTGCACGCCGTTGGTCGTCAACCACACAGTGATGCCCCGGTCGGCGTCGTGCCAGTCGCGATTGACGGGAAGCCAGCCCAGCAGCAGGGCGGCGACGAGGTAGACGACGGGAAGCAGAAAAATGGCGAGCATGCCGCGCCACAGGATCGACCATAGCCGGGCGGGTGCCGTGGTCACGGGGCAGTCTTCTGTCTGGGTAATCCCGTTTTCAGATACATCGGCCAGTGCCCTCCGCTGGCGGACAATTCAGGTGTCCGTCAAATCTGGACAAGCTTACACGGCCCCTCACCGTTGCTCCTGCGCAGGCAGCAGCCCAGTGCGGTGCATGCGGTTGTCGCGACCGCATACGATCAACTCTTCGCCGTAGCGCGGTACATCGTTAGCGCACGGCACAGAGCCTGCCGCTACCCTCGTCGCGCCCACGTCGCGCAATCACTGCCTCGTCCTTCCCGATTCACGCGCGCTCCTACCGGTCGCGACGAGGGCAGCGGCAGGCTCTTCCGGGTGTTGGGGTTTGTTGTGGGGAAGAGCGGCAGTTTTCCGCTCTCAGTAAAGCGCACGCGTTTTCGGATCAAGTCGAAAGCGTCCACTCGCCCTCACCGTCATTCCGGCGCACGCCGGAATCCGCGGCGAGGCGGTCGGTTGTCGCGACGACCATGGTCGCTTTAAAAGCGGGAACCTCAGCGTTCGGGCTTGTCCCCGCGTGGTCGCTGCGGACCCCGGCGTACGCCGGGGTGACGGTGAGGGGGATGACGTCGTGAGGCGAAGGGAGGTCTTCGACTTTTTATCGTCCGGGTCAGGCCGCTTGAGTCGAGGCGTTTACGACATGACCTTTCTCGCGCCAGATCGCCACGACGAACTCAGCCGCCTCGTCGACCAAGCGACGCACCGACGATAGCGCCTGCGACATCGACGTCGCATCGAAATCGGTGTGTGTCGAAAGCGCCAGCTGACTCAAGATCGCCGTCGAGGCGGTAAGTCGCATCTGCGCAGCATCGTGCAACTCGTCGACGGAAAGCGCGAGGTTGCCGTGGCAAACGGGGCAGGAGGAAATGAGGGAAGAGGACATACACGGCTCCGCGTGACCGATGAGCCGCCACCGCGCATGACGCGAGGTGGCGGACGTGTCGGGGTAGAAAACCGGCTGCAATACCAAACCCGGCCAGGCCGAAGCCTGCCCGACACGTCCGCCATAAACACGCGGGAGTGAACGCAGGGACCGAAGTCACCTGCGTGGTATTGCAAGATCGGGTTTCTACGCCCGGCCATCGAAAGGGTCGACGGCCCGGCAAGCATCGCAACCCCTCACCCACGCATCCATCCGATTATTCCGAAAAATGCGTGGTAATTGTTTGAGAGTGCGATGAAGCCACACCATCCCTCACCGTCATTCCTGCGCAGGCAGGAATCCAGTGCGGTGCAGTGGGTTATCGCGATAACGGTGATTCAGCACTTCCCGCAACCTCGAGGACATCGCGCTCAAGAGCGTTCCTGCGCAAGATCTGCCAAGACTGCCGAGTGACCTGAGTGCGGAAAGCCGCCGCCCACTCATCGTCACCCCGGCGTACGCCGGGGTCCGCAGCGACCACGTTGGGTAAGACTGAGAGCAGCAAAAGTCGCCGCTCTTCGCCACAACACGCCCCGCCATCCGGAAGAGCCTGTCGCTGTCCTCGTCGCGACCCGTAGGAGCGTGCGTGAGTGCGGAAGGGCGAGGCAGTGATTGCGCGACGTGGGCGCGACGAGGGCAGCGGCGGGCTCTGTGCCGTGCGTACCGATGTGCCGACGGCCGACGCTACGGCGAAGAGCTGATGAGCGTGATCGCGACAACCGCATGCACCGCACTGGGTCCCTGCCTGCGCAGGGACGACGGTGAGGGGCGCGTGAGGCGCGGCGATTGATCGTCGTCACCACGAATAGCGCGCACCCAGTGTCCCGCCCAGCGAGCGGTAATGGCTTTTCCCGACGCTGGACTCGACGTTCGTCCAGACCGACCAATGTCCGGCGAGACGGGCTTCCAGGCCCGCCGTGACCGCATGCCTGCGACCCGGTGCGCCCGTGGCGACGTCTTCGCCATTGAAGGTCATGCGATCCAGCGAGCGCTGACGATACAGCCAGTTCCAGCCGAGGAAAGGTTGAATGACGGTTCCGTTATGCAGGATATGGCGAGCGTGGATACGCATGCCGATGCGCGACGACATGCCCGCTGCATGGTCGAAGACGACGAGGGTGCCCTGGGCTTCGCGGTGAGGCGTTCCATCGATTGCGGTATAGGTCAGCTGCGCCTGCGGCTCGACGAAAACGGTTGTCGTTCCCGATGCGGCAACAGGCCACGCGTATCCGGTTTCGACCGAGCCGTCGAGCGTGCCGGCGCTATAGCGCTCGCGGGGAAGTCCCGAACCTTCGACGCTGTTGCTGAAGTGCGCGTACTGCGTCCATGCATCGACACGAAAGCCTTCGATCGCGGCCGGGTCCGCGTACCACGTTGCGTAGACGCCGAGTGCCGCGCCGCGCACCTTGCCACGGGATGCATATCCGCTGATATGCGAATAGGTACTCGTATGCGCCTGTCCGGTGGACAGCATGACGCCCGCCATGCCCAGGCCGCGGCGTTCCCAGTGCGCGAGATCGCGGCCGATGCGAAGCGACCAGGTATTGCTCGTCGTCGCAAGTTGGTCGCCTGCGTCGTACGTGGCATGGCCGTGATCCATACGTGCCCATGTGCCCTGTGCGGTGACATCGCCGCGGAGGTCGTGCGGCGACGTCTGGAAGATGTCGGTCATCGCTCGCTGGTTCGCCGGATAGGTGCCTGCTTCGGGACGCCAGACATAGGGCGGCGGAGGTGTGACGGGTGGGTCGATGGCCGGATCGGGGCTAATACCTATCTCGGGGTCCGGGCCAGGATCGTTCGGCGCCGTGGAACGCAGATACCAGTCGCCGTCGCCCGCGCGCTGCGCGTCGCCCTTTACCAGAAAGTACTCATACGCGCCGGCAACGGCGCGACCGCCCAGAACAAATTCGCCCGCCGACGTGCCATCCACGCCGACGAGCCGGATGCCTCGTAGCGTAAGGCCGCCCACGCCACCCGCGTTGTCGACGGCAATCGTCGTGCGTCCCGACGTATTGCCTGCTACATGGAAAAGATCGCCCAGCGCGTCGTCGCCGGCCAGTGCGACATTCATTCGAAGGAATGCGTCGTTGCCGACATAGTCGCCATCGACGCGCAACGTTCGGAACTGGCCGTCGACCGGTGGCGCGAAGACGATCGAACTGCCGTCGACGCGCAGGTTGCCGACACGCGAATCGTTCGTCATCGTCCAATGGCTGCCATGGTTCAGGGTCAGGCTATCCAGAATGCGGCTCGCACCGGTCCATTGCGATGTTTTGTCCAGCGAAAGCACGACGCGTTCGCGGTCGGGCATCGCTCCGCGGCCGACGATGTCGCCACTGGCAAAGACGTTATCGCTCATCGTTACCGATAGCGGAGCGTCGGCGGTTCCGCCGACCGATAACAGCGTACCGTTGCCTCCGGTAATTCGCGCGCCGGCTGTCGCGTCGATGGCGGAGGCGCCGATGGCAACGATAGCGCCATAGCGTTCGCTTATCAGGGTGCTGCCAACCAGTTTCAGCGACGACCCCTCGGTGATGGCCGCCGCCCAGGACTTCTCGCCCTCGGTCGCGATTTCGCTCTGGAATACATGCAATTTGCTTCCGCCCTGGCCGTGCAGGGCATGCGCACCTGTGCCCGTCGTGCGGATGCTGCTGTTTTCGATGTCGACGTTTCCAGCCATATACGCCCACAAGCCGGTAGCGCTCGCGCCGGTCGTCAGGATCCGGCTGCCATTCAGTATCAGATTTCGTGTGCCGCTATTGGCATTGATTCCGTAGCTGAATTCGCCCGTGGTACTGATCGTTACGTTTGCCAGACTCGCCGACGCGCCGTCCAGCAGGTAAATACCTTCCGCCGCGTTACCTTCGGTGACGAGCGTCGTGTCGCGCAGCTCGACGCTGGCGTTCGCGCCGTTGATATCGACGGCATAGGCTTTATCTCCCAGCGTGTGGATAACCGTATCTTCCGCGAACGCACGCGACCCCGCGCCGACCGCGAGGCCGTACGCGCCGATGCCGTGGGTGCCGATGGTGCTTCGGTACACCCAGGCCTGTGCACCGCCGAGAGTCTTCACGCCCGCGGAGCTGTTTCCCCAGGTATGCACATCGACACTGCGCAACTCCACTCGTCCCGCAACGGGGGCCGGACCGTCGCGGCCGACCAGCACACCGTCCGCCACATCGCCGTGTGTATGGACTACGCCACCCTGTAGTAGCGCCAGACTACTGTCGTGCAGTACGCGTAGCCCATTGGCCTGGGAGCCGTGCGCGACGAATTCGAGGTCGGTCGAGAAAGCTCTGCCACCATTCAGTACGTGCAGGGCGTGGACGCCATTGCCTTTCACTTTCGCACCTGCGAGCAGGTAGGCGCGCTCGCCGTCCACCACCAGACCTTCGTCCTCCGCCACGCTGACGCCGGGCGCCAGCAGCAGCGCGACGGACTGGGCCAATACACTTAATCGTTGTAGTCCGTGTTGCATTCGTCATCCAAAGTTTGCGTTAAACGCTGCAAACTAAGGGGCGAGCCCACGTTGACGAATACGACTAGTCTGAATTTTTACTCTGAATTAGTGGGGCATGGCGTCCGGCTCAGATGTCGTCCGCCACGCGCAGTACCAGTTTGCCGCGATGGCTGCCGTCGAACAGGCGATTCAGCACGACCGGCGCGTTGGGCAATCCTTCCGCCACGGTTTCTTCGGCCTTGATGCGGCCGTCCCTGACCCAGCCGACGAGTTCGCTCGCCGCGCGTTGGCTGTCGGGGAAGTCGAATGCAAGGAAGCCGCGAACGGTGAGGCGCTTGACGATGATGATGCTGTAATCGTCGCTGGGCTTTTCGTTGCTGTTGTAGTTGGCGATGAGCCCGCACAACGCGACACGTCCACCGTTGACCATGCGTCCGAGGACGGCGCGCATCACCGCTCCGCCGACGTTTTCGAAGTTGACGTGGACGCCATCGGGCGTCGCGGCGGCGAGAGCCTGCTTCCAGTTCTCCGCCTTGTAGTCGACGGCGGCATCGAAGCCCAGCTCCTCGGTGAGATAGCGGCATTTGTCCGCGCCACCGGCAATACCGACGACGCGGGCCCCCTTGAGCTTGCCGATCTGTCCGGCGATCGAGCCGACGGAGCCGGCCGCCGCGGACACGACCAGGGTCTCGCCGGGCTGAACGGGGGCGATTTCGGTCAGGCCGTAGTAGGCGGTGAGTCCGCTGAAGCCACACGCGCCAAGCAGGGTAGGCAGCGGTACGCCGGGATGGGATGGCAGCTTCGCGAACTGTTTCGCCTGCTTATCGTCGATGACCGCATAGTCTTGCCAGCCGAGCAGCCCCTGGACGAGGTCGCCCTCCGCAAAATGATTCGACCGGGAGGCGACGACGCGGCCAAGGCCGAGTCCCCGCATGGTTTCGCCGATGGCGACCGGCGGCATGTACTGCGGCTTGTCCGTCATCCACACGCGATTCGTGGGGTCCATCGACAGATAGAGCACGCGGACCAGCGTCTGGCCCTCCGCAATCTCGGGTGTCGTTTCCTCGACGAGATCGAAATCCTCGCGGCGAACGAGACCCTCAGGGCGGGTTTTCAGGCGTAACTGACGGTTTAACAGCATGAAACGACCTCCTGCGTCGAAAACAATGGCGGCCACGACCGGCCTCTGGCGCCTCGCAGGCGGGAGGTATAGCACTGCCGGACGGGCTTGTCCGGTGATCGTGCCGTCTCGAAACCTTCACCCATGTCTGAACGGCTTACACCGAACGATCTGTCGCCCGGAACGGTATTCGTGGCATGGTATATAGGCAGGCGCGGCGATTCGCCGTGGAATGCGCGCCGTCTGGCGTATGTCGAGACGCCGCGCCTGTCCCTATTTGGATAATTAAGAGGAGCCATCATGAAGACTGTATCGACCTTAGCCCTTGCCCTGGTCGCGGCCGCCCTGCTGGCCGGCTGCAGTAAGACGGAAGACACGCCGCCGGCAGCGGCCACGCCGCCTGCTGCATCCACCGCTGCTCCTGCGGCACCGGCTGCGGCACCCGAAACGGCGCCTGCGGCTACCGGTACGGCAGCAACGCCGGCACCCAGCTCCACCGCGGCCAAGTAAGAACAAACCTGCGCGAAGTTCGCTTCGCGCAGGTTTGGCTGGATCGGCGACGCGGTAACCGGGACTTTCGGCCGGTTTCCACCAGCATCTGAATGGGGCACGATCACCCGATTACTATCAGGGTGAAAGCACGCATGTCCCGTTTCCGTCTGACCCTCTTCTGTGGCCTGGCTGTTCTCGTTGCCGGCTGCCATGCGCCGGTGCGCACGACCGCACCCGCTACCCCCCTGAAAATCGTTACCTGGAACATGGAGCATCTGGCCGAGGCCGATGGCACGGGCTGCCGCCCGCGCACGGAGGCGGACTATGCGGCGATGCGCCGCTATGCCGACCAGATGGATGCGGACGTCATCGCATTCGAAGAAGTGGAAACCGCCAAAGCCGCGGCACGGGTGTTCACGCCCGACAAATACCATGTGGTGTTTTCCGAACGGCCCGACAGTGGCCGCCACGGCGCGTGCGGCGGTTCGCGCGATGGCCTGACGATCCGGAAGCAGGATGTGGGCTTCGCTATTCGCAACGGCATCCCGTTCACCCGGCATGACGACGTACGCGAACTGGGTGTCGGCAATCCGGACCTGCGCTGGGGTGTGGACATCACCGTCGAAGGCCGTCAGCCGCTTCGCCTGCTGGGTGTCCACCTGAAGAGCGGTTGTTTCAAGGGCGACCAGGGCAGTGCCTGCCCGGTCCTGCTCGATCAGGTGCCCGTACTGCAAAAATGGATCGGAGAGCGCGAAAAAGAAGGCGCCGCCTTCGTCATCCTTGGCGACTGGAACCGTCGACTCGACCTGCCCGGCGATCGCGTGTGGCTGGACCTCGGCCGCAGTGCACCGGGTGTCAACCTCGTCGACGCGACAGCCGGACATTCGGCCACGTGCGAGGCGAAATATCCCGACTTCATCGATCACCTCGTGATGAATCGCGCGGCGAGCACGCGTATGGTCACGGGGTCGTTCAACGAGTTCACCTATGGCGTGCCGGAAGCGGAACATCCCTCCGACCACTGCCCCGTGTCGATCATGCTGACGCGGTGACTGTTCGCAAGACTGCTGGGAAGCCCCAATAGCATGCATCGACGGACGCGGTAGGGGCCGCGTCCGTCCCATCGTTACAGAGGAACTTCAATGACCGTTCGTCGCACGTTGTTGCCTATGCTTGCCCTGTCCGCCGCGCTTGCCGTATCGCTTGCCGCCGCGCAGACACCGCCGATGACGCCGGATATTCCGCCGAAGTTCGACAGTCCGACCGCGAACCTCGACTACGTCAAACGCGACGTCATGATCCCGATGCGCGACGGCGTGAAGCTGCATACCGTCATCGTGATACCCAAGGGAGCGAAGCACGCGCCGATCGTGCTCACGCGTACGCCGTACAACGCCAGCGGCCGCGCCGCGCGCCTCGAATCGCCGAAGATGCGCGACCTGCTGCCCCAGGGCGACGAAGTCTTCGTCGATGGCGGCTACATCCGTGTTTTCCAGGACATCCGCGGCAAGTACGGTTCGGAAGGCGACTACGTCATGACGCGCCCCCTGCGCGGACCGCTGAATTCCAGCGAAGTCGATCACTCGACCGACGCCTACGACACGATCGACTGGCTGGTGAAGAACCTGCCCGAATCCAACGGCAAGGTCGGCATGATCGGTTCGTCGTATGAAGGCTTCACCGTCGTCATGGCGCTGGTCAATCCGCATCCCGCGCTGAAGGTCGCCGTGCCCGAAAGCCCCATGGTCGATGGCTGGATGGGCGACGACTGGTTCCATTACGGTGCCTTCCGCCAGACGAATTTCGATTACTTCATCGGCCAGACCACGGCGCGTGGCAAGGGCTCGACGACGGCGCGCGAAGGTTACGACGACTACACCAATTTTCTTGCCGCCGGTTCGGCGGGGGACTATGCGCGGCTCACGGGCATGGACGTACTGCCGTACTGGAAGAAGGTCAGCGAGCATCCGTCCTACGATGCGTACTGGCAGGGACAGGCGCTGGACAAGGTGATGGCCAAACAGCCCCTGAAAGTGCCGACCATGTGGCTACAGGGTCTGTGGGACCAGGAAGACATGTGGGGTGCCATCCATAGCTACGAAGCGATGGAGCCGAAGGACAAGGGTAACGACCACAATTACCTGGTCATGGGGCCGTGGCGCCATAGCCAGGTGAACTACGACGCGGCTTCGCTGGGCGCGTTGCAGTTCGATGGCGATACGGCATTGCAGTTCCGCCGCGACGTGCTGCGGCCGTTCTTCGACCAGTACCTGGTGGACGGCGCGCCGCGCGCCGATACGCCGCCGGTACTGATCTACAACACGGGCGAGAATCACTGGGACCGCCTCAAGTCCTGGCCGCTCAGCTGTGCCGAAGGCTGCAAGTCGAAATCGAAGCCGCTTTACCTCAACGCGTCCGGCGTCCTGTCGTTCACGGCGCCGGCGGCAGGGCAGGCCGAGCACGACGACTATGTATCCGATCCCGCCAAGCCGGTGCCGTACGTGCCGCGTCCGGTGCGTTTCGGCGACCGCACGTCGTGGACCACCTGGCTCGTGCAGGACCAGCGCTTTGTCGACGGACGCCCCGACGTGCTCACCTATGTCACCGAGCCGCTGACCGAGCCGCTACGTATTTCCGGTGTGCCGCAGGTCAATCTGTATGCCGCGACCAGCGGTACGGACAGCGACTGGGTCGTCAAACTGATCGACGTCTATCCCGAAATCGTGGCGTCCAACCCGGCCATGGGCGGATACGAGCTGGCGGTATCCATGGATATTTTCCGTGGCCGCTATCGCGAGAGCTTCGAAACGCCGAAGGCGCTCGCGTCGAACGAACCGTTGCTCTACAAGTTCGGCCTGCCCACCGCCAATCACGTGTTCAAGCCGGGCCATCGGGTGATGGTCCAGATTCAATCGTCCCTGTTCCCGCTGTACGACCGCAATCCGCAGACCTACGTGCCGAACATCTTCTTCGCGAAGCCGACCGATTACGTAAAGGCGACGCAGCAGGTATGGCATGCGCCGGGTAAGGCGAGCGCGATCGAGCTGCCGGTAGTGCAAGGAAAGTAATACGAGGCAGCCGCGAAACGCCCACTGCGCCCTCCTTAGTGGGTGCGGGACGTTATTGCCATTTCCTCGACGTAGCTGGGCGTAGTTCTCTACGCCCAGCTTTTCGTTCGGGAGTCTCACCATGATCCGCAGGTCGATGAAACAAGCCTCCGCGAAGCATCGGGCGGGCTGAGCGATGGCGAGCTTCAAGGTCACGCATCCCGAACGCGTGGTATACGCCGAGGGCAATATCACGAAGCAGGACGTCGCCGATTACTACGCCGCCGTCGCGCGCTGGCTGCTACCCGAACTGGCGAACCGCCCGTTGTCGGTGGTGCGTTGTCCTCACGGCGCGGAAGGTCAGTGTTTCTTCCAGAAACATCACGCCGATACGCTGGGTGCGCACGTACCAGCGGTGAAACTCACGGAGAAAGACGGCGATCCGGCCGAATACATCTATGTCGACAGCATCGAAGGCGTGCTGGAGCTGGTGCAGATGAACACGCTGGAGTTTCATCCCTGGGGCGCACGTGTCGACGATCCGGACAAGCCGGATCGTCTCATCTTCGATCTCGATCCGGCGGAAGGCGTGGAGTGGAAAACGGTAGCCGCGGCGGCACGGGATATTCGCGATGTATTGCTCGGCGCCGGGATGGAAAGCTTTGTGCGGACGTCGGGCGGCAAGGGGCTGCATGTCGTCGCACCGTTCCAGCGGGGACCGTCGTGGGGCGAGGTCAAGACGTTCTGCGAAAGCGTGGCGGATGCGTTGGTGACGAAGCGGCCGGCGCGTTACATCGCCGAAGCCAGCAAGGCGAAGCGCGAAGGGCTGATCTTCATCGACTGGTTGCGCAATACGCGAGGTGCGACGAGCGTGACCGGGTGGTCGCTGCGCGCACGGGCCGGGGCGCCCGTGGCCATGCCGGTGCGATGGGAGGAGATCGGGCGGTTGAAGACGGGTGGGGCGTTTGGATTGAAGCGGGCGTTGAAGCGGGCGCGGGATTTGCGGGAGGATCCGTGGGAGGGGATGGCGGTGTCGCGGCAGGTGTTGGGGGAGCTGCTCTAGGCGAGTTTCGCTTCATCGCTTCGTAGGCTATCGCGCGCAGGCGCGCTCCCACAGAGAGCGGGTACACGCTCTTGATTCCTGTGGGAGCGCGCCTGCGCGCGATAGCCTACGAAGCGGTGTAGCCGCTCCTTTGCTACCTCAGGGCTTCCCACCCCGCCGGATAAGCGCCATAACTTCATAGCACGCACCCATCGTGTGGTAATCGGTTTTCCCGGCTGGACTCTTCTCGTCGTCGTACTTCCTGTTATCGCGCGTAAGAATGCGATACCAGGCACCGTACTTGTGATCGACGAAGTGTTCCCACGAATACGCCCAGATCCTGTCGTACCACACCGCATAACGCGGCTCGCCGGTGCGATCGTGCAACAGCGCGGCGGCGGCGAGCGATTCGGCCTGAACCCAGAAATACTTGTCGTCGTCGCACACATCGCCTTCGGGCGAGAAGCCATAGGCGATGCCGCCGTGCTCGTCGTCCCAGGCATGGGCTAGTGCTTTGTCGAAGAAATGCTGTGCCGTCGGTACTAGCCAGTCGATCGACTGGCCACGCTTGGTCGTATAACGATCCAGCATCAGCAGCAGCTTCGCCCATTCGGTCTGATGGCCGGGCTGGAATCCCCACGGGCGGAACAGATGTTTGGGATTGTCGAGGTTGTACTTCCAGTCGACGTTCCAGTGAATGTCGTAATGCTCCCAGATCAGCCCGTTGCCGAGCTTTGCCTGACGCTGCGTCATGTTGTCGGCGAGCAGCAGCGCGCGATCGAGATAACGGTCGTTACCCGTTGCCTCGTAAGCGGCGATCATCGCCTCGCACGTGTGCATATTGGCGTTCTGGCCGCGATAGCCCGAGAAATTCCAGTGCTTGTCGGCTTCGTCCTTGTACAGGCCGTATGCGGGGTCCCAGTAGCGCTTTTCGAACAGGTCCCAGGTTTCGTCCATCCATGCGGCGGCTTCGGTAATGCCGGCTTTCACGCCGCAGGAATACGCCAGCAGGACGAAGGCCACGCCGTAGCAATGATAGGTTTCGTCCTCGGGCTTGCCGGACTCGATGGTCCACGCGTAACCGCCGGTTTCGGGATTGCGGTGGACTTCGCGCAGATACTTCAGGCCATGCCGGGCGGCTTCGACGTCCTCGGCCTTGCCGAACTCGATAGCCGCCATCGCGTGATTGAAAACGAAACGCGTGCTGCTGACCAGATGACGGTGCGTGCGGTTGTACACGCTGCCGTCGTCTTTGAAGTACTGGAGGAAACCACCCGCCGGATCGATCTCGTTGGGCTTGTAGAACGCCATCGTTTTGGCGATGTGCGCACGAAGGACATCGGCGGAGCGGAAATCGGGAAGAGGTACGGTTGTCATGTGTGTTTCTCCATGAAGGCGCGTACTTCGGCCTGATCGGGGATGGCCGTGAACGAGCCCTTGCGGGTGACCGTGATCGCGCCGCACGCGGCGGCGAAACGCAGCAGGTCGTGGAAGCGCGACGTGTCGGCGAGCAGCCCGGACAACGTTTCGCGCGTGATTTTTTCGTCGGTCAGACGGCTCAGCAAGCCGCCGACGAAGGCATCGCCCGCCGCTGTCGCATCGACGGTCGTGACGGGCCAGCCGGGGATCGTGCCGCGTCCGTCGCGGGTGAACCAGAGCATCGGTTCGCTACCGTCGGTCACGAGCAGCACCTTCGCTTCGCCACGCCACAAGCGGGCAAGCAGTGCATCGTCGGAACCGGCGCCCGCATGGATGAAGGCGAACTCCTCGGCACTGAGTTTCACGATGTCGGCTTCGAGCAGCGCGTTCCACAAGCGCGGCATCGGTGCTTCGTCGCGCGGCCAGAGTGCAGGGCGCAGATTCATGTCGAAACTGACCAGCGCACCCGCGGCGCGGGCACGGCGCATGCCGTCGATGGTGGTGTCGGCGATAGCCGCTTCCGTCAGGCTGTTCGAGCAGACATGGAAGATGGCCACATCGTCGAACGTCTCCGCACGGAAGTGTTCCGGACGGAAAAGCAGGTCGGCGGCTGGCGGACGATAAAAGCTGAAACTGCGCTCGCCGAGTTCGTCGAGCGCGACGAAGGCAAGTGCGGTACGCGCCTCGTCGGTGCGCACGACATCGACCGTGCCGACGCCGAGTTCGTCGAGACTCTTCAGCAGGAAATCGCCGAACATGTCGCGGCTGAGCATGCCCGCGAAACGCGAGCGGGCGCCCAGGCGAGCGGCCGCGACAGCGACATTGGCGGGAGCGCCGCCGGCAAAGGGAACGAATGCAGGCGGCTGGTTGCCGCCAGCTTGCGGCTGCGCGTGAAAGTCGATCAGCGCTTCGCCGAAGCAAAGAATGGATGCCATGCGATTGAAGCCTGTCCTATGGCGAGGAAACTGCGCGACGGCCGGTCGAATGCCGGCCGTCGCCAGACGTGATGGTCAGTGCGTGGTGGTGGGGACCGCACGAACCTTGGAGCCGCTGAATCCGTAGAACACGATGTACGCGTAACCGATGAGCGGAATGAAGAAGGCGTGCTGCACGCCGATGTGGTCGGCGAAGAGACCCTGGATATAGGGCATCAGCGCACCACCGACGATCGCCATGATCAGCAGGCTGGACGCCTTGCCGGTCAGGGGGCCGAGACCCTCGATACCCAGCGAGAAGATCGTCGGGAACATGATCGAGTTGAACAGGCCGATGGCCACGACGCTGTAAACCGCCACCATGCCGGTTGTCGTCATGGTGGTCAGCAGCAGCACGAGGTTGATGATGGCGAACAGGCCAAGCAGCAGGCGCGGCGAGACCTTGACCAGCAGGGCCGAGCCGATGAAGCGACCGATCATCGCCAGCGTCCAGTACGCCGAAACGTAGTGGGTGGCTTCCTTCTCGCTGAAATTGCCGATCTCCGGCATGTGCAGGTAGTTGACCAGGAAGCTGCCGATCGATACTTCAGAGCCCACGTAGAAGAAGATGCCCAGCACGCCGAAGAACACATGCGGATAGCGCAGGGCGTCCTTCAGTGTGTGCTTCGAGGTGTCGGCCTTCTCGGTGGACTCTTCCAGTGCCGGCAGGCGGAACAGCCAGACGAAGATAGCTAGCAGGAACAGCACGACGGCGAGGCCGAGGTACGGGCCCTGTACCGAGCTGGCTTCCTGCGCGCGGTAGGCCGCCTGTTCGACGGCCGACATCTGGGAGACTTCGTCGCCGCTCTTGACTGTATTGGCCAGGATCAGCAAGCCGCCGAAGATCGGGGCAATGGCCGTACCGGCGGAGTTGAGCGCCTGGGCCAGCGTGAGACGGCTGGAGCTGGTGCGCTCGGGTCCGAGCAGGGCGACATACGGGTTGGCTGCGACCTGGAGCACCGTGATGCCGGTGGCCAGGACGAACAGCGCGCCGAGGAACGCCTCGTAATTATGCAGCGCGGCGGCCGGCCAGAAGCCGAGTGCGCCGATACCCGCGATGGCCAGACCGGCCACGATGCCCTTCTTGTAGCCGAGCGCCGCGACCAGACGGCCGGACGGCAACGACATCAGGAAGTACGCGCCGAAGAAGGTGAACTGGATGAGCATGACGCGCGCATAGCTCAGTTCGAACACGGCTTTCAGGTGGGGAATCAGGATGTCGTTCAGGCAGGTAAGAAAACCCCACATGAAGAAGATCGTGGTCATCACGCCAAGGGCGAGAGGGAAGTAGGTGTAACGGGTGTCGCCAGCCTTGGCGGACGACGCGGGCGGTGTTGGCGCGGAAGCAATAGCCATGAGGCGCTCCGTTGGGGTCAGGAAGAATGGGGTGCGCAGCTGCTTTCGCGAATCACCAGCTGCACGGGCGCGATGGTGTGGCCCGGTGCCGCGTCTGGATTGGAAAGTCTGCTCAGGATGAGTTCTGCCGCCTGCCTGCCGCGACCGCGTGGATCGACGGCGATGGTGGTAAGAGGCGGGACGCTGACGGAAGCCTCGGCGACATCGTCGAAGCCGGTGAGGGCGAAATCCTCGCCCGGACGCCGTCCACGCCGGGTGAGGCCAAGCATCAGGCCAAGCGCGACGGCGTCGTTGTAGCAAACCGCGGCCGTGGGGGCGGGATCGCGCAGGAAGAGCGCGCCCGTCTGCCGGGCGGCTTCGAGGCGTGTGGGAGCGCTTTCGATCAGCCAGGCGGGGTCGATGGGGAGTCCCGCATCGCGCATGGCGCCGGTATAGCCGCGGCGGCGTTGCTCCACGGAGCTGGAGTCGCGGTGGCCGCCGAAGAAAGCGATGCGCTGGTGGCCCAGGCCGATGAGATGTTCGGTGGCGAGGCGGGCGCCACGCTCGTTGTCCATTTCCAGCGTGTCCCAGCGATGTTCGCCCTGGGCGTCGGGCAGTTCGCGGTTGAAGACCAGCAGGGGCGTATGGACGCCGACCGCGGCAAGCACGCGTTCGCCTTCGCTGCCCTCGGCGGGCGAGAGAATGATGCCCGCCGGACCGTGTTCGACCAGCGAGTTGAGTACCGCCTGCTGGCGCTCGGGCGATTCGCCCGTATTGCCCAGCAGGGTGACGAAGCCGGCGCGGCCCAGCGCTTCGTCGGCACCTGCCGCGAATTCGGCGAAGAAGGGGTTGCCCAGGTCGTTGACGACCAGGCCGATGCTGGACGAGGTTCGGCGGCGCAGGTTGGCCGCGGCGCGGTTGTACACGTAGCCCTGCCGCTTCAGTTCGGCCTCGACCCTGGCCCGTGTGGCTGAATTGACCAGCGGACTGCCGCGGAGTACCAGCGAGACGGTGGCACGCGAAACGTCACACCCCAGCGCGATATCGGCGAGGGTGACCTTGCGGCGCTGCGGGGGTGGCTTGGGCATCGGCTCGTTCCTTCAAACGATCTAAATCCGGGCGATCATCGCTCGGGACGGCAAACAAGGCATCACGCACTGCAACATGCATCGGCGAAGCAAGTTTGATAGCTTCAGTCCGTTTATCACGATCCAAATCCTTTGTAACGATCCGATCGAGGGGAAGCCGAATGTCGAAGTTCATCCGTCTGCGTCGTGGCCTGCTGGCCGCGGCGCTGTCCGTCCCCTTCGCGGCCGGGGTCGCGGCGGCCGGCAAGCCAGTGAGCGCCTGGTCCGCGGTCGACCCCATGGTGGGCACGGGTGGCGACGGACATACCTTCCCAGGCGCCACGGTGCCCTTCGGCATGATCCAGCTCAGTCCCGACACGGCCATGCCCGACTTCAAGCACGCCTATAAGTGGGCGGCCGGTTATCAGTACGGGGACAGCAGCATCCTCGGTTTTTCGCATACCCACTTCTCCGGCAGCGGACATTCGGACCTGGGTGACGTACTGGTGATGCCGATCGCCGGCGACGTGCGGCTGGACCCCGGTACCCCGGACCAACCGGGCAGTGGCTATCGGTCGCGCTTCGATCACAAGAGCGAGAAAGCCGAGGCAGGTTACTACGCGGTCACGCTGGCCGACTATGGCATTCGCGCGGAACTGACCGCGGGGACGCGCGTGGGCTGGCATCGCTACGCCTTCCCGAAGGGCAAGCCGGCCCACGTGCTGATGGATCTTCGTCCCAGCATTTACGACTACGACGGCAAGGTCCTGTGGGCGAGCCTGCGCGTTCGCGCCGACGGTACGGTGACCGGCGGTCGTTCGACCCGCGGCTGGGCGCCGGGTCGGCAGCTCTTCTTCGCCATGCGTTTCAATCAGCCGATGACCTCGCGCATGCTCTACAACCGCGAGAAGGACATCGTCTATCACGGCTTCGGCGGCCCCGGAAATCGCGCGGAAGACCGCGACGGGCAGACCGGCCGGGCGCTGGAGGGTGTGTTCGACTTCGGGCCGCTCGATAAGCCGTTGATCGTGAAGGTCGCCGTGTCCTCGGTCAGCGAGGACAACGCGATCGCCAATCTCGACAAGGATGGCGCCGGTTTCGACTTCGACGCCCGTCGCGCCGAAGCGCGCGGGGCGTGGGAAAAGGCGCTGGCCACGGTCGATGTCGACGCTCCGGCGAAGACGCGCGAGACGTTCTACACGGCCCTGTATCACGCGATGATCGCACCGGGTCTGTCCATGGACGTCAATGGCGAATATCGCGGTCCGGACAACCAGGTGCATACGGCGAAGGGCTTCGACTTCTATTCCACGTGGTCGCTGTGGGACGTGTTCCGCGCGCAGCAGCCGTTGATGACCCTGCTCCAGCCGGCAAAGAGCAACGATTTCGTCAGTTCGCTGATTGCCTCGCAGCAATCCAGTCCGTTCGGCATCCTGCCCGTGTGGGCGTACCAGGGCATGGAGACGTGGTGCATGATCGGCTACCACGCCGTCCCCGTGATCGCCGATGCCTATATGAAGGGCATCCGCGGTTACGACGCCAAGGCCGCGCTCGATGCCATGGTGGCCAGTGCGTCCTATGGTCCGTACGGTGGCCTCGACGACTATATGAAGCTCGGTTACGTGCCGATCGACCGTCAGCCGGAAGCCGCGTCGAAGACGGTCGAATACGCATACGACGACTGGTCGCTGGCGCAGATGGCCCGCGCCATGGGACAGAACGACGTCGCCGATACGTTCACGAAGCGCGCCGGTAACTGGCGCAACAGCTTCGATACGAAAACCGGCTTCGTGCGTGCGCGCAAATCCGACGGGGCCTTCCGCGAGCCGTTCGATCCGGGGCAGGCCGGTTACGGCAGCGACTTCACCGAAGGCAATGCGTACCAGTATTCCTGGTTCGTGCCGCAGGACATCGCGGGCCTGGTCACCGCGCTGGGTGGCGAGGACAACTTCGTGAAGAAGCTCGACGAGGTATTCGACGCGAAGGTCGATCCGAAAGCGTTCGCGCACGTCGAAGACATTACCGGCCTGATCGGCTGGTATGCGCACGGCAACGAGCCGAGCCATCACATGGCTTATCTGTACGATTTCGCGGGTCAGCCGTGGAAGACGCAGGAACGCCTGAAGACGGTCATGGACACCCAGTACACGCCCACGCCGACCGGACTGGTGGGTAACGACGACCTGGGCCAGATGTCGGCTTGGTATGTGTTCACGGCGATGGGCTTCTATCCGGTCACGCCGGCCAGCAACGAATACGTCATTGGTCGCCCCTTCGTGAACAAGGTGACGCTGAATCTTCCGGGCGGCAAGCGTTTCACCGTGTCCGCCGAGCATCTGGATGCGTCGCATCCGTATGTGGGGCAGGTCACGTTGAACGGCAAGCCGCTCGATCGCACGTATGTGCGGCATGAGGAAATCGTTGCGGGTGGCGAACTGAAATTCACGATGCAGGCGCAGCCGAATAAGACTTGGGGTACCGCGCCTTCCGCACGGCCGTCGTCGATGTCGAAGGTCGCGCCGTAATTAGTTGGGGTTTCTGCGTCGCCGCTCCCACCCCTCACGACGGTTTCACGCCACGTCCTGCAAAAAGCACGCCTCCTGCAGGACAGGCGCACACTCGCTCCCGGTCGCATTCCGTTAAATCGGACGCGTCCGGGGTAAGCGAAGGGGCGCCTGTTGCATCGATTCCGAGGCCTCCGTGACCGTCCCGTCAACAGCATGCACGCGCGAAGCGTGCCAGAATGCGTGTCCGTCCCGGGCAGGAAGGGCTGTGAGGGTAGTGGTCGCATGATCCAACGTATCGGACTGCGCTGGCGCATGGCCGGCCTGCTGGTCGCCGTCGTGGTGATCGTGGGGCTTCCCTATATCGTGACGCGCTCCAGCGCCGACGATGCACTCGTTTCGCGCGACTGGGTTACGCATACCGCCGAGGTCAAGACCAGCGTCTATCGCCTCGAAGCCGCCCTGCGCGATAACGAAGCGGCCGTCTACACCATGCTTGCGCCGGGTGCCGTCGTCGATCCCGTGCTGGAAGATCGCGCCGTAGGCGCGCGAAAGGTCGTTCCCGGCGTTCTCGGCAACCTGCGCGACATGATGCGCGACAATCCTTCGCAGATGACGCGTCTTGGCGCGCTGGAGGCCGTGGCGAACGGCCGCATCGTACTGATGGATCAGGCACTCAAGCGCCTGCATGCCGGCGACCGCACCGGTGCGCTCGAATCGATGGAAGATTCACGCAAGCTCTTCGCCTTTCGCGATCTGATCTCCCAGGTCGTGGCCGAAGAAGACACCTTGCTCACCGCGCGTCGCGAACGCGCGAACGAACTGGCCACGAATAACCGGCTCGTACTGCTGATCGCCGCGCTGGCGCAGATAGCCTTGCTCGGTATCGTCGTCGTCGTTTCCGAGCGGCAGATAGCCATCCGTCTGAATGCCGAATCGAGAATGCAGGAAGCCGTGCAGCGGTCGCTGCTGATCGTGCAGGCCGTCCGCGAGCCGATCGCCATGCTCGACGACGACCTGCGCACGTTGCTGGTGAACACCGCCTTCGGCGAGCTCTACGGTATCGACAGCGACCGGGATAGGAACATTCCGCTTCAGGACGTCGGCGACGGTGCCTGGACCGATGGCGCTCTGTTGCAGCGGCTGAACGATGTGATAGCGCGCGATCGCGAACTGTGGGACTACGAACTTACCCAGCGCACGGTCGATGGCATCGACCGTTTCGTGGTGATCAACGCCCGTCGCATCCATCAGCCCGACAGCAAGAAGCCGGCATTGCTGCTGACGGTAAGCGATATCACCGCGCGTGCGCTGGTCGAGCAGAAGGTCAACGAACTGAACCGTCAGCTGGAAGGCAAGGTCGAACAGATATCTGACGTGAATCGCGAGCTCGAAGCGTTCAGCTATTCGGTATCGCACGATCTGCGCGCCCCGCTGCGGCATATCTCCGGTTTCGCCGGCAAGCTGGAAGCCCAGCTGGGGGAAGATGCCGACGAGCGCTCGCGTCATTACATCGACGTCATCAGCAGTTCTTCCCGGCGCATGGCCCAGTTGATCGACGACCTGCTGGTTTTTTCGCGGCTCGGCCGCGGCGCGTTGCGTCTGCAGCCGGTCGACATGCAGTCGCTGGTCGAAGAAGCGAAGGCGCTTCTCGAATCGGATACGCAGGAACGACATATCGACTGGCGTATCGCACCGCTGCCCATCGTGATCGGCGACGAAAACATGCTGCGCACGGTCTGGCAGAACCTGCTGGGCAATGCGGTGAAATATACGTCTCACCGGGAGCGCGCGCTGATCGAGGTCAAACTCGGCCGCACGGGTGCCGGGGACTACGAATTCACGGTATCGGACAACGGTGCCGGTTTCGACATGCAGTACGCGGGCAAACTTTTCGGCGTGTTCCAGCGTCTGCATCGCGCTTCGGAATTTCCCGGCAACGGCATCGGCCTGGCCAACGTACGCCGCATCATCGCGCGCCACGGCGGACGGACCTGGGCCGATGGCGAAGTCGACCGCGGCGCCACTTTCCACTTTTCACTACCGGCCTCCGATGTGCCGGGCTCAAGAATGGGTGACACATGAACCAACGCGACCTGCGCACCATCCTGCTCGTCGAAGACTCCAGTGCCGACGCCGAAATGGCGATGGATGCACTACGCGAGGCCAAGCTCGCCAATCCCATCGTCCATGTCGAGGACGGTGTCGATTGTCTCGACTATATCTATCGTCGCGGCCGCTTCGCCGATCGTCCCGAGGGCGATCCCGCCGTCGTGCTGCTCGACATCAAGATGCCGCGAATGGATGGTCTCGAAGTGCTGAAGCAGTTGCGTACGGACGAACAGCGCCGGCGCCTGCCCGTGGTCATTCTTTCCTCGTCCCGCGAGGAAAGCGATCTGGCGCGGAGCTGGGATCTGGGCGTCAACGCCTATGTGCTGAAGCCCGTCGACGCGCAGCAATTCTTCACCGCCGTGCAGACGCTCGGTCATTTCTGGGCAGTGCTGAACCAGCGCCCCGATCCCATCTGAACCACCCCATCCGAACCAGAGTCACGAGCGGAACGACGAGATCCATACCCACATGAATGGACAAGCGCAAAAGGTCCGGATTCTCCAGGTCGAGGACAGCCCGCTCGACGCGGAGCTCGTGCTTTCGGAGCTCGATATGGATGGCCTCGAGTACGAGGTACGTCTGGTCGAGGACGAGGCGGCCTTCACGCAGGCGCTGGACGAATTCCACCCGGATATCATTCTGTCCGATCTGAGCATGCCGGTATTCAGCGGCGAACGTGCGCTGGAAGTGTTGCGCGAACGCAGCAGCGATATCCCGTTTATCTTCGTTTCGGCGACATTGGGCGAAGAGGCGGCCATCGAAGCGTTGCGCAACGGCGCCACCGACTACATCCTCAAGCAGAACACCGTGCGTCTTGCGTCCGCGGTGCGTCGCGCATTGCGCGAGGCCGAAGAGCAGCGTGCGCGTGCGCGCGCCGAGCTGGAGCTGATTCGTGCGCAGCGCTTCGAGAGCCTGGCGTTGCTGGCTGGCGGTCTCAGTCACGATCTGCGCAATCTTCTTCAGCCGTTATTGCTGGCTGGGGATACGTTGCAGGACTACGCCGACGATCCGCGCCTGGCGCGTCTCGGTGCGCTGGTGCGCGACTGCGGACGGCGTGGGCTGGAAATGGTTTCGTCGATGCTTTCGTTCGCCCGTGGCGCACGTCGCGCGGAGCAGGTACGCCTCGGGGCGCTGCTCGACGCGCTGAAATTATTGATGCAGGGCAGTGTGCCGCGCACGGTGCAGATGGATGTCGATGTCTTCGACCCGGAAATTTCCATCGAAGGCAACCACACCGAACTGCAGCAGTGTCTGCTGAACCTGTGCCTCAATGCGCTTCAGGCTATGCCCGATGGCGGGCAGCTTCGTGTCGAAACGGCACAGATCAATCTTCCCGAGGACTTCTTCGTCGAAGGTGAGCAGCCCGCCGCGGGTCGCTATCTTCGCCTGAGCGTGATCGATTCTGGCGTAGGGATGTCGCAGGACGTCCTCCAACGTCTGTTCGAGCCGTTCTTTACCACCAAGGAAACCGGTACCGGGCTCGGTCTGCTTTCGTGCAAACGCATCATCGCCAGCCATGGCGGTGTCATGCGTGTGCGCAGCAAACCCGGCGAAGGCACGCAATTCCATCTGTACCTGCCGCTTGCCGAGGGCGACGACTCGATCGCGGAAACGATGCGCACCGAAACCGGTCTGCTTGGCGAAGCCGAGCGCGTACTGGTTGTCGTCGAAGAAGCGATGCAGCTCTCGCTGCTGGTCGATACCCTGGACGCTTACGGCTATCAGGCGGGCGCGAGCCAGAGCGGCACCGCCGCGTTGCAATGGATCGAAGCGCACGGCATTCCCGATCTCGTCGTACTGGATGCCGACATGAATCTGTTCACGGGCGTGCGCACGCTGGCGGCGTTGCTGGAACGCGGCTACAAACGTTCGGTACTTCTCCTTGCCCGCCCCGAATCCCCGCCGAACCTCGACGAACTTCCGACCCTGGAACATCTCTACGTACTGGACAAGCCCGTGCAGGCACGGGCGTTGTTGCGCACGGTGCGCGAGGCGCTGGATGCAAGCGAAGGGAAAGTCGTTTAAGCCGTCGCGCTCCTGCAACGAGCAGTTCCTCCCGACGAGCGCCGTTGAGGATCAGTCGTGGGCGGTCTTGCGAAACGTGCACTCAGCGGCGTCGCCGCGTGGTGGACGCCGCGATCGTTGACGATTGCCGAGGGGCGCGGGCAATGGTCCACGACCTGCGCCGATGCCATGGGTGATGCAAGGAGCGCGAATAGTGCCAGGGATTTCCGCATGCCTGAGCTCCGTGAGAGCGACCGCGGTATGCGGACGCCGTTGCGGAGTATGGAAATCCGGGAGCCGTGCGGTTGTCGGCGCAGGGCGAACGGATCTGTCAGATTCGATCGCCCTATGTGTCAGTCGATGCCCAGCTTCTTCAGCTTGTAACGCAGCGCACGGAACGTGATGCCGAGTTTCCGCGCGGTAGCGGTCTTGTTGTAGCGGGCCTCTTCGAGCGCTTTCACGATCGTGTCGCGTTCGATGTTGGAAATGTAATCTTCCAGCGGTACATCGCTGTGTGCCGTTCCGCGCAATGCGGACGTCGCGGGGACAGCCGCGCCGCCCGTGCCGTCGGCGGTATGGGTGCGCTGGGGAAGCATCAGATCGCCCGCTTCGATCGTGTCGCCTTCGGCCATGGCCATGGCGCGCTCGAGGATGTTTTCCAGTTCGCGGACGTTGCCCGGGAAATGATAGGACTCCAGGGCCGCGAGTGCGTCGGGCTTCAGGCGACCGCTGGGCATGCCCGATTCGGTGGCCAACTGCTGCAGGATGAAATCGGCCAGCGCGGGCACGTCGCCGCGACGTTCGCGTAGCGGTGGAACGCGCAGCTCGATGACGTTGATGCGGTAGAAAAGATCCTGGCGGAACAGACCTTGCTCGACGAGCGCGGCCAGATCCTTGTGCGTGGCGGACAGAATGCGCACGTCGACGGGAATTTCGTCGCGGCCGCCGATGGGGCGTACCGCTTTTTCCTGGATGGCGCGCAGCAGTTTGACCTGCATGTGCAGCGGCAGCTCCGCGACTTCGTCGAGGAACAGCGTGCCGCCCTGTGCCGCCTGGAACAGGCCTTCCTTGTCCGCGTGGGCGCCGGTGAAGCTGCCTTTGCGATGACCGAAGAACTCGCTTTCCATCAGCTCCGACGGAATGGCGCCGCAGTTCACGGGCACGAAGGCGCCGGGAGCGCGCGGGCCCATTTCATGGATCAGGCGGGCGACCAGTTCCTTGCCCACGCCCGATTCGCCGCCGATATAGACCGGCGCCTGGTTGCGCGAGAGCTTGGAGATGGTGGAGCGCACCTGCTGCATCGCGGCCGAAGTGCCGATGAGGCGATCGGAGGACTGGGCACCCTTCGCGCCGCCGGCTTCGGCTTTGCGTTCTTCGGAGAGCTTCAGCGCGGTACGCACCAGCCGTCGCAGCAACTGGATGTCGACGGGTTTCGACACGAAGTCGAAAGCGCCGGCTTTCAGTGCGTTCACGGCCGCGTCCACGTTGCCGTAGGCCGTGATCATGGCCACCGGCGTTTCCGGATAGGTCTCGCTGATCAGTTCGATCAGCTCCTGACCGCTGCCGTCGGGAAGGCGCATGTCGGTGAAGCAGAGGTCGTAACGACGACCGGCCAGTGCGCTCCGCGCTTCGCTGACGCTGCCTACCGCGTCGACGTCGAGTTCCATTCGACCGAGTGTGATGGTCAGCAACTCGCGGATATCGCGCTCGTCGTCGATGACCAGTACGGTCTGTTTGCTCATGAGTTCCGGTCGATGTCCTTAAGCGTGAAAGGTTAACCCTGCCCGGACGCCTTCGCAAAGCGCGGCGTTCACGCTCTTGCCGCCACGGGGGCGGAGGCAGCGGTTCGTGCGGGGGGAGTGAGGCTGATCCGGAAGCAGCTGCCGCCACCGGCCACGCGTACGTATTCCAGTGCGGCCTGATTGGCCTCGCTCATCTGGCGAGCCAGGTAGAGGCCAAGCCCCGTGCCGTATTCGTGCGTGGTGAAGAAGGGTTCGAATATCTGTGCGGCGACTTTCGGGGGGATGCCGGGACCGCGATCGATGACTTCGAGGATGGGCGTGCCCGTGTCGGAGTTGCGCGCCACGATCATCACCCGTGCCGGCTCGTTCGGCATGCGCCCGTAGCGCAGTGCATTCTGGACGAGATTCCAGGCGACCTGTTGCAGATGCTGGGGATCGGCGACGGCGGCCACCGGCTCGCCCGGCGCCACGGCGCGCAGGATGTCGGCGCCCAGGTCGTTGCCCTGGCGGTATTCGGCCACGAAGTGGTGGACCCACTGGCTGAGGTCGAGCGTTTCCGGCCGGGAGCGCTCGCGGCGCGACAGCTGGAGGATGTTCTCGATGATTTCGTTGAGGCGCGAACAGTGGTTGTTGATGATCTCGACCATGCGCAGGTCGGTGTCGTTCATGTCCGTCGATTCGGCCAGCAACTGCGCCGAATAGTGGATGGCGGCCAGGGGATTGCGGATTTCATGGGCGATCGACGCCGAAAGCCTCCCCAGCGAGCTGAGGGTCAGTTCCTCGGCGCGGCGCGACAGCAGCGAGGTGTCGTCCAGGAAGATCAGGACGTGGGAATCGTCGTTGGGCGCCAGCCGGGAGAAGCGGGGCACGACCTCGGGGACGCCGTCGGCGAGTGCCGTGGCCGTTTCATCCAGTTTGCCCGCTGTGCGCCAGTGATAGAGGCGTCGGGACAGTTCCGGGGCCAGCGTGCCCAGGTCGCGCTGGTCGGCCGAGGGATTGCCCATGAGCATCCACGCCGATTCGTTCAGCTGGTGGATGCGATTGCCCTCGTCCACCAGCAGCACGCCGGTTTTCATGCGCCGGATGATGAGTTCGTTGACCTGCGAGAGGTTGGCCAGGTCGATGCCGCGCTGCTCGGCCAACGCCTCCGATGCGCGGATATTCCGGCCGAGTACGTAACACAATGATGCGGAAGCGAAATAGGCCACGCCGAACAGTGCGTATTCCAGCATTTCGCGGTCGCCGCTGCCCGGCTGCTCGTCGAAGAAGGTATGCCCCAGCATGGCCAGCGAGGCCACGGCGGCGAAGAACATGGATAGCCGCAACGGCAGCAGCAGCGAGCCGGTGGCGATATTCACCACCAGCATCATCGCCACGCCCATCCGCACATCGTGCATCAGGATCAGGGCGACCGCCGCGGCCAGCACGTCGAAGACGAGGCCGGCGGACACGACCAGAACAGGGTGATTCAGCGCCTGCCGGGTGCGGGCCACCATGACCAGCGCGACCAGCAGGTAAGCCAGTGCCATGACCCGGGCCAGCAACGGATCGGGCAGGGTGGGCCACGCCAGGTGGCCCGGCCGGAAAGCCAGGGCGATATAGACAGCGGCCTGGCCCAGGCGGAAATAATTGAAAAAGAAGAGCTCGTGACGCGCCGTGCTCTGATTTCCCCCGCTGTTCCTCGTGGTGAGGTTCGACGCGATAGTTGACACGGTTCGAGCCTCCGCCTGGCGTCCCTCAGTCCCCGGCAGTATAGGCGTGGACGGAAGCCGTCATGACACATTTCGGGTTATCGGGGGCATTTGGGCTTCTCCGGAGCCGCTAAAGGCCTTCGCGGACGGGCAACGGCACCGCGCCCCTTTCCATCTGGGCGCCCTTCCGGGAAAATACCCGGCCGTATTGTGTGAAAACCCGACGACGTCCTGTCGGCTCCACGCACTGCATGAAGGCGCCGCGCCCCCGCGCGCACCATCCCCCATGCCCGTACAAGCCGCGTGCTGGCTTGTACGCATTCGTACGTTTTCTTCCGTTCGCTCGAGGTATCGAATGAATTTCCACGAGTACCAGGCTAAAGAGCTCTTCGCGAAATACGGCATCGCCGTACCGCCGGGCAAAGTCGCCAACTCTCCCGATGCCGCTGTCGACGCCGCCAAGCACCTTGGTGGCACGCAGTGGATGGTCAAGGCCCAGATCCATGCCGGCGGTCGCGGCAAGGCCGGTGGCGTCAAGTTCTGCCGCAGCCTGGACGACGTCCGCGCCGCTGCCAAGGGCATGCTCGGCACCAACATGGAAACCTACCAGTCGGCCGGCCGTGCGCTGCCCGTCAACCTGGTGCTGGTGACCGACGCGACCAACATCGCCCGCGAGCTGTACCTCTCGATCCTCGTCGATCGCGATACCAAGGCCATCTCGTTCATCGCCTCCAAGCACGGCGGCGTGGACATCGAGCAGGTTGCCAAGGAGACGCCGGAAGACATCCACACGTTCTCCGTCGACTTCGTCGAAGGCCTGCAGCCGTACCAGTGCCGCCAGCTCGGTTTCGCGATGGATCTCAACGCGAAGCAGGTCGGCCAGCTGACCAAGATCATGCTTGGCCTGTACAAGCTGTTCAACGAGAAAGACCTCGCGCTGGTCGAGCTGAACCCGCTCGCCGTGCTCGAAGACGGCAACCTTGCCGCCCTCGACGGCAAGGTCGACTCGGACGACAACGCCGAATTCCGTCACGCCGATCTGGCCGCCATGCGCGACCTGACGCAGGAAGACGCAGCCGAAGCCGCCGCGATCCGCCACAACCTCAACTACGTGACGATGGACGGCACGATCGGTTGCATGGTCAATGGTGCCGGTCTCGCGATGGCCACCATGGACGTCATCAAGCTGGCGGGCGGCGAGCCGGCCAACTTCCTCGACGTCGGTGGCGGCGCCACCAAGGAACGCGTCACGGAAGCGTTCAAGCTGATTCTGTCGTCGGACAAGGTGCAGGCCATCCTGGTCAACATCTTCGGCGGCATCGTTCGCTGCGACCTCATCGCCGAAGGCATCATCGCCGCGGTGAAGGAAGTCGGTCTGAAGATCCCCGTCATCGTGCGCCTCCAGGGCACGAACGTAGAGAAAGGCCGCGAACTGCTGGCGAACTCCGGTCTGGCGATCACGCCGGCCGACGATCTCAACGACGCGGCCCAGAAAGCCGTGGCTGCGGCCAAGGGCTGAGGAGAGAACCATGAGCGTCCTCGTTAACAAGAACACCAAGGTTCTCGTCCAGGGCTTCACCGGCCAGCAGGGCACCTTCCACGCCGAGCAGGCCATCGACTACGGCACCAAGGTCGTCGGCGGCGTGACCCCGGGCAAGGGCGGTTCCGAGCACATCGGTCTGCCGGTCTTCAACAGCGTGAAGGAAGCGGTCAACGAGACCGGCGCCGACGCGTCGGTCATCTTCGTGCCGCCTCCGTTCGCGGCCGACTCGATCCTCGAAGCCGTCGAAGCCGGCATCCGGGTCATCGTGACGATCACCGAAGGCATCCCGGTCCTCGACATGCTGCGCGTCAAGAACGTGCTGAAGTCGCATCCGGACACCATCCTGATCGGTCCGAACTGCCCCGGCATCATCACCCCGGGCGAGTGCAAGATCGGCATCATGCCGGGTCACATCCACAAGCCGGGCAAGGTCGGCATCGTGTCGCGTTCGGGCACGCTGACCTATGAAGCGGTCTTCCAGACCACCAACGAAGGCCTCGGCCAGTCGACCTGCATCGGCATCGGCGGCGACCCGATCAACGGTCTGAACTTCATCGACTGCCTGAAGCTGTTCCAGGACGATCCGCAGACCGAAGGCATCATCATGGTCGGCGAAATCGGCGGCAGCGCGGAAGAAGACGCGGCCGAGTTCATCGCCCAGTACGTGAAGAAGCCGGTCGTATCGTTCATCGCCGGCGCTTCGGCTCCGGCCGGTAAGCGCATGGGCCATGCCGGTGCGATCATCTCCGGTGGCAAGGGCACGGCGGCCGCGAAGTTCGCGGCGCTTGAGAAAGCCGGCGTCACCACCGTGAAGTCGCCTGCCGATCTCGGCAAGACGCTCGCGGGTCTGATGAAGTAAGAGCGCGCAAGCGTTCGTAGTACGAAAGGCCGCGGCATTGCCGCGGCCTTTTTGTTTGGCGACACACTTTTTTTGTAGGAGCCCGCTTGCGGGCGAAAGCCAACAGGGCGAGGAAGACGGATGCTCACATCCGCTAGCCCGATCTGTTGGCTGCGGATGTCACGTATGGCATCGCCGCTTCGTCGGCTTTCGCCCGCAAGAGGGCTCCTACAAGAGCGGGTCGCGTCTTAGTCTCGCCGGCCCAAGCATTTCCGCAGAAAGCCCCGCATCCACCAGATGCGCCGGCAATGGCCGGTGCAGCACGAGGTTCGCACACGCCTCGGCCATCGCCGCCGAGGTCTGTATGCCATAGCCGCCCTGCGCAGCAAGCCAGAAAAAACCCTCCACGTCAGTGTCGTAACCGCCGACGAGATCGCCATCGGCCACGAACGAACGCAATCCCGCCCACGTACGCGTCGGACGGCGGATCGTCATCGTCGTGGCTTCCTCGATGCGATGGATGCCGAGCGCGATGTCGTATTCCTCCGGCTGCACGTCGTGCGGCGAGACGGGGTCGGCGTTCGCGGCCGAGCCCAGCAGCAGCCCCGCGTCGGGTTTGAAATAGAAGGTCTCGTCGATATCCACGACGAAAGGCCATGTGCTCGTATCGATGGCCGGCGGCGGCTCGAAAAGAAATGCGGAGCGGCGTCGGGGTTCGAGTCCGATGGGAGCGACGCCGGCCTGCACGGCCACCTCGTCCGCCCAGGCACCGGCGGCGTTCACGAGCACCGGCGCGCGATAGGCCCTCTCCGTGCAGGCGACTTCCCAGCGACCGGCGTTACGCGCGATGCCGCGAATATCGGCATCGAGACGTAATTCGCTTCCCCGTGCGCGTGCGCCACGCAGAAAACCCTGATGCAATTCGTTGACGTCGATATCCGCGGAACTGGGTTCGAACAGCGCGATATGCGCGGCTTCCGGACGCAGCACCGGCACCATCGCCAGAAGGCGACGAGCTTCGATTAATTCGAGGTCGTGCGTGTGCGGCTTCACGGTCTCGTACTCCTCGCGCACGCGATCGGCCTGCGCGACGTTGCCGATAACGACATTGCCGCGACGGAGCAGCAGCGGATGTCCTGCGAAGCCGGCGGGCGGACGGTCGAGAAACGGACGCGTGGCGCGGGTCAGCGCACGCACCTGCGGCGATCCGTAGGACTCGCTGAAGTGCGCGGCCGAACGGCCCGTCGTATGCATGCCCGCGAAGGCTTCGCGTTCCAGGATAAGCACGCGCGCGTGCGGTGCGAGGAACCAGGCGATCGACGCACCGGCGATGCCGGCGCCGATCACGATGATGTCGAAGTCCGTGGTGTCGTTCATGCGTCGTCGTCTTTACGCGATTGAGCGGCGACGACGCTCGTCGCCGCCAGGTCCGCGGTGACGTTGCCCAGCGTCGCCAGCGCATCGGGAAGCGTGTCCACCGCCAGCATCAGGCCCAGCGGTCCTACCGGCAAGCCCATCGCCTGTGCGACGGGAAGATTAGTGGCGATAAAGGTCACCTGTCCCGGCAGCCCGATCGAGCCAAGGCTGATCACCACCGCGAGGGCCGCACCGGCGGCCAGTTGCGCCACGCCAAGATCGATCCCGTAAGCCCATGCGATAAAACTCGCCGAGACGACGTACTGCACGGGGCTGGTCAACCGGAACAGCGAGACCGCCATGGGCAGCACGAGCGCGGTGACGGCCGGCGGGTAGCCCAGTCGTCGATCCGCGCTTTCCAACATGGCGGGCATCGACGCCAGCGACGACTGCGTGCTGGCCGCGACGATCTGCGCCGGGACGATGGCGACGGCGAAACGGCTCATCGATTCGCGGCCCCACACGCGAACGACGGGCAACATCAGTGCGGTGACGACGATATAAATCGCGCATTCCACCAGCACGTACACGCCGAGCGCTCCAAGCATATGCAGGCCGGCGCGTGCGCAGACGGCCAGAATCAGCGCGAAGACGCCGAACGGCGCGACCGCCAGTACCCAGCCCACGATGACGATCATCGCGTCCGCGACGGCCTGGAAAAAGCCGACGACCAGCGTACGGCGCGTCGTGTCGATGCGGGTCAGCGCGAAACCGAAGAACATCGCGAACACCACCAGTGGCAGCATGGCGTTCTGCGCCGCCGCCATGATCGCGTTGGTGGGCACGATGCCGCCGAGCCAGTCCGCCCAACCGACAGGCGCCGCGGCAACGGGTGCATGCGTCGCGACCGCATGGTTCAGTGCGTCGGTCAGTGCCGCGCTGCGCGGAAACAACGCGAACAACATGGGCGCGGCAAGCGCGGCGACCGCGGCACCCAGGGCAAGGATCACGATAAAGACGATCAGCGCGCGCCGGGCGATACGTCCCGAGGCAGCGGCATCCGTTGCGGCATTCGCGCCGACGACAACCAGCGCCAGTACCAGCGGCACGACGGTCATCTGCAACGCGCTCAGCCACAGTTTGCCAAGCGGCTGCACGGCATCCGCCACGTGCACGGCGGTATCCGGCGCGTACGAGGCGAGCGCGATGCCGAGGATGGCGCCGGCGGCCAGACCGATGAGTACCCGTCGCGTCGGCGTCACGGTGCCGGCAGCCGCCAGGTGTTGCGCAGCCGGGCGTATTCGTTCTTCGGCAGAAGTACGAAGACCGGTTGTTTCTTCGGGTCGAGCCAGGCAAGCAGACGTTCCATCGTGGTATCCGTCATGGCCGTACAGCCCGCGGTCGGCGAGGTGGGCGACTTCCACAGGTGCGCGAAAATGCAGCTGCCCTTGCCCTTGCGTGCATCCGGGTTGTGTTCGATCACGAAGCCGATCCGGTAGGCATGGTCGCCGTTGAAATGCAGGTCGCGCCGCATCGGTTCCGTGGAGCCTTCGACGGCTTTCTCTCCGACCTTTCGCGTGTCGACGAGCTGGTTGTAATAAGGCGAGTCGCTGACGTCGACGCAGTAATCGGATGCCGTGAGCCCGCGATACGGCATGCCGGTTCCGCTCGTTTCCGCGTAACCGAATGCGGGGCCGATGCGAAATACGCCGGCCGGGCTACGGTTGTCGCCTTCGACTTTTACGGGTCCGTTGGACGGGGCCGGGTTGAGACCGATGCCCCACGCCGCACCGTTGCTTCCGATCGTCACGTCCGATGTTGCGCCATCCGGCCGCCATGCATCGCCATCGCGCGTATACGTACGCAACGTCCCGTGATCGGTATTCCAGTCGTCGACGATCACCAGCACCATCTGCCGGGAACTTGTCCATGCGACAGGTGCATCGGTTGCACGGGCATACGGCATCGCACTGACAAACAACATCAGGGCAGCGGTGACAGCGCGCGGATAACGTCGAAGTTCTGGCATGGGCGTTGGCGTCCGGTCGGGTCAGGAATCGAGCGTTTGCTGGATGCGGTCGAGGTTGGCAACCAGCTGCGCATGACGCGTGTCGTCGCTTTCGCAAAGGCTGACGAATACGGTATCGAGCAGGTGCTGCAACGAGGACTGGTACACCAGCGACTGGATGTACGGCAGGTCGTCGTGTGCGGAAACGACCAGGGCGATATCCGCCAGAGCGCGCAGTGGATTGGAGGTGTGCCGCGTGACCGTAATCACCTGGCCGCGGCGTTCATGGAAAAAGCGTGCGATCTTGCATAGTCCCGGATGCTTGCCATGCTCGGAGAACGCCAGCAGTACATCGCCCGGCTGCGCGGTGGATATATTGGCGGCCATGCGCGCGGCATCGAACTGGTAAATGGCGAGAATGCCGAGCAGCGACAGCTTTAGCGCGAATCCCCGCGCGTAAATATCGTCCTCGCCCAGGCCGATGATGAACACCTTGCCCGACCGGCCGGCTGCGTCGATGGCCTGCACCGTACGCTCGACGGTTTCGCGCGAGTTGATCAGTCGTGTGGCTTCCTCCGCTTCGTTCTTGCGTCGCCACAGAACGGTGCCGGGCGGATCGTCCGACGCGTCGGCGGCCGTCGCCACGTTATCCGCGTCGCCATTGTCGCGTGCGATGGCCTCGCCTACCGAATACTTGAGGTCGGGATAACCGCGGAAGCCCAGCTTCTGGGTGAATTTCACGACGCTGGACTGGCTGATGCCGAGCGCGTTCGCCAGTTGCTGCGAGGAATAGTCGCGCAGCAACAGCGCGTTCTCGAGGATGAAGTCGGCGATACGCCGCTCTACCGCCGACATGCTGTCGCGTTCGGAACGAATCTTGACCAGTGGCGACATGGGGGCAACCTCAGCCGCAGGGTTCGAGGCCGCGAATTTCGCGGATGCCCAGGCCGGGCGCGTCGGTCACCGATATCTCGGACTCGTTGAAGATCACGCCGCCATCGACGGGGTTGTACAGGCACAGCGAGGGTCCGTCGAGATCCACCTTCGTAATGATATTGGCATGGGCTACGGCAACATGGACGGCGGCGGCGACGCTGATGCTCGTTTCCAGCATGCATCCGATCATGCATTCCACGCCGTACATGCCGGCGATATCGGCAATGCGGACGGCGTTGGATATACCGCCGGTTTTCATGAGTTTGATGTTGATGATATCGGCCGCGCGCATTCGGATCAGGTCGATGACTTCCATCGGGCCGAACACGCTTTCGTCGGCCATGATCGGCGTGTGCACGCGTTCGGTCACGTAGCGCATGCCTTCGAGATCGCGCGCCTTCACGGGCTGTTCGACCAGTTCCAGGCGGACGCCTGCATTCTCCAGCGTGTTGAGTGCGTAGACCGCTTCCTTGGCTGTCCAGCCCTGGTTGGCGTCCAGGCGCAACAGGGCGCGATCTTCGACGGCGGCATAAATGGCGCGCACGCGCTCGATGTCGACGCCGATGTCCTTGCCGACCTTGATCTTCAGCGATTCGAAACCCCGTTCCACGGCATCGATCGAATCGGCCACCATTTTGTCGATGTAGTCGACGCTGATGGTGATATCGGTGGTGATTACCGGATCGCCGCCACCGAGCAACTTGTAGAGCGGTGCGCCGTAAAGCTGGCCCCACAGGTCGTAGACGGCGATTTCGACCGCCGCTTTCGCGCTGGAGTTCTTTTCCATCGAACCCTGGATCAGCTGGGTCAGCCGGTTGAGGTCCGCGACGTCCTGGCCGATCAGCCGGGGCGCGATGTAATGCCGGATCGCATCCACGATCGAGCCATGGGTGTCGCCGGTAATGACGGCGGTCGCGGGCGCCTCGCCATAGCCGATGTTCCCGTCGTCGGTATGCACCATGACGACGATGTCCTCGACTTTGTCGACGGTCCTGAGCGCCGTCTTGAAGGGCGTCTTCAACGGCACGCGCAGCATGCCGAACTGGATATCGGTGATTTTCATTGATTCCCGCTGATCGAGAGAAAGGGGCGCACGGATGACTTCAGGGACGGATACGGACGATGCTGGTCATGCGGTCGACGAACGTCTGGCGGTCGTTGAACATCATGGGCAACAGCGGGGTGACCGATACCTCGTTGAGTTTGACGTGACGCATCGTGCCGTCGGCCGTGCGATAGCTCATGCCGCCGACGTCGTGGATCACATAGGGCTGGCCATCGATTTTCCCGATGACCATCATCACGTGGCCGGGGATGTAAACCAGGTCGCCGACCTCGAGCGCAAGCGCGGCTTTTTCGCGCGCATCGTGACTGTCCGCATCGGTGAACCGGCGATGGTCGAGCCCCGGACTGATGCTCTGGTCGCTGGTATTGCGCGGCATCTGCACGCCCATGCTGCGGTAGACATCCGACACGAAGCCGCTGCAATCGCGACCGTTGTACGCATGTCCCCAACCATAGCGTTCGCCGAGGAACTTGAATGCCTGACGGATGACGTTGGCGCGGGTCAGCGGGAGGTAGTCGGCAGCCGAATCCTGATTCCGTTGCAGCAGGGCCGGCTGGAAGGACAGCGAGCCATCGGCGCCACGGACGGGCAGGGTAAGCACGCACGAGGTATACGGACTCTGGCCGTTGACGGGCTGATCGGGTGGCAGCGACGTGTCGAGTGGAAAGCGCGTTCCCATATCCAGCTGCACTTCGGAAACGGCCGGCGCTTCGGGCGTGAACACGGTACGCGGCTTCGCGCCGGTGACGACGCGATACGGCGTTCGGTCCGTGTATGCGAACACCTTGTCGGCCGATCCTTCGGCGACATCCTCGCGGACGACCCACGCGGCGTAGCGCGGACTGACGACGAACAGCCAGCGGCCGTCGCGGCTGGTATGGGCGATGACCAGCGGATCGCCCGGGAATAACGTGCTTTCCTGAAAGCGATCGATATCGGTATCGCCGGCGTGACTGAACACGCGCGCATCGGTAGGATAGCCGCGAAGGGCGGTGCGGCGTACCGCCATGCCGTAGCGTGGCGATACTTCGGCGGGAATGGCGGCGAGCGCGACGTTGTCCATTACCGCGTCTATCGCGGACGAGGGTACCGGTTTACCGGCGGCGTCGAACAATGCTCCGGACGGCCGCTTCGACAGCTTCGCGATCCATGCCCCGACCCGATCGTGCGGCAGCGTGGCGGGAAGGTGGCGAATGTCGTGCATCGATGGATCGAGGCGCGCGACCTTCGCATTGAGCGCGGCGATAGCCGCGGTATCGAGCACGACGGCGTCGGGAGCGGTGAGCCTGCCCACCCAGAACTCCGGCGTGAGCTGCGCATCGGCGATGCCCATGACGCCGGACGGAGGAACGGGCAACGCGTCGCGTGCGAGGACCGGAGCACCCACCATTGCCAGTGCGAGTGTCGCGGCGAGCAGGGAACGTCTCAGGGTATGCATACCGTCGTCCTTATCAGGTAGCCAGTCTCGACAGGACGGTCGCTACCACCAGACCGAAGCCCGTACCGATGATATAGCCGAGCAGTGCGAGCAGGATGCCCACGGGTACCAGCGAACGCGAGTACGTGGCGGCCAGCACCGGTGTCGCGGCCACGCCGCCGATGTGCGCCAGCGAGGAAATGCCGCACAGGTAAAGATCGAAATGGAATACGCGTGCCGCCAGCGCGAGCAGCACCGCATGGATGGCGATGACGCTCAGGCCGCACAGTAAATACATGGGCGCGGCGGCGATGCCAGCGAAGCTGCTCTGCGACGCCAGTACCGCGACGACGGAAATCAGCAGCGCGCTGGACACCGCCTGCGCGCCGGGCAGGCGCGACAACGGCGTATGCGCGGCGACCAGTCCCGCGCCCGTGGCGAGCAGGATCGTCCAGGTAGTGCCCGTCACCATGCTGCCGACGGGAAGTTCCGCGCCCAGCCATGCGGACAACGCGGCGACGAGCAGCGCGAGCCCCAGCCACAGCAGCACGCTGTCCCCCGTGGCGGGCGCGCGCGGCGCCGTTTCGGCGACGGCCATATCCGCACTGGATTTGGCGCGGGCCCAGCGATTGAACGCCGGTGCGAGTCGCGCTACCGAAAACAGCACCACCACCCACATCGAATAACCCAGCGCGTCGGTCAGCAGTGTCGTCGCCAATGCGGTGTCGGACATGCCGATCGCCTGCTTCACGGCGATCATGTTCGCCGTGCCGCCCACCCAGCTACCACTGAGGGACGCCAGCGGCATCCATCCGTCGCCCGGCAACCAGCGGCGAAACATCAGGAAAGTGACGACGAAGGCGATGAACAGGCTGATCGACGTGCACACGAACACGGCGAGCACGCGCGGGCCGAGCGCGAAGATCGCCCGCAGGTCGCAGTTGATCATCAGCAGGAACAGCAGGGCGGGAACCAGCCGGGCGACGAGCATCGACTGCGCCGCGTGGATCTCCTCGCTGGCGCCCCAGAGGCCGGCAACCGACAGCGCCGTGACCATCAGATAGGTCAGGACGATGGGGGGAAGAACCTCGAATACCTTCCAGCCGAAGCGGCGTTCGATGGCTGGCCAGAAACCGGCGGCAAGCAGCATTACGGCGAGATAAGGCCAAACCGACTGGATCATGGGGTCCCTTTGGGTGCCGCCGGGGCGGAGTCAGGAATATCTATTCCGATTGTCTACGCCTGAAGCATAAATTATTGACCGCGCTTTGCAAGCATGTTACACAGCCTCGAAGCGATGCAGCGACAGCAGCTTCTTTCGAGAAGGGGACCTGGGGCGGTGAAACCGGCAATGGCACGTCAAAACGCGATCGGGCGTACCGCCTGTGTCGCCATCCTGTTGCTCGCGGCGTCCTTCGGCGCGATCGCGGCGGAGGCCGGCGATCCGGTGCGGCAGGTCGTCGGGCTGATCGACGCGGGCCACTTTCGAGAGGCTGAAGCCGATATCGCCAAGGCCCTTTCGGCCCCCGGCGTCTCCGCACAGAAGAACGACGAGCTGCTGTTCCAGCGCGAGCGCATGCGCCGGATACTCATCGACTTCACGCTCGACGCGGATGCGGTGAAGACGCGTCTGCGCAAGCAGATTCCCGATCTTACCGACGCCGAATTCGCACGATGGGATGCAGCGGGACTGCTGGAAAAGCAGGTCATCGACGGACGTACCCTTTACTTCAAGCGATCGCCCGGCAACCTGTTTCGCGTAAGTCCCGAAGCGCTGGCTCGCCGCAAAGTACAGACGCCGTTCGACGACGGCCCGAACGAACTCCTCAACGATCACCATCGCGCCGTACGCGACGCCGCGCTGGCCAGCGGGAAAAACAGCGTGTTGCCGCGACGTGTCCGCGTGACGCAGACCGTAACCGTAAACGCCGATGCGGTGCCCGCCGGAGAGACGATACGCGCCTGGATTCCGTATCCGCGCGCCATCGCCGGTCAGCAGGAAGACGTCCGCCTGATCCGCAGCGAACCCGTGAAAGCGGATATCGCACCGGAAGCGACGTTGCAGCGCACGGCCTATCTGGAGCAGCCGGCACGGTCGGGCAAGCCGACGACCTTCGCCGTGACCTACGAGGTCACGCTGTACGCACGCTATCAGGCCATCGACGCGAAGAAAGTCGTGCGTGCGCCGATGACTCCCGAGCTGGCGCCTTACGTCGCCGAGCGCGCGCCGCATATCGTTTTCACCGATGCGATGCGCAAGTTCTCGCGAGATGCCGTCGGTAACGAAACCAATCCGTATCTTGTCGCGCAGAAGCTGTTCGCCGCGGTGGACCGTATTCCCTGGGCGGGCGCTCGCGAGTACTCGACCCTTTCGAATATCGGCGACTACACCTTGCATGCCGGCCATGGCGATTGCGGCGAACAGACGCTGCTGCTGATGACGCTGCTGCGCATGAATGGCATCCCCGCGCGCTGGCAGTCCGGCTGGATATTCTCCGATGGCAAGTACAACAACATCCACGACTGGGGTCAGGTGTATCTGGCGCCGTATGGCTGGGTGCCCATGGATGTGACCTTCGGTCGCCTGCATCCGGGGCCGCATGCGAAGCCCGGCGATGCCGCGCTGGAATGGTTTTACCTCGGCGGCCTCGATGCGTATCGCATCGCTTTCAACGACGACTATTCGCAGCCGCTGGTACCGGCGAAGCGCTTCTTCCGGTCCGAGACCGTGGATTCGCAGCGTGGCGAAGTCGAGTGGAAGGGCGGCAACCTGTATTTCGACCAGTGGGATTACGACTTTCAGTGGCAGACGGTGGCGCCAGCGCAGGGGAGCGGCGGCGGCTAACTCAAGTCACTTTTTGCGGTATCGATAACATCATCTTATGGGAGTGGGGAGATGGGGGAGATCAACACGAGCCGGCGCATGCTGCGTCGGGGGGCTTTGTGTGTGGCAATCGGGCTTTGCTTCGCGGCGTGGCAACCAGCGCATGCGGCGAATACCGACGGTTCCGTGGTCGGCCGTACCAAGGCGGGCGCCACGGTAACGGTGCGCGATCCGGGCACCGGGCTCACCCGGTCGGTCACGGCGGACGATAGCGGCAATTACCGTTTTCCGTTCCTGCCTATCGGTCGCTACACGCTGGAAAGCAGCAAGGACGGCAAGCCGGTCGGCGATCCGGTGAACGTCAACGTCAGTCTCGGCAACGCCACCACGGTGAATATCGGCGAGAAGAGCGGTACCCCCACCGAGCTGGAAGGCGTGAGCGTCACCGCGTCCAGCGTCGTGACCGCGGTGGACGTTACCTCGACGGAAACGGCGACGAATATCAGCCGCGACCAGCTCGCGCGACTGCCCGTGGACCAGAGCGTCCAGTCGGTGGCGCTGCTGGCGCCAGGCGTCAACAAGGGCAATGCCGGATTCGGCGGTATCTCGTTCGGCGGTTCGTCCGTGGCCGAGAACTCGTTCTACGTGAACGGCCTCAACGTTACCGATTTCTATAACCGCAACGGTTTCTCCGAGGCGCCGTTCGCGTTCTATCAGGAATTCCAGGTAAAGACCGGCGGCTATTCGGTAGAATTCGGTCGCACGACCGGTGGCGTGGTCAATGCCGTCACGCGTTCGGGTACCAATGAGTTCAAGGCCGGTACCGAAATGACGTTCGAGCCGGGTGCCTGGCAGGCACAGCAGAACGATCGTTACTGGGATGGCGAGCGGTACATCACCTCGTCGGACGACCGCTACACGCGCACGAAGATGAACGTGTACGCGTCCGGTCCCATCGTAAAGGACAAACTGTTCTTCTTCGCGATGTACGAGGCGCGCGGTTATACCCCGCGCAACACGGACAACACCGGCACGGTCATGACCCAGAACGATACGGACAGCGGCTTCTGGGGCGCCAAGATCGACTGGCATATCAACGACAAGAACCTGCTGGAGCTGATGGCGTTCTCCGATAAGGACAAGAACATCGGCTCGGTCTACAACTACGATTTCGACACGAAAACCACCAGCGCGAAGAACGACGAAATCTACAGCGACACCGGCGGCAAGAACTGGAATCTCACCTATACCAGTTATCTGACCAACGACTTCTCGATGAAGCTGATGTATGGACGCAACGAGCGGGAGGCATTCACCCGGGCCCAGAGCGATCTGGAGTGCAATCCCGTCGCCAGGACATCGGCCGTGCCGGCGCCCGGCGTTCCGCTGGGTTGCAGTACGAGCACGTCGGTGCAAAAGCGCAAAGACGTGCGCAAGCAAGGTCGCGCCGATTTCGAATGGAACCTCGGCGAACACCTTGTGCGTTTCGGTTACGACCACGAAGTCGATTCGTCCGATTACCAGCGCCACTATCCCGGTCCGGGCGCCTTCTACTACAACATCTACGCGACGACGCCCGGCGCGACCATCGAGAACGGCGGTGTCGTGCCGGCGGGTTATACAGCCTACGTGCGAGCACGTCGCTATGAGATCGGCGGCAATTTCGAAACCACCAACTCTGCGTACTACCTCGAGGACAACTGGTCGATCACACCGAACTTCCTGCTCAATGTCGGCCTGCGCAGCGACGCCTTCGACAACAAGGCGGGCAATGGTGCCAGCTATATCAAGATGGACAACATGATCGCGCCGCGCCTCGGGTTCTCATGGGATCTGCACGGCGACGGTACGACCAAGATCTTCGGCAATCTGGGCCGCTATTACCTGCCCGTGGCCAACGTGATCAATATCAAGCAGGCGGGCGGCTTGCTCGACGAGCGCACGTACTACGCCTTCAACGGTTACCAGATACTCGACCGCAACGGTTCGCCTTACGCGATGCCGATCCTCGGGCCGCAGATCGGTCAGGTCGACAACTCGCAGGGCAACGGTACCGTGGGCGATCTGCGTTCCGAAGTGGACCGCGATATGGACTCGGTCTACCAGGACGAGGCGATCCTCGGTTTCCAGCAGGCGATCGACGACAAGTGGTCATGGGGTGTCAGCGGAACCTACCGCAAATTGCATAACGCGATTGACGACATGGAGATCAGCGCGACGCCCCAGTGCGGCGGCAATGGCTACGTCGGTTGGGTGATGGCCAATCCAGGCTCGAAGGTCACCGTTTATGGGGACACCAACTGCGACGGCAAGCCGGACGGCTGGCTGACCGTCGACACGTCGAAGCAGGGCTGGGCGATGTACGACGCGCAGGGTAATTATCTTGGCCAGCGCGGATGGAAGAAGCCGAAGCGCACCTATGCCTCCATGGAGCTTCAGGTGGATCGCGCATGGGACGAGAAGTGGGCGTTCAATGCGTCGTACGTGCTGTCATGGAACCGCGGCAATGCGGAAGGCCCGGTGAATTCGGACACCAACTTCGACGACACCGGCCGCACGGAAAACTTCGACGATCCGTGGGTCAACCTCAGCAGCGGTTATCTGCCGAACGATCATCGCCACCAGTTCAAGTTCCGTGGCACGTACGCAATCAACAAGCACTGGCAGGTGGGCGCCGATCTGGTCCTGCTCTCGGGCAGCCCGATCACCGGCTATGGCGTGGGCAATCCATACGACGCGACCGTGTACCACAGCTATTTCATCTGCGTGCAGAACTGTGCGGACCCGGTGTCGGAAAACCGGGTTTACCAGTCCTCGCCGCGTGGCAAGGAGCGGACGCCGTGGACGTATAACCTCGGCGCGAGCGTGACCTATCTGCTTCCCGTCAGCGATAAGAACAATCTGCGCGTGAAGCTTGCCGTCTATAACCTGCTTAACCAGCAGCGCACCCTTGGCGTGGACCAGGACCTCCAGACCTCGGTCGGCGGCACCAGTTCGACCTATCTCCAGCCGCAGCGGTTCCAGTCTCCCCGCTTCGGCCAGTTGACGGTTTCGCTGGATTTCTGATGTTCTCTCCCCTGGCGCCCCGATGGATGGGGCGCCTTCTTTTTCCGGGAATGCCCATCATGATCGCCAGCTCCGATAGTCATGCCGTCGAAACCGTATTCGACGGCGTCGATCCGCACGCGCTCGCGCAGGCGGTCGGCACCCCCTGTTACGTGTACTCGGCCGCGACGATCCGCCATCGCATCGCCAGTCTTGCGACGGCACTTCGCAGCCGGCCGGCTACGCTTTGTTATGCCGTGAAGGCCAATCCCAGTTTCGCGGTCCTCCAGCTGATGGCTGCCGAAGGTGTCGGCGCGGATATCGTTTCCGAGGGCGAAATGTGGCGCGCGTTACGCGCGGGCATTCCCGCCGGGCGTATCGTCTTTTCCGGTGTCGGGAAGCAGGACAGGGAAATTCTCGCCGCGCTGGACGCCGGCATCTCGCGTTTCAACGTCGAATCGGCGGACGAGCTGGCATCGCTGCAACGGCTCGCCAGCGAACGCGGCCGCGTGGCTCACGCCGCCGTCCGTGTGAATCCCGATGTCGACGCCTTGACGCACGCGAAGATCAGCACCGGCAAGTCGGAGAACAAGTTCGGCGTCAGTATCGACGAGGCGCGCCGCTGGTTTGCCGGAAGCGGTTCGCTTTCCCATGTGCGGCTCGATGGCCTGCACGTACATATCGGCTCGCAGATCGTCGATGTCGCACCGTTTCGTCTTGCCATCGGCAGGGTGGGCGACCTGTGGCGCGAACTGGTCGCGGCGGGTCATGCGATCCGCAGCATCGACGTCGGCGGCGGCCTTGGCGTTCGCTATCGCGCGAGCGACCGCGCGGTCGATATGGCTGGCTATGTTTCGGCGATTCGCGAGGCGCTGACAGGATTCGATGGCGCCCTGCTGCTTGAGCCGGGGCGCTACCTTGTCGCTGAGGCTGGCGTGCTGCTGACGCGCGTGTTGCGTGTGAAGCAGGGCGACGAACGTCAGTTCCTCGTGCTGGATGCGGCCATGAACGATCTGGCCCGGCCCAGCCTGTACGACGCCTGGCACGATATCGTCCCCCTGCACGAGACGCCACGATCGATGCAGGTGTACGACGTGGTCGGCCCCGTTTGCGAGACCGGCGACACGTTCGCGCGTGAACGCGAGATGGAGGCATGCCGCCCGGGCGACCTGGTGGCCATCCTGGGGGCGGGAGCCTATGGTGCGTCCATGGCCAGTACGTACAACTCGCGTCCGCTGGCCGCCGAAGTCATGGTTGAAAACGGGCGCTACGCGGTCGTGCGCAGGCGGCAAACCTTCGATGAAATGATTGCCGGCGAGCAGCCGGCGAACGACTGGCAGATAGCATGAAAACGATCCACGCGGCGGCGCTGTCCCTTCTTCTGGCCAGTCCGCTCGCGCGGGCGGAGCAGGATCCTCCGATCACGATCGATACCCATGTCGATATTCCACTGTCCTATATGCACGACCCGCGCTTCGATGCGGGCAAGGACAGCGTGCTGAAGGTCGATCTGCCGAAGATGAAACGCGGTGGCCTGGACGCTGCGTTCTTCGTGATCTACGTGGAACAGGGGCCGCTGACGCCAGCCGGCTATGCGAAGGCCGTCGCGCAGGCAGCGCGTAAGTACGATGACATCGATCTGATGCTGGCGCGTTACCCGGATCGCATCCGGCTGGCCCGGCGACCGGAAGACGCGGTGGCCAACCGTGCGGCTGGCCGTCTTTCGGCGATGATCGGCATCGAGAACGGGTATTCGCTGGGTCACGATCTGAATCGGCTAGATGCGGCCTATGCTCGCGGCGCGCGCTATATAGGACTCGCCCATGTCGGCAACAACGATCTTTGTGGCAGTTCGCTGCCGAAGGCGGAACTTGGCGACAAGCCGGACAGCAACCTTGGCCTGAGCGACTTCGGTCGCGCGGTGGTCCATCGGGCGAACCAGCTCGGGATCATGGTCGATATCTCGCACGCATCGGATGCCTGCGTACGCGATGTGCTGGCCGCTTCGTCCGTGCCGATCATAGCGTCGCATTCTTCGGCACGGGCGCTTACCGATCATCCGCGTAACCTCCCGGACGATCTGCTCCGTGCGATAGCGGCGAAGGGCGGCGTGATCCAGGCGGTGGCGTATAAGGAATTCCTGAAGAAGGACCCCGCGCGCGAGGCGGCGGAAAAGAAGCTGCAGACGGACGTGGCGAAGGGTGCGGGCGACGCGGAGTACGACAGCGAAAAGCACGATTACCTGCCCGCGTATGCCGAGGGCATGCTTCGCATCCAGCAGACGCATCCTCTGGCGACGCTGGAAGACTTCCTCGACCACATCGAGCACATGGTGAAGGTCGCCGGCGTGGATCACGTCGGCATTGCCTCGGATTTCGACGGCGGTGGCGAGGTGACGGGCTGGATGGATGCATCGGAAACCCGCCATGTCACGGCGGGACTGCGTCGACGTGGCTTCAGCGATGCGGATATCGCGAAGATATGGGGCGGCAACCTGTTGCGGGTATGGGGCGTCGTCACGCAGGCAGCGACACCGTATGACCGTCTGTTCGACGAAGCCATGCGGCGTTACGACTTGCCGGGCCTGGCGGTCGGTGTCATCGAGAACGGCCGGGTCGTTTATACGCGCACCGCAGGCGAGCGCATCGCCGGTTCCGGTCAGGTCATCGATCGCGACACGCTCTTCAAGATCGCATCCAACAGCAAGGCGATGACCACGGCGTTGCTGGCGCGCCTCGTTGCCGCCGGCAAACTGCGCTGGGACGACCCGGTGACGAAGTACCTTCCCGATTTCCGTATGTACGACCCGTGGGTTGCCCGCGAGATCGAAGTGCGCGACCTGCTGATTCATAACAGCGGCCTGCGCGAGGGTGCGGGCGACCTGATGCTGTGGCCGGAGCCGAACACATTCACGCGCAAGGACATCCTTGCCGGACTGGCGTACCTGAAACCCGAACACAGTTTTCGTTCGCGTTACGCGTACGACAACCTGCTTTATGTCGTTGCGGGCGAGGTGGCGGCGAGCGCGGGTGGAGCGCCGTACGAAACACTGTTGCGTCGCGAAGTATTCGCGCCGCTCGGTCTTGCACGCTGCCAGATCGGACAGTGGCGGCGCGACGAGGTAGGCAACGTAGCGCAGCCGCATCTGCGTTTGCACGACCGGAATGTAGTGACGAACGTCGACGGCGATACCGTGCCGGCCATTACGTCGGCCGCCGCCGGCGGCGTGCGTTGCAGTCTGGACGATATGTTGCGCTGGGCGAACAACTGGCTGGCGCCGACCGCGGCGCAGCAGACGTGGCTTACGGCAGCCCAGCGCGAACCGCTCTGGTCCGCACAGATGCCGATGCCGGAGGGCGAGCGTCGCCGCGCATGGAACGACACGCATCTGTACGCCTATGGCTATGGCTGGCGACTGGCCGATGTCGACGGCATGTGGAGCGTTTCGCACACCGGCACGCTTTCGGGTATGTATTCGACGGTCAGTCTGCTGCCGAAGCAGCAGTCCGGGTTCGTGATCCTGATGAACGGAGGGGGCGAGGACGCACGCGACGCACTCGCCGAAGCGCTGCTCAAGCGCTTCACCGCGCCGGGCGAGGATCGCGATGTGGCGTACTACGCCGACCGTATCTCGGCGGAGTCGAAAGCAGGCAAGGCCTCGCACGCACCGGATACGGCAGGCCGCAAAGCCGTCACCGCCGCGGAAGGAAAGACATTTCTGGGGGTGTGGCGCGACCCGTGGTTCGGTGAAGTATCGATTTGCCCGGCCAACGACGGGGTCGCATTCGTATCCGCCCGGTCCCCCGTGATGACCGGTATGTTGAAGCGGGTCGGCAAGCGATATCTCGTACAGTGGAACCGCGAACAGGTCGATGCCGAGCCGTGGCTCGACCTGACCGACCCCTCAACGCTCCACCTGGCCAAGGTCGATCCCGATGCCGACTTCAGCAACGATTTCGAAGATCTCGCGTTCGCCCGTGTCCGCGATTGCCCGTAGCGCATGCGTGTGGCTGCTGCTCTCGACAGGTGGCGCGTACGCGGCGGAGCCACCGCCCACGATATCGCCGGCAAGCACGCCGGCCGAGGCGGGGATGGTCGATATTCGCGACCTGGTTCCGGATATCGAAGAGAGCATTCACTACGCGGGTAGCGACAACTTTACCGGCGCTCCGGTGGACGGTTACGCCGCACCGCGCTGCTATCTGCGTACCTCCGCCGCGCAGGCGCTGCAACGCGTCGAGACGGCGCTTCGCAAGGATGGCATGCGGCTGATGGTGTGGGATTGCTATCGTCCCGCGCGCGCCGTGCAGGCCTTCGTGCGCTGGGCACACGACCTCGCCGACGTGCGAACCAAGGCTCTGCATTATCCGAACCTCGATAAGAGCGCGCTGCTGGGCGATTACATCGCGCCCATCTCCGGGCACAGCAAGGGCGCGACGGTCGATCTCACGTTGATGCGCTGCGTGCCGGGCGGCAAGGGATGCCTGCCGCTGGACATGGGTACGGATTTCGATTTCTTCGATCCTCTCGCCAATACCGATTCGCCGACGGCGACGCCCGGACAGCGGGCTAACCGGCAACGGCTGGTCAAGGCCATGGCGGCAGCGGGCTTCGTGAATTATCCGCAGGAGTGGTGGCATTACACGTTGCCATCCGCGGCGGAGCCTGGCGTTATCTACGACGTACCGGTGGAGTAATCATGCGCAAAGCATTGGGCTGGTTGGCGGTCGCTGTTGTGGTGTTGTCCGGTTGTGCCGGCAGCGCGGCGAAACGGAACCGGGATGTCGACGGACTGATGCAGCGCTATACCGGTAACGTACCCGGTGCATCGTTGCTGGTGCTGAAGGACGGTGCTCCGGTTGTCCGTCGCGGCTATGGCATGGCCGACCTGGAGCAGGGTGTCGCCGCCACGTCCGCCACGAATTACCGGCTTGCATCGGTCACCAAACAGTTCACGGCGGCCTCGATTCTCCTGCTGGTGCAGGACGGTCGTGTCGGCCTCGACGATCCCGTGCGCCGCTGGCTGCCGTCCCTGCCTTCTGCCGCCGACGGCATTACCATCCGTCATCTGCTGACGCATACAGGCGGCCTGATCGATTACGAAGACATCATGGCGCCGGACACGAAAGTGCAGCTTCGCGACGTCGACGTGCTGCATCTGCTGGAGAGCACGAATCGTACGTACTTCCAGCCCGGTAGCCAGTACCGCTACAGCAACGGCGGTTACGCCATGCTCGCGCTCATCGTCGAGAAAGCATCCGGCATGAGTTTCCAGGCTTTCCTGCACGAGCGCATTTTCCAGCCCCTGGGCATGGCGCACACGCTTGCCTATGTTCAGGGCGGGCCATCCGTCGACCATCGTGCATTCGGGTATTCGGAGGAGGGCGGTGGCTGGACGCGCACCGACCAGAGCATGACCAGCGCGGTCCTCGGCGACGGGGGTATCTATTCTTCGGTGGACGATCTGGCTCGCTGGGATGCCGCGCTATACGACGACCGGCTGCTGATCGACGAGTCTCGCCGCCTTGCTTTCCGCCCGTGGACGCATACGGACGATCCCACCATCGAATACGGTTTCGGCTGGCGCATTACCGGCGAGACACTGTGGCATTCGGGCGAAAGTATCGGCTTCAGGAATGTCATCGTGAGATATCCCGGCCACCATCTCACCGTGATCCTGCTGACCAACCGGAACGATCCCGAGCCGTATCGCACGGCGCTGGCGGTGGCTGCATTGTTTCGCTAAACCCGCCCCGCTCTCTGTAGGAGCCCGCTTGCGGGCGAAAGCCAACGGAGCGGAGATGCTGTGCGTGGCATCCGCAGCCCGTAGATCGGGCTCGCGGAGGTGAACATTCGTCTTCCTCGCCCTGTTGGCTTTCGCCCGCAAGCGGGCTACTACAATGTGCATGCGTCACAATATGGCCGTCTAAACGTCGATACGGTTGACACGCCCTTCCAGTGTGCTACAAATGGTGCGCAGCAGCAGACAAAGGGGCTGTCCGTGCACTTCCCACATCCGGCTTTTCGCCTTTCCCGTCGCCATGCGCGTATCGCGCCGCGATGTTGTATCTAGAGCGCGCCTCGCGCATGGCCTGAGGCCCCGCGGGTAGTCGCGCTCCTGTCCGCTCGACCGTACTGACTCGAATAAACGCCGCGCAGGCGTAACGGGCGGCTTTGTCCGTCGATCCTGCCAGCCGCTGCGAACGCGCCCGCCGCCCTTATAGAAGGCGGTGCGCCGGAGGCTGGCTTTCTTTTGGGAAGGGGTAGATAGCTCGATGGCAACGCCGTTACTGAAAAAATCGCTGCTCGTCGCGGCGATGTTCGCCGCGCTGGCCGATGGCGCATGGGCGCAGTCGACCACCGGAACGATCTATGGCCAGGTCAAGGCGAACGATGGCGATATCGTCCGCGTGGACAACGGGGCTGGCCTGACCCGCGAAACATCCGTGGATGCACGCGGCAAGTACTCGATCGCGCAGTTGCCGCTCGGCACCTATACGGTATCGGTGATAAGGCAGGGCGCGCCGGCACAGACCCGCGACAACATCGCACTACGCGTCGGTTCGGGCGTGGAGGTGTCTTTCGCGGATCGCGATGTACAGGACCTGAGCGGCGTGAGCGTGTCGGCGCACGTAGCGCCATCGATCGACGTAACGTCCGTGGATTCGCGGACGATCGTCACCGCGGACCAGCTAGCGAAACTGCCGCTCGCGCGCTCGTCCGAAGCGATTGCCCTGCTGGCGCCCGGCGTCGTCGACAACAGCGGCGGCTACAAGAGCGCCACGGGCAATTCGCTGGTGACCTTCGGCGGCTCCGCCGCGAGCGAGAACGCCTATTACATCAACGGATTCAGCACCACCGATCCGTTGCGCGGTTTCGGCGGCCTGTCGCTGCCGTATGGCGCGATCGACCAGCAGGAAGTCTATACGGGCGGCTATAGCGCGCAGTACGGCCGGTCCGATGGCGGTGTCATCAACGTGGTGGGCAAGCGCGGTACGAACGAATGGCATGGGGGCACCCAGGTCATCTGGGAGCCGAACGCCGCCCGTGCGCAGAGCATCGACAGCTACTACACGAACGGCCTGCCGCCGCAGCCGCGCGCCGGATCGCTGTATGCGCCGAACCGCGCCAATACCGAAACGAGTACGACAGTCAGTGCCTATGCCGGCGGTCCGCTGATCAAGGACAAACTATTTCTTTTCGCCGCGGCGGAAGTGGAGCGGCAGACCGGCAACACGGTCAGCGACGTGACAAAGACGCAGGCGCCCGATACGAGATACCGCTACAACCTGCCGCGCTGGTACGCGAAGCTGGACTGGAATATCGACGACAGCAACATCGTCGAAGTGACCGGTGTGTCGGACAAGAGCGAAAAGCAGGGAGCGATCTACGATTACGATTACACCGCGCGGCAGCGCGGCGCGTACATCAATGGCGCCAGCAATGAAAAATACGGTGGCGACGTCTATACCGCGAAATACACGGGTTACATCACCGACAGCCTGACCGTGACGGCGCAGTACGGCAAGATGGATACGGTCAGTTACATCAGTCCACCCGGTTACGATCCCAGCGCGACGTATATCGGCGGACTGGTCTACCAGAATCCCGCGATCACGGGCGGCTCGACCCGCAACGGTAACCAGACCGTTTTGTCGCTGACCAATCCCGGACGAGGGAACACCACGACCAATACGCGGTTCGACGTCAGCTATGTGCTGGGCGATCACACGCTTACGGCCGGCATCGACAATCAGACGGCGGTTGCGCGCGACCAGGGCAGTTCGAGTTCGGGGCCGGGCAACATCTGGACCTATGCACAGGGCCAGCCGAATCTTCCGATCTCGACGGGTCTGGGCGTCGCCGCGCCCGGAGCGTATCCGGGCGGCGAGAACGGTTACTACGTCGTCAAGGGTGTGAGTTCGAGCCTGGCCACGGTGCGTTCGGCCCAGCGCGCGCAGTTCGTCGAGGACAAGTGGCAGGTCAGCGACCGGCTGCTGTTGACGCTGGGTCTTCGCAACGACCAGTTCACCAATTACAACGCCAACAGCGAAGCGTTCATCCGGCAGACGAAGCCGCAGTGGGCGCCCCGGCTGGGTTTCAGCTGGGACGTTTACGGCGACGCGAGCTTCAAGGTGTATGGCAACGCGGGGCGCTACTACCTCGGGCTGCCACTAAATCCGGCGTTGAACGCGGCGGGCGGTTACCTCAGTACCAGCCAGTACTTCACCTATACCGGCATCGCGAACGACGGCACGCCGACCGGCCTGACGGCTATCGCGCCGGGCGTGCCGGTATCGTCGAATAACGCGCTGGGCATCCTGCCCGATCCGCGTACGGTGACCGCGAAGGGAATCAAAGCCGAGAATCAGGACGAATACATCCTCGGCTTCACGAAGCTTGCCGGCGATCACTGGCTGTACGGCGCCAAGGTGACCTATCGAAAGCTGCGCAACGCGATCGACGATTTCTGCGATATCGACGCCATCGTCGCCAAGGGGCGGTCGCTGGGTTATGCGATCGACGCCAAGCAGGCCAACAGTTGCTATCTGTTCAATCCGGGCCGGGCGAACACGTTCAACCTGAAGGATACGTCCGGCAACTATGTCGCCGTGCCGGTGACGAACAAGGAGCTTGGCTTCGACGCGCTCAAGCGTGCGTATTACAGCCTGGAACTGTTGCTGGAGCATCCGTTCGACGGCCGCTGGTACGGGAAGGCCGGCTATACGTTCTCGCGCAGCTACGGCAACACCGAAGGCCAGCTTCGCTCCGACCTCAACCAGACCGCCACCTCCACCAGCGAGGACTGGGACAACGGCGCGATCATGGAGAACACCAACGGTCCCCAGAACAACGACCACACGCATCAGATCAAACTGTTCGGCTATTACCAGATCACACCCGAGTGGCTCGCCTCGGCGAATATCAGTGCGATCTCGGGGACGCCTCGCCACTGCCTGGGCTACTACGGCCCGAACCACGAAGACCCGGTCGGTTACGCCCCGTACTACCACTTCTGCGATGGCCAACCGTCTCCTCCAGGCAAACAGGGCCGGTTGCCCTGGGTACGGCAGATCGACCTTGGCCTGACTTACCGCCCCGATTTCGCGGATAAGAAACTGGCCTTTAGTGCGAGCATCTTCAACCTGCTCAACGAACAGCATGCGCTTCAGCGTTATCCGGTATCCGAGTCGGGTCCGGGCGTGGCCGAGGCCGCTTACGGCGTCGTGACCCAGCGGCAAGCCCCGCGTTATGGGCGACTCAGCGTCTCGTACGACTTCTGATGTGGGCCAGCCGTAGCGACTCGCCGGGTCGGCGGGTCGCTACGGCGTTATCATCGGCTTCTTCGCCCGTACGATAACGACCGTCCCCATGACATCTTTTCGCTTCGCTCTGGCTCAGTTCGACTTTCCCGTTGGTGCCACCCACGCCAACGCTTTACGGGCCAAGGAGCTGGCCGACAAGGCCCGGGACCAGCTCAAGGCATCCCTCATCGCTTTTCCCGAGCTGACCCTGAGCGGCTATCCGCCGGAAGACCTGCTTCAGCGCCCGAGCTTCCTCGAAGCTTGTGCCGTGGAACTGTCCTCGCTGGCGCCGCGTATCGAAGGTATCGCCGCGGTGGTCGGGCATCCGGATACGCGCGGCGAAGTATTCAATGCCGCGAGCCTGCTCCGAGGCGGCGCGGTCGAGTGGACGTATCACAAGCAGGCGCTCCCCAATTACACCGTGTTCGACGAGAAACGCTACTTCCGCGCCGGCGAGCACAGTCGCGTCTTCGAGATCGAGGGCGTGCGCGTCGGCATGTTGATCTGCGAGGACATATGGGAAGCCGAGCCGGCCGCGCACGCGGCGGCGGCGGGCGCCGAACTACTGCTCGTCATCAATGCATCGCCGTATGACAGCCGCCAGGCCGCTACCCGCGAACGTCTGCTGCGCCAGCGCGCCACCGAGAACGACGTGGCGATCGCCTATGTCAACCTCGTCGGCGGCCAGGACGACCTGCTGTTCGATGGCGGGTCGCTGCTGGTACAGCGCAACGGGCACATCGCGGCGCGTGCGCCCTCGTTCGAGGAAATGCTGCTGGCGGTAGAGTTCGACAGCGCATCGCGCTCCCTGAAAGCCATCGACTGGCCCGAAACCGACGAAGGCGATCCGCATGTCGTCATGTATGCGGGCCTCGTTCGCGGCGTCCACGATTACGTCTGCAAAAACCATTTCTCGGGCGTACTGCTTGGCCTGTCCGGCGGTATCGACTCGGCGCTGACGCTGGCCATCGCGGTCGATGCGCTGGGCGCCGACCGGGTCACGGCCGTCATGATGCCCACGCGTTACACGTCCGACCTGTCGCTGCACGAAGCCAAGGCACAGGCCGAGCATCTCGGCGTCGAATACCACGTTCTTCCCATCGAGAACATCTACGAATCCTTCGTCGGCACGCTGGCGCCGGTATTCGAGGGCAGGGCGCCAGATATCACCGAGGAAAACCTCCAGTCGCGTTCGCGCGGCGTGCTGCTGATGGCCATGTCGAACAAGACCGGCCGCCTGCTGCTGTCCACGGGCAACAAGAGCGAAATGGCCGTCGGTTACGCCACCCTCTACGGCGACATGTGCGGTGCGTATGCCCCGCTGAAGGATCTCTACAAGACGGTGGTCTACGACATTTCGCGCTGGCGCGCGGGGATCGATGGCGCCATTCCGAAGGCGGTGATCGAGCGTCCGCCATCGGCGGAGCTGCGCCACGAGCAGACCGATCAGGATTCGCTGCCGCCTTACGACGAACTGGACGCCATCCTGGAACGTTTCATCGAAGGCGAGCAATCGGCGGAAGACATCATCGCGGCCGGTTACGACGATGCGACCGTGCGCCGTGTGATCCGCATGGTTTTCGTCAATGAGTTCAAGCGTCGGCAGTCCGCGCCGGGGCCGCGGGTGACGACCAAGGCGTTCGGGCGTGAGCGTCGGTATCCGATTACTTCTGGGTGGCGATAGGCGGTTGTGCTTTGCGGCGTGTTGCTAGAAGAGCACCGTCATTCGGGGCGTCGTCGCATGGAACCAGCCGGCCCCCTCGCCGGGCCCACGTCGGGCGGTCGCTGCGCGACGCGGGTGGACTGGCGGGGCTCGGTGAGCGGGCTTCCTGCCCGCGCACCGAGGAAGGGGCGTCCTGCCCCTTCCCCCTTCGGGGCCTTTGCCGCCAGTCCACCCTCGCCCTCCTACCGGGCCCGGCGAGGGGGCCGGCTGGTTCCGCCGAGCGGTGAGGCAATGGGTGTGAAGAGCAAAGCGAACCGCTGACGTCTCCTTGCGCTACCTCACCCCTCACCGTCATTCCGGCGCACGCCGGAATCCGCGGCGAGGTGGTCGGTTGTCGCGAGGGCGCTGACCGCTTTCAAACGAAAACCTCAGCGAATGGGTCTTGCCAAACGTGGTCGCTGCGGACCCCGGCGCACGCCGGGGTGACGGTGAGGAAGAGGGCGTCGTGAGGCGATCGTCGGCATCACGCGCGCAGACGGCTCGTACCCCCCGGCTTCCTTTGCCTCATCGCCGCACGTTACGACGCTTTACCTCGCCACATAGCAGCGACAAGCCCCGCGCTCCAGCAGTGCGGCAAATGGCGGCCAAAAAAAACCGGCTTTCGCCGGTTTTTTCGTTCCTCAATGGTGACCCGAGAACGGGATCGCCTTGCGCCAGATCGATGGGCCATGTGGCCACTTGGCGTCGGTGAGGTAGGGATGGTTCGGGTAGTTCAGCGCCAGCACCTGACGGGTCTGCTCGGCCAGTGGCTGGCGGTCCAGCTCGATGTAGCTGCGGGTGAGGATCGCCAGGGCGTCCGCGGTCTGCGGCGACTGCTGGTAATGCTCGATGACGTACTGCGCGCGGTCGGCGGAGGCGATATAGGCCTTCACCCGCACGTAGTAGGTGGCAACGTTGATTTCGAACTGGGCCAGCTGGTTGCGCAGGAAGATCATGCGCTGGCGGGCATCCGTGGCGTAGGCACTGTTCGGATAGCGGCGCGTCAGCTGGCTGAAGTCGTCGAAAGACTGCAGGTTATAGCCCTGATCGCGGCGCGTGGAGGCGCCGTCGCGCTGGATATAGCGCTCGAGCAGACCGCCGGTTCGATCAAAATTGATCAGACCGCGCAGGTAATAGGCATAATCTGCATGCTTGTGGGTCGGAAACGTCTTGATGAATCGATTGATCGTCGAGGACGCGTCTTCCGGCTTGTTGTCTTTGTACTGCGCGTAAGCCAGCTCGATCTGAGCCTGTTCGTTGATGTCACCCGATGGGAAACGGGCGATGAGCCGTTGGTAGGCTTTCTCTGCCGCGGCGAAGTCGGCGTTTTCCAACGACTCGTGGGCAGTAGCATAAAGCTTGTCCACCGGCATGGTGTCGATGGTGTCGCCTTTATGGCGGAACATCGAACAGGCGCTGGTCGCGAGGGCGAGAGCGAGCAGAATTATCAGCTTGGTAGCGCGCATTGAGAGAGTTCGGATGCTTAAGCGAAATTGCATGATAGCCGAAACCGGCCAGTTTCCGGGGGCACGGTCGTGACCGTGCTTCGGCATGAGGCCACGGTGCCAGTAACGGCCGCGGGACGTCGTTTCGACCAGGCTTTGGCCGAGATGTTCCCGCAATATTCAAGATCCCGCCTGACCGGATGGGTCAAAGCGGGCTCGGTCCTGCTCGACGGCAAGAAGGCGCCCCCGCGGCAACTGCTGCATGGCGGGGAGAAAGTGGAGCTGGAGGCGGAGCTCGAGGCCGAGGTCGTGGCGGCTCCGGAGGCCATGGACCTCGATATCCGCTTCGAGGACGACGACCTGCTGGTGCTGGACAAGGCGCCGGGCCTGGTCGTCCATCCGGGCGCCGGCAATCCGGCGGGCACCCTGCTGAACGCCTTGCTGCACCATTGTCCGAAGCTGGCCGAGCTGCCGCGTGGCGGCATTGTGCACCGGCTGGACAAGGACACCGCCGGCCTGATGGTGGTGGCCAAGTCGATCGCGGCGCATACGGCGCTGGTGGCGATGCTCTCCCGCCACGACGTACATCGCCAGTACGAGGCGGTGGTCATCGGCACCATGGTTTCCGGCGGTACGGTGGATCAGGCCATCGGCCGGCACCAGCACGACCGCCTGAAGCAGGGCGTGCGCGACGTGGAGGATGGCGGCAAGGAGGCGATCACCCATTACCGGATACGCGAGCGCTTCCGCGCCCATAGCGTGCTCCAGTGCAATCTGGAAACCGGCCGTACCCATCAGATTCGCGTGCATCTGGCCCATATGGGGCATCCGCTGATCGGCGATCCGCTTTATGGCAACGGCCTGCGTCTTCCGCGCGGTGCCGATCAGGCGCTGATCGATGTTCTGCGCGGGTTCCGTCGTCAGGCGCTGCATGCCGAGCGTCTGGCGTTCGAACATCCGATCACGGGCGAGGCGCTGGACTTCGCCTCGCCGCGCCCGGCCGATCAGGAAGCCCTGATCGAGGCACTGCGTCTGGATACGGCGCAGCATCCGGACGACTGAGCATGAGCGAACCGTGGATTGTCCCCGACTGGCCGGTGTCTGCCGGTGTCCGTGCCGTGGTGACCACGCGGCTGGGGCCGGGTGTGTCGGCCGCGCCATTCGGGCGGTTCAATCTGGGATCGCGTTGCGGAGACGATCCGCACGCGGTGGCGACCAATCGCGAGGCGCTGGTAACGGCGCTGGACCTGCCCGCCACGCCGCTCTGGTTGCGGCAGGTGCACGGAACGGCGGTGGCGAATGTCCCGGCCGGTCCGGTCGAACCCGAGGCCGACGCCTCGGTGGCGACGGGGCCGGGTGAGGTACTCGCGATTCTGACGGCCGATTGTCTGCCCGTGCTGTTCTGTTCGCCGGACGGAAAACGCATCGGTGCCGCGCATGCGGGCTGGCGTGGATTGCTCGCGGGTGTGCTCGAACGGACGGTCGAAGCGATGGACGGTGAAGTCATCGCATGGATGGGGCCGTGTATCGGTCCTGCATCGTACGAAGTGGGCGACGAAGTGCGGGATGCGTTCGTGACCGTGGATGCCGCGGCGAGCATGGCATTTCGTCCCACGCGTCCCGGACATTGGCTATGCGATCTGTACGCGCTGGCGCGGATGCGGCTGGCGGGTGCGGGCGTTGCCGGCATTTACGGCGGGGGATTCGACACCCTGACCGACGAGCGGTTCTATTCGTATCGCCGCGATGCCGCGGGAAGCGGGCGATTCGCGTCGCTGATCTGGACCGACGTCTGCAAACTCCCGCCCGTTCGGGCGGGAGTTCATGAAGGTTAGTCCTTCTTCTTTTTGAAGAACTTCGCGATGACCCCGCCTATCGCGGCGATGCCGATCACGATGAATTTCTTGGCGGCGAGCAGGAGCAGGCCCAGTTTCGCGAACAGGCCGGCCTTGGCCGCGATGCCACCGGCGACCAGTGCGCCGATGCCGTATGCCGCGATCTTGTCCGTTTTCTCGTCGAAGTCGCCGTACTGCTTGCCGGCTTCGAAATCGGTCATGGCCAGCACTTCCGGCATGTCCTTTTCGACCTTGGGCAACTGGCCGATGGGGGCGATGGCCGAAAGCTGCAGATAACCATGGCGGCCCAGCACGCGGATGTCGTAATTCAGGCTGCGCGACTGCTCGCCGTCCTTGTCCTTGAACTCCAGTTCGCGAGCCCAGTAGAGCTTGTGCGAGTCGGCGTCGTAATGGGGCGCGGTGGCCCAGCCAACGAGTTCGACGGCCGGGTAGCCCTCTTTGACGCGCTCTTCGTTGGCGTCGTGCGTGCCTTCCTTCATGTCTTTCAGAAGGTCGTCGTAATCGATGTTTTTCGCTTCGTCGTCGCGGACGTGGCCATCGTCGGAGTAGGTGACGATCACGGCCCAGGCGCTCTCCTGGGTCAGCACGTCCGACGTGGTGCCGGGCACGATAAGGCCGAGTACGTCCTTGTCCGGCGGGTTGCCCCACAGGTCTTCGAGTACGCGCCGGGCATCGCTCGCGGGGACGAAGGCGTAACCGGGCTTGAGCTTCAGCGTGGCATGTGCGCCGGGAACGGTGACGTTACCCGTCTGCAGCGTGACGGATGACAGGAATTTACGCAGCGCGGCATCGTCGGCGGCATCGTCCGAAGACGCAGCCGCGCCATCGTCGGCCACGACGACAGGAATGGGTTCCGCGAATGCAAGGCCAGCGGGTCCGGTGGCGAGGGCCGCAAGCAGGGCCGCCCGCAGCGCGCAGGACGCGATCGTCATTGAATGTCCCCTTGGAGTTCGCGCGACACGGTGTGTCGAAGAACGCGACCGCAAGATTGTACGAGATCGCGCGCGCCGTGGCGCGGGGGTCACGATATCGTCAACGGCGTCGGCAGAAAGATATCCGGCTTGACCTTCGGCGGCTCGGTCAGGGCCTGCATGAAGGCGTTGCGCCACGCCGTGATGTCGTTGCGTTCCAGGACGTCCATCATCGACTGCCAGCGCATGCGGCGCTCTTTCAGCGGCATTTTCAAGGCGCGCGACAGGGCATCGGATACCTCGTCCAGGTCCGACGGATTGACCAGCAGCGCCGCATCCAGCTCCTGCGCCGCGCCCGCGAAGCGGGACAGCACGAGTACGCCGGGGTCCTGCGGGTCCTGGCAGGCGACGTATTCCTTGGCCACGAGGTTCATGCCATCGCGCAGCGGCGTGACGAGGCCCACTTTGGCCACGCGGAAATAGCCCGCCAGGACCTTATGCGCGAACGACTTGTTGACGTAGCGGATCGGTGCCCAGTCCGGTTCGGCGTACTGGCCGTTGATATGGCCGGCGCTGCGTTCCAGTTCGCGACGGAGCTGGCGGTATTCGGGAACGTCGGAGCGGGACGGCGGCGCGATCTGCAACAGCGAGACGCGACCGCGCATGTCCTTGTGGTCGCGCAGCAGGCGCGCGAATCCTTCGAAACGTTCCGGCAGGCCCTTGGAATAATCGAGCCGATCGACGCCGATGATCAACGCGCGATCGTCCAGGCTGGCGCGCAATCGGGAGACCGCGCCGGTGTCTTCCGCGCGATGCGCCAGCTCCACGGCTTCGGCGGTGTCGATGCTGATGGGGAAGACACCGGCCCGGAAGATGCGGCCATTGGCGGCACGGATGCGGCCGCCGGTACGCATCGCGGCACCGAGTTCGTGCAGGAAATAATCTTCCAGCGCGCGCAGGTCGCGTTGGGTGTGCAAACCGACCAGGTCGTACGACGCCAGTGGCTCCAGCAGTTCGCGATGCCGTGGCAGCGTGATCAACAGGCCTGCCGCGGGAAGTGGCGTATGCAGGAAGAATCCTATCTTGTTCTCGACGCCCAGCTCGCGAAGCATGGCGGCCAGAGGAATCAGGTGATAGTCGTGTACCCAGATCACGTCGTCTTTCTGGATCAGTTTCGCGACGGTACGCGCGAAGACGCGATTGACGCGCAGGTAGCCTTCGAGATGATCGCGCCGGTAATCGACGAGGTCGCCGCGATAATGGAACAGCGGCCACAGGGCGCGATTGGCGAATCCGCTGTAGTAGTCGTCGTGGTCGGCTTTCGAGAGATCGATCGTCGCGTAACTGATGTTGCGTTCGGTGACCTCGTGTACTTCCTTGCCGCTGTCGGCGGCGACGTTGCCGCTCCAGCCGAACCATAAGCCCCCGCGTTCCTGGAGTGCGGCGTTCATTGCCGATGCGAGCCCTCCGGTCTGGGTTTGCCGGGGCAGCGCCACGCGATTGGAGATGACGACGAGGCGGCTCACGGTCGCGCGGCCTTTTGCGCGGCGACAGATTCGGTACAAGCCTGCATTCCGCTGCCGGAATCGGGCTGGGCTGGCGCCGGGCGGCTCTCCAGTTGGGGCATCGACTGCGTCTCCTCTATGTGAGCGTGGCGCTCACGTCAGCCAACCAAGCATGGACGCCGGCCGGACTAGGTAACGTGAAACCGGCGACCGTGGGTTCGCGCGTTCCGACCCTGATACTGCTGCCGCCGTGTGCGTTGACGATGACAAAGGCGTGTTCGTCGGTGAAATCGTCGCCGAGGTAGATGGGGCGTCTGCCGGCGAACGGTTCGCTGCGAAGCATGGCTTCGACGGCTTTGCCTTTGTCCATGCCGCGTGGCTTGAACTCATAGACATAGCTGCCCGGCTGCACTTCGAAACCCGGAAAGCGCGCCGCCACGGCGGGCGTCAGCGCGGCCAGCGCGGTCTGGCGTTCCGGCCGCTCGCGGCAGTGCAGGGCGATGGAGAATCCCTTGTCTTCCACGCGCACACCCGGCAACGACGATGCCAGTGCGAATACGGCATCGCGCAGAGCGGCCAGTTCCGCCGGGTCGACTATCGCCGTTTCGATGGCGCCGTTCGCGCCGCGCCGTTCCAGTCCATGCTGGCCGGCGGCGGCCCATGCCGGACGACCGAAGAGCCTGTCCAGACTGGCAATGGGCCGGCCACTGACCAGGGCCAGCGCGCCGCCGAGTTGTTCGCGCAGGCGGTCCAGCATCGGCACGAGGCCGGAGTCGACGGTGACGCCTTCGGGATCGTCGGCGAAAGCGAGCAGCGTGCCGTCGGCGTCGAGAAAAAGGGCGCTACGTGCGGTAACGAGGCTGGGAGGCGGGGCGCCGAGCGGAAGGGATCGATGCGGTGCGGTCACGTTGACTCGTTTCGGCAGCGGGTGCCCAGTCTGCCAGTCCGTTTGTGAAAACGACCTTTAGTCGACGGTTGAAGGCGTATGGTCTGACCCGCACCTATGGGCCAGTGGCGGCGCGGGGCTGCCAGACAGATATGGGAGAGAAACCGATGCGAATGGATAAGCTGACGTCGCGGTTCCAGCAGGCCCTTGCCGACGCCCAGTCGCTGGCCGTGGGGCGCGACAACAACTTGCTCGAACCGGCACACGTGATGGCTGCTTTGCTCGACCAGCAGGGTGGTTCCACGGGCCCGTTGCTGACCCAGGCCCAGGTCAACGTGCCGACCTTGCGTCAGCGCGTGGCCGAAATACTGGATCGTCTTCCGCGGGTCACCGGACAGGAAGGCAATATCAGTGTCGGCAACGAACTGACACGCCTGCTCAACCTCACCGACAAACTCGCGCAGCAGCGCGGCGATCAGTTCATCGCGAGCGAATTGTTCGTCCTGGCGGCGCTGGAGGATCGTGGTGAAATCGGCGGTGCGCTGAAGGCGGCCGGCGCTACGAAGGAACGTCTGGAAGCGGCTATAGAAAAGCTGCGCGGCGGAGAAAAAGTGCAGTCCGAGAATGCCGAGGAACAACGCCAGGCCCTGGAGAAGTACACCATCGACCTTACCGAGCGTGCCGAAAACGGCAAGCTCGATCCGGTGATCGGTCGCGACGAGGAAATCCGGCGCACGATCCAGGTACTGCAGCGGCGCACCAAGAACAATCCGGTGCTGATCGGCGAGCCGGGCGTGGGCAAGACCGCCATCGTCGAAGGACTGGCCCAGCGCATCATTAACGGCGAAGTGCCCGAAGGCCTGCGCGACAGGCGCGTGCTGTCGCTGGACATGGGTGCGCTGATCGCGGGTGCGAAATTCCGTGGCGAATTCGAGGAACGCCTGAAAGCGGTGCTCAACGATCTTTCGAAGCAGGAAGGCCGCGTCATCCTGTTCATCGACGAACTGCACACGATGGTCGGTGCCGGCAAGGCCGACGGCGCGATGGACGCGGGCAATATGCTGAAGCCGGCGCTGGCGCGCGGCGAACTGCATTGCATCGGTGCGACCACGCTGGACGAATACCGCAAATACGTGGAAAAGGATGCGGCGCTCGAACGCCGTTTCCAGAAAGTCTTCGTGGGCGAACCCAGCGTGGAAGATACGATCGCGATCCTGCGTGGCCTCAAGGAGCGTTACGCGGTGCATCACGGCGTGGAGATCACCGATCCCGCGATCGTCGCGGCGGCGACGCTTTCGGCGCGTTATATCCCGGATCGGCAGTTGCCCGACAAAGCCATCGATCTGATGGACGAAGCGGCCTCGCGCATCCGCATGGAGATCGACTCCAAGCCCGAAGAACTCGATCGTCTGGAGCGCCGCCTGATCCAGCTGAAAATCCAGCGCGAGGCATTGCGCAAGGAGAAAGACGAGGAATCGAAGCAGCGTCTGGCCACTCTGGAAAGCGATATCGAGAAACTCGAACGCGAATTCTCCGACCTCAATGAAGTCTGGAAATCGGAGAAAGCCACCCTGCAGGGTGCGACGAAGATCAAGGAACAGATCGAGCAGGCGCGTCTGGAACTGGAGGCCGCGCAGCGTCGGCAGGACTACGCGAGGATGAGCGAGATCCAGTACGGCAGGCTGCCGGAACTGGAAACGCAGCTTGCCGCCGCGCAGACAGCGGAGCAGCAGGATTTCACCCTGTTGCAGGATCGCGTCACCGCCGAGGAAATCGCGGAAGTGGTTTCGCGCTGGACAGGCATCCCCGTCGCCAAGATGCTGGAAGGCGAGCGCGAGAAGCTGCTGAATATGGAAGAGGCACTGCATGCGCGTGTCGTCGGTCAGGACGAAGCGGTTCGCGCCGTATCCGACGCGATCCGTCGTGCGCGCGCGGGTCTGTCCGATCCCAATCGTCCTTACGGTTCGTTCCTGTTCTTAGGTCCCACGGGCGTGGGCAAGACCGAGCTGTGTAAAGCGCTGGCGGGATTCCTGTTCGATACGCAGGACGCGATGATCCGCATCGACATGAGCGAGTTCATGGAAAAGCATTCCGTGAGCCGGCTGGTTGGCGCGCCTCCGGGTTATGTGGGTTACGAAGAAGGCGGCTATCTGACCGAGGCGGTACGTCGCCGGCCGTATAGCGTGATTCTGCTCGACGAAGTCGAGAAGGCGCATCCGGACGTATTCAACATCCTGTTGCAGGTACTGGACGATGGACGCCTGACCGACGGTCAGGGTCGCACCGTGGATTTCCGCAACACGGTCATCGTCATGACCTCGAACCTGGGTTCCAACCTGATCCAGGAGCAGGCGGGCGACAGCGAAGCGGATTACATGCAGATGAAGGCGTCGGTGCTAGGCGTCGTGCAGGGCCACTTCCGTCCGGAGTTCATCAATCGGTTGGACGACCTGGTGGTATTCCGCCCGCTGGACAAGAGGCAGATCCGTTCGATCGCGCGCATCCAGCTCGACTACCTCGGCAAGCGTCTGGCGGATCGCCAGCTGAAACTGGAACTGACCGATGCCGCGGTCGATCTGCTCGGTAGCGCCGGGTTCGATCCGGTCTATGGCGCGCGTCCGTTGAAACGGGCGATTCAGCAGCAACTGGAGAACCCGTTGGCGCAGAAGATTCTGTCTGGAGCATTCGCGCCGGGTCAGACGATTCGCGTGGATTCGGACGGGTCGCATCTGCTGTTTTCGGCGGAGTAAAAGTAAGGCCCGGGTGGCCATCGGGTGCTTGCTCTCCGTGGGAGGGCGCCTGCGCGCGAAAGCTACGTAGCGAGGAAATCGCTTTCTCTTCTCCGTAGGCTTTCGCGCGCAGGCGCGTTCCCAAAATTAGAACGCGTTACTTCCAGCGATACGCCACCTTCCCGTAAACAAACGCACCATTGAACCCGAACGGCGAGCTGCTGCTATACGGCAAAATCCCCGACGTACTGTTCGCCGCAAGTACCTTGTCCGGATACTTGTCGAAAATGTTGTCCGCGCCAAGCGTGAACGTCCAGTTGTCGACGTTGTAATCGGCGGCCAGATCGAGCACCCACTTCGCCGAGAACGTCTGATCGTTCGCCGGTACGGTGCTCAATACCGTGAACTGCCCGTAGCGGCTGAGATCGGCGCGGAATCCCCAATCGCTGAGGCGGTAGTTACCGCCCAGGGTCAGTTTGTCGCGCGGCGATCCCTTCGTGATGCGACCCTGTTCGACACGGCCGATACGCTGCAGCGTGAGTCCGTTCTGCGATAGCTGCGGCGGATTGGGCGCGATGTTGAGGATGTCGGTCTTGTTGTAGTTGTAGCCAAGGTTGAGGTCGAGCGTGCCGACCGAAACATTCGGCCGCCAGCTGCCCACGATGTCGACGCCGCGCGTGCGGGTGTCGACGGCGTTGGTGAAGTAGCGGCCGCCATTGACCCCCGGATAGCCCTGCGCGGCGAGGAATGCCGCGACGGCGGTGCCCGTCAGGTTTTCGGACAGGACGATGCGGTCGCCGATACGTATCTGATATGCATCGACGGTGACCGATGTGGCATCGGTCGGTTGCACGACAAGGCCGAGGCTGTAATTGGTCGACTTCTCGGCCTTCAGCTTCTGCGCGCCGAACGATTGTGCGACCGGACTGGTGACCGGGAACGTGCGCACTTCGTACGGCACGCTGTTGATAAATACCGTCGATGTCGTGGAGTAAAACTGCTGTGCGAGCGACGGCGCGCGGAAACCATTGGAGGCCGTGGCACGCAATGCGACTTTGTCGGTGAAGGCATAGCGCGCGGAGAGCTTGCCGGCGACCGTGTTGCCGAAGTCGCTGTATTTCTCGTAGCGGGCCGCCGCGGATGCCGAGAGTTTCTCGGTGACTTCAGCATCCAGTTCGGCGTAAGCCGCATAACTATGTCGACTGTTCGAGCCCGAGTCCGATGGCCGGAATCCTGGGAAAACCTGCGCGCCGGTACCGGCGTAGGACGTAGGATCGCCCGCGTCGATTTCGTAGTTTTCGTGACGGTATTCGCCGCCCCATGCAAAGGTCAGCGGGCTGTGCAGCCAGCTCACGTCGAAGTCTTTCGATACGTCGAGGTTCACCAGCTTTTCGGTGTTCTGCAACGTACCTGCGTAGAAGTGCGTCGGACTGGTGGGGCCGATTGTGGTGTTCAGGCTGTTGTCGACATCGAACTGCAGCTGGTTCTGGCCGTAGTTGCCGCTGAAATCCCAGTTCCATCCAGCCGTCTGTCCTCGGATGCCGGCAACCAGCGAACGGTCCTTGGACGTGGTGGCGATGATTGGCAGGAAGCCGTCGGGATAGATCGAGCGGATGTTGCGGCTGTCCAGCCCGGGGCGCCAGAAGCCGGCGGCGTCGGCGTTGCGGTTGCTCGCGTTGCCGAAGGCATACAGCGTGACCGTGGGAGCCAGGTTGTACTGGGCGTTGACGAACGCCGACTGATGTTTGACGTCCGGATCGCCGAAGCGCTGGTTGACGCGGCCATAGCTGGGATCGGCGGGATTGCGCAGATCGGGGCCCGCGCGATTGGTCGGGTCGTCGTGACCGGCATCGCCCGCCACGCGTATCCAGCCATCCTTGCCGAGGGCGAAACCGATATCGCCGCCGCCATCGCGTTGGATGCCGTCGCCAGCACTGTATTTACCCAGCGTGCCGTTGACGCTGCCGCCGGTCGCGCCGCCTTTGAGCACGATGTTGATGACACCGGCGATGGCATCGGAGCCGTACTGGGCAGCCGCGCCGTCGCGCAGGACTTCGATGTGGTCGACCGCCTCGATCGGAATGGCGTTGAGATCGACCGGCGACGAACCACGCCCCTGCGTGCCGTTGAGATTCACGATGGCGCCTGTGTGCCGGCGCTTTCCATTTACTAGCACCAGCACCTGATCCGGGGAGAGGCCGCGCAACTGGGCAGGGCGGGAACCGTCCGTGCCATCGGTCAGCGAAGGCCGCGGAAAATTGAGCGAGGGCAGGGCGCGCGCAAGCGCCGTGGCAAGTTCGGTGGTGCCGGTGGCCTGCAGGTCGCGTGGACCGAGCACGTCGATGGGAGCAAGCGATTCGCTGACCGTGCGTCCGGTGGCACGTGTGCCGGTCACCACGACGGTGTCGAGCTGGGATGCTTTTTCGGGAGTCGGCGGTGCGTCCTGGGCCATCGAGCAGTTCGCGGTCAGCGCCAGGGCAATGGCGGTGGTAAGCGCGGCGTGTCGTGCACGGATGCGTTGCAGGCTCATATTGTCTTCCCCAGAAAGGCACCATGGCGTTATGCTGCGGTGCACGAAATGTCAGGCTTGCATAAAATGCGATGCCAGGTCAACAGCCGTTTAGACGTCCAAAGAAATCCCGCTTTCTGTACGAGCCCGCTTGCGGGCGAAAGCCAACAGGGCGAGGAAGCCTGATGCTCAGCTCCGCGAGCCCGATCTATGGGCTGCGGATGCCACGCACATCGTCACCGCTTCGTTGGCTTTCGCCCGCAAGCGGGCTCCTGCAAGCAAGCATTCGCGCCCATGGAAATAGAGGGATGTGCGCGCGCCCATTGAAAAGCCGGCCTTTGGACAGATAATGCCGGGCTACGGCGCGCAATGCGCCAGATCCGGAGCTTCCCCCATGCCCATCTATGAATTCCAGTGCCAGGCCTGCGGGCATCGCTTCGAACGCCTGCAGAAGATCTCGGACGCCGATCCGGAGATCTGCCCGACCTGCGGCGAGCCCCGCGTAGGGCGGATGTTGAGCGCGCCGTCGTTCCGTCTGGCTGGCAGCGGCTGGTACGAAACCGACTTCAAGAAGGACGGCGACAAAAAGAAGAACCTGGTCGAAGGCTCCAGCGGGGCGCCCGCCTCTCCGGCCGCGGCTCCGGCCCCCGCGCCCGCCCCTGCAGCCGCGCCATCCACGGGTGGCGCGTCGACCGACTGAATGGCCGCTAATCGCCGCGCAGGGACGGAAACGCTTTCGTCGATTCCGTTCAATGGCCGTTGTGGATGATGCGATAGCTTGGGGTCATTCACAGCGGGAGTTACGTATGCGCGGTTTTGTCGGCATGGTCGCTATAGCGGCGGTGGCGTTTGTCGTGGGAGCGGGAGTGGGCGTGCCGGTCACGGCGCATGCGCAGGGCTATGGCCCGATCCATTGCGATAGCAATGGCGGACGTTTTACCCGATGCGATGTGCCCTGGCGCGATGCCGAGCTGGTTCGCCAGGATTCGAATGCCCCGTGTGAGCGAGGCCGTAGCTGGGGCATGGATCGTCAGGGCCTGTGGGTCGACAAAGGGTGCCGTGGCCAGTTCGTTCCCGCGCGCGGGCGTCCTGGCTGGGGTGACGACGATGGTCGTCCCGGCTGGGGTGGCGGTCGTCCGGATGACGACGACGACCGGCCGGGCTGGGGCGGTGGACGTCCCGACGATGGCTATGGCCGGCCGGGTGGCTGGGGGCGCGAACGCATCGTCGATTGCGACAGCAATAACAGCCGGTACAACCGCTGCAACATCGATGTCGGTCGCGGCGGGGTCCGTCTGATCAAGCGCAAGTCCGACGCGCGCTGCAACGAAGGCGAGGGCTGGGGCTGGGACGGTCGCGGTATCTGGGTGGACCGGGGCTGCCGGGCGCAGTTTTCAGTCGACGTACGCTGAGCTGGGGCGAGCGCCTACGTGCATCGGTGAAGTTAACTGTCCTCGGGGTTAGGGCGACGTACGTATTGTTTCGGCAGGAAGCCAAGACAGCTACAAGGAGTTGCCATGCGCGTCGCCGCTATCGTCTTTCTCGTTGTTATCGTTACCGGACTCACCGGTGCCTGGTCGTTCCTCTCGCAAGCACTCGCGCAGGAGGGGCCCGTCACGTGCGAGAGCCAGGATGCCCGCTTCACTCGCTGCTTTGTGACCTGGCAGGACGCCAAAGTGGTCAAGGGGTTGTCGAAAGCCTATTGCGAACGAGGAGTTAACTGGGGCCTGGATCGCGAAGGCTTGTGGGTGGATCGGGGTTGCCGGGCCCGGTTTGCCGAGGTCTCCGATCGCGAATCCATCCACGTCCGGCGCGCAAGAATTGTTCATGCCGATGAATCTCGCGATCGGGACCGGACGGGGGTGCTGGACCGCGATCGCGGCCATGGAGGGTTCGACTGGGCTCGACCGTACGATGAAACGCACAGGGCCGGGGAGGCCCGGCCGGGCGGTGCCACGTCCTCGCGCGTTGTCGAATGCAATAGCCGGGAGCGGCGGTATCGCGTCTGTCTCGCGGGGCGCGGCAATCACGATGGCCGGATGATCCGGCAACTGTCCGACGCCCGTTGCCAGGAAGGTTACAGCTGGGGGTGGAACCGGGCCGGCGTTTGGGTGGACAAGGGCTGCCGCGGTATTTTCGAGGTATACGACTGAGCGCCCCGCGTGATCTCCGGCGGCCTTGGGAGACCCCGTGTCATGGTACGATCCGGGGTCTTTTCACTGCTTTACGCCGCCACGGCGGCCCGGAGTCTTCACGCGCATGCGCACGCACTTTTGCGGTCTGATCGACGAGTCGCTGATCGGCCAGGACGTCACCCTCTGCGGTTGGGTCAATACGCTTCGTCTTCAGAGCCACGTGGCCTTCGTCGACCTTCGCGACCACGAGGGCATTGCCCAGGTCGTGATCGAGCGCGAGAACGCCGATGCGTTCGCCATCGCGGGTGAGCTCGGCTACGAGTTCTGCATCAGGGTCACCGGCCAGATCCGCAAGCGCCTTGCGTCCAACGACAAGCTGAAGACCGGCACGGTGGAGCTCATCGCCGGGCGCGTGGAAATCCTCAACGCGGCTCGCGATCTGCCGTTCGCGCTGCACGAGACGCCGAACGAAGACATGCGGATGACGTACCGTCATCTGGACCTGCGCCGCCCGGAAATGCAGCAGATGATGCGCACGCGTACCGCGCTGGTGCGCGAGCTGCGCCGCTATCTGGATAACGCGGGTTTCCAGGATATCGAGACGCCGATCCTGACCAAGGCCACGCCGGAAGGCGCGCGCGACTACCTGGTGCCCAGTCGCGTGCATCCGGGTCAGTTCTACGCGCTGCCGCAGTCCCCGCAGCTGTTCAAGCAGTTGCTGATGATGGCCGGCTTCGATCGTTACTATCAGATCGCCCGCTGCTTCCGCGACGAAGACCTGCGCGCCGATCGCCAGCCGGAATTCACCCAGCTCGACCTGGAGTTCGCCTTCGTCGAAGAACGCGACGTGCAGGATTTCGTCGAGGACCTGATCCGTCACGTGTTCCGCGAAGTGCGCAAGGTCGAGCTGGATGCCAGCTTCCCGCGCATGACGTACGAAGAGGCCATGCGCCGCTTCGGCTCGGACAAGCCCGACCTGCGCATTCCCCTTGAACTCAACGACATCGCCGAGGCGGTGAAACACGTGGAGTTCAAGGTGTTCGCCGAACCGGCCAACGACCCGGCGGGCCGCGTGGCCGCGCTGCGCGTGCCGGGCGGCTCGGACCTTTCCCGCAAGGACATCGACCTGCTCGCCGAATACGCCGGCAAGTACGGCGCGAAGGGCCTGGCGTGGATGAAAATCGAATCCCTGGCCAAGGGCCGCGAAGGCGTTGCCTCGCCGGTGCTGAAGTTCCTCGACGATGCCGCGCTGGAGAAAATCCTCGCGCTGACCGGCGCGCAGGACACCGATCTGGTGTTCTTCGGCGCGGGCGCGTGGAAGACGGTCACCGACTTCATGGGCGCCCTGCGTATCAAGGTCGGTCGCGACCGCGGTCTGGTCGAAAATGCCTGGAAGCCGTTGTGGGTTACCGACTTCCCGATGTTCGAATACGACGCCGACGAAAAGCGTTACGTCGCCCTGCATCATCCGTTCACGGCACCGAAGGTCGACGACATCGCCGATCTGCGCGCCAACGCCGCGAACTCGGTCAGTCGCGGCTACGACATGGTGCTCAACGGCAACGAAATCGGCGGAGGCTCCATCCGTATCCACCGTCCCGACATGCAGAGCGCGGTATTCGAACTGCTGGGCATCGGTGCGGAAGAGGCCGACGCGAAGTTCGGCTTCCTGCTGAAGGCGCTGCGCATGGGTGCGCCGCCCCACGGTGGCCTGGCCTTCGGTATCGACCGTATCGCCGCGCTGATGGCGGGTACCGAGTCGATCCGCGACGTTATCGCTTTCCCGAAGACCACCAGCGCACAGGATCTGATGACCGACGCACCGTCGACGATCTCCGATCCGCAGCTGAAGGAACTGCACGTGCGGGTCGCCATCGAGCCGAAGGCCTGACGGCCCGCATGCGATGAGCGCCGATGCGCCCCAGGTCATTCTGCTGCACGGCCTGTGGATGAGGGGATTCGCGCTGGCGATGCTGCAACGTCGCCTGCGCGAAGCGAATTTCGAGGTCCACCGCTTCGAATACATGAGCGTGGCCTCGCCCCCCGAAAAGGCGATCGAGCGACTGCGCAAGCGTATGAAGGCGCTGGCTCCCGCGCCGGTCCATATCGTGGGCCATAGCCTGGGCGGCATCCTGGCCCTGCTGGCCTGTCGCGAGCAGGACGACCTGCCGGCCGGCAGGATCGTCTGTCTGGGTTCGCCGCTTGCCGGCAGCGCCGCCGCGCGTGGCCTGACGGGGCATTGGGGTGGCGACATGCTGCTCGGCCGCAGTCGCGAACTGCTCGAACACGGACTGGAGCGCTGGGACGGCGGACGCGAGGTCGGCATGGTCGCCGGGCGCATGCCCATGGGGCTTGGCGCGTTTCTGGGCGATCTGAACACCGAGCACGACGGCTCGGTGGCCGTGGCGGAAACCCGGCTACCCGGTATCGCCGCCCATTGCACGCTGGAAACCAGTCACACGGGCCTGCTGGTGTCCGCGGATGTGGCGCGCCAGGTGATTTCGTTCCTGCGCGACGGGCGTTTCGAGGTCGCCTGAGGGTTTCCCTCGCACGCGCTCGCCATTCGGGTAAAATCCGCCGCTTGTCCGTCTGTAAGTGGCAGGAAATGTTATGGGTAGAGGCCCGTCCATCGAAGGTCGCAAGAATGCCGAAGACGCCAAGCGCGCCAAGGTATTCACCAAGCTGATCCGCGAAATCACCATCGCGACCCGCGGCGGCGTACCCATTCCCGCGGAGAACCCGCGCCTGCGCGCGGCCGTGGACAAGGCTTTGTCGGCCAATATGACTCGCGACACCATCGATCGCGCGATCAAGCGCGGCTCGGGTGCCGACGGCGGCGCCGACATGCACGAAATCCGTTACGAAGGCTACGGCCCGGCGGGTACCGCGCTGATCATCGACTGCGTGACCGACAACCAGACCCGCACCGTCGCGGACGTGCGCGCCGCGCTGAACAAGCTTGGCGGCAACATGGGCACCACCAATTCGGTGGCATTCCAGTTCACCCGCGTGGGGCAGGTCGTCGTCCACACCGGTGGCGATGCGGGCGTCGAGTCGAAGCTCGAGGAAGCCGCGATCGAGAACGACGCGGAAGACGTCGTAATCGCCAACGGTGTCGGTACCGTCCTGCTGGCCGCCGATCCCATTGCGGTCGAGGCAATGCGCAAGGCGCTCGCCGCCGCCGGTTTCAAGGTCGACAGCTCCGATGTCGTCATGCGTCCGAACGGTCCGCTGGTCACGCCGACCGGCGAAGCGCTTGAGCATTTCGAGAAGCTGCTCGAGCGCCTGGACGCCCTGGACGACGTCGACGAGGTCTATCACAACGCCTTGCTTCCCCCCGAGGACGCCGATCAGGAGTAAGGTCTCGGCCTCACTCGTATCGGCACCCTTCAAGCATGGTCCGCATTCTCGGCATCGATCCGGGCAGTCAGCGCACGGGCGTCGGTGTAATCGACGTGGCCGACGATGGTTCCCTGAAGCATGTTTTCCACGGCGCGCTGGTCGTCGTGGGCGAAGAAACGTTTCCCCTGCGCCTCAAACGCATATTTGACGAGTTGTGCGCCATCATCGGCACGCACGGTCCGGCGGAAGCCGCGATCGAGCGTGTATTCATGGCACGTAACGCCGACTCGGCATTAAAGCTGGGGCAGGCGCGCGGCGCCGCCATCTGTGCCGTCGTCAGCCAGGGAATCCCCGTGCACGAATATGCCGCGACCGAGGTCAAGCAGGCTGTGGTGGGTACGGGCCGCGCCGACAAGACCCAGGTCCAGCACATGATCGGCATCATTCTCGGCCTGAAAGGCCCGTTGCAGGCGGACGCGGCCGATGCGCTGGCGATCGCCATCGCACACGCGCATACGCGTTCGAGCATTCAACGCGTGGGTATTCCGCGCACCGCATGGAGGCGTCGCCGATGATCGGTCGACTGCGTGGCACCCTTATCAGCAAGCAACCGCCGTCCCTGCTCATCGAAGTGGGTGGCGTGGGTTATGACGTCGACGCGCCTATGTCGACGATCTACGACCTGCCGGCCACCGGCCGCGAAGTGACCTTGCTTACCCATTACGCGGTCAAGGAAGACGGCGTGGCGCTATACGGTTTCCTGCGCGAAACCGAGCGGGCCATGTTCCGCAATCTGCTGAAGGTCAGCGGTATCGGCGCGAAGATCGCGCTGGCGGTTCTTTCCGGCGTGGCTACCGACGATCTCGCGCGTATGGTGCATTCGGGCGATATCGCCGCGCTGACCAAAATTCCGGGCATCGGCAAGAAAACCGCCGAACGCATGGTGGTCGAGCTTCGCGATCGTGTGGATGCCGTGGGCGTTCGCCTGCCGGGCGTCAACGGAGCGATGGGCGAACTGCCGACCGACCCGGTTGGCGAGGCGACGATCGCGCTCCAGCAATTGGGTTACAAGCCACCGGAAGCCGCCAGGCTGGTCGGTAAGGCCGCGGCCGAAGGCGATACCGCCGAGGCCATCATTCGCAAGGCGCTACGCGCCGCTCTGGGGGGCTGATAGTGAATCCGGAGATGCAGACGGACGTACAGCACGCGCATGGCAAACGCCTCGGCGCTCTCGCGCTTGGCGCGATCGGTGTCGTATTCGGCGACATCGGCACGAGCCCGCTGTACACGATGAAAGAAACGTTGGGCACACACGGGATGTCGCCACAGCCGGCCGCCGTGCTGGGCATTCTGTCGCTCATTTTCTGGGCGCTGATCATGGTGGTTTCACTGAAATACGTGACCTTCGTGATGCGCGCGGACAATAAGGGCGAGGGCGGCATCATGGCGCTCATGGCGCTTGCGCAGCGCAGTGTCAGCGGGTCTCCGCGAGCGCGCTGGGTGCTGGCCGCCATCGGTATTTTCGGCGCGTCGCTGTTCTATGGTGACGGCGTGATCACACCTGCGATTTCGGTATTGTCGGCGGTCGAAGGTCTTGAGGTCGCGACGCCACAGCTCGAGGACTACGTGGTCCCGATCAGTCTGGTCATCCTGTTTTTCGTCTTCGCGGTCCAGCGGCACGGCACCGCGACGGTGGGCAAGGCCTTCGCGCCGGTGATGACTTTGTGGTTCCTCGTGCTTGCCATGCTGGGCCTGAATCAGTTGGTCCAGCATCCTCAGGTACTGGCGGCGGTCAACCCGATCTATGCGGTCGACTTCTTCCTCGAACACAAAAAGCAGGCGTTCATCGCGCTTGGCGGCGTGGTACTGGCGCTGACCGGCGCCGAGGCGCTGTATGCGGACATGGGGCACTTCGGTAAAAAACCGATCCGCGTTGCGTGGTTCGGTTTCGTGCTGCCCGCCTTGCTGATCAACTATTTCGGGCAGGGCGCGCTGCTGCTGCACGACCAGTCCGCCATCGAAAATCCGTTCTACAAGATGGTGCCCGACGACTTTCTCTATCCCATGATCGCGTTGTCGACTATGGCCGCCGTCATCGCGTCGCAGGCGGTGATTTCCGGTGCGTTCTCGATGACGCGCGAAGCCATGCAGCTTGGCTATTCGCCGCGTATGGCGGTGGTGCATACGTCCCGCGAGATGTCCGGGCAGATCTTCGTGCCGTGGATCAATCGTCTGCTGCTGGTCCTGGTCATGCTGGCGGTGCTGGGCTTCCGCTCGTCGAACAACCTGGGTGCCGCTTACGGTATCGCGGTGACCGGCACGATGACGATGACCACGCTGCTGGCACTGGTCGTGGCGCGCAAGCGCTGGCACTGGCACTGGTCGGCGGTCATTTCGGTCGGCGTCCTGTTCCTTATCATCGATCTGGCATTCTTCGGAGCGAACGCACTGAAGATCGCCCACGGTGGCTGGTTCCCGCTGGTACTCGGCGTCGTTATCTTCGCGATGATGACGACGTGGCGACGCGGCAGGGAACTGGTGGTGCGGGAAATCAAGCAGTCCGGTCTGGCGCTCGAACCCTTCATCGCCAACATCTCCGATCATCCGCCGCTGCGCGTGCCTGGCACGGCGGTGTTCCTGACCGCGAATCAGAATTCCGTGCCGCACGCGATGTTGCACAACCTCAAGCACAACAAAGTGCTGCATGAGCGCAATGTGCTGTTGACGGTGGAGATGCTGGAAACCCCGCTGGCCGAAGCCGACGAGCGCATGGAAGTCATCGATTTCGGCGGGGGCTTCTTCGGTCTGCAACTGCGCTTCGGTTTCGCGGAAGATCCGAACATCCCGTTGTCGCTGAGCCGCGCCACGAATCTCGGCCTCGATTTCGACATGATGGACACGACGTTCTTCCTGTCGCGCGAAACCATCGTCGCCGATGCCAGGCGTCCCGGCATGGCCCTGTGGCGGGACAAGCTGTTCGCGTTCATGGCGAGAAACGCGCTGCCGGCGACGGCGTTCTTCCAGATTCCGGGCAATCGCCTGATCGAATTGGGTGCGCAGGTCGAAATCTGACCTGCCGGGCGTCCGGCAGGCAGGGATATAGGGGCCATTGGGCCCCTCGTCCTGCCATAATGCGTCAATGACCGAACACCGCATCATCTCCACCGCGGCCGCCATGGACGACGAGGCGCTGGAGGCCAGCATCCGCCCCAAACGCCTCGCCGAGTATCTTGGCCAGGAGACGGTGCGCGAGCAGATGTCGATTTATATCGAGGCCGCGCGCAAGCGGGGCGGGGCGCTGGATCACGTGCTGATCTTCGGACCGCCCGGCCTCGGCAAGACGACGTTGTCGCATGTCATCGCCAACGAGCTGGGTGTGAACCTGCGATCCACGTCGGGTCCCGTACTTGAGCGCGCAGGCGATCTCGCCGCGCTGCTGACCAACCTCGAAGCGAACGACGTGCTGTTCGTGGACGAAATCCACCGCCTGTCGCCCGTGGTCGAGGAAGTGCTCTATCCGGCGATGGAAGACTTCCAGATCGACATCATGATCGGCGAAGGTCCCGCGGCCCGTTCGATCAAGCTCGACCTGCCCCCCTTTACCCTGATCGGCGCGACCACGCGCGCGGGTCTGCTCACGGGACCGCTGCGCGACCGTTTCGGCATCATCCAGCGGCTGGAGTTCTACAGCGTCGATGAGTTGACCGCGATCGTCCGTCGCGCGGCGAAGATCTTCGGCATCGCCTGCGAGCTGGAGGGCGCCGTCGAAATCGCCCGCCGTGCGCGCGGTACGCCGCGTATCGCCAACCGGTTGCTCCGGCGAGTCCGCGACTTCGCCGAAGTACGCGGCGACGGACGCATCAGCCACGACCTGGCCCGTGCAGCGATGGACATGCTCAAGGTCGACATGCAGGGATTCGACGATCTGGATCGCCGCCTGCTCAGCGTCATCATCGAAAACTTCGAGGGCGGTCCGGTTGGCGTGGAATCGCTGGCCGCGGCGCTCAGCGAGGACCGTGGCACGCTGGAAGACGTCGTGGAGCCCTATCTGATCCAGCAGGGCTATCTGATCCGCACGGCCCGCGGCCGTATGGCGACGGCGAAAGCGTGGCGCCATCTGGGCCTGAACCCGCCGCCGCGCCAGTCGATGGCGCCGGACCTGTTCGCGGGCGATGCATGACGACGTTCACGTGGCCCGTGCGAATCTACTGGGAAGACACCGACGCCGGTGGCGTCGTCTACCACTCGAACTACCTCCGATTCATGGAGCGGGCTCGTACGGAATGGCTTCGCGCACAGGGTATCGACCAGGTCGGGCTGCGCGAGCGCACCGGTCTGGCCTTCGTCGTTCGCGATATGCAGCTCGATTTCCTGCGCCCGGCCCGTCTGGATGATGAACTCGCTGTTTCCGTGGCAGTCAAAGAGAGGCGCTCAGCCAGTATGCTGTTCGCCCAGGAGATCGCGCGCGGTGACGGCACGGTGCTGGTCCGCGCCACGGTGCGCGTTGCCTGTGTCGACCTCGTAACGATGCGGCCGGCGCAGATTCCGGGCGACCTGTTTCCCCAACATTTCCCTACCCCTTAAAGACATACCCGGCGGAGAGCCCAGAAGCGATGAACGGTGGACTGAACATTTTCAAGCTGGTCGCGGAAGCGAGCCTGCCGGTGCAGCTGGTCATGCTCCTGCTGCTGGTCTTCTCGTTCCTGTCCTGGGTGATCATCATCCGCAAGTACTCGCAGCTGAAGCAGGCGCACGAGAACGCCGAGTCGTTCGAGGACCGCTTCTGGTCCGGCGCCGACCTGGCTGCCCTGTTCCGCGAAGTGGGTAACCGCGACGGCCAGCATGGCATCGAGAACGTCTTCGAAGCCGGCTTCCGTGAGTTCGCCCGCCAGCGCCAGCGTCGCGTGACCGACGTCAACCGCGTGATGGAAGGTTCCGAGCGCGCCATGCGCGTGGCCGGCACCCGCGAAATCGGCAAGCTGGAACAGAACCTCGAATTCCTCGCCAACGTCGGTTCGATCAGCCCGTACGTCGGTCTGTTCGGTACCGTCTGGGGCATCATGGGCGCGTTCCAGGGCCTGGGCGAAATGAAGGACGTCACCATCGCCGTGGTCGCGCCGCATATTTCCGAAGCGCTGATCGCGACGGCCATGGGCCTGTTCGCCGCTATCCCGGCCGTGTGGGCATACAACCGCTACGCCAACAAGGTCGAGCGCCTGGCTTCCCGCTACGAAGTATTCCAGGAAGAATTCTCTTCGGTGCTGCAGCGGCAGATCCACGCCGACGACGTCGCCTGAGGCCGGAGCGATCACTACCATGCGCCCCCATCGCCGGCAAAAGCGAAAACTGAAGTCCGAGATCAACGTCGTTCCCTATATCGACGTGATGCTCGTGCTGCTGATCATCTTCATGGTCACCACGCCCATGATGAATCTCGGCGTCGACATCCAGTTGCCGCAGACCAACGCCAAGTCCTTGCAGGACAAGAAAGATCCCGTCGTCGTCTCCGTTGACGAAACGGGGCAGATATACCTGACGGCCGAGGGCGAGAAGCGCCAGCCGGTCAGCGCGGACGAGTTCCGTACGCGGATCACGGCTTATCACAATTCCAATCCCGAGCTTCAGGTCCTGGTGGCTGGCGACAACCGTGTCGGCTACGGCAAGGTCTACGCGATCCTGCCCATCCTGCAGGAGGCCGGCGTGTCCAAGATCGGCCTGATGAGCCAGCCGGAGTCGGGCGCGAAGAATGGCAAACCGTAAGGAAACGTCCCGCGCGGTCGTTCTCGCCGCGCTGCTGCATCTTGGCATCGTGGCCTTCCTGGCCTTTGCGATCATTCCCTGCTCGACGTACGAAGAGTACGCCGAGCGACTGGGCGTGCCCGCGGATTGGAATCCGATGAAGTGTCCGGCGCCGCTCGAGCTGCCCGGTCAGATCATCGAGGCGACGCTGGTTGGGCCGACGGGCAGTCCGCCGCCAAAGGCGACCAAGGTCAAGCCGACGCCGGACACCACGCCACCGCCGCAGGTTATTCCGGCTCCGACGCCTCCTCAGCCGGTGAAGCCGCCGGTGCCGACTTTGCCGCCGCCGCCCAAGCAGCCCGACGTCAAGGATCAGGAAAAGGTCGTCGACGACGCTCTGCAGAAGGCCGAGGACGCGAAGAAGCTCCAGGAAGAAAAGCAGCGGCAGCAGCAGGCCGAAATCGACGCGCAGAACGAAAAGAAAAAGCAGGAAAAGCAGAAGGAGATCGACGAGATCTTCAAGCAGCTCGATGCCGCCAAGGCGCAGACGAAGAAAGCCGATTCGACGAAGAAGCAGGCCGAGCAGCAACTGAAGGATCTGCAGAATGCGAAGGACGACGGTCTGCCCGACCTGCCCGCGGCCGCCCAGAAGCAGACGGGTACCAATGGAAAAGACAGCGGCAAGCTGGGTCTGTACATCGCGGCGATCCAGAACGCGGTGACGGCCAACTACACCCGCCCGGACGATATGCCGAACGTGCCCTGCCAGGTTCATGTGATCCAGATCCCCGGTGGGCAGGTAACCAGCGTCAAGGTCGATGCCAGCTGCCCGTACAACGCATCGCAGCGTACGTACGTCGAAAATGCCGTACTACGTGCCCAGCCGCTTCCGTATGCCGGGTTCGAGGATGTCTACCAACGCGACATCACCTTCACCTTCCGGCCTTAATGATGGGCCGCCAGCGCGTCCCGTTGGGCGCGCGGCGGTTCAGACCTCGGTCATGCTCGGCCTCCGGGCCGGGTTAACATCCCGTAGCCGTTTCCCTATATCCAGGTCGCAATGAATCAGCCCATGCGCAGAACGATTTCCCGCCTAGCCATACTCGTGTCGCTCGTGGCCGCCTTCGTGGCCGGTCCGGTGGCTGCCCAGTCGCTCAACGTCGAGATCGCGAACGGCCTCAAGACCGCCACGCCGATCGCCGTCGTTCCCTTCGCACAGCAAGGCGGGGCACCGCTGCCGACCGATGTCGCCGACGTGATCCGCGCCGACTTCAACCGTTCGGGCAAGTTCCGCTCGCTGGACAAGGCCGACATCGTCGAAGCGCCGTCGAAGGGTGCCGACATCAAGTTCGCGACCTGGCGCCTGCTCAAGCAGGACTATCTGACCATCGGCCGCATCGCGGATGCCGGCGGCGGGATGATTCGCGTCGAATACGAACTGTGGGATGTCAATCGTCAGCAGAGCCTGCTTGCCCAGTCGTTCACGGCACCGTCCGGCGACCTGCGCGGCGTGGCCCACCAGATCGCCGACCAGATCTATGAAAAGATCACCGGCGTCCGTGGCGCGTTCTGGACTCGTATCGCTTATGTCACCGCCGTTGGCGTGAGCAATAACACTACTTATTCGCTGATCGTGGCCGACTCGGATGGTTTCAATCCGCAGGTGGTGGCTCGATCGCGCGAGTCCCTGCTTTCGCCGGCCTGGTCGCCGGACGGCAGCAAGCTCGCCTATGTTTCGTTCGAAAGCGGCAACTCGGCCGTTTACGTGCAGAACATCGGAACCGGCTCGCGTAGCCTGATCGCATCGCACCCGAAGGGCATCAACAGCGCACCGGCCTGGTCGCCGGACGGCAGCAAACTAGCCGTCAGCCTGTCCTATGTGGGCAACCCGGAAATCTTCATCATCGACGTGGCCAGCCGCACCGAAACCCGGGTCACGAACAACTTCGCGATCGACACCGAGCCGACCTTTACGCCGGACGGCCAGAGCCTGATCTTCACTTCGGATCGCTCGGGCAAGCCGCAGCTCTACCAGACGTCGATCTCGGGCGGCAACGCCACGCGCCTCACCTTCCAGGGCGGCTTCAACGCCAGCCCCTCGCTCAGCTTCGACGGGAAGCAGATTGCGATGGTGCAGGGCAACGGGAACGTGTATCGTATCGCAATCATGGACCGTAGCCTGGGGAATCAGGTGCGCTTCGTATCTCCCGGCAACGTGGACGATTCGCCTAGCTTCGCGCCAAATGCCAGCATGCTGCTTTATGCCGCATCGCAGGGTACGCGCGGCGTCCTTTACGCGGTTTCGGCCGACGGTCTGGTGCGTCAGCGTCTCGTCCTCTCGGATGGTGATGTTCGCGAACCGTCCTGGGGTCCATACAGACAGCGCTGATTGGCGCGACGTCGCATAAGCGGCGCGCGACTTTGGCAAAGTCCAGGGAAAGGGCGCGGGCATCCGCGCCTTTTCTGCGGACGAAAGATTTAACTGGTAACGGCGTTCCACGCGGTTGCCGGTGCGTTGGCAGGGGTACGGGACAGTGCTCCGTCGACGCGGATGTAAGTAAAAAAAACAGCCGGACAACCGGCGGTGCCTGTCCCGTAACCGTAATCGACTGTCGGAACTCAACTGTTGAAGGAACGTCCCATGAATAAGACCGTTCGCGTCACCCTGGCCGCCCTGCTGTGCGTGGGCGCGGTCGCCTGCCATAAGAAGCAGGAAGTCAAGCAGCCCGTCCAGCCGCCCGTCCAGCAGACGGTCGACAACTCGGGCAACAACACCAACGGCAAGTATCAGCCGTCCGATCTCGACACCGATGCCTGCCTCCGTCAGCGCGTCGTGTACTTCGATTTCGACAAGAACGAGGTTAAGCCGGAATTCCAGCAGATCGTCGCGTGCCACGCGAAGTACCTGCAGGACCGTCCGTCGTCGGCCATCTCCCTCGAAGGCAACACCGACGAGCGTGGCACGCGTGAATACAACCTCGGCCTCGGCGAGCGTCGTGGCAATGCCGTCTCCAGCGCCCTTCAGGCTGCTGGCGGTTCGGCTGGTCAGCTGAATGTTGTCAGCTACGGCAAAGAAAAGCCGACCTGCCGCGAGCACAACGATGATTGCTGGAGCAAGAATCGGCGCGTCGAGATCGTGTACACCGCGAAGTAAGTAATGAAGAAACTGGCTAACAGCTTCACGGCCAGGCTTGGCGTGGCGGTCGCATTAGCGACTGCCACGCTCTTCGGTCTGCCGGTCCATGCACAGGACTCCCGCTTGAGCCTCGCCGACCGCGTGTCGCGCCTCGAGCAGCAGTCGCAGCGCGACCAGGGCACGACCACACTGGTGAACCAGGTCAACGATCTCCAGCAGCAAGTTCAGCAGCTGCAGGGTCAGATCGAAGAACTCCAGCACCAGAACCAGCAACTCCAGGATTCCAGCAAGGCCCAGTACTCGGATCTCGATTCGCGTATCGGCGGTCTTGAAAAGGGCGGCGCCCAAGGCGCGCCCGCACCGGCGGCACAGGCACCCGTCGCGCCGGCGGCGACACCTCCGCAGGGCAAGCCGGCAACAGCCGCGCCCGCCGCGAACGCTCCGGCCGCTACCGCCTCGGCAGGCGAACAGGCTGCTTACGACGCCGCTTTCAAATCGCTGCGTGGCGGCGATTTCGTTGCCGCTTCGCGTGGCTTCCGCGATTTCCTTCAGCAGTATCCCGACAGTCCCCTCGCGCCCAATGCCTATTACTGGCTGGGCGAGTCGTACTACGCGACCATGAATTATCCGGTCGCGCTCGAGGCGTTCCAGCGTCTGGTCAAGCTGTATCCGCAGAGCGAAAAGGTCTCCGACGGCCTGCTCAAGGTCGGCTACTGCCAGGCACAGCTCAAGCAGAACGATGCCGCCACGGCGACGCTGAAGTCGGTCGTCTCGAAATACCCCGGCTCGAAGGCTGCCAGCCTCGCCCAGGAACGTCTGCGTCGGATGCAGCGTCCACCGGCAAACTAAGTCATGAGCGGCAGCACCGTCATTCCGGCGGATGCAGCGCCGGCCGCGCCTGTCGCGGAACGGTTGCGCATCACCGAGATATTCCACTCGATTCAGGGTGAGGCCGATGCCATCGGCTGGCCGACGGTATTCGTGCGCCTTACCGGCTGCCCGTTGCGCTGCGTCTGGTGCGATACCGAGTACTCGTTCCATGGCGGGCAGTGGCACGATATCGATGCCATCCTCGCCGAGGTCGCCAGTCATGGCGCACGCCATGTATGCGTGACGGGCGGTGAGCCGCTGGCACAGAAGCGCTGCCTGATCCTTCTACGTAAGCTTTGCGATGCCGGTTACGAGGTATCGCTGGAAACGTCCGGCGCGCTGGACGTGGCCGCGGTCGATCCGCGTGTTCGCAAGGTCATGGATCTGAAGCCGCCCGACTCGGGCGAGAGCGCGCGCAATCTCTGGTCGAACCTCGACCATCTTCTTCCGCACGACCAGGTGAAGTTCGTGATCGCGAGCCGCGCCGACTTCGAGTGGTCGCGCGATGCGTTTGCCGAACACCGGCTGGTGTCGCGCTGCATGGTTTTGTTCTCGCCCGTGCACGGTAAGGTCGAGCCGCGCGAACTGGCCGAATGGATTCTCGCCGAGCGCCTCCCTGTCCGCTTCCAGATGCAGCTGCATAAGCTGCTGTGGAACGACGCCGCCGGACATTGATCCATCCGGGCCTGAGGGCCTGGTTCTTTTCCTTTCCCGTAAACCCGGTGGTAATCGCCATGAACGCATCCAGCCCGTCTCGTAAAGCCGTCATCCTCGTCTCTGGAGGCATGGATTCCGCCGTCACGATCGCGATGGCTCGCGAACAGGGGTTCGAGGTTTATGCACTGAGCGTGGCGTACGGACAGCGGCACAGCTCGGAACTCGAAGCGTCGGAGCGTGTGGCGAAGATGCTTGGCGCCGTGGTGCACAAGACAGTGCATGTCGACCTGCGCAGCATCGGCGGCTCGGCGTTGACGGCCGATATCGATGTGCCGGAGGAGGGCGGTGAAGGCATTCCCGTTACCTACGTGCCGGCGCGGAATACGATCATGCTTTCGATCGCGCTTGGGTGGGCCGAGGTATTGGGCTCGTCGGATATTTTCTGCGGAGTCAACGCGGTGGATTACTCGGGCTATCCCGATTGCCGTCCCGCGTTTATCGAATCGTTCCAGACGCTGGCCAACGTCGCTACCAAAGCGGGTGTCGAAGGTGCGGGTATCGTCGTGCATGCCCCGCTGATGAATATGGGCAAGGCGCAGATCGTGCGCGAAGGCGAGCGTCTGGGCGTCGATTTCGCCGCTACCGTCAGTTGCTATAACGCCGACGCGCAGGGGCGTGCTTGCGGGCATTGCGATGCGTGTCGTCTGCGGGCGCAGGGGTTTCATGAGGCTGGCGTTGTCGATCCTACGCATTACGTCTAAGCGGGTGCGCTTTTCGGCATATTTGACCAGTTATTCGCTGGAAGAGCGTCGTCATTCGGGGCGTCGTCGTATGGAACCAGCCGACCCCCTCGCCGGGCCCACGTCGGGCGGTCGCTGCGCGACGCGGGTGGACTGACGGGGCTCGGTGAGCGGGCTTCCTGCCCGCGCACCGAGGAAGGGGCGTCCTGCCCCTTCCCCCTGCGGGGCCTTTTCCACCAGTCCACCCTCGCCCTCCTACCGGGCCCGGCGAGGGGGCCGGCTGGTTCCACCGAGCGGCGAGGCAATAGGTGTGACGAGCAAAGCGCACCACTGACAATCCCTTGTCCATCTCACCCCTCACCGTCGCTCCTGCGCAGGGACGACGGTGAGAGGGAGCGGTGCGATTTGCTGCGGTTTAGGCCGGCTCGTCGTAGAGCCCCAGCTCCGCCAGCCCGGGCGGCTTTCCCGTGGAGGTTAGCTGTATGCGCACGCTCTCCGCTTCCACGCGCCCGAATGTATGGAACTGGAAGGGCGCGGGATGTTCACCCGATACGAGTTCCTTCCATTGCCCATTGCGCTGGTATTCCGCGCGATAGGATGCGATGCGACTCGCGGTGCCGTAGTCCTCGAGGCTTTTCGATTCCACGATCGACAGTGTATTGAACGCTGTTGGCTTGCCGAGGCGCACTTCGAGCCACGCGGTCGTCTTCCCTTCGTCGGCGACCCAGAATGTACCGAAGCGATCGTCGAATGCCAGGTCCGGTCCGGTGGCATCGGCGCTGCTGCTGGCGTAGGCGGGTTTGCCTGCGGCGAGATTGGGAGTCGTGACGATCGTCGACGCGTGGATGGTCGGTGCGGGGCCTTCGTTCTTCCAGAGCTTGCCGATTTCCGCGAGCCGTTCGATGGCGTTCGGATCGAATTGTCCGTCGCGATTTGGCGCGACATTGAGGATCAGGTTGCAGTGATTGCGATTGAAGGGAACCAGCCATTCGTCGACGATCTGGCGGGCGGCGCGCAGTTCCTGATTCGGATAAGCCGTTTTCCAGAACCAGTCGCTTTGCAGCGTCGTGCCCGACTGCGAAGGAACGTCGCTGTCTGCCGGAATTTTCTGGCCGGCGTGCTGCTCGTATTGCTTGATGTCCGTGTAGTAAAGCGCGGGCCCCGGATAGCTGCCTGCGTTGTGATCCGTGACCAGACAGTCGGGTTGCAGGCGTTTTACCAGATCGTAGATGCGACGGTAGGGCAGCTGGTCGTAACCGATGCGAGACCACGACGCGTTCCAGCCATCGAAGATCATCGCTGTAATGGGGCCGTATTGGGTCAATAGCTCGGTGAGCTGCGCTTCGATCAGGGCAATTTTCGCGGGGGTTACGGTGCGCGCGCGAATGTCGGCGCGCAGGTCGAGCATCGAGAAATACAGGCACGGCTTAAGGCCCTGCGCGCGGAAGGAGTCGACGTAAGCACGCACGATGTCGTGCCGGTACGACGAATCCATGACGTTGGCGCTGCCGGTCTTCGTGGGCCACAGGCAGAAGCCGTCGTGATGTTTGGTCGAGAGGCAGCCGTAACCCATGTTCGCCGAACGCGCGGCGCGTGCCCACTGGTCGGTATCGAGATGAGCGGGATTGAACAGGTGCGGCGACAGCGTGGGGTCGCCCCATTCGCGCTCCTCGAACGTCGCCATGTTGAGATGGATGAACATACCGAAGCGCAGGTCGAGGAAAGCCTGCTGTGCGCGAAGAAGGCGATCGCCTCCTTCTACCGCGGTGCCGCTTGCGGTGTAAGGAGCGAATGGTTTTGCGACGAGGGGGACGGTTGCGGCGATGCCGCCGGCGAATGCCAGCGCCTTCGAGAATTCACGACGATTCATGCGCGATGGATCTCCTTTACCTGAGTAACCTGCAAGGGATGCGCGTGCCTTGCAAAGGCGGCGCGGGGTGTCGCGAATTCGCCGAGCATGCGCTCAAATTTGCGCCGATTCAATCGATCTAAGTTGCCGCGGACCGGGTGTTCGAGGAGCGAGTGATCGGTATGGGTTCGATTGCGTCGTCGTTGCGAAAGTCATCGCGCAGGAGAGGGGCGCGGAAAGGCGGACGAGCGGGCGGGCTCCCCGGTGAGAGGCCGTGACCCGGTATGAACGGAAGAAGGTAAGCGCCGTGCGCTTTTCGGTCGCTGCGTGAACGAGCGGCAGGTATCAGGGCGTAATGGTGGGTCGTGCCGGATTCGAACCGGCGACCTACGGATTAAAAGTCCGCTGCTCTACCAACTGAGCTAACGACCCTTACGCGAACAGCCCGCTAGTTTAGTGGGAGGCGCGGAGTCGCACAACCTCATGCGGTTCAGAGCGTGGCGACGATGGCCTCGACGTCGCGGCCGGCCTGGCGCCAGGCGCCGATGCCGCCCGTCAGGGGGCGCACGTTGGCGAAGCCCAGCCGGGTCAGCCGCTGGGCCACCTTCGCTGCCGTGACCTCGTTGGGACACGAGCAATAGATGACCAGGGGCATGTGTCTGGGGAGCGCGGCCAGCTCATCCTCGGCGGTGCTCAGGTCGAACAGCCGCGAGCCGGGAATGATGTAGGGATCGTCCTTGCGGACGCTTGCGGCGCGGACGTCGACGATGAGCGCACCCGGGTCGTTGGCCAGCAGGATGGAGAGTTCGTCGACCGTGATGCGGTTTTTCTTCAGCTGCATGATCAGCAATGTGCGACGCGCCCAACGGAAGGCGATCCACAGGATGAGCCCGGCGATGGCCACGGCGACCATGCCCATGCCGAACTGGCGCAGCAGCGCGAGTACGGCATCGATCTGCCGGTAGAAAACCATGCCGACGGTCAGGCCGACGGAGATCCACAATCCCGCGCCGATCAGATCGAAGAGGGTAAATCGCGAGAAGCGCGTGTCGGCCGCCCCGGCGATGGGAATGGCGACCAGCGACAGGCCGGGTACGAAACGCGAAATGAGCAATAGCTTCACGCCGCGTTTCTCGAAGAAGCCGCCCGCACGACGCACGCAGGTATCCGGCGACAGCGAGATCTTGCACAGACGATCAAGTACGCGATAGCCGTAGCGACGGCCGGTCATGAACCATACGGCGTCGCCGGCAAAGGCGCCGGCGAGGGCGCCGACAAAGGTCGCCAGGACGAGTGGCGGATTGTGCAGGGCGACGAGAGTGCTTCCGACGACGATAAGCGCGGGCATGGCGGGCACGGGCAATCCGATCGCCGCCGCGAACACGCTTACAAAGGCCGCTATAGGCGCAGCCCCTGCCCAGTCGTTGCTCGAAAGTATCATTGTCCCGCGGGTCTCCAGTATCCCATCGCGGAACGATACGCCGGATGGGTTACACGCGACACATGGCGGCGCGGGGACGCAGTCTCAATGGGCGACGGTCAACTGGCACGGCGCAGCGACGTGGACTCGGCGTTCCAGTCGCCCCGGCGGTCGACGCCATCGACTTCCACCCAGAACGTACTGCCAGCGCCGGGTCGCGAACGCACGCCGATCTGCCCGCCAAGCACATCGGCAATGCGTCGGGCGATGGTCAGCCCCAGCCCGTAATCCACGTGGCCAGGAAGCCGGACGAATTCCTCGAAGATGCGTTCCTGCTGTTCGAAATCGATGCCGACGCCGTTGTCGCGGACTTCGATCCGGACGCCGCGACCGCGACGACGCGCGGCCACGAGTACCCGGCCGTGGGGCGCGCTCGCCATGGCGTTCGCCACCAGACGATGCAGGAGTTCGCCGAGCAGTGCTCCGTCGCTATGTAGCGGGAGGCGTCCACCGCGCCAGCGCAGGTCGACATGCAGCCGATGCGCTTCGGCCGCGCAGGTGTCGCGCTCACGCACGAACAGGTCGGATGCGATCAGATCGACGGGCAGAGGTTCGACGATACCGGCATCGAATCTCGCCATTTCCATCAATGCATCGAGCAACTCGGTCATGCGGACCAGATTCGAACCGATCTGCGCCAGCGCCGCGCGTTGATGCAGATCCTTGCCCGGCTGCATGCCCGCCACGAACAGGCCCATGGCCTGTAGCGGCTGGCGGAAGTGGTCGCCGAAGCGTGCGACGAACCGTGTTTGCCGTGCAATGTCGCGAAGCCGGAGGCGCAGCGCTTCGGCCATGCGATCTTCGTGATGCGCGCGCAGTTCGGCTACTTTGTCGATGCATTCGTCGAGTGCATCGAATTCGACGACGCCGGTCTGGACGGGTTCGATGAATGGCCGTCCACGCAGCACGCGCATGAAACGATCGCGTACGGTATCGAGCGGACGTACGATCAGCGATGCATGCGCACAAGTCGCCAGCGCGAAAATGGCAAGTATGCCCAGGGTCATGAAGGTTCCGAACCATAGGGCGGAGGTGCGCCGGTCGTTCGACGGACGCGCATCCGAGATCGCGGTCAGTTCGCCATAGGGCGTTGCGACGGTGACACGGTAGGTGGCGGCTTTGGCGAGAGGGGCACCGTTGTCGATGACGATCTGCCTGCCGTTGTCCCTGCGCAGACTGACCAGGGTCGTGGGAGGGTTGGCAGTCAACGCCAGTTGAAGCGCGCGCCGAAGGTGTTCGTCGTTGCCTGCATCCACCATGCTTTCGCCGATGCGAAAAGCCTGTGCGGTGGCAAGCGCTTGCGCCTCGGTGGTCAGCGAACTCATGTAGGTCGCGGTGAACGCAACCACCATGGTCAGGGCGACCAGCGTCATGGGCAGCAGGCCGCTCAGCAGCAATCTGCTGCGAAGCCGCACGGGACGGCGAGCCGGTTGGAGCGACGCTGTCATGGCGGTGAGCCTTGGACGGAGCTTTGGCGATGACCCGACTCTAGTGGGCGCGCGACGGCAGCGCGATACTCAAAGCGATGTAGCCAGCAGGCCTAGCCCATTCGACCTAGGGTCGTGGGTCAATGCGCGCGCAACTGTCCGACCAGCGCGCGATGATCGTCTTCGATCTTCTTGAGGCGAGCTTCGCGGGCCGCCTCGCTGACCCATTGAGCGGTCGTCGCGCGGCGTCGCTCCAGCGTGTATTCGATGTCGGCAAAGGGTGCCAGGTCGTTGTTGCTCGCGGGCGCGAAACCGCTGATGTCGTGGATATGCTGGAGATTGGCTTCTTCGCGTACGCTGTCCTTTCCCTTGCCGTAGTTCACGAGAAAGGTCGCGATGCGTTCGCGCAGCGACAGCGGCAGATCGGTTCGTACCACGATGACCGCATGGGGAATCAGCGACGAGCGCCAGAGCACGCGAAGGCGTGCGTACTGGTCGGGGAAGTGTTGGGCGAAGCGCTCGAGGTCGGCGGTGTTGTTCGTCGCCACGTCCACTTCGCCGTTCGCCACCGCAAGCGCGTTGTTCTGATGGTTGTCGACGTGAACGTTAGAGAAGAACGTATCCGAATCGAGGCCGCGCGCGGCGAACAACTGGGTTTCCGGAACGAGATAGCCCGATACCGACAAGGCTTCGCCGCGCGCGTAACGCCAGCGGCCCTGGCGCGAGAAAAGCTGATCGAGCGTGCGCAGCTTGGAATCGGTGGCGACGATGAGCAACGCGTTGTAACCCTTGGATCCGTCGCCGCGCGTGAGGTGCGCGATGACCTGCATGTTGTGCCGGGTCACGGCATCCAGTGCCAGTCGCCCGGACAGGAAGGCGATATCGACGCGCTGTTCGCTGATGGCCTGCGCGATGCCTTCGTACGTCGTGACGGAGATGCTTCGAACGGGACGATCCAGCGCTTTGCGCAGGTCGTCGAGCATCGGCTGCCACGCTTCCAGCGATTCGGCGGGTCCGCCGATGGGCAGGATGCCGAAGGTGAGCGGCGCTCCGGGATCCTCGTCGATGTTTCTGGATTTCTGCGCCAGGGCAGGGGTGCACGCAAAGACCAGGATCAGTAAAAGAACGTGCCAGCGATGGCGTGCGCGTATCCACCGCGATATTCGATGACGTTCCAGCATATGCCTGCCCCGAGAACCATCTTGCGCGCTGCGATCGCTCGCGGCGCAGTGCCCTGTCCCGCAGCAGCTTACGACGAAACTTGCTGGCTTGGGGCGGAGAGGTCCAGTTTGGCGGCTACCGAGACGGCCTCGGTGCGATTGCGGACGCTGAGCGCGCGGAAAATGGCGGCCAGGTGGATCTTCACCGTACCCTCGCTGATTTTCAGGTCACGGGCTATGACTTTGTTCGGACTGCCTTTCTTAAGAAGGAAAAGGACTTCCATCTGGCGATCGGTCAGCAGGAGTGCCAGTTGGTGGTGGAGGGGAGCCCTGCCGGTGCCGCCCTTGCCGGGATAGGCCGTGCCGTCGCCAGCCGCATCGATTTCCGCCAGGGCCATCTGGGGTACGTAAACGCCACCGGAAAGTACCAGGCGAATCGCGCTCAGCATGACGTCTGGGGAGTAGGACTTGGGGATGTAGCCGCGTATGCCGATATGCAGGACATCGCGGATGACTGCCGGGTCTTCGGAGCCGGACAGGACAATGATGGGCAGCGATGGCAGAGCGGTATGGAGTGCCTCGAGATGGTCGGTGCCGTGGGCACCGGGCATGGCCATATCGACCAGGGCCAGATCGGGAGACGGTGTCTGGGCGCTTGCGGCGCGTATTTCATCGGCATTCGACGCGACGACAAATTGGGTGTCGGGACCCAGTTCGGCAAGCTTAAGCTTGACCCCCTCGACAATCAGCCGATGGTCATCCGCGATTAGGATCAGCATGGTTCGTACTTCTCTGCCGGCTGAAAGCCTGCCCCAACGCCGACGATAGCCCTGCCGGGAACGCGCTGCAACATATGCAATCCAAACGTGTGTATTTTTCGTCGGAGATGCGTTACGACAAACATAACTATGAGCATGATTAGTGCCTATGGATGCGGCATGGCAACAAAAGCAACTGCTATGTGCTTTGCTGGTTCAATGTCGTGGCGTGTTTCGCGGCGGTCGAGATCAATACTTCCCGCAGGCGTTCGGGCGAAACGGGCTTATAGAGCACGGGGGTGGTTTCCTGATCGACATCGCGCAGGTGTTCGCTGCGCGTTTCGCCCGTAATGAGAACGCGTGCGAAGGGGGGAGGATCCCCTGGCCGGCGTCGGAAATACCGGTCCAGAAGAGCCAGCACGTCGAGTCCGCTGCCTTCGCGAAGGCGCAGGTCCGAAATGACAAGGTCGGGTGCGTGCTGCCACATCTGGACCGCTTCCATCGCCTCCTGCGCATCCTCGGCCGTTGCGACTTCGCAGCCCCAGCTACCCAGGAGATAGCTGATGCCGGAGAGGATGCTCGGTTCGTCGTCGATGATGAGGACGCGCATGCCCGCGACATCGTGGGCCGGCATGGCGTTTTGCGGAACCGGTATCGTGTCCATCGCCGGAGCGACTTCCGGAAGCATGACGCTGAAAACACTGCCCGTGCCGAGCTTGGACCTTACGGTCGCGTGCGTGCCGAGAAGACGCGCAAGACGCTGCACCGTCGACAGGCCCAGACCAAGGCCACGACGCGGTCCATCGTGCCGCCCCGAATCCGGATGGCCTTCTATACGGAAAAACTCGTCGAAAATATGCTCATGGTGTTCCTCGGGTATGCCGCTGCCGGTATCCCATACGTCGAGGCGGATCAGCTGCCCGCGTCGCTGCCGCGCAGCCACGAGAACGCCGCCGCATTGCGTATAGCGCAGCGCATTGCTCACCAGGTTGTTGAGGATGCGTGCAAGCATGGTGCGGTCGCTGCGCACCCATAGATTCGTCGGGCGTACGACCAGGCGAAGATCGTGCTGCTCGGCCACCATGCGGAAGTTGACGCTGACTTCCTCGAAAATGTCGTCCAGAGGGAACGGCCGGAGCACCGCCGACATGGCGCCGCTTTCCAGGCGAGAAAGATCGAGCAGCTCGCTGAAAAGATGATCGAGCGCATCCACGCACTCCTGGATATGGGCGATGCGATCCAGTCTTCCCGGATCGTATTCGTCCACGGCCAGTCCCGACGAAAACAGCGTCAGTGCGTATAGCGGCTGGCGCAGGTCGTGCGAAGCCGCCGCGAGGAATCGCGCTTTGGCGACGCTCGCCGCTTCCAGTGCGGCGTTCTTGCGTGCGAGTTCTTCCGTGGCTGCGGCGATTTCCCGCTCCATGCCGATCTGCGCGTCCAGCAGTTTCGACGCCGCGCCATTGAAGCCGCGTTGCAGATCGCCTATCTCGGTGTCGTCCGTTACGGGTACGACTACCGTACGGTCGCCAAGGCCGAGCTGACGCACGGCGATGGCGAGTCGTCGCAACGGCGCGCTCATCCAGCGCGCGGTCGACCAACCCATGATGACCGCCATGATCAGGCTGAGTACCAGCCATATCAACGCGCTGCGCAGGCTGGATCGTTGCGCCGTTACCGCTTCGGTCACGCTGACGTCGACGGTGACCGAACCGATCGATTGCCGCGTTGCATTGTCGATGACCTCTCGCGACACGGTCAGGGCATCGCTGTCGTCGACGCTGCCGTTGCGACGGTCGGCAAGGATTTCGCCATCGCGGTCGGCGATGCGTACGCGTGCGACTTGGGGTAGCTGGATCATCGATTGCGCGATGCGGCCCAGTTCCCGGCGCTGACCTTCGCGAAGCGCATCTCCGGCCACCGATGCCGCCTGTTGCGCGATAGCGTCCGCGGTGGAGCGACCCATGTCGCGCAGGGTGTCCATCTGGTGCCGGGTCAGAAGGGCAAATAGCAGAATGGCGCTGGTGGCTGTCGGAACGAGCGCGACAAAGGTCAGCCGCTGGACCAGCGACGTACGACGCCACACTTTCTCCAGCCACGAACCCGATGACTCGCGCATGGAACCCCCCGGCGGCCCCGTCCGGGGGCGCCAAGCGCACAGCCTACCGCAGATCGGATGGCGGATGCCTGGGTTGGGGGATGGGGAGACTGACGACGAGGCGGGGCCGGTTGCCTTCACCGTTCATCGATGGATAACTTGCCGGTCAGGACCGATTGCGCCGCGCCCGCCGTTCGCGCAAGGCATTCACGCCCAACGGCAGCAGCGCCAGCAAAGCCAGTGCGCAAAGCGGCAGCAGCAGGCGAGGTTCGAGAAGAAGGGCGGGGCCGAAGGTCTGGCCCGCGCCCAGTGCGTCGCCCAGGCCGGCGCCCACCGACGTTTCGAAGATCAGAGAGACGGTACCGCCAAGCCAGGTAGCGCCAAGGAACAGCCAGAGCGGACAGCGTAGCCACGCCAGCGCCATCGTCATCGCGCCGAACGGCATGATCGGGATGAAACGCAGTGCCAGCGTATAGCTGACCGGATGGGCCGAGAAACCGTGTCTTAGCCGTTCGACCAGCGCGGGTGGGGATTTGCCACCCGCGCCGAAGGCATAGCGGCTGGCGAGGTAAAGAAGCAGCGAGCCCAGCGTCAACGCTATCGAGGAAAGCATGGTCCCCGTCGTGACGCCGAACACGAGACCGCCGGCGAAAATGATGACGACCGTGCCGGGGATGCCCGTCGATACGGCAAGCGTCAGCAAGCCGATATACGTAAGCCCCGATAGCCACGGGTGACTGGCGACCGAGGCGCGCAGATCCGTTTCCCTGGCAAGCAGGTGTGTCGGGTGGAAGCGATCCAGCGCACCGGAATACAGCAACACGATGCCGGCCAGCACCAGCAGAATCAGCGGAAGCGCGGCGCGCCAGCGGCTCAGCGTAGCCACCGGTGTTCGGAAGGGCGGGACGACGGGGCGCGAGTGGCCATGCGATGGACTCAGTAGTGGACGCCGCTTTCGCCGTAACGGCGAAGCACTTCGCGCGCTTCGTCGCGGCGGATATCCCGGCGCACGGCGACGCCACGTTTTTCCAGTTCGCCGATCCAGTCGGCCGGCAACGGGCCTTCGTCGAATTCGGTCAGTTCCTCGACGTCCTCGGCGCGTGCGCCGATCAGCAATTCGTCGACCCCTGCCCAGACCGTGGCGCCGTAACACTGGCAGCATGGCTGGGAACTGGTGGCAAGACTGAAGCGGCTGCCGTCTTCGTTGAGACGGAAACGCTGCAGGCGTTGCTGCGCGAGCATGTACGCCATCATTTCGGCATGGGCGACCGAGCACGAATGCGGCACGACCCGATTGACGCCGACAGCGACGAGACGGTCGCCATCGAACACGGCGGCGCCGAACGGACCGCCGGTCGCGAGGTCGACATTACGGCCCGAAAGTTCGATGGCGAGGCCGACCTTTGCTTCGTCGCCGACATACATGGCGCCGGCATCGACGGCTTCGTGAACCCAGGCAGGAAGGGTGAGATGTACCTGTGCGTAAAGCATTACTGCTGCTTCGCCCACGAATCGCGCAGCGTTACCACGCGGTTGAACACCGGGCGGTCGGCCGTGTGATCGGCGATGTCGGCGACGAAATAGCCGAGACGTTCGAACTGCATGCGATCCTCGCGCGTGGCGCCGGCAGCGGCCGGTTCGACGTAACCCTGCACCACACGACGTGAATTCGGGTTCAAGTGGTCTTTATAGGTTTTGCCGTCGCTGTCGTCGTCCGGATCGACCACATCGAACAGGCGGTCGTACAGGCGCACTTCGGCCGCAATCGCATGGCGGGCACTGACCCAGTGGATCGTGCCTTTCACCTTGCGCTCCGAGCCGGGCATGCCCGTGCGGCTGTCGAGGTCGAGGGTGCCGCGAAGTTCCGTGACGTTGCCGTCCGCATCCTTGACGACCTCGTCGCAACGGACGATGCCGACACCGCGAAGACGAACCTCGCCCTCGGGTTTCAGGCGGTGGAAACCCTTCGGAGGCACCTCGGCGAAGTCCTCGCGTTCGATCCACAACTCCGGCGAGAACGGAACGCTGCGCGTGCCGAAGCTCTCGTCCTTCGGGTGGTTCGGGAACGTCAGTTCTTCGTTATGGCCGGCGTCGAGATTGGTGATAACCAGTTTCAAGGGATCGATAACACCCAGACGGCGCGGCGCGGCGGCGTCCAGATCCTCGCGCACGCAGCCTTCGAGCACACTCATGTCGATGATGCTGTTCTGCTTGCTCACGCCGATGCGTTCCCAGAACAGGCGGATCGATGCGGCGGTGAAACCGCGACGACGAACGCCGACGATCGTCGGCATGCGCGGGTCGTCCCAGCCATCGACGAGGTTCTCGCCCACCAGCGTGAGCAGCTTGCGCTTGCTCATCACCGTGTAATTCAGATTGCCGCGCGAGAACTCGATCTGGCGGGGTTTGCTGGGAGCCGTGGACAGGCCGGCGTCGACCAGCGGCTGCCACAGGTCGGGATGGTTCTTCAGGTCGACGTTGTCCACGCACCAGTCGTACAGCGGACGATGATCTTCGAACTCCAGCGTGCACAGCGAATGCGTAATGCCTTCCAGTGCGTCGGACAGGCAATGCGCATAGTCGTACATCGGGTAGATCGGCCACGCGTCGCCGGTGTTCTGGTGATGGACTTTGCGGATGCGGTAAATCGCCGGATCGCGCATGTTGATGTTGCCCGACGTCATGTCGATTTTCGCGCGCAGCGTTTTCGCACCGTCGGCGAACTCGCCCGCGCGCATGCGCTCGAACAGGTCCAGGTTTTCTTCGACGGAACGATCGCGATACGGCGAATTGCGGCCCGCTTCGGTCAGCGTGCCGCGGTATTCGCGCATCTGCTCGGCTGAGAGGTCGTCGACATACGCCTTGCCGTCGCGGATCAGCTTCAGCGCCGAACGGTAGAAGACCTCGAAGTAATCCGAGGCGTGCCGCAGTTCGGCCCAGCCGAAGCCCAGCCACTTGACGTCGCGCTGGATGGCCTCGACGAATTCCACGTCTTCCTTGCTGGGATTCGTGTCGTCGAAGCGCAGGTTGCACGTGCCCGCGAACTCGGAGGCGAGGCCGAAATTCAGGCAGATCGACTTCGCATGGCCGATATGCAGATAACCGTTCGGCTCGGGCGGAAAGCGCGTATGGATAACGCTGTGCTTACCCGAGGCGAGGTCGTCGCGAACGATCTGGCCAATGAAGTGGAGCTGCGAAGCAGGCGTTTCGGTCGACATCGGGAGGGCTCGGTAGGTCGGATGCGGCAAACGGATGAGTTTACCCGCATGGGCGCATTCGTGGGGCGGCCTGGCCAGACTGCCGCTTGCCGTTGGCCTGGCGGCGGGTTAGCTTGGGTTCCATGCGTATCGCCTACCACGCCGAATCCCTCATCGACGCCCATCTGGTCAAGGATGCGCTCGAGCGGGCCGAGATTCCCGCGTTCGTTTCCGGCGAGTTCCTGACCGGTGCGGTAGGTCAGCTTCCCGCCCGCGATTTCGTCGCCGTCATGGTGCCCGAAGGCTGCTCCGAAGCCGCCGAGATCATTGTGCGCGCGGTCGATGCCCAGTTGATGGAGGCGCGCGCGGCGCTGGCCGACGATCCGGGCGATACCGATATCCTGTTCGCCTGACGGCGAGCTTGTCCTGCAAAGCGAAAGGATTCCCCCATGCAAGCTATTTCCGACCTCATCCGCGACGTGCCGGATTTCCCCCGGCCGGGCGTTCTGTTCAAGGATATTTCGCCCTTGCTGGCCGATGCCGACGGGTTCGCTCTCTGTATCGAAGCACTGGCCGACCCATGGCGGCAGTTGGGCGTGCAGGCCGTCTGCGGCATCGAATCGCGGGGTTTCATTTTCGGCGCCGCGCTGGCCCGCACGCTGCATGCGGGCTTCGTGCCCGTGCGCAAGAAGGGTAAGCTGCCGCCGCCGGTTATCGGCATCGACTATGGCCTGGAATATGGCGTCGATCGTCTGGAAGTCGGCGCCAGTGCGCTGCGCGCGGGCGAGCGGGTACTGATCGTCGACGATGTGCTGGCGACGGGCGGCACACTGGAAGCCGCACGGCGTCTGGTCGACGGCCTCGGTGCCGAGGTGGTCGGCGGCAGCGTGGTGATCGAGCTGGCGGCTCTTGCCGGACGCCCGCGCTGGACGGGTGCCACGCCGCTGCACGCCCTGATCCTGTCCTGATTCCACGTTGCAAACCGGTGGGGACGACCGCATCTTCCGGGGCATCCCCAAGGAGGTCTGGCCATGATCGGTATCGGTGCCTATAAACAGCGTCTGCCTCAGCCCGACACGGCACTGCCCGGTCGCGCCACGCCGCTCGAGGTCGAGGACCGTCATTACGTGACGGGCCGTTCCTTCAAGGACGTGCCCGCCGGCGCGGAAGTCGCCCTGTTCGGTATGGGCTGTTTCTGGGGCGCGGAACGCAAGTTCTGGTCGGTTCCCGGCGTGATTTCGACCTCGGTGGGTTACGCGGGCGGTTACACGCCAAACCCGACCTATCGCGAGGTGTGTTCGGGCGAGACCGGTCACGACGAGATCGTGCGCGTGGTGTACGACCCCGCGAAGGTCGACTTCGACACGTTGCTGAAGGTGTTCTGGGAGAACCACGACCCGACCCAGGGTATGCGTCAGGGCAACGACGCGGGCACGCAGTACCGCTCCGCGATCTACGTCGGCGACGCCGAGCAACTGGCGGACGCCGAGGCGTCGCGCGATCTTTTCCAGAAGCGGTTGTCGACGTCGGGTTATGGCGCGATTACCACCGAGATCCGCCAGGACGTTCCGTTCTACTTCGCCGAAGACGAGCACCAGCAGTACCTGGCGAAGAACCCGGCTGGCTATTGCGGGCTTGGCGGTACGGGCGTTACATGCCCGATCGGTGTGGATGTCTGATGCGGACGTGGCGCCGGCGTCAATTCGCCTGCGTTTCCCCGATGTCTTCCACCAGCACCACTTCGCATGCGCCGGCGCCTGTGTCGTCGCGTGTCAGCGACGTGTTCCAGGCGCGGCCGTCGTCGCGATGCACGTTCACCAGGAACCCTCGCAAATGCACGATTTCGCCCTGACGAACAGCGCGTAGCGCACGGGCGACAGCGTTGCTGGCCGGAATCATGTGCATGTTCGCGCTGGATTCCTCGATCTCGCGACGAGGGATCGGAAAATCGTCCGTGTACCAGAAGTAGAAGCGGTTGGACTGCGAGATACGGATGCGGTCGAGGACGGCCGTATCGGACATCCGTCCCCAGCCAAGGGTCAGATCGGTCGGGGATATCGGCGCGAGGTCGTCCATCTGGTAGTCCTCGCGCGACAGTACCCGGGCGGTGATATCGAAGTTGGCGCGCGGGTCCAGCGTGAACCGGCCGCTATGCAGCTCGGCGGGATGCCCGTCGATGTCCGTCTGGGCGGGTGCGCTCGCCGCGAGCATGCCCGAGGCCGCATGCGCGGGCCGGTGCTGCCACCAGTTCGCCATCCCCAGGCCGCAAAGTAGCAATAGGGCTATTAACCAGAATCTCATCAAGAAGCCCGATCACGCAGGATTGCTGTGACCGGCAACGTTGGAAGCGGCGTCCCGTTGACGCGAAGCGCATCCCTGGGTGGTCAGCAGTTCGGCGGGAACGTCGCGAATGACATCCGCCAGGCTTTGCAGAAAGGGCGTCATCGATGAACTCTTGCGCCAGAGCATGGCGATGCGCCGGCTGGGTGCCGGCGCTTCGAACTCGATCAGGCGGATGTTTTCCGATCGCGCGACGGGCGGTTGCACGGCAAGCGCGGGTAGCAGCGTAATGCCTACGTTGGCTGAAACCATCTGACGCAGGGTTTCGAGGCTGGTCGCACGAAAGCCGGATTTTTCGCCGGCGCCGGCCATATGACAGACCTCCAGCGCCTGGTCGCGCAGGCAATGACCGTCTTCCAGCAAAAGCAGGTTCTGATCGGCCAGGTCGTCCATGCGCAGGCATTCGCGATCCGCGAGCGCGTGACTCGCGGGCACCGCCAGCACGAAGGGCTCTTCGAACAGGAATTCGGTGTGCAGCGTGTCCTCGTGGACGGGCAGGGCAAGGATGCCCGCGTCGAGGGCACCCTCTCGCAGCATGCGGATGATCTGTTCGGTTTTTTCTTCGCGCAGCAAGAGCTCCAGCCGGGGGAAGCGGGTACGCAGGTGCGGAATGACATGCGGTAGCAGGTAGGGTCCAAGCGTCGGGAAAATGCCAAGGCGGATGGTGCCCGATTCCGGATCGCGCGTGCGCTGGGCGATAGCCTTGATCTCGTCGACTTCGGACAGTACGTCGCGGGCACGGCGCGCGATTTCGCGACCCGTATCCGTCAGCAATACTTTTCGCGGTGTACGCTCGACGAGCGCGACACCCAGTTCGTCCTCGAGCTTCTTGATCTGCGTCGAAAGCGTCGGCTGACTGACGAAACTGGCTTCCGCGGCACGGCCGAAATGGCGATGCTCGGCCAGTGCAACGAGGTACTGAAGGTCGCGCAGGTTCATGAGAATAGCCCGCTGGTCTGATAGTCGTACCCTATCATAACCATGCTTACAATTGATTTGAGATATGCCTTCCCGAGGCGTAATCTTGTCGTCAGTCGCGTCCCCAAGCGCGCCGACACATCTGTCCCTTTTTAACCAGGAGAGTCAACCATGCTGACCATTGGCGATAAGTTCCCGAAGTTCAACCTCGATGCCGTGCCCGGCGGCAAGCTGGCCGACAAGATCGAAAACGCGTTTTCGAAAATCTCGGACACCTCCTACGAGGGCAAGTGGAAGCTCGTCTTCTTCTACCCGAAGGACTTCACCTTCGTTTGCCCGACCGAGATCAAGGGCTTTGGCGATCTGAACGAAAAGTTCGCCGACCGCGATTGCCAGATCCTGGCCGCTTCGACCGATTCCGAGTTCGTCCACCGCGCCTGGCGCATGGACCACGCCGACCTGCGCGACCTGCCGTTCCCGATGCTGGCCGACATCAAGAAAGACCTGACCTCGGCGCTCGGCATCCTGACCGAAGACGGCGTTGCTCAGCGCGCGACCTTCCTGGTCGACCCGAACAACGAGATCCAGTTCGTCTACGTCACGGCCGGTTCGGTCGGTCGTAACCCGGACGAAGTCCTGCGTGTTCTGGACGCCCTGCAGACCGACGAACTGTGCGCCTGCAACTGGAAGTCCGGCGACGAGACCCTCAAGGTCGCCTAAGCAATAAAGGCCGTAAGTCCCACGCCGCATCGCTCCTCCCCGCGCGGCGTGGGCAACCTCCAGAGACGGTGAAGTTCGCTTCACCGCCTCTTTTAATGACCCGACACGTGAGCGTGTCCCGCGTGAACCGGCGATCGCGCCGAGCCATTCCGCGCCTCTTTCCTATCGTTCAAGACAAAGGTGCTTTCCATGAGCGTCGCCGATCTTCGTAGCCAGATTCCCGATTACGCCAAAGACCTCAAGCTCAACCTCGATTCCGTGCTGAGCGAGGCGGGTGCTCCCGGCCTGAACATGGCGCAGATCGCCATGGTTGCCCTGGGCTCCGCTTACTCGTCGCGGTTCAAGCCGCTGACTCAGGCCATTGCGGCGTTCGCCGCTGAGCACGCCAGCGCCGAGCAGCTGACCGCCGCCAAGGGTTCGGCCGCGATCATGGGCATGAACAACATCTATTACCGCTTCCAGCACCTGGTCAGCCATCCGGAGTACGCCACCATCCCGGCGAAGCTGCGCATGAACGTGATCGGCGCCTACAAGGGCGACGCGAAGAACGACTTCGAGCTGGTCTCGCTCGCCGTCTCCGCGGTGAATGGTTGCGGCATGTGCATCGACTCGCACGACAAAGTGCTTCGTGACGGCGGCGTTTCCGTGCAGGGCATCCAGAGCGCGGTACGCATTGCCTCGGTGATCCATGCAGTGGCCGTGGTGCTCGAACAGGCCGAAGTCGCGGGTTGATCGACCCGGGGCGGAGCCTGCTTAACGCTCCGTTCGCATGTAAAGGACGAGTCTTCCTTTCCCTATGGGTGAGGAGGACTCTGTCATGTATGTCGATGGTTTCGTATTACCGGTTCCCGAAGACCGGCTTGCCGAATACCGCAAAATGGCGCGCCGCTCGGCCAAGGTCTGGCGCGAGCACGGCGCCCTCGAATACTGGGAATGCGTTGCCGACGACGTAAAACCCGGCAAGACGACCTCCTTTCCGCAGAGCGTGAAGCTCAAACCCGGCGAAACCGTAATCTTCGCCTGGGTCATCTATCAGTCGAAACGCGATCGGGACCGGGTGCTGAAGGCGGTCATGAGCGACCCCCGCCTGGCCGATCTGATGGATCCAAAAAAGCTGCCGTTCGACGGCAAGCGTATGTTCTGGGGCGGATTCAAGCCGCTGGTCACCCTGTAGGCGCAAACGTTGATTGGGTCGCCCATGCCTTCTGGCACTGGGTCGGAGGTCATGGTCGTCCCTACGTTACGGGCTCATCCGAAGGAGCCCCACCCTCATGCGTCGTTTCGTCCGTCCCCTCGTTCTCACCGCGCTCGCCGCCTGCTGTGGTGCGGCGCTCGCCGCCGGCACGGACGCCGCCGCGCCGCTCGGCCATCTGCCGGGCTGGGCTACTCCCGAAGCCTACCGTCTGTCGTTCAAGGTCGATCCCAAGCAGGAGACCTATAGCGGCAGCACGACGATCAAGGTCAAGCTGTCGCAGGCATCCGACTTCGTCTGGCTGCACGGACACGACCTGAAAGTCAGCAAGGTCACCGTCACCGACGCAGCAGGCAAGAAGCATGTCGGCAAGTACACCGTCGCCGCCGAGAAGGAAGGCGTCGCCCGCGTGGACCTCGGCGCGAAGCTCGAGCCGCAGGAAATCTCCCTTGCGATCGAATTCACCGCACCGCTGAACAAGCAGTTGCAGGGCCTGTACAAGGTCTCGCACGAGGGCGTGCCCTATGCGATGACGCAGATGGAGCCGGTCTCCGCGCGTTACGCGTTCCCGGGCTTCGACGAGCCGTCGTTCAAGACGCCATACGACATCAGCCTGACCATTCCGGCCGACGATGTCGGCGTGGCCAATACCAAGCAGATCAAAGAAGAGAAGGCGGGCGAAGGCTGGAAGACGCTTACCTTCTCGACGACCAAGCCGTTGCCGACTTATCTGGTCGCATTCGCCGTCGGTCCGTGGGATGTCGTGAAAGGTCCGGACATTGCCCCGACCGCATTCCGCGCCAGCTCGACCGAGCTGCGCGGCATCGCCGCCAAGGGCGAAGGCCACCGCATGAAGCATGTGCTGGGCGAGACGCAGTCGATCATCCACACGCTGGAGGATTACTACGGTTTCGGCTATCCCTTCGACAAGCTCGACCTGCTCGCTGCCCCCGACTTCAGCGCGGGCGCCATGGAAAACGCGGGCCTCGTCACCTTCCGCGACTGGCTGCTGCTGATCGATCCGGATTCCCCGGCCCAGTACGTCCGCGGTTCGTTCAACGTCAACGCGCATGAGCTGGCGCACCAGTGGACCGGCGACACCGTCACCATGGCGTGGTGGGACGATCTGTGGCTGAACGAAGCCTTCGCGACCTGGATGCAGCAGAAGATCACGACCAAGGTCCACCCGGAATACCGTGCCGACCTCGACCGCGTTCGCGGTGCGCAGGGTGCGATGTCCAACGACAGCCTCGTCAGCGCCCGCAAGATCCGTCAGCCCATCACCGGCAATGGCGACATCGAGACAGCGTTCGACGGCATCACCTACCAGAAGGGCGCCGCCGTCCTTGGTATGTTCGAGGGCTATGTCACCGACCCGGTCTTCCAGAAGGGCATGCGTGCCTATATCGAAAAGCACAAGTTCGGTAACGCCAGCGCGGACGACCTCATCGATTCGATCGCCGAAGCTTCCGGCCAGGGCGCGCCGTTCAAGGATGCCTTCCGTAGCTTCCTCAATCAGTCGGGCGTGCCCTACGTGGCGACCGAAGTGAAGCAGGAAGGCGGCAAGACCGTGCTGCACCTGACCCAGAGCCGTTACCTGCCGTTGGGCAGCACGGGCGACGCCAACCGCGTGTGGGGCGTGCCCCTCTGCGTGCGTTATGGCACGACCGGCGGCGGCAACAAGGTCGCGTGCGAACTGCTCGACAAGGCCACTGGCACGATCGCGCTGGAAGGCGCGAGCTCGCCGACATGGGTCCTGCCGAATGCCAACGGTCGCGGTTACTACCGCTTCGCGCAGAGCAAGAAGGATCTGGCCAGCCTCTCGAAGGTAGTCGGCACGCTGACCGATGCCGAGCAGCTGGCTTACGCCGATGCCGTTCGCGCTGGCTTCCAGCACGGCGACATCGATGCGGGCGACGCACTTGCCGCGCTGAAGCCGCTGACCGCATCGAAGACGCGCGAAGTGTCGACGGCGCCGATGGCGCTGCTTGGCTGGATCGTGTCGCACGAAGCCGTCACGGACGTACAGCGCGCGCATCTGCGTGCCTGGGCCAAGGACGCCTACTATCCGAAGCTGCAGACGCTGGGCTTCCGCAAGAAGGCGGGCGAGCAGGATAACGACACGCTGACCCGCAGCGCGCTGGTCGACTTCCTCTCCGGTTCCGAAATCGCCGTACCGGAAGTTCGCGCCGAACTGCTCAAGCAGGGCGATGCGGCACTGAAGGTCAAGGACGGTCACCTGGACCTCGATGCGGCCGATCCGGACCTGCTGGGCCTGGCTCTGGAAGTTACCGTGCAGGAACGTGGCAAGCCCGCGGTCGACGCGCTGATCGCCGAGATCCCGAAGACCAGCGATCCGGCCAAGCGCAACGCCATGCTTCAGGGCCTGTCGGCCGCCAGGGGCCCGCTCGCCGATCAGGCGCGCGACTTCGCCCTGGGTAAGGACGTCAAGGTCGGTGAAATGGCCGCCATCCTCCGCGGTGCCCGCGATACGGAAGCGAGCCGTGACGGTCTCTGGAAGTGGTTCGTGACGAACTACGACAAGGTCGTGGCCCGCACAGGCAGCTTCGCCGGCGGCCAGCTCCCGGGTCTTGCCGGTGGCGGCGGTTGCTCCAAGGTCGAAGCCGATCGCTTGACGGCCTTCTTCCAGCCCCGTCTGAAGGAAGTCACCGGTGCCGAACGCGGTCTGGCCCAGACCACGGAATCGACGCTGCTCTGCGCGGCGCTGAAGGAAAAGCAGGATCCGAAGTCGATTCGTTGATCGTTCGGAAGTCACGCTGAGATAAAAACGCCGGGCGAGAAATCGCCCGGCGTTTTTTTTGATTCGTCGGATTACTGGATGGTGATGCTCGCCGAGCGGACGCTGCCTCCGCCATTGCTCGGATAGACGGTGAAGTTGAAGTTGCCACCCTGGTAGCCGGAGGCATTCCAGTAGCGCCGGTAGCCGACGATGGTGCCGCGGCTGCACGGTTGCGGATTCGCGGCACTGCAAAGTGGCTCAGTGCGAATCTCTTGCAAGGGATTGCTCAGGAGTGTTGCTTGGGCATATCGCCCATAACCGATTTCATCGGTAACAATTGTCATATTTGCTCCACCGTGATCGAGTTGCGTTGATGCCGACGCGTAAGGCCCAAAGGTTTCAATGCCCCCGGCCGTCGAAATCACTCGAACTACATAAGCGGCTGAGAGCGAAGATGCCGATCCCATTCGTTCGCCAAGGACGCTATAGGTACCGACTGCTTCGGAGTCCATCGCTTGGTGCATCTGTTCCTGAGCGGTCGAGGTGCCTGCATGTGCGATGGCACACAACACTACCGCTCGCGTGTAATTTCCGACTGTAATTTTCATGCTACCTCCCTTAACAGGTGCGGGCAGATTGCCCGTAATGATGATGTGCATCCGTTGGTCGTAACGAAATCATCGTTTTCGACAACACATGCAGGCGATGGCTCTCATGCTGCTTCGTGAATACGTGCGTGTTGCGTCGGAGAAAGTTGGATTGCGCGATGGCTTACGATCCATGGAATCGGTGCAGGCTGGAATCGATGTTGCTTGGTTACACAAGCTCATCATCCCGATAGGAGGCATCATGCAAATCAATGGATTGACGTCATCGCCAGCATCCGCACCAGACTTGCTGTCGCGGAGTCGAACTCGGGAGCGTATGGAAGAACCAATGCCCGGTAGTACATCTAGATCGTCAGCCGAACTTCGCTTCGACTTCTCTCGGATAAGTCCGCGGAACTTTCACGCTCTGGTTGACGACTGGGTAAAGAGCGAACGAATCAGCACTTTGGAGGGCGCATGTCTCATGGATGCCGTGCCTCCCGACGCTCTACGGGAGAGGCCAGATGTTCCCATCGATATCTTCGCTTCGATCAATGGCATTGCGAAATTCCATACCTCTATCCGTGACCCCGAGGGTGCGTCCTTCTGGCTCGATCTGGGGAGCAAGCTTCGTTATCTCGAAACCAATACGCGCGGCATTTCCGAGCAGGCTTAGATGATCTGTGCGGTGGCGTCCGACATGTGTGTAAGCGATTGGCTAGCACGAAGCATGTCGGTGTTGGTTGGTAGCCAGATTGCTTCATTGCATCTACCACCCATCCGTCATCAAGGAAGAAGTCATGATCCCCTCTGCTACCCACTTCGGTGCACGCAATCCGAACGTTGCCAGCCATAGCGCGAATGACGCAAAGCACACCACCGGGCCGTCCTACCGCGAAGTCGCGAAGCAAGCGAATGCGAACGTCAAAGGTTCGACGCCGAACGCCAGGAAGACGCCGCTGTCGCGATTGACCATCCAGAACATAGGTATGGGGCAGAAAGACATGAGTGCGGCATCGAAACAGAAGGTCATCGACCGGGTGCGGCAGACGTTGCACGGGATAGTGATGAATCGGCAGAAGGTGTACGCGGAGCGCCACAAGGAGCAGGTCGAGATGTCGTGCAAAAGCACCGGCAGGCATGCCAAACACGGATTCAACGTCCGCTGTTGATCGGATGGGTTGCGAGTGGGTCGGAATAGCATGGTTCCGACCCCCGTGACTTTCCCGGCACACCGGGCATACTGCCCACATGACGTCGGCAAACCTCACAGCATGACCGCCCGCCACCGGACGAACGACAGCGGCGCACTTCGCACCACCGCACGCGATGTCGCCGACGCGGCGGGCGTTTCGATTTCCGCCGTATCGCGGACCTTTACCGAAGGCGCGAGCGTCTCGTCGAAGACGCGCGAACGTGTACTCGCTGCTGCGCAGGAGCTGGGGTACCGGCCGAATCATCTGGCACGCAGTCTGATGACCGGGCGGACGGAGCTGATCGGACTGGTGTCGAATCACTTCGCGAACCCGACCTTCATGGAAGTGTTCGATCTGTTTACCCGCGAGCTTCAGTCGCGTGGCTTGCGCCCGCTGCTGGCGAATCTCGGGGCGAACGACGATGGTCGGGCCGCGCTGGATATGTTGCAGCAGTACAACGTCGACGCGGTGCTGATTGCGACGTCGGCGCCACCGGACGGATTTGCCGAATCGTGTCGCGCGGCGGGCCTGCCCGTATTGCATGTCTTCGGCCGGGCCGGGCGAAAGACGCCGGCGCCTGTCGTGACGGTCGACAACGTGGCGGGCGGGCGGTTGGTGGGTGAGGCCATGCTGACGCGCGGATTGCGGAAACTGGCCTTCCTTGGTGGCGCCGAACGCGATGCGGCGACGCTGGATCGCGGGCGCGGTTTCGCCGAGGCCGCCGGATCCTCGGTGCGCGTCGTTACCTATGCTGGCGATTACACGCACGAACACGGCCGTCGTGCGATGCATGCGCTGCTCGATGCCCATGCCAGTCTGGATGGCGTCTTCTGTGGCGACGACGTGCTGGCGCTTGGCGCGATCGATGCGTGTCGCGAGCGCGGCATCGACGTTCCTTCACGCATCAGCGTCGTCGGCTTCGACGACATGCCGCTGGCGGCATGGCCCGCCTATAATCTGACAACGGTGCGGCAGCCGATCCGGGACATGGTGCTGCACGCCATCGAACGTATCGTGGCCTGGATGGCTGATGGCGAATCGGTACCGCGCAGCCGCCTCTTTCCCTGTGAATTGATCGAGCGCGGCAGCCTGCGTGCGGCCGTGAGGCGATCCCGCCGATAGCTATCCAGTGGTGATATGACCCGGTAGATGCAACGGGAGCGACGGCCCGTGTTCCAACGCATCGCCGAGGTTATCGCCGATATGTTTGTCGGGTTGCGACGCATTTTGTGATGACTCCTGATATCTGGCGAAGCTATTGCTTCGGCCTCTGCGCGCATACCGCGCTCACCAGGATGGTGCCATGACGCAAATAAGCAGTGTTTCAAATCAGGCGGTTGTACCTGTGGATCAGAGGAAGGGGAAGCCTCCGGAAACGGAGTTCTATCGCAACCTCCCGCAGTACGGGGCCCCAAAAAACTCGTCGGCACAGGCGGCGGTTCGATCGCGAGAGCCCACAACAACTCCACGTGCGGTGGGGAATGCTTCAGTCAATCGGGCGGCGTCTCCATTCAAGATCGCTATTCATAACATCATGACGGAATATCAGGCGAAGAGCTCGCAAGGTATGGCGCGCAACGAGCCGAATAAAGACGGCATAGCCGCCCATCCGCCGCCGTGGGGCGAGCGTGCCGATATGGCCGGTCGATACGATTTCAGGCATATGACGGGCATGGAGGCGCGTCTTGCGGGATGGGAGATATTTAATGCCGGTGGGCTGGGTCGTCTGGATGTGACTGGCTTTTCGCCGATTCGCGACATGCCGCTCGATCCGAAAGAATGTGCATTTCATATGCCGAGTAATAATCGGCCTGTGGACATTCTCGCCGCCATGCAATTTCAGGCGGACCATGGGCAGGTGAGCCAGGGCGTGAATCGCGACTACTGGCTCAGAGTGAAGGCGGTTGCCGAGCAATGGCAGGGGCGGCCAAAGCTTCCGGAAGTTCTGGCACATTGCCGGTGCGACGCTACAGATCGGTCGTCGAAAAACTGGCACGCGTGAATGTGAAGTGCCAGGCGGATGCCTGGCACTTCATTGCGGTACTCCTGCGCCTTATCGAATGAATAGGCGGGCTGAGAAGCGCTGGCCTCGACTCGAATAAGTCACTTGCTCGAACGTGCCCGACTGGTAACCGTCGAGTTTCCAGTACCGCATGAAGCCCTGGACTTCCTCGCCGGGCCTGCAGACATGCCACCCTCCAGCGCCGCAATAATTTTCCGTTCTGTATTGCGAGCCGTGCGGCAATGTCACGCCATTCATCGATGCACCTCGACTGGAGGCCAGTCCTGTTTCGAATACGGCGACATCCATTATTGCGCCACCGTGATCCCGCTCCGTCTGTGGGAGAAACTGTGATGGAGGTACATTTTCGGGCCCGCCAATCGCTGATTCCACATAGGTAACATGGGTGCTTGTTAGTAGTGGAGCGGGGCGACTTGCTACACCGGAGCGGGGCATATCGCGGAAAGCTTGCGCGAATATCATTCCGGGAAGCGCGGCGAAGAGTGCCGCAACCACGAGCAGACGTTTCATTGGTTGACCTTCTCATGCAGCCGAATGCTGCGGAGAAAGTGTCGATATTCGCCGGATGTCCCGATGCAGGGGCCGAAAGATGCGGATCGAAGAGCTGCGCCGTCACCATTAGTAGGACGCGAGGAGCCAGTTCGCGCGACATGCCGGAAGCCACGGGCAGTTCGGCCCACAGGGCTTCAATTTCCCTCTCGTTGTGCACGGCTATTCGCGGACGAAAGTCAGTGCTTCCTTCCTGCGACGCGAAGGGATTGAACGCAGTAGCGCGACCGTCAGGCGACCTCGCCGATAGTTACCCAGCGACGCTCCGCATTGGAACGCAGTGCGGCGGCGATGATGCGGTCGACTTCGTATCCGTCGCGAAACGTCGGCCATATGGCTTTACCCGTTGCGATGGCCTCAAGGAAGTCGCGCATTTCTATGACGATCTGTTCGTTGTATCCGGTACCGTGTCCCACACCCTGGTTGAAGGCCAGATAGTCCGGATGCGCGGGGCCCATGACGATTTTCTGGAAACCGCGCCGTTCGACCGGACGCGTTGCGTCGTAGAGCCATAACGCGTTCTGATCCTCCTGGTCGAATGCCAGGGCGCCGCGTGTGCCGGTGACGCGATACGTGTAGCCCATCTTCCGGCCGGCGGCCATGCGGCTGAAACTGAGCGAGCCCGACGCACCGTTGGCGAAGCGCAGGAGCATCTGGCCCTGGTCGTCGTTCTCCACGGTTTCCGGTCCGTTCGGCCCCAGGCGCGTGGACTGTACGACGTGTGCGTCGGCGACCAGCGATTCGACAGGGCCGACCAGCCGAAGGCATGCGTTGACGATATGAGGGGCTACGTCGCCGAGCGCCCCGGCTTCGGTACCCGTGGCGATGCGCGTGCGCCAGGAAGCGGGCAGGGCGGGGTCGTGCAGATAGTCCTCGACGTGTTCGGCGGTGATCTGGATCACATCGCCGATGTCGCCGGAAGCGATGATCTGTCGGGCCAGCTGGCTCGCGGGCGTGCGGATGTAGTTGAAGCCGACCATGTTCGGCAATCCCGCGTGCTCGATGGCTTCGGTCATGGCCAGCGATTCGGCCGGGTTGCATCCGAGCGGTTTCTCGCAGAACACCGGCTTGCGTGCTGCGATGCAGGCCATGACCATATCGCGATGCGTACGCGGTGGCGTGGCGATAATGACCGCCTGTACGGCTGGGTTGTCGACCAGTTCGCGCCAGTCGCCGGTGGAGTCCTGCCAACCCCAGCGCGCCGCATGCTCTGCGGCACCTTCGGCGGTCGATGTCGCTATGGATGCGCAGGTCGGCCGCAGCGCAGTCCCGAAGGTGGCGTCGACTGTCCGCAGCGCCAACGTATGCGCCTTTCCCATGTATCCCGCGCCGATAAGGCCGATTCCTAGTTCACGCATCTGTCTGGTCCTGGAGGGGTGACGGGTCGACTCTACGGATGCTGCACTGCGGTTTGCAAGCGCTTGCAAAAAAGCCTAGCTTGGATGCCGAGATCGACCCAAACCCATCGCCGCCCAAGGCAGGAGTCTCCTTCATGAACGCGTCCGTCACCTCTCGCCGTCCGCTTGTCACGCCCCGGATATTCACGGTCGACGACCTGGATACCGACACGATCGTCGGCGAATTGCTGGAGGGAGTGGGCGCCGTCACATTGCGCGGTCTGTTCGGCACCGACGAGATCGCAGAAGCGCGCGAGATCGTCATGCGCGAGTCGAGTGGCGATGCGGAGGCCGCCAAGGTCACGCATTTCCAGGGAGCCGCGGAGCGCGAAGGCAAGCTCAGTCTTCAGCGGCGCGTGTGGAACCTATTGGCGAAGGGCGACGTTTTCTCGCGCATGGCGGCGCATCCGGCACTGATGCAGACGATGCGCGCGTTCCTTGGCACGGAGTTCATCATGGGTTCGATCGCGGCCAATCGCATTCTTCCCGGTGGCCCCGGGCAGGAGCCGCATATCGATTATCCCTATTGGGACTACCACACACCGCAAACCCATCCGGTGCGGCTGAATTCGTCGTTCCCGCTGAATGCGCAGGCGACGATCATGCTCGATCCGTTTACCGAAGAAACCGGCGCGACGGCTTATGTACCCGGTTCGCAGCGCAGCCTTCGTTATCCCGACGAAAGCGACCGCTTCTTCGACCGCTGCGAACGCATGCTGGGCGAACCTGGCGATACGGTGGTTTTCTTCGGTGCGGTCTGGCATTGCGCGATGCCCAATCATTCGCGCGCCGATCGTTCGGCGATCCTGATTCAATACCTGCCCAAATGGGTCAAGCCGATGGAAAATATTCCCGCAGCTTTGCCATCGTCGTTCGTCGATGCCGCCAGTTCCGACATGCGTCAGCTGCTCGGTCTGCACTATCCCTATCCCGAAATCCTCGACGCGGCGCGCGGTGGCAATGCCGAAGGCCGGACGACGATGCAGACAAAGTAATCGTCAGTGCGCGACGTGTGCATGGATGAACGAAAGGGTGTCGGGCAGGGCGGTCGACTTCCCGGTCCATGGTCCGAACGAAAACAGCAGGCCCATGTGTCCCGTGCCGGGATACATCCGAACATCCACCGGTTCGCCTTGCTCGCGCATGCGTCCTTCCAGCGAAATGGCGTTGGAAGGTTCGACGATGCCGTCGCTCTCGCCTTGCAGCAACAGCATCGGCGGTTCGTCGCCGTCGACGAAATTGATCGATTGCGAACGCGCCTGTTCGGCGGCGGTATGGCCGAACATATCGATGTAGTCGTCTTCGTCCAGCGGCAGGAAATCGTAAGCGCCGGCCAGACCGATGAAGCCGGCCAGGTCGCGCGGCTTCATGCCGACCTCGCCCAGCCATCGCGCGTCGGTCGCCAGCAGCGCGGCGATGTGCCCGCCCGCGGAATGCCCCATCACGAATAACGAATGCGGGTCGCCACCGTAGAGCGCGGCGTTGTCGCGCGCCCAGGCGACGGCATGGGCGCTGTCCCGCATGAATTCGTCCATGCGTACCGTGGGCCAGAGGCGGTAGTCCGGGACGATGGCGACGATGCCTTTCGCGGCAAGTGCCTCGCCCATCCAGCGATACCAGGCGCGATTGCCGTTCTTCCAGCTCCCGCCGTAGAAGAAGACGACAACGGGTGCATGGGCCGCATTGACCGGCGAGTAGACATCCAGCGCGAGGCCTGTCGTGCGGTCGAATACGACGTTGCGTTGTTGGAGAACGCCACCCGAGGCCTGTCGCGCGTTGACGGTTCCGTAAAAAATGCCGTGACAGCCGGACAGCAGCAGGATGCCGAAGGCGATCGACGCGAAGCGCCATGGACGCGATGAGGGCGGAGTCATTTGGGCAGTTTAGGGGTTGTGCGTGCCGGGATTGCTAAACTCCCCGGCAATGAACGCATCCAGCCCCGCCACCGATGTGCGAACCCTGCTTCGCGACGCGACCGTCCTGCTTGGCGACCGACTCGAAGCGGAGCTGCTGCTGCTCCATGTGCTTGGTGTCGGGAGGGCATGGCTGTTCGCGCATGCCGACGACGTGCTCCCGGATGCATCGATCGCAGGTTTTCACGAGCTGGTGAAGCGCAGGGCAGGCGGCGAGCCCGTGGCTTACATCGTGGGCCAGCGGGGCTTCTGGTCGCTGTCGCTTGAAGTGACTCCCGCGACGCTGATCCCGCGCCCCGAAACCGAGCTTCTCGTCGAACTGGCGCTCGAACGCATGCCGAAAGACGCCGCGGTAATCGATCTCGGTACGGGCAGCGGCGCGATCGCGCTGGCTATCGCCAGCGAGCGAGCGGAAGCTCGCGTCGTCGCGGTCGATGCCAGTGCGGCTGCCCTCGATGTGGCGAGACGCAATGCGGAGCGGCTGGGTTTGCAGCGCGTCCGGTTCGGACTCGGAAGCTGGTGGGAACCTGTTGCCGGGGAACGTTTCGATATCGCGGTGAGCAATCCACCGTACATCGAAGCTGACGATGTGCATCTCGGCGAAGGCGATCTGCGCTTTGAGCCGGTAACGGCGCTGGCCTCCGGTGCGGATGGCCTCGATGACATACGGCACATAGTCGAGGGTGCCCTCGCGCAACTCTTGCCGGGCGGCTGGCTGCTCATCGAGCATGGCTGGGAGCAGGGGCATGTCGTGCGTACGTTGCTCGAGAGCGCGGGTTTCATCGATGTTTTCACCGCGCAGGATATTGAGGCGCGCGATCGCGTCAGTGGTGGACGATCGATTCCGGAATAGGGCGACAGTGTCCCGCACAGGCGAGTCCGACGGCATCGGTAGGCGTTCTGCGCGATCCCCGCTTGCTGTCTAGCGAACATCTTTCTCCGCGCATAGCTTCCTTGTCGGCGCTTTCGCCGCACAAGGAATCGAAGATGAAAAAATTTTTCCACGGAGTCGCGCTGTTCGTCGTCGCGACATGTGCATGCGCAAGCGGTATTTCACCTGCGCTTACGCATCCCGGTATTCTGGTGGGCAATGAGCAGCTTGAGATCGTTCGTCGGCATATTTCCGAAGGTAGCCCGCTCGCGTTGAGCGCATTGGCAAAAGCGCGGGACTCCGATCTTGGCAGTCTCGATTACATTCCGCATGCATGGGCAACGGTAGAGTGCGGGCCCTACTCGAAACCCGATTACGGTTGCACAGACGAATGGCGGGATGCGCAAGCCGCGTATACCCATGCGCTGCTATGGGCATATCTGGGTGACGTAAGGCACGCCCGCAAGGCGATCGATATCATGAACGCCTGGTCCGGGACCTTGCGTGGGGGACACACAAATACCAATGCGCCGTTGCAGGCGTCATGGTCCGCGCAGCTCTGGCCGCGGGCTGCGGAGATCGTCCGTTATACCTCCGGCGAGTGGCGGGACAACGATATCGACGCATTCTCGCGCATGCTGCGCGAACAGTATCTTCCCGACATCGCCCGAATGGGCCGATGCAACGAATTCAACTGGCAGACGAGCGCTATCGAGGCCAGGGCGAATATCGCAATCTTCCTCAACGACAGGCGGGCCTTCGATGAGGCCGTGAATCTTTGGCGCGAGCGGATCAAGACCAGCATCTATCTGCCGAAGGATGGCGTCGTACCGCTAACGTCGGCGATGTGTCCGAAGGTCGGCGACGAACTTATTGCGAGTTGGTACGGGCAGTCGGTGTTCGTTGCCGGTCATGCCAAGGAAACCTGCCGTGACCTTGAACACAATGCCTATGGCATAGCCGGTCTTATCAACGTGGCCGAGACGGCGCGTATCCAGGGAATCGATCTTTACGGTGAGGAGCCAGAGAGGCTGATCGCGGCGATGGAGTATCACGCTGGCCTGAAGAACGCCGACGTGCCTGCATGGGTATGCGGTGGCGTAGTCAAGGGCGATCTCAGTGGCACATTCGAAATTGGCTACAACCACTACGTGAACCGGTTGGGCGCCAGGTTGCCGGAGACGAGCCGATGGCTGCCGGCGCGACGTCCAACCCACGGCCAGTTCCACTATTTGTGGGAGACGTTGACCCACGCGGAAACCGGTACCGCCCAGTGACGTCGCGGCTGTGTGGCGCACTCGCACTCACAGCCGCGTGACTCGGCAGTGGTCAGCCTGCGCTGGCTACTGCCGTGGCGACATGTTGATGTAGAGTCCCGTGGCCCGGACGATTCTAAAGAAAAGGGGGGCTTTGTCGACGTAATTACCGGGCGCGATCTTAGTGGTCATAATTTATATGCAAGCCCGCTACCTTGACCCAGAAACAGGGCGGTTCCTGTCGATGGATGCGGTCGGTGTCTCTCCAGGACAAACCGGCAGCGTGAATGGATATGCATACGTATCTAATAACCCGATAAGCAGGATTGATCCCAGCGGAAATTATGAGCGTGGATCTGGTTGGACGGACAAGGATTGGGATCGATTCGATAAGGCGCAACAACGTGTGGCCAGTGAGCAGAAGGCGGCCGCAACAAAGCTGTTCGAAGCCGCTGAAGAAACCGCCGCAGGTGGCGATCTGAGCGCCTCGACGCGTAATACAGTTGCTGCTTTCGAGAATGTAGTTGGCGCTGGTAGCGCATCACCGGCGGCGCTGGCTGCGGCGGCGATAGCTATGTCGGACGGTGCCAAGGCACTTAGCGCTGGTGCGGGATCTGGCTTTGTCGCCAATGCCAAATCGGCGTTGGAGTGGGGTGCTATGGGACTTTCGAAGAATGGTCTAGCCGCTGCGGAAGTGGGTGGCAGCAATATTTACGTCAACACCTCCCATTCGTCATTTCATAGTTCATCGACCTTGCGATGGGCTGCTGGGCATGAGTCGCTCCATACAGCAGGTTTGCACGATCAGCGAATTGAAGGACATACGGCATACAAGTTTGATGATGGTGGGTATTACTTTCGCCTGCTGCGAGATCGTGAACCAAATCGCGCGGCGGTCAATCCCGACCATCTCACGGACTTCGTACAGTGAAGAGATTGGTGGGGCTATCTCTCAGCGCGTTGCTGCTTCTTACTTTCCTCAGCGCTTGCGCGGCTGGTGCCCAGCATTCGCCCGTTGGCGGCCTGATAGATAGCATGGTCCATATCCGGGACGTGCCGGCATCCCGGTCGTTCGAGCTTCGTTTCGTGAATGACTCTGCTGCGGCGATCTGCATAGAGGCTGGCGCATGGCCGAACGCTCGGGGCTATGTGGATCAACGCTCCGATGAGGTTTACGTCCAGCAGTCGGGAAAGCGCATCCCGGTCCGGGATCGGAATCTTGGTTACTGTCCAGCCGACTGCGACATTCGTGTCGCCCCTGGCGCCGCGCTGACCGCGCTTCTTCCGTATAGCGAGTTTGGTCCGTCCCTCGATCCCGATCCAACGGTCTCGAAGCAACTGGTGTTTCCGCTACGGGGTGAACAGTGCCGATGATTGGAGCCACGGCTTAACGTGTGTGTAGCTGCCGCATGGCGTGAAGGCAGGTCTCGCGCAGCCTGTGGCGGCGCAAGGCCTCATCCAGCGCTGGCTACTGCCATTGCGACATGCTGTGGATACCGCGTGCGAATGGCGGTGCGAATGCCCGGAAGGTCGAGGCCCGCCATGGTCAGCACTTCCTCGCGGCTGCCGTGTTCCAGATAGACGTCCGGAAGACCCAGGTGAAGGATGGGTAGCGTTACGCCGCGAGCGGCGAGCAACTCCGCGACACCTGCGCCAGCACCGCCCGCTATGGCGTTGTCTTCGATCGTGACGAAGGCCTTGTGCGTGCGTGCGAGTTCGAGGATCAGTTCCTCGTCCAGCGGTTTGACGAAGCGCATGTTGGCGAGTGTCGCGTCGACTTCCGCCGCGATGACGGAGGCTTGCGCGAGCATCGTGCCGAACGAAAGGATCGCCAGCCCGTGGTGTCCGCGGCGGCGTACTTCGGCCTTGCCGATGGGGAAGGTATCCAGTTCTTCGCGCATGACGGCGCCCGGACCCGTGCCGCGCGGATAGCGCACCGCCGCCGGGCCGTTGTAACGGAAGCCGGTGGTGAGCATGGTCCGGCACTCGGCTTCGTCGGCTGGCGCCATGATCACCATGTTCGGCAGGCAGCGCATGAACGACAGATCGAAGCTGCCCGAATGCGTGGCGCCGTCCGGACCGACGACGCCCGCGCGATCGATCGCGAAGGTGACGTCCAGATTCTGCAGCGCCACATCGTGGATGGCCTGATCGTACGCGCGCTGCAGGAAGGTGGAATAGATTGCGACGACCGGCTTGGCGCCTTCGCAGGCCATGCCCGCGGCGAGCGTCACGGCATGCTGTTCCGCGATGGCCACGTCGAAATAGCGCTGTGGGTATTCCTTCGAGAAACGAACCAGTCCCGAGCCTTCGCGCATCGCCGGGGTGATGCCCAGCAGACGATCGTCGGCGGCGGACATGTCGCAAAGCCAGTCGCTGAAAATATCGGTATAGGTCGGCTTAGCCGGCGCGCCCTTCTTGACCAGTCCGGCCACCGGATCGAACGGACCGACGGCGTGGTATTCGATCTGCGCCTTCTCGGCGGGCTCGTAGCCCTTGCCCTTGGTGGTCATGACATGCAGCAACTGCGGGCCAGGCAGGCCCTTGACCGTGTTCAGCGCGGTGAGCAGCTGGGGCAGGTTATGGCCGTCGATGGGGCCGGTGTAGTGGAAGCCCAGTTCCTCGAACAGCGTCGACGGGACGAACATGCCCTTGGCGTGTTCTTCCCAACGCTTGAAGAAGCGGCCGAACAGCGACTGCTTCGGAATGGCGCGTTTGGCACGCTCGCGCCAGACGTTGAGCGTGCGGCTGGACATCGCGCGCGCCATCATCTTGGTCATCGCGCCGACGTTCTCGCTGATCGACATGCCGTTGTCGTTGAGGATGACGAGCATGTTGGGCTCGACATCGCCACCGTGGTTCAGCGCTTCGAAGGCCATGCCGGCGGTCATCGCGCCGTCGCCGATCACGGCGACCACTTTGCGATGGTCGCCCTTGCGTTGCGCGGCGATCGCCATGCCCAGCGCGGCGGAGATCGAGGTCGACGAGTGGCCGACGCCGAAGGTGTCGTACTCGCTTTCCTCGCGACGCGGGAAGGGAGCCAGGCCCTCTTTCTTCTTGATCGTGGTGATCCGGTCGCGGCGGCCGGTAAGGATCTTGTGCGGGTAGCACTGATGTCCGACGTCCCATACCAGCCGGTCGCGCGGTGTCTCGAAGACATGGTGCAGGGCGACGGTCAGCTCGACCACGCCCAGCCCTGCGCCGAAATGACCGCCCGACGAGGCCACGGCCTCGATCAGGTAGCCGCGAAGCTCGTCGGCGATCGCGGGCAGCTCGTTCTCCGTGAAGCGCCGGAGATCCTCCGGCGAGTCGATCTGCGCCAGATAGGGGTAGCGGGAAAGGTCGGTCATAGTGCGTATTGTTCGCCGACACGTCGGGCCGGGCAAGGGAGAAATCGTGAACAGGCGCGGGCAGGCCCTGTCAGATCATGCCGGACGGCGGTTTTTCGGCAGGTGGCTGACCAGGAATTCCATCTGATCGGTAAGGATATTACGGTTGGAAAGGATCAGGTGCTCGACCCAACTGGGGCGATAAGGTACCGCGAGCAGGGGCATATTGGCCTGGGTTGGTGTCCGGTTGCCCTTGCGCAGATTGCAGGCCAGGCAGGCGCTGACCACGTTCTCCCATTCGTCCGCACCCCGTTTGGAGAGGGGCATCACGTGGTCGCGGGTGAGTTCGTGGCGGGTGTACTGGCTGCCGCAGTACAGGCAGATGTGGCGGTCGCGGGCGAACAGCGCGGTGTTGGTCAGGGCCGGGGCGGGGTCGATCGCGTGCTCGCGGCAATGGCCGGTGCTGGCGACGATGGGATGCAGCTGGAGGGTGCTCTGGTTGCCGCTGAGGCGGTTGGTTCCGCCGTGGACCGTGAGACAGGCCTCGCCAAGGGTCCAGGCAACGGCGCCGCGTACGTACAGACAAACGGCGTCCTGCCAACTGATCCAGTCCAGGATACGTCCAGCCGCGTCGAGGGACAGCACCCTCGTCGCATGCAGGGCGGCGACCTGAGGTGTCTCCATAGGTGGCACTTCCATCAGCATCTGTGTCTCGTCCTTCGTATCAGCGAAAGAGCGTTCCAGCAAAGCGAACTCCGTGCGAACCGGGTAAATACCCGGTCGGCTCCGCCTTAAAGGGGGCCGACAGCCCGAGCATAGCCCACTTTTGCTACGTTTCGCAGTCGCGTCGGTACGGATATTGCGGGGCTGCCGGACGGCCTTCCCACTGATATAGTGGGCGTTCGATAGCTGAGCCCGGCCGGGTTTGGAAGGGGGGCCGGGGTGGCTTCCCAGGCGCGGCGGGCCTGAGGGTTTCAACGTGGCAGAAGTGCTTTTCTACGAGCGTCCGGTTCCTCTTAACCGTACGACCCATCGCGACCTTCGCCTGAAGGCCGTGAATAACGTCCGTTTCGCCGAGAAAGTGCACTCCGTACCGTTGACCGGTGTCGAGTTCGCTCCGGCCGCCCGCGATTTCCCGATCCTCTTCGCCGGCAATGCCGTGGAAGACGCGGGTCCGATGGCGCTGCTGGGCCTTCGTCAGGGCGAGAACCTGATGATCGGCGATAACGGTTTCTGGGAGCAGGGCATCTATATCCCGGCTTTCGTTCGCCGCTACCCGTTCGTGCTGGCCGAAAAGCCGGTGGGCACCGAGGGCGACGACTTCACCGTCTTCCTCGACGAAGGCTATGAAGGCTTCAACCCGACCGAAGGCGAGCGTCTCTTCAACGAAGACGGCACCGACGCGCCGGTCCTGACCAACGCCGTGAACTTCCTCGGCGAATTCCAGGACCATGTCGCCCGCACCCAGTGGTTCATGGGCAAGCTGCGCGAGCACAACCTGCTCGAGCCGCGCACCATCACCCTGCAGAAGGACGGCAAGGGCATCAACCTCAATGGCCTCTTCGTGATCAACGAAGAGAAGCTGCGCCAGCTCGATGAGAAAGTCGCTCACGAATTCCTGAAGGAAGGCGCGTTCGGCTGGATCTACGCGCATCTGGTGTCGCTGGCCAACATCGATCGTCTTGCCGCACGTCTCGACGTGCGCGAGAAGGCCGAGGATGGCGTGCAGGCCTGATAGGTCTTTGTAACGCAGTCGCGAAAAAGCCGCCCTCAGGCGGCTTTTTCGCTTCTTGAAGGCTTTCGCGAGCAGGCGCGCTCCCACAGAAAGCTTGCCGACCGTGCGTTATCGCGAGACGGGCTTGGCCAGGCGCATCAGGTCCTCGCCGTAGCCGCTGCTTTTGTACAGTTCCCGCGCACGCTCGTTGCCGGGAAATACCGCCAGCGTCACGAACTGGCAGCGGTGTTCGCGAGCCCAGGTTTCGGCATGCCGTAGCAGGGCCTGACCGACGCCCTGGCCCTCGTATTCCTCGGCCACGGCGATGTCCGAGATGTGGCAGTTGGTGCGGCCGTTGAAGAAGTCCTGCGTTTTTTGCAGGTGGATGAAGCCGACGCGCTCGCCGTCTTCGTTCTCGGCGACGAACAGGAAGCTGTTGGGCGGCTGGTCGTCCAGGTGATGGACGAGGTCCTTGCGGATGCCCTCGATACACTCGTTGCGTCGACGCCAGGTGGGAAGCGTGAAGTCGACGAAGCGGGGAACCTGCTCAAGGATGAAGTCGTCGTCGTCGCCTTCAGCCAGGCGGATCGGAAACGCTGGATCGCTCATCGTGCGGATACCGTTGCGGCGAATGGCTCTGGAACGCCCGTTTCTACACCTTCGTCATGTCGGACGAAAGTCCCTGACGTCCGATGGCCGGTATGACCCGGCCATCGGACGTAGGGAATCAGATGACTTCGGGCAACGTTGCCACGCCCGCGTCGATCGCTGCCTTGTGCATGTGCATGCGGGGCAGGATGCGGGCGAAGTAGAAACTTGCCGTGTCGCGCTTGGACTGACGGACATCGGCAGGCACGCCGGCCACGGATGCCGCCAGTACGCTGCGGGCCCAGAAATAGGCCAGTGTCACGTAGCCGGAGTAATACAGATAGTCGACGGCGGCGGCACCGAGTTCTTCCGGATTGGCCGCGGCGCGTTTGGCGACGTCCTGGGTGAGATCGCCCCAGCCCTTCGCGGCGACGGCAAGCGGGCCGATGAAGAGCGCCAGGGCTTCGTCGCTGGCGTGGGCGTGGCAGAAATCGGAAATCTCGCCGAGGAAGTGCTTCAGGCCGGCACCCTGCAACTGCATGATCTTCCGGCCCAACAGATCCAGCGCCTGGATCTGCGTGGTGCCTTCGTACAGCGTGATGATGCGCGCGTCGCGGACGAACTGCTCCATGCCGTGCTCGGCGATGTAACCATGGCCGCCGAAGATCTGCAGGGCTTCCTTCGTGCATTCCTGCGCCGCTTCGGTGAGCAGGCCCTTGGCGATGGGAATCAGGAAGGAAAGCAGCTCGCCGGCTTTCTTGCGTTCGCTCTCGTCGGTGCCGCGCGTTTCGATATCGCTTTGCAGCGCTGCGTAGGCGGCGAGTACGCGACCGCCTTCGACGAACGCGCGCTGCGTGAGCAGCATGCGGCGCACGTCCGGGTGCGCGGTGAGCGGATCGGCGGGCTTGTCGGGATTGACCGGGCCGGAGAGCGCACGCATCTGCAGGCGTTCGCGTGCGTAGTTCAGGCTGTTCTGAAGGGCGCGCTCGGAGATGGCCAGGCCCTGGATGCCTACCGCGAGGCGCGCGGCATTCATCATGGTGAACATGGCCATCAGGCCCTTGTGCGCCGGGCCGATCAGCCAGCCTTCGGCATCGTCGAAGTTCATGACGCAGGTCGCCGAACCACGGATGCCCATCTTGTGTTCGATGGCGCCGGCGGCCACCTTGTTGCGCTCGCCGAGCGAGCCGTCTTTGTTTACCCGGAATTTCGGCACCACCAGCATCGAAATGCCGCGGCTGCCAGCCGGCGCGTCGGGCAGGCGGGCCAGCACGAGATGGACGATGTTTTCGGCGAAGTCGTGATCGCCGGCGCTGATGAAGATCTTGGTGCCGCTGACCTTGTAGCTGCCGTCGCCATTGGGTTCGGCGCGCGTCTTCAGCAGGCCGAGGTCGGAGCCGGCCTGGGGTTCGGTGAGACACATCGTGCCCGTCCAGCGACCCTCGACCAGCGGCTTCAGGAAGGTGTCCTGCTGCCATGCGTCGCCGTGGTGTTCCAGTGCGTCCGTGGCGCCCTGCGAGAGCAGGGGATAGATGCCCCAGGCAATATTTGCCGAGTCGATCATTTCCTTGGTCAGCGCGCCGAGAACGTGCGGGAGGCCCTGACCGCCGAATTTTTCGTGCGCCGTGAGACCGGCCCAGCCGCCGTCCGCGTACTGGCGATAGGCTTCCTTGAAGCCCTTCGGCGTGGTGACGGACGCGGTGGCCTTGTCGTAGTGGCAGCCTTCTTCGTCGCCCGATGCGTTCAGCGGCGCCAGCACCTGTTCGTTGAAGCGTGCCGCTTCGTCGAGCACGGCATCGATCAGTTCGCGGTTATGGTCGCCGCCGCCTTCGAGACCGGCCAGTACCTTTTCGGCGCCAAGCACGTTGTAGAGCGCAAAGCGCATGTCATCGAGCGGGGCTTTATAGATCGTCATGGTGAGTCCTGATGTGCGCGCTCAGGGCGAGCGATAGGTGTCGGGAATGCCGGGAACCGGCGAGATCCAGTTATTGCCATGCACCTCGAAGGTGCGCGGCTTCTTTTCCTGTTCCGGAAGACCGGTCACGCTGCCGGAAAGCGTGTAAGGCAGCGCGCCGCTGCTGCCCCTGGCCGCAAGGGCGGCCAGGGCGGCGGACATGTCGGCCGTGGGAAGAATGTCGACGTTCGCCACGTCGGCGGCGAACGAGGGGATATCGAGGTCCAGCTTGCGGTCGAGCAGCACGGCGCCCAGGTCGCCGACGCGCAGCTGCCCCTGGAAATTCGTGAAGGACATGCCGCCGTAGCTGTTATTGCGCAGGCGCAGGACGATGTGCCACACCCCGCCGGGTTTCGCATGCACTTCTTGCAGCGTGACAGAGGGTGGGAACACGCTTTTCTTCGCCGGGCCGCAGGCGGCGACTAGCAGCATCAGCGCGACGATCGCGCAGCGGAGTGGAAGCGAGCGATTCATGGGCGCGGGGTCGACCTGTGTATAACGTGGGACGGCGGCTGCTCGAACAACCGTTCGATGTTCGCATGAGGTAGCCTGTCGATGCGAGTGGCCCGTTTGAAACGCCGCATCAAACGCGGTTCCCAAGCGCGATGCCAGCAGGCATCATCACGACCCGACCCAATCCGTACTTCCAGCCCGGTAAACACATGTCCCGACGTATCGCCGCACGACGCTCCCCCATTCACGGCAACGGCGTTTTCGCCACAGCGCACATCGAAGCCGGCGATGACATCATCGAATACAAAGGCGACCGCATCACCCATGCCCAGGCGGACAAGCGCTATGGCGACGGCGGTGAAACAGGTCATACCTTCCTGTTCACGCTCAACGACAAATTCATTGTCGACGGCAACAGCCATGGCAACACGGCGCGCTGGATCAACCATAGCTGCGATCCGAACTGCCAGGCGCTGATCGAGGAAGCCGTTGACGGCAAGCCGTCGAAGAACGATCGCGTGCTGATCGAGGCCATCCGCGATATCGCGCCGGGTGAGGAGCTCACCTACGACTACGGCATCGTGCTGGACATGCCGCATACCGCGCGCCTCAAGAAACTCTGGGCTTGCCGCTGCGGTTCGTCCAACTGCATCGGCACGATGCTGAAGCCGAAGCGCAAGGGCGCCTGAGTCTCCCCCTGTAGGAGCCCGCAAGAGGGCTCCTAAAGAGGAGGCTGCGCTGTTTATTCGTAGTTGACCGCCACGATTTCGATGTGCCGGTCGCCGGCCGGGCGTTTCCACAGCACCTCGTCGCCCACGCGTGCGCCGAGCAGCGCGTGCGCCAGTGGCGAGAGATAACTCACGCTGCCTTGCTCCGCATCCGCCTCGTCCTCGCCGACGATGCGATAGCGCCGCTCGCCTTCGTCGTCGCGTACGGTGACGGTTGCGCCGAATGCCACGTGATCGCGAGGCTGTTCGGCCGGATTCACTTCGATCGCGCCCGAAACACGTGCCTGCAACCAGCGAATATCGCGATCGAGCGGCGCAAGCGACGACTGTTTCTCGACGGATTCCGGTTCCGCCGCCAGTGCGGCACGGTGGCGCAGCGCGTTATCGAGTCGCGCTCGCAAGCCTTCCAGGCCGCGCGGTGTCACGTAGTTCGGATGCTCGCTGACCGGCGTGTCCGGCAGGGCCTCGGGGCTGTCGTTTTCCTTGACGAATGCGCGACTCATACTTTCTTTCCTCCTCGTTAACCACACCACCAGCGAGCGGAGCATCGGGCTGTGCGACCGTCAGTCGTCGTCCGCGTGGGGTTTCCACGCTTCGGTGAGTTTGCGTTGCACGACCGGGGGCACCGGTTCGTAGTGGCTGAAATCCAGCGCGTAACGACCCTGGCCACCCGTCATCGCCTTCAGTTCGATCGGATAGTCGTCCAGCTCGGCCAGGGGCACTTGCGCCTTGATGACGATTTCGCCGCCGCGCAGCGCATCCGTGCCGAGAATGCGGGCGCGCTTGGCGGCAAGACCGCCTGTTACATCGCCTACGTTGTGTTCCGGTATCGACACTTCCAGGTCGACGATGGGTTCGAGTACCTGCGGATGCGCTTTGACGACCGCGTCGAGGAACGCTTTCCTGCCCGCGCTGACGAAGGCGACTTCCTTCGAGTCGACCGGATGGTGCTTGCCGTCGTAGACGATCACGCGAAGATCCTGGATCGGGTATCCCGCGACCGCGCCGCCATCCAGTGCCTGCCGGACGCCTTTCTCGATCGCGGGCATGAACTGACCGGGGATCACGCCGCCCTTGGTTTCGTCCGCGAACACGAAACCTTCGCCGCGTCCCAGGGGTTCGATGCGCAGGAATACCTCGCCGAACTGTCCCGCGCCTCCGGTCTGTTTCTTGTGCCGGTGATGGCCTTCCGCGGCGCCGCCGATCGTTTCCCGATAAGCGATGCGCGGCGGATGCGTCGTGACGTCGACGTCGTAACGCGCCTTCATCCGTTCGAGCATCAATTTCAGGTGCAGGTCCGAAAGGCCGCGAATGACAGTCTCGTTCAGTTCCTTGTGGTGTTCGACGCGGAAACACGGATCTTCTTCGGCAAGCTTCGCGAGGGCCTGGGAGAGTTTCTGTTCCTGTCCTTTATGCGCGGGTATGACGGCCAGGCCGAACATCGGCTGGGGATAAGCCACCGGCGCCAGATGGATGCGTTCGCCGTTGGCGGCATCGTGCAGGATGGCGTCGAAATGCACGTCGTCGATTTTCGCCACCGCGGCGATATCGCCGGGCAACGCCTCGTCGATCTCGACGTGTTCCTTGCCCTTCAGTCGAAACAGATGCGCCACCTTGATGGGCTTGCGTCCGTCGTCGACGACCAGCAGGGCGTCCTTACGCACGGTTCCCTGATAGACGCGGAAGATGCCCAGCTTGCCGACGAACGGATCGTTGACGATCTTGAAGACGTCGGCGACCACATGTCGCGCGGGGTCGGCAAGCACATCGACCGGTGTGTCCTTTCCGTCCAGGAAGGGCGGCGGATTGACCTCTTTGGGGCAGGGCAGGATGCGTTCGATAAGCTGCAGGAGTTCAGGCACGCCGATGCCGTCGCGCGCGCTGGTAAAGCAGATCGGGACCAGGTGCCCGTCGCGCAGGCAATGTTCCAGCGCGTCGTGAAGCTCGTCCGCTGTGAGCGATGTTTCGCCGCCTTCGAGAAAATGTTCCATGACCTCGTCGTCTATCTCGACGACCTGGTCGATGATGTGGCGATGCGCTTCGTCGGGCGATGAAAAATCGCTTTCGCCGCGTGTCTGGAAGTACACGTCGCGTACCGAATGACCTTGCGTCGCGGGCAGGTTCACGGGCAGGCAGCGGTCGCCGAACTCTTCGCGAAGTGCATCCACGATGCCCTTCAGATCGATGTTCTCGACGTCGATACGGTTGACGATGACGATGCATGCGAGACCGCGTTCCCTGACGTGGTTCATCATGGTTCGCGTGCCGTGCTCGATGCCGTTGGCGGCGTTGACCACAACGGCTACCGTATCGACGGCGGTCAGGGCCGCGAACGCGGGGCCGCGGAAGTCCGGATATCCCGGTGTGTCGATGAGGTGAAAGCGGAAGCCGCCGCGCTCGATGCTCGCGATGGCTGAATCGATGGAATGGCCGCGGGCCTTTTCCTGCGGATCGGAATCGGACACCGTGCTGCCGCGTTCGACGGTTCCGGTCGTCGCGATGGCGCCGCCGGCGTGAAGCAATGCTTCGAAAAGCGTGGTCTTGCCGGCACCTGCGTGGCCGGCAAGGGCGAGACTGCGGATGCGTTCCGTGACGTGCGACACGATGCGACCCTCCTCTTGTGAGAAGCGGCTTCGGCGGCGTCGGGTGCGGCGTCGCGTCTCGTCCGCTATCTGCGTGACGACAAGCGGGCCGTCACGGTCGTCCGGATGGCGGACGGTCATGGCGGTGGGCGGGCGGTTGAGCCCGTCCCCTAGACTTCTCCCAATCGGGGCGGGAATCAAGTGGGGCGAGTGGACGTGACTTCCCTCGGCCTCACCCCGTCCTGACCGTCATTCCGGCGCACGTGCGCCGGAATGACGGTCAGGTGAAGGGAGGGCTGTCGGGAATCTTTCCCCCGATCCGGGGTCAGTCAGCAGGGACTCACCGCGACGCCTTACACTCGGGCGCGCTCCACCACACCTCGCGGGACATCACCATTGAACAAGCCTGTCGACTCCGGGACCGCGGTCTGACGCATGCAGTATCCCGGTAAGGAATCTCCCGAATTTTTACGGCATCACCGGCTCGATACGTCGGGGGTGGGCGGCCGTTCGGGTCTGACGCCACTGGATGGCGCGACGCGCGATCTGCTGCATGGCATGCGCTGGCGCAAACCGCCGCGCGATCCTTTCCGCTTCGGCGTCGCCTTCGCGCTGGCGCTGATCTTCCATATCGTCCTTATTTTCGTCGTCCGCTACGAAATGCAGCCGCAGCCGATAGTGCCCGCCGAAGTGCCCGTCAGCGACGAGGACGTGCTGCAGGTTCGCCTGCTCGATGCACCGCGCCCGCCACCGGCAGCGCAGGTCGTAACGCCTCCACCCACGGAGCCGCCGCCGAAGGTGAGTTCGCCCGAGGCGACCCGTCCGGCGCCGAAGCCCGTGCCGCATCGGGAAGCGCCGGCGAAGGATGCGATGACCGCCACGGTGGAAGCGCCCGCTCCCGCACCGGCCACGTCCGTGGCGCCGAAGCTCAATATTTATGGAACCGACGGCAGTATCACGCTGACCCCCGAAACGAAGGGAAGCCAGCCGAAACCGGACTACGTCCAGCCGCATCCGACCGGCGACAGTCAGATCATGGAACACAAGACCGCCGTCAAATACACCGAGACGCGGTTCGAGAAGGACTGGGCGCCTCGCGATGAAAACGTCATCAACAAAGGCCTGCGCAAGGCGATGGAAAAAACCACGGTCAAGAGCACGATGAACCTTCCCGGCGGTGCTCGCCTGCATTGCTCGACCGTGTTCTTCGTATTGCCCGTGGGCTGCGGCGGTGACCCGCCGCCTCCGCCGTCGAAGAAGGACGGCGACGTGCGCCTCAACATGGCGCCGGCCAATCCGCTGGTGAAAGACCTGCCCGACGATCCCAACGCGCCGCCCAAGCAGACGGAGGCCCAGTGCATCGCGGCCTTCCGTGCCGATAAGCCGTTACCGCAGGGCTGTCCTTCGGACACGCCCATCAAGGCGATGGATCAGGAAAACGCGGAACGGAAGCGCAGGACCGGCGGTTAGGTCTCATTGTCATTGCGGTCGGCGGTGCCCCACACTACCGACCCATGCCAACACCGCCCATTCCGGACAGCGACACGACTGCTTCGCTGCCCGCCTCGCCGCGCGAGGCGGCAATGAATGCGCTCGTCTATCGCCGCCGGTTGCGCGAGCGTCCTCGCGATCGGCTGCTGCGTGTCATGGCGATGGTGGGTACGCTGGTCATCCATCTGGTTTTCCTGTTCGGGATGATTCTGGGGCCGGCGTACGACGTGCTGCCTCCGCTACCGGATCAGGATTCCGAAGCCGCGCTGGAAGTGCGGCTGATCGACAAGCCGCCTCCGCCCGTGCCTCCGGTACGTGGCACGCCGTCGAAGGCGCCGGTCGAGAAATCCCGGCGAGCGAATGCGAACGCGACGGCCAGCAAGGCATCGCGCGATACGCGCGCAGCGGCGGTCGCGACGAATGCGCGCTCGGCGATACCGGCCATCGCCGTTCCCGCCGCCGTGCCGCCCGTCGTGAAGCCAAATATGAAAGTCGTTGCACCGATGCCCAGCATCGAAGCGACGCCCGAGCGTCCCGTCGTCCAGTCCAAGGCGCCGCCTCCGCAGCCGGATCTGGAGAAGGTTCCCATCCCCGAGCAGGCGCCACCCGATCTGGCAATGGACCAGCCGCAGCCGAAAGTCGTGCCGCCGCGCTTTCAGCCCGAACCTGTGCGCAAGGCGCAGATCGAAGGCACGGTGGCGATGCCGCCGCCGGCGTCGCTGGCCATTCCACCCACGCCAGCCTCGCAACCGGATGTGCGTCCCACGCCGCCGCAGATCGTCGCCGACTCGGCGGCCAAAGTTCCGACGACGTCCATGACGCTGGCGACCGTGCCGCGTCCCGAGGTCGAAACCACGGCCGCGCCGCCGACTCCGCAGGAAGAGCCCTTGCCGACCGTCGCGGCGGAACCCACGGCGCCCGCGCTCGACCTGAAAGTCGACGCCCGTTCCGTGCCGCCGAAGGTCTCGCCGGACAACATCCGTGCGCCCAGCGTAGATACCACGGCGGAACTCGCCGCCATTCCGCTACCGGATGCGGTGCCGCGCCCGGCGATAGGCGCGCCCGTATCGACGGCCGATAAACCCGCTGTGCAGGCACCGGAGGTCGCGCCCGGCGACGTCCAGCGACCGCTTGCCGGCATCGACACGACGGCGGCGAAGCCCGGCGAAGCGCCGGGCGATATCGCTTCGGGAGAATCGACGGCACAGACGCGGAACGAACAGGGCAAGGCCGCCGGCGAGCATGCGGCTGCGACAACCGAAGGTGCGCCGGGCGCACCCGGCGAAAGCGTAGCTGCCGCCTCGGGATCGAATACGCCGGGCGCCGTTGCGGAGACCGGTAAGCCGGGTGCGGCCAACGGCGCCGACACCGGCACGAAAACCACCGGCGCCAACGGGACGTCGCAGCGCGACGACGGTGTCGCGGGCGGGCAGGGCGACAAGCGCGGTGCCGTCGGTACCTACATACAGGTCCGTCCGCACGGCAATACCGACGTGATGACTCGCGGCAGGGTGCACGTCGATTATCAGGCCACGCGCTTCGATGGTGCCTGGACGCCGAAGGGCGAAAGCTCCGTGGACACCGCCGTGCGGCACGGCGTGGAAGGCAGTACGGTCAAATCGGCCATCTCTCTGCCGCGTGGTGTGCGCGTCGATTGCTCGGGTGGCCCCGGCACGCCGAATCCGGCGATGAAGGCGATTTCGCTGTTGTCCTTCGGTTGCCACGGCGACAAACCCGGCGAAGCCGTTGCGCAGGATGCACTGGCGAAAAACCAGACGATGGCACCATCGAAACCGCTCGCGGCCGACCTGCCGCCGGCGAACGCCGCGACGACAGCCGCTCCTGCGGTGGTGCTCGACAACAGCGCGCTATGCGCGACCGCGCGAGTCTCGGGCGGCCCGTTGCCGCCCGGTTGTGCGGCGGACGTGCAGATCGCCCGTCCCGCCCCGAAACCCGGCGACTCGTGGGTGCCGGCCAGCGATCAGTTCAAGTAGTCAGCGGCCGGATTTCGGTGCCGGCGACCATGTCGTAAATGGCACGGCGACGGGCGTCGAAGAGTGCGGGAGCAAGCAGGATGGCCCAGCCGATGGCCGGTGCCCACGCGGCGATACGCAGCGATGTGAGCGGATAGATCGTCAGCAAGGCGATGGGCAACGCGGCGACGACCAGACGGATCGCGGCGCGCTGCCAGGTCAGCGGGCGGCCTTCGCGGTCGGTAACGCGAATGCGCCAGGGGCGCATCCCCAGCGTCTGTCCGCCGCGCAGCCACGAAAAGAAGAAGTAAGCGCCGACGACCAGCCCCTGCACCGGCTGGTACCACCAGGTCAGCAACTGGCCATGCTCGTCCGCGATGCGCCCACCGGTCGCCATCTGGGCGAGCAGTCCCACGACCATGACAATCGCGATGACGGCGAGCAGGTCGTAGACGATGGCGGCGAGGCGACGCCAGAAGGGGGCTGCGTGCATGGGCGGAAGCTTCGGTGGATGCAGTCGCGGATTGTAGACGACTGGCCGCCCCGGCCTGTGGCGCGCGCGATTCTGCAAAGGCTCGTCGTGTGTCGGGCGCGGCGCGACGGTAAACTCCCCGCATGATTTCTCCTGCCGACGAAACCCTGATCGCCCGTTTCATCGAGCGCGTCTGGTCCGAGGACGGGCTGGCCGATCGCACGCTGGAAGCGTACCGGCGCGACCTTGAAGGGCTGGCCCGCTGGCTGGCCGGGCGGGGTCGTAGCCTTGCCGATGCGGGGCGCGAGGATCTGTCCGCGTATCACGGCGAGCAGCCGGTTGCGGTGCGCAGCATGGCCCGCCGGCAATCGGCGTTTCGCCGGTTCTATGCCCAGCGGGCCCGCGACGACGGCGCGCGCGAGGATCCCACGTTGCTGATGCAGCGCCCGCGCATGCCGCGAGGCCTGCCCAAGGCACTTCCCGAACGCGATATCGAAGCGCTGATCGTTGCCCCGGACAGTTCGACGACGCTGGGTCTGCGCGACCGGGCGATGCTGGAGCTGATGTACGCCTCGGGTCTGCGTGTGTCGGAACTGGTCGAGTTGCCGTTGTCGGGTCTCAACCCACGGCAAGGCGTGCTGCGCGTGACGGGCAAGGGTGGCAAGGACCGGTTGGTGCCCGTCGGCGAGGAAGCACTGACGCATATCGATGCCTATCTGGCTGGCGCGCGGCCGCAACTGGCGCGCGGTCGTCAGCCGGTGGCGCTGTTCCTGTCGCAACGGGGCGAGGGCATGACGCGGCAGATGTTCTGGACCCTGGTCAAGCGATATGCGATGCAGGTGGGTATTCCGGGCAAGCGCGTGTCTCCGCATGTATTGCGTCACTCGTTCGCCACACACTTGCTCAATCATGGTGCCGACCTGCGCGCGTTGCAGATGCTGCTCGGTCACAGCGCGCTGAGTACGACGCAGATCTATACCCTGGTCGCCAAGGAAGGTCTGAAGCGCCTTCACGCCCAGCACCACCCCCGTGGGTGACCATGGGGCCTGTGCAACAATAGGGAACCGATCGGCCTGCGCCCGTGTCAAAAACGGCTAGCCCAATCGTCGGTTCGACATGGAGTAGTACCCGATGTTCAAGAAGACCCTGCTGGCCCTCGCCGCCAGTGCATTCGCCTTCGCGGCCGTGGCCGCGGACAACGACGAAAAAACCGTTCGCGCCGCCGTGGAAGCGCTCGGCCCGGGCATCCAGGTCGACAGCGTCGCGCCCGCGCCGATGCCGGGCTTTTATCAGGTCGTGGCCTCCGGGCGTCTGGTTTATGTCAGTTCCGACGGGCGGTACATGCTCAACGGCAATCTGGTCGACCTGAAAGCCAAGACCGATCTCAGCGCGCAGAGCTGGGCCGCCACGCGCAAAGCCGAACTCGCCAAGGTTCCCGCGTCGAGGCGTCTGATTTTCTCGCCGCCGAATCCGAAGCACACCGTCACGATCTTCACCGACGTCGACTGCGGCTATTGCCGCGAACTGCACAAGCACATCGAAGAATTCAACAAGCAGGGCATCGCCGTCGAATATCTGTTCTGGCCGCGCGAAGGCCTGCAGACCACGTCCGGCGGCGCAACGCCGTCGTACACCAAGGCCGTGTCGGTCTGGTGTGCGTCGGATCGCAAGAACGCTTTCAATCAGGCCATGACCGGCGCAAGCGTCAAGCCGGCGACCTGCGAGAACCCGGTCAAGGACGAATTCGAACTGGGCGAGCGTCTTGGCGTTAACGGCACGCCGACGATCCTCACGGAGAACGGCGATGTGGTCGGCGGTTACGTCACCCCGGCCCAGCTTCTGAAGGCCGTAAACGCGCCGGCCGGTTCGGCAGCCAAGGGCGGCTGAGCGACGCCCCGTTTGCGTGTGCAGGAGCCCGCTTGCGGGCTCCTGCATGAGGTCTTGCCGGCCTGCGGCAGATTGACGCACCCCTCTCGACGCACCCCAACATGCTGTTCCGCAGCATGATGTAGAATGCTCGTTTTCCCGTAGCGCCATCCCTCCCGCATGATCGCACTCGACGGGCAGAGCGCCCTCTCGCCTTTCCGCCTCGAACGCCTGAACGCCCGCCTGGATGCCCTGCATCACGGCACGCGCGTGCAGGCCTCCTGGCATACGTACTTCATCGATGTCGCCGACGCGCCGCAGGGCGACGCTCGCGCGCGCCTTTTGCAGGTGCTGGAGGCGAAGGACATCGCGCCCGAAGCGGCCACGCTGTGGGTCGTTCCGCGTCTGGGTACGATCTCGCCGTGGTCGAGCAAGGCCACCGATATCCTGCATGGCGCCGGCTTCGACGTCCGTCGCGTGGAGCGTGGCATGGCTTGGCGGATCACGGGCTTGCCCGACGCCGACGAGCCGAGCTACGACGCGGTGATGACGTCGCTTTTCGACCCGATGACCCAGTCGGTGCTGACCGGCATCGAAGAGGCTCATGGCCTGTTCCTCGTCGGCGAGCCCGGTCCGCTGGGACGTATCGAACTCGGCGACGACGCGCGTGGCGCGTTGTCGAAGGCGAACGTCGAACTGGGCCTCGCCCTGGCCGACGACGAAATCGACTACCTCGCGGAACGTTATGCCGAGATGGGGCGCGCGCCTTCGGACGCCGAGCTGATGATGTTCGCGCAGGCGAACTCGGAGCATTGCCGCCACAAGGTATTCAATGCCACGTGGACGATCGACGGCGCGGAACAGGATATTTCGCTGTTCGGTATGATCAAAAACACGCACCAGAAATCGCCCGCGCATACGCTGTCCGCTTATCACGACAACGCCGCGGTGATCGACGGCTACGAAGGCAAGCGTTTCTTCGCCGATCCGGCCGATGGCGTTTACCGCCCGCACACCGAGCGCGCGCCTTTCGCGATCAAGGTCGAGACGCACAACCATCCCACCGCCATCGCACCGTGGCCGGGCGCCGCGACCGGCGCCGGCGGCGAGATTCGCGACGAAGGCGCGACGGGGCGCGGCGGCAAGCCGAAGGCCGGTCTTACCGGTTTCTCGGTGTCGCATCTGCGTATTCCCGGTCTGAAGCGTCCGTGGGAAACCGATCGTCCGTTGCCGCCGCGCATGGCGTCGGCGTTCGAGATCATGCGCGACGGCCCGCTCGGCGCCGCCGCGTTCAACAACGAATTCGGCCGGCCCGCACTGGGCGGTTACTTCCGCACGTTCGAACAGGAAACGGGCGAGAAGGGCGTTCGTCGCGGCTACGACAAGCCGATCATGATCGCCGGTGGCCTTGCCGCCATCCGTCCCGATCTGGTCGACAAGCGCGCTGTACGTCCGGGCGACAAGGTCATCGTTCTCGGCGGTCCGGCCATGCTCATCGGTCTGGGCGGCGGTGCGGCCTCGTCGGTCGCTTCGGGTACGTCCAGCGCCGAACTCGATTTCGCATCGGTGCAGCGCGACAACCCCGAAATGGAACGTCGTTGCCAGCAGGTGATCGACGCATGCTGGTCGCGTGGCGACCAGAACCCGATCGTCAGCATCCATGACGTCGGGGCGGGCGGTCTGTCCAACGCGATTCCCGAAATCCTCAACGACGCGGGCGTCGGTGGCGTCATCGATCTGTCCGCCGTGCCGTGCGACGACCCCACGCTGTCGCCCATGCAGGTGTGGAGCAACGAATCGCAGGAGCGTTACGTTCTCGCCATCGGCGGCGACGACTTGCCGCTGTTCGAATCGTTCTGCGCGCGCGAACGCTGTCCGTACGCCGTCGTCGGCGAAGCCACGGCCGAACCGCGCCTGCTCGTGCGCGATCCGCGTCGCGACCTGACCGTGATCGACCTCGGTATGGACGTGCTGTTCGGCAAACCGCCGCGCATGCATCGCGAGGCGAAGCGCGTCAAACCGCGCGTCGACCTGGTCGCCGATCTCACCGGCATCGGCATGGACGAGGCGCTGATGCGCGTCCTGCGCCTGCCGGTTGTCGGTAGCAAGAACTTCCTCATCACCATCGGCGATCGCACCGTCGGCGGCCTGAACACGCGCGACCCGATGGTTGGTCCGTGGCAGGTGCCGGTGGCGGACGTTGCCGTCACGATGACCGGCTTCGACGGTTATACCGGCGAAGCGATGGCCATGGCCGAACGTGCGCCGATCGCGTTGCTTTCCAGTGCCGATGCCGCACGCATGGCGGTCGGCGAGGCCATCACCAATCTCGCCGCCGCGCCGCTGAAGCTCGACGAGCTGCGCCTGTCCGCGAACTGGATGGCGGCCGTGAACCATCCGGGCGAGGACGCCGCGCTGTTCGACGCCGTGAAGGCCGTCGGCATGGAGCTGTGCCCCGAACTCGATATCTCCATTCCGGTCGGCAAGGACTCGCTGTCCATGACGACGGTGTGGAAGGATGGCGAACAGAAGCAGAAAACCGTATCGCCGGTGTCGCTGGTCATCACCGGCTTCGGTCGCGTGGAAGACGTGCGCCGCACGCTGACGCCGCAGATCAAGCTCGACCGTGGCGATACCGAACTGTGGCTGATCGATCTCGGTGCCGGTCGCGATCGCCTTGGCGGTTCCGCACTGACCCAGGTCTTCAACCGTGGCGGTGGTGTACCGCCGGATCTGGACGATCCGAAGCGACTGCGCGCGATGTTCGAACTGATCCAGGAAGCCAGCGCCAGCGGCATGCTGCTGGCATATCACGACCGTTCCGACGGCGGTGCCATCGTCACGCTGCTGGAAATGGCGTTTGCGGGTCACTGCGGTCTCGAAATTCGTCTGGACGGCTGGGCCGACGCGACGCTGCGTGCGCTGTTCAACGAGGAGCTGGGCGCCGTCGTGCAGGTGGCCGCCGCGAACCGCGAAGCATTCGAGTCGCTGCTGGTGAAGCACAACCTCGCCGGCATGACGCACCAGATCGGCCGGCCGAAAGAAAAGCTCGGCATCAAGCTCTATCTGGGTGGCGACGCCGTTTTCAAATGGTATTGGTCGGAACTCTTCGCCGCGTGGAACGAAACCAGCTACGCGATGCAGCGCCTGCGCGATAACCCGCAGAGCGCCGATTCGGAGAACGACTGGCGCAAGGACGATGCCGATCCGGGCATCACTCCGAAGCTGACGTTCGATCCGGCGCAGGACGTCGCCGCGCCGTACATCGCGAAGGGCGCACGTCCCCGCGTGGCCATCCTGCGCGAGCAGGGCGTCAACGGTCAGGTGGAAATGGCCGCGGCGTTCGACCGCGCCGGCTTCGATGCCGTGGACGTCCATATGTCCGATCTGGCCAGTGGCCGGATTCACCTGAACGATTTCCGCGGCTTCGCTGCCTGCGGTGGTTTCTCGTTCGGCGACGTATTGGGTGCGGGTCGCGGCTGGGCCACGTCCATCCTCTACAACGAAAAGCTGCGTGCGCAGTTCCAGTGGTTCTTCGAGGACACCACGAAGTTCGCCCTGGGCGTTTGCAACGGTTGCCAGATGATGTCGGGCCTGAAGGACATCATTCCCGACGCGAAGCACTGGCCGCAGTTCCTGCGCAATGCGTCGGAGCAGTACGAAGCGCGCCTGTCGACGCTGGAAATCCTCGACTCGAACAGCCTCTTCTTCAAGGGCATGGCCGGTTCGCGCATTCCCGTGGCGGTTGCGCACGGCGAAGGCCGCGTGTACTTCCCGAGCGTGTGCAGCCCGTCGAAGAGCCATGGTGCCGCCCGCTTCGTCGACAACCGCGGTCGCCCGACCGAAAGCTACCCGCTGAATCCGAACGGATCGCCGGGAGGTCTTGCGGCGTTCACCGCCGCCGATGGCCGCGTCACGATCATGATGCCGCACCCGGAGCGCGTATTCCGTACGGCACAGCTCAGCTGGCATCCGGATAGCTGGGGCGAGGATTCGCCCTGGATGCGCATGTTCCGCAATGCGCGGGTGTGGTGCGGCTAACCCCGCGCCGTTCTTGTAGGAGCCCGCTTGCGGGCGAAAGCCAACGGAGCGGCGATGCCCTGCGTGACATCCGCAGCCCGCAGAACGGGCTCGCGAATGTGAGCATCCGTCTTCTTCGCCCTGTTGGCTTTCGCCCGCAAGCGGGCTCCTACAAGAGAGCAGATGGGTTTCGGCCGCATGGCATAATCGGCGCGTGAACAACCCCATCACCCCTTCGCCGAAAGTCAGCATCGTCATCGTCCTTGCCGACAGTGGCCCTTTCACGCGCGAATGCGTGGAGCATGCGTTGCTCTCGCCGCTGCCTGTCGAAGTCATCGTGGTCGACAACGCCTCGTCCGATGGCGTGCCGCAGGCCATCGATCGCGCCTATGCCGACGACTCGCGCGTGCGGGTTATGTATAACGGCGCCAATCTGGGTTTCGGACCCGCGATGAATCGCGGCGTCGCGACGGCGAATGGCGAGAGCGTTCTCATCCTCAATCCCGACTGCCTGCTGGAGGCCGACACGCTTCCCCGCATGCTGGCCTATATCGGCCCGCGGACGGGCATTGTCGGTGCGGTCGTGTGCGACAACCAGGGGGTGCCCGATCCCGCCTCGCGTCGCCGCGATCCGCTGCTCGCGCGGGCGATCAACACGATGACCGGCCGCGACAGGGACGATGCCCGCTATCCCGGCGTCAATATTCCCGGTCCGCTACCCGATGGCCCGGAGCGCGTCGAAGCCGTGTCCGGTGCCATCATGCTATTGCCGCGCAAGGTATTCGCGGAATTGCATGGTTTCGACGAAACCTATTTCCTGCATTGCGAAGATCTCGATCTGTGCCGTCGCGCACGCGACGCGGGCTATGAGGTCATCCTCGCCGGCGACGTACGCGTGTTGCATGGCAAGGGTGGATCGAGCCGGCACCGGCCTGTGTTTGTCAGCCGCTTCAAGCATCGCGGCATGTGGCGATGGTTCCGGTTGCACGATCCGGCGGCACGCAAGCCGCTCGTCGCCGCGGTCGTCTGGCTTGGTATCTGGGCGCATTTCGTCGTCAGGATTCCGGGACAGCTGTGGCGACTGGCACGGCGATGACGTCGCCGCGCGCGACCGGTCTCGCCACGATCGGCCTGCTCGCGGTCACCGCGGTCTGGGGTTCTACGTTCGTACTGATCAAGGATGTCGTCGGGCGCATGTCCGTCGTCGATTTTCTTGCCGTGCGTTTCGCTATCGCCGCCGTCGTCATGCTGGTGCTGTTCGCGCGTCCCGTTCTTAGGCTCGGCTGGCCGCAGCTGGTGCGCGGCCTTGGTCTGGGCGTGCTCTATGGATTCGCGCAATGGTTGCAGACCGAGGGATTGTCGTTGACCTCGCCAAGCGTCAGCGGATTCGTCACGGGCATGTATGTCGTCTTCACTCCTCTGCTTGCCTGGGCACTGCTGGGGCAGCGCATGCCCGCCGTGACCTGGGTCGCCGTCGCGCTCGCGACCATCGGTCTCGCGGTGCTTGCACTGCACGGTTTCGAAGTCGATCTTGGCGTCTGGCTGACGCTGGCGTCGGCGGCGCTGTACGGCTTGCACATCATTGGCCTCAGCCGCTGGTCGCGGCCCGGCGAAGCATTCGGCATGTCGGCTGTGCAGATGGTGGGCATTGCGACGGTAAGCCTTTGCTCCACGCTTCCCCACGGACCGTCGCTCCCGCCCGATAATGCGGCATGGATCGCGGTGCTTTACATGGCGCTGGTGGCCGGTGCCGGCGCGATGCTTGTGCAGACCTGGGCGCAGGCCCATCTGCCGGCGACGCGCGCGGCGATCGTCATGACGACCGAGCCGGTATTCGCGGCGGGATTCGCTGTGGTGCTCGGTTATGACGCACTCACGCTACGCATGGCGATCGGCGGACTGATGGTGCTGGCCGCGATGTATCTGGTGGAACTGATGCCCCGGCGGAAGGGCGAACCCTCCGCCGAGACGCTTCATCACGAGGTGTAGCAACGCGGGTTTCGTTTCAGCAACAACGCCCGCCCGTACCCTTGTACCGCGCGATCTGCCGCTCCCTGAAGAAGTCGCCGTAACTCGGTATCGGCCGGTCCGGGTGATGCTCCTTCAGATGTTTCACATAGACGTCGTAGTCGGGTACGCCGCAGCAGAGGCGGGCGGTTTGCACCGCCCACTTCCAGATCGACCGCGGCTGTTGTGACAGGTTATCGGTCATGACGTTCTCCTTCAGGAGGCCACGCTGCTGACGGCGACGTACGGTTCCTCGTTCGCCGTCGGATGGTTCGTGCGCCACGCCTTAGCGATAGCGCGCAATGCGAAGAACACCATCGTCAGCACCAGCAGCATGAAGATGCCAGTGAGGGCCATGTCCACGCGGTTATTGGTGACGATGCGCTGCATTTCCTCGGCGGTCTTGGCCGGTGCGAGCAGCTTGCCCGAGGCCATGGCGTCGGCGTACTTCTGCGCGGCGGCGGTGAAGCTGATCTTGTTGTCGAACAGCTTCTGCCAGCCGGCCGTCAACGTGCACACCACGAGCCAGATCGCCGGAACGCCCGGCACCAGCACGTAGCGCTCGCGTTTCAGCTTCACCGTGACCACGGTGGCAAGCATCAGCGCGATAGCCGCCAGCATCTGGTTGGCGATACCGAACAGGGGCCACAGGGTGTTGATGCCGCCCAGCGGATCCACGGCGCCCTGATAGAGGAAATATCCCCACAGGCCCACGCAGATAACCGTAGCGATGACATTGCTGGTCCACGATTCGGTGTGTTTCAGCGGCGCGTAAATCAGGCCTGCGATTTCCTGGATCATGAAGCGACCCACGCGCGTACCCGCATCCACCGTCGTCAGGATGAACAGCGCTTCGAACAGAATGGCGTAGTGGTACCAGAAGGCCATCATGCCCTCGCCAGGTAGCACGCCGTGCAGCAGCTGGGCCATGCCCACCGCCAAAGTCGGCGCACCGCCGGCACGACTGAGGATGGTCCCCTCGCCGATGTTCCTCGCGGTGTCGCTGAGTTCGGCGGGTGTAACGAGGAAGCCCCACTGGCTGATGGTCGCGGCCGCCTGTTCGACGGTGGTGCCGATCAGGGCACCAGGCGAGTTCATCGCGAAGTAGACGCCCGGATGCAGCGACGCGGCGGCGATCAGCGCCATGATGGCGACGAAAGCCTCCATCAGCATGCCGCCATAACCGACCATGCGTGCCTCGCCTTCGCTGGCCAGCAGCTTGGGCGTGGTGCCCGAGGCGATGATCGAATGCCAGCCGGACACGGCACCGCATGCGATGGTGATGAACAGGAACGGGAACAGGTTGCCGCTGAAGACCGGACCGCTGCCGTCGATGAACTTCGTCACGGCCGGCATTTGCAGGGTCGGGGCGGCGAGGAAAATCGCCAGCGCGAGCAGGGCGATGGTACCGATCTTGAGGAAGGTCGACAGGTAGTCGCGCGGGGCCAGCAGCAGCCAGACGGGCAGTACGGAGGCGAAGAAGCCGTAACCGATCAGCAGCCAGGCCAGCGCCTTGGCGTCGAAATCGAACATCGGAGCGATCGTCGGCGAAGCGGCGATGTGCGCGCCGTACCAGATCGACCCAAGCAGCAGGACCAGACCGATGATCGATACTTCGAGGATGCGGCCCGGGCGGATATAGCGCAGGTAGATGCCCATCAGCAAAGCGATGGGAATCGTGCAGGCGACGGTGAACGTGCCCCAGGGGCTGTGCGTCAGTGCCTTGACCACGACCAGCGCGAGTACCGCCAGCACGATCATCATCAGGACGAGGACGCCGACCATGGCGATGACGCCCGGCACTTCGCCCAGTTCCTCGCGCAGCATATTGCCCAGCGAACGACCGTCCCGGCGAAGCGAGAGGCCCAGGATCATGAAGTCCTGCACCGCGCCGGCGAAGACCACGCCGACGAGGATCCAGAGGGTGCCGGGCAGATAACCCATCTGCGCCGCCAGGACCGGGCCGACGAGCGGGCCGGCGCCTGCGATCGCCGCGAAATGGTGACCGAAAACAACCCATTTATCGGTGGGCACGTAGTCCAGGCCGTCGTTGCGCAGCACGGCGGGCGTAGCGCGGGTCGGGTCCATTTGCAGGACGCGATTGTTGATGAACCGGCTATAGAAACGGTAGCCGATCAGAAAGACGGCGATAGAGGCCGTGACGACCCAGATCGCGTTGATGGGTTCGCCGCGCCGCAGCGCGACGACGCCCAGACACCAGGCGCCCACGATGGCGATGGCGGCCCAGAGGATTTTTCCTGCCGGACTCGGTTTTACCTGAACAGTTTGCATGTGTGACGCTCCCCTTGCGGATAGGACAAGGGTCGTCCCGTGCGTCGCGGGGGTCAATGGCGTGGGGCGGTTCGGTGTATTAGCCATTGGTCGTATGGCGTTGGAGCGCGGGGGATGTTGCGGTGCAATGGAGCGGGGGCAGGGCGTAGCGGGGCCTTCGGATCGACGCCCCCCATTACCCATCCCCAATCCCCCTTGAGAGCCTCCCCGCAAAACGCCATCTTGATGAGATAACGTGCCCGAATAACCACCGAGAGCCACACCATGATCCGCGACATTCTGAGGATGGGAGACGAGCGCTTGCTGCGCATCGCGCCGCTCGTGCCGCCCGAACTGATAGGCACCGCGGAGCTGGACGAGCTGATCGCGGATATGTTCGACACGATGTATCACGCAGGTGGCGTGGGTCTCGCCGCCCCACAGATCGGTATCGACCTTCAACTGGTCATCTTCGGATTCGACAGCAGCGAGCGCTATCCCGATGCGCCGGCCGTGCCGCGCACGATTCTGCTGAATCCGGTGATTACGCCGCTGTCCCAGGACATGGAGGAAGGCTGGGAAGGCTGCCTGTCGGTGCCCGGTCTGCGCGGCGCGGTGAATCGTTACTCGCTGATCCGCTACCAGGGCATCGATCAATCGGGAGCGCCCATCGACCGGACGGCCGAGGGGTTTCATGCCCGCGTCGTGCAGCATGAGTGCGATCACCTGATCGGGCGCCTGTATCCCTCGCGAATCACCGATTTCTCGAAGTTCGGCTACACCGATGTCCTGTTTCCCGGGCAGGACATTGGCGACGATTAAGTCGGTCAAGCCCGCTCCTGCACAAAACACAGCGGCATTGAGGAGAGCCTGCATGCGCGCGACGTGGAAAGGCCAGTTACTCGCCGAAAGCGACGATACCGTCGTCGTGGAAGGCAACCACTACTTTCCGGAGGCCACGCTGAAGCGCGAACACTTCCGCGCAAGCGACCATCACTCGGTATGCCCCTGGAAGGGCACGGCAAGCTATTACGACGTGGTCGTCGGCGACGAGGTCAACGCCAATGCGGCATGGTTCTATCCGACGCCGTCCGAAGCCGCCGCGTCCATTCGCGGTCGCGTGGCGTTCTGGAAGGGTGTCGACGTGGTCTAGGTGACGTCGGCCAGGGCTTCGGCAATCAGCAGCAATGCATTGCGCCGCTCTCTGGGCAGGCGGGTGACGATGCCGACGAGGCGCAGCTGTTCCCGGGTTTCCGGCCGGTACATCGCGGGCGGTTCCCGTACGCCGGTGACGCCTTCGGGTGCGCCGCGGCCGGTCGCAAGCCATTCGAAATTGACGCCGAAACGCACCGCCATATCGATCTGGCGTGCCAGTTCGGGCAATCCTTCGGCATTAAGCCATTTGCGGGCCGTTTCGCGACTGACGTCGAAAAGATCGGCGAGCTGGGTGGTGCGGCCCCGTCCTTTCTTCAGGCCTGACATGTCCAGCGCCATATGCAGGCGCTGCGAGAAACCTCGGTTGGAAGAAGGCATGACTACTCCGGTTCAATGCAATCGCGTCCTTGAGCCGGTTATTGTTCGTTAGCGACGCGCGATCTTCGTCGATTTGCGGTTGTGGAAGGGGACAAGTTGTTCATGGTTTCGCGAATCAGCCACGATGACGGTTCACCGCCTGCCTTAGTTCGTCGGTTGCCTTACGCGCGGCCTGGGCGAAATCCGATGTCCCCGATGCATAAAGAATGGCACGCGACGAGGAGATCATCAGGCCGTCGCCCGCAGCCGTGAGGCCGTGACGCAGTGCGGCTTCGAGATCGCCACCCTGCGCACCGATGCCCGGGACGAGCAGCGGCATGTCGCCGACGACCGCGCGGACTTTGCCGAGTTCTTCCGGCCACGTGGCGCCGGTGACGAGCGCGCAATTGCCGTTGCCGTTCCATTCGCGGGCGATGGTTTCCGCCACGCGCAGATAGAGCGGTTCGCCGCCGCAGTCGAGTGCCTGAAAATCCTTGCCGCCGGGATTGGACGTACGGCACAGCAGGATGACGCCCTTGTCGGCACGCTCCAGGAAAGGCGCGATGGAGTCGTGGCCCAGATAGGGGTTCAGCGTGACGGCGTCGGCTTTGTAGCGATCGAATGCTTCGCTGGCGTAATGCCGGGCGGTGGAGCCAATGTCGCCCCGCTTCGCATCAAGGATGACGGGCACGCCGGGGTGCCGGTCGTGGATATGTGCGATCAGTCGTTCCAGCGCGTCTTCGGCCCGCTGCGCGGCGAAGTGCGCGATCTGCGGCTTGTACGCACAGACGAGGTCGGCCGTGGCGTCGACGATGTCGCGGCAGAACGCGAAGATCGCATCGGCATCGCCCGCGATGGATGCGGGAAGGCGGCCGGGCTCGGGATCGAGGCCGACACAGACAAGGGAATCGTTGCGACGCCAAGCGTCCTTCAGAGACTGCATGAAGTGCATGATGAACCTCGAATCGGGCGGACGCTTGAGAACTACGGGGGCGGGCGCATGGCCCGCCCCCTCCAGCCGGATCAGACCAGCTTCTTGTACTTCACGCGCTTCGGGCCTGCATTGTCGCCGAGGCGGCGCTTCTTGTCGGCTTCGTACTCGTTGTAGTTGCCCGGGAAGAACTCGACGTGCGAGTCGCCTTCGAACGAGAGGATGTGGGTGGCGATGCGATCGAGGAACCAGCGATCATGCGAGATGACCATGGCGCAACCGGGGAATTCCAGCATCGCGTCTTCGAGGGCGCGCAGCGTTTCGACGTCCAGATCGTTCGACGGTTCGTCGAGCAGCAGCACATTGCCGCCCTGCATCAGCGTCTTGGCCAGGTGCAGGCGACCGCGCTCGCCGCCGGACAGGCTGCCGACGATCTTCTGCTGGTCGGTGCCCTTGAAGTTGAAGCGGCCGATGTAGGCACGCGACTGAAGTTCGTAGCGGCCGATCGTGATGATGTCGGCACCGCCGGAGACTTCTTCCCAGACGTTCTTCTTCGGATCGAGGTTGTCGCGCGACTGGTCGACATAGGCCAGCTGAACCGTGTGGCCCAGCTTCACTTCGCCGCTGTCCGCCGTTTCCTTGCCGGTGATCAGCTTGAACAGCGTCGACTTGCCGGCGCCGTTGGGACCGATGACGCCGACGATGGCGCCGGGCGGCACCTTGAACGACAGGTCGTCGATCAGCATGCGGTCGCCGAAGGACTTCGAAACGTTCTTGAACTCGATGACTTCCTGGCCCAGGCGTTCGCCCGGCGGGATATACAGTTCGTTCGTTTCGTTGCGCTTCTGGTAGTCGACCGAGTTCAGTTCCTCGAAGCGGTTCAGGCGCGCCTTGCCCTTCGACTGGCGCCCCTTCGATGCCGAGCGGACCCACTCGAGCTCGCGCGCGATGGCCTTCTGGCGACCCTTTTCGGTGGCTTCCTCGCGCTTCAGGCGCTCGTCCTTCTGCTCCAGCCACTCGGTGTAGTTGCCCTTCCAGGGAATGCCGCGGCCGCGATCGAGCTCGAGGATCCACTCGGCGGCGTTGTCGAGGAAGTAGCGGTCATGGGTCACCGCGACGACCGTGCCCGGATAGTCGTGCAGGAACTGTTCGAGCCAGTCGACCGACTCGGCGTCCAGATGGTTGGTGGGTTCGTCGAGCAGCAGCATGTCCGGCTTGGAGAGCAGCAGGCGGCACAGCGCCACGCGGCGTTTCTCACCGCCGGACAGGGGACCGATCTTCGCGTCCCACGCCGGCAGGCGGAGAGCGTCGGCAGCGACTTCCAACTGGCGCTCGAGCGCGTGCGCGTCGTTGGCGGCAAGCAGGTTTTCGAGCTTCTGCTGTTCTTCGGCCAGCTTGTCGAAATCCGCGCCTTCTTCGGCGTAGGCCGCGTAGATTTCGTCGAGACGCTTCTGGGCGTCCAGGATTTCAGACACGCCTTCCTCGACGGCCTCGCGGACGGTCTTCTCGGGATCGAGCTGCGGCTCCTGGGCCAGGTAGCCGATCTTGGTGCCGGGATTGGCGCGCGCTTCGCCCTGGAAGTCGGTATCGACGCCGGCCATGATCTTGAGGACCGTGGACTTACCCGCGCCGTTCACGCCCAGCAGGCCGATCTTGGCGCCGGGGAAGAACGAGAGGGAGATGTCCTTGATGATCTGGCGCTTCGGGGGGACGATCTTGCTGACCCCGTTCATGGTGTAGATGTATTGCATGGGCGCTCCGTCAGGCGATGCCGCGCCCCCGGTGCGGTGGCTCCGGGTGGGCAAACCCCAATTATATCGTGTCCCGGAGGGGTCTGCCCTGTCTTTGCGGGCCGGGTCGGCTTCGTTCATGAAGGCGGCCGTGGCAAGCCCGTTTCCGGGCCCCATTCCCGGAATCAGGGCGACGGCAGGGCCAGTCCGGTCACATAGGTACGGATGCGCTCCTGGTTTTCCGGGCTATAGGCTCGACAATCCCTGTAAATCTGGCTGGCCGAGGGAACCATATTGGTCTCGCACCACCACGCGTCGCTGCCTCGTACCTTGGAATCGTCGTGCACGGCGCTCAGGGTATGCCCGAATTCATGCGCAACGACGGCGGCATTGGCGTTGACGGATGCCAGCGCAAAATCTCCCTCATGTTGGGCGATTCCACTGGTCCCCGGGTAAGGACTGGCGCCGGTCAGCAACATGAACTTGTTCCAGCCGTTGATTCGCAGCTTTTCGCGCTCGGCGAATCGGGTGGCCGATCCTTTCCAGCGGTCATAGGCCCGATCGTCGCCGTAGCGGATATCCGTTACGCCGGGCACGTGCCGGTGAATCCTCGCCTGGATATTCCAGCCGCGTAGCACCGTGTCGGTCATGTCGGCCAGCCACCACGACAATAGTCGCGTGTGCACGCGCTGTGCTTCGCTGTCCGGAATATCGTCGTGCGCGAATATGTGAAACGTCAGCGGCGGCTCTTTCTCCGGTTCCGCGGCGAAAGCGGTATTCAGGAAGCCGCCAAGGCAGAGTGCGAACGCAGCGGCGATACATTTGTTCCGAATTCGAGGGATCGACATAGTCATGGGCGTCCTTGTTCATGATGTGGATGGGTGACCTGGTTGCGGTTGTTGCGTATCGCGGCGAATGGATGGCCATACGTCGTGGCGCGCACGGCATGGAGTGTGTTCCGGAACAGGCGGGAAACGGACGAGGGCGAGTTCGCGAGAGGGCGTCGGATTGGATCGTCGGAGGTTGTCGGGAGACGCGGTTACGACTGTCCCGGGAGGTTCGAAGACGTATCGATTTTGTATCGTGAGCGTCGGTGTCGATGTGGGACGCCGGCTTACCATCCGATAGCGAAGGAACGTCCATGAATTTTTCTCCATTGATTCGCCGATCCCTGATCTGGCTGCCTTGCGCGGCATTCGTCGGCCTTCCCGCCGTGTCTTTTGCTCAAGACAAAAATGCCAATGCACTCCGCGACATCGTTTCCCTCTTCGATGAGGCGGTGGCGGCAGGACTACCCCGCACGCTTGGCGTTCCCGTCGCGTCCGCCGGTGTCGCGCGAAAGGTCAACCTGGGGGACCTGGTCATAGAGACGTCCCTGGAGGTGGACGTCGTCTTTCCCGGCGAAGCGCCAGGGACCATGTACGCGGCCACGTGGCAGGGAAGCCCGGCTGTCGTGACGCGTTCGGGCGAGCATCTGGATATCAGTATTCCCGGCAAGGATGGCGTCGTTGTCACAGGCTTCGTCACCGGCAGTGCCGAGCCACATACCTATATCGGCGGGGAGACGGAACATTCGTCCGAACGCGCCGATCCGGTGGCCCAAGCGACTACAGGCGCGAAAGTAGCGTCGTCCATGGTTCCGTCGCCGCGATATCCCGACGACGAGCTGACCTTCTATCTGTTCCCGCACGACGACACGAGAAACACCGATCCACACGACATCCATGCAGGGTTCGTCGCCTGGTGGCTGGCCGATCTGCGAAGAGTGCTGATCGGCGAGCCGGTGCATCTTCTGTACAGCGGTTCCGTTAGGGGTGTTACGGATATCTCCTACGGTACCCGGAACGTACTCATCGACTGGTCCGATGCGGTCCATGCCTATGCTCAGGTCGAAGGCCTTCCGTACGAAAAGCACTCGTGGCGGCACAAGTATTTTCTGATTACCAAGGCGTTGCCCTATCACGGCGTGGCCGGCGTCAGTTGGCAAGGCGGTATCGAAGGCATTGGGTCGATCAGGGGGCCGTACCCAACGTTCGCGCATGAGTTCGGTCATATGCTTGGCGCCACCCATGCCGATGCCGATACAGGTTTCAACGGTTGGATTTGCGAAACCAATATGCTCGATGTGCACTCATTGCTTCGCTCGAACTGCTATACGTACTCGCCAGCGAATCAACGGACTATCCGCGAGATCTATAGAAATGGCTCCTCTCCGATCCCGAAGGAGCATTCGCTAAGCTTGTTGCGCGATATGCCAGTGGATTGACGATGGGGTCCGCTGCCATGCGACGGCGGACCTATACAAAACAGAAGGGCGGCCTGGCGCCGCCCTTCTCGCTATCGCCCGATGCGATAGCATGCTTCTCCCGGGCGTTATCGGAAGGTCGGAGTGGCTCCTGCCGACGATCGCACGGAGACGCGTCTATCGATATACGTGATCTCGTATGTGCTGATTTGCTTGTTTTGAAAAGACATAGCAATTGCTACGCAGCGACGTGCTCGGAGAAATCATGTTCGTCTCGCACCACCAGCCGTAGTACCGCACTTCGCCGTCGTCATGCTTCGCGCCAAGCAAATGGCCAAATTCATGCGCGATGACAGGGTAGCTATTGTCCAGCGTTGCAACGGCGAAGTTTCCGCGTGGCCAGGCGACGCCGGCGCGCACGGGCGAGAGCCTGGTTGGGGTGATCAGCATGAATTTTTGCCGTGACGTATATGGAATGCAGTTACGTTCCACATAGTCCTCCATGATGTCGGTCCATTCATCCAGTGTCTCTTCGTGTCCGTAACGGACGTCCGTAACTCCTTCGAGCTGGCGGTGATAGATCACTCTCAGCTTTTCGGTGGGCAGCGCGTTTTTCTTCAGGTCGGCGATCCATCACGCAACGTACGCGGCATCGATGCGGTCCGTTGCGATGTTGCGAACGTCGTCGTGGATGAATAAGTGGAAGGCCGACTGATGCGGGTCGATGACAGGCGGGATGTCCGGACGTTTTGCCGCTCTTTCCGGCCTCGGCCCGACGGGCTCGTTTTTGCTGAGATGGTCCGGTGCGTGAGCCACGTCGTCGGAACATTCTTTCGATGCCTCGTCATTTCCGGATATGAATTCGGAGACTTCGAGGCCGCTCTCCGACATGGAAGAAATTCCCAGGTGATTGCCCGATCGGGTAACTACGGCGGGGCAATGACTTGCTCCCCGGACAGATATATCCCGATACCTGCAAGGCACGCGAAGTTCATAAAGCCTTTGAGATGCACGGTCTTTAGCTCCTGTTGCGCGGATTAATCCTGCGTTTCGCGATTCCGGGCGGCCCGGGTGCTTCGGGCCGTCTATCAGGGCAGCGATGCCCGGATATTGGCTTTGTTCCCCGGCGAGTAGTCGAATGTCGCCGCCCGGAAGAAACTCCCGAACGAGCCGGAATCCATGGTGGTGTGACATGCCCACAATCCGCATCCGCGCACTTCGCTGTCTTCGTGGGTAGCGCCCAGCATGTGTCCGAACTCGTGCGCGATGACCAGGGCATCGCCACGGAGACTGGCCAGTCCGGCATCGCCCCCCTGTTGCGCTCGGCCTTCTACGGTGTGGCTAATCAAGTGCCGGGTCAGCAGCAGGTATTTGCTCTGGGGGTGACGCGGAACCTCACGCTCAAGAAAATAGGCCCTCGCCGTGTTCTGCCACTCCGTAATCAGGGAAGGTCGGTCGGCGTAATTGAAATCGGTAACGGTCGGTATCGTGGTGCGATACCACACGCGTAGGTCCCGATCGGTAATGACATTGCGCTGGAGATCGGCGATCCACCACGCTACATACTCGGAATGGATGCGTTGGATTCCGGTCGCGAGCGCGTCGTCGTGGACGAATATCCAGAAATCGATTCCAGGGATGTATGGCGAGGCATTTTCCATGATCGGCGCGGCGGGCTCATTGACGGCGAGGCCGGCATGGGCGTCGGCTCTACGGGCATTCGGTCCGGTATCGACGGGAGCGCTGGAAACCGGGACGCCGTGGTGATCGATCCGATCTCTATCGGCGACAAATCCGGTGACGTCGATCGCTTCCGCATCGTGCGAGGTAATGTCCAGGCGCTCGCCGATGCGCGTAATCACGACGGGCGTGCCGTTCCAGGTAGCGTCGTAGAGCGTGGCGACCGTGTCGTCGGGAAATATCACGGCCGAGCGCATGCGCGATTGCACGATCAGGTCGAGCGATTCGGTCTGGGCGTCGGGGCCGCGATGCTGTTGGGTATCGGTACGCAGCTCGTGCGGCAGGTGGGATTCGGGAGGCAACTGAAGTACCTGGGGCAGTCCGGCCGATACGGCCTTGTCGAATTCGGCGACCACCTGGGAAGTCGTGGGAGTCGTTGCGTAGACGTTGCCGGCCATGTGCGCCGCAATGAGCACGACGACGAAGGGTAGCGACCGCTGGATGGCCGACGGCATGGAAACCTCCTTGTTTTCTGATCTTGCCCGGCACGATTGCCGGCCGGAAGTATTCCCGGGGGGCCATGCATCTTGCTGACAGGCATCGACGCGCCGTCGACTGCAGCGAGCGCCTCCGGCGCGTCAGTACACGACTGCTCGCAGGATATGGACGGCGCCGGAGCGGCGTATTCCGGCACGCACCGGCCTCCCGGGGCGCCCCGCTGGGGTGTTTTCCGCGCCAGTGGCTGCAAACCCGCATGGGCGCTACACTTTCGCTCTTCCCCGCTTCCCGCTAACGAGGTCAGGATGTTTCCGAAGGACTGCACCATCGCCGGTTACGACGACGAACTGGCCAAGGCTATCGCCCACGAGGCACGCCGCCAGGAGGATCACGTCGAACTGATCGCTTCGGAGAACTACGCCAGCCCGCGCGTCATGGAGGCCCAGGGCTCGGTCCTGACCAATAAGTACGCCGAAGGCTATCCCGGCAAGCGCTACTACGGTGGCTGCGAGTACGTGGATATCGCCGAAAAGCTGGCGCTCGAGCGCCTGAAGCAGCTTTTCGACGCCGACTACGCCAACGTGCAGCCGCATTCGGGCTCGCAGGCCAACCAGGCGGTCTACTTCGCCCTCCTGCAGCCGGGCGACACCATCCTGGGCATGAGCCTCGCGCACGGCGGTCACCTGACCCACGGCGCCAAGGTCAATCTCTCGGGTAAGATATTCAATGCGGTCCAGTACGGCATCCAGCCCGACACCGGTCTGGTCGACTATGCCGAGATCGAGAAACTCGCCGTCGAGCACAAGCCGAAGATGATCGTCGCCGGTTTCTCGGCGTACTCGCAGGTGCTCGACTGGGCGCGTTTCCGCGAGATCGCCGATAAGGTCGGTGCATACCTCTTCGTCGACATGGCGCACATCGCCGGTCTGGTCGCCGCTGGCGTCTATCCCAGCCCCCTGCCGCACGCCCACGTGGTCACCTCTACCACCCACAAGACGCTGCGCGGTCCGCGCGGCGGCATCATCGTGGCGAAGGGTGCCGGCGAAGAGATTGAGAAGAAACTCCAGTCCGTCGTATTCCCGGGCATTCAGGGCGGCCCCCTGATGCACGTCATCGCGGCCAAGGCCGTGGCGTTCAAGGAAGCGCTGGAGCCGGAATTCAAGACGTATCAGCAGCAGGTGGTGAAGAACGCCAAGGCCATGGCCAAAACGTTCATGGAGCGCGGTTACAAAATCGTCTCCGGCGGCACCGAAAACCACCTCATGCTGATCGACATGATCGGTCGCGATACCACGGGCAAGGACGCGGAAGCGGCCCTTGGCAAAGCGCACATCACCGTGAACAAAAACGCGGTGCCGAACGATCCGCGTTCGCCGTTCGTCACCTCGGGCCTGCGTGTCGGCACGCCAGCGATCACGACGCGCGGCTACAAGGAAGCCGACACCGTCGAACTGACGAACTGGATCTGCGACGTGCTTGACGCACCCGCCGACGAAGCGGTGATCGCCACGGTTCGCGACAAGATCACGGCGCAATGCAAATCGTTCCCGGTCTACGGCTGAGCTGATTAAAGCTCACCCATGCACTGTCCCTTCTGCCAGCACGAAGACACCCGCGTCATCGACTCCCGTCTTACCGAGGACGGCAGCACGGTGCGGCGGCGACGCGAGTGTCCCCAGTGCGGCGAACGTTTCAATACGTTCGAGACGGCGGAACTGAAACTTCCGGCGATCGTCAAATCCGGCGATCGTCGCGAAGCGTTCGACGAACAGAAACTGCGCGTGAGCTTCGACCGTGCGTTGCAGAAACGTCCCGTCGCCAGCGATGCGGTGGACATCGCCGTACACGCCGTCATCAACGACCTTCGCCGCAGCGGCGATCGCGAAGTACCTTCGCGTCAGGTCGGCGAGCTGGTCATGCGCGAACTCAAGAAGCTCGATCAGGTCGCCTACGTTCGCTTCGCGTCGGTCTATCGTCGCTTCGAGGACGTCCATGCGTTCCGCGAGGAAATCGAGAAACTGGAACGGGATCTACCGTCTATCGAAGGCTTGCAGCTACCGTTGCTGGATGTGGTCAAGCGAGGCCGGAAGGGCAGTTGAAGTGCTGGAGATGTACTCGTCATGACCCGTCCGTTCTTCCCCGCCATCGACCACGTACACATGGCGCATGCACTGCGCCTGGCTGCGAAAGGTCTCTACACCACCCAGCCGAATCCTCGCGTTGGTTGCGTCATCGCGCGCGGCGACACCGTGCTTGGCACGGGTTGGCATCCGCGTGCGGGACAGCCGCATGCCGAAGTGTTCGCGCTGCGCGAAGCGGGTGAATCGGCTCGCGGCGCGACGGCGTATGTCACGCTGGAACCCTGCGCGCATCACGGCAGAACGCCGCCCTGCGCCGACGCGCTGATCGCCGCGGGCGTGGGACGCGTCGTCGTCGCCGTGGAAGATCCGTTTCCGAAGGTCGACGGTGCGGGCATCGCAAAGCTGCGCGACGCAGGCATCGACGTGCAGGTCGGCCTGATGCACGAGGCAGCGCGCGATCTGAACATCGGTTTCTTCAGCCGCATCGAGCGGCAGCGCCCCTGGGTACGCGTGAAACTCGCGATGAGTCTGGACGGACGCACCGCGCTCGCCAACGGCGAGTCGAAGTGGATCACCGGCGAAGCGGCGCGCGCCGATGTGCAGCGTCTGCGCGCGCGCAGTTCGGCCATCCTTTCCGCCAGCGGTACGGTACTCGGCGACGATCCGCGACTGACGGTGCGCTTGCCCGGCGACGAAGCGTTTGTTCCGCCCATGCGCGTGATCGTCGACCGGCTGTTACGTACCCCTGCCGGGGCTCACGTGCTGGACGATGCCGCGCCGACATGGCTGCTGCACGCGGCCGATACGCCGGTACCCGCCCACTTGAAGGGTGTTCGGCGCGACACGATCCGCACCGATGGCGATGGGCTCGATCTTGCCGCGGTCATGCACTGGCTGGCCAGGCACGACGTCAACGAAGTCCACGTCGAAGCCGGTCCCACCTTGTGCGGGGCGCTGCTCGCCGCAGGGCTCGCGGACGAACTGGTCATCTACATCGCGCCCATCCTCCTTGGACATACCGGACGCCCGCTGCTCAACCTTCCGCCGCTGGACGATATGACGACGCGCTGGAAACTGCGGACCATGGATCGTCGCCAGGTCGGCGACGATATGCGCCTGACCTTGCGACCGGCGGCATGACGGCGTTGTCCGCGGTGCGCTGGGGCATCATCGGCTGCGGCAATGTCACCGAAGTCAAAAGCGGTCCTGCGTTCGCGAAAATTCCAAACTCGTCGCTGGTCGCAGTCATGCGCCGTGACGGTGCGCTGGCGCGCGATTATGCCGAGCGGCACGGCGTTCCCCGCTGGTACGACGATGCGGCGGCATTGATCGCCGATCCCCAGGTGGACGCCGTATACATCGCTACGCCGCCGTCGTCGCATCGCCAGTACGCACTGATGTGCATCGAGGCTGGCAAGCCGGTCTACATCGAGAAGCCCATGGCGCTCGATCACGCCGAATGCGAAGACATCGTACGCGCGGGTCATGCGGCCGGCGTACCGGTGTTCGTGGCTTACTACCGGAGGATGCTGCCGCGCTTCCGAAAAATCGCCGAGTTGCTGGCGGCGGGTGCGATCGGTCAACCACGCATCGTCAACACAATGCTGCACCATCCGCTGGACGACCGTTACCGCGATCCGGCGAACCTCCCGTGGACCGTGCTGCCGGAAATATCCGGCGGCGGCATCTTCGTGGACATCGGCTGCCACACGCTCGACATCCTCGACTTCCTGTTGGGCCCGATCGTATCGGCCAGCGGCGTCGCATCGAACCAGCTTCGCGCCTATCCCGCCGAGGACAGCGTAGCGATGAGCTTCGCGTTCGAAAGCGGCGTCCTCGGTACCGGCCTCTGGAACTTCGGCGCCGACCGTCGCGAAGACCGCACTGAAATCATCGGCGACGCCGGTCGCATCGCATTCGCCACATTCGGCGAGTCGCCGATCCTGCTGGATGTCGGCGGCAAGGTCGAAGCATTCGACATCGCCAATCCCCGGCACATCCAGCAACCGTTGATCGAAACGATCGTGGCCGAGCTAACGGGACAGGGTCGCAGCCCGTCGACCGGCACGACCGGTGCGCGGACCAGTTGGGTCATGGATCGCGTTCTGCGGCCTTGATCCCGGGGTGCCAGGCCCCACGTGATATCCTTGCCGGGCTGGCCTTTACGGGCCCGGCACTAGTAGCGTCTTCAGGGCGGGGCGAAATTCCCCACCGGCGGTAGGTCCCCTCGGGGACAAGCCCGCGAGCGCCTTCGTGAAGTTGCGAGGGGTCAGCAGATCCGGTCGAATGCCGGAGCCGACGGTTGAGGTGGCGTGCGAACGTCGCCCGAGAGTCCGGATGAAAGAAGACGGCAGGCGCGCTCCCTTTCGGGGGGACGTGCCGCCATGCGCCTTGGGGCGTTTTTCGCATACTTCGCGCGGGAAACGTTTCATGAAAATCCGTACAAGCGTCATCGCCTCCCCAGGAGGCAACTGCTGATGTTTACCGGCATCATCCAGAGTGTTGGCCGCATCGCGCGGCTGGAACCCCGTGGCGGCGATGTCCGTCTGGTGGTCGGCACCGCCGATCTCGACATGAGCGACGTCGCCCTAGGCGACAGCATCGCTGTCTCGGGCGTCTGCCTCACCGTCATATCCTTCGACGAACACAGCTTCGCGGCCGATGTCTCGAACGAAACGCTTTCCCATACCTCGCTCGGCAAACACAAAGCCGGCGATCCGGTAAACCTGGAGAAAGCGCTGCGCCTCGCCGACCGTCTGGGCGGCCATCTCGTATCCGGTCATGTGGACGGCGTGGGCAAGGTCGTTTCCGTCACGCCCGACGGGCGTTCGCAGCGCTGGACCTTCGAGGTTCCCGCGCCCATTGCCCGCTATATCGCCGCCAAGGGCTCCATCTGCATCGACGGTACCAGTCTCACCGTCAACGAAGTGCAGGGCACGCGGTTCGGCGTCAATCTGATTCCTCATACGGTCGAGCACACGGCATTCGCGGCGCGACGCGCGGGCGATGCGGTGAACATCGAGGTCGACGTGATCGCGCGTTACGTGGAACGGCTGCTGGCAAGCGGCGATGCGCCGCGCCTCGACGAGGCGTTCCTGAAGCAGCACGGCTTCGCCTGACTCCGCGCCATCCGTTACACGGATGACGCTTACCCATTACGGAACACCTCATGCCGTTCAACACCATTCCCGAAATCCTCGAAGACATCCGCGCCGGAAAAATGGTCGTCATCCTCGATGACGAAGACCGCGAGAACGAAGGCGACATCATCATGGCCGCGGAGAAAGCGCGGCCCGAAGACATCAACTTCATGGTGCGCGAAGCGCGCGGACTGCTCTGCCTCACGCTGACGGAGCAGCGCACGCGACAGCTTGGTCTGCGACCGATGGTCAGCGACAACAGTTCGCAGTACCACACCAACTTCACCGTCTCGATCGAAGCCGCCGAAGGCGTCACCACCGGCATCTCCGCGCACGATCGCGCGCATACCATCCAGGTTGCGGTGGCGCAGGGCGCCAAGCCCTCGGACCTCCACATGCCCGGTCACGTGTTTCCGTTGACCGCGCAGCCGGGCGGCGTGCTTACCCGTGCGGGTCACACGGAAGCGGGTTGCGACCTGGCCGCGCTGGCGGGCATGGGCGAACCGTCGTCGATTCTTATCGAAATCCTGCACGACGACGGCTCGATGGCACGCCGGCCGGAACTGGAAATCTTCGCGCGAAAGCACGGTCTGAAGATCGGCACCATCGCCGACCTGATCCGTTATCGCCTCGAAACCGAGAAGACCGTCCAGCGCGTGCACGAAGAAGAAGTCGACACCGAGTTCGGCAAGTTCCACCTCGTGGCCTATCGCGACGCCATTCGCCACGACCTGCATTTCGCGTTGACGCGCGGCAACGTCACCGACGGCGAGCCGGTGCTCACCCGCGTGCACGTACGCAACACCTTGTCCGATGTGCTGCACCTGCGCCGGTCCGACCTCGGCCATACGGTTACCGAGGCATTGCGGCGTATCGCGGACGAAAACCGTGGCGTCCTGCTCGTGCTGTCCGGTGAGGACACGGCGGAAGCGTTGCTGGCGCGCCTGAAAGGAGACACCGCGCCGGTGGCTCCGCCGCGCGACGAGCATCGCGAATGGCGTCAGCATGGCCTCGGCGCGCAGATGCTCGCCGACCTGGGCGTCCGCCGGCTGCGCGTGCTGGGCACCCCGCGCAAGCTCGTCGGTATCGCCGGCTTCGGTCTGGAAGTCGTGGAGCAGGTTGGCTGATCGCTTTTCAGGCGACACTATGGCCATGCCCGTTCACCCGTAAAGAAGACCCATGCGTCCATCGCGCGACATTCGTCTGATCGCCCCCTCCGGTTACCCGCACGACCCCGACGCGATGCGCCGGGGCATCGTGCGGTTCGAGGAGGAGGGCCACCGTATCTCCGGGGCCGACGTTCTCGAGCGCCGGCACCTGCGTTTCGCGGGAACGGACGCCGAGCGCGCCGTCGACATCAACGCGCTGGCGGATCCCTCGGTGCCGCTGCCGGACATCGTGCTGGCCGTGCGCGGCGGTTATGGCGCGCATCCGTTGCTCGCCCGGCTGGATTACGACGGCCTGCGCGAACGGCTCGGCGCATCGCCGCTGCCGATCGTCGGGCATAGCGACTTCACGGCGATCCAGTGCGCCCTGTACGTCAAATCCGGACTGGTCACGTTCGGTGGACCGATGCTGGGGCCGGATTTCGGTGCGCCCGAGGCCGATCCCGTCACGCTGGCCCATTTCTGGGACACGCTCGGTTCCCGTGAGGGCGGCGCCCACTGGCCGCGAGCGGCGGCGGAACGGCTCGATGTCGAGGGCATTCTCTGGGGCGGCAACCTGGCCATGCTTTCCGGGCTGGTCGGTTCGCCGTACTTTCCCGTGATCGACGGCGGCATATTGTTCGTCGAAGACATTGCCGAGCCGCCGTACCGGGTGGAGCGGATGCTCTATCACCTGCTTTACGCCGGGATTCTGGAGCGGCAACAAGCTCTGGTCCTTGGCGATTTCACGAGCTATCGCCTCAGTTACTACGACAACGGCTACGACCTTGGCATCGCGATCGAGCGTATCGCGGCCGCGGCGGGCATCCCCATCGTGCGGGGGCTGCCATTCGGGCATGGCCCCACGAAATTCACGCTGCCGTTCGGCGTTCCCGCCCGCCTGCGGGTCGAGAACGACGCGGCAACCCTGACCTTTGCCGGGCATCCCCACCTGCGCCCGGCCGAAAACCCGTAAAATACCCGGCCGCCCCGCGGTCGACGCCTTGAAGGAAATCCACCCATGAAGATCATCGAAGGCGATTTCGCCACCCCCAAGGGCCGTTTCGCCATCGTCGCCGGTCGTTTCAACGGTTTCGTGGTCGAGCCGCTGGTTGCCGGCGCACGCGATGCGCTGGTCCGCCACGGTGTCGCCGACGACGCCATCGACCTCATCCGCGTTCCCGGTGCCTGGGAAATCGCGCTGGCGGCCAACAAGGTCGCCTTGTCGGGCAAGTACGCCGCCGTGATCGGTCTGGGCGCGGTCATCCGCGGTTCGACGCCGCACTTCGACTACGTGGCCGGCGAAGCCGCCAAGGGTCTGGCCCAGGCCGCCTATGCGTCCGGCGTGCCGGTCGCCTTCGGTGTCCTGACCACCGACAGCATCGAGCAGGCCATCGAGCGCTCGGGCACCAAGGCCGGCAACAAGGGCGCGGATGCCGCCATTGCCGCGCTCGAAATGGTCAACCTGTACGCGAAGCTCGGATCATGAACAAGCCGTCCGGTATCGACCTCGCCGCCCGCTCGCGCGCCCGTCGTCGCGCGCTTCAGGCGTTGTATGCCTGGCAGGTCGGCGGTAGCGGCATGGGTCAGGTCATCGAACAGTTCCGCCACGAGCAGGATATGGAAGTGGCCGACCTGGAGTACTTCGAGGATCTGCTGCGCGGCGTCGAACGCCACGTCGCCGAACTCGACAAGGGCATAAAGCCGTTCGTCGATCGCGAAGTCGAACAGATCGACCAGATCGAACGCGCCGTCCTGCGTCTGGCGGCTTACGAGTTGAAATACCGTCCGGACGTGCCTTACCGCGTCATCCTCAACGAAGCGATCGAAGTCACCAAGCGCTTCGGCGCCGACCACGGCCACAGCTACGTGAACGGCGTACTCGACAAGCTCGCCACGCACTGGCGAACCGCGGAAAAGCGTTCCTGATTCCGGCGCGTCGATCCATGCGCGCCTTCATCGACAAGAGAGAGGCCGCATGGAATTCGATCTGATCGAACGCATCCGCCGGCGCACCGATACCCAGCGCGACGACGTGCGCACCGGCATCGGCGACGATGCCGCCATCGTCGCCGTCCCTGCGGGGCGCGAACTGGCCGTCGCCATCGACACGCTCGTCGAAGGCGTGCATTTCCCGGTCGGCACCTCGCCCGAAGACATCGGCTGGAAGGCGCTGGCGGTCAACCTTTCCGATCTTGCCGCGATGGGCGCCACGCCCGCGTGGGCGCTGCTGGCGCTTTCCACACCCGACGGCAGCCCGGCTTTTTTCGACGGTCTGGCGGACGGTTTCGCGCAGCTGGCCGGGTCGTACCGGCTGGCGTTGATCGGCGGCGACACGACGCGCGGGCCCCTGACGGTGACCGTTGCGGTGCACGGCTTCACCTCGCCCGGCGAAGCGCTGCTGCGTAGCGGTGCGCGCGTGGGCGATATCGTGATGGTGACCGGCACGCTGGGCGATGCGGCGGCGGGGTTGCGCTGTCTGGGCGAACCGGATGTCGCGCCGTATGCCGCGCTGATCGAACGTCTGAACCGGCCCGTGCCGCGCGTGTCGGCCGGGCAGGCCCTGCGCGGCATCGCCACTGCCTGCATCGACATTTCCGACGGACTGGTCGCCGACCTCGGCCATATCTGCGCCGCCAGCGGTGTGGGCGCGACTATCGATGCCCCCATGCTTCCACGCTCGTCCGCGCTGTTCAGTCATTTCGACGATGCCGTGGCGCTCGATTTCGCGCTGTCCGGCGGCGACGATTACGAACTGTGTTTCACCGTACCCGCCGATCGCGCGGCCACCATGACCGCCGATCTTGCGCGCGTGGGCTGCGGCGTCACGCGTATCGGTCGTATCGTCGAAGGGCAGGGCGTCCGCGTGCTCGATGCGGCGGGCAACGTTCTGTCTCCGTCACACACCGGCTGGAATCATTTCGCGTCATGAGCGACAAGTACGTTCTGGATGCGGCGTCGCGCCGCGCATTGCTGGCCCATCCGGCGGGCTGGGTGGCCTGCGGATTCGGTTCGGGCCTCGCGCCGAAAGCGCAGGGAACCTTCGGCTCGCTTGCCGCCATTCTTCCGTGGCTGCTGTTGCGCGATCTGTCCGTCGCCGCGTGGCTCGTCATCATCGTCGTGGGCTTCGCCTTTGGTGTATGGGTTTGCGACGTCGCCGGCCGTGCGCTGGGCGTTGCGGATCATCGCAGCGTGGTCTGGGACGAATTCATCGGGCAGTGGATCGCCCTGCTGCCGGCGCTGGTCGCGCCGTGGTGGGCCGTGCTCGCGGGTTTCGTGCTGTTTCGCATCTTCGATGTATGGAAACCCTGGCCCATCGGCTGGCTCGACCGTCGCGTGAAAGGCGGCATGGGTGTCATGCTCGACGACGTGGTCGCCGGTGTATTCGCGGCCGTGGTGCTCTGGATCGTCCTCCGTTTCGTTTGAGAGGTTTGCCATGGAATACCGTCGACTCGGCCGTACCGGCCTCCAGCTTTCCGCGCTTTCCTATGGCGCCTGGGTCACGTTCGGCAGACAGGTCGGACGATCCGATGCACGCGAAATCATGGCGCTGGCCTACGATCGCGGCGTCAATTTTTTCGACAACGCCGAAACCTATAACGCCGGCGATGCCGAACGACTGATGGGCGATGTCCTCGCCGATCTTCGTTTTCCGCGCGACAGTTACTGCGTATCGAGCAAGGTGTTCTTCGGAGGCACGACCCATCCGAAACCCACCCAGCGCGGACTGTCGCGCAAGCATGTCACCGAGGCCTGCCATCAGGCGTTGCAGCGGTTGCGTGTCGACTATCTCGACCTGTATTTCTGCCATCGGGCCGACCCCGACACACCCATCGCCGAAACCGTCTGGGCGATGGATGCATTGATCCGGCAGGGCAAGGTGCTTTACTGGGGCACCAGCGAATGGACGGCCGACGAAATCGCCGAAGCGCACGATGTCGCGCAGACCGAGCATCTGCATGCGCCGAGCATGGAGCAGCCGCAGTACAACCTGTTGCATCGCGAACGGGTCGAGATCGAATACGAGCCGCTGTACGAGCGCTATGGCATGGGTACGACGATCTGGTCGCCGCTGGCGTCCGGCCTGCTTACCGGCAAGTACAACGACGGCGTGCCGAACGATTCGCGACTCGGCCATCCGGATTTCGCGTGGCTGCGCGATCGGCTGTTGAACGACGGTGGCGCCGGATTGAAGTCCGTGCGCAAGCTGGCGGCCATCGCCGGCGATCTGGGCATGTCGCTTACCCAGCTGGCGCTGGTGTGGTGCCTGAAGAACCCCAATGTGTCGACGGTGATGCTGGGCGCGAGCCGCAAGTCGCAGCTCGAAGACAACCTGGGCGCGATCGATCACCTGTCGAAACTGGACGACGCGACGATGTACCGGATCGATCAGGCGCTCCAGTAAACAGACTCGCCGCATCGTTTGTAGGAGCGCGCAAGCGCGCTCCTACAAAGAGCGTGCCGGTGTCGTTACAAATCGCCGTAGAGGGTTTGTAGCGCGGCTATCGCCGCCAGTCCGGCCGTTTCCGTGCGCAGAATACGTGGCCCCAGACGAAGACCCGTGAACGAAGCGGCGGCCAGCGCGGCGCGATCGCGTTCGCCGAAACCACCTTCGGGACCGATAGTCAGTATCGCGAGGCCTTCGAGTTTCAGATCGGCCGGACGGTGCGTACCTTCGGGCAATAACGCCAGCCGCGCCGGACCGCCTTCGCCCAGCGTGGACAACCACGCGGCCAATGGCTGCGCTGCCTCGATCGTTGGCAGCCGTGCACGTCCCGACTGCTCGCATGCACTGGCCGCGACGGCACGCCAGTGCAGCAGACGTTTCTCGGCCCGCGCGGCGTCGAGCTTTACCTCGGACCGTTCGGTAATCAGCGGCACGATGCGCGCGATACCGAGCTCCGTGGCCTTCTGCACGATCAGGTCCATCTTCTCGCCGCGCGCGACGCCTTGAGCGAGCGTCAACGCCAGCGGCGACTCGTTGACGACGGCACGCACATCGCCAATATTTACTACCACTTCGCGCTTGCCCACGGAAACGATCGTCGCGTCGTAGTCGTTGCCGTCGCCGGAAAACAGGATCAGCGGATGGCCTGTCTCCAGGCGCAGCACGCGAGCGACGTGTTCGCCGGCCTGCGCGGGCAGGATAAGGTCGTGGCCGCTGGCCAGCGGGGCGTCGACGTGGATGCGGATGCTGCGCATGGGACTGGCTGTCGTTCGGGGGAATAGGGCATTGTACCGGGCGTCGCGCTATCGTCCCGCAGGGTCCCCAAGGAGCTACGCCATGCCCGTTGTCTGGTACTTCGACTTCATCTCGCCGTTCGCCTGGCTGCAATGGCCGCGTATTCGCGAACTGGCGGCCACCCGCGAGGTGACGCTTCGGCCCATTCTTTTCGGGGCGCTGCTGAATCGGCTGGATATCAAGGGACCGGCGGAGATTCCGCACAAACGCGAGTTCTCTTATCGCTACGTACTCTGGCGCGCTCGACGGGCCGGCCAGCCGCTGGTATTCCCCCCGACCCACCCGTTCAATCCGCTGCTGGCTTTGCGGCTGTGCATCGCTGCGGGAGCGACCGTGGCGACGGTGGATGCGATTTTCGACTGGATATGGGGGCAGGGGCGGGCGGCGGATACGCCGGAGGCCATCGCTCCGCTGGCCGAATCGCTGGGGATTTCCGACCTTCGCACGGCACTCTCGGCACCTGACGTGAAAGCGGCCTTGCAGGCCAATTTCGAAGCCGCGATGGCTGCCGGGCTGTTCGGCGTGCCGACGCTGGCGATCGGGCCCGACCTGTTCTGGGGCGGCGATGCGCACGAGTTCGCGATGGAGTGGCTGGAGAATCCATCGCTGGCCAGCGATCCGGAGATGCTTCGGGTGGTGGCGTTGCCGGTGGGGGCTTCGCGGCTTTAGGCACAGTGATTTTGGCGGAACTACTCATCCCCCTCACCGTCATTCCGGCGCACGTGCGCCGGAATGACGGTGAGGGGTGTTGGGGGCGATGAATGACCTACCGCACCGCCACATCAATCCCCGCCACCGCCGTCTCCACCATGAAATCGATCTCAGCCTCGGTAATCACATACGGCGGCATGAAATACACGATATTCCCGAGCGGCCGCAGCAATGCGCCGTTTTCCAGCCCATGCCGATAAACGCGCAAACCACGCCGTTCTTCCGCGGCGAACGGACGACGCGTGCGCTTATCCGCCACCAGCTCCACGGCGGCGATCATTCCCGTCTGCCGCACATCGGCAACGTTCGGATGATCGCGAAGCGGAGCGATGCGTGTGGCCATATGCGCGGCGAGCTGCCGGTTGCGTTCCAGCACGGGCTCGTCGCGAAACAGGCTCAACGTGGCGACGGCGGCGCGGCAGGCGAGCGGGTTGCCGGTATAGCTGTGCGAATGCAGGAAGGCTTTGCCGCTGGCGTATTCCGCGTAGAAAGCCTGGTAGACATCCTGCGTGGTAACCACCGCCGATAGCGGAAGGAAGCCACCGGTCAGTCCCTTCGACAGACACATGAAGTCCGGCGAGATACCTGCCTGCTCGCACGCGAACATGGTCCCCGTGCGCCCGAAACCGACGGCGATTTCATCGGCGATAAGGTGTACGTCGAACTCGTTGCACAGCGCACGCAGGCCCGTGAGATAAGTCGCGTCGTACATGCGCATGCCACCCGCGCACTGCACCAGCGGTTCGACGATAACGGCGCAGGTTTCGTGCGCGTGGCGTTCCAGCAAAACGCGCATGTCGAGCAGGCGGCGACGCGCGGTGTCGGCGGCGGTTTCCCCCGGTTCGCCCTCATAGGCATCTGGCGACGGCGCCAGTTCCGGCGTCAGCAGCAATGGCGCATAGGTCTTGCGATAGAGGGCCACATCGCTGACGGACAACGCGCCCAGCGTTTCGCCGTGATAGCTGCCGGTCAGTGCGATGAAGCGCGTTTTCTCGCCATGTCCCCGATTCAGCCAATAGTGGAAACTCATCTTGAGCGCGACTTCGATGGCCGCCGAACCGTTGTCGGCGAGAAAGACGCGTTCGAGCCCCGGCGGGGTGATACGTACCAGCTCTTCGGCCAGCTCGATCGCCGGCTCATGGGTGAATCCGGCGAAGATCACGTGTTCCAGCGTGTCCAGCTGCGCCTTGACCGCATGGGCGATGCGCGGATGGCTATGGCCGAACAGGTTGGTCCACCAGGAACTCACGGCATCGAGGTAGCGCCGCCCGTCCGCGTCGACGAGCCACACCCCTTCGCCGCGAACCACGGGTACCATGGGGAGGGTTTCGTGGTCGTGCATCTGCGTGCAAGGGTGCCAGAGCACGTTGAGATCGCGCGCTGCGAGCGCGGCATTGGATGTGGGTGGAACGAGGAAGGCGTCGGTCATCCCGGCATGATCGGCCCGCCGCCCATCGGACTCAAGCGATAGCGAGAGGATGCAAGGTTTTGAAGTGGATTCGCTGGGTCGTTTTATGCGTCGTGTTGCTGATCGTGGCGGCCGGCCTCCTGTTCTGGTTCATGCCCGCCCGGGTAGCGCTGCCACTGCTTTCCAAGCGTATGCACGGCATGTCGTTCGAGGGGCTTTCGGGCTCCGTATGGCAGGGTCACGCCGATCGCGTGGTGCTGTCCGATGGCGCCGTGCTCGGCACGGCGGACTGGCAACTGGGCCGGGAGGTGGTGCTGGGCCGTACGCATCTGCTGCTGCACGTGGCTGGCGCGCGGGGTCGTTTCGATGGCCGGTACGATCAGGTGACAGCCGATTCGCGCGCATGGCACGACGTTACTTTCCATCTGGATGCGGCAGCGCTGGCCGGTCAGCCGCTGGCCGGCGATCTCCATCCGCGTGGCACGCTGGACGGCCAGGTATCCGAGGCGGTATTCCAGGGCAACTGGCCGATGACGCTGAATGGCGAGGTTAGCTGGGCCGATGCGGCCATCCAGACGCCCGAAGGACATATCGTGCTGGGCGGTCTGAAGCTACAGGCAACGAGTGCGAGCGGTTTCCTGCGCGGTACGCTGGCCGACGACGGCAGCGGTTCGCTGGCCACGAAGGGCGATATTGCCGCTTCGCCGCTGGGCTGGCGCGCCGATGTGCTGCTGCGTCCGCGCATCGCCGATACGGCGCTCCGTCATCTCATCGCGCGCTTCGGGCCGGTCGGTCCGGATGGCAGCGTACATATCCAACGCAAGGCGGGGCTGGTTCCCGCGGAGTCGCCATGACCATCGTCGATAGGGGTTTCCTCGAACAGGCGCTCGTCGCCGCGCGTGTCGCCGCCGATGCGGCCGCCACGGTGATTCGTCATTACTGGCGTTCCGGTGTCGACGTCATCGTCAAAAGCGACGACACCCCCGTGACAGTGGCCGATCGCGAAGCCGAACTGGCCATCCGCGAGATACTGACTCAGGCGTTGCCCGAGGCGGGTATCTACGGCGAAGAATTCGGCGTGGACGACCCGAAGCGCGAACTGCTCTGGCTGGTCGATCCGCTGGACGGAACGAAGAGCTTCGTGCGTCGCACACCGTTCTTTTCCACGCAGATTGCCCTCATGTGGCGCGGCGAACTCGTGCTCGGTGTCTCGTCCGCGCCCGTGTATGGCGAAACCATGTGGGCCGTGCGCGGCGGCGGCGCCTTCCTCGACGGCGAGCGCGTGCGGATCGCATCCACATCGGAAGTCGCGCAGGCGTCGCTGTCGACCGGCAATGTGAAGACGATGACCGCCGACGGTCGCTGGGATGCTCTCGGCCAGCTCATCCGCGACAGCAATCGCATTCGCGGCTATGGCGATTTCTGCCACTATCACCTGCTGGCCCGCGGCGCCGTGGACCTGGTGATCGAGTCGGACGTGAATATCCTCGACATCGCCGCCCTCGCGGTCATCGTCCGCGAAGCGGGTGGTGTCTTCACCGATCTGGAGGGCAACGCGCCCAGCCTGGATACGCGCAGCGTCCTTGCCGGAACGCCCGGACTTCACGCCGAGGCGCTCCGTCGCTTCGCCAGCGTTACAATCGCCCGATGAACGAACGTCCGACGATCCTCGCCACGCGCGATGCCCCCGATAGCCATTTCCTCCATGTCGAGCAGGTGGACCTGCGTTTCTCCAATGGCGAAACGCGGACCTACGAGCGGCTGAAGGGCGGGGGGCTAGGCGCCGTCATCATCGTCGCGATGCGCGATCCGGAAACCGTGCTGCTGGTGCGCGAATACGGCGTGGGCGTCGACCGCTACGAACTGGGCGTGCCGAAGGGCCGCCTCGATCAGGACGAAACGGCCGAGCAGGGCGCCAACCGCGAACTGAAGGAGGAAGTCGGTTTCGGTGCGCGCAAGCTGAAGATACTGGGCACGCTGTCGCTGTCGCCCTCGTATATGACCCATCTGGCGCATGTGGTGCTTGCCGAAGACCTCTACCCCGAGCGCCTGCAGGGCGACGAGCCGGAAGAGCTCGAAGTCGTGCCCTGGCGCCTCGACGCGCTGCACGAACTGATCGCCCGCGACGACGTGACCGAAGGTCGCTCCATCGCCGCCTTGTTCATGGCGAGGGAATACCTCGCCGGCCGTTACCATCCCGCGTGAGTGCCGCGTCGCCACACGAGCTGCTTCCCGCCATCGCCACGCTGGCGCGTCGTGCCGGCGATGCCATCCTCGCCATCTATGCCGAGGACTTCGAAGTCATTCGCAAGGCGGATGCCTCGCCCGTGACCGCGGCCGATCTGGCGGCCCAGCAAGTCATCGCCGAAGGGCTGGCTTTGCTGACACCCGGCATTCCGCTGATTTCCGAGGAAGCGCTGGCGGCTCCCTGGTCGGAGCGCTGCACGTGGCGTCGTTACTGGCTGGTCGACCCGCTGGACGGCACGCGCGAGTTCGTGAAGCGCAATGGCGAGTTCACCGTCAACATCGCACTGATCGAAGATCATCGGCCGGTACTGGGCGTGGTGCTCGCGCCGGTGTCCGGCGATCTGTACGCGGCCACGCGTGGAAACGGGGCATGGCGCGAACGCAGCGAAGCTGCCGATCGCGAGCCCATTCGTACACGCGTACCGCCCACGCCCATGCGTGTCACCGGTAGCCGCACGCATGGCGACGCCCGTCTGGCGACGCTGCTGCAACGGTTGGGTCCGCACGAAACATTCGCGCTTGGTTCGTCGCTGAAGTTCTGCATCATTGCCCGTGGCGACGCCGATCTGTATCTGCGCCTGGGCGCCACGTCCGAATGGGATACCGCCGCCGCGCAGTGCGTGCTGGAAGAGGCTGGCGGTGCGGTGCTGGACCTGGCCGGCCGGCCGTTCCGTTACAACACGCGCGATTCCCTCATCAATCCCGAATTCATTGCCTGCGGCGACCCGCGAACGGACTGGGCCGCGAGACTCATCGACCCCTGAAGGCTCCCATGTCTACCGCGACCCGATCCCGCATCGACGAACTACTCGCCATCATGGCTCGCCTGCGCAATCCGGACGGCGGATGTCCGTGGGACCTGAAGCAGACGTTCGAGAGCATCGCGCCGTACACGATCGAAGAAGCCTACGAGGTCGCCGATGCGATCGATCGCGGGGACCACGCCGGTCTTCGCGACGAACTCGGCGACCTGCTGTTCCAGGTGGTGATTCATTCGCGTATGGCGGAAGAGGCGGGGCTGTTCGACTTCGACGATGTCGCCGGTGGGATCTGCGACAAGATGATCCGTCGCCATCCGCATATTTTCGCGGACCGGAGCTACACGGACCTCACCGAGCAGATGGTGGACTGGGAACGGCTGAAGGCCGACGAACGCGCCGCGCGCGGCGAAAACGATACGAGCGCTCTGGCGGGTATTTCGCGTGGACTGCCCGAATGGCAGCGTGCCACGAAGTTACAGAAACGCGCGGCCCAGACCGGGTTCGACTGGCCCGATCATCGCCCCGTGCTCGACAAGCTTCTCGAAGAAGTGGACGAAGTGCGCGCCGAGTTCGATGCCGGTGCCGATGTGGAGCGCCTCACCGATGAGATCGGCGACGTGTTGTTCGTGGTCGCCAACCTGGCGCGTCATGCGAAGGTGGATGTGTCGCGGGCGCTTCGTTCGGCGAATGCGAAATTCGAGCGGCGTTTTCGCGCGATGGAAAAAATCGCGGCGGATGAAGGGCGCGAGCTTTCGTCGTATTCGCTGGAGCAGCAGGAAGAACTATGGCGTCGCGTAAAACTTCAGTGATGCCATAGCTGTTGTGGGAGCGCGCCTGCGCGCGAAAGCCAACAGGGCGAGGAAGACGGATGCCCACATTCGCGAGCCCGATCTATTGGCTGCGGATGCCAACTACCGCATCGCCGCTTCGTTGGCTTTCGCGCGCAGGCGCGCTCCCACGGAAAGCCGTGCATCAAACCGCGCATCGCAACAAGAAGGGCGCGGTGGTTGAAGCACCGCGCCCTTCCTTCACGCACTTACCTTCACTTATTGCCGATATCCGTAGCGCGGGTTTTCGTTGCGCGCCACTGCTCCATCGCGGCCTGACGCTTTGCGTCCTGCGCCAGGCTTTCGTCGAGGCTCTTGCGCATGGTCGCGATGGCCTGGTCGACATTGGCCGGCTGCATCATCTGCGCGCGGGCCAGGTGGCGGTAGGCGTAGTCGCGTACGCGCGGGTTCTGCGATTTGGCGAGGACTTCGTTGTACAGCGCCGGCAGGTCCTTCGCGCGGCCCTGCATGATGTAGAGGCGTTCGAGGCCGCGCAGGTCGCCGATCACGCCGCCTTCGCCGCGCATGCCACCGTCGCGGCCATGTCCACCCCAGCCGTGCTGGTCGCCGCGCTGGGCATCCGGACGTCCTTTGGGAGCGTCTTTGGGCGACTGCATGGCATGGCTTGCGGCAGGGGCGGCCGGCGGGGGCGTCGTGCCATCCTGCGCGAACGCAAAGGTCGCCGAACCGGCGATGAGCAGGGTGGCGGCACTGGCGAGCAGGGTCTTGCGTTGCATAGGGTGTCTCCTGGGTGGATGTTGCCGTCCCAAGAACGTGTCGCTTCACGGGTGGTTGACGGAGGCCGTCGACGTTCGGTTCAGTTTCGCGAAGAGGATGCAACCTTTTGCGAGGCGGATGCATCCCATCGGGGTACGTACTCACTACCATCATGACGAGGGAAGGATTTCATGCGCCGATATCTGTTGACCGCATTGCTGTTTTCGCCCGCTCTGGCGTTCGCCCACCAGCAGTGCGCGTTCCCGGCCGATCGCAATCTCGACATCGATCTGGCTGGCGCGAAAGCGATCCAGGTTGTCGTAAATAGTCATGACCTTCATCTCGAAGGCACCTCGACCGGCAAGGTGCTGGTGCGCGGCAAGGCGTGCGCTTCGGACAAGGACCGGTTGAACGGTCTCACGGTGGAGCAGCATCGCGAAGGCGACACGCTGATCGTCGAATTGCAGGACAACAATCGCGGTTGGGGCTGGGGCAACAATTACTCCGATCTGAACGTGCTTATCCAGATACCGTCGGCCCTGCCGGTGGCGGTGAAGGTCGGGTCGGGCGAAGCCGACGTTCGCAATGTGGCCTCGTTGACGAGTACGGTCGGTTCGGGCGATCTGCATGTACACAAAGTCGCCGGTGCTTTCAGCACGGCGGTCGGTTCCGGCGATGTCGATGCCGAGGACGTCGGCGATACCGAGGTCAGCGCGGTGGGTTCGGGCGATGTCGAAGCGAAGACGGTGCGGGGCAATGTTTCGATCGGCAGCATCGGCTCCGGCGAGGCCAAGCTGCGCGACGTGTCGGGTAGCGTGAAGGTGAATACGGTCGGCTCCGGCTCGCTCGACGTCGACAGCGTGAAGGGCAATCTCACGGTCAATTCGCTGGGTAGCGGCGATGTCGATCATCGTGGCGTCACGGGTAAGGTCGACCTGCCGAACAAGAACCGCTGATCGTTCGCCGTGGCGTGCAGGCGGTGCCTGCACGCCACGGCCACGCACTCATCGCCTATCATCCGCGTCAGGTCGGCGTTACCGGCCATGGAACCGACGGATGGGCGACAAAGAAGGTGTTCTGCGCTGGGTTCCCGAGTCCATTCGCGGACTGCGCCACGACTATCTGTTCCTCGCGCTGCTCGCCGCGCTGGTCGTGCTGACGGCGATATCGCCCGGGAAGATAGCGGGCTATCCGGGGCTGGTGGACTGGCGGACGATAGCGACACTTACCGGTCTGCTGATTCTCACGAAAGCCGTCGAGATGAGCGGTGCGTTGCATCGCATCGGCAGCTGGTTGATCGAGCGTACCGCCACGCGTCGCATGACCGCGCTGGTTCTCGTGCTGGTGACAGCGGTGCTGTCGATGCTGGTAACGAACGACGTGTCGTTGTTCGTCATGGTGCCGCTCACATTGAGCATGTGCCGCGCCGCACGCATGCCGGCGACAAAACTCGTTGTGTTCGAAGCGCTCGCGGTCAACGCGGGATCGGCGCTGACGCCTATCGGCAATCCGCAGAATCTTTTTATCTGGCAACAGTGGGGCAATGGATTCGGTTCGTTCGTGTGGTCGATGGCGCCGTTGGTTGCGATGCTGTTCGCCATGCTGATTGTGCTGACCGCGGTTTCGTTTCCCGCGACGGCGTTGAAGGTCCACGATCATGTCGACGACCATGTGTTCGATCGTCACCTTCTGACTATCGCCGCGTTGCTGTACCTGCCGTTCCTTGTACTCGCCGACATGCACTACACGACGCTGGCGCTCGCTGCCGTGCTCGTGGTTTTCCTTGTCGTCCGCCGCGATATCGTGGCGCGCATCGACTGGGGATTGCTGATCGTCTTCGTACTGATGTTCGTCGACCTGCGACTGCTGGCGGGATTGCCTTCGGTGCACGACTTCATCGGCGGCCTGGGGTTGGCCGATCCGAAGCGGCTCTACGTGGCGAGCGCGCTGGCGTCGCAGGGCATCAGCAATGTGCCTGCCGCGATCGCGCTGGCCGAGTATTCGCAGAACTGGAAGGTCATCGCCTGGGGCGTGAGCGTCGGCGGTTTCGGCTTCATCCTCGGCTCGCTGGCGAACCTGATCGCGCTGCGCCTGCTCGGAGAGCGCAGGGCGTGGATAACGTTTCACCTGTATTCGGGACCGTTCTTCGTGGTCGCCGCCGTGCTGGGCTACTTACTTTTACGGGTGTAGCCGCGCCTGCAGGAAGTCGATGAAGACCCGCAGTTTGCGCGGCATGTGCGCGCGGCTCGAGTAGTAGAGATAGAACCCGGGGAAGGTCGGCCACCACGGTTCCAGTAACGGCACCAGTCGGCCGCTTTCCAGATCGTCGCGCACGGTTTGCTCGAAGCAGCAACCGATGCCCGCACCCGCGCGCACGGCATCGAGCAGCAGGCCGAGATTGTTGCTGATGAACGATCCGCTCACCGCGACGTCGAAGGCGCGTCCCCGATCTTCGTAATCCCAGCGATAGAGGTCGCCGCCGGCGAACCGCATGTTCATGCAGTTGTGTTCGTGCAGCGCTTCGGGGGTGTCGGGCGCGCCGTGCCGTTCGATGTACGAGGGAGTGGCGAACGTCACCTGGCGCATCGGGCCGCCCATGCGGATGGCAACCATGTCTTTTTCGACGCTTTCGCCGAGCCGGACGCCGGCATCGAAGCCATGGGCGACAAGATCGATGAACTTCGTGTCGCAGTGCAGCTCGACGACGATATCGGGGTAGGCGGCCAGGAAGTCGGGCAGGTGAGGGGCTACGAGAATCGTCGCTACCGCGTCGGACACGTTAAGGCGCAGCAGGCCGGCGGGCCGGTCGCGCATCTCGTCGATACCCGCGACGGCGTCGGCCAGCGCGGCCAGCGCCGGCTGGGCATCGATCAGGAAGCGCTGGCCCAGTTCGGTGACGCCGACGCGTCGCGTCGTGCGATCGAGCAGGCGAACGCCGAGGCGTGCTTCGAGGTTGCGCACGGTCTGCGACAGCGCCGACGGCGATACGCCCATCTCGACCGCGGCGCGCGTGAAGCTCGCATGGTGGGCGACCCGGGCAAAGGCGGCGATGGCGGGTAACAGGTCGGGGGTCATGGCCCGACTATAAAGCACAACTTCAAAGTGCATGCACTCGAATGGGATGTTTGCGAGGTAATAAGCGGTCTAGCCTCGTCGTCATGGGTGGCGCACTCCGCGCGGCCCGATGAAACGGAACCCATGCCATGCAACTGGACGACTATCTGACCCTCGGCCGCACAGGCCTGCGCGTAAGCCCGATGTCGCTGGGCACAATGACCTTCGGCGACGACTGGGGCTGGGGCGCGGATGCCAGCGAATCGCGGCGCATCTACGATGCCTACCGCGAGCGCGGCGGCAACTTCATCGATACGGCTAACTTTTACACGGGCGGCAGCTCGGAACGGTTGCTGGGGCAGTTCGTCGCCGGGCATCGCGACGAGGTGGTGATTGCCACGAAGTACACGATGAACATGCAGCCGGGCAATCCGAATGCAGGCGGCAATCATCGGCGGAACATGCTGCGCTCCGTCGAGGCGAGTCTGGAGCGGCTCGGCACCGACTACATCGACGTGATGTACCTGCATGCCTGGGATGGGCTTACGCCCGCCGAGGAGATCATCCACGCCTTCGACGACATCGTGCGTTCCGGCAAGGTCATGTATGTCGGCATATCGGACGCGCCCGCCTGGCAGGTGTCGCGCATGCAGACCGTGGCGGCGCTACGTGGTCTTGCGCCGATCGCGGCGTTGCAGATCGAGTACAACCTGATCGAGCGCACCGTGGAGCGCGAACTGCTGCCGATGGCTCACGAAATGGGCATCGGCGTGCTGGGTTGGTCGCCGCTCGCCAGCGGCGTGCTTACCGGCAAATACACGCGTGCGGATATGAATGGCGTACCGGCGACGGAAGCCGTGGGTACGCGCAAGAGCGTTGCGGTGGGCAATGGCGCACTGACGGCTCGCGGGCTGGACATCGCCGACGTGGTCGGCGAAATCGCGAAGGAGTCGGGCCGCTCGGCGGCCCAGGTAGCGCTTGCGTGGACCATGCGTCGTGTCGCGCCTTCGGTGATTCCGATCATCGGTGCGCGGACGCTGAAACAGTTCGAGGACAACGTCGGTGCGCTCGATCTGGTGCTGTCGGACGATCAGGCGCGGCGGCTCGACGAGATCAGCGTAATCGAGCTGGGCTTCCCGCACGATTTCATGGCGCGGCCGCTGACGAACGGGATTATTACGGGCGGTACGAAGGTGCGCCGAGGCTGGTGAAGGCAAAAGCGCGCTCTCTGTCTCCCTGTGGGAGCGCGCCTGCGCGCGAAAGCCGACGGAGCGGCGATGCCGTGGGTGGCATCCGCGGCCAGGAGATTTGGCTCGCGACTGTGAATATCCGGCTTCCTCGCCCTGTTGGCTTTCGCGCGCAGGCGCGCTCCCACAGGGAGACAGAGCGCGCGCTTGCGCGGTACGGATCAGCCTTTCTTCGGACCCTTGGCGCCCGTCGAGCTATTACCGCGATCGAAGCGCTTGATGAAATCGCGCACATCCGGATACACCGTTTCGCGCCAGCGACGGCCGCTGAAAATGCCGTAATGTCCGGCGCCCGCGACAGTGATGTGCTTGCGGCTCTTCTTCGCGATACCGCTGCACAGATCGTGCGCCGCTTCCGTCTGGCCCGCGCCGGAGATGTCGTCGAGTTCGCCTTCGATCGTCAGCAGGGCCGTGCCCTTGATCTTCGCGGGACGGACCAGTTCGCCGTCGATTTCCCAGGTACCCATCGGAAGACGATGTTCCTGGAAAACGGTTTCGATGGTGTCGAGGTAATACTCGGCCGGCATGTCCAGCACGGCGTTGTATTCGTCGTAGAACTTGCGGTGCGCTTCGGCGTCGTCGAGATCGCCTTTGCGCAGGTTCTCGTAGAAGTCCCAGTGCGACATGACATGACGGCTGGGATTCATGGCGATGAAGCCCGCATGCTGCAGGAAGCCCGGATATACCGCGCGGCCGGCACCCGGATACTGCCAGGGCACCTTATGGATCAGCTGGTTCCGGAACCACGACAGCGGACGTGTGGTGGCGAGGTTGTCGACACTGGTCGGACTGCGACGGGTATCGATCGGGCCGCCCATCAGCGTGAGCGTCGCCGGCGTGGCTTCGCCGCGCGCGGCCATCAATGAGACGGCAGCGAGCACCGGCACGGTCGGCTGGCACACGGACACCACGTGCGCGCGATGCACGCCGACATGGCGGATGAATTCTTCGATGTACGCAACGTAATCGGCGAGACCGAACGAGCCCTCGTCGACCGGAATCATGCGCGCGTCGACCCAGTCGGTGATGTATACCTTGTGGTCGCGCAGCAGCGTGCGCACCGTGTCGCGCAGCAGGGTGGAATGGTGACCGGACAGCGGCGCGACGACCAGCACCGCCGGATCGTTTTTCATCTTGTCGACCGTCGCCTGATCGTCGCTGAAACGCTTGAAGCGCTTCAGCGTGCAGAACGGCTTGGCCATCGACACCTGTTCGACGATAGCCACTTCGTGGCCGTGCGCCTGCACGCTGTGGATGTCGAATTCGGGCTTCTCGTACGCCTTGCCCAGGCGGTACATCAGTTCGTATCCCGCCGCCGCGCGATCCGCGCCGGGCATGCGGGAAATAAAGCTGCCGCTATCGCCGAACATTTTCGCGCTCGCTTCGGCCCAGTAGGTCAGGGGGCCGAGCATCGAGCGTTGCCATTCGTGCATGAGGTAGAGCATGCAGAGCGTCCGGGGGGATGGGGAAGGTGGCGCATCTTAGCTTGTGGCGGTGCACCACGTGTTAAGGCTTTGGTTTGATTGGGGAAAGGTAGGTGTTGGGGGGTATTCCTGGCGATGTTTGACGCAGGAGCGCTCGCAGGGGTTAAGCCCGCTTGCGGCAGACCAGCAGGATCTCGTCCACTTCCGGGCCCGCCACGAACCCGTCTTTCAGGGCCAGGGGCTTTTGGAACCGCACGCCCAGCGGCATGAAGACTTTGTTGTACCACCACATGGCGCGGGCCCTGCGATGGGTCAGGAACCACTGGCCCAGATCGAGCAGCTTCGACGATTTCGGCTGCATGCCGTACACGGCGCTGCGTTCGATAACGAAGCCGTGGCGGGCGAGAAGCTCCGTCACGGCGGCCGGTTCGTAGCGCCGGTAATGGCCCACGAATTCGTCGAACGCGTTCCATGCGGAAGGATGCAGCGGAACCGACAGCAGCAGCGAAGCACCGGGGCGGGCGACACGCGCAAGCTCGCCGAGTGCGCCTTCGTCGTTCACCACGTGTTCGAGGATGTCGAAGGCGCAGACGAAATCGAAGCTGTTGTCGACGAAGGGCAGCGCACCGATCATCGCCTGGGCGACATGAGCGCCGTGACGGCCGAGTTCCGTCAGCGCGGGACGGCTGAGATCGACGAATTGGGTATCGACCAGTGGCAGGCGTGGCCGCAAACCCGGCGCGACCTCCAGTCGCGATGTTGACGTCGCGGCCAGTTCGGCGACGAGCGGCCACGTATTGAATCGCTCCGGCGCGAACAGTTTCGCGTCGCGCCAGAGCGCATCGTAAAAGCGCCGGTTGCTGCCGATCAGATCCGCATCCGTACGTGGGCCCGGCGTTTCCGGAGAAAAGGATGCGAAGGTCATGGCGATTCCGTCAGCGTAGTCGGGCGAGCTCGCGTAACAGCGGCAGTCTGCGTATACGCACCGCGGTGGCGCGGAAGACGGCGTTGGCCAGTGCCGGCGCGGTCGAAGGTACGCCCATGACGCTGGCGCCCGTCGGATCGGCGGTCGACGAGACGATGGCTACTTCGACCTCGTTGGGCATCTGTGCCGTGGCGGACAAAGGGTAGTCCCGGAAACCGCGCTGCTGGACCTGACCGTCCTTAACGGTGATAGCCAGGTTCATCGCGGTGGACAGCGCATCCATCGTGGCGCCGGCGATCTGTGCTTCCAGACCGGAGGGGTTGACCACGCGGCCCACGTCCACCGCACAGACGACGCGCTGGATATCGATGCCGTCGGCGGTGGGAGCGACCTCGATCGCATGCGCGACATAAGCGCCCCACACATACGCACAGGCGATGCCCAGACCGTTCTCGCTACGCAGCCAGCGAGTCCAGTCGATCTTTTCAGCGGCCATCCGCAACACGTTCGCAAGGCGTGCGGTATCGATCGGACCGCCGCGGCCGTTGTACGGAAGCTGGTGCGCGTCGCCGAGCATGGCCAGGCGATAGTCGAGCGGGTTGGCTTTCAGCGAGTGCGCGATTTCGTCGATGAAGCATTCGGTCGCGAACGTCGGTGTGACGTGCGGCGAGCCGCGCCATTCACCGCGTGGCAACTGGGAGTCCAGCGAGTACCAGTCGCTGCGGAAATTCGGTACGAGGCCGGCCGGCAGCGCGTCGGGCATCAGTTCCGACTGCCAGAGACGATTGTCGGCGACGCCTCGACCCTTCTGGATCGACGGGCTGGCCATGCGCTGGTGCCAACCGGCGATCTTCTTCTTCGCGTCGATGGATGCGTTCAGGCGATGCACGGCCAGCGGGCGATAGAAATCGTGGGCGAGGTCTTCGTCGCGCGTCCAGATGACCTTGATCGCTCGCGTACGAATGTCGGTGGATTTTTTCGCCAGCGCGATCAGCATCGCTTCGGCGACGTAGTCGTGTTGCAGGCGACGACCGAAGCCGCCGCCGCCGCGCGGTACGCGGATATCGATCTGGTCGGGCTTGAATCCTGTCAGTCGCTGCACGACGGCATAGGCCTGACGTGGCGCCTGCGTGGCCGCGATCAGCGTGACGCTGGTATCGGGATCGAGGCGGACGATGCAGTTCGGCGGTTCGGCGGTGGCGTGGGCCACCCAGGGCTGGAAGTACGTGGCTTCGAGCGCTCGCGCGGCTTTCTTGCGCGCGGTAGCGATGTCGCCGTCGTTGCGCACGATCGAGGGTTGTACCGATTCGTCGTCGAACATGGCGACGGCATGCTGCTCCAGCGCACCGGTGTTTGGCTCGGCGCTGGCGCCCGCTTTCCACGTGGCCTTCAGTGCCACGCGTCCCTGCAATGCCGCCCAGGTGTCCCTCGCCAGCACGGCGATGCCCACCGCCTGCGGCGTGTATCCCGACTGCTGGCCCTGTTCGGGCTGGATGTCGATGACGTCGTAGACGCCATCGACTTTCTTTGCCGCGTCGCGATCGGCGCTGTCCAGCGTGCCGCCGGGGAAGGGGCAGCGCGAAAGCACGGCAACGACCGCATCGCCCAGCATCTCGTCGATGGCATATTTCTGCCGGCCGGTGACAATGTCATGGGCGTTGACGTCACCGGCGGGCTGACCGATCAGCGTGTAACGATCGGCGGATTTGACGGGGGGAGCTTCGGACGGCGCCTGCAATGCGGCAGCCGCAGCGGCAAGGTCGCCGTAGGGCAGGCGACGGCCGTCCGGAGCAAGCACGGCCCCCTTGGCGCCACGGATCTGTTCCGCCGGTACGCCGAGGCGGCGGGCGGCCGCCTGGAACAGCAGCCAGCGCGCCAGCGCGCCAGCCTGTCGCAGATCGGCCCATGCGGCGGGGATGCTGCTGGCATCGCCGCTGTGCTGCCGTCCATAAATCCAGCGAGGTTCGCCGTTGCCCTCTTCGATGCCGAGGCCCAACTGCTCGACCACGACCTGCGACCAGTCGGCATCGAGTTCGTCCGCGATGATGCGCGCGAGCGATGTTGCCGTGCCTTCGCCGTTGTCGGGATCGCGCACGCCAATATAGATGCGGCCGTCCGCCGCGATGCGCAGGTACGGGCCAAGCTGGGACCACGCGTCGCCGAGCAGGCCAAGCGGTACGGGGCGATCGAATGCCGACGCGCTGCCCACGCCGACGATGAGCGCACCGGCGGCGCCGGCGGCGAACTGCAGGAAACGGCGGCGCGAGATCTGGACCTGTCCACTCATGCCTTGGCGTCCTTCATGGTCGCCGCGGCGCGTTTGATCGCCTTGCGAATACGCCCGTAGCTGCCGCAGCGGCACAGGTTGCCGATCTTGTCGATGTCCGCGTCGGATGGATTCTTCTGGCGCGAGAGCAGGTCGACCGCCGCCATCAGCTGGCCCGGCTGGCAATAACCGCACATGGTGGCGTCCTCGTCGATCCAGGCCTGCTGCACGGGATGCAGCTTGCCCTGGCCGTCGGCCAGGCCTTCCACGGTGGTGACGCGCTTGCCGGCGAGCTTTTCCATCTTCGTGGTGCAGGAGGCCACGGCCTTGCCTTCGACCAGCACGGTGCAGAAGCCGCAGTCGCCCTGATCGCAGCCGTATTTGGCGCCGGTCAGGCGCAGTTCGTCACGCAGATACCAGAGCAGGGGCATCGTTTTGTCGCCCGTGTGCCGGTAGAGCTTGTCGTTGACGACCAGGTCGATGCCTTCGCGCACGGGCTTGGACACCGGCGGGGTGCTGCCGGCTTTCGGTACGGGGACTGGGGCGGTCGGGCCTTGCTGTGCCATTCGGTTTCCTCACTCGAGCGCCGTCATTGTCGCATCGGTGTATGTGTTTAGTGAGCGACTTTACTGAACAGGCGACGCCATACGAAGTAAACCGGTATGCCCGCCACCACGATCAGGCCGACGACACCGGCGCTGAGCGGGTTCTTGATGGCGGTGGCCACCACCACGCCGACCACGGTCATAAGGAACAGCACCGGCAGCAGCGGGTAGGCGGGTGTCAGGAAGGCCGGCACTTCGCGGTCGCGCATGCGGTACCAGAACAGCGTGGCGACGGTGATAGCGCAGGCGGACCAGTCGCCGAACGTGGCGAAGTTCAGCAACTGCTCGAAGTCGGTCGTCATCGCCAGGACGATAGCCCAGCCGCTGAGCAGCACCAGGGCGATATTCGGCGTGTGGTAGCGCGGATGCAGGCGCGCGACGATTTTGAAGAACATGCCGTCGTCGCCCATGACCTGAAGCACGCGGGCGCCGGCGACCAGGGTGATATTGCAGAAACCCAGGGCCGATATGGCAATGCCGATCGCGATGACTTTCGCGCCTGGCTCGCCGAAGACCCGGCGCATGACATCCGCGGCGGGTGCGCGGCTTTCCGCCAGACCGCCGTGGCCCAGTACCGACAGGTACGCGAAGTTCGTCAGGGTATAGGCGGCGACGACGACGATCATGCCGAGGAACAGGGCGCGCGGCAGCGTGCGCTGCGGATCGCGCACCTCGCCCGCCAGATTGTTCAGATAGGTAAAGCCGCTATACGCGAAGAGCACCGGTAGCAACGCGCCGACGAAACCGACGTCGCTCACGGTCGGATCGGCGGCCAGCGCCTGGGTGCTGCCCGCGCCGGCGAAGGCCAGGCCGGTCACTACCAGCACCGCCACGGCGGTGAGTTTCAGGATGGCGAAGACGTTCTGTACCTGGGCGCCGAAGCGGATGCCGAACAGGTTGAGTCCCGTGACGAAGACCAGCGCCCCGACCGTCAACGGCTGGGTCATGGACGGGGGCAGGCCGAGAGCCGGTGTCGCGTACAGGGCGAAAATGGTCGCCACCGCCGCGCTGCTGCCGCTGTAGATAACGAGCAGCATGGTCCAGCCGAACAGGAACCCCGCGGGGCGTCCGAACGCTTCGCGCAGATAGACGTAGCTGCCGCCCGCCTGCGGCCGGCGCGCGCCGAGTTCCGCATAGCAGAGGGCGCCGATCAGGGTCAGCAGACCGCCACCCACCCACAGCAGGAGCAGGATCAGGCCGGACGATGTCCGCTGCGCCGCGATATACGGATTGACGAAGATGCCACCGCCGATGATGCCGCCGACGACGATCAGCGCGGCATCCATGAGCGTAAGACGACGGACGTACCCGGTGGAGGACATTTGGCGGCTTCGTTGGGAGTGACCGTGAAGCATGGCGGGGAGGGGCGTGAGGGGCAAGAGCGGGGGGCTCTCGTTGCCTTTTTCGCCTTGCAGCGCAACACTCCCGGACTTCCATTCCCCCCAACCGGCAAGATTCCTCAGTGAGCGAAAACGCAATAGCGCCGTTGCCCGCCAACGCGCCCTGGATCGTCATGAAGTTCGGCGGCACCAGCGTCGCCACCGTTGCGCGCTGGCGCAATATCCTCGAACTCGCAGCATCGCGTCGCGCCGAAGGCGCCCGCGTGCTGATCGTGGTGTCGGCACTGTCCGGCATTACCGATGGCCTGAAACAGCTTTGCACGCACACTGAATCGAAACGCCGCTCGGAAGCGGCCGCCGCACTGGCCGATCGCCACCACACGCTGCTTGCCGACATGGCGCTGGCCATGCCCGAAACCCTGGGTGCGCGGCTGGCCGATCTGGCGGCACTGGCCGACGCCGGCGCCGCCGAACTCGGCGAGCTGGCGTGGCAGGCCCGGGTGCAGGCGCACGGCGAACTGATGTCCAGCGCTCTTGGTGCGGCTTTTCTCAGTGCCAACGGTTTGACGACGGCATGGCTGGATGCGCGCGATTGCCTCGCATCCGTCGCGCTGCCGAACCAGAACGAGCGCACGCGTCTGCTCTCGGCGATGGTCGAACCGCACTACGACGCGGAACTGTCCGCGCGCCTCGCCTCGCTGGGCGAGGTCTTCATCACGCAGGGCTTCATCGCGCGCGATGTGGAAGGCCGCACGGTGCTGCTCGGTCGCGGCGGATCGGATACATCGGCCGCTTACTTCGGTGCCCTGTTGCGCGCCGAACGCGTGGAAATCTGGACCGACGTCGCGGGCATGTTCAGCGCCAATCCGCGTCAGGTGGCCGGTGCGCGTCTGTTGCAGCGTCTGGATTACGAAGAAGCCCAGGAAATCGCATCGACCGGCGCCAAGGTGCTGCATCCGCGCTGCCTGTCGCCGTTGCGCGAACCGCGCGTGCCGTTGCTGATCAAGGACACCAACCGGCCCGAGCTGGAAGGCACGTCCATCGGTCCCGAAGTGCGCGAGCATGCGCCCAGCATCAAGGCCATCAGCGCACGCAAAGGCATTACGCTGATCTCGATGGAATCCGTGGGCATGTGGCAACAGGTCGGCTTCCTCGCCGACGTGTTCGATGCGTTCAAGCGCCACGGTCTTTCCGTCGACCTTATCGGTTCGGCCGAAACCAACGTTACGGTCTCGCTCGATCCGACCGAGAACCTGCTCGATTCGGACGCGATCGCCGCGCTGGCCGCCGACCTGGCGCGCGTGTGCCGGGTGAAGGTCATTGCGCCATGCGCCGCGATCACGCTGGTCGGTCGCGGCATGCGCTCGATGCTGCACAAGCTGTCCGGCGTGCTGGCCGAGTTCGGTCAGCTGCGCGTGCACCTGATTTCCCAGTCGTCCAATAATCTCAACCTGACCTTCGTGGTCGACGAGGACGTAGTGGACGACATGCTGCCGCGACTGCACGAACTGCTGATCGGCGCCGGCGCGTTGCGCACCGACGACAGCCTGTTGTTCGGACCGAGCTGGCAGGCGCTTTACGGTACCGGCGAGCAGGTGTTGCCCCCTGCGCAGTGGTGGCAGGCCGAGCGTCCGAAACTGCTTGAGCTGGCGCAGGAACGCACGCCGCGTTACGTCTACAACCTGCCCACGATCCGTGCGCAGGCGCGTCGACTGAAAACCCTCTCCGCTATCGATCGCGTCCATTACGCCGTCAAGGCCAATACGCATCCGGGCATTCTGAAAGCGCTGGCCGAGGAAGGCATGGCGTTCGAATGCGTGTCGCCGGGCGAGCTGGCCGTCGTGCAGGCGGCGGTGCCGGAGACGGCGCCGATCCTGTTCACGCCGAACTTCGCCGCGCGCCGCGACTTCGTCGCCGCACTGGCGACGCGCGCGACCATCGGTATCGACGCGCTGCATCCCATCGAACACTGGGGCGATCTGTTCGCCGGTCGCGACATCATGCTTCGCGTCGACCTCGGTCGGGGCCTTGGCCATCACGAGAAAGTGCGCACGGGCGGCACGGGCAGCAAGTTCGGCGTACCCATCGAACATATCGATCGCTTCCTGCGTCTTGCCGATGCGGCGGGCGCGCGCGTTATCGGCCTGCATGCCCATCTGGGCTCGGGCATTCTCGATGCGGCGCACTGGGGCGAGGTCTATTCGCAGCTCGCCGCGCTGGCCGAACGTATCGGCAGCATTTCCATCCTGAACATCGGTGGCGGACTCGGCGTGCCTTCGCACCCGGGCGAAACGCCGCTGGATATGAGTGCGCTGGACCGTGTGCTGAAATCGGTACGTCAGGCGTATCCGCAGTTCCAGGTGTGGATGGAGCCGGGCCGTTTCCTGGTGGCCGATGCGGGCGTGCTGCTTGCGCGCGTCACCCAGGACAAGGAGAAGGGCGCCAACGTGCGTTACCTCGGCTTGGACACGGGCATGAACAGTCTTATTCGTCCCGCGCTTTACGACGCGTGGCACGAGATCGCCAACCTCACCCGGTTCGGCGAACCGGCCACGACGATGTATCAGATCGTCGGTCCCATCTGCGAATCCGGCGACGTGCTCGGCTCGGATCGTCGTTTGCCCGAATCGAAGGAAGACGACGTGATCCTGATCGGACAGGGAGGGGCGTATGGTGCGGTGATGTCGTCGCGCTACAACCTGCGCGACGAAGCCGACGAGGTATTGCTTCCATGAGTAGCTTCGCCGATCCCCGCAACGCCGCATCCTTCCGTTTCGTTCGCCACGGGTTCGCCGATGGCGTCGCCGAACTGGTCTATGCCTTCGACGATGGCCCGGAGCTGATCGAGCGGGTGACGTTCCCCGGCGCGCCGACCGTTCCGGCCGAACGGGCGGGTGCGTTCGAGGCGGCATTGCGATTGCTGCATCTGGTCGCCGGCGTCAGTTACTACAAGGCCGGTATTCCGGAACGGATCGTCGTCGAAGGCTGGACGCCCGACGAGGACACCGCGACCTTGCTGGACTCGCTGTATCTGCACGGTCTGGCCGAGTTCGCCTATCGCAACCGCCTCGACCTGCGTGGCCGCGTGCGTTTTCCGACCGGTGGTACGCGTCCGGCGCGTGCGGGTGCTATCGGATTGCCGCAGCGTTCGCTCGTGCCGATCGGTGGCGGCAAGGATTCGGTCGTGGCCGTCGAGGCGATCAAATCGATCGGCGCGGAAGCGACGGCCGTATGGGTAGGCAACTCGCCCCTGATCGCCACCTGCGCCGAACGCACGGGCCTGACCACGCTGAACATCGCGCGCGAACTGGCGCCGGGTTTATTCGAGCTTAATCGCATGGGTGCCTGGAACGGCCACATTCCGGTGACCGCGGTGAATTCGGCGATCCTGGTGCTGGCCGCCATCCTTTATGGCTACGACAGCATCGTGTTCGCCAACGAGCGTTCGGCATCCGTCGCCACCCTTGAGTACGAGGGGCAGGAAGTGAACCACCAGTGGAGCAAGGGCTTCGGTTTCGAAAAATCCCTGCACGACTATCTGCACGGACACGTCGCCAGCGATCTCGATTATTGCTCGCTGTTGCGGCCGTATTCGGAACTGGCGGTGACGAGCGCGTTCGCGCGGCTCGGTGCGCCGTATTTCGAAGTGTTCTCCAGCTGCAACCGCAACTTCCGTATCCTCGGCCCCAAGCCGGCGGATCGCTGGTGCGGGCAGTGCCCGAAATGCCATTTCGTTTTTCTGGCGCTGGCGCCGTTCATGCCCAAGCAGCGTTTACTGTCGATCTTCGGTCGCAACCTGCTCGACGACGAATCGCAGGTGGCCGGATTCGACGCATTGCTGGAATTCCAGGATCACAAGCCATTCGAATGCGTCGGCGAAGGCGCGGAAGCGCGCGCGGCGATGCATGCGCTGTCGCAACGGCCGGATTGGCGCGAAGACGCCCTGATCGTTCGCTTTCGTCGGGAAATCCTCCCGCAACTGGACGTGGCAGAACTCGCGCTGGAGCCTTGGCTCGAGCCGGGCGCGTCGCATCTGGTGCCGCAGCGTCTGAGCGGAGCGTTGGATGCCCTGGGCTGATCTCCGGCAACGCGCCATCGCGGTCTGGGGATTCGGGCGCGAAGGGCGCGCGGCGCTGACTGCGTTGCGCGCGCACCTGCCGGGACAGGTGTTGGATCTTTTTTGTTCGCCGTCCGAAGTGGAGGCGGTACGTCATGCGTTCGGCGACGACGTGCGCGTGCACGACATCGCACCCGACGCGGCCGCACTCGCGGCGTTCGATGTCGTCATCAAATCGCCCGGTATTTCCGCTTACCGCCCCGAACTGTTGGAGGCGGCTGCACGCGGTACGCGATTCACATCGGGAACGGCACTGTGGTTCGCGACGCATCGCGACGCGCACACCATCGCCGTCACCGGTACGAAGGGCAAGAGCACGACCAGTGCGCTTATCGCGCATCTGGCACGTTCGCTCGGCGTTCGCACCGCGCTGGCGGGAAATATCGGTCTGCCGCTGCTCGAACTCGACGACGCGCAGGCCGGCCTGTGGGTGATCGAGCTGTCGAGTTTTCAGACGGGCGATGCGAGTGGCGTCGATCTTGGCGTCGTGACCAGCCTTTACGAAGAACATCTCGACTGGCACGGTTCGCGCGAACGTTATCTGGAAGACAAGCTGAAGCTTGCGAGCGCGTCTTCCCGTGTGCTGGTGAACGCGATGCAGCCTACGCTGTTGGCTCACGTTGCGGCGCATCCCGACGTGCACCGTTTCGGCGACGCGCAGGGCTGGCATGTCGCCGATGGCTGGATTCGTCGCGGCGACGAACGTGTGATCGAAGCCGCGTGCGTTACGGCACCGGGCCTGCATAACGCCGTCAATGCATGTGCCGCATTGGCGGCGCTCGAACTCATGGGTTTCGATGCGCGTGCCGCCGCGCCCGCGCTCGCGACTTTTGCGCCGCTGCCGCACCGCCTGCAGCCGCTCGGGGAGCGCGACGGGCTGCGCTGGGTCAACGATTCCATCAGCACGACGCCGTTAGCCAGTCTCGCCGCGTTGGAAAGCCTGCAGGGCGAGCGCATCGCGCTTATTGTCGGCGGCCACGATCGCGGTCTTGACTGGAGCGTGTTCGTCGATGCGATGCGTGTCGATGCGCCGTTGGCTATCGTCTGTCAGGGCGCGAACGGCGAGCGCATCGCGGCAGCTCTTGAAGCCGCTGGCGTCGGGGTCGTGCATCACGCGACCGATCTTGCGGGTGCGGTGAGCAAAGCCCGCGCGTTGCTGGATGGTCACGGCTATGTCGTGCTGTCGCCGGGCGCGCCGAGTTTCGATCAGTTCCACGACTATGCCGACCGCGGTCGGCGATTCGCGGAGCTGGCGGGTTTCGATGCGGGTGTCGCGTCGATTCAGGGGCTGGGCGTTTACTGAGGCGTTACGGCTTTATCGCTCCGTTGGCTTTCGCGCGCAGGCGCGCTCCCACAGAAAGACAGGAACGCGCTATTGATCTCTGTGGGAGCGCGCCTGCGCGCGAAAGCCAACGGAGCGGATTAGCCGAACAGCGATTGCCCAGAAGATCCGCAAGTCAGCGCTGTTCTTGCGCCGCCGACAGCAACGTACCCACCACCGCCGCCAGCGCCGCATAGAGCTCGGTCGGTACATCGTCGCGCAGCTTCACGGCTGCCAGCAGCGTCGCTATCTGCGGATCGAGATGCGGCGACAGCCCCAGCGACTGGGCGCGATCGAGCATGGCCTTCACGCCGGCGGCATCGATATGTTTGCTGGTGCCACTGTCGGTGGGTGACGCGACCCGCAGCGTCACGCTGCGGCGGGGCGAAGGCAGGCTGGCGGTCATGCGGTGGCTTCGAGTAATACGGCGCTGTACGCGCCGGCTGGCTGGGGCAGGCCATGGATGCAACTGAGGTGGTCGAGCTGCAGGCCACTGCGTTCCAGTAGCTGGCGCAACGTCAGGAATTCGTCTTCGATGCGGCTCACCGTCGGGCCGTGCTGCGCCCAGATGCGTACCGACACGCGCGTCGTACGCAACTGGATTTCTCCCTGTATGGCGCCAAGCGACGGCAGATCGACGGCGAAGCCGACGGTCCATGCGCCTTCGCGATCTTCGGGACGCGGCGCTGATTCCTCGATGCGCAGTTGCAGGATGTCGTATCCGCGAACGCCGCCCAGCGGAATTTCGACCATCCACACGCCGGTCTGCGGTGGCGATTCCAGTTGGGCGATTTCCACGCGCGCGAGCGCGCTGCGGACATTCACGCGCAACTGGGCGACGAGGTCCTCGACTTCGGTTTCGGTGGACATCTCAGGCAGACGCATCTGTGCGATCAGCGGTCGCTGGCGCAACGGTGGCGCGGTGTCGCTCAGCGAGGGCGGCAAGCCGCTGCGAGCTCGCGCCGGCGGGAGTTCGTCCAGCGTGCGACGAAGCTGGAGCAGGGCGGCTTTCCAGTCGTCGGTGGCGGGTGCTTCATCCGCGGGCGTGGACAGGCGCGACTCCAGGAATAGCCCGCTGCGTGCGATGGCTTCCTTCAGGCCGCTCGGACTGCCCACATCGCCGGGCTTGCTGATAGCGGCTTCCAGCGTCGCCAGCGCGGTGCGTAGCGGCGCGGGCAGCAAGCGGGCAGCGGGTCGTCGCGCCAGCGCGCTGAGTACGCCGAGCAGCGGTGCATAACCATTCTGCAGAGGCAGCCGATCGCGTAGTCCTTGCATGGCAATGCGGTCGCCGGCCGGCTGGGCCAGGATTTCGAGCTGGGGTTGTGCGCCCTGGGTAAGGACGCGGACCTGGAACTGCTGGGGAAGCTGGGTGCCCGCGGCATCGGCCTCGACCGTCATGCCACCCACCTGGAGCAACAACCGGCCCTGATCGCTCAGTCCGAGCAGATTCGCCGACAGCAACGTACCGACACGCCAGCTATCCACCGAACCGGCGGTACCCGCAGCCGCGCCCGCCCATAGCTGGGCAGCCAGACTGGTGGTCGGTGGGATGTTCATGGGCAGGGCCTCCTGCGTCCGTTGTCGCGGCCCGAATGGGCGCGTTCCTGTTGCTCAGGGCATCGGCCGATTTCGCAAGAACTTTAGAAGGCGCAAGGGCCCGTTCCCTGTAGGAGCGCGCTTGAGCGCGCCCCTACAGGTGATGCCTCGACCGGCTAAACTATGTCCATGACCCAATTAGCTTTCGACCTCCTCGCCACCGATGGCGCGGCCCGGCGCGGCCGCGTCCGATTCGAACGCGGCACCGTGGAAACGCCCGCGTTCATGCCCGTGGGCACCTACGGTTCCGTGAAGGCCATGACGCCGCGCGATATCAACGATATTGGCGCGGAAATCATTCTCGGAAACACGTTTCACCTGTTCCTGCGCCCCGGCCTCGACATCGTCGGGGAGTTCGGTGGGCTGCATAAATTCATCGGATGGGAAAAGCCGATCCTCACGGACTCCGGCGGCTTCCAGGTCTTTTCGCTGGCGCACAAGCGCAAGATCACGGAAGAGGGCGTGACCTTTGCCTCACCGGTCGACGGCTCGAAGGTGTTTCTCTCGCCCGAGGAATCCATGCGTATCCAGAAGGTGCTGGATTCCGACATCGCGATGATTTTCGATGAGTGCACGCCGTATCCGGCCACGGAGAAAGTGGCCGGCGACTCCATGGAACTGAGCTTGCGCTGGGCCGAGCGGTCGCGGCAGGCGTTCGACGATCTGAAGAATCCCAACTCGCTGTTCGGTATCGTCCAGGGCAGCACGTACGAAAAGCTGCGCCACCGTTCGGCCGAGCGGCTGGTCGAGATCGGCTTCGACGGTTATGCGATCGGCGGTCTGGCCGTGGGCGAGCCGGAAGCCGAGCGCAACCACACGCTGGACCTGACCCTGCCGATGCTGCCGAAGGACCGTCCGCGCTATCTGATGGGCGTGGGCCGGCCGGAGGATATCGTCGAGGCGGTACGCCGCGGCATCGACATGTTCGATTGCGTGATGCCCACCCGCAACGCCCGCAACGGTTTCCTGTTCACGGCCAGCGGCACCCTGCGCATCCGCAACGCGAAGTTCGCCATGGATACCCGGGTGATCGAAGAGGGCTGCGACTGCTACACCTGCGCCAGCGGCTTCAGCCGGGCCTATCTGCGCCATCTGGACCGCTGCAACGAGATCCTCGGCGCCCAGCTCAACACGATGCACAACCTGCGGCACTACCAGCGCCTGATGGCCGGTCTGCGGGACGCCATCGAGCGGGGCGTTCTGGAGGACTTCGTCGCCGCCTTCTATGCCGCGCGGCACAAGGCCGAGGTCGACGGCTGACCCGCCACCGGGCCGCCAGCCGGCTTGGGTTCGATCCCCGCGGCCCCCAACCCGTTCACTTCCGGTGCACGGGGCCGGGGTGCGTGGCATAATCCACGATCTTTTTCAGCGAACGGGCATTTTTTTCAGGCCGTTCCATAACTTGCGAGATATCCGATGAGCATCATGACCTCCGCAACACTTGCCCAGGCCGCCGCTCCAGCCGTCGCGGCCCCCAATGGCGCGTTCGGCCTGTCGCCCCTGATCCTGATGGCGGTGCTGTTCGGCATCTTCTATTTCATGATGATCCGCCCGCAGATGAAGCGTCAGAAGGAGCACCGCGCGCTGCTTTCCGCGCTGTCCAAGGGCGACGAAGTGGTCACCAGCGGCGGTATCGCCGGTCGCATCACGGAAGTGGGCGAGTCGTTCATCAGCATCGAAATCGCGCCGAACGTGTCGATCAAGGTGCAGAAGGGCGCTATCTCGCAGGTCCTCCCCAAGGACTCGCTGAAGAACTCCTGACGCCCGCTGCCGCGGCTCGGTTGCCGCTTTAATGGAATGCAAGGCATGACTGATTTTCCACGCTGGAAATATGCGCTGGTCGTAATCGTGTTGCTGTTCGGTCTCGTTTACGCGCTGCCGAATATCTTCCCGCCCCAGAACGCCGTACAGATATCGGCCAATCGCGGTGCTACCGTCGATGCGGCTCTGAAGGCCAAGGTCGAAGGGGTGCTTCAGCAGAACAAGACGCCCGTGTCGTCCGTCGAGATCGACGCCGCCGGCACGCGCCTGCTCGCGCGCTTCCCCGATGCCGACTCGCAGTCGAAAGCGGGCGATGCGTTGCGTCAATCGCTGGGCGAGCAGTACACCGTTGCGCTGAACCTGGCTTCGACGGTGCCCGGCTGGCTTCGTTCGATCAATGCCAATTCGATGCCGCTCGGCCTCGATCTGCAGGGCGGCGTGCGCTTCCTGATGGAAGTGGACCAGAACGCGGTCGTCGACACGCAGGAAACGCGTTACGCCGAGGACATTCGTTCCCTGCTGCGCGACAAGAACATCCCGTACGACTCGGTGAACCGCAATCCGCGTGGTCAGGGCGTTGGCGTCATCCTGCGTTCCGACGCGGACCGTCAGGCAGCCGCGACGCTGCTCTCCACGGAATACACCGACCTGCAGGTCGGCGATGGCCCGACGACCGGCGATCGTTTCGTGCTGAATGCGACAGTCAAGCCGGCAAAGCTGCGCGAACTGGCCCAGAGCACCATCCGCCAGAACGTCAGCACGCTGCGCAATCGCGTCAACGCGCTGGGCGTGTCCGAGCCGATCATCCAGCAGCAGGGCGAAAGCCAGATCATCGTCGAACTCGCCGGCGTCCAGGATACGGCCGAGGCCAAGAAGCTGATCGGCGCGACCGCGACGCTGCAATACCGCGCCGGCCTCTACAGCCCGCAGCAGGCAGTGGACGCCGCCCGTTCGGGCAGCGTGCCGCCCGATGCGAAGCTGTACTACGGCCGCGACGGCCGTCCGTACCTGCTCAGCAAGAAAATCATCGCGACCGGCGACGAGTTGATCAACGCCAACTCGGGCCGAGACCAGCAAAACGGTACGCCGAATGTCGACGTCCAGCTGAACAGTTCCGGCGCACGCAAGATGGCGGAGTTCACCAACGCGAACGTTGGCAAGCCGATGGCGGTGCTCTACATCACCCGCGTGAACGAGGTGAAGATCATCGACGGCAAGGAAGTGAAGGTGCCGAAGACGACCGAAGAGGTCATCAACTACGCGAACATCAGCAGCCCGTTCAGCAGCAAGTTCCAGACCAACGGCTTGCCGAGCGATTCGGAAGCCCGCGATCTCGCCCTGTTGCTGCGTGGCGGTTCGCTGGCCGCGCCGGTCGACATCGTCGCCGAAAGCGTCATCGGTCCGAGCCTTGGCGCGGACAACATCAAGAAGGGTTTCAATGCCGTGATGATCGGCCTTGGCCTCGTGCTGCTGGCCGCTGCGATCTACTACAAGCTCTTCGGTCTGGTCGCCGACATCGCGCTGTTCCTCAACCTGGTGCTGCTCGTTGCCGTGATGTCGCTGATCGGTGTGACGCTGACCATGCCGGGTATCGCGGGTATCGTGCTTACGCTCGGTATGGCGATCGACGCCAACGTACTCATCTGCGAACGCATCCGCGAAGAACTGCGCAACGGCTCCTCGCCGCTGGCCGCGATCCGCACGGGTTACGACAAGGCATGGGCGACCATTCTCGATGCCAACGTCACCCATCTGCTTGCCGCGCTGGGTCTGATGACGATGGGCTCGGGTCCGATCAAGGGCTTCGGCGTTACGCTGTTCATCGGCATCCTGACATCCATGTTCACCTCGGTGACCGTGACCCACGCCATCACCGCGCTGATCCACGGCGGCCGCAAGCTCAAGACGCTGTCGGTCTAAGGGGCAGGAGAACGACATGGAAATCTTCAACCACAATTCCAACTTCAACTTCCTGGGCCTGCGCCGTTTCAGCATCGGTCTGGCGATCCTGCTGATGCTGGGCTCGGTCGGCCTGATCCTCGGGAAGGGCTTCAATTACGGCCAGGACTTCACCGGCGGTATCGTGGTCGGCGTCGCTTACGACAACCCGATCAGCACCGCCGACGTTCGCACGGCGCTCGAAAAGGCCGGCCTGGAAAACACGCTTGTGCAGGCCGTGGGCGGCACGCGCGAATTGTCCGTACGCCTGCAGGGCAAGGACGATACCGCGTCCACCGGCCTCTCCGGCGACGAGGCCGCGGGCAAGGTCGCGCAGGACGTTGTCGCGGCGCTGAAGGCGGCGCGTCCGGATGTGCGTATGACGAGCCGCTCGTTCGTCGGTCCGCAGGTTGGCGAAGAGCTGCGCAGCGACGGTATCGTCGCGGTGATCTTCGTCATCGTCGGCATCATGGGTTACCTGTGGATCCGCTTCGAGAAGCGCTTCGCCATCGCGGCGCTGGCCACGGAAGTCCACGACGTGCTGGTCACCCTGGGCATCTTCGCGCTTACCCAGCGCGAATTCGACCTGACGGTTCTGGCGTCGGTGCTTGCGGTGGTCGGCTATTCGATCAACGACAAGGTGGTCGTATTCGACCGCGTTCGCGAACTGTTCCGCGTCAGCCGCAACGCCACGCCGGAAGAAGTGCTGAATCGCTCGATCAACAGCACGCTTTCGCGAACCATCATCACGTCGCTGTTCACGGGTATCACGATGGCCGCGCTGTACTTCATCGGCGGCCCCGTGGTTCATGGCTTCGCGATCACGATGCTGATCGGCATCCTGGTCGGTACGCTCTCGTCGATCTTCGTCGCCAGCCCGATCCTGCTGTGGCTGGGCGTGTCGAAGAAGGACCTGATGCCGGTGGCCAAGGACGAGGGCGAGCTTGCTCGCCGGCCCTGAGTCATCGCATCAGTAGTGAAAAGGCCCGGCTAGTCCGGGCCTTTTTTATGGTCCTTGCGCTTCTCAGAACTCTTCGTCGTCCCGGCTCGCGCCTTCGGCGTCGTCACGCAGCGTAACGACGACATAGGCGGCACCGATCAGCGAGGCGCAGAGCCACGCGTAGGCGATCTGAAGAGGCATTCGCGGTACGGCGGCAGCGACTTTGGGTGCGAAAGCCAGGCCGCTCATGCCGACAACGGCAAGGAATGCGGCGACCGTCCAGACCAGCCTCCTGGACGGCACGTACTTGGTGGAAGTGTTCATCGACTGAGCCCCTGTGCTCGATTTCGTGACGCCGTGCAGACAAATGTGACGTCGACGCTTGTAGGAAATACCCTACAAAAGTGATCCCAGCAAGTGCCCATTTTCTGAACGGCAGGGGTGGTCGCGCGCTAAACTACCGGTTCACATCCTCCCCGTGCTGGAAAGAACCATGGCCGAACGCGCCTTCCCGAACTTTGTGATGCGATCTGGCGCCAGCAAGGACGGTTCCCGCTATACGGCGTATCTGTCGGTTCATCCCAATGGCCCGGGCTTCCCGCAGTACTTCACGGTGTACGACAACCGGAGTTTCCGCGAACTCGGCGTTGCCGAAGCGGCGGCCGAGAAAGCGCTCGGACTGGTCCTGGATGTCGAGGAAGACGGTACGCCGGTCTTCGCGGAAGGGGAGACCGGATTCGACGACGACCGGCCGGGCGAAGAAGAAGCCGAGGAGCGCGACTAGGCGCTCAGCTGTGCAGCGCCGCTTCCACGGCCTGGAGAAGCTGACGGCGGTCGTAAGGCTTGGGCAGGAACGACGTGCGGATGCCGATACGGTGCTCTACGCCGCCCACGTCGCCGGACACGACCAGTACCGGGATGCTCAGTCCGAGGCGGCGTAGTTCGTTCAGCATTTCGATGCCGTCCATGTCGCCGGGCATATTCACATCCGTAAAGACGAGGCCGATGTCCGGATGTTCGCGGACGGCAGAAAGCGCATCGGTGGCATTGGACGCCGTGAGTACGTGGTAGCCCGCCAGTTCGAGCATGAAGCCCGTGATATCCAGCACGTTCCGGTCGTCCTCGACGATGAGTACCGTGGCTTCGTCTGACTGCATAGGGATCTCATTGCGAGGCGTCGGCCGGGAATGTGTCCCACCTCGCGTCGGTAAACCGTGACGCCTTTGGTACAACGATGGACGCCGCGCGGCGACAACCGGACTTGACACTCCGCCGACGCTGCGTCTCCATACGGGTCGACACACAAAAAAAGCGAGCATTCCTTCGTGGCGAACAGTACCGACGGCAAATACCGGGAGTACGTGGAAGCTTCCGCCGATTGCATAAAGGAGCTCGATCCGGATGGTGTCATCCGTTTCATCGGCGGCCGCGGTGCCGCGGTGCTCGGGTTCGACAATCCGGCGGATGCACTGGGCGTGTCGTGGATCGACCTGTGGCCGGCGGACGCCCGCGAGATGGTGGCGCGCTCCCTTGCCACTGCGCGGTCGGGCACCCGCGTGACGTTCGCTTGTACGCGGCCGTCGCCCGGCGGCGCGCTGCGCTGGTGGGATGTGTCCGTGACGCCGGTGCTGGCCGACGACGGCTCGTTCGATCATTTCATCGTCATCAGCCGCGACATCACCGATCGGGTGCAACTCCAGGTCGCGCTGGAGTCGATCAACGAACGGCTGCAGGACAAATTGAACGAGACTGTGGCCAGCTCGGTATCCGCCACCAGCCGTTACGGAACGTTGCTGGAGCGCCTGGCGGCCGAGCATGACGCGCTCGAGGCGGCGGAGCGGCGGCTCGCCCAGGTCAGTACCGAGCTGAATATGGCGACGACCGCGCGCCGGCTCGCCGAGGAAAGCGCCCGGCAAGCGCACAGGCAGCAGGCGATCGGGCAACTGGTCGGAGGCATTGCCCACGACTTCAACAACATGCTGCAGACCGTCATCGTCAGTCTGAGCGGACTGGAAGAAGACATCGAGTTGCTGGCTCCCCAGCATCGCAAGATGCTCCGCTATGCCGTCGAGGGTTCCCGGCATGCGACGGCGCTGACACGCCGCCTCCTTGCGTTCGCAAGGACGCATCCCGCACATCCGGAACCGCTAGACCTGGTGCAGGTGGTCAACGAGTTCGGCGATTTCGCGCGGCACGGCATGGGTGGGCGTATTGGATTGGTCGTCGAAACGGCCGAGGAGCGGCTCCCCGCGTATCTGGACCGTCACGCCCTCGAGCAGGCGCTCATGAATCTGTGCCTGAACGCTCGCGATGCGATGACGGCCGGCGGTACGGTGCGCATCGAGCTGTTCGCTCGGGAGTTGGTGGCGATGCCGGGCGTTTCGTTGCGCGACCGCGGGGCGGGCCGCTACGTCGCCATCGCTGTGAGCGACAGCGGCGAGGGGATGAGCGAAGCGGTACGCCAGCGCCTTTTCGAGCCCTATTTCACGACGAGAGCCGGCGGCAGCGGCCTCGGCCTGGCCGAGGTGTATGGCAGCGTGGCCCAGGCGGGCGGTTTCATCGAGGTGGAAAGCGAAGCCGGACGGGGCACCAGGATTCAGCTGGTCTTCCCGCGTTACTTCGGCGTCGTGGAACCGATGAGCGATTCCGTGCGGAAAGTGTGACGAAAGTCGCTCAACTCATGGAGATCGCTGCCGATAAGACCTCAGAGATGCTCTGAATACGTTTACGCGGGCCTTGTTGCCTGTCACTCATTGCCGTTCGGAGCGTCCCTGGCTGAGAGGAATGTTTTCATGTTGGTCATTATCGGTTCCATTATTGTCCTCGTCAGCGTACTGGGCGGTTACGTACTTTCACACGGCACCATCGGCGCACTATGGCAACCCTACGAACTGCTGATCATCTTCGGCGGCGCGCTGGGTGCGTTCATCAGTGCCAATTCGATGGACATCGTGAAGGGCTCGCTGCGCGACATCGCCGCTCTTTTCAAAGGGCCGAGGTACCGCAAACAGGACTACGTCGATCTGTTGTCGCTGCTTTACGACATCTTCGTGAAGATGCGTAAGGAAGGGCAGCTGGCGATGGAAGAGCATATCGAGAACCCAGCGACCAGTTCGCTGTTCTCGGCCTATCCGCGTCTGGTCGCCGAACACCATCTGGTCGACTTCATCACGGACTGCCTGCGTCTGATCGTCGGCGGCAGCATGGACCCGCACGAGCTCGAACAGTTGCTGGACATCGAACTGGAAACCCATCATCACGAAGCGGTCGCACCCGCGCACGCCGTCCAGAAAATGGCCGACGCGCTGCCCGGTTTCGGTATCGTCGCGGCGGTTCTCGGCATCGTCATCACGATGAAGTCCATCGATGGCGATGCCGTCGTTATCGGCGAGCACATCGCTGGCGCGCTGGTGGGCACGTTCCTGGGCATCCTTCTTTGCTACGGCTTCGTCGGACCGCTCTCCGCGGCGATGGAAGCGCGGGTGTCAGAAGATGGCAAAGCATTCGAATGCGTAAAGGTCGGTCTTCTTGCCTCGCTTCGCGGTTACAACCCGATGGTTGCGATCGAGTTCGCCCGCAAGTCGCTGACATCGAGGACGCGCCCGAACTTCCAGGACATGGAAGCGCACCTGAAAGCCGTTCGTTAAGCCGTCGCCATGTCCGAACTGAAACAGGTCATCATCGTCCGGAGACGAAAGAACCGCGGCAGCGGCCATCACGGCGGTGCGTGGAAAGTCGCCTATGCCGACTTCGTCACCGCGATGATGGCGTTCTTCCTGGTGATGTGGCTCGTCGGCGCCGGCACGAAACAGCAGCGCGCGGCGATCTCCGAATACTTCAGAAATCCCAGCATGACGCAGGGACAGTCGACCATGGCGCCCTCGGGCAGAACGGGTCCCGGTGGCGCGAGTACCAGCATGATCAAGCTGGGTGGCGCAATGAACCTGCCCACCGGTCCGGGCAAGGAATCCGCGTTTGCTCCGCCTAGTGCCGAGGAAGCCGAGAAGCTGGCGAAAGAAAAGGAAAAGAAGCGCCTCGAACAGTTGATGAAGGACCTCAACGAAGCGATCGCCAAGAGTCAGGCGATGGCGCCGTTCAGGGATCAGCTGTTGCTCGACATCACGTCCGAGGGGCTACGCATCCAGATCGTCGACAAGCAGAACCGGCCCATGTTCGACATGGGCAGCGGTGCTTTGAAATCCTATACCGTCCAGATTCTGCACGAGCTGGCAGGGTTCGTGAATCAGGTGCCCAACCAGATCAGCATCTCGGGCCACACGGACAGCGCACCCTATGTCCGGGCGGACAGCCAGTACGGCAACTGGGAACTGTCGGCCGATCGCGCCAACGCCGCACGACGTACGTTGACCGATGGCGGCATGCAGGCGGCCAAGGTGGCTCGTGTCGTGGGTCTCGCGGCATCGGTTCCGTTCGACAAGAACGATCCCTCGGCCGCCATCAATCGCCGTATCAGCATCGTCGTCATGACCGAGCAGGCGGCCAGGGCCGCTTTGTCGTCGGAACTGGTGTCCGCGCCCAGGGCGCTGCCCAGCGTACCGGTCCTTCATCCGGCCGAACCCGGGCACGCTGGCGCTGGCGTGCCAGCGGCACCGGCATCGCACGCGGCCGAGGTGTCGACCCGGGAATCGGCAGCACCGCCTCCGGCGCCGCCTCGGGCACCGATCTGAACGACGTACGTCAGGCGATCTGAACAGGTATGCGATACGAGGGGCGTCGTGACGATGTCTCCATCCGGATGCCGCCGGATTTTCGCCAGCGATAAACGTTTGGACGTCCAATTGACGTAGCGATGGAGCGAGTCGGCACGCTGCTGGCGGCAGGTCGTGCCGGAAGCTCGATTTGACGTGCAACCTCCGTAACTTAGCACGGCATGGCGTGCCGAATCCCTTGTGGCGACCGGCGCTTGCGCTCGGCTCCCGCGGGGCGCAGGATGGGGCAACAGGGGAAGGAGCAACTAGTGAATAGCAACAGTAATAGTCACAGTAAACTTCGTGTTGTCGCCAAGGCGATGAAGCAGGACGACGATACCGGTCAATCGGTCTATCGTTCCAGCTATCGTATTCTCGATGCGCAGGGCGAAGAGATCGAAACCAGAACGGGCACCCATGCTTACAGCGATATCACCAGTGCTTACAACGAAGCTTTCGCGCTCGGACACGAGCGGCTGAAGCTGCTCGGCGCCGAAGATGCGGTAGTTTAGTCGCGAAGCCGCGCATCGAGTTCGTCCCGTTGTGCGGGCGTGCCGATGTTTCGCCAGAATCCGTCGTAGCGTTCGCCACGAAGCGTCTTTTCTTGCATGGCGCGTCGATACATCGGTAACAGTTTGAACCGCCCCGGTTCCTGACCGCTGACGATCTCGCGTCGATACACACCGATATTGCCGAATGTCAGCCGTTCGGCGGCGGCCGGCGCATCGTCTTCATAAAGACGTCCATCCGCGAGCGCGAAGTCCCCATTCGCATGCCAGTCGGGATTGGGAACCATCACGAGGTGAGCTACGCCATCCGGTTCGGCTGGAAGCGACGCGTAGTCGAAGTCGCTGTAGATATCGGCACTGACCACGATGAACGGTTCGGGCCCGAGCAGCGGTAATGCGTTGAGGATGCCTCCGCCGGTTTCGAGCGGTTGCGGCCCTTCATAGGCGTACCGGATACGCATGCCCCAGCGCGAACCGTCGCCCAACGCAGCGGGAAACTGATCGGCAAGATGCGATGTGTTGATGACGACATAACGTACGTCGGCGGCCGCGAGCTTTTCCAGATGCCACACGATAAGCGGCTTGCCACCGACCTCGAGCAGGGGCTTGGGCGTGTGCGTCGTAAGAGGGCGCATGCGCTCGCCGAGCCCGGCGGCCAGGATCAGGGCATGCCTCATGCTTCGAGCGGCCGGCGGATGTCGCGGCTGGCTGCTTTTCGTTCGATCAGATCGGCGAAGTCCGCCAGTTCGTGATGGCGCCGCGCGACGTCGAGTACATAGGCGAGTACGCGTGGCAGATCGTCGAGATAGCCGGCCTTGCCGTCGCGATACCAAAGGCGGCAGAAGAGGCCGAGTACCTTGATGTGCCGCTGCAATCCGGCCAGGTCGAACCAGCGTCGGAAGCGGTCGCTGTCGATGTCTTCGCCGATGATATGCGTGTGGAGCAGGCGCAGACGGTAGCCTTCCACCCAGCCTTCCACGCGTTCGTTGTCCCAGGCGATATAGCAGTCGCGCAGGAGCGAGGCCAGATCGTAGGTGACCGGTCCCACCATGGCACCCTGGAAATCGATGATGCCCGGGTTATGCGGCGGACAGATCAGCAGGTTGCGGCTGTGATAATCGCGATGCATGAAAGTGCGCGGCTGCTCCGCGATGCCATGCATGATCGTGTCGAACGCCGCTTCGACGACATCCCACTCGTCGCACGATATGGGCAGACCGAGGTGCTTTTCGATGAACCATGTCGGCATGATTTCCAGTTCCATGGTCTGCCATGCGCGGTCGAACGCGGGGAGATCATGGGTGTCGACTTGCGTCTGCATGTGGACCAGAGCATCGAGCGCGTCGGCATAGAGGGCGTCGACCGACGAGGTGTTCAGCTCCGGCAGGTACGTGCGCGTGCCCAGGTCCTCGATAAGCAGGAAGCCTTGCGTCGCATCGACGGCCTCGATGGCCGGAACGTGCAGGCCGGCAGCGGCGAGTCTGCCGCCGATGTCGATCCACGGCGCGGGATTTTCCTGCGCGGGCGGCGAATCCATGACGATGACGGTGCGGCCATCGAGGTCGCCTCGCCAGTAGCTGCGAAAGCTGGCGTCAGCCGAGGCGGGTACCAGCGCGAGGCCAGGGTGGCCGGTGGCGGCACGGGCCCAGGCGAGGCGGGCGGCGGAGCGGTCGGTGGATGTTGTGGGCATGGGCGAATGATAGCGAAGCGGGGGTTGGGGGATGGGTAGTGGGGGCGTGTTTCCGACGAACGCTTGAGGGAACGACAATCGCCCGGCGAACGCTACGTCTGCTGGGCGATTGTCATTCCCTCGGACAATCGCCGGAACCACGCCCCCACTACCCATCCCCCAACCCCCGTTTTCCCCGTTGTCGCCATCCGTTTCTTGTGCTTTGCTTCAGGCAGAGGGGAGAGACCATGCCAGATAACGTCAGTTCGTTACCCATGACCCGCAGGCAGCTCCTGAGGATGATCGGCGTCGCCGGGAGTGGGGCGCTGATGTATCAGGCGATGTCGGGGCTGGGTTTCGCCGCCGAGTCGACGTACCGGCGGCCGCCGCCGCTGACCGGCTCGGGCAACGGCGCATCCGTGCTGATTCTTGGCGCGGGCCTGGCAGGGCTGGTCGCGGCGTACGAACTGCGCAAGGCCGGCTACAAAGTTCAGGTACTCGAATACAACCAGCGCGCGGGCGGCCGGAACTGGACCCTGCGCGGCGGCGATACGTATACGGAACTCGGAGGCCATACCCAGACCTGCCAGTTCGACCAGGGTCAGTACTTCAATCCCGGGCCGTGGCGCATTCCCTATCACCATTACGGTGTGCTCGATTACTGCCGTCAGCTGGGCGTCGCGCTGGAGCCGTTCGTACAGGTCAACCACAACGCCTATTTCCACGGCCGCGATGTCTACGGCGGCAAGCCGCAGCGACTGCGCGAGGTCAAGGCCGACTTTCAGGGCGGCATCAGCGAACTGCTGGCCAAGGCCTCGTCGAAAGGGCGGCTCGACGACCTGGTAACGAAGGAGGATCGCGAGATCCTGCTCGAGGCACTGCGTCAGTGGGGCGGCCTCAACAAGGACTTCGCTTACGCATCCGGCATCGAGAGCAGCGAGCATCGCGGCTATACCCGCGACGCGGGTGGCGGAGCACTTGGCAAACCCGAATTCTCGAAGCCGGCGAATCTGCACGACGTGCTCAACGCACGGTTGTGGAGCAACATCGCCGCCAGCGATCAGTACGAATACCAGACGACGATGATGCAGCCGGTTGGCGGGATGGATGCGATCGCCCGCGCCTTTACCCGCGAAGTCGGCAGTCTTATCCGCTACGGCGCGAAGGTGACCGACATCGCACAGGACGGGCAGGGCGTCACCGTCACCTGGGAAGACACGAAAGCGCCAGGCACGAAGCAGCAGTCGAAAGCGGACTGGTGCCTGTGCACCATACCGTTGTCGATCCTGAGCCAGATTCCCATCCAGGTAGGCAGCGCGATGTCGGCCGCGATCGGCGCCGTACCCTATATGTCTTCGTCGAAGGTCGGGCTTCAGTTCAGCCGGCGATTCTGGGAGGAAGACGATGCCATCTATGGCGGCGTGTCGTTCAGCGACCTGCCTATCGGCATGTTGTCCTATCCCAGTCACGGCTTCGGCACGAAGAAGGGCGTCCTGCTGGGCTCGTATACGTTCTTCACGGAAGCATTCGAATTCACGGCGCTCGATCCGGCCGAGCGGATACGCAAGGCCCTCGAATACGGACGGCAGATCCATCCGCAGTACGACAAGACGTTCGAGAACGGCATGGCTGTCGCCTGGCATCGCTCGCCTTTCACGCTGGGCTGTTTCGGCTGGTGGACCGACGAGAAGCGCGAGAAGCATTACGCCGATCTGTGCGCCGTCGACGGCAGGATTGCACTGGCCGGCGAGCATGCCTCGTATCTTCCCGCATGGCAGGAAGGCGCGATTCTCTCGTCGCTGAGCGCCATCGACCAGTTGCATCGACGCGCACTCGCGGGAGGCCACGCATGATGCGCATGCCGATCTTCGCGGTGACCCTTGCGATCGCGGGCATGGCGCATGCCGGACACGACGATGCCTTCATCGACCGGAAAGACGCTGCGACGGTGGATGGCCGGACGATCTTTACCCACCTGTGCCAGGCCTGCCACATGGCCGACGGCAAGGGCGCAACGGGTGCGGGAGCCTATCCCGCGCTCGCCGGCAATCCGAAGCTGCTGGCGCCTCTCTATCCCGCCGCGATGGTCATGAACGGTCGTGGCGCGATGCCCGGGTTCGGCCAGATGTTCAGCGACGAACAGATCGCAAGCGTGGTGAACTACGTACGCACCCATCTCGGTAACCATTATCCCGATACCTTAAGCGCCGCCGACGTCAAAGCGCTTCGCCCACCGGAGAAACCATGAAAAACCTCGCGATGTTCCTGTCCGCCTTCATTCTTTCGACCTCCGCGTTCGGCGCGGACGTCGTCAGGCACAAAATCCCGAACAGCACGTTTCCCATTTCCGCGGCGGTCGAAATACCGGCCGGAAAGACCCTGGTTTTCCTGAGCGGTGTCGTACCTCCCGTGGCCGATGCTTCCGCGGCGAAGGATTCCCTGGCGGCCTATGGCGATACGAAGACCCAGACGGTTGGCGTGCTGACGTCCATCGAGAAGCAGCTCAAGGGCATGGGCCTGGGCATGGGCGACGTGGTGAAGATGCAGGTCTTCCTGGCGGGCGATCCGGCCAAGGGCGGCAAGATGGACTTCGCGGGTTTCATGGCGGGCTATACGCAGTTCTTCGGCACGCCGGCACAGCCGAACCTGCCGTCGCGTTCGGCGATGCAGGTCGCGGCGCTGGCGAACCCGGCCTTCCTGGTGGAAATCGAGGTCACGGCCGTCCGTCCCTGACGACCAGTTCCTGATCGGCGGTCCGACCATGTACGCTTCCTTTCTTTTAAGCTCGGTTGCGACATGGTCTCTACCTCGGATCCGCGGATCGGCATCATCGGCCTCGGCTACGTCGGACTGCCTCTGGCGGTCGAATTCGGCAGGCATTACGACACGCTCGGTTTCGACATCAACCCGGCGCGCATCGCCGAGCTTCGCTCGGGCCGCGATCACACCATGGAAGTACCGGCGGACGCGCTGACCGACGCGGCGCGCCTGCGATATACCGAATCGGTGCACGACCTGCGCGATCGCAATGTCTATATCGTGACCGTGCCCACGCCCATCGACGAGGCGCAGCGCCCCGACCTGGAGCCGCTGGAACGTGCGTGCCGCATGCTCGGCGAGTTGCTGACGCCGGGCGATCTGGTCGTTTTCGAGTCCACGGTTTATCCGGGTACCACCGAAGAAGTCTGCGTGCCGATTCTCGAGGCAGGCTCCAGTCTTAAGTTCAACGTCGACTTCCATTGCGGATACAGCCCGGAGCGCATCAATCCCGGCGATCACGCGCGTCGCGTCGTGGACATCCGCAAGCTGACGTCGGGCTCCACGCCGGAGGCCGCCGAGCGCGTCGACGCGCTCTATCGCACGATCATTCGCGCGGGCACGCACAAGACCTCGTCGGTGCGTGTCGCGGAGGCGGCCAAGGTCATCGAGAACGTGCAGCGCGACGTGAACATCGCGCTGGTGAACGAACTTGCACTGATCTTCAACCGGTTGGGCATCGACACGGAAGAAGTGCTGGAAGCCGCGGGCACGAAGTGGAACTTCCTGCCGTTCCGTCCGGGTCTGGTGGGCGGTCATTGCATCGGCGTGGACCCTTACTACCTAACGCACAAGGCGGAGGTCACGGGTTACCACCCCGAACTGATCCTCGCCGCGCGGCGTATCAATAGCCGCATGGGAACCTATGTCGCCGACCGCGTCATCCGGTTGATGAGCGAACGCCGTCTGCATATCGTCGATGCGCGTGTACTGGTGCTGGGGCTGGCGTTCAAGGAAAACTGCCCGGACCTGCGCAATACGCGCGTCGTGGACATCACGCGCGAGCTGCAGCACTCCATGGCCAGCGTCGATGTCTACGACCCCTGGGTCGATGCCGACGAAGCCGAACGCGAATACGGCCTGCGTCCGATCGTGCAGATCGAGGAAGGCGTCTATGACGCGGTCATCATCGCCGTGGCGCATTCGCAGTTCCGCGACTTCGGCGCGGAACGCATCCGCGCGTTCGCGAAGCCAGGCGGTGTGGTTTACGACGTGAAGTCGGTACTTCCGCAAAATGCGGTAGACGGTCGCCTCTGACGCTGTTGTTTTAGGGATCGGTGCGATTTATTTGGTTCTTTCTGCAATTCGGGAGGGCTCGGCTTCGCCATCGCTTTCGCGCTCGGACGTTTCGGGGAGAGCCGTCGGCCACCACCCTCGACGCTCCGGCTTCACCGTCGCTCGGGGAAGGAGAGCCGCTGCGCGGCTTTTGTCTGATGGCTTACGCCCCGTCGCGCCCGCGCTGCGGGCGGGGTTTTTTGATTCGGCCTCCCTGCCTCAGAAAAAACGGCGGACCGTCCAGGTCCGCCCCCTGCGGGCCTTGTCCGCCCGCCGCGCTCGGTTCCGCAAGTCGCGTCGAGGGTGGTGGCCGACGGCTCTTCCGGATGCTGCGATGACGTGGAGGAAAGCATCGCGTCGACGCACGAGCGTGAGGCGACCAAGTCACGGATAACACGAGCCGCCCAGCGACTGTCCTCAACCAAAGAGCGATGAGCTGCACGAGACCGTTCCCGCAGTGCGTGAAGAACCATAAAAAAACCCGGCCTGGGGGCCGGGTCCGAGATATCTCGAAGAAGTCAGCAACGCCGCGCGGAAGGGAGGTCCCGCGCGGCGCTTTGTCACAGTTACAGGTCGTAGCGAACCGCGAAGCGGAAGTAACGCGGGGCGCTGTAGGACGCAGGACGCAGGTACGTGACGACCGGAGCGCCGGCGCTGTTCTCGCCGACTTCGATCACGCTGGTCTTGCGCTGCTGAGTGAACACGTTGAACACATCGACGTTGAACGCCAGCTTGTGGTCGGCGAACGCCGGACGGTATTCCGCACCGAGGTTAAGCTGCTCGGTCCACGGCAGACGGCCACGGCTGCCACGGGGCGAAACCTTGCCATCGCAGTAGAAGTAGGCGGCGCCGTACTTGACCGGGTCGCCCGGAGCCACGCCGAGGCAGTTGACCGGACGGCCGGAAGCTACCGTGAGATTGGCGCTGAACAGCCACTCGGGGTTGTACTGGTAGTAGCCGTACGCCTTCAGCTGGTGCTTGCGGTCGTTCGGCAGCGAGCCGTTCGAGCCGACCATCAGTTCCGGTGCATCCCAGTCCTGCGTGACCGACGGGTCGCGCTGGCCGATGTCGGACTTCAGCATGCCTTCGGAGTTGCCGTAGCTGTGCGACCAGACGTAGTCGACCTTGCCGTACCACTGCTGGTTGAACTGGTGTTCGGCGTACAGGTTCAGCGCGACGTACTTACGCTTCAGCTCCGGGAAGCCGATGCCGTTGTTGGTGAAGTCTTCCTTGGTGAGCGTGACGTCGCGGAACGTGCCCTTGCCGTCCATGTTCACCTGGAACGTATTCGCCTTGCCCGGGTTGAACAGGTAGCAGCCCGACACGACGGCCTTGCTCATGTCGACGCTGTTGCGCTTGCCCCAGTTCGTGAACGGACGCGAATCGCAGAAGTCGTCGATCGAGCTCTTCAGCTTGCGGTACGTGCCCTTGGCGCCGACCGTCCAGTTGTTGTCGAACATCTTGTCGAAGCCCAGGATGTACTCGTCCTGGTAGTAGGCGCCCATGCCCTTGGCCGCGATGGTGCGCGAATCGGGGTTGGTGCCGTCATGACCGTTCGACGGGTATTCCTTGCCGTTCGGCTTGAAGCCGATCGGTGCGCCGGTGACCGGATCGATGCTGTCGAAGGAACCGAACTGGCGCAGGTAGTACGAACCCGACGCGGCACGCACGGCGACGTTCGACGGAATGGCCAGGTGGTAGCGACCGGCATTGCCGTAGATCTTCAGCGTCGAATCGCCGAAGACGTCCCAGCTCACGCCAAGACGCGGGGCCAGCTGATGACGCTGCTTGACGTAGACGTCGCCGCCGCCGTTGATGTTCTTGAACTGCTCGTTACGCAGGCCGACGTAAGCCAGCCAGCGGTCGGTGACCTGCCAGTGGTCTTCGATGAACTGCGCTTCCTGCACGGTTTCGACGTTCGATGCCGCGTAGTAGTACACGCGCTGGACATAGCGCTGGTTCGGCGAGAACAGTACGTCCGGATAGCCCTGGATCGTGCCGGTCTTGTTGGCGTTGCCATACGACCAGTAGTAGGAGCCGCCGTTGCCGCGACCCGATTCGGGGCCTTCGTACGAGTTGCCGGCGAAAGACTGCAGCGTCTGGTTGTCGAGACCCGCGCGGATGTCGTGATCGCCGATGCGATATTCGGCATCGAGGCGCCAGCCGTGCGTCTTGTCCTTGGCGCCCGGCGCCAGCAGCTGGCCAACGAGGTAGCAGCTGGGCGGGAAGACGGCCTGACCGCCGACGGTGAAGCTGCCGCTGATGAGCGGGCAGCTGCCGCCGACGCTGTTGGTCGTCTGCACGTGTTCCGTGGTGCTGCGGCCGTACAGTGCGTTGATCGTCAGGTTGTCCGTGATGTAACCGGTGTACTTGGCGATGTAGACGTCGCCACCCGGCGTCGCGCCTGCGGTGCCGTAGTTCTTCGTGTAAGCCGAACCACGGTAAGCGCCGCGAGTGCCGGTGGCGTAGTTGTACGCGTAGATCTGGTCGGTATTGGTCGTCTTGTCGCTGAAGCCGGTCAGTTCGAGCAGATGGCTGTCCGTGATGTTCCAGTCGACTTTGGCGAGGTAACGCGACGTCTTCGTACTGAAGTCGGTATGCGTCGAAGCAGCGGTTGACCCGATGGTCATGCCTTCCTGCTTGATGAAGTCGCCGGTCAGGTAGAAGAACAGCTTGTCCTTGATCAACGGACCGCTGATGTATGCGGAGTATTCGGTGTTCCAGCTCTTGTTGCGCGCACGGTCCTGATACAGCTGACCATTGACCAGGTAGATGTCACGTGGGGAATCGCGCAGGCCGGTCGGCGTGTAGACGATCTGGCCGCCTGCCTTGAACGTGTTGCCGCCGCGCTTGGTGATCATGTTGACCACGCCGCCGGTGGAACGGCCGTATTCGGCGCCGTAACCGCCCGTGTAGATCTGCTGCTGGTCGATCGCGTCGTAGGGCAGGCTGGTGAGGCCCAGGCCGGTCAGTGCGTTGGTGACGGCGTAACCGTTCACGTAGTACTGGTTTTCAGCGGCCGAAGCGCCACCGAACGAAGCGACGTTGCCGTAGCGCGAGTCGCCGCCAACGGCACCCGGAGCCAGCAGCGCGGCGGACGTGACGTCGCGCGCGATGGGCAGCTTCTGCAGCTGTTCGGAGGTCAGCACGGTGCGCGAGTCGACCGACGAAACGTCGATGGCCGGCAGCACGTTGCCGGTGACCTGCACGCCTTCCAGCGTCTGGGCGCCGGTGGCTTCGGAAACGAACGAGACGTCCGTGCCGGTGCCGAGCTGGACGGCGACATCTTCGCGCGTCTGCACGACGGTGCCATTGCGCATGACCGACACGTCGTAACGGCCGACCGGCAGCGACGAGGCGCGGTAGCGACCGTCGGCGTCGACCGTGATGTCACGGCTGAAGCCCGTGTCCTTGTTCTGCAGGTGGACGACCGTGCCGGCGTCGGCCGCGGTACGTCCGAATACAACGCCCGAGGCGTTGGACTGCGCGTGCGCGACGCCGCCGATCGACAGACCGAGTGCGAGTGCAAGCGCGGTGGGCCGCAAAAAGCCGGTGCGGCCGTGGATGGATCTGATCATGCAAAGAGCCCCTGTCAGGCCCCGCGAACGGGGCCCATCTTTTTATGGATTGAAGTGCGATCGTTTGTGGTAACGACCGCGGTAGACAGCGTCCGCGTGGTCCTGGCCGGTGACTCCCCTGTGGCCAGAACCTGGGTATCGCAAAAAGCTGCGGGCGTAGGTTTATACGGACATTTCACTGTTGTCAAATTTTCGTGAAACATCGATGACAATAGTGTCCTAGTAGGGTTTTTGCCGGATTTGCGTACTTGACAGCAGACATGGGGCGGGCGCAGGTATTTGCGATTGCGAGGTCTTAGACTCGACGTTTCCCCACCGGAGAACCGCCATGGATACGAAGTCGCGCGTCACGTTTTTCTATTCGCCGCAGACGCGGGCCGGTGGAACGATGATCCTGCTGGAGGAGCTGGGGGCCGACTACGATCTGCATCAGCTGAACATGCGCGCGGGCGAGCAGCGCGGTGCGGAATACCTGGCGGTCAATCCCATGGGCAAGGTGCCGGCGATCGTCCATGACGGCGCGCTGGTGACGGAGCAGGTCGCGGTTTTCCTGTATCTGGCCGACCTGTATCCGGAGGCTGGCCTCGCCCCCGCTATCGGCGATCCGCTGCGTGGGCCGTATCTGCGCTGGATGGTTTTTTATGCCAGCTGCTTCGAGCCGGCCGTGGTGGACAAGTCGCAGGGTTACGGCCCCACGCCGCCGTCGATGTGTCCGTACGGCGACTACGACACGATGCTGTCCACGTTGATGGGGCAACTTGAAAAGGGCCCTTACGTCCTCGGCGAGCGTTTCTCGGCGGCGGACATACTCTGGGGCAACGCCCTGACCTGGATCACCGCGTTCAAACTGGTGGAGGCGACGCCGTTGGTGCAGGCGTACATCGATCGCGTGAATTCGCGTCCGGCGGTGGTGCGGGCACGGGCACGCGATGCGGAACTGGCAGCGGCCTGACACATACGGAGCTCGCTTGCGAGCGAAAGCCAACAGGGAGAGGACGCCGGGTGTTCACATCCGCCAGTCCGATATCCTGGCTGCGGATGTCACCCACGGCATCACCGCTTCTTTGGCTTTCGCCCGCAAGCGAGCTCCTACAAAAGAGCAGGTTTACGACAGGTTGTAACCACGCTCCTCGTGCAGCGCGATATCCAGGCCGACCTGCTCCTGTTCTTCGTCGACGCGCAGACCCATCGTCAACGCAATGCCCTTGAAGATGGCGTACGACAGCACCGCGCTCCACACGATGGTGAATGCCACGCCCTTGAACTGAATCCACAACTGCAGGCCGAGGTCGGTGACGTTGCCGAAACCGCCGAGCGTGGCCGAGGCCAGCGGTCCGGTCAGCAAAGCGCCGACGATGCCGGCGATGGCATGCACGCCGAAGACGTCCAGCGAATCGTCGTAACCGAAATAACGCTTGAGTCGCGTGGCGCAGAAGAAACTCACGATGCCCGACACCAGTCCGAGAACCAGCGCGCCTCCCGGTCCGGCGGTGCCCGCCGCGGGCGTAATGGCGACGAGGCCGGCGACCGCACCCGATGCGATACCGAGCACGCTGGGGCGGCGATGGGTCAGCCATTCGACGGCCGTCCAACCGATGGCGGCGGCCGCTGTCGCGATCTGTGTCACCAGCATCGCCATGCCGGCGCTGCCATTCGCTGCCACGGCGGAACCCGCGTTGAAACCGAACCAGCCCAGCCAGAGCATGCTTGCGCCGACCAGGGTGTAACCGAGATTGTGCGGCGGCATCGGTGTGGTCGGATAACCGCGACGCTTGCCGATCACCAGACAGCCGACGAGGCCCGCGATACCCGCGTTGATATGGACGACGGTACCGCCCGCGAAGTCCAGCACGCCAAGATCGCCGAGGAACGATCCCTTGCCACCCCACACCATATGCGCAATGGGCAGATACACGATCGTGAACCACAGCGCCGTAAAGACCAGCAGCGCGGAAAACTTCATGCGTTCGGCGATGGCGCCGACGATCAGCGCGGGCGTGATGATCGCGAACGTCATCTGGAACATGACGAACACAGCCTCAGGCACGGTGTTGTAGAGACTGTTGGGCGTCAGGCCCGCGAGCATCGCGTGGCTGAAGCCTCCGACGAACGAATGGATGTTGGTGCTGCCTTCCACCATGCCGGTGGTATCGAAGGCGACGCTGTAGCCGTAGACGATCCACAGCACGGTCACCAGCGCCGTGATGGCGAAACACTGCATCAGGACCGAGAGCAGGTTCTTCGCGCGAACCATGCCGCCGTAGAAAAGCGCCAGGCCGGGAATGGTCATCAGCAGCACGAGCATGGTGGACGTCAGCATCCACGCGGTATCGCCGCTGTCGAGTTTGGGCGTCGCCGTCTGCGCGAAGGCCGTCAGCGGCAGGCAGGTGAGGGCAGCGGCAGGCGCCCGGAGCATACGTCGGAATTCAGAGCGCATCGGCGTCGATCTCCTGGGTGCGGATACGGATAGCCTGTTCGAGGTCGATGACGAAGATTTTCCCGTCGCCGATCTTCCCCGTGCGCGCGGCGGTCGTGATCGCCTCGATGGCGCGTTCCAGCTGTTCGTCGGATACGGCGATTTCGATCTTCAGCTTTGGCAGGAAATCGACGACGTATTCGGCGCCGCGGTAAAGCTCGGTATGTCCGTGCTGGCGCCCGAAGCCCTTGACCTCGGTCACCGTCATCCCTTGCACTCCCACCTCGGCCAATGCCTCGCGGACATCGTCCAGCGTGAATGGCTTGATGATCGCGTTGATCCACTTCATGCGACTCGCTCCCCGGTTGATGGCCCTGAGTGCACCCAGCAGATTGCGTGCCAGCGATTTTCCAATCGCTAAATCAAGTCATTACAGTGGGTTGCGTGGGGAGGCGTCCGGGTAGCGATCCGGCCTGCCTCCATATCGCGCACGTCTATGGGGCATGTTGCCCGCTTATGGTGCAGTGCAACCGGATTGCGTTGGGACGACACAATCTGTACCATTTTGGTCCTGTATCCACACCCGACCTTCCCCGATGCTCCGTGTCAGCCGACTGACCGATTACGCGACCGTGGTGATGACCGTCATCGCCGCGCACCCTGCCGACGTGCTCAGCACGGCGCAGATCGCGGACGGCGCCCGTCTGGAACTGCCCACGGTCAGCAAGCTCCTGAAGCTGTTGGGGCATGCGGGTCTGGTGGAGTCGTTTCGTGGCGTCAACGGCGGCTACCGGCTCGCCCGTGCGCCCGAGGCGATCAGCCTTGCCGATATCGTCGAGGCGATGGAAGGACCGATCGGCATGACCGAGTGCAGCGCGGCGCAGGGCCAGTGCGAGCGCGAGTCGCAGTGCGGCGTGCGCGGTAGCTGGCAGCAGGTCAGCGGTGCCGTCGACGGTGTGCTGCGCGCCATGACCCTGGCACAGATGCTTGCCGGCGCCCCGCAGGCGACGGCAAAACACGCGGCGACCGCCGCGGGATAAGCAAACGCATGAACGAGAGCGAAAACATGACACGCGAAGTGGCAGCGCCCGTGCGCGACAACGCCGAAGTCGAAGCGGCCCTCAACCGGCGCTACGAGGCGGGTTTCGTCACGGATATCGAATCGACGAGCCTTCCGCCCGGACTCAGCGAAGACGTCGTCCGCCAGCTTTCCGCGATCAAGCAGGAGCCGGAGTGGATGACCGAATGGCGCCTCGCCGCCTACCGTCACTGGTTGACCATGCAGGAGCCGGACTGGGCGAAGCTTGAGATCGCGCCCATCGACTATCAGTCCGTCAGTTATTACTCGGCGCCGAAGGCCGGCCTGAAATCGCTGGACGAAGTCGACCCGAAACTGCTGGAAACCTACGAGAAACTCGGTGTGCCGTTGCACGAACGCGCGAAGCTCGCGGGCGTGGCGGTCGACGCGGTGTTCGATTCGGTGTCCGTCGGCACCACCTTCCGTAAGGAACTGGCCGAAGCAGGTGTGATTTTCTGCTCGATGTCCGAGGCCATCCGCGAGCACGGCGACCTGGTCCGCCAGTACCTGGGCAGCGTCGTGCCGACCGGCGACAACTATTTCGCGGCGCTGAACTCCGCGGTGTTCTCCGACGGCAGCTTCGTCTTCATTCCGAAGGGCGTGCGTTGCCCGATGGAATTGTCGACCTACTTTCGCATCAATGCGATGAACACCGGACAGTTCGAGCGCACGCTGATCGTCGTCGAAGACGATGCGTATGTGTCCTATCTCGAAGGTTGCACCGCGCCGATGCGCGACGAGAACCAGCTGCACGCGGCGGTCGTCGAGCTGGTCGCGCTGGAACGCGCGCAGATCAAATACTCCACGGTGCAGAACTGGTATCCGGGCGACGAGAACGGCGTCGGCGGTATCTACAACTTCGTGACGAAGCGTGGCGATTGCCGCGGCGCGGATTCCAAGATTTCCTGGACGCAGGTAGAGACCGGCTCGGCCATCACCTGGAAGTATCCCAGCTGCGTATTGCGCGGCGACCGGTCGGTGGGCGAGTTCTATTCCGTGGCGCTGACCCATCACCGTCAGCAGGCCGATACCGGTACGAAGATGATCCACATCGGCAAGGGCACGAAGTCGAAGATCGTGGCCAAGGGCATCAGCGCCGGGCGTGGACAAAACAGCTACCGCGGCCTCGTGAAAATCGAGAAGGGCGCCGACGGCGCGCGCAATTACACGCAATGCGATTCGCTGCTGATCGGCAAGAAATGCGGCGCGCACACCTTCCCGTACATGGAAGTGAAGAACCCCACCGCCATCGTGGAACACGAGGCGACCACGTCGAAAATTTCCGACGACCAGCTTTTCTATTGCCTGTCCCGCGGTATCGGCGAGGAAGACGCGGTGTCGATGATCGTCGACGGTTTCTGCAAGCAGGTATTCCGCGAGCTGCCGATGGAATTCGCCGTCGAGGCGAAGAAGCTGCTCGAAGTATCGCTCGAAGGCGCCGTCGGCTGAGCCGACGAAGCGACTGACGCACTCACGTTCTGATGGATAGCACCATGCACATGCTCAAAATTCACAACCTCCATGCCCGCGTCGAAGGCAAGGAAATCCTGAAAGGCCTTTCGCTGGAAGTGAATCCCGGCGAAGTCCACGCGATCATGGGACCGAACGGTGCCGGCAAGTCGACGCTGGCCAACGTGTTGTCCGGACGCGAAGGTTACGAAGTCACCGAGGGCAGCGTGCTGTTCAACGGTCGCGACCTGCTGGCGCTGGAGCCCGAAGAGCGTGCCGCCGAAGGCGTGTTCCTCGCTTTCCAGTATCCGGTCGAAATTCCCGGAGTGAACAACACCTATTTCCTGCGCGCGGCGCTCAATGCGCAGCGGAAGTATCGCGGCGAAGAAGAGCTGGATTCGATGCGCTTCCTGAAGCTGGTGCGCGAGAAGCTGAAGATCATGCAGATCTCCGACGAGCTGCTGCATCGCGCGGTCAACGAAGGCTTCTCCGGCGGCGAGAAGAAGCGGAACGAAATTTTCCAGATGGCCGTGCTCGAACCGAAGCTGGCCATCCTCGACGAGACCGATTCGGGCCTGGATATCGATGCCCTGAAACAGGTGGCCGAAGGCGTGAACGCGCTGCGTTCGCCGGATCGTTCGTTTGTCGTCGTCACGCATTACCAGCGGCTCCTCGATTACATCGAACCGGACTTCGTGCACGTGCTTGCGGGCGGCCGTATCGTCGAAAGCGGCGACAAGAGCCTGGCGTTGAAGCTCGAAGAACAGGGTTATGCGTGGCTCGCTGACACCCATCCGGAGCTTGCGAAGGCGGAGCTCGCGGGAGACCGCGCATGACCGAAGTCCAGGCCAGCCGCACGCCGTTCGTGCAGGCGGTGCTGGATGCCGAGGGAGCTGAGGCTTCCGAAGGTACGGGCATTGTCTGGCTCGACACGGCGCGCCGCGAGAATCTCGATGCGTTCCTTGCCACCGGCTTGCCGGAGGGAAGGAGCGAAGCGTGGAAATACACGCCGCTTCGCGCGCTGGCCCAGCGGGCGTTCGCGCCGGCCGACGCCGACGCGGCACGCGCCGCGAACGTAGATGCCGCGGTATTCGCTCTGCCCGGCGTCACCGGTCCGCGCATCGTCCTCGTCGACGGAGTGTTCCGCGCGGATCTTTCCGTGCTCGACACGTTGCCTTCCGGCCTTCGCGTAGAACCGCTTTCGGTTGCTTTGACGTTGGCGCCCGAACCGCTGCGTTTCGCCCTGGCGGCACGGCATCGCCGGGATGCCGCCGACGCGTTCCTGCATCTCAATGCGGCGCTGGCGCGCGATGGCGTGGTGGTGAATGTCGCCGAAGGCTGCACGATCGAATCGCCCGTTCACGTGGTGTACGTCGCCACGCAGAATGACGTCGCGTGGCACGCGCGTGCGCTGGTCGAGGTCGGGCAGGGCGGTCATCTGAATGTCGTCGAGCACCACGTCGCGATCGGCGATGCGAATGCGCTGGGCACGGTCGTTTCCGATTTCGTGCTGCGCGACGACGCCGTGCTCGAACTCGTGCTGATACAGGATGCCTCGGCGGCCGCGACGCTCGTTCGTCGCAGCCATGCGCGCGTCGGCGCGCGTGCCGCGGCCACCGTTCATGCCGTGGAACTCGGTGGCGCGCTGGTGCGTCACGAACTGACGGCGGAACTGGTCGGCGAAGGTGCGCGCTTCGATTCTCGCGGCGTTTTCGCGCTGAAGGCTCGCCAACATATCGATACGCAGATGGATGTTCGCCATCAGGCCCGCGACACCACGTCCGACGCATTGTGGCGCGGCGTGGCCGACGGTCGTTCGCGCGGCGTTTTCCGCGGTGCGATTGTCGTGGCCGAGGGAGCCGACGGTAGCGATGCCGCACTGAGCAACAAGAATCTGCTGCTTTCCGCACAAGCGGAAATCGATACCAAACCCGAACTCGAAATTTACGCGGATGAGGTCAAGGCGGCACATGGCGCCACCATCGGTCAGCTCGACGAGCGTTCGATGTTCTATCTGCGCTCGCGCGGTATCCCGCAGGTCCAGGCGCGCAGCCTGCTGACGCTGGCCTTCTGTCGCGCGGCGCTCGGATCGCTGCCGAACGAAGCGCTTCGCGAGCACCTCGGCGCACTGCTGGTGGCGCACCTGCCGACCGGCCCCGCCGAGGCGTGACCTCCCGGATCAATGACGGAATCGTTATGACTGCCAAGCCCGAATCCCATGCGCTGCCGCTCGATGTCGAGCGCATCCGCGCCGACTTTCCGCTGCTGGCGCGCACCGTCCACGGGAAGCCGCTGATCTATTTCGACAACGCGAATACCAGCCAGAAACCGGTATCGGTAATCGACGCCGTGGATCGGCATTATCGCGAACACAATGCCAATGTCGCCCGCGCCGTGCACCAGCTGGGCGAGGAAGCCACGGCCTCGTACGAAGGCGCGCGCGACAGTCTTGCGCGTTTCCTCAATGCGTCGTCGCGTAACGAAGTCATCCTTACCTCCGGCACGACACAGTCGATCAATCTCGTCGCGTATAGCTGGGCGCTTCCGCGTCTTAAGCCGGGCGACGCCATCCTGACGACCGTGATGGAGCACCACGCGAACATCGTGCCCTGGCAGATCGTGGCCGAGCGCACGGGTGCCGTGGTCAAGGCGGCTCCCATCGATACGAACGGCGAACTCATTGTCGAGAAATTCGTCGAGATGCTGACGCCGGACGTGAAGCTTGCCTGTGTCGCCCACGTGTCCAACGTGCTCGGTACGGTAAACCCGGTACGCGAACTGGCGCGCGAGTGCCGCAAGCGCGGCATTCCGTTGCTGGTGGACGGTTCGCAGGCGGCGCCGCATCGTCCGATCGACGTGCAGGCGCTGGGCTGCGATTTCTACGCGGTGACCGGGCACAAGATGCTGGCACCGACGGGTACCGGCGCCCTGTGGGCGAAGCGCGAACACCTGGAGTCGATGCCGCCGTTCTTCGGTGGCGGCGAGATGATCCGCGAGGTGCGTTTCGACGGCACGGTGTTCGCCGATCCTCCGCATCGTTTCGAAGCGGGTACGCCGAACATCGCGGGGTTCGCCGGCATGACCGCCGCTATCGATTATCTGAACGGCATCGGCTTCGATCGGCTGGAGACTTACGAGCAGGGTCTGCTGGCCTATGCCACCGATGCGCTGGAGAGCGTGCCCGGTGTGCGTATCTTCGGCCGCGCGGCTGAAAAGGAGCCGGTCATTTCGTTCCTGATCGAAGGCGCGCATGCGAACGATATGGCGACGCTGCTGGACCTGGAAGGCGTCGCCGTGCGCTCGGGTCACCACTGCGCGCATCCCCTGATGCAGTTCTTTGGCGTGCCGGCCACCCTGCGTGCCTCGCTTGCGTTCTACAACACCCGCGCGGAAGTGGATGGGTTCATCCGGGCGATAGAGAAGGTGCGCAAGCTGCTGCTCTGACAGAACGTCCCTGGCGGGGATATCATCTCCGCATGACGAACGCTCCCACCTCGAAAACACTCTCCCCAGGGTTCCGTTACGCGACGTCGGCCGACGTGTCGGCGATCGTCGGGCTTGTCGAGTCCGCCTACCGGGGCGCCGCCAGCCGGGCCGGCTGGACGACCGAGGCCGACCTGCTCGCCGGCAGGCGTACGGACGCCGAGGAAATCGGCCAGCTGCTGGCCGGTTCCGAGGGGCGCTTCGTGCTCCTGGAAGAGGGCGGGGAGTTGCTCGCCTCCTGCTATATCGAGAAGAAAGGCGATGCCTGCTATTTCGGCATGTTCTCCGTACGCCCGTTGCGCCAGGGCGGCGGCATCGGCCGCCGTGTGGTCGCCGAGGTAGAACGTCTCGCCCGACAGGACTGGGCATGTTCGAGCGTCGAAATGGCCGTGATCGACGTGCGCGACGAACTGATGGCCTGGTACGGCCGGCGCGGTTACGCGCGCACCGGCAGATTCAGTCCGTTTCCTTATGGCGACGAACGCTTCGGTATTCCCCTGCGCGACGACCTTCGTTTCGAGTACGTGGTCAAGCCGTTGGGAGGCGAGGCATGAACGGCTGGGTCCGGGTCGGCACGCGCAGCGAGCTGCTTCCCGGAGAGCACCGCATCGTGTGGGACGGCGACACGGCGATCGCCGTCTACAACATCGACGGCGACCTTTATGCCATCGAGGACGTGTGTACCCACGACGGCGGCGAGCTGGCGGACGGACCGCTTATCGGCTTCGAGGTCGAATGCATCCGGCATGGCGCCCGGTTCGACGTGCGCACCGGCGCGGTGACCTGCCCGCCTGCCTACGAACCCGTGGCGACGTTCCCCGTGCGCGAAGACGAAGGCGCCATCTGGACCCAGGACAACCGCTGACCAACGGCACGTAGGCAGCTACCGGTCAAGGCCTTAGACTTGTCGGGGAACCAACACGTAGATGTGTTGTCTGAGGCGGCAATCGATGTGCGTCATGGGCATGTCTTTCGAAGTCCCTACGCTACAATGTCGAAAGATAAGTCTAAGGTTTGCCGCGCACTATCCGCTCGTCCCACAAGACGAACGAAGCCCATGTGCCGGCACGTTAAAATTCCAGTGATCGGATGGCGGGAGTGGACAGTGTCGTCTACTCGCACGGGCTTACCTTCTGACTGGCCGTATACGATCATGGGCCGTGATGACTAGACACTTCCTTGCCTGCGCCCTCGCGTCTTTCGCCGCTATGGCGGCTGGCTGCGCGGGGCTTGGCGTGAAGTATCCGCCGACGCCGCCCGAACTGCCGGCGCAATGGAGTGCGTTGCCGCCTCCGCCAGCGGCTACCGCGCCGGATCTGCACGGATGGTGGAAGGCATTCGGCGACCCCGCGCTCGACGCCGTCGTCGAGCGCGCGCTCAAAGACAACCTCGATGTCGCGCAAGCGGTCGAGCGTCTGCAGGCCGCACGCGGTCTCGATCATCATTCCGGCGATCGTTTTCTTCCCTCGCTGAAGGGGAAGACGGACGACCTGTTCGATCCGGACGCCAGTGCGTCGTTCTTCGTCGCCGGGTTCGATTCGGTTTGGGAATTCGGTTTCTTCGGCCGTGCCACCGGTGCGGAGCGCGCCGCGCGCGGACAACTCCAGTCGAGCGTGGCCGAGGTGAAAGCCGCACGCGTTACGGTCATTGCCGAGGTGGTTCGCAACTGGGTCGAAATGCGCGCCGCGCAGCAGCGGGTCCGGCTGCTGACGGATCTGCGCGACGAACGAGCCAGGCGTGTCGATCTGGTCGAGACCCGCGCGAAGCTGCGCATGGCCTCGCCCGTCGACGTCGCGAAGGCGCACGGCGAACTTGCCCGTGCCGAATCCGCGCTCATGGATCCCAAACAGGCATACGACACGGCATCCCGGCAGCTTGCGGTGCTGCTCGGCATGAACGCCCCGGATGCCGCATGGGAGACAGTTGCCGACGTCCCCCAGTTGGGCGACTGGAAACTCGATGGCGCACCGGCCGAGCTGCTGCGCACCCGGCCGGAAATCGCGAAGGCGGAAGCGGACGTCGTGCGTGCGGCGGGCGAGCTCGGGCTCGCTCGCGCCGAGATGTATCCCAGCATCGGACTGGGCGCTTCGATGATCTGGTCGACCAATATCGTCAGCTATCGCCGCACGCATACGCACGGCATCGCGTCCGTCGGCCCCGTTCTGGATATTCCGTTGTTCGACTGGGGCATGCGCGCCGCCGCGGCGCACGCCAGCCGCCATCAGTTCCAGGCGACGGTGCTGGCCTATCGGCAAAGCGTCCTGCAAGGTGTCGCCGAAGTGCAGACCGCACTCGACAATCTGCAGGCGCAGCGCGAGCGGGAGCGTCACAGTCTGGATGCCTGGCAGGCATCCACGGTGGCCGACAACGCCATGGCTACCCGGACGCGTCTGAAACTCGCGAGCGAACTGGATCGTGCGGATACCCGCGTCGCGGTGGCGGAAGCCGGCGTCGACATGGTGGATGCACGGGCAACCCGCGATCTTGCTTATGTCGCGCTGTTCAAGGCGCTGGGAGGCGCTCCGGTAGTCGCGGATGAAGATAGCGACGCCGAGGCGGCGCGCTGATGGTTCCTCTCGCCCGCAAAACACTTATCTACGAGTGGCGCCGTTTTCTGCCGGCGATTCTCGCCGTCGGCTTCGCCGGCCTGCTGCAGGTGCTGCAGGCGGCGCTCGTCCTTGGCATTTTCAGCAGCGCCAGTGTTTACATCACCGGATCGACCGCCGATATATGGGTGGGTTATCCGGGCACGCAAAGCGTTGACCAGGGGCGCTCGCTCGATCCCAACGTCGAAATGCATATGCGGATGGACCCCCACGTAACGCAGGTCGAGCCGTTCATCTGGCTGGATGGCGACTGGCGGGGCGACCGCACCACGGGTGGCGTATCGGTTTACGTGTCGGGAATCGATCCCCGTCCCGAAGGACTGATGTTCGCCCGCGTGCTGGACAAGGACATGCGCGCCCGTCTGGAAGAGCCGGACGCTGTCGTCGTCGACCGCGCGGACCTGGAGAAGCTCGGTGTCGGCGTAGGCAAGCAGGCCGCGATCAACGGGCATACGGTGCGCATTGTCGGTGTGAGTTCGGGCTTGCGCGCGCTGGGCGGGGTGAACGTCGTGACGTCGCTGGAAACGGCGCGCCGGCTGAACCCCGATCCACAGGATGCCGGTCGCCCGACGTATCTGGTAGCGAAGCTCGACGCGAACGCCGATACGAAATCGGTCGCCGCACGGCTACGGCATGCCACCGGCTTCGGTCCCTACGATGTCTGGGCGGCGCGCGATTTCGCGCGGCGAACGGTTCTCTACTGGATGCTGGATACAGGTGCCGGCGCGGGCGTGCTGTTCCTGGCGGGTATCGTCTTTCTGGTCGGTGCCGTCATCACCAGCCAGACGCTGGTCGCGGCGGTAGCCGGTTCCGTTCGCGAATACGCGACGCTCAACGCGCTAGGCGTAGGCTTGCCCGCACTGCGCCGGGTAGTGCTGGAGCAGGCGTTCTGGGTGGGCGCGCTGGGATTATTCGGCGCATCGTTCGTCGGGGCGCTGTTGATGGCGATCGCCCGAAGCCGCGACGTGCCCGTGTACCTCAGCATACCTGTCACGTTGATATGCGCACTGCTCGTGATGGCGCTGGCCGCGGTGTCGGGTCTTGCCGCCATGCGCAGCCTGCGTCGCGCCGATCCCGCCACGTTGCTGAGGTGATGCCATGAATTCACCTCTCGACAATAAGCGTTATGCCGGACCCAGCCTGAGGGCCGAACGGGTCACGAAGTCGTTCGTCACGGGACGCGTTCGCACGAGCGTCCTTCACGAAGTGTCGCTGGAACTTCATGCGGGCGAACTGACGCTGATTTCCGGGCCGTCCGGTTGCGGCAAGAGCACGTTGCTCGCGATATTGAGCGGTCTGCAGAAGGTCGACTCCGGCGAGGTATTCGCCCTGGGCGACAAGCTGGACGACCTCGGGCAACGCGAGCTCGAACGGTTTCGCCTGGCCCACACCGGTTTCGTTTTTCAGGGTTTCAACCTATTCCCCGCGCTGACGGCGCTGGAGCAGGTGGAACTTCCGCTGCATTACCTGGGGCTGCCTTCGCGCGAAGTTCGCGAGCGGGCGCTTCGTTCGCTGGACGAAGTGGGCGTCGCTCATCGCGCTTCCCTGCGTCCGACCGAACTTTCGGGTGGCGAAAAGCAGCGCGTCGCGGTGGCCCGCGCCATGGCGAAAGAGCCCGAGCTGCTCTTCGCCGACGAGCCGACCAGCGCACTGGATGCCGCGAACGGGCAGATGGTGATCGATCTGCTTCATCGTATAGCGCGTACCCATGGCACCACGGTCCTGTGCGTCAGTCACGATCCTCGTCTTCTGGGTCACGCGGATCGCGTGCTCGCCATGGAAGACGGGCGGATACTAAGCGATCAGCGCCACACGCCCGAACTGGCGCCGGGTCGCTCGAACCAGGAGATATCTTCGTTATGAACGCGATTGCAACGCACCGGAAGGCGTGCCTGATCCTGCTTTCGCTGGCCCTCGCGGCTTGTTCGGGGCATGGGAATGCACCCGCGACCGCAAGCGCGCCCGAATCGAACTACGCTGCGGCCGCGCGTGGCCGCGTCGACGTCGAAGGCGGACTGCTTTCGCTTTCGATGCCGCGCGACGGCGTACTCGTACGGATGGATGTGCACGAGGGCGACACCGTGAAGGCGGGGCAGGTCCTGGCCGCCCTCGACGACACGCCGGCGAAGCTTGCCGTCGCCGCGGCCGAAGCGGAACGTGCCCAGGCGAACGCGCAGATCGCCTCGCTGGGCAAGCGTATCGCGGCTGCGAAGCAGCGTGCGCAACGGCTTGCCCAGGCGGAAGCCAGCGGCGCCGGAGACGGGCAGAGCGCGGACGATGCGGCGGACGCACTGGTCCAGCTCGGCGCGGAACAGGATGCCGCCACGGCGCAGGTCGCCGTACTCGCCCAGAAAGTCAGCTCCGCAAACTACGAGCTTGCCCAGCGCACGCTACGCGCGCCCTCCAACGGACTGGTCACCCGGGTGCTGGCCCGTCCCGGCGCATCCGTGGGGACGGAGAATCCGCTCATCGTTCTGTTGCCCGATACACCGCGTCTCGTTCGCGCCGAACTCAGCGAAACCTTTGCCAATAACGTGCAGCCGGGCATGCATGCGGAAGTCACGGCCGACGGCGATGCGAAAGCGACGCCGCGGCAGGCGACCGTCGTGCGTGTCGGTTCCGTGATCGGCCCCGGCGTTCTGGACGACGACGCGCAGGCACGGGCGAATTCGCGCACGGTGGAATGCGTGTTGTCGTTCGATACGCCACAAGACCTTCGCATCGGGCAACGCGTGCTGGTGCGTTTCACGAAGCAGGGCGCGAAGCCCTGACGCACGGCGAAGCGCTGGCTCAGAAGTGGTAGACGAAGGCCAGCGTCTGCGAAATCTGGGTCCGCGATCCATACGAGCGGACCAGCGGGCTGTTTGCCGCGGCCCCCAGCAGGCGGCCAATATTGATCGACAGTGCGAAGCCCGTATGCTCGCTGGTGGGCAGGAAGGCGTCGTATTCGATATAGGCCATCTGTGCCCCGGCGCCCGGTCGCCATGGCGCGGTTCCGATGCTCGTGGCCTCGTCGGCACTCAGGCCGAAGAAGCGCCGCATCGCCGGACCGTTCATCGCTTGCCATTGCAGCTCGAAGGACTGCTCGATATAGCCGATATCGGGTAGCTTCAGATCGCCGTAGACATCCAGGTACGCCCCCGCTCCGTCGGTGTCGTGGCTAACACGCGAGCCCACGCTCCATTGCTCGTCGAACGCATATTCGATGTATCCGCCGCCCTGCAGCCGCGGCGAAAGCGACGTGACCTTGCCGCCGAGCGTACCCAGGTCTTCGTGGCTGCGGCCCCACATATAATTTCCGTACGGACCGCCATGCCAGTGCGTGCCGTGGATCAGATCGACGGTCAGGCCGTCGACCGTCGAAAGCTCGCCAATCTCCGGCAGGTCGATGTCCACATAGGGCAGGAGCTGGTTGCGATGGGTGCTGGCGCCGATCCAGGACGGAATGTGCTGCACGCCGGCCCCGAACGCGTAGCTGGGCGCCTCGCTGGCGGAAGCGATGCCCGATACGACTAGCAGGGCCATCGGGATTCCGGCGAGGAGGGAGCGAAGCGGCATGGGCACGGATATGGGGGGTGATCGGGCGGAAATCATAGTCGGACAAAGTGAACGGGAGCCTCCTTAGGGGAACCTTCGGCCACTGGGAAAGGGGTGCGAAAGGTACCGTCCCTAACCTGCCGTCAACCCTGATGGTGGACTTCCTACGTGAATCATTCGGTTTCCTGGAACATTCTCTGCGACTTCGACGGCACGATTACCGTCGAGGACGTGATCGATTCGCTGCTCGACCGCTTCGGCCGTCCCGGTTGGGAAGTGCTCGAGCGCGACTGGCGCGCGGGCCGCATCGGTTCGGCTGAGTGCATGGCCGGGCAGGTCGGTCTTCTCGACGTCAGCCGCGAGGAAATGGACGCGCATCTCGACGGACTGCATATCGACCATGGCTTTCCGGCGTTCGTCGGTCAGGCGAAGCGTCTTGGCATGCCCATCCGTGTCGTCAGCGACGGGCTCGATTACGCCATCGATTCGATCCTGAGCCGTCATGGCCTCGATACGCTGCCGGTTGCCGCCAATCACCTGAACATGGCGGGCGAGCGCGAGTGGCGTCTGACGTCGCCGTTCCGCAAGCCGGACTGCCGTAGCGGTACCTGCAAGTGCGCCTGCGTTGCCGAAGCGCGCAGCGATGGCCGCAAGACGCTGTTGATCGGCGACGGCGCATCGGATTTCTGCGCCGCCGACACCGTCGATTTCGTGTTCGCCAAGAACCGTCTGATCGAACACTGCCGCGCCGCGGGTATTCCCTACGTGCCCATCGCCAGCTTCGACGAAGCGCTCGAGCTTCTGCCCGCGCTTGCTGACGGACGTCTCCCGCCCGAGATCGTCGTCCACCCGATTTCCGCACTTACGACGTAACAGGATTTCCCTCCCATGAACGTTCTGACCAAGAACCCCAAGGTCGTCATCGACGACGCCCAGCTGCTCGTCGACGAGGCGAAATACTGTTCGTTCGGCGACACCGTGCACTATGTCGATCCGCCGAAGATCTTCCGTCATGCGGAAGGCAGCTACATCTACGACAGCGAGGACATCCCCTTCCTCGACCTGCAGATGTGGTACTCGGCCGTGAACTTCGGTTACGGCAACAAGCGTCTTAATGATTGCCTGAAAGACCAGATCGACCTGCTTCCCCAGGTAGCCAGCCAGTACCTGCACCAGACAAAGATCGAGCTTGCCAAGACGATCGCGGTCGACGCGAAGTCGAAGTTCGGTCTGGACGGCCGCGTGCATTTCAACGTCGGCGGTGCGCAGGCGGTGGAAGACTCGCTGAAGATCGTGCGTAATGCGCGTAACGGCAAGAGCCTGATGTTCGCGTTCGAAGGCGGCTACCACGGCCGTACGCTGGGGGCGTCGTCCATCACGTCCAGCTACCGCTATCGCCGCCGCTTCGGCCACTTCGGCGAGCGCGCGATGTTTGTCCCGTTCCCGTATCCGTTCCGTCGCCCGAAGGGTATGACGCCGGAAGAATACTCCGACGCCTGCGTACGCCAGTTCGAGCGTCTGTTCGAGACCGAATACAACGGCGTGTGGGATCCGAAAGCGGGGCAGGCCGAATACGCCGCGTTCTACGTCGAACCGATCCAGGGCACCGGTGGCTACGTCATCCCGCCGAAGAACTTCTTCATCGATCTGAAGAAGGTGCTCGACAAATACGGCATCCTGATGGTCTGCGACGAAATCCAGATGGGTTTCTGGCGCACGGGCAAGCTCTGGTCGATCGAGAACTTCGGCGTGAATCCGGACATCATCGTCTTCGGCAAGGCGCTGACCAACGGCCTCAATCCGCTGTCCGGTCTGTGGGCGCGCGAAGAGCTGATCAATCCGACGATCTTCCCGCCGGGTTCGACGCATTCGACGTTCAACTCCAATCCGCTCGGTACGGCGCTCGGTCTCGAAGTCATCAAGATGGGCTACGAGCTGGACTACGGCACGAAGGTCGTGGAGAAGGGCAAGCACTTCCTCGATGGCCTGAAAGACCTGCAGAAGCGTCACAAGGAAATCGGCGACGTCGACGGCCTCGGTCTCGCGCTGCGTGCCGAAATCTGCACCGACGACGGCTTCACGCCGAACAAGGAACTGCTCGACCGCATGGTCGACATCGGCCTTGCCGGCGGCCTGGAGCACAACGGCAAGAAGATCGGTCTCGTGCTGGACGTGGGCGGCTGGTACAAGAACGTCATCACGTTCGCGCCGTCGCTCGACATCAGCCACGAAGAGATCGACCTGGCCATCTCGCTGCTCGATCAGCTGCTGACCAAGGCCAAGCGCGCCTGATGGACCGGACGGGTGGGTCGGGCGTTCACGCCCGGCCCACCCGTTGCCGTGGGCCTCAACGAGGCTCGCACACCGCAAGGACGGCATTCAGGCCGCCGAATGCGAATGAGTCGGACAGCGCCGCCCGCACGTGCATCACGCGGGCATCGTTGCGAACGATATCCAGATCGCAGTCCGGATCGCTGTCGATGAAGTTGGCCGTGGGCGGTACGATGCCTTCCTTGATCGCCCCGATCGTCGCGATGAGTTCGAGTGCACCGGAGGCACCAAGCGCATGGCCATGCATCGATTTGGTCGAGGAAACACATATGTTCCGCGCGTGCGCACCCAGCGCCATGTGGAGTGCGCGGGTTTCCGTGACGTCGTTCGCCTGCGTGCCCGTGCCGTGCGCGTTGACGTAGTCGATCGCGGAGGGTTCCATGCCCGCATCGGCAAGCGCCGCGTGGATGGCTTGCGCGGCGCCGTTGGCGGAGGGAGCCACGATGTCGCCGGCATCCGAACTCATGCCTACGCCCGCGATCTCGGCAAGCACCGTCGCACCGCGTCGACGCGCATGCTCGATGGATTCGAGTACGAACATGCCGGCGCCTTCGCCAAGCACCAGCCCGCGCCGCTGCTTGCAGAAGGGGCGGCAGGTATCGTCCGCGAGGATACGCATCGCTTCCCACGCACGAATGACTCCGAACGAGAGGCAGGCCTCCGTGCCGCCAGTCACGGCGACGTCGACCATGCCGCTGCGGATCATGCCGACGGCCTGGGCGATCGCGTGATTGGCCGATGCGCACGCGCTGGTCACCACGAAGGCGGGGCCGGACAGGCCGAATTCGATGCCGATGTGGCTCGCTGGAGCACTGGCCATGATGCGCACGATGCTCAGGGGATGGACGCGCTGTCCGTTGCCCTCGCCGTACAGGTGGCGACTCGTATCGTCGTGCGAGGTCTCGCCGCCGGCGCCCGTGCCGATGATCACCGCTGTGCGGGTGCGCAGCCCGTCGTCGAACGCGATGCCCGACTGGGCGACCGCTTCGCGCGATGCGAGCAGGGCGAACTGGGATATCCGGTCGAGCAGGGGAAGTACGTGAGGGTCGAAGTGCGACTCGGGCGTGAAGTCGGGAACCTGCGCCGCGATACGCGCGCGAAGTTCCGCCGAGCGGGGATGGACCAGCGGGCGGATGGCGGACTGGCCTGCCACCAGTCCACTCCACAATCGATCCGCTCCGATACCGAAGGCGCTTACCGCGCCCATGCCCGTGATCGCCACACGGCCTTCCTGGATTGCTCGCATCGCCTGACTCCCCGGCTGGTTTCGTTTCGCCTTGCGGCGCGGAGTGAACCGGATGATCAGGCGGGGGGAGCGGCATCCTTGCGTGCCAGCGCTTCCCGCAGCGCACCGATCAGTCCTGCGACCGTGTCGCCGTCGAAGTTGGGATCGCGCTCGGGAAAGGTCACCTTGAACTCTTCCTCGATGTCGAAAATCACCTCGATAGCGTCGAGGGATGTCACGCCCAGATCCTTCAACGTTGATTCGAGCGTGATGGTGGACCGGTCTATCTTCGCGTCGTTGGCGATGATATCGAATACCTTGCTTTCAATCGGATCGCTCATAGTCCCGACCTCCCCGTTGCCGCGAACCCCGGAGCCAAAACGGCATCCGGCTGGCGTGGCACCCCGAGTCTAAACGTAAAAAGCTTACGCATGCCTTTCCTCAATCAACTCGAACCGGACAGCCTGCTCGGGCACTTCGACCGACACCCTCCCGTCGGCTTCGATACCCTGCGTTCGAAAGACGGCATGCCCCTGTTCGCGGCTCCGTTCGATCTGCTGACGACGGCCGATGATGCGTTGCGCCATCGCGTCCAGGGTTTGCCGTTGTATCGCTTCTGGTCGCGCCTGCTCCGGCCGCGTACGTGCTTCGCCGGAACGACCGTGACCGAGTACGCGGTGTTCCCCGCCGGAGCCGACCCCGCCGCGCTGGCCGCGGAGCTTCGATCGACTGTCGGACGGGCGCATACGCTGCTGGTGGTCAAGGACATTCCGCTCGGATCGCCGTTGCTCGATGCGTCGTCCAGCGACTGGTCGCAACGGTTCGTCGATGCCGCCGGGGCGGAGGGCTTCATCACCGTCGAAGGGCAGGCGCTTGCGTGGCTGCCGATCGATTTCGCTTCGGCGGACGACTATCTGAGCCGGATGTCGGCGAGCCGGCGGAAGAATCTGCGTCGCAAGCTTCGTTCCCGCGACGAACTGGAGATCGAGGCGATACCCACGGGTACCGCTTTCGCCGATGAAGGTCTCGTCGAGCGTTTCTATGCGTTGTATTGCGAGGTTTACGCGCAAAGCGAAACGCATTTCGATCTGCTGACGCTCGATTTTTTCCGGGACGCATTTCAGGATGCGAACGGTGGCGGCGTGGTGTTCGTTTACCGCAAGGACGGCGAGACGATCGGATGGAATCTCTGCTACGAACACCAAGGCCGGCTGCTGGATAAGTACATCGGCTTCTCCTATCCCCGTGCACGCGACTACAACCTGTACTTCGTGAGCTGGATGCATAACCTCGAGTACGCCAGGCAACGAGGTCTTACGCACTATGTGGCAGGGTGGACCGATCCGGAAGTAAAGGCATCGCTGGGCGCGAGCTTTCATATGACGCGTCACGCGGTATACATACGCAACCCTCTGCTCCGTTTCGTGCTCCGCCGCCTGGCGAAGCACTTCGAGAGCGACCGCCAGTGGCAGGAAAAGCACAATGCGTCCCGTCGTCCTTGATATCGATGGTTCGGTCGGGCCGCTGGCCCGCCGGATCGTGCTGCCGCTGGAAGAGTGGCAGGAGTCGCTGCGCTTCGCCTGTTCGCTAGGGGCGCTGCGTCGTTTTCGCGAAACGCTGGATGCCACGTTGCCTGCCGATTTCGGCACCGTATTCACGGGCAGCGGAGACTTCCACCATCTTACCTGGCCGCTGATCGAGCGAGTCCCCGGCCGCGAGCCGTTCCAGGTCGTGGTATTCGACAACCATCCGGACAACATGCGCTTTCCGTTCGGCGTGCATTGCGGATCGTGGGTGCGCCGCGTTGCGATGTTTCCGCGCGTCACGCACGTCCATGTCGTCGGCATTACTTCGGGCGATATCGGGCGCAAGCACGCATGGGAGAACTATCTGGCCCCGTTGCGTGCGCGCAAACTCACGTACTGGTCGTCCGGTGTGGACACCGGTTGGGCGCAGCGCGTGGGACTTGGCCACGGATTCCGCAGCTTCGCCACGTCCGCCGACCTGGTGGCCGCTTTCGTCGACGAGCAGAAGGGTCGTAGCGATGCGACTTATCTGTCGATCGACAAGGACGTTTACGACGCATCCGTTGCGATGACGAACTGGGACCAGGGCACGCTGGACGAGGCGGGCGGCGAGGCGATGATCGACGCATTGCGCGGACGCATCGTGGGTAGCGACGTGACTGGCGAGATATCGCGTTATCGCTATAAGTCATGGTGGAAACGACGTCTGAGCGCGATGGACGGTCAGGAAGAAGTCGCCGAGGAAAGCCTCGCGGCATGGCAGGCGCAGCAGCACGCACTCAACGAACGCCTGCTGCTAGCCATCGCCCGCAATACCGCCAGCTCCGTGTTGTAGGAGCCCGCTTGCGGGTGAAAGCCAGCAGGGCGAGGAAGACGGATGCGCATATCCGCGAGCCCGATCTACGGGCTGCGGATGCAAACCGCATCTTCACCGCTTCGTTGGCTTTCGCCCGCAAGCGGGCTCCTACAAAAAAAAGCGTAGCGTTACAGCCGTCCGATCAGGTACTGCACGATCAGGCTCGTCACCGCTACCGATGCCCATACGCCCAGTCCCAGCAGGATCGGGCGCGGGCCGGTCGACGCCATGCGCCGCAGGTCGGCCGACAGGCCGATCGAGGTCAGCGCCACGATGATCAGGCACTCGGCCGCGAAGTGAACCCAGGGTAGTGCGACCTCGGGAACCAGGCCTGCTGTGCGCACGGCCGAAGCGACCAGGAACCAGAGGATGAACCAGGGAAAGATGCTGCGCAGGCTGAAGTCGCTGCGGCCGCTGCGCTTTTCCTTCCAGCCGACGATCAGTGCGAGAACGAGACAGATGGGGATGATCAGCGTGGCGCGCGTGAGCTTGACGATGGTGGCGTAGTCGCCGGCGGCATGACTGAAACTGTAGCCCGCCGCGACGACCGACGAGGTGTCGTTGATCGCGGTGCCTGCCCACAGGCCGAAGCCGAGGTCGGACAGATGCAGCAGATGGCCGAGCGCGGGAAACAGCAGTACCGCTACCAGGTTGAAAAGGAAGATGGTCGAGATCGCGAACGCGGTGTCGTGCTCGTCGGGCTTGAGGATGGGCACCACGGCGGCGATAGCCGAACCGCCGCAGATGGCGGTGCCCACGCCGATCAACAGGCGCAGCTTGTCGTGCACGCGCAGGACCTTGCCCAGGACGAACGCGGAGATGCCGGCAGCGGCCACCGTGGTCACCGTGACCGACAGCGATTCGAGCCCGGTATGCGCCACCTGGGTCAGGCTCAGGCCGAAGCCAAGCGCGATGATCGACCACTGGAGGATCTGCTTCGACGCGAAACGGATGCCCGGCTGGAACGATGCGGCGGGCGGGGCGAAATGGCGCACGACCAGCCCGAGAACGATGCCGAACACGGCGCCGCCCACCAGCGGCAGCAGTTTCCCCAGCCCGAAAGCGACGGCGGCGACGGCGAAAGCCAGGGCCAGGCCGGGAAGCTTGTTCTGAGCGGGAGGGATGGTGACGGTTTCGATGGCGGACATGAGGGTGGTTCCAGAGCGATGGCGCTATTTTCCGCTCCTGAAATCCATAAGCATATTGAGTATGTCTTATTCAGTGTATAAGAATGACTGATGATAGGAATCAGCCCCCGCCAGCTCGAAGTCTTCGTGGCCATTGCCCTGGATGGCAGCGTTCGTGCGGCGGCCGAGCGTCTGTATCTCAGTCAGCCGGCCGCCAGCATGGCGCTGGCGGAGCTGGAGCGTCAGTTGGGTTCACCCTTGTTCGCTCGCGAGAAGGGCCGGCTGCGGCTCAACGCACGCGGCCGTGAACTGTTGCCGTTGGCGCAGGAGCTGATCGAACGCTTCGCGGAACTGGAGCGTCGCGCCGGCGATGCCAGTGCGGCGTTGAGTGGCGAACTTCGCGTCGGTGCGAGCAATACGGTCGGCAACTATCTGGTCGGCGATCTGCTCGGTCCGTTTGCGTCGGCGCATCCGGGGGTGTCATTACGGCTTGGCGTCGCCAATACGGCGCGCATTGCCGAAGGCGTGCTGGATCATGCTTACGACGTCGGTTGCGTCGAAGGCCCGGTCACGCACCCTTCGCTGGACGTACGACCCTGGCGCGAAGACTGGCTGGCGGTATGCGTGCGTCCGGACCATCGTCTTGCGGGAAAACCGCGGCTGCGCCGCGAAGACTTCGCAGGCGAACGCTGGGTGCTGCGCGAACGCGGTTCGGCGACCCGTGCCATGAGCGAACGCGCACTGGCGGAACTGCCCGCCGGCACGACGGTCCTGGAGCTCGATCAGTCCGAGGCGATCAAGCAGGCGGTGATCGCGGGATTGGGCATCGCCTGTCTTCCCGCTGTGGCGATCGGCGATGCCGTTGCGGCAGGGCGGTTAGCTGTACTCAAAACGCCGTTTCTGGATATGCGCCGGGTACTGTCGGTGGTGGTGCACCGGTCGCGTTATCGCGGGGCGCTGCTGGATGCGTTTCTGGGGATGCTGTAACCGGAGTGCTTTCCATCCCTTGTAGGAGCCCGCTTGCGGGCGAAAGCCAACGGAGCGGCGATGCCATGCGTGACATCCGCAGCCCGCAGATCGGGCTCGCGGATGTAAGCATCCGTCTTCCTCGCCCCGTTGGCTTTCGCCCGCAAGCGGGCTCCTACACAGGGATGGCGGGTTACAGCGCCCCAACCTCATCGGTATCGCATTCGCCGATGACGCCGTGCGCGAGCACCGTGAGCAGGTGCGCCTCGACCTCGTCGCGGGTATGCGCGCGGAACAGCTTCGGCGCCGCCTGCCGCAATGCCTTGCAATCGAGCACGGTCAGCTTGTCGCGCACCTGTAGCAACTGTCCCGGATGCATGCTGAATTCCTCGAGGCCCATGGCGACGAGGAGCGGCGTGAATGCGGTATCGCCCGCGATTTCGCCGCAGAGACTGACCGGCTTGCGTGCCCGTCGAGCCGCGGCGATGACGTGTGCGATAAGACGCAGGAACGCCGGTTGCAATGGATCGTAAATCCCTTCCAGTGCATCGTTGTTGCGATCGGCCGCCAATACGTACTGGGCCAGATCGTTCGTTCCGATGGAAAGGAAATCGGCTTTCTGCAGAATGCTGGTGACACCGATGGCGGCGGCGGGTACTTCGATCATCGCGCCGATATCGAGACGCTCGGGCAACTCATGGCCTTCGCGGCTCAACGCTTCGCGGGCTTTCTTGATCAGCGCGCGTACGGCGACCATTTCGCCCATGTGCGTGACCATGGGCACGAGGATACGGATCGGGCCGTAACACGCGGCGCGCAGGATGGCGCGCAACTGCACGCTGAAAACGTCCGGGTAACGCAGGGACAGCCGCACGCCGCGCACGCCGAGCGCGGGATTTTCTTCGCCGCGAATGGTCAGTCCGGCGGCGTCGGCTTTGTCCGCGCCGAGATCCAGCGTACGGATGGTGACGGGCAGGCCGCCCATGCCGAGAACCAGGTCGCGGTAGGCCACGAACTGTTCGTCTTCGGAAGGCAATCCGCGCTGGCGCAGGAAAAGGAATTCGGAACGATAAAGACCGATACCGTCGGCACCGCGCGCACGCGCCTGGGCGACATCGCTTGCGATTTCCGCATTCGCGAAAAGACGCATATGCGCGCCATCGCGGGTAAGCGTGGGCGCGGAGGCAAGAGCTGCGAGGCGACGGCCTTCCTGGGCCGCCTGACGCTGCCACTGACGGTAGCGCGCGAGATCCTGGGCGGTGGGATGGACGATGACATCGCCGTTCTCGGCGTCGATCAGAACGAGATCGTCGTCGTTGATGGTGGCCAGCGCGTCGCGCGTGCCGACCAGCATGGGCAGGTTGAAACTGCGTGCCAGGATGGCGCTGTGCGAATACACGCTGCCCGCGCTGGCGACGACGCCGAGCATGCCTTGCCCCGCCATGGACGCCATGTCGGCGGGGGCGACGGTATCGCTGACGACGATTTCGCCGACACGTGCCGCAAGCTTGCGTTCTTCGCGACTGGACTGCTGCTGCAGTACCGACATTACGCGGCCGATAACCTGGTCGATGTCTTCGCCTCGGCTCTTGAGGTAAGGGTCGTTCATCGCGTCGAACACGGCGGCGAGCCGGTCGCGCTGCATCTTCAGAGCCGCGCTGGCCGTGTAGTGGCCTACCGAGATGAGTTCGTCCAGTCCGCGCAGCAATTCGTCGTCGTCCAGCAGCAGACTGTGCGCGTCGATGAAATCGCCGACCTCGCGGGCAAGGGCGCCATGCAGTTTGCTGCGCAGCTCGCGCAATTCCTGCCGTGCCGTGTCGATCGCCTTGTGCAGGCGTTCGATTTCCGGACCGATTTCTTCGTTCTCGAGCAGACGCGTGTCGACGGTGTAAATGCTGGGCTGAACAAGACGCGCGCGTCCGAGGGCCATACCCCTGGCCGCGGGTGTGCCGGTCAGCACGTATCTCATTCGAACCTCGTCGTACTGCCTTCGGACATGCGTTAAGCGCCTTCGTCGAACTTGCGGTTGAACAGGTCGATGACGGCCGCGAGCGCGTCGACCTCGTCCGGGCCGTCCGCGCGCACAGTAAGGGAAGTGCCCATTCCCGCCGCGAGCATCATGACGCCCATGATGCTTTGCGCATTCACTTCGCGTCCCTTATTGAGAAGCCACACGCCGGATTTGAAACGCGAGACCAGCTGTACCAGCTTGGCCGAGGCTCGCGCGTGCAGGCCGAGCCGGTTGGATACCACGATGTCCTGTTCAAGCATGGTCGATGAAAATTCCCCCGCGACCGCCTGTGGCGGCGATTTCCGCCAGTTCGGGTAGCGTTTTTTCCGAGTAGTTGAGAACGCGCAGCAGCATCGGCAGATTGAGGCCGGAGACGCAGCGCAGATGGACGCCGAGTTCGCCAAGCGACAGGCCGATATTGCAGGGCGTGGCGCCATACAGGTCGGCCAGCACCAGCACGCCGTCGCCCTGGTCCAGGTCGCGGGCGTGTTTCGCCGTGAGCGTACGCATGATGTCGGGGTCGGAGTTGGCCGGTACCTCGACGGCATCCACGGTCAGCGGAAGCGACGGTATGACATGGCGCGCGGCGGAGATCAGCGCTTTGCCGACCGCCTCGTGCGTCATGAGCAGAACGCCGACGCTCATGTCTGTGGATCGCGTGTTGTGAAAAGTTTCGTCATGGCGTCATTCGAGTTCGCGGTGGAAGGTGAGGACGTTGCCGCGCTCCGCGCGAAAATGCTGGGCGAGTTTCTCGACCAGGTAGACGGATCGATGACGGCCCCCGGTACAACCGATCGAGACGGTGACATAGCTGCGGTCGGCACCCTCGAAACGGGGTAACCAGGTTTCCAGCCAGCGCACCACATCGCCATAGTACTCGCCTGCCATGGGCTGCGCCTCCAGATACTCGCGCACGGGCAGGTCCTTGCCCGACAAGGGGCGCAGGGCGGCCTCCCAGTGCGGGTTCGGCAGACACCGGGCGTCGAAGACGAAATCGGCGTCGGGAGGCAGGCCGCGGCGGTAGGCAAACGATTCGAAAAGCAGGGTGGTGCCGTCCGACGCCTCGGCGTAGCCCGTGGCGAACAGCCGGCGTAGCTGATGGACGTTGAGGTCGCTGGAATCGATCACCTTGTCGGCGATGTTCACCAGCGGACGCAGCAGCTTGCGTTCCTGGGCGATGGAATCGGCCAGCGACAGGCGCTCGATCGCCAGAGGGTGCCGGCGGCGGGTTTCCGAATAGCGCTTGATGAGCACTTCGTCGCGGCTGTCCAGGAAGATCAGGTGGACCTGGACACCGGACGTCGCCAGTTCGGAAAGCACCTGGGGCATGCGCTGGAGGTCGGCGACGCGATTACGCACGTCGACACCTACCGCGATCCGCTTGCGCGGACCGTGTTCGCCGTGGCTGACCGCCGCAACCAGTTGCGGCATCAGCGCGGCCGGCAGGTTGTCCACGCAATAGAACTCGAGATCCTCGAGCGCGCGCAGGGCGACCGTCTTGCCGCCGCCGGACATGCCGGTCAGGACGACGAGGTGGATGGCGTCGGCGTCGACGATGGGGGTGAACGGGCTCTCGGTCATCGTGTCTCTACCAGGGAGGAAGCCGACGCATCTGATGTGCCTGACGGTCGATGAATGTCTGGGCCGGATCGATGCCCTTGCTCTTCAGTACGTGGTTTCGCACAGCGGCCTCGACCAGCACCGACAGGTTGCGGCCGGGGGCCACGGGAATGGTGATCATCGGCACGTCGACATCGAGGACGTTGCGCCGGCTGACGTCGCCGGTGAGGCGGGTCATGGCGTCGGTTTCCTCGCCGTCGCGCATCGGCTTCAGGTGAATCACGAGACGAAGGTACTTGGAGGGCTTGACCGCCGTATGACCGAACATTTCACGGATATTCAGCACGCCCAGGCCGCGCACTTCCAGCAGGTCCTGCAACAGCTCGGGGCAGGCTCCGTCGATAACGTCCGGTGCGATCAGGGTGAACTCGGTCGCATCGTCGGCCACCAGACGATGGCCGCGGCTGATCAGTTCCAGCGCCAGTTCGCTCTTGCCCGAGCCCGGCCCACCGGTGATCAGGACCCCGATGGAGAAGACTTCGAGGAAAACGCCGTGCAAGGTGACCCGCGGCGCAAGGGTGCGCGCGAGGTGGTATTGCAGGTACGTCAGCAGTTCGTGTCCGCGCTTGGTGCTCTGCCAGAGCGGTGTGTCGGTTTCTTCCGCCACTTCGCGCAGGTCGGAAGGGATCGACTGATCTTTCGTGACGATCAGCGCGGCTGGCTGATAGGCGGCGATCTTGTGGATCGTTTCCCAGCGCTGGCGCGAATCGAGGCCATCGAGGTAGATGAGCTCCTCGGTGCCGACGATCTGGATCTTGTTGGGATAGATGACGTTGAGATAGCCAACCAGCGAGGGCCGGCGGCTCTGCTTCGCATTGGGCTCCAGGACGCGGGCTTCGCCACGCATGCCGGCGGCCCAGCGCAGCGCCATGCGCTCGTGCACTCCGTCGAACAGTTGTCTGGCGGTAAGCCGGTCCACTTGGGATCCTTTGACGGCAGGTTGCGACGCCACCTGCGGCGTCGTCGTGAACCGTATTGTGCCATCAAGAGGGTTCGGCTGGCCCGGCAAGGGCCTCGGAGCCGGCGGGCCGCCCCGTATGGGGCGGCCTTGGGAGAGCGCATCAACCCGCGGCGCGGGCGTTGCGGACTTCCTGATTGTGGTGATCGGTGAGTTTTTCTTTGTGCTTGCGCAACTGGTCGACCAGCTTGGCCATCATCGCATCGATGGCGACGTACATGTCGGTGCCGGTAGCCTCCGCGTGCAGGTTGTCGCCAGCGCAGGCGAGAGTTCCCGCGGCCTTTTTCTCGGCGTCGACGGAGAGGACCACGGTCAGAATTTTTATATTCTCGAAAAGGCGTTCGAAGCGGCTGATTTGTGACTCGACTCGTTCGCGCAGAGCCGGGGTGATGTCAATGTGCTTGCCGCTGAGCTGTACTTTCATGACGCCTCCTTGTTGCTGAGGTTGTCGCCGTTTCGGCGACGAGGACGGAGCGGCCTTGGCCTGCTCCTCGAGCCTGAACTTATGAAGACACACTATTCGCAGTGGGGTTCCCGCAGCCGCGATTCAACCGGCGCGCGTTCGTTCGCTAGAGCTTGGAATGCGAAGCGCCTCGCGGTACTTCGCTACCGTACGTCGTGCGACCTGAATGCCGCGTCGATGCAATTCCTCCGCGAGTGCCTGATCGGATAACGGGCGCCGCGGATCTTCCGCGGTAATGAGTTTGCGCAGCATGGCCTGGATGGCCGTGGCCGAGGCGCTGCCGCCGTCTTCGGTGGCCACGCCGCTGGAGAAGAAGTGTTTCAGCTCGAACGTGCCGCGCGGCGTGTGCAGGTATTTCCGCGTGGTGACGCGCGAGATGGTGGATTCGTGCATGCCGACTTCTTCGGCGACCTCGCGCAGCACCAGCGGGTGCATGGCCTCGGGGCCGTAATCGAGGAAGGCGCTCTGCCTGCGGACGATGACTTCCGCGACCTTCTGCAATGTTTCGGCACGCGACTGGAGGCTTTTCAGCAGCCAACGGGCTTCCTGGAGCTGGCCCTTCATCCATGTGGCGTCGTCGCCGCGTGCGCGTGCGATGAGGTTGCAATAGTGCTGGTTCAGGCCAAGGCGCGGCTGTGCGTCGGCATTCAGACTGACGTGCCAACGGCCGTTGTCGCGCCGCGCGTATACGTCGGGTGCGACATATTCCACGGGCGTGGCGTCCAGCGCCGCGCCGGGGCGTGGATCAAGGCTGCGGATGAGCGCTGCCGCGGTGGCGGTTTCGTCTTCGCCAGCGCGCATGCGACGTGCAATCTTGGCGATATCGTTGCGTGCGAGCAGTTCGAGGTCTTCCCCGACGATGCGGATCGCCAGGTCGCGTTGAGGTACGTCCGGTGCGAATTGCAACAGCTGGGCCAGCAGGCAGTCCTTGAGGTTGAGGCTGGCGACACCGGTGGGATCGAACCGCTGCACGCGTTGACGCACGGCGTCGATTTCGTCGTTGCTCGCATTCAGTCCTGCGGGCAGCGCGGCTGCGACGGCTTCGATACCTTCATGCAGGTAACCGTCTTCGTCGAGCGCGTGAATGATCGCCGTGGCGATCGCGGCATCGCGCGGATTGAACTGCGACAGATTGAGTTGCCATTCCAGGTGTTGCTGGAGGTTTTCGGGAGCGGCGTTCTGGGGTTCGAATCCGTCGTCGTCGGTTGATCCGTTGCGCGACGGTGCGCCGGCATAATCGCCGGAATCGCTGTGCGTGCGTTCGTCGTCCCATTCCGGTGCGACGTCTTCGCTGGACGCACTGGCGGGTTCTTCGTCTTTCTTCGCCTTGGCCGTCGGTTCATCGCGCGCCACGAATTCGGGCGCCTCGAACTCGGTGTCGTCCGCTTCTTCCGCTTCGGCGTCTTCCGCGAATTCCAGCAACGGATTGCTTTCGGCGATCTGGCGCAGTTCAGCCTCCAGCTCCAACTGCGACAGTTGCAGTAGCCGGATGGCTTGTTGCAGCTGTGGCGTCAGGGTGAGCTGCTGGTGAAGGCGAAACTGGAGTCCGGGTTTCATACCTGCCGTACGTGAGTCGTCAAAGGCATCCTAACCCCTCGCGAAGGCCCGGACCAGCGGGAAGTCGACGCTGCCTGGATGCGGGCGCGTCCGACATGGGTAGGGCGATCCGCGCGCGCACCGGAAGGCGCGCGGGTGCTGACCGGGATCAGATCTTGAACTCGCGGCCGAGGTAAACCTCGCGGACCTTTTCGTCGGAGAGGATGTGCTGGGGCGTGCCCCGGGACAGCACCTCGCCGTCGTTCAGGATGTACGCGCGATCGCAGATACCAAGTGTTTCGCGAACGTTATGGTCGGTAATCAGCACACCGATGCCGCGTTCCTTCAGGTGTCGCACGATGCGCTGGATTTCGCCGACGGAAATCGGGTCGACGCCCGCGAACGGCTCGTCGAGCAGCATGTAACGGGGACGTGCAGCCAGGGCGCGGGCGATCTCGACGCGACGGCGCTCGCCACCGGAGAGACTGATGCCCTTCTGATCGGCGATGTGACTGATTTTCAACTCGTCGAGCAGGCTTTCCAGCTCGTCGTTGCGCTGTTTCTGGCTCAGGCCGTCGCGCAGTTCCAGCACCGCGAGGATGTTGTCCGACACGCTCAGGCGACGGAACACCGAGGCTTCCTGCGGCAGGTAACCGATGCCCAGCTTGGCGCGGGAATGCATGGGCAGTCCCGTGATGTCCTGCTGGTCGAGCTTGATCACGCCGGCATCGGCCTGGATCAGGCCCACCACCATGTAAAAACAGGTGGTTTTGCCGGCGCCGTTCGGGCCGAGCAGGCCCACTACCTCGCCCTCGCGGATGGAGAAGCCGAAATCGCGTACTACCTGGCGCGAACGAAAGCGCTTCTGCAGGCCTTGGGCTGAAAGCATCGTCAGGGTTTCTTCGGGGGAGTGGCGGGTGTGGCGGGAGTCGCGGCGGGCTTGGCGGGAGCCGCTCCGGGTTTGGGCTTGGGCTGGAAGTTCATGACGACGACGCCTTCGCCGTTGCTTTCGCCCTTCATCGTGCTGTCGTCGGTGTTGTAAGTGAGTTTGTCACCTGCGGCATCGCCCTTGTTGGGTTGCTTCACGCTGGCGTTGCCCGTGAGGATGGCAACGCCCGACGTGGCCGGCGCGGTCTTCGTGGCGTCGGTGCCGGGCTTGTAGTCGATGTTGTTGGCGTGGCCATCCATCGGCTGGTCGGTGTCGTCGAGCTGATGGATGGTCGCAGGGTTACCGTCGATCACGACGCGCGTGATCGAGTTGTCGGCATCCGTATAAACGGTGGCTTTGGATCCGGTGACCTTCAGCGTGCCCTGGGTCATCACGACGTTGGTCGTGAATATCTGGATGCCGTTGGGCTGCTGCGATCCGTCGAAGGACTTCGACGTGACGTTGGCTGCCTGCTCGCGATCGCTCTTCTTGGCGGCCGCTGGCATGGAAGCGAGCAGTCCGATGCCGAGCAGGGCGAGCAGGACGTTAGCGCTTGCGCGGCTGGAACGTGCTGTGGACGTCATCGAGTAGCTCCAGGTGCTTGGTGTCGAGATTGGCGCGCATGCCAATGCCGCTCATTGTAGATGTTCCCTGCACGATCTGCGCCGCCTCGTCGGTTTCCAGGCGGTTCTCCTTCGGCCATGCGGTGACCTCGGACGTGGTGATATGCGCGGCCTGGGTGTTTTCGAAGGCTGGCCGCGCCATGAACACCTTGCCTTGCAGCTTCAGCAGGCTGCCGTCCTTGTTCACCCAGCCGTACTGGGAGTTGCCTTTCCAGGGCGGCGTATGGGGCGCATCGGGTTTGGTCGACGGCAGCACGAAATCGGGCGCGTTGATGTACAGCGATTCGTCGCCTTCGCGGCGCTCCAGATGAGGTGCAATCAGCTGAAAACTGGGCTTGCCAAGCTCGTTATACGAGTCGAGCGTGAAATTCTTCAGCGTATAGCCCGAACGCGGGGGGCCGACGAAGTCGTTTTTCTTGGGTTCCGGCGCGACCCAGTAATAGAGCAGCACGCTTACGCCGAGCGCCCCGGCAAGGACGAGCCCGATCGTGGTGCTGCTGCGGTCGCGCAGGAGGTTGAGAACGCTCACAGCCAGCGTTCCAGCTCGGCGGCAGCCTTGCCCTGGGCCGCGAGAATCATGTCGCAGACTTCGCGGGCCGCGCCGTAGCCGCCCGAGAGATTGGTGCGCCAGTGGGCCCGCTCGGCCACCCAGGGGTGCGCATTGGCGACGGCGATGGCCAGGCCGGAGATGCCCATGGCGGGCAGGTCGGGCAGGTCGTCGCCGACAAAGGCCACTTGTTCGGGTGTCAGTCCCAGGGCCTCGATCAGCTGCCGGAGACAGCCGCGCTTGTCCTTCTGGCCCTGATAGACATGCGCGATATCGAGTTCCTCGGCACGCAGCGCCACCGGATGGCTGATGCGGGCGGTGATGATCGCCACGTGCACGCCGTTGGCCTGCAGGCGCTTGAGGCCCAGCCCGTCGTGGACATGGAACACCTTGGTTTCGCGACCATCCTCGGCGTACCAGAGCCGGCCATCGGTAAGCGTGCCATCGACGTCGAAAACCACCAGGCGCACCTGCGCCGCACGTGCGGTCACGTCGGCGGGAACATCGATGTAGTGCTTATATGACATGGGGCAGGTTGCTCGAAGGTACGGTGCCGCCGCGGCGCGAGAGCCGCCGCGGGCATAACCGATGGCCGATTCAGACTACGCGGGCGCGGAGCAGGTCGTGAATATTGAGGGCGCCGACGACACGCTGTTCCGCGTCGACCACGAGCAGCGCGTGGATCTGGTGTTGTTCCATCAGCTGCGCCGCTTCGACAGCCAGCTTGTCCGAGCCGATGGTCTTGGGACCGCGGGTCATCAGTTCCGCCACGGTCGCACCGCGCAGATCGACGCCATCGTCGTCGAGGGCGCGTCGCAGATCGCCATCGGTGAAGACGCCCAGCAGGTGCCCTTCGGCGTCGACCACGGCGGTCATGCCGAGGTGTTTACGGGTCATTTCGACCAGGGCCTGGGTCAGGCTGGCATCCGGACCGACCCTCGGCACGTCTTCGCCCGAGTGCATGACGTCGGCGATATGCAGCAACAGGCGGCGCCCGAGGCTACCGGCGGGGTGCGACCGCGCGAAATCGTCGGCCGTGAAGCCGCGCGCTTCCAGCAGGGCGATCGCCAGCGCGTCGCCTACGACCAGCGCGGCCGTGGTGCTGGCGGTTGGGGCCAGTCCTAGCGGGCAGGCTTCCGAGGGGATGCCCGCGTCCAGATTCACGTTGGCCTGGCTGGCCAATGAGGATTTCGGACTGCCCGTGATCGAGATCATCGGAATGCCCTGGCGCTTGATCGCGGGCAGGATGAAGAGCAGCTCGTCCGTTTCGCCCGAATAGGAGATGGCGAGCAGGATGTCGTCGGGCATGATCATGCCCAGATCGCCATGACTGGCCTCGCCCGGGTGGACGAAGAAAGCCGGCGTACCCGTGGAGGCCAGCGTGGCGGCGATTTTCCGGGCGATATGACCCGATTTCCCCATGCCGGACACGACGATGCGGCCCTTGCACCCCAGGATGAGGTGGCAGGCTTCGACGAACGAAGCGTCGATACGCGATTCCAGAGCCCGGATGGCGGCGGCTTCGGTGGCGATTACCGTGCGTGCGCTACGCACCACGGCATCGGCGTTGACGACTGTGGGTTTAACGGGCGTTGCGATACGGGCGTTCATGCGGTCTCGTTGCCTTAAGGCGTCCATTTCTGCGACACCGGATTTCCATTACCATTACATATTCTCATTTTATCGTCGCTGCCATCGACCGGTGGTTCAGGGTTCGTTTCGAATCCCCCCGGCAAAAAGGCCGACCCCCATTCCGGAGATTTCATGGACGCTGCCCGTATCCAGGCATTGATCGAAAGCGGCCTGCCCGGCGCCCGGGCGGACGTACGCGGCGAAGATGGCGTTCATTTCGAGGCCGATGTGGTCGCCGAACAGTTCGCCGGCAAGCTGCCGCTGGCGCGTCATCGTCTGGTTTACGCCACTCTTGGCGACCTCATGGGCGGCGCGATCCACGCGCTCGGCCTGAAAACACTCACTCCGGAAGAGGCTGCCGCGCGCCGCTGACGGCGCCGCTACGCCCCCCTTCCTCCCAAGCTTAAGGTTCTCATGGCCAAGATCGTGATCAGTGGCGGCACGCCGCTCAACGGCGAAGTCGGTATTTCCGGTGCGAAAAACGCCGTTCTTCCCATCCTCGCTTCCTGCCTGCTCGCCGACGAACCGGTCAGCATCGGCAACGTGCCACATCTGCACGACGTCACCACCTTCATCGAGCTGCTCGGCCGTATGGGCGTGCAACTGATTCTCGACGATCGCATGAAGATGCACATCGATCCGCGTCCGGAAAACAACTGCGTCGCCCCGTATGAACTGGTGCGCACCATGCGCGCGTCGATCCTGGTGCTCGGCCCGCTCGTCGCTCGCTACGGCAAGGCAGAGGTTTCGCTGCCCGGCGGCTGCGCGATCGGCTCTCGCCCCGTCGACCAGCACATCCGCGGCCTGCAGGCGCTTGGCGCCGAGGTCACGGTCGAAAACGGCAACATCAAGGCCACCGCGAAGCGTCTGAAGGGCGCCCGCATCGTCATGGACATGGTCACCGTCACCGGTACCGAGAACATCCTGATGGCCGCCACCCTCGCCTCGGGTACGACGATCATCGAAAACGCGGCGCAGGAGCCCGAGGTCGTCGACCTGGCCAACTGCCTCATCGCAATGGGTGCGCAGATCGAAGGCGTGGGCACGTCCACGCTCATCATCCATGGCGTGGAGCGTCTGCACGGCGCCGAATACGAAGTGCTGCCGGACCGTATCGAAACCGGCACGTTCCTCGTCGGTGCCGCCATGACGGGCGGCAAGGTCCGCGCCCGCAATGCGCGTGCCGGCACGATGGATGCGGTGCTGGCGAAGCTCGAGGAAGCCGGCGCGCACATCAACACGGGCGACGACTGGATCGAGCTCGATATGCGCGGCAAGCGTCCGAAGGCCGTCAACATCACCACCGCGCCGTATCCGGCATTCCCGACCGACATGCAGGCGCAGTTCACCGCGCTGAACTGCGTGGCCGAAGGCGTCGGCGTCATCACGGAAACGGTGTTCGAAAACCGCTTCATGCACGCGCACGAACTTCAGCGCCTGGGCGCCGATATCCGTCTGGAAGGCAATACGGCGATCATCACCGGCGTGCCGCAGATGAGCGGTGCGCCGATCATGGCAACCGACCTGCGCGCATCCGCGTGTCTCGTGCTGGCCGGACTGGTCGCGGAAGGCGACACCACGGTCGATCGCGTTTATCACATCGATCGCGGCTACGAAAACATCGAGGAAAAGCTCGGCGTACTCGGCGCGAAGATCCGCCGTCTGCCGTCGTAAAATTGTAGGAGCCCGCTTGCGGGCGAAAGCCAACGTAGCAGCGATGCTGTGCGTGACATCCGCAGCCCATAGATCTGGCTCGCGGATGTGAGCATCCGTCTTCCTCGCTCCGTTGGCTTTCGCCCGCAAGCGGGCTCCTACAGCAGTAGCGCGTCGCGCTACTTGCCCGAATAACTGACCAGCTGCATCGTCAGGTTACCGCCGTCTTTCTGCGCCAGCTTTACCGGTACGGGAAATTTCGCCGGCACGTACCAGGCGTTGAAGCCGCGATCGGCATCGACGCGGTCGATGCGCACCGCATCGAACGAACCCGCGGGCACCTGCACTTTTTCCTTGCCCGATACCTTGAATTGTTGGTTCTCGACTTCCTGCTTCACGGCGACCGGAAGCGCGATCTGCTGATGGCCGGCGCGTAGCGCGACGCCCAGGGCGAGGGGCAGGGTATTGCGCTCGACCATACCGGGCGTGGCGGCATAGCCGAAGCTCTTGCCGTTGTCGTCCACGCTGACCTGCTTGCTGTTCCAGTCGACCTTGAGATGACGCTGCTTCGACTTGATCGACGCGGTCATGCTGTAGTCGTAGCTGACGGCTTCGGGCACCAGGCTGGACCAGCGGAAATGCGAAACCTCGTCGACATTGGCGCCGAGCATGGCGGCCAGGCCCGAGGTGCCCTTCGTGCTGTTGGCGTATTCGAACTGACCGCCGCTGGTGGCCTTCAGGGTGACCGTGGCTTCGCCGAGCGGCTCGCCGTCCTTCAGGACCTGGTAGGTGGCGGTGAACGCCTTCGGTACAGTGTCGGCGGCCATGGCCGAACCGGCGACAAGAGCGAGGGCGAGGGCGGTACTGCGGAGGAGGCGGGATGAGATAGTCATGGGCCCGAGTTTAGCCCGCGATGCTGAACGATGGCGTAGGGCGTGGCGCAGGAGCGCTCTCTGTAGGAGCCCGCTTGCGGGCGAAAGCCAACGAAGCGGTGACGATGTGGTTTGCATCCGCAGCCCGTAGATCGGGCTCGCGAAGGTGAGCATCCGTTTTCCTCGCCCTGTTGGCTTTCGCCCGCAAGCGGGCTCCTACAGAGAGCGTTCCAGGTTGCCGTTTGCGGTCAGCCGGAGCGGTTTCTCGACGGGGGCGCCATCAAAAACCGGTGCGCCCTCCCACGTCAGTCGCCCGTTCGCGATGGCCATCACGGTCGCCGGTAGCAACCGGTGTTCCTCGATCAACAGGCGCTCGGCAAGCGTCTGCTCGGTATCGTCCGGGTGTACGGCGATCCGCGCCTGCGCGATGACCGGACCGCCGTCGAGTTCGGCCGTGACGAAATGCACGCTGGCGCCATGTTCGGCATCGCCGGCTTCGAGACAGCGGCGATGGGTGTGCAGCCCACGGTACTTTGGCAGCAGCGAGGGATGGACGTTGATGGCGCGACCCGCCCAGGGTGCGATGGCCTCGGCATCGACGATACGCATGAAGCCGGCGAGCACCAGCAGGTCGGCGCCACTGGCGGCGATGCGACCGAACAGGTCGAGGTCGAAATCGCGGCGGTCCGCGTAGTCGCGGGGATTCAATGCGAGCGTCGGTATGCCCGCCGCCGAGGCGATCTGGAGTGCGCCCGCGCTCGCCTTGTCGCTACCGACCAGGACGAATTCGACGGGAAGCCGCCCGTCGTCGCGGGCGGCGATCAGGGCGCCAAGATTGCTGCCGCGCCCGGAAGCGAGTGCGGCGATACGCAGCGGTGCGGCAGCCATCGACGTCAGGCGATGTGGACGCGTTCTTCGCCCGTGGCGGGAACGATCTTGCCGATGGCCCACGATGCCAGGCCGTGGGCGGCGAGCGCCGTTTTGGCGGCATCGACGTCCCCGGCGGCGATCAGCAGGGTAAAGCCGATGCCGCAGTTGAACGTGCGCCACATTTCCTCGCGCTCGACCTTGCCTTCGCGCTGCAGCCACTGGAACACGGGCGGGAGCGTCCAGGACGTGCTGTCGAGTTCGATGCCCAGACCCTCGGGTACTACGCGGATGATGTTTTCCTTGAGACCGCCGCCGGTGATGTGGGCCATGCCGTGCACCGGCACTTTCTTCACCACGTCGAGGATGGGCTTCACGTAGATCGTGGTCGGCGCCATGAGGGCATCGCCGAGCGACACGCCGCCCAGGTCGAGGTCCAGCGGGCTGCCGGCGCGCTCGAGGATGCGACGAACCAGGGAATAGCCGTTCGAATGCGGACCCGACGAGGCAACGCCCAGGACGATGTCGCCAGCGGCGATGGCGCTGCCGTCGAGCAGGTCCGACTTCTCGACCGCGCCGACGGTGAAGCCGGCCAGGTCGTATTCGCCAGGCGGGTACATATCGGGCATTTCGGCGGTTTCGCCGCCGATGAGCGCGCAACCGGCCAGTTCGCAGCCCCGTGCGATGCCGCCGACGACCGAAACCGTCGTGTCGACGTCCAGCTTGCCGGTGGCGAAATAATCGAGGAAGAACAGCGGCTCGGCGCCCTGGACCAGGACGTCGTTGACGCACATGCCGACCAGGTCAATGCCGATCGTGTCGTGGCGACCCAATTGTTGGGCGAGCTTGAGCTTGGTGCCCACGCCATCGGTGCCGGAGACGAGCACCGGCTCCCGGTAGCGGCCGGAGAGGTCGAACAGGCCGCCGAAGCCGCCGAGTCCGCCCATGACCTCAGGGCGGAAGGTACGCTTCACCAGTGGCTTGATACGTTCGACGACGGCATTGCCGGCGTCGATGTCGACGCCCGCGGCACGGTAGGTAAGGGAGCCCTGGTCGGAGGACATAAGACGATTCCGGCACTGACGAAACGCGCAATGATAGCAGCATGCCAGCGCGGGCTAGCCTATCCGCGATGGACGTTATCGCCCGGATTGGGCAGACTTCCTGTCTCTATATAAGCGATATCTCCCCGCCATGCGCCCAAGCCGCCTTCTCGCCGTTCTGCTGCTGCTCGCCCTGGCCGTGCTGTCGCCTGTCATGGCCCAGACCACCGTGTATTCGGTGACCGTGCCCGTGGCCGATACCACCCAGCCGGTCCGCGATCAGGCCTTCGCCTCGGCCCTGACCCAGGTGCTGGCGCGCGCCAACGGCGGGGCCGATCCCCGGACCAAGCCCGGTTATGCCGAAGCCATGAAGCAACCCGGCGGCCTGGTCCAGCAATACCAGTACGCCCGCGCCACCGGTGGCGCGGGTTCGCCGATGAGCCTCGAGGTCACGTTCGATCCCGGCGCGATCCGCCGTGTCCTCAGTGTCGGCGACAGTGCCGCAGCGGCTCCCAAGGCGCCGGTGCTGGTCATCGTCCGCGATGCCACCGGCAAGGTGCTCGCGCCCGAATCCCTGATCCCGCTGACGCAGATGGCGGACACGCGCGGCTATCCCGTCGTGTCGCCCAAGACCGACAACGTCCCCGATCCGGCCGCCATCGCCGGCGCCGACGCTACGACGCTGGCGAGCATCGCCCGGCAATACAACACCGCGGTCATCCTGCAGGGCACGGTCGATACCGGTGGCGACACGGACTGGACACTGGTGTCCGCAGGCCGTTCGCAGAGCTGGAAGGACAGTGGCGAGGCCTTGCCGGCACTGCTGGCCAATGGCGCCAATGCCATGGCCGATCGTCTCGACCGTCAGTTCGTCAGCTCCGCCAGCGGCAGCTCCAGCGGCAAGGTCTGGGTATCGGGCCTGCGTTCGGCGGCGGACTATGCCGCTTTGCTGGCTACCTTCCAGAACGATCCGGCAGTGCGTTCGGTCGCTACGCTTTCCGCGCAGAACGACGGCGTCCTGCTTTCGGTAAGCGCGTCGGCGCCCCTTGCCCGTCTGGTCGCCGGCTATGCCGCGGAGGGCCATATCCTGGCCGCCGATGGCCATGAAGGTGCCGATATCAGCACACGCTGGGTTCCTTGACAGTCCGCGTCAGGCCAGCCAGCCCCGCTTCGCGCGGCGTCTTCGGGCACACTCGCATCACATCCGCTTCGGGAAAGTCGCGGATTCCTTCCTTTAGTCGATCGGGACACGCATGACTCACGACACCTCGCGCCGCTGGCAGCTGCTGGCTATTGCCGCGGTCATCATCTTCGTGATCTGGCTGCTGGCGCCTGTGCTGATGCCTTTCGCGATCGCCGCGATGCTCGCCTATCTCGGCGACCCGCTCGCGGATCGTCTGCAGCGCCTTGGCATGGGGCGGACACTGGCCGTCAGCATCGTGTTCACCGTGCTGGTCATCGTGGTCATCGGCGCGCTGCTGCTGCTCGTGCCGCTGATCCAGCACCAGTTCGAGAACCTGTCGGAGAACCTGCCGCGATACATCGAATGGGTGCGCGGAACGGCTCTGCCCTGGGTGCAGCAGCGGTTGCATCTGGAGCCGGACACATTCGATACCGACAAGCTGATCGCTACGGTGAAGGAGCACATCGGTTCGGTCGGCTCCGTGGTTGCCGCCACCATCGCGAAGGTGTCCGCATCGGGCATGGGCATCGTCATGTGGCTGACGAATCTTGTGCTGATTCCGGTTGTTGCGTTCTATCTGCTGCGCGACTGGGACACGATGATCGCGACCATCCGTCGCCTGCTGCCGCGCTCGATCGAGCCGGTGGTGGTACATCTTTCGAAGGAGTCGGACCAGGTGCTGGGCGCCTTCGTTCGCGGCCAGCTGCTGGTGATGCTCGCGCTCGGCGTGTTCTATGGCCTTGGCCTCACGCTGGTCGGCATCTCCATCGGTCCGTTGATCGGCATGATCGCGGGTCTCCTCAGCTTCGTTCCCTATCTCGGCTTCATGATCGGCTTCGTTGCCGCGCTGATCGCCGCGCTCGTGCAGTACGGCGACTGGACCCACGTGCTGATGATCGCCGGTGTGTTTACCGTCGGTCAGTTGCTCGAGGGTTATGTGCTGGTTCCGCGACTGGTGGGCGGCAAGATCGGTCTGCACCCTGTCGCGGTGATCTTCGCCGTGCTGGCGGGCGGCCATCTGTTCGGCTTCCTCGGCGTACTGCTGGCGCTGCCGGCCGCATCGGTCGTGGTAGTGCTGCTGCGTTACGTGTTCGCCCGTTATCGCGAGAGCGAGCTGTATACCGAGCCGGCGACGGATGTTCCCGATGAGATCGAAGTCGACGTGGACGTCTCGGTGACGTCGCACGTATCCCGAACGGTCGACGACGGAAGTCCATGACGACACAGCTTCCCCTCGCACTTCGTTGGCCGCGTCGTCAGCGTTTCGAGCACACCTACGCCGGCGAGAACGCGGCTGCGATCGAAGCGGTGCGTCTGGCGGCCGTTTCGCCTGAAGCACCCTGGGTATTCGTGGCGGGACCGGCCGGTAGCGGTCGCACGCATCTGTTGATCGCCGCTTGCCAGGCCGCGATCGATGCCGGCCGCACCGCGCAGTATCTGCCGCTGGGTGGGATGCGCGGATCTCGTGCGGAAGCCATTCGCGGTATGGCGGGTAGCGACGTTCTTGCCCTGGACGATGTCGACGCCATAGCTGGCGACGACCTTGCGGAGCATGCACTTTTCGACGCCTTCAACCGTTATCGCGCCGAAGGGGCGACGTTGCTGTTCGCCGCGGATGTGCCGTCCATCGCGATCGATATCGTGCTGCCCGACCTGCGCTCGCGCCTGGGTTCATGCACGCAGTTCGTGTTGAAGCCATTGGCCGATGTGGAGCGCCGCACGATCATGCGCGAGCAGGCGAAGGTGCGTGGTATCGAGTTGGACGAGAACGTGCTCGACTGGCTATTCGCGCACCACGCGCGCGACCTTGGCGCACTGCTCGACCTGCTCGACCAGCTCGATCGTGCCTCGCTCGCCGCGCAGCGACGCGTCACGGTGCCATTCCTGCGCAACCTCCTGCGCAAGGATTGAAGTTGCGCGTCGCCATCTGGCGATGACGACGCGCGGCTTGCTCAGCCCTGGCCGGGCACCTGGATTTCCTCGATCAACTGCTTGTTCTCCGGATCGTTATTGCGCACCCCGTAGACGCGCAGCACTTTTGCTTTCGGGTAGTGCTCGACGATCAGGTAGGTGCGCTGCGAGGCCGATCCGCTCAGAAAGACCGGTACATTGCCGAAATTTCGCGAGTAGTAGCGGCCCATCCGGCCGTGCAAATGCCCCGCGAAGACCACGGGCACTTTGTTTGCCCTTACCAGTTCGGTGAATGCATTGCCGCTCCCCGCGTCCCATTCGGGCTGATGCACATGGATCAGCATAAAGTCGAAGTCGCGGGTGCTGGCATTCAGTCGCGGCATCAGTTCGTGAAGCCATGGCAACGATGAGGTGACGTTGAACTTATAGTTGAATGTCTTGTTCGTAGTGAACGAGACCTCGTAGGTGGGGTAGTTATTGAGCTGGATATTCGCTACGCGCTCGAAGCCCTTTGCCTCGAAGGCATACGCATAGCTACCGTCGAACTCGCCGCCAAACGCGCCCGTGTGGTCGGTGAAATCGAAGGCCAGCACGTTCCGGGACTTTACGTGGTCGCGCAATCCGTCAAGGCTGTCGCGTGCGCATCCGTTGTTGGCGCATCCGGAGCCATTCGACTGGCGGATATTGTTGTCGTAGTCGTGGTTGCCCAGGCCGAGATAGTAGTTGTCGCCGAGAATCCGGTACAGGCTGGACATCTTGCTTCGCTGCCAGCCATGACCGTAGGCGGTGAGATCGCCATTGATCACTACGGGAATATTCATGCCCGGACGCGCTCGCCGATACCCGGCGATGCTGTTGTACTGTTCGCGGATCAGTTCTTCGGAGCGGCGCTCCTTCTTGCTGTCGCTCTCGTCGCTATTGCCCTGATCCATTTTGTCAGTCCACGGATACTGGGGATCCGAGGTCACGATCATCGTTCGCGGGATTTCGTCGAGAGTCTGGGCATGGGCGGCCGATACGAGGCCGAGCAAAGCCAGCGCGCCGAAAACGGCGCGACGTAGGGTTTTGCGATTCATTGGGGAAGTCCTTATCGATGTGAAAGCGCCGGCCGTGGGGACGGGCGGCGGAATGGATTGTGCAAACCCCATTACATCGAAAACGGAACTTCGTCACACTCTTGTGGCGCATAAGCATGGCCGCACGAGGTGCCGCGGGCCTCGCTGCCACGCTTGCCAGGCGAATGCCTACAAGCGCGGCAGGGCGCCGCGCTGTGTTATCAGGCCTGAAGCAGTCGCGGCGTCGCGTGGGCGCCGATGACCGTGGTCATGGCGGCAGCGATCTTGTGATTCGCCGCGATGATATTGCCGTTGGTCGGCAGGCCTTCGCGGCCGGCGAAATCGCAATACACGCCACCGGCCTCGCGAACGAGCAGGCCACCAGCGGCCATGTCCCACGGCTGCAAGCCCGGCTCGAAATAGCCGTCGAGACGACCGGCCGCCACATAGGCGAGGTCGAGTGCCGCCGAACCCATGCGACGGATGTCTTCGGCCTCGGTGAGCAGGGCCTGGGTCATCGCCAGTTGGGACTCGATATGATTGCGGGCGCGATACGGGTAGCCCGTGCCGAGCAGCGAGCCGGCAAGACCTTCGCGCTTGCTGACGCGGATGCGGCGGTCGTTGAGGTACGCGCCATCGCCCTTGCTGGCGGTGAACAGTTCGTCGCGAAGCGGATCGAACACCACGCCGTAGACCGGCTCACCCTTGTCGAGAAGGGCGATGGAGACGGAGAAGTGGGGGATGCCGCGAAGATAGTTGTGCGTGCCGTCGAGCGGGTCGATGACCCACACCAGCGGACCCTTGCCGATAGCGCCCGATTCCTCGCCGAGAATGGCGTGGGTCGGATAGGCGCGACGCAACTCCTTGACGATCTCGGCTTCCGCCAGTCGATCGACTTCGGATGCGAAATCCATCCGCTGCTTCTCGACGACGGCAAGGCCTTCGATGCGGTTCATGTAACGCAGGATGATATTTCCTGCGGAGCGCGCAGCGCGCGCCGCTACGTTGACTGCGGGTCTTGGCATGGGCTTGACTTGGTCGAGAGCAAAGGCCGCGGTCGTGCCGCGGCGGTGGGCGAGTTTAGCATCCCGGGCGCCGCGCCCCAAGTCGGACCCGTTGTAGACTTTCCCGCTTTCCGCCTTTCATGCGTGTCCCCCATGGCCTTATCCGAGCTCAGCGACCGTTTCCGCTTCATTCTGGTGCGTACCTCGCACTCGGGGAATATCGGCTCCGCCGCCCGCGCGATGCGCACCATGGGCTTCGATGGCCTGAGCCTGGTGGCACCCAACCGCTTTCCCGACCCCGAGGCCACGGCCCTGGCGGCGGGTGCGGACGACGTCCTGGGACAGGCCGAAATCCACGGCGATCTGGTGGAGGCGCTGGCGGGCACGACCTTTGCCCTGGGACTCAGCGCCCGGCGCCGGGGCGTGACGTTGCCCGAACTGGATCCCCGCGAGGGGGCCCGCCAGGCCCTGGCGGCGGCACGGCGGGGCGAAAAGGTGGCGCTGGTTTTCGGCAACGAACGTACGGGGCTGGAGAACGACGAGCTCTCGCGCTGCCATGCCATGGTGCGCATTCCCAGCGTGGACGATTTCAGCTCGCTGAATCTCTCGCAGGCCGTTCAGGTCGTTGCCTACGAGCTACGCACGGTCATGCTGGCCGAGGAATCGACCGCCGCCGATATCCAGGTACCCGAGGAGGACGTGCCGGCCGATGCCGAGCAGGTCGAACGCTTCTTCGAGCACCTGGCCCGGACACTGGACGACATCGACTTCCACAAGGGCCGTTCGCCGGTGACGATCATGCTTCGCCTGCGCAAGCTGTTCCTGCGGGCGCGGCCCGATCTGCGCGAGCTGCGCATCCTGCACGGCATTCTTGCCGACGCGCAGCGCATGGCCCAGCTGGCCGGACAGGATCAGAACAAATCGCGGACGTAGTCGGTCAGAGCGCGGCTGAAGGTGGCGGATGCGACGATGATCGTCACCACGGCGGCCCATACGGCAAGCAGCAGGGCACCGTCCCGCTCCACCAGCGCGAACGCGAACGCGATCAGCATGCCGCCGAATACATAGTTGGTGAAGGGAATCGGCAACGCCAGCAGGATGCCGATCAGCACCATGACCGCCCCGGAGACGAGTGTCATCGGTCGCCGGGTCAGCGCCCGCAGACGTGGTTTGCATAGCGCTTCCAGCCGGCGCGTGGCTGGTTCGATCCGGTCGAGGAATCGCAGCAGTCCCTGTCGCGAAAGCGTTCGCCGGCGCAGGAAGCCGGGTATCCAGGGGTGCCGAAGGCCGAACAGGAGCTCCAGTCCCAGGGCGATCACCAATACCCCCATCACGCCGCCGATGCCCAGCGGGACGGGAAGAAAGTTGGGGATGGCCAGCAGCAGGAGCAGGAATCCGAAGGCCCGGCGCTGTAAGGGGGCTAGGAGCGCATCGACGCTGATGCGATCGGCCTGCTCCGCCGCCAGGGCGCGCCGGAGCAGGCCGGTCGTCTTCATCTGTAGCGGTTCGGGGTTGTCCATGGCCCCATAATGCGATCTCGCCTTGAACGCCCTTTGAACCAATCGTCGGTATCGGGCGAGCGGCATTTCAATTTTCGGCCCCGCGAACGTCATAGCTCTGGAACGTCCCAGACGCATGGCCAGTCACCCAGATGCTCAACCCGGAAAGTATGGATAACCGACACGTGAGCGACGACGTGCCCATCGATGCGCAAGCGCCGACGGACCGTGCCGCGCGGGTCGCGAAATTGTTCGACGAGCACAACCGTTCGCTGGTCGCATTCCTGCAGTGCCGGCTCAATTCGCGGGCGGACGCACAGGAAGTGGCGCAAGAGGTCTACGTGCGGATGCTTTCGCTGGACGAGAACGTCCGGGTCGATTCCCCGAAGGCGCTGATGTTCCGGATCGCCTCCAATCTGGCCGTGGACGGTATCCGCAAACATGCCGTCCGGAACAATGCGCCGGTGGACCCGGATACCGACGACTGGCACCGTCCCCCCATACCCGAGCGGCACACCGACGCCATCCAGCAGTGGGGCGTCATCGAGGAAGCCTTGCGCGAGCTACCCCCAAAAACACGCCGCGCTTTCGTGATGCACATGATCGAAGGGCGCGAATTCGGCACCGTCGCCCAGGTCATGAATCTTTCCGAGCGCATGGTGCGCTATCACGTCAGCAATGCGCTGGCCCATTGCCGGGCACGATGCAACCGAGCGGAGACGCCATGATGGCCGCAATTTCCATGCAACCCGACGAACTCGTCCTGCGCGAGGCCGCGACCTGGTGGTTGCGCCTGCGGGAAACCCACGTGCCGGAGGAATCGGTCGGACAGTGGTTGACCTGGATGGACTCCGACGAGTGCCATCCCCGTGCTTTCGACCAGATCGGCGAACTCACCGAGCAGTTCGCGACAGCGGACGAGGCGACGCGCATGCGGCTCATCGCCGTGCTCGCGGCGCCTGCCGCCCCCTTTGTGGCGCCAGTTGCCCCGAAGGTCGAGCCGCGTGCCCGGCGCGCGCGCTGGCCGGTTTATGTCGCTGCCATTGCCGCGTCCCTGGTCGTGGCGGTTTTCGCCGGCCGCCTTCTCGATCGTCAGGCACGCGACAACGTGTCGGCTGGCCAGCGTTATGCAAGTTCCGTGGGGCAGAACGAGGATATTTCGCTGCCCGACGGATCGAGCATCGCGCTGGGCGGTGCCTCGGCGCTGACGACGCGCTACGACAACGGTCATCGTCTGATCGAGTTGGATACCGGAGAGGCCTTCTTTCATGTGGCCCACGATGAGAAAAGGCCCTTCGTTGTCACGGCGGGGCCGCTGGCGATCCGCGATCTCGGTACCGCATTCAATGTCCGCCGTACCGATCAGCGTGTGATCGTCGCGGTTACCGAGGGGCGCGTGCGCATCGCACCGGCCGGCCGTTCGACGACGAACGACGGGACTGTCCAGAGTGCTCTGGAAGCCGTGGCCGGTCAGCAGGTGTCGTACGACCCCGTGACGGCTGCGATGACCGTAAGCAACGTCGAGCCCGAGCACGCCGTGGCGTGGCGGAGCAATCGCCTGGAGTTCGATAACGAGCTGGTTTCGGTGGTCGTGGCCAATATCAACCGGTATAGCCGGCGGCCGGTGCAGATCGCCGATGCGCGCCTGGGCGCCATGACGTTCACCGGGACGGTCAAGATCGATTCCATCGACAGCTGGCTCGACGCATTGCCGCAGGTGTTCCCGGTGCGCGTAAGTTCGTTCGCCGACCGGATCGTCTTGTCCAGGGCGGAGCGCAAATAGTGCCCGGATGCGGCGGAGGGCGCTGCGCTCAGGACGGCACTATGGTTTTTCCAGGGCTCATGCCAAGCTTTCCGTTTTAAATCGGCATGGGACGAAGGGGCTCTCCTCGCATGGTAAGGCTCGCGCTGTACGCGACGGGAGGATGTCTTTTGCTCTCGCTGGCGGCAGCCGGCGCATGGGCCGTTCCCGCGACGGGCTCGACCGGAAGTCTGAACGCGCCGGCGAAAGTGAGCATCGCCATCCCGGCACAGGCACTCTCCACGGCGCTGATCGCGCTTGGGCAGCAGGCGAACGTGCAGGTCCTGACGGCTGGCGACGAAGTTGCCGATCTCCGCAGTGCCGGCGTCAAGGGACAACTTACCGTCGACGAGGCCATGACCTCGCTGTTGCGCGGCACCGATCTGGACTTTGCCGCGTACGACGCGGGTACGGTGGTGGTGAAGCAGCGCGAGGCGCCGGACGTTCCGTCGTCCGGCCACGGACGGCAGACGATCGAACCGCTGGCACCCACGGTGACGCCGCTCGCGCCCATCAGCGTTCAGAACGCCGCGAACGACAACGGATACAAGATCGACGCAACGCGCGGCGCGACACGCACCGATTCGCGACTGGTCGACGTGCCGCAGTCGGTTTCCGTCGTGACGCGCGATGCGATGAGTACGCAGCAGGCCATTTCCGTGGGCGATGTCGTTCGCCAGGTGGCGGGCGTGCAGTACGTCGATGGTCTGGTAGGACCGCCGCTATTTCGCATTCGCGGATTCAATGCCGGTAACGGCATGACCGACGGTATGCCCAACGGCGTGGCCAGAACGGAAGACCTGCCGCCTTTGATCGCCATCGATCGGATCGAGGTACTTAAGGGGCCGGAGGCCATCCTCGGCGATGCGTCCGTCAGCAACAACTTCGGCGGGTCGCTCAATGTGGTGATGAAGAAACCGCAGCGCGACCCTGTGCACGAACTCACGTTTTCCATGAGTCGCTACGACGGCGCGCGCGTGGGCATCGATCTCGCGGGAACAGTAAATGGCTCGGACTCGGTCACCTATCGCCTGATTGCGGCTGGCAATTACGCCGATCATTCGCCTCAGGGTTATCAGGGCCAGCGCGGTGGTTATCTCGCGCCGTCGATCGCCTGGCAGGGCGCGTCCACCCGCGTCATGGTGGGTGCCGAGCGGGTGGACAACCGCGTGCCCAGTCCGGATCACACGGTATTGCTTGGCAATACCCTCGCGACGGCATCGCCGGAGAGTGTCCGGCTGGGCAGTCCCACCGACCACGCGATATTCAGGACGACCCGGCTCTTTTATTCGCTGGACCAGGCGATCGCTCCGAACTGGACGTTCCGCAGCCAGGGCCAGTACGTACGACAGAAGAACAGCGGCCAGGGCTGGTCGCTCGTCGGCAACAGCGACGGACCGGGCGCGGTCGGCGCGGTTGCCCGCAGCTATCGTTATTCGGATGCGTACTACACGCTGCAGAACGACATCATGGGCTGCTTCGATCAGGGATTTCTGAAGCATACCGTCGTGCTTGGTTTCGATTTCTCGCGGACACATGCGGGCAGCGGCAGCGACACGAATGCCGTCGTGCGCACTCGCGTGCTTCCGTACGATGTTTTCTCCAGCGCCATGCTGCCGTCCGCGCGCACGCAAACGACATCCTCGCTAGCGGTCGACGACGTGCAGCCGCTTGGTGGCTCCTGGTCGACCAGCACAGGTATCTTTCTGCAGGACCAGATAACGATCGGCGAGCGCTGGGACGTCTTGCTGGCGATCCGGCGCACGACGTACGAACTTGAAACGCAGAGCACTCCCTACGCAGGGCAGCGCACGACGCGCGAGGCGCAGTGGATTCCGAAGGCGGGCGTGGTTTACAAGGCGACACCCGACATATCGATATATGCGAACACGGTCAGCGGGTTTCAGGCGGACGCGTTGCTCGGCGAGAATGGACAGCCGTTGCCGCCCGCAAAATCCCGGCAGGTCGAGGCGGGTGTCAAATTCGATCTGTTCGACCGGAATGCCCGCCTGACGGCCGCGGTGTATCGCATTCATCTCGATCACAGCGTCGATCTCGTATCGCCGGAGCCGCCATATTTCGCGACACCGGGCCCCGGCCAGACGAACCGTGGGCTGGAACTGGAGTTCGCCGGACAGATCGCTCCGGGGCTGGCGTTGCTGGCCAGTTATACCAATGCACATATCCGCAATCACGACGGCACGCCGACAACGGGAGCGCCGCGTCAGCAGTTCAGTACTTGGGTCAGCTACCGGTTCCAGCACGCGCCTCTACAGGCGTGGGGCATCGGTGCCGGCGTAATAGCTCGCAGTCATAGTCTGGGGCGCACGAGCATCGACGGCGAGTATTTCGGTATTCCGGGGCAGGCGAGTGTCGAAACCAATGTGTCGTACTACGGCAGCAACTGGCGGGCGACGCTCGGCGTGAAGAACCTCTTCGCGCGCACGTTGTACGCGGTAAATTTCGACGCGGCATTCGTGCCCATACGCGAAGGTCGCGTGGTGATGCTGAGCGGCGTTTACGACTTCTGAGCGTCCCATCGCAGCGCTCTCAGTAACAACTCGCAGGCGTCCTCGCGGAACTGCTCGCGGCGCCGCCGCGCGGCGCTGCGTTTCCCGTTCGCCACGCCCGGATCTTCCACCGGCTCGGCACAGGGAAGTTCGTAGCAGCCATCGTTGCCCAGCAGTCCGCCATGTTCGATCCAGAACCGGTCGTAACTGTCTTCGGTCGTGCGGGTTCGTTGCGTGACCGGAAGCGCCGCGTGGGAGACCGCGCGAATACGCCTGAAGCCGTACATCGCAGCAAGCGACCGGACCAGCGACAGGAGCAGATTCCGCGGGCCCAGGCCGTTGCTGCCCTGAATGAACCGGCGAACGGGGCCGGCCCCCATGTATGCCCACGATCCGTGCATGGCGCCGACGAGAATGCCTTCATGTCCCGCGAAGGTGATCGTGCAGGACGAGAGAACCTCCTTGTCGCTATTGACCACGAACAGATCGAGCTCGCCGGCCGTACCCGTCGTGGATTGCCGGAGATAAAGATGCGCCAGGGCACCCTGGTCGAGCACCAGCGTCGCCATGCGCGCGCCGTGTCCCCTCAGGAGTTTTTCCCGCAGCTTTTTCGGGAAGCGTTGCAGCAGGAATCGATAGTGCGCATCGACCATGCGATGGCGGGCCTCGCGCGAGAACCTCGCCGATATGTAGTGCGAATGCCAGCGTGCATAAAGCCGGGGATCGGTTCTGACCGCTTGCCGCATCGCGTCGTTGCCGTGCAGGAAGCGAAGCCAGTCGGTCTGCCGGCGCAGCATGAGCATGCTGCGCAAGGTGTATTTCGCCAGTCCCGCGACGCGTCGCGCGGTCGAGGCACTGCGCAGATTCCAGTGATCGCGACAGGCGGCCGCCATCAAACGGTAGCCGTCCCGGGCCATCGGCACCGCAGCGTGCGCGCCCGCGCCGTTGTCGCCATCGTTCCACGTACTGAGAGCTTTCATTCCCGCCCCGATTCCATCGCGTTCAGCTGGATTACAAGCTAAGACGGGCGAGGGGGATTTTTTTGAAATGGCGTCAGGTCGTGAACTCGGCCCGACCCTCGATGGCGCTGGAAACCAGCAGCTTGTCGATGCGCGCTCCGTCCATGTCCAGCACTTCGAACGTAATTCCCTGCCAGGTGAACGATTCGCCCGCTCGCGGAATGTGACCGAATTGCGCCGTAACCATGCCAGCGGCTGTGCGGAAATCGTGTTCGTCTTCATTTGGCAGGCTATCGATCTGCAGCAGTTCGCGCAGATCGTCGGCGGGCAGCGAGCCGTCGACGAGATAACTGCCATCGGTCCGGCGCACGATCGGTCCGTCCGTCGACGTGTCGTCGGTCGCGGGGGCGGTCGCGCCCACCACCGCGGTGAGCAGGTCGTTCAGTGTGATCAGGCCCTCGATGTCGCCGTATTCGTCGACGGCGAGGGCGAGCTGGGTGTCGGCGTCGCGGAAGGCTTCGAGCAGGTCGAGCGCGCGTGCGGTCACGGGGACGAACAATGCCTTGGCGACGTGCTCGAAGAGGTCGGGCGTGCCTTCTGTGAGCTGCGTGAGCAGCCGCTTGACCTCGACCACGCCCACCACATCGCTTTCGTCGTGCCGGTAGACCGGGTAGCGCGAATAGGGCGTTTCGCGCAGTACCTGCACGTTGTCCTCGCGGGTCCCGGCGATGTTCAGCCATGCGATCCGCTTTCGGGGCGTCATGACCGAGTCCACCGTGCGGTCGCCCAGGCGCAGCACCCGGTTGACCATGTTGCGCTCGTCCGGATCGAGGATGCCCTGCTCGGCGCTTTCGGCCACCAGCAGGCGGATCTCATCTTCGGTGGCCGCGCTGGAGCCCTTCCGGTGCAGCCGGAGGAGCCTGAGGATCGAGGTGCTGAGCAGGTTCAGCAGCCAGACCAGGGGCAGGGTCATGCGGGAAATCACCATCATCGGCAGGGCGATCTGGCAGGCGATGCGTTCGGGTGCGGTCAGGGCCGCCCGTTTCGGCACCAGTTCGCCGATGACGATCTGAACCAGCGACATGAAGACGAAGCCCAGCAGCCAGCCGACGATCCGGGCGTAGGGCTCCATCCAGGCGGGTTCGCCTCGGTGGAGCAGGGCGGTGAAGTATTCGCCCAGGCTGTCGCCGGCCACGGCGCCGGTAATCAGGATGATCAGGGTCATGCCTACCTGGACGGTAGACAGGAAGCGCTCGGGCGATTCGGCCAGGTGCAGGGCCGTGCGGGCCCGGCGGCTGGTGCGGGCCATTTGCTTGAGCCGGCTCTTGCGGGAGGCGACGACCGACATCTCCGAGAGCGCGAAGAAGGCGTTGGCCAGGGACAGGAAAAGGACCAGCAGGAGTTCGGTGAGCATTGCGGCTCTTATAGCAAAACCGACGCGTCCGGTCCCGTACGTCTCTGTTCGGAGGCGAAAAGTTACCGATTCGCGAAGCGTCCTAGTAACATTATCGTCATATATCCCTCTTGTTCCAGGCAGCGTGCATGTTTTCACTCCAGACGATCTTCGGTAAGGGCGACAAGTTTTACGGGCTGCTCGAAGCCAGCGCGGACGCTGCCCGTGAAAGCGCGACCGCCATGCACGAGTTGGTCGTCCGCCCGGATCGCTCCCCGGTCATGGCGGCTTTCAGCACCGCCCGTGCCCGCGAGAAGGCATTGCACGCCCAGATCGGCGAGGAACTCGTCAATACGTTCGTTACCGCGCTGGACCGCGACGATATCGAGGCGCTGAATTCCGCGCTGTACAAGATTCCCAAGACGATCGAGAAATTCGCCGAACGCTATGTCATCGTCGCCGATCGTCTGGCGGGCATCGATTTCAGCCAGCGTGCCGCTCTGCTGGAGAGTTCGGCCAAGGTCGTCGTCGAGATGATCGGCGAGCTGCGTCGCGGTCTGCGTATCGACCCGGTGAAGAAGCTGCGCGACCAGTTGCACGCGCTGGAATCCGAGGCCGACCGTCTGCTGCTCGACCCTTATCGCACGCTGTACGCCGAAGGCTCCGATCCGCTGCGCGCCATTCTGGCCAAGGACCTGTTCGAACTGATCGAGAAAGCGGTCGACAAATGCCGCGATGTCGGCAACGTCGTCTATACCATCGTACTCAAGAACTCCTGACGGCTGGCGACCCATGAGCATGGTCCTCGCGGTCGTCCTGATCGCTCTCGCCTTTACGTATATCAACGGTTTCCACGACACGGCGAACTCCATCGCCACCGTGGTGGCCACGAAAGTACTTACTCCCGGTCAGGCGGTGCTGCTGGCCGCGGTCACCAATCTCGTCGGTGCCCTGTGGGGCACGGCTGTCGCGGCCACCATCGCCTCGGGCCTGATCGATGCGGGCGTCGTGGAGGTTGGCTCGCAATTGCTGATCAGCGCGCTGCTTGGCGCAACGATCTGGAACCTCATCACCTGGTGGCTCGGCCTGCCCTCGAGTTCCAGCCACGCGCTGGTGGGCGCCCTGTGCGGCGCAGCCATGGCGGCGTCGGGCGACAACGTCCACTCGATCATCTGGTTCGAGAGCGGCGTCCACTGGTGGCTGGGCAAGGGCATCATCCCGAAGGTCATCGTGCCCATGGTGATTTCGCCCCTTCTCGGTTTCAGCATCGGTTTCGCCGTGATGGGCGGGCTTTACGCGATGCTGGGGTGGTTCTCCAGCCAGAAGGGGACGTTGCACCGCTTCGGCCGTACGCCATTCGTCAATAGCTTCTTTGGCAAGGCCCAGATCGTTTCGGCCAGTGCCATGGGTGTGTCCCACGGCATGAACGACGCCCAGAAAAGCATGGGCATCATTGCCCTCGCGCTTGCTGGCGCCACGGCGGCCGGCCAGTTCGACCACCTGCCGACCTTCCTGCATTTCCTGCGGATCCAGCACGACAGCACGGCCGCCGGTGGCTTTCCTATCCCGATCTGGGTGAAGGTCGTCTGCGCGCTGACGATGGCGGCGGGTACGGCCGGTGGCGGCTGGCGCATCATCAAGACGCTGGGCCACAAGATGGTCAAGCTGCATCCGATCAACGGGTTCGCGGCGGAGGCCAGTTCGGCGGCGGTGATCCTGTCGGCCTCGCTGATGGGCGTGCCGGTGTCCACGACACACAACGTCTCCGCGTCGATCATGGGCGTGGGCGCGGCCAAGCGTTTCAATGCCATCCGCTGGTCGGTGGTCGAGCGGATGGTCTGGGCGTGGATTCTCACGCTGCCGGTCACGGCGGCCGTGGCCTATGGCCTGGTCCGGCTGGGGCAGTGGTTGTTCTGATGAAGCGGGGGCCTTACAGCGCGTCCGACTCTCCGTTGATCGACTGTTCCAGCGTGTCGCCGAGTGCCCCCAGTTCATCGATCAGGCGCGCCAGTTCGCGGTCATCCAGATATTCGTAGGGGCGGTTCTCGCACAAGTGCAGATAGGGCGACCCATCGAGGTCGGCCGTGGCCAGGAAGCCCGTTCGCTGTTCCCAGTTGAAGCGCAGGCAGCGCTTTGCGTCCGTGCCCGCCAGCGGCCCGACGGGCGTGGAAATGCGCAGGTAGCGCTGTCCCGCGTCGTCTTCCAGTTCGGCCAGATAAATGCCCTGATGGCGGCCATCTCTCAGTTTCAGATCGAAGCTGATCAGGTAGGGCTCGTTATGGCGGAGCTTGTGGATGCCGCCGATGTGCGAACGGATCGCCTCGAAGTGACGCATGGCCGCGGTCCATCGATAAGGTGTGACCGATGGTAACCTCTGCGACGGCACAGGTGAGACGGCCGGCGCACTTCGGATGGCAACGGAAAGCATGGCAACCGACGAGATCGGCGACAAGGCACGAGCCCTGCGCGCCAAACGCATTCTGGCGGCCGTGGCCGCTATCCCGCGCGGTCGCGTGGCCAGCTATGGCGCCATTGCGGCCCGGGCCGGCTATCCCGGACGTGCCCGTCTGATCGGCCGGGTGCTGGGCGACGCACCGGATCGCCTCTCGCTGCCCTGGCACCGGGTGCTGCGGGCCGACGGGCGTATCGGCATACCGGAAGGCACGAAGAGCTATCGCGAACAATGCAAACGCCTGCGCGCGGAAGGCGTGGCCGTCACCGACGGTCGTGTGGCGATGAGGCACTTCGGTCTGGACCATGATCTGGACCGGGCCATCTGGGGCGGCTGACCATTCCTCCGGACGAAAGACGCACACGGGATGAGCGCGCCGTTTGTTAGCATGTGTGGATGCAGTCTCAAGCTCTCGACCTTCTCCACAGTGTTTTCGGCTACTCCGAGTTCCGCGGCCAGCAACAGGCCATCGTCGAGCAGGTAGCGCAGGGCGGCGACGCGCTGGTGCTCATGCCCACGGGCGGCGGCAAGTCTCTTTGCTATCAGATCCCCGCGCTTATGCGCGAGGGCACGGGCATTGTCGTCTCGCCGTTGATCGCATTGATGCAGGACCAGGTCGATGCGCTGCGCGAAGCGGGGGTGAGAGCCAGGTATCTCAATTCCAGTCTGGACGCCGAAACGCAGCGCGAGGTCGAAGGGCAGTTGCTGGCCGGCGAACTCGACATGCTCTACGTCGCGCCGGAGCGTCTGCTGACCGGGCGGTTCCTCGGTCTGCTCGAACGCACGCCGGTCGCGCTGTTCGCGATCGACGAAGCGCATTGCGTGTCCCAGTGGGGGCACGATTTCCGTCCCGAATATCGTGAGCTGGCGCTGCTGCACCAGCGCTTTCCCGATATCCCCCGTATCGCGCTCACGGCCACCGCCGATCAGCGCACGCGCGATGAAATCGTGGAGCGTCTCGCACTCGACGACGCCCGCCAGTTCGTGGCCAGCTTCGACCGGCCGAACATCCGTTATCGGGTGGCGCCACGTCAGAACGCGCGGCGTCAGTTGCTGGATTTTCTCGATGGCCATCGCGACGAAGCCGGCATCGTGTATTGCCTCAGCCGTCGCAAGGTCGACGATACGGCCGCCTGGCTCGCCGAATCGGGCGTGACGGCCCTGCCGTATCACGCGGGCCTGGATGCCGAAACGCGCACGCGTCACCAAAAACGTTTTCTTCGCGAAGATGGCGTCGTCATGGTCGCGACCGTTGCCTTCGGCATGGGCATCGATAAACCGGACGTGCGTTTCGTCGCGCATCTGGACCTGCCACGCAGCATGGAAGGCTACTACCAGGAAACCGGCCGCGCGGGCCGCGACAGCCTGCCGGCCGAGGCGTGGATGGTTTACGGCCTGGCGGACGTAGTCACGATGAGTCAGATGATCGCCTCGTCGGAAGCGGGAGACGATCGCAAGCGGGTGGAGCGCTCCAAATTGGAAGCGCTGCTTGGCTACGCCGAGACCACGCGCTGCCGCCGTCAGCTGTTGCTGCATGCATTCGCCGAAGACCATGCGGGTGCCTGCGGTAATTGCGATAACTGTCTTGCGCCGCCGAAAACGTGGGATGCAACGGTAGCCGCGCAGAAAGCCATGTCGTGCGTCTATCGCAGCGGACAGCGTTTCGGCGCCGGTCACGTGATCGACATCCTGCGTGGCGAGAGCAGCGAGCGCGTGCGCCAGCTCGGGCACGACCAGCTCACGACGTTCGGTGTGGGCGCCGACATGGACGAGGCGCAATGGCGTTCGGTATTTCGCCAGTTGCTGGCGGCTGGCTTGCTCGAAGCCGATCCGGAGGGTTTCGGGACACTGCGCCTTGCCGCTTCCAGCCGTGCCGTGCTGAAGAGCGAACAGAAAGTCTGGCTCCGTGAGGATGCCCGGGTAGAGAAGGGCACGCGCCGCCGCAAGGAGCGCAGCACGGCGCCCGGCGGCAGCCTCGGCATCGAGGCTTACGAACAGCCGTTATGGGACGAACTGCGTCGCGTGCGCGCCGAACTGGCGAAACAGCACGGCGTGCCGGCCTACGTCATCTTCCACGACGCCACGCTGCTCGCCATGTTGCGCGCGCTGCCGGGCGACGAGGAGGAACTGGCCTCGATCAGTGGCGTGGGCGAGCACAAGCTCAAGCGCTATGGGAAGGATTTTCTGGCGGTGTTAACGGCGGTTTCGTAGAGAGGTCGCCGTTTCCTCGCTGTGTAGGTTTTCGCGCGCAGGCGCGCCCCCACAGAAAGCCGAGGTCGCCTATCTCCTGTGGGAGCGCGCCTGCGCGCGAAGGGTGCTTGCACAAACACTGCAGGATCGCGGCAGCCAGCTCCCTTCCCGGATTTGAGAAAAATCGTAGTCAATCCGTGCATCGCGAAATCTTGCGTCAGCCTTTCCCCGCCCATACATCTTCATTCCGGACGCAGATCGAAGTCCGGTATCGGGGGTACCCAGCTGTTGCCACGGCGTGGCGCCAGTAAACGACGACTCAAGGAGCCGCCATGCACGACGCAACGCCTCTCATTGCCACCATTGTCGGTGGCCTCGTACTTGCCTTCTTCTTTGGCGCTATCGCCCATCGGCTGCGCCTGCCCATCCTGGCCGGCTATCTGCTGGCGGGTGTCGTGGCGGGGCCGTTCACGCCGGGCTATGTCGCCGACGCGCATATCGCGCAGGAGCTGGCGGACCTCGGTGTCATCCTGCTGATGTTCGGCGTGGGTCTGCACTTCTCCGTGAAAGACCTGATGGCGGTCAAAGCCATATCGATCCCAGGCGCGGCCGTGCAGATGGCGGTGGCCACGGCGCTGGGCATGTTGCTGGGCTGGGCGCTTGGGTGGCCGCTGGCGCAAGGGTTCGTGTTCGGTCTTGCGTTGTCGGTTGCCAGTACGGTCGTACTTTTGCGCGCTATCGAAGAACGCCGGTTGCTCGACACCGACCGTGGCCGCATCGCGGTCGGCTGGCTGATTGTCGAAGACCTTGCGATGGTTCTCGCGCTGGTGCTGCTGCCCGCTATCGCCGGTTTCCTCGGCGCGGAACAGGGTGCTCCGCAGCAGTCGATGGGCGAGCTGGCGAAGGTCGTCGCGTTTACCTTCGGCAAGGTCGCGCTGTTCATCGCCCTGATGCTCGTCGTCGGCAAACGGCTCATCCCCTGGGTGCTTCAGTCCGTGGCTCAGAGCGGTTCGCGCGAACTCTTCCGGCTGGCCGTGCTGGCGATTGCCCTCGGCGTGGCCTTCGGCGCGGCGCGGCTGTTCGACGTGTCGTTCGAACTAGGCGCGTTCTTCGCCGGCATGATGATGGGCGAATCGAAGCTGTCGCAGCAGGCCGCGGAAGAAACGTTGCCGCTGCGCGATGCGTTCGCCGTCCTGTTTTTCGTGTCGATCGGCATGCTGTTCAATCCCGGCATCCTTCTGGAAAGTCCGTGGATCGTGCTGGCGGCGTGCCTGATTATCATCGTCGGCAAATTCGTGGCGGCGTTCGTCATTGTGCGCGCGTTCGGCCGTCCGCTGAAGACTGCTCTGACGATTTCGGTCAGCCTTGCCCAGATCGGCGAGTTCTCGTTCATCCTGGCCGGGCTTGGTGTGTCGCTGGGTCTGCTCAGTGCCGAAGCGCGCGATGTCCTGCTCGCCGCGGCGATCGTGTCGATCCTCGTCAATCCCCTGCTGTTCGTCGCGCTCGATCGGTGGGTTCGCCGGGCCGAAGCGGCGGAAATACCGGTCGTGGAGGCTATCCCGGACGAGCTGGAGCCGCAGCCGGTGAGCGCGCTGAAGGGACATGCCGTACTGGTCGGCTTCGGCCGGGTCGGGCGCCGCGTCTTCGAGAAATTGCGCAAGACCGGTCAGCCGATCCTGGTCATCGAAACCGACGAGGATGCCGTCCGTCCGCTGCGCGAACACGGCGGCGCCGAAGTCGTAGTGGGAAATGCGGCATCGGGCGCGGTACTCGCGGCGGCGAACCTGGCGCAGGCCGCCTCGCTGATCGTGGCCGTGCCCAATCCGTTCGAAGCGGGGCAGATCGTGCGCTCGGCGCGGGCGGAACGACCGGATCTGGACATCGTCGCACGCGCGCATTCGGAGGAATGCGTCGAGCATCTGGCCAGCCTGGGTGCCAGCCGTGTCATCTACGGCGAGCAGGAGCTCGCGCGCAGCCTGTTCGAAGCATCCTGCGAGCGTCCCTCGGCACCGCCCGTTTTCTGAAGGATCGCCAAGCACACGTCGCACTAACGAACGGGCCGTTACCTTTGTGCCGATCAATAATTCGATCGGGAGTGCGACATGGCGGGACGCATCGAAGACTACGCGATGATCGGCAACTGCCGAAGCGCCGCGCTGGTATGCCGGGATGGCTCGATCGACTGGATGTGCGTTCCGCGTTTCGATTCGGCGGCGTGTTTCGCGGCGCTGCTGGGCACCGAGGAGCACGGGCGCTGGCTGATCGCTCCCGCCGACGTACAGGCGAAATCGACGCGCCGCTATCGCGATGGCGGACTGGTGCTGGAAACCGAATGGGTCACGACGACGGGCAGGGCGCGCGTCGTCGATTTCATGCCGATCGATGGCGAAGCGGTCGGCATCGTACGTATCGTCGAGGGGCTGGAAGGCAGCGTGGATTTCGCTACCGATCTCGTCATTCGTTTCGACTACGGATGCAGCATTCCCTGGGTGGTGAAGCAGGATGACGGTTCCACGCGTGCCGTGGCCGGCCCCGACCTCCTCATCCTGCGCAGTCCCGTCGGACTCGAAGGAAAAGACTTTCACAGCGTCGCCGATTTCACCGTGGCTCACGGAGAATCGATTCCTTTCGTCCTCGGTTACGGCCAATCGCATCTGGAGGCGCCTCCCGCGCTGGACCCCTATGACGCACTCGAAAAAACGGAGTCGTTCTGGGAGGCCTGGTCGTCGCGCTGCAACGGTACCGGGGAATGGTCGGATATCGTGCGCCGTTCGCTGGTGACGCTCAAAGGCCTCAGCTATCTGCCCACGGGAGGCCTGGTCGCGGCGCCCACGACATCGTTGCCCGAGCATATCGGCGGGGCGCGCAACTGGGACTATCGATTCTGCTGGGCGCGGGATGCGACCTACATGCTGACCGCACTGGTCAATGCGGGTTATCACGACGAGGCCAGCGCCTGGCGCGACTGGGTACGCCGCGCGATCGCCGGTACGCCCGATCAGTTGCAGGTGCTGTACGGTCTGGCCGGCGAACGGCGTCTGCATGAACACGAGCTCGACTGGCTGCCGGGTTATGAAGGCTCCTTGCCAGTCCGCATCGGCAACGCGGCCGCCGAGCAGTTCCAGCTGGATATCTTCGGCGAACTGGTCGGCGCGTTCGACCACGCGCTGCGCAACGGCGTCGATATGAAACCGGAAGACGACAGCGTCCAGGCCCTGTTCCTCGATCATCTTGCCGGCATCTGGCGCAACCCCGACGAAGGCATCTGGGAAATACGGGGCGAGCCGCAGCATTTCGTCCATTCGAAGGTGATGGCATGGCTGGCCTTCCGTCGCGCGGCCGATCAGAAACGCGAAGGCCGGGACCCGGCGCTGATCCGGAAATGGACCGAAATCGCCAATGAGATTCACGCCGACATCTGCGCCAATGGCGTGCATCCGGAGCACGGCTATTTCGTACAGGCTTACGGATCGGAGCATCTGGACGCGAGCCTGTTGCTGGCGACGCTGACCGACTTTCTGCCCCCGGACGATCCGCGCATCCGGAAGACAGTAGAGGCGATCGAACAGCACCTGATGGTCGAAGGATTCGTACGCCGCTACGACACGCTTTCGGGTATCGACGGGCTCCCTCCGGGGGAGGGCGAGTTTCTTCCGTGCAGTTTCTGGCTGGTTGAAAACTACGTGGCCCTCGGTCGTTTCGACGACGCGCGGGAGCTTTTCAAACGCCTCGTGGCGCTGTGCAACGATGTCGGTTTGCTCTCCGAGGAGTACGATCCGCGCAGTGGCCGCTTGCTGGGGAATTTTCCACAAGCCTTCTCGCACGTGGCTCTGGTAAATGCCGCTTTCAGTATTGCGCATGCGAAAAGCGCGACCGCCGACGTTCAGAGCGGAACGCACGCCGCGCAAGGCGCGTAATCTTATCTCTCATCGTTTGAAGGAGTTCGTGCATGAGCAACGCCCAACCGAAGCGCGCGATGTCGCGTTCGCATCCGGCCGATCCCTGTACCGTGGTGATCTTCGGTGCCAGTGGCGATCTCACCAGCCGGCTCGTGGTACCCGCGTTGTACAACATGCGCCGCACCGGTCTGCTGTCGGACGACTTCGCTATCGTCGGCGTCAACCACGGCAAGCTCGCCGATGCGACGTGGAAGCGCAATTTGCGCGGTGCGCTCGAACGTTACGTCGGCAATGCCGGTGCAGGGACGGGCAAGCTCGATAACGATGCCTGGGACTGGCTGGCCGATCGCATGACCTACCATGCCGGCGACTTCGACGACTCGACCACGTTCTCCAGTCTGGCGGAGAAACTCAAGATCATCGAGCGTCGCCGGGGTACGGAAGGCAATGTTCTTTTCTATCTCGCCACCCCCGAGCGCTTTTTTGGCGACATCGTCGAAAAGTTGAAAGAAGCGGGACTCACCGGCGACAGCGAAGGCGGGTTCTGGCGCCGCGTCATCATCGAGAAACCGTTCGGTCACGATCTCGCTTCCGCCCAGGCGCTCAACGAGCGTATCGGCAAGGTGCTGCGCGAGGATCAGATCTATCGCATCGATCACTTCCTCGGCAAGGAAACGGTGCAGAACATTCTGTCGTTCCGTTTTGCCAACGGGTTGTTCGAGCCGATCTGGAATCGCGACCGCATCGATCACGTGCAGATTACCGTCGCCGAAACCGTCGGCGTCGAACGCCGCGGTTCGTTCTACGAACAGACCGGTGCGTTGCGCGACATGGTGCCCAATCATCTGTTTCAGCTTCTCGCCATGGTGGCGATGGAGCCGCCCACGTCGTTCGGTGCCGAAGCCGTGCGTACCCGCAAGGCGGAAGCCATCGAGGCGATCCGGCCGATTGGCCCCGAGGATGCCGTGCGCGGTCAGTACGGCCCCGGTGCCGTGGCTGGCGTGCTCGCACGCGCCTATCGCGAAGAGCCGGACGTCGCGGCCGACTCCGTGACGGAAACCTTCGTGGCGATGAAGCTCGCCATCGACACCTGGCGCTGGTCGGGCGTTCCGTTTTACCTGCGCACCGGCAAGCACATGACGAGGCGCACCACCGAAATCGCCATCCGTTTCAAGTCCGCGCCGTTCGCGCCGTTCCGCGGTACGGGCATGGATGCGTTCGGGCCGGATTGGCTCGTACTGCAGATCCAGCCCGATGAAGGCATCTCGCTGCAGTTCGATGTAAAGCGTCCCGGTCCGCGCGTGGAACTCGCCCCCGTGCGCATGGATTTCAAATACGCCGACTGGTTCCGCGCCGAACCGAACGTCGGCTACGAAACGCTGCTGTACGACTGCATGACCGGCGATGCCACGCTGTTCCAGCGCGCCGATATGGTCGAGGCCTGCTGGCGCGCGGTGCAGCCCGTGCTGGACGACTGGGCGCAGCATAGTCCGGCGGATTTCCCGAATTACTCCTCGGGCAGCGCGGGTCCCGCATCGGCCGATACACTGCTGGCCATGGGGGGACGTTCGTGGCGTCCGTTGAATGCCAACGTCGAACCGGTCGGCCGTCGCACGGGGGCGCGCAAGGCCGCGGAGCCGGAAGCTACGGCGCCGGTAAAGCGTGCCCCGGCGAAGCGGGTTGCGAAAGCGACCGTCAAGAAGACGGCTGTGAAGAAAGTCGCGGCAGGAAAATCGCCAGCGAAAAAACCGGCTGCAAAAAAGGCTCCGGTAAAACCGGTTTCCTCTCCGCGTAAGGCGGCGACGAAGAAAGCCGCGGCTGCGAGAACGGCTACGGCGGCGAAGCGGGCGCCTGCCCGAAAGACGGGTGCTTCTGCCCGCGCGCCTAAAAAACGCTGATGTCTCAGACCCGGATCGCCCGATGGGCGATCCGGGCTTTCACGATAGCTAGACCCCGTTGCAGTAACTCTGCATCCTGACGGCGGGTGGTTCCGGCCGATCTAGGGAGGGGGAAACCATGTCGTACGCTGGCCGTATGTACTTCAGGCTCTATCTGCCCAGTCTTCTGGTGCTTGGCTGCGGGCTCGGAGCAGCCGCGTCCGCCAAGGCTGCGCAGGAACTTCCCGGCGACTTCGGCGGCCTTGCCACGTATTCGAACCTGCCCGCATACCTTTTCTTCGTGGGCCTGGTCCTGGCGGTCACGATCGGCGTTGCCCAGACTTTCCGCGTGAAGCTATGGGAGCGAGGCCGGATACCGGGTTGCTATGTATGCGGATGCCTGCTGGGCGCCGCGCAGGTCGGACGACGCGGCCTTGGCCTGTATCGCAAATGCCTGGGTTGCGGAAAGGCGCACGGCGTGAATCATCGCCTGAGTCCGGCTGCGGTGGCGCCCGTGCCCGTGCGGGTCGCGGCTACCGACCCGGCACAGACGGTAGCGCCGATCAGGAGCGCACGTTGGTCACGGTAATGCGATGACCGATCTTTTCGAGCAGCTCGCGGAGCTGTTCGGCTTCCCCCGGGGTGGTGTCGTCGTTAAGCGACAGCCAGAGCGTGTCGCCGCCCAACCCGTGTATTTTCTCGTTGAACTCGATCTCGACGGCGACCTTGCCGCCGGGCTGGACTACCGATACCGCGAAGTTCCTTGCTTGCACGCCTGCGTTTCCCCTGAATTGCGTCGATGTATATGTAGCGCATTTTAACGGGAAGACCTACGAATAACCGCCCCCGCCGTGAGTGATTCGCATCGCCACGGTGCATTCACCCGGGTACGACGTCGCATGTCCATAAATCCGCTCAAGGAGGAACGCCATGCTTCAGCTCAATCCGCCATTACCAATGAATACGCCCAAGGGCGAAGGTTTCGCCCATTTTCTGCTGGACTACGGCCCTGAGTCGGACCTTTACTGGACGGTATTCATTACCGAGACGGGCGAAATATGGACGTTCTCGAATCGCGAGGTCCGCGCCTCGAAGAACATCACGCTGGGCCGGGTATCCCCATCGGAACCCAGGGCGGCCGGCAGTCGGAAGGGGCCGGGCGATGCAGGCATCGTTTCGCTGACCAAGGTGTAGTTTCGCTGGCTTGCCCGTCCGGCAAGTCGCGACCACTGGCAGGTCAGTGCTTCGGCTCGTCGCCATCGACGTTCAGCACTTCGATGCGCGTGACGTTGCGCACCCAGCGTGCCGCGCGTTTGTCGGTGGGGACGACCAGCCGGAGCGGACCGTCCTTCGCATCGATCGGTTTGCCGTTCTGTCGATCGGCGATCAGGACGGTCGTAGCGCCAAAATCCGGTGCCAGTTCGCCGAGCGAAAAAACCACGACATAGCCATCGCTGGCGGTTACACGAACGGCGGTCGCCATCGCGCGGCCGCGTAGTTTTTCATCGAGGGGCAGACCATTCCTGTGCAGCACCTCGATCAGCACGACGCCTTCGAATTCGCTGGGGGCGTCGCCATGCGTCGAACCCGAGACCTTGGTGCGAGGCAGGCCGGCCAGTGCGGCAGCGTCGAGCGCGATGGTGCGATTCGCCGCGGGCGCGGCGACTTTCGCGGTGACGCCATCGGCGGCTATGACGGGTGCCGCGCACATCAGCGCACAGATAACGAGGCAACGTGACAGTGTCGAGCGCATGCGAATCTCCGGGCCGGAAAACCCGGACTCTATCGATTATCGAGGCGGTGTGCGCATTTCCGGTACTTGTGCCGTTCGTCGGGCGAATTCCACTCAGCTGTTACGAACGATGCCGGCACGTGCGCGCTACTTGAAGTTCCACCATTTCTTCGACTCGAGGCTGCGTTTGGCCGGGATGTATCCCTGCGCGGCTGCCTTGCGGTACCAGGCTTTGGCTACGGACGGATTGCGCGGCGTGCCTTTACCGATCGAATAAAGCCTGCCGAGTTCGAACTGCGCTTCCGGGACATTCTGATTCGCGGCCGCACGAAGCAGCCGAAACGCGTCGGCGACACCCCGGGGATCGGTGCGCGAACCCAGCGTCAGCATGCCCAGCGCGTACTGCGCCTGTCCGTGACCTTGCTCGGCCGCTTGCGCATACAGCGCCAGCGCTTGGCCGATATCCTGCTCACCCTGGTAACCCACTTCGAGTTGCTGTGCGTTACGGAACAGCGCGTCGGCATCGGGGGGTGAGGGCACGTCGACAACGGCTGCGGGTGCCGGAGGTTCGCCTTTGAGCGCAGCGATGCGCGCCTCGGCGGACGTATGGCCATATATCCTGGCGACCTCATACCAGTGAAGGGCGAGCTCGCGGTCCGGGCGCACGCCCCGGCCCAGCATATAGGCGGTGCCAAGCGCATAGGCCGCGGCGATGTTGCCGACGCTGGCTTTTGCCTCGAGCGCGGCAAGGCGTGCCCGCTCATTGCCGGCGATATCCGTGGAAAACCTATCCCTGGACACACTTTCCGTATGCGATATGACTTCGTCATGCTGCTCTGACATGTCCGCTCCTCCCCTGGAGTCGAGTCGACACAAGGCGACCGGCTGGCCGATATTGTGACGCGGTCGACATTCTCACGGAGAACGAGGCCATCTGTCACGATGAAATGCCGGTCAAACCCCCAGCGCTGCCGAAAGTGCATCCATATAAGTCCGGCTGGCCCGCAACGGGATGCCGTTGCGTAGCCGAATCAGTGCATCGCGGTTTGCCAGCGCTTTCAGTTCGACGACGCGATCGAGGCGGACGATCGCCGAACGATGGACCCGGACGAAGTGTTTTGGATCCGGAATGCGTGCCAGCGCATGCAAGGGAGGGAATCGGAAGCGCGACTGGATTGAACGTTGGCTTCCACACGCGCCACCTTGTCGACCGGGCGTTTAGCCATCGGCATGAACGAGTGCATGGCGGACTTCCGTCGCTGGCGGCATTCCAGGTCCGAAGCATTCAATCGCGTGGACGACCGGGACGCTACGCCGCAACGCCTCCGTTGCGGCGAGCCGTTGGATAGGTGCGCCAGGTCGGTGGGTCCGGCGGATCTAGCCGTCGTGTCCGCCGCGGCAGACATGGCTTTGATCCGGATACTTCTCTACGCACCAGTTCTCCCACTTGCGCTTGATCGCCGCGCGCTGGCTGGCGCTGGCGTGCCCGTCCGTCGCCCCCATGCCGTGACCCACCGTCTGGCGCAACACGGCCAGCAGGCCGTCGTGCACATACCAGACATGTTCCTGATGCCACTGATCGCGCTGGATGATTTGCTCGGCCAACGGACGGCCATCGCCCAGGTGGCCGATGATGTAGGGAACAGCCGGGCTACCAAGATCGATCAGCTGTGCGAAGGCGTGCCGCTCCGCTTCCGAAGACTTCGTGGTGTCTTCCACGAGACGGTCGACCGTGCTTCCGATATCGGGAGGAGTCGCGAATCCACTTGCGTCGATCGACAAGAACATCAAGCCGGTTAAGGCGACGGTGTACCGCATGGGCTATTCCCTTGATGATCCATGGCTCGCCCCCGAGAGTCCGATCGTAGATCTTTGCGGAGTCGGAGTGCCAGTGAAGATGTTTTTATGCGCTTCCACGTCGCGTTTACGGTTGTCGTTGTGCCTGCACGTTAAGGCGAATCGCGTAGATATCCGACTTTCCTCGCTGGGCTTCGGGGCGACGTGCGGAGAACAGTAGCGTGCCTGGGCGGGATAAGTCTTCCGCCGGCCCCAGTGTCCAGCTCCCGGCTACGTTGACGCGCCGATCCAGCGGCTTGGCATGACGGTACGTGCCATCGCTGTCTCGTGTAGCCATCCATAGTTCGATCGGCTGATTGTCGACATCGGCTGAGCGCGCGAATACCAACGCGCGGCCACTATCGATATAAGTTGCATCGAAATCGTCGTCCGCGCTATTCACCTCGCCGGGCAATGCGGCAGCAGATTGCCAGGCACCGTCCCGCCATTCGCTGACGAACAAGTCGTGGCGGCCGGAGCCACCCCGGCCATTCGTGGCGAATAACAGGTGGCGGCCGTCCGGCGAAGGCGAAGGTGCCCATTCGTCGCCCGCGGAATTGATGGCGTCGTCTGGATGTTCGATTTTGCCAAAACGTCCGCTATGTGGATCGAAATCCACGCGATAGATATCGTCGCCGCCGAAACCGCCAGGCCTGTTCGAGAAGAACCACACCGATCGGCCGTCTGCACTGAATGCAGGATCGAACTCCTTGTACGTGGTATCGAACGGAACCGGTGCGGGCGAACTCCATACGCCATGCGCACGACGAACCATCCAGATATCCCATCCACCGGGGCCGCCGGGCCGGTCCGTGCTGCCCCATAACACCGTATTGCCATCCGGACTTACCGCGGCGCGAACTTCGGAATAGGCCGTCGACACGATGTCGGGCATGAATAGTCGAGCCGGTTCGCCCGATATAGGCCGTATATCTTCAGCCGCCAATGCAGCGGTAACTAGTGCGACGGACAAACCCCATGCGACTTTTACGCGCAATGACATCACGTCCACGCCCCTGCAATCGACAGGCAGTCATCATAGCCACACTCGTGGTCGAGGGTGCCTGCAACCACAGCGCCGGAATCGGGCGCCCGGCGGATGGCGCAGGCTTAATGTTGCGGATTGCACTGGAACGTCGAGCGCGTTTCGACGCTGGGCATGAACGCTGTAGAAAGCGGCAGCACGTCGAAGCCGTGATAACGAAATAGGTTGTTGTGGATCGGCCCAGCCCTTGAGAATCGCAGGCATGCCGAACCACCACGAGGATTACCACTACCGAATCACTTATAGAGGGCGTGAGGGCGGGTCTTTATAGGGCGGCCAATGAGGGGCGGCGCAAGATACAAAAGAAAAAGGCCTGCATCGCTGCAAGCCTCATCAAATGGTGGCTGAGGACGGAATCGAACCGCCGACACGGGGATTTTCAATCCCCTGCTCTACCAACTGAGCTACTCAGCCACGGGTGCCCGCAACAGGCGTTGCGTGCTGGGTGGAGCCGCGTATTAAAGCGGCTGACGGGCGGATCGTCAAGTCTGATCTTCGGGCGGGACGTAGCCGGTGGGCTGGGCTACGTCGCCGCCGAAGAAGAATTTTTCCATTTCGCCGCTCAGGAACGCGCGGGTCTTCGGGTCTAGCGGACTCAGGCGCATTTCGTTGATAAGCATGGTCTGGTGGGCGAGCCACTGGGTCCATGCTTCCTTCGATACGCCTTCGTAGATGCGCCGGCCGAGATCGCCCGGCCACGGTGCGAAATCGAGGCCTTCGGCGTCGCGGCCGAGTTTTGCGCAGGTAACGATGCGCGTCATGCGGGTATCTCCAGAAGTTGGGCTAACAGGGTGCGTACGGGAGCGGGCAGGCCCATGCCGGCGATCGCGGTGGCGTCGCACCAGCGCAGATCGGGTTTGTCGCCCAGCGCGCGCAGCGGGCTCGCATGGTCGAACAGGATGGGCGAAACGTCCAGCCGGTAATGGCTGAAAACGTGGGTGAACGCGGGCAGGGCGATGGTCTCGTTCACGTTCGCCAGTTGCCGCGCGCGTTCGGCGGCGGTCCCGGCGTCTTCCGCTTCCGGGAGACTCCACAGGCCCGACCACACGCCCTGAGGGCCCCGCCGCTCCAGCAGGACGCGGCCTTTGCCGTCTCGCATAACGAGCATGGCGGTCGTGCGTGTCGGGATTTTCTTGCCCGGTTTCGCGGTGGGCAGGACAGCCGTGAGCCCGTCACGGTGGGCGACGCAGCGCGTGGCCTGGGGGCAAAGCGGGCACAGGGGTCTCGAGCGCACGCAGACGGTGGCACCGAGATCCATGATGGCCTGCGTGTAGTCGGCGGTGCGTTCGGCTGGTGTGTGTTCGTCCGCGCGCAGCCATAGCTGTTTTTCGATCGCGCTTGTTCCCGGGTCGCCGGCGATACCGTGGTATCGCGTCAACACGCGTTTGACGTTGCCGTCCAGAATGGGAAAGCGCATTCCGTACGCCTGCGCAAGAATCGCCCCGGCGGTGGAACGGCCGATGCCGGGCAGTGCTACCAGTGCGTCGAGGTCGCGTGGCAATTCGCCATGATGCTGTTCGACGCAAAGTTGCGCGGCGCGATGCAGGAAGCGCGCGCGACGGTAATAACCCAGGCCGGACCACAGGGCGAGAACGTCATCCTCATGGGCCTCGGCAAGCGAGCGCAGCGTGGGCAGGCGTTCGACGAAGCGCTGGAAATAACCGGCGACCGTCACGACCTGTGTCTGCTGCAGCATGATCTCCGACAGCCAGACGCGATAAGCGTCGCGCGGATGCTGCCAGGGGAGGTCTTTGCGGCCGTGGTGATCGAACCAGCGCAGGAGTTCGGTGGCGAAGGGATTCACGTTACGGGGTCTTTGCTTTCGGAGTGTCCGCGGTGGAACTCGTGCTTGCGGGAGCGTCGCCGGCCTGGATGCGCAGGCCTTCGATGTGGATGCCGCCGGCGTCGATGACATCCGCTGCGATGCTGCCGCGTACCGGTGGCAGCGTCAGCGAGCCGCCTGTTCCGAACGTCGACCACCATTGCGCGAGTTCCAGCGGCGGCAGGCGCACGTCAGCGTGATCGTTCTTGCCGTCGAGACGCAGGGCGATGGACAGCGGGTCGCTCTGATTGGCGGGCGTCACGTTCGCGACGACGTCGTAGGTTTCAGCATCGGCCCGGGTAATCTTGCCAGCCAGTTGCGCGCCGATGTCCGCCCCGCCGCGCCATAGTGCTTCGCCGGCAAGCGCCGCTTTGAATCGGGGTTCGCTGGCGATTGCGAGGGCAACGTCGCCCAACGTCAGGACGCCCTCCGTCAGCTGCGGTGTCGTTTTCAGATCGACGGAGTAGGGTGTGCCGTCACCGGTACGCGCGGCCAGCGTCAGGGGGAAACGCTGACCGTTGGCGAGTCGCCCCGCGTCGACCTGGACATTGCTCAGCAGGAGACGATTGCCGCGCAGAAGCGTGCCGCGGGTAATCGAAAAGCCCGCGTCGATGGTGGGAAGAAAAGCGCTGGCCATGGACGAACGCGACGGCAGCGTATCGATGTACGCATTGATCGCGTCGAGGTCGATGCGCGCGCCTTCAAGCTCGAGGCGCGAGACGACGGTGTCGCCGCCCAGAAGCGTATGCCATGGCAGAACGAGTCGCCCGTGCGACGCGGCGATCATCGGCGTGCTGTTGCCGCGCGCGCTGAGGGATAAGCCGTTCAGTTCAAGTGCCGGCGTGGGCCAGAGGGTCGGGCTGGCGGGGTTGGCGAGTGTCAGTTCCAGACCTGCCTGGCGCGCCTGCGACTGGAGCAGGGCGGTGAAACGTTCCGGTTGCAGCACGACGTACATGGCGATGAACGCGGCGAGCAGCGTAGCGGCCGCGAGGCCGGCGATGGTGAGCAGAACGAATCGGAGACGGCGGTTCATTCAGGCGTTCCGCTTCTTCGTTTCGTTGGCTATCGCACCGCAACTGATCTTTTGCTTGGCACAAGTGCGCAGGCGCGCCCCCACGGAATGCAAAGGAGCGCCATACATCTCTTAACTTCCCAGCGCGGGCGGGAGCAGCCCATCGACGAATGCTTCGGCGTCGAACGTGCGCAGGTCGGTGGCGGTTTCGCCCAGTCCCACGTACCGGATGGGCAGCCCGAATTCGCGTGCCAGGGCGAATACGACGCCGCCCTTGGCCGTGCCGTCGAGCTTGGTGACCACGAGTCCCGTAACGCCGACGATCTGGAGGAACTGCCGCACCTGATTGATGGCGTTCTGCCCGGTGGTGCCGTCGATCACCATCAGCACTTCATGAGGCGCGGCGGGGTCGAGCTTCTTCATGACGCGGGCGATTTTGCCCAGTTCGTCCATGAGTCCACCCTGCGTATGCAAGCGGCCGGCGGTGTCGGCGATCATCACCTGGACTCCGCGGGCGCGTGCGGTCTGAAGCGCGTCGAAGATGACGCTGGCCGAGTCGGCGTCCTGGCCCTGCGATATGACGGCGACCTTGTTGCGATCGCCCCACGTTTTCAGCTGTTCGACGGCGGCGGCGCGGAAGGTGTCGCCGGCGGCAAGGACGACCGAGCGGCCTTCATCGGTGTAACGGCGTGCCAGCTTGCCGATGGTCGTGGTCTTGCCCACGCCGTTGATGCCTACCGTCAGGACGACGAACGGCGCATGCGTGCCGACGTCGAGCGGACGCTCGACGGGTTTCAGCAAGGCGATCAGTTCCGCGCGAAGGGAGGCGAGTAATGCCGCCGAGTCGGCGAACTCGCGTTTGTGCATGCGCTGGCGCAGACCTTCAACCAAGCTGGTACTCGCTTCGACGCCGACATCGGCGGTAATCAGCGCGGTCTCCAGCTCGTCGAGCAGGTCGTCGTCCAGTTTGGGATGGCGTACGAACAGGGACGAGAGGCTTTTGGCGAAGCCGCTGCCGGAGAGGCGTTCGCGCCAGCTGCGCCGGGCGGGCTGCGCGGCTTCGACGATTTCGGTTACCTCGAATTCGGCTTCCACAGCCGGTGCCTCCGGCTCGGCGCTGGGCGTTTCGGCCAGCACTTCTGCCAGCGGAAGAGCGCTGTCCAGCGAACCGGAATCGGCGGCTGGCGGCGCGGCCGGAGCGGCGTGCTCATCCGTCGCGGCGGCGTCCGGCGACGGCGTCGCGGAGGGTTCGGCGGGCTTCTTTTTCCAGAACTTGAGCATTGCGCGAAGGATTCAAAGACAATGCGCGCATGCTATCACTCCCGTTCCAACTAGCCGCTGAGCGGCGAGGCCGCGCATGACCGGCCGGGCCGCCCTCGGGCGCATTCGCATCATCGGCGGCAATCTGCGCAATTCGCGGTTGGAGGTACCCGACGTTCCGGGCCTGCGGCCTACGCCAGAGCGCGTCCGCGAGACGCTGTTCAACTGGTTGCATCCCATTATCGACGGCGCGCATTGTCTCGACTTGTACGCGGGCACCGGTGCCCTGGGTATCGAAGCCCTGTCGCGTGGCGCCTCGGCCGTCCGCTTCGTCGAGAGGGACCCGCGTCTGGCTGCCTCGCTCAAGGCCAACCTCGCCCGGCTGAAGGTCGTAAATCCCGACGTCGCGGTCGACGATGCCTCCCGGCTGGTTTCGGGCGCGCCCGCGCAGCCCTTCGATGTGGTCTTTCTCGATCCCCCGTTCGCGCTCGAGGCATGGGCTCCGATTGCCGGACAGCTGGAGCGGGGCGGCTGGCTGACGGCGCACGCCTGGATCTATGTGGAGAAGCCCCGGCATGCCTCCATCGAAGTCCCCGCGAACTGGTTGCCGCACAGGGAAGGAGCCGCCGGGGAAGTCGCCTACACGCTCTATCGCCGCCATCCGGTCGATCCGCTAAGCTAAGTCAGTTTCTTCAACCGCCCTACTCAATGACCTCTCCGGCCAATCCGCGTCTTGCCGTTTATCCCGGCACGTTCGACCCGATCACCAACGGGCACACCGACCTTGTGTCGCGTGCCGCTCCGCTGTTCGATCGCATCGTGGTCGCCGTGGCCGAGAGCCCGAACAAGGGGCCGGGATTCAGTCTGGGCGAGCGCATTGCGCTGGCCCGGCTGGCTCTTGCCGATCTGCCGAACGTCGAGGTACGGGGCTTCGACAGCCTGCTTGCCCACTTCGTGATGGATATCGGCGCGGGCGTCATCCTGCGCGGCCTGCGGGCCGTGTCGGACTTCGAGTACGAATTCCAGCTGGCCAGCATGAACCGTCACCTGATTCCCCAGGCCGAGACGCTGTTCCTGACGCCGGCCGAGCAATACAGCTTTATCTCTTCTTCGCTTGTGCGTGAAATCGGTCGCCTCGGTGGCGATATCTCCGGCTTCGTGCATCCGGCGGTGCAGCAGGCCATGCGCCAGCGCTGGCGTAGTCCCTCATAAAATCCATCGAAAGGTGAAAATCATGCGTAAGTTTGTCCTTGCCGCATCCGTGGCCCTGACCGCCGCCCTGGCGCTGACCGCCTGCAATAAGTCCGAAGACGCCGACAAGGCCGCTCCGGTGCAGGAGGTTGCAATCGCCAAGCCGACCAACGCGACCGATACCAAGGCGTGGAGCCAGTATTTCGGCCAGATCGTGCGTAAGAACATGCAGGGCATGACGGCCGATCGTCCGTTCCCGTACTTCGTGCCGGCAGGCGACGACGATGCGGGCAAGGACGGTCGCGCGCGTCAGCTCGACAACGTGAAGGGCACCGTTGCCCGCGGCGTCACGCCGGGCAATATGCTCGTCTTCGGCGGTCCCGAGTCGTCCAAGACGGCCGAGCTGATGGTCGATGCCTTCAAGGACGCCCAGCCGGGCTCGTTCAAGAACGTCATCGTGCTGTTCATCGGTGAGCAGGCCGACCAGCAGCGCGTGTCGGACGCCGTCGCTCCCAGCGGTGCGATTTTCCGTTTCGTTGCGATGTAATCGGCGCCTCCAGGGGCGCAAAGCGAAAGGGCGCCGCGGTTTGCGGCGCCCTTTCGTCGTTTGGGGGCCGGCTGGAGTAAAATGGCCGGAACATGTCCCTCAAGATTCTCGATACCTGCGTCAACTGCGACGTCTGCGAACCGGTCTGCCCGAACAAGGCGATCTCGCTGGGCGAGGAGTATTACGTGATCGACCCGGCTCTCTGTACGGAGTGCGTGGGTCATTACGACGTTCCTCAATGCATCGAGGTATGCCCGGTCGAATGCATTCTGGTCGACCCCGAGCACACCGAATCGAACGATCAGCTCACGCTGAAGTACGAACACCTGATGGCGAAGGCTTCCTGAGTCTCCTCAAGGTCCCGGTTCCGGCGGCCATGCGTTAACCTCTCCTACGCGTTCTTTCGTTTTGAGGAGATGCGTTTCCATGGTTCATGCCCATCCGTGGCGCGCGCTTGCCGCGAGCCTGCTGTTCGTCGTCAACGTCGCCGCCGCGCAGTCCGCGCCCCCCGCCGGACCCTCGAAGGGTCCAGGCCATGCCGCTATCGCCAGCGCGAATTTTCACGCGACGAATGCGGGTTTCGAAGTGCTGGCAAAGGGCGGTAACGCATTCGATGCCGCCGTCGCCGTGTCGTCGACGCTCGCTGTCGTCGAACCGCAGAGCTCCGGTATCGGCGGCGGTTTCATGGCAATGCTGCACCGTGCATCGGACAACCGCGACATCTTCGTCGACGCGCGCGAGACCGCGCCCAAGGCGGTCGACATGAAGGCTTACGTCGGGAAGGACGGTAAACCGAACCGGGATTCGTCGATCAACGGACCGCTCTCGGCGGGCATTCCCGGCGAACCGGCCGGTCTCGTCTGGATGGCCGAACATTACGGCAAGCTCCCGTTGCGCGAATCGCTGGCACCGGCGATCCGTATCGCAAAAGAAGGCTTCCAGCCGGATGCGCGCTTCCTCTCGGCCATTGCCGATCGTAAAGACGTACTGAGTCATTGGCCGGCTTCCTCCGAGTTGCTACTGCCCGGCGGTAAGGTGCCCGACAAGGGTTGGACCCTGCGCCAGCCCGACCTCGCCCGTACGCTGGAGCGTCTTGCCGACAAGGGTGTCGAGGGTTTCTACGCGGGCGAGACCGCGAAGATGCTGGTTTCCGCGACACGTGCCGCAGGCGGCAACTGGACCGCAGCGGATCTGGCGGCTTATCGCGTGAAGGAACGCGAGCCGCTTACCGTGGACTACCGCGGCTATCGCATCGTCACCGCGCCGCCACCGTCCTCCGGCGGTGTCGCCATTGCCGAGATACTCAACATCCTCGCGGGTTTCGATCTGTCGAAGCTGGACAAGGCGCATGCCACGCATCTGATCATCGAGTCGATGCGTCGCGCGTTCCGCGATCACAACGAATATCTCGGCGATCCCGATTTCGTGAAGATGCCGCTGGACATGTTGCTGTCGCGCTATTACGCCGACGGTCTGCGCGCGACAATCTCGCCGGACAAAGCCACGCCTTCCGATCTGCTTCCCGCTGCGATGGCCAGCGAACCGGGTATGCATACGACGCATTTCTCGGTCATCGATACCGACGGAAATATGGTGGCCTCCACCTTGACGGTGAATCTCGAATTCGGCTCGGCCTTCGTTGCGAAGGGAACGGGTGTCCTGCTGAACGATGAAATGGATGACTTCGCCTTGGTGCCGGGACAACCGAATGCGTTCGGTTTGCGTGGTGCGTATGCGAATGCGCCGGAGGCCGGTAAGCGGATGCTTTCGTCCATGTCGCCGACCTTCGTGTTCGGCAAGGACCGCACCGCCGTGATCGGTTCGCCGGGCGGTTCCACCATCATTACTCAGGTGCTGGAAGGCATTCTCGCGTTCGTCGATGGCAAGAGCGCGGCCGATATCGCTGCACAGAAGCGCTTCCACCATCAGTACCTGCCCGATCGCGTGGACGTTGAGGCGGGCGTGTTCGACGACGCGACGGCAAAGTCGCTGACGGACATGGGCCATGTGCTGAAGGAGCGTTCGCCATGGGGCTTCATGAACGTGGTGACGTGGGATCACGCGACCAACAAGCTCGACGCGGCAAGCGACCCGCGCCGGCCGTCGGGTCTGGGTAAAGTCCAGTGAGCGCAGACTTACCGCGCTCCTATAAGAAAGCCTGTTCGCTGGAGGTTTGAAATCATGAAACTCTGGTCACTTACCGGCAATTCCCAGCAACTGGATGGCGGCGCCATGTTCGGCAACGCGCCGAAGGCGCTGTGGTCGCGCTGGATCGAGGCCGACGAGCAGAATCGCATTCCGCTGGCGTGCCGCTGTCTTCTCGTCACCGGCCTAGATGGTCGCAACGTATTGTTCGAAACGGGTATCGGTGCATTTTTCGATCCCGCCATGCGCGAGCGTTATGGCGTGGTCGAGGACCGTCATGTGCTGCTCGATTCCCTGGCGGAAGCAGGCCTTACGCATGAGGACATCGATGTCGTCGTTCTGTCGCACCTGCACTTCGATCACGCAGGCGGCCTGTTGGCGGCATGGAAGGAGGGTGAACCCGCGCGACTGCTGTTTCCGCGAGCCACCTATCTGGTCGGCGCGGATCACTGGCGTCGTGCGTTGGAGCCACATCCGCGCGATCGCGCGTCGTTTATTCCCGAGCTGACCACCCTGCTTCAGGAGAGCGGCAGGCTCGAACTGGTCGAGGCAGGCCGCCCGACATCGCTTGGCGAGAGCGTCCGCTTCGAATTTTCGGAAGGGCATACGCCGGGGCTTATGCTGGCGGAGGTCGGTGGCGTCGTTTTCTGTGCCGATCTGATTCCCGGCCGGGCGTGGGTCCATCTGCCCGTTACCATGGGCTACGACCGGTGGCCGGAAAAGCTGATCGACGAGAAGAAGCGGTTTCTGGACGACAAGATCGCTCGCGATGTGCGACTGTTCTTTACCCACGATCACGCGTGCGCGCTGGCGGCGGTCGTGCAGGATTCGAAGGGGCGTTATACGGCGGTCGATCCCGTGGATCGGCTGGCTGGCGTGAACGCATAAGTTGAAGGAACGGGGGCGGGATGAGGTCGAAGGTCAAGGTAAATCAGCAGGATGGCGGCTGGATCGTCCGTATCGTCGGCGCGCTGCTGCTGGTAGCGAGTCTGGGGTTGGTGGCCTATAACGAGCGCCGCGTCATGGACTATGCCGCTGCGTCGGAGCGCCATGGCGCGCCCGTACTCGATCTGGGTGCGGCCGGTCGCCCCGAGGCCGGCCAGTACGGTTCGATGACCCGGGTAAGCGGCACGCCGCAGATCGTGGATGCTCCCCGCGACCCTGAATTCAATGTGCGCGCCGAGTCTCCGGTATTGATCCGGCACGTGGAGATGTTCCAGTGGCGCGAGCTCAGCGTGGGCGGCAGCACGCACTACGAACTGGATTGGGTCGACCATCCGATCGACGCGTCGGAGTTCGCACATCCGCAGGGCCATGTGAATCCCGGCGCCTTCCCGGTGCAGGGGCGCCAGTTCGATGCGGGCGAGGTCAGGATGGGTCACTTCCGTCTGTCGACCCCGTTGCTGCGCGCTTTTCCCGATAGCGTGCGCGTGCCTCCGGAGGTCGAGCATCTGCCGGCGAATCTGGCGGCCACTTTCCAGAAGCTGGACGACACGCTGGTCACCAGCGCCAAGCCGGGACAGCCTCGCCTGGGCGACCTGCGGGTCAGCTGGGAAGCCGTGCCACTGCAGTCGTTGACCGTGCTCGCCCGGATCGATGGCGACACGCTGGTGCCGGCGACGAATGGCAGCGTTGGCGGTGCGGGTTTCGATGTGCAGGTGGGTGAACGCAGTCTGCTCGATGTGTTGCCGAGCCTGCCCGAGCCCCCGCAGGCCGTTCTTCCGCTGCGCATCCTCGCCATCCTGCTGGCTGCCTTCGGCGGCCTGCTTCTCGCACATCGCAGTCGTTTGCAGCGGGACGCGCTCTTCGCACTTGGCGTTGGCGGCGTCGTGGTTTCAGCCATTGCCGGCGTCATGTGGCTCGGCGGAGACAGCATGACCGCCAGCGTATGGTTGCTGGTCGCCGTACTTGCGGCGGGTCTTGCCATTTGGCGGGTACAGCGTCTTCAGGGTGCGTAGATTCGACAGAAGGCGGCATGTTTGGTCTACGCCTTCGCTTCCCTTCTCATTCCCGCGAATGAGTGAACGATTGAAGAAAAGCCCGGCGTTGCCGGGCTTTTTTTCTTGCGCGGATATGGGTGAATCAGGCTTCGGCGGTAACCGTGCCGTCCGCGAACGCATAGACGTGGTCCGCCCAGTTGGCGGCATCGACGTACATCGCAGCCATGGTCTGAAGATGCTGGTCGCGTAGCGCCGTATCGCTTTCCAGTTCGCCCTGTTCCCAGTGGCGAATCTGATCGAGCAGCGGTGCGAACGGGCCGACGCCTTCCAGCAGGGCCTCGCGAATTTCGATGGCCAGCGGCAGGTGTTCCATCACATAGGCCATGGATACGTTCATCAACGTATCGAGCAGCGAGAACAGCCCGGCCGTGAAAGCCATTTCCTGGAGTTCGGGTTTGATGCCGCGCGCCAGCTGCTCGCACATATGCGCGCGGATAAGCGCAAGACGAAGCAGTTCGGGCGGCCGTTCGTCCATACCCGCGACGGCCATGGTGAAAATCCAGTTGCGCATACGATTCACGCCGAAGAACACCGCGGCCTGTTCCACCGATTTCAGCTGGCGGGGCAGGGCGAAGTAGGCGGAATTGACGCAGCCGAGCAGTTTGTAACTGAGGATCGCGTCGTCGCGGATGATCTTGCCGAGTTCGATCGGACCGTTGTCCGGGTCCTGCAGCGCGCCCATGAGGCGCAGCACGCCGAGCTTGCTGGGAGCGAGGCGCGGCATGTCGACACGCTCGGGTCGCAGGAGATACTTGCCCTGGAATCCGTCGACATCCTGATCGGCGTAGTCGAGATAGGTTTCGTGCGAGTCGACACCGGTCACGATGACCTTGACGCCGAACGCGTGGACATAGTCCATGTGAGCACGGGCCGCGACCGGGTGACGATGATCGACGGCGACCTTCGCGAACTGGACGATGCGCAATAGCGCATCCACGCTGGCGCGGTGTTCGGGATCGGGAGAAAGGCTGAAGTCTTCCAGTACGAAAAGGCAGCCGTGGCCTTTCAGTTCGCGCAGCTTGGCGAGCAACTGCTCGTCCATGCCCACTTCCGCGCCGACACTGGCACCCAGGCGCGCATTGTGACGAAGAATGTCGGTGTGCTCGAGCAACAGGTCCCGCGACATGTGCAGGAATGCACGATTGTCGCGGACCAGGCGCTTGAGGCTGCCATCGGCGATCGCGCTGAGCGTGGCCTGCGTATGCGCGAGCGACGCCGCTTCGATATCCGTGCCGGCCGGGCGCGGAAACAGCAGCTCGTACGCGAACAGCGACTGCTTCTTGTCGAGAATGGGAACACGGACGATCGGCAGGATTCCGTCGTCATTCACCGCGGTCGGCAGGGGTATGGCTGGCATTTCTTTCGGACGCCGTTGGGTGGTCGTGTGGGGAAGCGCGGGTACCGGTCAGGCCTGCGCCAGCGGCGCCGAACGAAGACTGCTGCGGGTGAGCCCCGTGGGGCCGTAGGTGACGTCGCCCGTTTTGCCGCCCGTAAGCAACGCAAGGGCGTCGCGCACATGCACGATGCGCTGCGCGACGATGCGTCCGTTCACCTCGTTGAGGTGTCGGCATTCGTTGAGAGAAGCAATCGTCGCCGTCCAGCGTTCGTCGGCCAGGGCGTCGATGCCCGCTGCGTCGGAAAGCTGGCGACGCTCGATGTCGAGTTTGTCGATCCGGTCGAGTAACGCGCCCTTGGTTTTGCCAACGGCTTCGAGCGCCGTTGCATCGCCGGCGTCGAGCGCCATGCGTTCTTCGATCAGGTTTTCGTGCAGAGCATCCGTCTCGCGCGCCAGATCGCCCATTACGGCGCCGAGCGCCGCGTGGAATTCAGGCTGCAGGGAATCGCTCATGCGTGGCCGCCGATCTGTCCCTCCATCGCCAGCAGCTTGCTTGCGATGGCCTGCGAGTCGGGTTTGTACGTGCCGTCGGTGACGCGCGCACGGATCTGATCGACACGATTGGTATCGATGCTGTCGCCAACGCTGGCGGCGCTCAGTGCCTTGGCCGAATCGGTCAGCTGGACGCTGTCGTCGCTGGGCAGCACCGGGGAGGTGTTCTGCACGGAAGCCGCGCCGGAGGCGCCGCTATCCTTGGAACGCACCTGTACCGGCTGCTGCTGTGGCTGAAGGCCGGGTTTGATTGTCGTATTCATGGGTTGTCCCTTGAGGGTTCGTTCCCTTCAGGTGATTTATCGACCATCCGTCGGGAAACTTTAACTGGCCCTAGGCCTTAAAGTGTGATCGGTTTGGGAATTCGTTCATGGAAGTACCGCCACGACGCCCTCGCCACTGACGACGGCGTCGAGCACCTTGCCGGAGGCGGCATTGCGTACACGTAGTCGCGTTCCCGTGTCGCCGGCGCCCATCGCCACGCCCTGGGCATGGACGACTACGCCGTCGATACGGGCGACCATGCTGACGGTATCGCCGATGCGAACAGCCTGGCGGCCGGCCAGCATGCCGGGGGTCAGCACGGTGCCGGCGCGGATGGCGCGCGCCAGTGAGCGCCCCTCGATCTGGTCGAGCTTGTCGACGTAGCCGTAGCCCATCGACGCGACATCGCGATCTTCGGAATGGACATCGTCCGGGCCCACGCCGTCGCCACGAGCCAGCGGCCGTGTCGTGACGAGAACCTGGGTGAACATCTGAACGCGAACCGGAACGCGGACCGTCCAGCTGCCGGGGCACTGGACGACGACGCTGACGCGCGCGCCGAGCGTACGGTTGCCGGGTACGTTGATGACCGGGCGCGCGGGGCAGTCCGCAAGTTTCAGGCGGCTGTCGAGCGTGCCCGCCTCGGCGACCATGCGGGCACCGGGCAAGGTCCGGTTCTGCTGCAGCCACTGCACGGCGGCATCGCGGACCCCATCCACCGACTGCTCGGCGCGCACGGCCGCCGGCAGCGCGAGAAGCGCGGCGCAGGGCAGGGCGAGCAGGCGGCGGGAAACGATCATGCGGCCGCTTCGCTCAGCGCACCGGACAGGTTCTGCACGATGGCGTCGAGTTCGCGATGCATCGCGGGCACGGCCTGTGTGGCGTCGGCGTGTTTTCCGTCGGCGAGCAACATGACGAACTGACTGCTCTGAGCCGAGAAACGTTCGCCTGCTTCGACGAGGGCGTGGCCTACGACGTCGCCACGACGCTGGCGCAATTGATCGATGCAGCGCATCAACGGCGTGGTGTCGAGCCAGCGGCGATCGAGGCCCGCCGGATCGCGAATGGCCAGGTCGAGGGCGTAACGCATGCCCTGGCTGGCCTCGCGAATCATCTGGGTGAGACTGGCCGGATCCATGCCGCCTTCGGTTTCGAGGCGGGACATGCCCAGGCGGTGGGCAAGCACGGCGGCGCGCGAGGTGGCGTCCGCCTGGCGGCGTGCCTCGTTCGTCATGCGGCCGAGCGCGGCCTGCGTGGCCTGGATGGCGGCAATACGCGCGTGCAATGCGCCCATGCCTTCGCGTGCGGTATCGATGCTACCGCGCGCGTTGCGCACGGCATCGTCGACCTTGCCGAGCGATGTCTGCATACCCGCAATGCCCGATTGCGTCTGCTCGAGGCGGCGCAGGCTGTTCTGGACGGCGTCGTCGAGCTGGCCGGAGAACTCGCCCACGGCCTGCGTCACCGAGTCGATCCCGGCGGTAGCCTGCGTGGTCTTCTCGGCAAGCTGTTTGACCTCGTCGGCGACGACCGCGAATCCGCGTCCGGCTTCACCGGCGCGCGCTGCTTCGATGGCCGCGTTCAATGCGACGAGGTTGGTCTGGTGCGCAATGTCCTGCACCGCGGCGGTGAGCTTGCGGATTTCCGTGAAGTAGTCGGAAAACTGGGCGTGATTGCGGGTCATGCCGGACAGGGCACTACGAAGCAGGCGCAACTGTCCGTCGAGATCGCCAGCGGATGCCGAACCCTGACTGCCACTTTCCGCAACGCCGGAGATGCCAGCCTGGGCTTGATCCAGCGCCGTCGAAATCCTGGCGCCGGCATCCGTCAATCTACCGACGGTGTCGCGTGCGCTTTCCACCGAACCCGTCAGCTCCTGCAATGTGCCGCCGAGGGCCTGGGCATTGGTAAGCACCATGCCCTGCTGCTCGATGGCCTGGATCGTCGTGGCGGGTGCGATACGCGGCTCGACAGGCTTCAGCAATGGCGCCAGCGCCAGTGCGGCAGAGGGGTAGCGGGTCGAAATGGCTCGCACGCGCGAGGCGTCGCCGGACGCGATGGCGTCGGCGAGAAGGCGGACGTGCTGGCTCCACAAAAGGCTCATGATTCGGCGATCGCTCATAAAGGACGCCTCTACATCGTCCAGAGGCTTCAGGACTTGAGCGAAGCAAGACGTATGCCATCCTCGACGAGACATCCGGTTTCCGTTGTGCAGGAGCGCGCTCCTGCACAACGAGCTATCAAGAATACGGGGGCTGAGCCGATACGCCATCGATCCCTCTATAAGTGCAGTGTCGCCCATGGCCCGCCCGCTTCTCGATACCGTGGAAACCTTCACCCGCCTCGCCGGCCACAATCGCGTGGCGATGCTGCTGTTTCGCCTGGGCGACGGTCAGGCCTTCGGTATCAATGTCTTCAAGGTGCGCGAGGTGTTGCGCCGGCCGAAGCTGGAGCGCATGCCCAGCATGCATCAGCTGGTTGCCGGCAGCTTCGACTACCGGGGTATGACCATTCCCGTCATCGATCTTGCCGCCGCGATGGGCTATCCGCCGCTGGCGTCCGACGCCGAAGCCCATCTGATCGTGACGGAATTCAGTCGTTCCGTGCAGGGCTTCCTCGTGTCGACGGTAGACCGGATCGTCCACGTCGATGGCGTCAATATGGCCGCGCCACCGGGGGCACTGGGCTATGGCCCACGCGTCAATGCGGTCACGCGGCTGGACGGCGACCTCCTGGCCATCGTCGATGTCGAGCAGGTGCTGGCCAGCATCGAGCCGCAGAACGTGGCCTTGTCCGAGCGCGTTCAGCAGGCCGCTCAGGGGCGCCCTAATCGCCATCGCCGTCTTCTGGTGGTGGACGACTCGCTGGTGGCCCGCAAGCAGTTGGTCGACCTTTTCCGGCAAATGGACCTGGAATGCATCGTGGCTCACGATGGTCAGGAAGGGCTGGATCGCCTGAGGGCTCTCGCCGAGGGCCCGGTCGACGAACGCGTGGATCTGGTGATCTCCGATATCGAAATGCCACGCATGGACGGGTACGCGCTGACCCGCGCCATTCGTGAAGACGCGAGCCTGCGTCATCTGCGCGTATTGCTGCACAGCTCGCTCAGCGGTGTCTTCAACGAGGCCATGGTGGCAGGAGTTTCCGCAGACCGCTTCATCGCCAAATTCCAGCCCGACGTACTGGCCAATGCCGTACTGGAACTGCTGCCGGGCTGAGCGCTCCTGCGACAGCCGTTGACGCCGGTACTTCGACGTTCGTAAGTGTCGCCGGGTGTCGGTTTTCCGTCACCCGCCCGGATGCCGGCTGCGGGAAACCGCGTAGCCGCGCCGTTTCCGGCGCATTTCCCCTCGTGGCACGCTCCTTGCTCAAATCCTCTCGCTAAGGCAACGAGAGGGCACGAGCCCGTGATCGATAAACCCGACCCGCTATTCGGCATGCATACCCAGGCACTGGCCCTGTGGCAGAAGCGTGCCGAAGTATTGTCCTCGAATCTCGCGAATGCGGACACGCCCGATTTCCTCGCGCGCGATGTCGATTTCCGCAAGGCGCTTTCAGCCGCTACCGACGCGATGGACGGAAGCCAGCTGCCTATGGCCGCGACCAGCTCCGGTCATATCGGGGGCAACAACGCCCCCGGTCCGGGAGGCAGCGATGCACTCGCATATCGCATTCCCACACAGCCGTCGATGGACGGCAACACCGTCGATACCCAGGTCGAACAGGCCGCATTCGCGGGCAATGCCGTGCACTACCAGGCAAGCCTGAGTTTCATCACGGGGCAGATCCACGCGATGCGTATCGCCATCACCGGAAGCAGCTCATGAGCCTCTTGAAGATCTTCGATGTCGCCGGTTCCGGCATGGCGGCACAGTCCGCGCGTCTGAACACCACGGCCAGCAACATGGCCAACGCCGACAGCCTCGCCAGCAGCGAAGCGACCGCTTATCGCGCGAAGCAGCCGCTTTTTTCGGCGGTACAGCAGCAGGTCACGGCAGGTGGCGACAGTTCGCCCGGTGGCGTGCGGATGCTCGGTATCTCCGAAAGCCAGGCGCCGGTGGAATCGCATTACGAGCCCGCCAATCCGATGGCCGATACGAATGGCTATGTGTACTCGAGCAACGTCAATCCCGTCGACGAACTGGTCAACATGATCTCCGCGTCGCGTTCCTACCAAAACAACGTCGAAGTCATGAACAGCGCAAAGCAACTCATGCAGAAGACGCTCGACCTCGGCAAGTAAGGAACCGCTCCCATGGCAGTCAATGGTGTTTCCAATAACAATTCGACGAACAACCAGGCGGGCGGCAACGCGGTTTCCGATCAGTCGTTGAGTCAGTCCGATTTCCTGAAGCTGATGGTCACCCAGATGACCAATCAGGACCCGACCAAGCCGATGGACTCCACGCAGATGGTGTCCCAGATGGCGCAGTTCAGCCAAGTGGCGGCAACCCAGCAGTTGCAGACTTCGTTCGATTCGCTGTCCAAGAACCTCACGGGCGATCAGTTCGTCCGGGCGTCGGCGATGGTTGGCAAGGAAGCGATCGTTCCTTCGAAGGTCGGCACGCTGAAGGATGGCAAGCTCGATGGCGCGGTCAACGTCGGAACGGCGGGCACCTTCGTCAACGTACAGATCAAGGATAAGGACGGGAACGTCGTCCGCACCATCAGTCTCAATCAGCCCGACGCTGGCCTGCAGCAATTCACGTGGGACGGTAAGGACGACTCCGGAAAAGCCCTTCCCGACGGGGTGTACACGCTCGGGGCAACTTCCAACGGCACGGCGATCGACACATTCGTGCGCGGGAAGATCGAAGGCGTCGGCGCTTCTGGCACCGACGGAACGTACGTACAGGTGGCGGGCTTCGGCGGCACGCTGCTCAGTCAGATCGCCATGGTCCAGTAATCCGTCCGAGGAATTTCTATGCCTTTCAATATCGCACTCAGTGGCATCAGCGCGGCATCTTCCGATCTGGAAGTCACCGCCAACAACATCGCCAACGTCAATACCACCGGCTTCAAGGGCTCGCGTGCCGAGTTTTCGCAGGTGTATTCGAGCGCAGGTCAGAACCTGTCGGCCAACTCGATCGGTAACGGCGTGCGCCTGACCAATGTCGCCCAGCAGTTCACCGCGGGCAACCTCAATCAGACGGGTAACAATCTCGACTTCGGCATCGCGGGCAACGGCTTCTTCACGATGAAGGACGGCGCCGGCTATACCTACACGCGTGCCGGTGCATTTCAGCAGGACGACAACGGCTACATCGTCAATGCGATGGGACAGCGCCTTCAGGCCTACCCACCGGCGGCCAATGGCACATTCGATATGAGTACGCTGACCGATCTCAAGCTGCAGACGGGTCAGAGCCCGGCGAAGGCGACGACCAGCGTCGGCCTGCTGGCTAATCTGCCGGGCGATGCCAAGGTTCCGACGGTTACTCCGTTCAGCAAGGACGACGCGAACAGTTACAACAACGCGACGCCGTTCACTGCGTACGATTCGCTCGGCGCCACGCACAGCGGCATGGTCTATTACGTCAAGGACGCTGCCAGCAACGTGTGGAATGCCCACATGGTGATCGACGGCACAGAAGCGGGCACGCCCCAGCAGATGGCCTTCACCACGGGCGGCGCACTGACGACGCCAGCCAACGGCAAGCTGAACTTTGGCGCGGTCTCGCCCAATCCCGGTGCGAATCCGCTGAACATCTCGATCGACGTAACGAAGATGACGCAGTACGGCAGCACGTTCTCTACGTCGGCGACCACCAACGACGGCTATGCCGCCGGCAAGTTCTCGCAGTTCGATGTGAGCAAGGACGGCATCGTGTCGGCGCAGTACAACAATGGCCAGTCGACGGTTGTCGGTCAGATTGCGTTGGCGACGTTCGCCAACAATCAGGGTCTGCGTCAGCTCAACAACACCGATTGGGCGGAGTCCTCCGATTCCGGTCAGCCGATTCGTGGCGTGGGTAACAGCGGCGACGTCGGTGCCGTGCAGTCCGGTCAGCTGGAAGCGTCGAATACGGCCGATCTCACGGCCCAGCTGGTGAACATGATCAAGGCGCAGCGCAATTACCAGGCAAACGCCCAGGTCATCTCGACCGACGACAAGCTGACCCAGACCATCATCAATATCCGTAACTAAGGTCGGCGCATGCGCGGGTGACGGCTTCGCCGTTTCCCGCGCGCATCGCAAGCCCGAGGAAGATCGCCATGGACCGTTCCGTATATGTCGCGATGACCGGCGCCACGCAGATCATGCGTGCGCAGTCGGAAGTGGCACACAATCTCGCCAATGCCAGCACCACCGGTTTCAAGGCGGAGCTTTCGGCGTTCAAGAGCATACCGATCCAGGGCGAGGGCGCGCAGACCCGTATCAACAGCGTCGCCAATGGCAACGGCTGGGACATGAGCGCGGGCCAGCAGCAGACCACGGGCAACGATCTGGATGTTTCGGTTCAGGGCCAGGGCTGGATCGCGGTGCAGTCCGCCGATGGCACCGAAGGTTATACGCGTGCAGGCAATCTGCGCATGGATGCCGACGGATTGTTGACGGACTCGCGCGGCAATACCGTTCTCGGCGGCGGTGGACCGATCACGATTCCCCAGGCGGCCAACGTCAGGATCGGATCGGACGGCACGATTTCGGTCGTACCGCAGGGGCAGGGTCCGAATACCGTCACGACGATAGACCGGCTCAAGCTGGTCAACCCCGGCAACGACCAGCTCCAGTTGGGCGGCGACGGTCTTATGCACCTGAAAGACGGCAGCCAGGCGCAGGCCGATCCGGACGTGCGAGTGGTCCAGGGCACGCTGGAGTCGAGCAACGTCAATCCTTCCGATGTGCTCGTGAAAATGATTTCTCTGTCGCGCGAATTCGAAATGCAGGTGCGATCGATCAAGGCAGCCGACGAAAACGCTCAGTCGGCATCCAAATTGCTACAGATCGGGTAAGCGGCGGAAAAGACGCCACACCGCCAAAGATATGACGCGCGAGAGCGCAGGAGACCCAACCATGTTTACGTCACTCTGGATCGCCAAGACTGGCCTCGATGCGCAGCAGACGCGCATGGACGTCGTCTCGAACAACCTGGCCAATACCAATACCACGGGTTTCAAGCGCGCCCGCGCGGAGTTCGAGGATCTGGCTTACCAGAATCGTGGGCAGGCCGGCGGTCAGACCACCGAACAGAATCTCTCGCCCACCGGCCTCATGCTCGGTACCGGTGTGCGTGTCGTCGGTACACAGAAGATGTTCAATCAGGGCGGCGTCACCCAGACGGACAATCCGCTGGACGTTCGCATTGAGGGCCGGGGCTTCCTGCAGGTCACGATGCCGGACGGCACCGTCGGTTATACCCGCGACGGTTCGCTGAAGCGCGATCAGGACGGTCAGCTGGTTACGTCGGACGGCTATCCGCTGGAACCGGCCGTCACCATTCCGACCAATGCATCCAGCGTCACGATCGGAACGGACGGCACGGTCAGCGTGGTTGCGGCAGGTACGACCGGTAGCCAGCAGGTCGGCACGATCCAGCTCGCCGATTTCGTCAACCCCGCGGGTCTTCAGCCGCGCGGCGAGAACCTTTACCTGGAAACGGCCGCGAGCGGCGCGCCGCAAACGGGCACAGCAGGCCTGAACGGTCTGGGCACGATCAACCAGAACACCCTCGAAGCATCGAACGTCAACGTCGTCGAGGAAATGGTCAACATGATCGAAACGCAGCGCGCGTACGAAATGAACTCGAAGGCGATTTCCGCGTCCGACGCGATGCTCCAGACCATCACCAACAAGACCTGAGACACGTCATGAACCGCACTATCCTCCGTGCCCTGGCAGTCGCGCTCCCGTTCGGGATGCTCGCCGGCTGTGCCGTGGTTCCGCCGACGCCGATGCCGATGTATGCGCCGACCATGCCGGTCGATGCCGTGGCACCCGCGCAGGCGACCGGTTCGATCTACGCCGATTCCAATTCCATGGAGTTGTTTGCCGATCCACGCGCTCGCCGCGTCGGCGACATCCTCACGATTACGCTTGTCGAAAGCACGCAGGCAAGCAAGAAGGCCGCGACCAGTACCAATAAGAAGAACGGCAACAACATCACGTCGCCGACGGTCCTCGGCCAGTCGCTGAAATTCGGCGGCAAGGCGGCCAACAGCTCGCTGGCCAGCAATAACTCGTTCGCGGGCGACGGTTCCAGCAGCCAGAGCAATCAGCTGACCGGTCAGATCACCGTGACGGTCGCGCGGCGCCTTTCCAACGGCGCGCTCGTCGTGCAGGGCGAGAAGTGGCTGACCATCAATCAGGGGCAGGAACTGGTTCGCATCTCCGGCATCGTTCGCCCGCAGGATATTTCCTCCGACAACATCGTACCGTCGACGCGAGTCGCCGACGCGCGTATCGACTATATGGGCAAGGGCACGCTCGCCGACGCGAATACGCGCGGTTGGCTTTCGCGTTTCTTCGATTCCAAGTGGATGCCCTTCTGATGAACATGCCCCATAACGTTTCGCCGTTTTCTGCAGGAGCGCGCTTGAGCGCGATCCTGCAAGCGCGGTTTGCTATGTTCTTGCGGGCGCTGGTCGTTGTGTTCGCCCTCGGGGCTTTCGCTCCGGCGCACGCCGACCGCATCCGCGATCTCGCGCAGGTGGGCGGCGTCCGCAGCAACCAGTTGATCGGTTACGGACTGGTCGTTGGCCTCGATGGCAGCGGCGACCAGACCAGCCAGGCGCCGTTCACCACGCAGAGCCTGGAGAACATGCTCCAGCAGTTCGGCGTCACCGTTCCCGCGAATGTGCGACCGCAGTTGAAGAACGCCGCCGCCGTGACCATCACGGCGGAGATTCCGCCATTCGCCAAGCCGGGCCAGCGTATCGATGTCACGGTCGCCTCTATCGGCAACGCCAAGAGCATTCGTGGTGGCGAACTTCTGCTTTCGCCGCTGAAGGGAGCGGATGGCAATGTCTACGCCATCGCCCAGGGCAGCGTCGTCGTCGGCGGCGTGAGCGCACAAGGCAAAAGCGGCTCCAGCGTACAAGTGAATATTTCCGCCAGCGGCCGTATTCCGGGTGGTGCAAGTATCGAACGCAGTGTCGCGACGTCTTTCGATAAAGGCGGCGATCTCATGCTCAATCTCAATACCGCCGACTTCACGACAGCGGCACGCGTCGCCGAAGCCGTGAACCGCAGCTTTGGCGCGGGCACCGCCAATGCCATCGATTCGGGTTCGGTCGCCGTGCGCGCACCGATGGATCCGGCGCAGCGCGTATCGTGGCTGTCGACGATCCAGGGCCTTGAGGTGAATCCCGGCGATGCGCCGGCGCGCGTCGTCGTCAATTCGCGCACGGGTACCGTTGTGATCGGTTCGGACGTGAAGGTCGGCGCTGCCGCGGTGGCGCACGGTTCCATCCAGGTCACGATCAGCGAACAGCCGCTGGTGAGTCAGCCGGGCGCATTCAGTCGCGGCGGTCAGACGGCCATCGTGCCGAGCAGCAATGTTTCGGTCAGCGAAGACGGCGGTCATATGTTCAAGTTCGGCCCCGGCGCCAGCCTCGATGCCATCGTACGCGCCGTGAATCAGGTGGGCGCATCGCCGAGCGATCTGGTTTCCATTCTGCAGGCCCTGAAGGAATCGGGCGCGCTGCACGCGGAGCTGGTAGTCATCTGATGGCGACGATGCTCGACTCGCAGAAACTTGGCACGTACACGGACATGTCCGGGTTCGCCGGCCTGCGTTCGGCCGCGCAAAAGGACCGGCAATCCGCGTTGCCGGCTGTCGCCAAACAGTTCGAGTCGATCTTTACCCAGATGATGCTGAAGTCCATGCGCGACGCCAGTTTCGGCGACGGCATGCTCGACAGCCAGGCCAGCAATACCTATCGCGATATGTTCGACCATCAGTTGTCCGTCACCCTGTCGCAAGGCAAGGGCATGGGCATCGCCGATATGCTCATCCGGCAGTTGGGCGGCAACGCTTCGACCACTTCCACGGACGGTACATCCAGCGACAATCCTCTTGGCGTACTTGCTTCGGCGGGCGTCGCCGGATCGACGGACCAGAGCGGCGGTATTTCGTCGCCGTCGGATGCGGAAAGCGGCCTGATGAGCGACCTGCAGCGGTTGCTCGGCAAAACGGCGAAGGCCGCGTCCGACGGTGCGCAGTCCGTGGCCGGGGCCGTGACCCGTTTTGCTCCGTCCAGTCCCGAGGAATTCGTCCAGGCACTGGCGCCGCATGCCATCGAAGCGGCGAAGAAGCTCGGTGTGTCCGTTCGCGCACTGCTCGCCCAGGCCGCGCTCGAAACCGGCTGGGGCAAACACATGCCCGCGCAGGGCGGGTCGACCAGCTTCAACCTGTTCGGCATCAAGGCGGGTAGCAGCTGGGACGGTAAGCGCGTCAATGTGCCGACGCTGGAATACGAAAATGGCGTGGCGGTCCGTAAGAAGGACAGCTTCCGTGCCTATGGGTCGCCCTCCGACTCCTTCAAGGATTATGCCGACCTGGTCGCCAGCAGCCCCCGCTACGCCAAGGCGGTCGGACGCGGCGACGATGTCAAAGGTTTTGCAAAGGCGCTGAGCGAAGGCGGTTATGCCACCGACCCCAGCTACGCGCAGAAAGTCGCCGATATCGCCAATGGCCCTGTGATGAAGCAGGCGCTGGCCGCGCTAAAGAATCTGGCAAATCTTCCGTAACAGCAATAGATAAGGAAACCGATCATGGCCGATCTGCTCTCAACTGGTGTGTCCGGACTGCTCGCCTCTCAGGTAGGCCTGAGCACGATCGGTCACAACATCAGTAACCAGAACACGGTCGGTTATACCCGGCAGACGACGACGTTCAACGCCCGGAACTCCTCATACGAGGGGAGGTACTACGTGGGCCAGGGCGTGGATGCGGTCAGCGTCCAGCGTTCTTACAGCCAGTATCTGACGACCTCGGTATGGAATGCGACGGCCGGGCAGAGCCGGGCCACCACGTTCTCCCAGCTCACCGGCAGTCTCAACAACCAGCTCAGTGGCTCCTCGAATCTGCAGACCGCCCTCGATGGCTTCTTCAGCTCGGTCAGCAGCGTGGCCAATGCGCCGACGGATACCGCCAGCCGGCAGGCGCTGCTGGGCAAGGCGACATCCCTGGTGTCTTCGTATAAGTCGCTGGCAACGCAGTTCAATTCGCTCAATACCTCGGTCAACGACCAGATCAAAAGTTCGGTGGAAGCCGTCAATGGCCTGGCCCAGTCCATTGCCGATCTGAACCAGCAGATCCAGAAGGCATCCTACGGCGGTGCGGTACCCAACGATCTGCTCGACGCGCGCGACAACGCCATCGAGCAGCTATCCGGGTATGCGGGCGTCAGTGTCATCCAGCAGTCCGATCACACGGTCAACGTATCGATCGGCAGCGGCCAGACACTGGTCAACGGTTCTTCCGCGTTCAAACTCTCCACGGCGCAAAACCAGTACGACTCGTCGCGCCTGGAAATTCTGGGTCCTGGTGGCGGCAACCTGACGAACCAGATAGGCGACGGTACGCTGGGCGCGCTGGTCGACTTCCGTACCAACGTGCTCGACCCGGCGCGTAACCAGCTCGGTCGCGCGGCTATCGCGCTGACCAGTGCATTCAATGCGCAGAGTGCGCAGGGCATCGATCTGAATGGCGCCGCGGGTGGCGACTTCTTTTCGGTGAGCGGTCCCACCGTCCTGCCGAGCTCGAAAAATACGGGCACCGGCACTGCGGGTGCGACGGTGAGCGACGTTTCCAAGCTCACCGCATCCGACTACACCATGCGTTACGACGGTACCAACTGGGCGTTGACGACCACGGATGGCCGTTCCGTTCCTATGACGGGTACGGGTACGGCAGCCGATCCCTTCAAGGCGGACGGTCTTTCGATCACGGTGGGCGGTGCGGCCGCTGCCGGAGACAGTTTCGAGGTCATGCCGACGCGCAATGCCGCCGCGAGCATGTCCGTATTGATCAGCGATACGAACAAGATCGCTGCGTCGGGTCCGCTTACCTCCACGGCGACCTCGGGGAATACGGGGGCTGCGAAGCTCGGTGGCCTGACCATCAGCGATGTCGCCAATCCGGGGCTCAAGACGCCCGCGACCATCGTGTTCACTTCGGCCAACACCTATACGATCAACGGCGGTGCACCGCAGGCTTATGCCAGCGGTACGCCCATTACTTATAACGGCTGGTCGCTGACGCTGAACGGCACGCCTGCGGCGAACGACAGCTTCTCGGTCAATCCGGCCGGTAGCGGCAGCGGCGACAACGGCAATGCGCTCGCGCTGGCGGACATAGCGAACAAGGGCGTCCTCGATGGCGGCATCACCACCGTGGGTAAGGCCTATAGCCAGTTGACCGCCGCGGCCGGCACGGCGGGTCAGCGCGCCAATACCGCGCTGGATACGCAGACCAGCATCTACAACCAGGCAGCTTCCGCGCAGCAGAGCGTTTCAGGCGTGAATCTGGACGAGGAGGCGGCGAACCTGATCCGCTTCCAGCAGGCCTATTCGGCGTCGGCGCAGGTCATCAATGCGGCCAATACGATTTTCAATGCCCTTCTTACCGCGGTGCGAGGCTGATCATGCGTATTTCCACCTCCTGGGGCCAGCAGCAGTCCGTCAACTCGATGCTCGACCATCAATACCAGTTGTCGCAGACGCAGCTTTCCATCACCACCGGCAAGGCTATTCTCACGCCGGCGGACAATCCCGCGGGCGCCGCACGCGTACTCGACCTGTCGCACGCCAGTGCGCAGAACGATCAGTACAAGGTGAACATGCAGTCGGCCACGTCTCGGCTCTCCGTTGAAGAGAGCACGTTGTCGTCTTCGGCGGATATTCTCGATCGCATCCGCACGCTTGCCCTGCAGGCCAATAACGGGACGCAGACCGACGAGTCGCGTGCTTCGATCGCGAAGGAAATGCAGCAAAATCTCAACCAGCTGGTCGCTCTGGCCAATACGAAAGACGGGCAGGGCGAATACATCTTCGCGGGCAGTAAGACGTTGACCCAACCCTTCGTGACGAATGCTGGCAAGATCAGCTACGTCGGCGATCAGTCCCAGCGAATGATTGCCGCCGCTGCGGGACTTCAGATTGCCACCGGCGACTCCGGCGACGACGTCTTCATGGCGATTCGCGGCGGAAATGGCACGTTTACGACGACGGCCGCCACGACCAATACCGGTACCGGTGTGGTTGGCGCCACGTCGGTTACCGACATGTCGCAGTGGGACGGCGGAAGCTACAAGATCAATTTTACCCAGGCGAATGCGAGCGGCGTCGGCACAGACTACGAGGTAAGGGCAACGGACGGCACGCTCGTTTCGAGCGGTACCTACACCGGCGACAATGGCAGCATCGGGTTCAAGGGCGTGCAGATTCCGGTTACCGGTACGCCTGCGGTGGGCGACTCCTTCGCTGTCGCACCTTCGTCGTCGCAGGACATGTTCTCGACGATCGGCAATATGATCAGCGCCATCGAAAAACCCGGCGGGGGCGCACCGATGAACAATATCGTCAATGCCCAACTGCAGAATCTGGACCAGGCCATGGGGAGCGTCGTCAATACGCGCACGAAGATCGGTGCGCGCATGAACACCATCGATCAACAGACCAGTGTTGGAGACGATGTGGCGCTGCAGTACGCCAGCAGTATTTCCGACTTGCAGGACGTCGATATGGCGAGTGCGATCAGCAAGTATTCTCAGCAGCAAACCGCGCTGAATGCAGCTCAGCAGACTTTCGTGAAAATGCAGAGCCTGTCGCTGTTCAATTACCTGAAGTAACCGTTTCGCAGTGCGTTGCCTTAGCGGCGGCCCGGATATCCGGGCCGCCGTTTTTCGTTATGGGTCTCCGCGTCGTCGCTCCGTTGGCTTTCGCACGCAGACGCGCTCCCACAGAAAGCACCCGACCGGTACTGCTCTTTGTGGGAGCGCGCCTGCGCGCGAAAGCCAACGGAGCATTGACGCGGTGTCCGGTCACGCCTACGCAGAAATCATCGACAGCTTTAGTCAATTCCAGCTTCCACCGACCGTGCTCCCTCGTTCCTCCGCCGAAACCCTTAGGCGGCAGACGAATTCTCCTGGAGCCCGCCGGACGTCGCCGCAGCGACCGGTATCGGACTCGGAACGAAAAGGACTTGAAGCATGGCACTGACCATCCACACCAACGTGAACTCGCTCAACGCGCAGCGTAATCTCAACTCGACACTGAGTAAGCTCAATATGGCGAGCGCGCGCCTCACCTCCGGTTTTCGCATCAATAGCGCAAAGGACGATGCGGCCGGCCTCGCCATTTCCACGCGTTTTACGACGCAGATCATGGGTCTGTCGCAAGCGACGCGTAACGCGAATGACGGCATCTCGCTCGCGCAGACCGCCGAGTCCGCGCTCGATGAGGTGACCAATAACCTGCAGCGCATTCGTGAGCTGGCTGTGCAGGCAAGTAACGGAAACTATTCCGATACGGACAGGAGGACGCTCAACGAAGAAGTAAAACAACGGCTCGCGGAAGTGACCCGGATCGCAACTCAGACCAACTTCAATGGCATGAAGGTCCTCGACGGAAGCGCACAGAATCTTTCGTTTCAGATTGGTGCGAACGTAGGTGAAGTGATTACCGTAGGCATTAATCAGGGTATGCGCGCCAATCAGGTCGGCGCCCTTGCGACGGGCGCGGTGGATCTCTCCACCGTGTTCGGCGCACGGCCTGCCTTCAATGGCTCGCAGGCAGTGTCCACCGACTGGACTGCTGCGAATGGTGCGGGTCTTGGTACGCAGACATATGATGGCGTGGATGTCGACTGGACGACGTATACAGGAGCGACCGCCGACGATGCGAAGATTTTTCTCCAGGGAAAACTGGGTAATGGTTATCAGGTATCGGTCAATGCTGCTGACACCACTACCTTGGACATCCGGCGGCCCGCTGGCAACTCGGCGAAGATTGCTCTTGCCGCTGGCGACTTGTCCGTCGCGGTGGGTGGTGGCACGTCGTTCGACATCGTTGGTACGTTCAAGTCCACGCAGGATGTCGCCGATGCGATCAACAGCAAATCGCAGTCCGGTATCTCCGCGTACGTCGGTACAAATGGGGAACTGCGAATTTCGTCGGGGCAGGATATAACCGTCGGAGGCGCGCAGGCGACGGCACTGGGCTTCAATGCAGCGTATGCGGTCAACGCGTCCGATACGCTCGCCGATGCTTCCGTGCTTACCCGCGATGGCGCGAATGAAACCATCAGCCGCGTAAATGCCGCACTGGAGGCGGTGAGCGCATTGCGCTCCGATCTCGGTGCCATACAGGCGCGCTTCCAGTCAACCATCGGCAATCTCCAGACCATCTCGCAGAACCTGGCCGATTCGCGCGGCGCGATTCGCGATGCCGACTTCGGCGAGGAGTCGTTCAATAAGACGAATGCGATGGTTCTTCAGCAGGCCGGCATCGCCATTCTCTCGCAGGCGAATGCGAGTCAGCAGATGGTACTCAAGCTGCTCGAGTAATCGCGTTCCTCGCAACCACGTTTGCGAAATACTGGAAGCGCCGGACCCAACATCCGGCGCTTCCTTCGTTGTGCCGGGAGAAGAAACGTCATCCGAGGCTAAATTCCTGCCGATAGCGGCCGATAGCTATTCCCTGACGACGGCTGATCCGCATGGCTTACAGCCTTAAGTCAACGAAGTTGCTTGACATGTGGAATTTCCTCTCAAGTTTCCCCGGGGCGCGCCGAAAACCTCTTTGAGGCGGAAGGCTTCCATCTGGAACCCCGCCGGAATTCGCCGCACTAGGTCGGCATTCGGTTCCGCTTACAAAGGATTCAAGATCATGGCAATGACCATCAACACCAATATCAACTCGCTGAACGCCCAGCGCAACCTGGGCAAGTCCCAGTCCAAGCTGAGTTCGGCCATCGAGCGTCTGTCCTCCGGTATGCGCATCAACAGCGCCAAGGACGACGCCGCCGGCATGGCGATCGCCACTCGTATGACCACGCAGGTCAACGGCCTGAACCGCGCCGTGCAGAACGCCAACGACGGTATCTCGCTGTCGCAGACGACCGAGTCGGCCCTCGACGAAGTCACCAACAACCTTCAGCGCATCCGTGAGCTGGCCGTGCAGTCGACCAACGCGTCGAACTCCTCCAGCGACCGTGCCGCCCTCGACGCCGAAGTCCAGCAACGCCTGGCGGAAGTCACGCGTATCGCTACGCAGACCAACTTCAACGGCATGAAGGTTCTCGACGGCAGCTCCAACAACCTGAGCTTCCAGGTCGGCGCGAACGTCGGCGAAGTGATCACGGTCGGCCTGAGCCAGGGCATGAAGGCCAACCAGGTCGGTGAGCTTGCCAACGGTTCGGCCACGCCGGCCTTCGCAGCTGCCGTACCGGGTACCCAGGGCAAGACGGTCGGTGCTACCGCCGTCGCCGCTTTCGATTTCTCCGCTGCGTCGAAGTCCTTCACGGTTGGCGGCAAGACGGTCAACCTCAACCAGAACTACACCGATGCCGCCGGCCTCGCCACGGCGATCAACGGCCAGCTGTCGGGTTCGGGCGTCACGGCGAGCCAGACGGGCGGCACCTTCACCTTCACGAACGACGCCGCTGGCGTGGGCAGCCCGACGGTTGGCGGCACGGACGGTGCCGCACTGTTCGGTGCACAGACCGCAACCGCCGGTACCGATGCCGTTCCGTCGCAGCTGGTAGTGGCTGGTGGCGACCTGACGTTCAAGGTAGGTAGCGGCGCTTCATTCAGCATCACTGGCACCTTCAAGAGCACGCAGGACGTCGCCGACGCGATCAATGCAAAGTCGGGCGAGGGCATCAAGGCTTACGTCGGTCAGGACGGTTCGCTGAAGTACTCCTCGGCGCAGGACATCACCGTGGGTGGCACCAAGGCAGCTGCCGATGGCTTCACGGTCGGCACGAGTGCCGTCAACACCGCCAAGACCCTTGCGGACTCCAGCGTGAAGACGGTCGACGGCGCCAACGACACCATCAACCGTATCGATGCCGCCCTGCAGTCGGTCAGCAATGTCCGCTCGGACCTCGGCGCCGTGCAGAACCGTTTCGAGTCGACGATCTCGAACCTGCAGAACATCTCGCAGAACCTGTCGTCGTCGCGCAGCGCCATCCAGGACGCCGACTTCGCCCAGGAAACGGCGAACATGTCCAGCGCGCAGATCCTGCAGCAGGCCGGTGTCTCGGTGCTCGCCCAGGCGAACTCCAGCCAGCAGAGCGTCCTGAAGCTCCTCCAGTAACGGATGGGGTGACCTCGACAGCCCCGAGCGTCATCGGGGTTGGCAGGGTAATTGCTTGAATGTCACAGCTGGCACCCGTCATGGGTGCCAGCTGTCGACAAAATGGCGCTCGGTTCCAGAGGCGCCCTCAAGGAGAGCTTCATGGCTACCACGATCGGTTCCAGTTCCATCGACGTCAATTCGATCGTCACCAATCTTGTCAACAATAAGCGCGCGGCGCAGGACAAGAAGATCGCTGCGGACACGCAGACGACCAACACCCAGGTTTCCGCCCTCGGTAACTTCACCTCGCAGCTCACTGCTTTGCAGAGCGCGATCAAGTCGCTTACCGACGGCACCGCATTCAAGACCCAGACGACCAGCCTCAGCACCGACGGCGACAAGTATCTGTCGGCCACCGCGAGCACCACTTCCGTTTCCGGCTCGTACAGCATCGCTGTCACGCAGCTCGCCACGGCGCAAAAAACCACCTCGGCCGCCTACGCCAGCGGCACGGCCGCCGTGGGAACCGGCTCGCTGACGATCTCCGTCGGCAACAAGTCGATGAATCTGACGCTGGATTCGACGAACAATACGCTCCAGAACGTTCGCGACGCGATCAATAAATCATCTACCAATCCCGGTGTCACGGCGACCATCGTCACGGGTTCCGATGGCGCCCACCTGGTCCTGACCTCGGCGTTGACGGGCGACGCCAACAAATTCTCGGTTACCTCCAGCGGCGGCGACGGTGGCCTGGCGGCCCTGAACTTCGATCCGGCCACCGGCAACCCCACCACAAAGGCACAGGACGCGAAATTCGCGATCGACGGCCTGGCGGCGACCAGCCCCACCAATACGGTTTCCTCCGCCATCGACGGCATTTCGTTGACGCTTTCGAAGGTGACCGATGCCGCTTCGCCGGTTACCGTCACCGTGTCGACGGATCTGTCGGCCGCGAAGACCGCGATCAATAACCTCGTCACCTCGTACAACAGCTTCATCGGTATGTACAAAACGCTGACGAAGTACGACCAGGTAAACAATCAGGCTGGCGCGCTGCTCGGCGACGCCACGATCACCACGGTCAAGTCGCAGCTGTCCGGGATACTGGGCACCACGCTCACCGGGGCGCAGGCCGTCGACGGTATCGGTTCGCTCAGCGATCTGGGTATTTCCCTGCAGGTGGACGGCACCCTCAAGCTTGACAGCAGCAAGCTGCAAACGGCTCTCGACAAGAATCCGCGCCAGGTACAGAACCTGTTTACCGGCGATAACGGTATTGCGACGAAGATCGACAAGTCCATTACCAGCTGGACCGGCTCATCGGGCATTTTCGCCACGCGTACGCTGAACCTGAATGCCAAGCTCAAGGATCTGACCAAGCAGACCACGGATCTCGATTCGCAGATGAGCGCTTATGCGACGCGTCTGACGAAACAGTACAGCGCCCTCGACGCGATGATGACGAAGCTGGCTGGCACCACCGACTTCCTCACGCAGCAGTTCAACTCGCTGACGAAGTCGTCGAACTAAGCGCCGCATCGGCACAGGAGCATAGATATGGCACTCGGATATGCAAACGGCGCTGGCGCTTACCAGCAGGTTCGGACGCACGGTGGCGTGGAAGCCGCGGACGCGCACGGTCTTATTACGATGCTGATGGACGGAGGGCTGGAGCGCATTCGTTTCGCTACCGGTTGCATCGCCACCGGCAATATCGCCGGCAAAGGCGAGGCTATTTCCAGGGCGATCGAAATCGTCGGCACGCTGCAGGCAAGCCTGAATCACGACGTGAAAACGGCGCTGGTCGGTCAGCTGGATTCGCTATACGACTATATGAGTCGCCGTTTGCTGCTGGCGAACGTGAAAAATGACGTCGCCATCCTCGACGAGGTGGCCGGTTTGCTTCGGCAACTGCGCGAAAGCTGGGTCGCGATTCCCGCCGATGCGCGCCAGCTTGCCGAGGCTACCTCGTGAACGACATGGTGTGCTGCGACCTGGATAAGGTCATGAGCCTTACCGAAGCGATGCACGCCGCGGCCACCGAGTCGCGCTGGGACGAGCTGGCCACGCTGGAAGCCGAGCGCGACCCGGTATTGCATGCCGGAACCATGCGCTCGACGAGCGAGACCCTGGAAACCCTGAAGTCGATCATGCTGATCGACTCCCTGATTCGCGAACTTGTGTCTGCTGCCCGCGACGAAGTGGCTGTTCTCTGGGACGAGTCTCGCCGCATGCAGCGCGCCGTTGCCGCGTATAGTCAGGTCTGACGCGTTCCGCTGACTGGGGGCAGAGGCAATGAACGAAGATATCTGGAGCTCGTTTTCCGAGCGCGTCACTTATGACGGTCGATTCCACGCCACGTGCGAATTCGCGCCCCTGCCGGATAGTGCGGCGCTCGCGCTTCTGAACGATCGTAATGTCAGCGTGCTCACGGCGGTGGCTGCACTGGTCGAGAAGCGCGCCGAGACACCCGAGGACGATACGACGGTCACGAACGAGCTATCGCGACTGGATGCGAAGCTCAACGTCCTGATGGAAATCGTCAACCGGTTGTTGCTGCCGCAGGCCGACCTGCCGCCGCGGATCGCTTTGCGTTTCAATGCCTCCGGCGCTGTCCTTCCCTGGGATGGCCTACCGGCTGTCGGGCAGCCCGTACTATTGCGCATCCATTTCGATGTTTGCCGCGCGTTGCCGCTGGAGCTTCCCGGACAGCGTCTTGCGGGTCCGTCCGATGGTCGTGGGTTCATTGGATTTCAAGGGCTTAGCGAGCATGTGCGTGACGCCATCGAGCGTCTGGTCTTCCGTCACCATCGCCGTCAGGTCGCCGAGGCGCGCCTTGCCGGGCGCCCGATGGAAGGCGGCTGAGACACGAAGTGACCCATCGCGTCACCTGACGAATTGTCGTCTCTGGCAATGAGCGTCACATTTGCGACGCGTGTCGTCAGATTTGACACCCGGCGTCCGCTGTCATCGGTGCTCATGCGTTGGAAAGGAAATACTCACGCGTCGGAACGCCGCCGTATGACGTAAAACTCCGCCGTGTGGCGCCGGTTTTCCGCCGCTGGCATGGAACTTGATTGATACCTTGCAATGAAGCCTGACAAGTCGCGCAGCGGCTGTCCGGATCCTTCGACCAACGCATTGCAGTGGGGTATTAAGGTGAAGTCTTCCAACTTTCTCGTGATCGAATCGGACGCCTCACGGGCTCAGGCTATCGTTTCGGCGCTGTCGTTCCTCGGTTATCGCCCGGTACTGGCGGATCGTGTCGATGCCGACGAAACGGGTGAGCAATGGCGCGGCGCCTTCGTCGGCACCGTGGAAGACGAGGCCCAGCTCGAGCAGTTCCTCGCCAGCCTGGGTCGTAACGCGCGCAACCTGCCGATGCTGGTGGCCGCCGACTCACCGGTTGCCACTTCGCTCATCGCCGACGATGCGCGCAGCCAGTTGATCGAGCTGATCGACCTGCCGCTGCGCTACGAGCGTCTGGCCGAGGCGATGCGCAGCTTGCAGACGCGAGTCGAGCCGATTGCCGCCAGCCGCCGTTTTGTCGGCCAGTCCGGTCCCATGCAGCGTGTAAACGCGCTGATCCGGCAGGTCGCGCCGTTCGATTCCAGTGTCCTGGTGCTTGGCGAATCCGGTAGCGGCAAGGAACTGGTCGCGCGCACCATTCACGACTGTTCGCCGCGCCGCGACAAGCCGTTCGTGGCGATCAACTGCGGAGCCATCCCCGCCGAGCTTCTGGAAAGCGAGCTGTTCGGACACGAGAAGGGCGCGTTCACGGGCGCGATCAGCACTCGCAAGGGCCGTTTCGAAATGGCCGAGGGCGGCACGCTGTTCCTGGACGAAATCGGCGACATGAGCCTGCCGATGCAGGTCAAGCTGCTGCGTGTATTGCAGGAGCGCGTATTCGAGCGCGTCGGTGGTAACCGTGCGCAGCGCTGCGACGTGCGCATCATTGCCGCGACGCATCGCAATCTGGAAGAATTCATCGAGCGTGGCTCGTTCCGCGAAGACCTGTTCTATCGCCTGAGCGTGTTCCCGCTGGAAATGCCGTCGCTGCGCCAGCGTCTGGAAGATCTGCCGGCTCTGATCGGCGAGTTCAATCAGCGCCTGGTCCAGCGTGGTCTGTCCCGCGTGCGTTTCGCGCCCAGCGCGATGAACGCGCTGCGCCAGCACGGCTGGCCGGGCAATGTCCGCGAACTGTCGAACCTGGTCGAGCGCATGGCCATCCTGATGCCGCACGGCGAAGTACGCGGCATGGATCTGCCCGAGAAATACCGCGGCGCGCTGCCGATCGAGGAAGTCACCGGTGCCGCGCTTATCGCGATGATGGAAGAGCAGCCGATGATCGCGGACAGCTTCGCGTACGGCGAGGGCGATCCGTCGGTCCTGCCGCTGGAAGGCCTCGATCTGAAGGATCACCTGGCCGGTATCGAAATCGGTCTGATTCGCCAGGCCCTGAATTCCGCCAATGGTGTCGTGGCCCACGCGGCCAAGCTGCTGCGCGTTCAGCGCACGACGCTGGTCGAAAAGCTACGCAAGTACGGGCTGAGCGAGACGGTGCAGGCAGGCTGATCGGGGGTTGCGCCGTACCTGTAGGAGCGCGCCTGCGCGCTTGTGCAAAGCAAAAGATCAATGACGGTGCGATAGCCGACGGAGCGTCGATGCGGTAGGTGGCATCCGCAGCCAGAAGATCGGGCTCGCGGATGTGAGTATCAGGCTTCCTCCCCTTGTTGGTTTTCGCGCGCAGGCGCGCTCCCACAGAGATCATGCAGTCTTTCATTCAGTTGGCACGCGTCGTGCTTCAAGCGTCATCAGACCTGATACGCGTTGGAATTCCGTCATGACCACGATCGATGTAAGCAGCCTGCTTTCCCAGATGCGCCGCATCAGCTCCCAGGCCGATCTTCCGGCACCGGGTGGCATCGGCGAGATCAGTCCCGCCTCGAAGGATTCCTTCGGCAGTCTGCTCCGGCAGTCCATCGACGGGGTAGCGAAGACGCAGGAAAAGGCAGGCCAGCTTGCTACCGCTTTCGAGCGGGGCGATCCGGGAGTCGATCTTGCACAGGTAATGATCCAGGGTCAGAAAGCCGACCTTTCGTTTCGTGCGATGACCGAAGTGCGCAACAAGATGGTCGATGCGTACAAAGAAATCATGAACATGTCGCTCTGACGCGACTGACTCCCGGAAGAGATCACGAGTTGAACCATGGCAGATAACGGCGTCGCCACAACCCAATCGAACGACGCATCGCGCATGGGCTCGCTGAAGTCGCTGGCGCAGACGCCGGCGGCCCGGCAGATTTTCTTGCTCGCCGGCATCGCTGCCGCCGTGGCGATCGGCATTGCCGCCGTGCTCTGGTCGCGCGCCCCGAACTACGGGCTGCTATATGGCGGTCTCGAGCAGAAAGATGCCGCTGCCGTGACCCAGGCACTGCAAACGGGCAATACCCCGTATCAGCTCAGCAGCGACGGCAGCTCGATCTTCGTGCCGGCGGCCGATGTCGCGGGCATCCGCCTGAAACTCGCGGGACAGGGCCTGCCGCAGGGCAGTGCGGCGAACTCCATGCCGCAGGCCGATTCGCCCTTCGGCATGAGCGACATGGCCGAACGCACGCGCTACCAGCAACTGCTCGAAACCGATCTTTCCAACACGATCGCCGGGCTGCAGTCGGTGCGCGCCGCACGCGTGCATCTGGCCTTGCCCAAGCCCTCGGCCTTCATTCGCGACAACAAGCCGGCCAGCGCATCGGTCGTCATTACGCTGTATCCCGGCCGCCAGCTCGATCAGGGACAGGTAGCGGCGATCGTCCATCTTGTCGCCGCCAGCGTGCCCGACCTCGATACGCGGCAGGTATCCGTCATCGATCAGCAGGGCAACCTGCTCACGGTCAGCGATCCGGAAAGCGCCGCCGCGATCGGCGACAACCGCCTGCGTCTGTCCAGCCGAATCGAAGCTACATACACACAGCGCGTCGAAGACCTGCTGACGCCACTGGTCGGCGCGGGCAAGGTGCGCGCCCAGGTATTCGCGGATCTGGACTTCGCCAAAACGGAGAAGGCCAGCGAGGTTTTCAATCACGACAATCCCGCGCTGCGCAGCGAACAGACCAATAGCGACACGCGTCATGACAACGCCTCCGAAGGCGGCGTGCCGGGCGCGCTCAGCAATCAGCCGCCGAATACCGTTGCCCAGCCGACTGCGGCCAAGCCGAACGCCGGCGGCAAGGCGGGCCAGACGGCCAGCACGCAGACCGCGCCGCCGTCGCAGCAGTCCAGCAGCGCCACGCGCAACTACGAACTCGATCGCACCGTCAGCCACGTCACCGATCCGGCAGGCAAAGTCGCGCGCCTTAGCGTCGCGGTGATCGTCGACAACAAGCAGGTTCCCGACAAGGACGGCAAATTCAAGAGCGTGCCGTTTACTCCGGAAGAACTCGAGCGTCTGACCACGCTTACCAAGAACGCGGTTGGCTTCAGTGCCGATCGTGGCGACAGCGTCAGCGTGATCAACGAACCGTTCCGTACACTGGCGACGGACGATGCGCCGGTCAGCGTGCCGTTCTGGGAAAAGCCGGGCATGCTCGATCTGATCAAGCAGGCCCTCGGCGTCATGGTCGCGCTGATCGTCGGCTTCTTCGTCCTGCGTCCGATGATGCGTGGCTTGCTGAAGCCGCAGCATGCGCAGCATAGCGTCGCGCTGGAAGGTCCTCTCCCGACCGTTTCGGTCATGGTGGACGACGATGACCTGGCTACCGACGACGTAAGAGCGTCGCATGCCGCTAAGCTGGGCTCGCCGACGATGCTCGCGTACGAACAGAAAATCGGTCTTGCCAAGCGCATGGCCAATGAAAATCCCAAACAGGTGGCGCAAGTCGTGAAGAGCTGGGTGTCCGACGATGGCGGTTGAACAGAATGCGACCCTGACGGGCGCACAGCGGGCGGCGATCCTTCTTCTCACGCTGGGTGAGGAAGATGCGGCGACAGTCCTCAAGCACCTCGGCGCGCGGGACGTGCAGGCGGTGGGTACCGCCATGGCCGCGCTTAAAAACGTGTCCAGGGAGCAGGTCGATTTCGTTCTCAGTCGCCTGCAAGAAGACATCGGCCAGCACACCGCGATCGGTGTGGGTACCGAGGAATACATCCGCAAGATCCTGGTTAATGCGCTTGGCGAGAACAAGGCGGGCGGCCTTATCGACCGTATCCTTCTCGGCCGTAGCAGCAAGGGCCTGGAGTCGCTGAAGTGGATGGAAAGCCGGGCCATCGCCGAGATGATCGGGCAGGAGCATCCGCAGATCATCGCGCTGGTGATGGCTCACCTGGAATCCGATCAGGCGGCGGAAGTCATCGGCTACCTCGCGCCGCGCGTGCGCAGCGACGTGGTCATGCGTATCGCGACGCTCGATGGCGTGCAGCCGCATGCGCTGAATGAGCTGGACGAAATCATGGAGCGTCAGTTCTCCGGCAATTCCAACAAGCTGAAATCGGCAAGCGTCGGTGGCCTGAAAGCCGCCGCCGATATCCTGAATGCGATGGAGACGGCGCGCGAAGCGGAGCTGATGGCTTCGATCCGCGGCATGGACAATACGCTCGGCGAGAAGATCGAAGAGCTTATGTTCGTCTTCGACGACCTGGCCGAACTGGACGATCGCAGCATGCAGACGTTGCTGCGCGAAGTGCCGTCGGCTCGCCTGATTACCGCGCTGAAGGGTGCGGAGCCGGCGATTCGCGAAAAGATATTCGCCAACATGTCCAAGCGCGCGGCCGACATGTTGCGCGACGACCTCGAAATCAAGGGTCCGGTCCGGCTTTCCGAAGTCGACGCCGCTCAGAAAGAAGTACTGGCCACGGCACGTCGGCTCGCTGACGCAGGTCAGATCAATCTCGCCGGTGGCGGGGAAGAATTCGTCTGATGACCCTGACCTCCATCCTCGCACGCGAAGGTATTCCCCAGTTTCAGCGCTGGGAGCTTCCCCTCGTGAACGGTCCCGGTGCCGTGCCGGCGAACGATCCGAAGGCCGAAGCCGACGAAGGCCCGCACCGTCCGACCGTCGCCGAGATCGAGGCGATCGAGCGTCAGGCTCGCGAGGAAGGCTTCAATGCGGGGCTTGCGGAAGGTCGCGCGACGGCTCAACGCGAACTCGTAGCGCAAACCGCGCGGCTCGATGCTTTGTTCGCCGCGGCTGCTCAGCCGCTGGCTAACCTGGATGCCGAAGTGGCCATGGACATCGCGCAGCTCGCGACGGTCATTGCCGAGCGCGTGCTTGGCTATGAGATCGCGATCGCGCCGGAGCGTATCGTCGATATCGTTCGCCAGGCTGTCGACACGCTGCCCGTAGGGTCGCGTCATCTGAAAATTTATCTTCATCCCGCGGACGCGGCGATCGTTCGCGATCACCGCATCGCGGCGGATCACGGATGGGTCGTGGCCGACGACGATGTCCTCGAGCGCGGCGACTGCCGACTCGAAAGCGAATCCTCGCGGCTCGACGCAACCGTGCGTAAGCGGCTGGCAGCCGTTATCGATGCCGTGCTCGAAGGTCATGCGGATACCGAATGAACGCCGAAACGCACATTGCCGAACGTAATGCCCACTGGCGCGATGCGCTGGCGGCGCAAAGCGCCAACGCGGCGAAGGTGCGGCCGTTGCAGGCGGAAGGAAAGCTGCGGCGTGTGGTCGGTCTCACGCTGGAAGCGGTCGGCTGCGAGGCGCCTGTTGGCGCACGCTGCATGGTCGCCGGTGCGGACGGTGCCCAGCTGGAAACCGAAGTCGTCGGTTTCTCCGATGGCCGCCTGCTATTGATGCCTACGGGCGAAATGCATGGTGTATTGCCCAACGCGCGCGTGACACCCTGCGCGGGTGTATCCGGCGTACCGGTGGGCGATGCCTTGCTCGGACGGGTCATCGGTTCCGATGGCGCGCCGCTGGACGGGCAGGGGCCCTTGCTGGCGCGCGAGCGCGTTCCGCTGCGCCGCGATCCGATCAATCCCATGGCGCGGCAGCCTATCGATACGCCGCTGGATGTCGGTGTGCGCGCCATCAACTCGCTGTTGACGGTCGGACGTGGCCAGCGCATCGGCCTGTTCGCCGGCTCCGGTGTCGGTAAGTCGACACTGCTGGGCATGATGACCCGCTTCACCGATGCCGACGTCGTGGTCGTCGGTCTGATCGGCGAGCGCGGACGCGAGGTAAAGGAATTCGTCGATCACACCCTGGGCGTCGAAGGGCGCCGCCGGGCAGTGGTCGTTGCCGCACCGGCCGATGCGCCACCGCTCAGTCGCTTGCGTGGCGCGCAGCTGGCTACCGCGGTCGCCGAGCACTTTCGCGATCAGGGTAAGCGCGTACTGCTGCTTATGGATTCGCTGACCCGCTACGCGCAGGCTCAGCGCGAAATCGCGCTGGCGATCGGCGAGCCTCCCGCCACGAAGGGTTATCCACCTTCCGTATTCGCCATGTTGCCCGCGCTGGTCGAGCGCGCCGGCAACGATAAGGATGGGCGCGGGTCGATCACCGCGTTCTATACCGTACTTACCGAAGGCGACGACTACCGTCACGATCCGATCGCCGATTCGGCGCGAGCGATTCTCGACGGCCATATCGTTCTTTCACGCGACCTGGCCGAGGCCGGGCATTACCCCGCGATAGATATCGAGGCGTCCATCAGTCGCGTGATGCCGGCCGTGGTGTCGAAGGATCACATGAAGGCCGCGCAGCGTTTTCGTCAGGTCTATTCGGCTTACAGGCAGCAGCGCGACCTCATCAGCGTCGGCGCCTATCAGAAGGGTAGCGATCCGCGCACCGACGAAGCCATCGCGCTCTATCCGCATCTGTCGGCCTTCCTTCAGCAGGAAACCGACGAGCCGGTGTCGCTGGAACAGGCAGCCGAAGGGCTTGTCGACGTCGCGCGTAGCGGTGCCGCATGAGTTCCCGTGCCGATCGTCTGCAGCCCGTGGTCGACCTGGCCGCCGACAAAGCGGACGAAGCCACGCGTTCGCTTGCCGAGCATCAGCGACAGGTCGCGGCGGCGGAAGCGCAACTCGTGGAACTGCGTCGCTACCGCAATGAATACGCGACGATGCCCGATGGCCTGGGTGTCGCCGCATTGCTGAATCGTCAGCAGTTCCTGCTTCGTATCGACAGCGCGATCGTGCAGCAGATGGGCGAAGTCCAGCGGCGCGAAATAGCGCTTACGCGTGCGCAGAACGACTGGGCCGACGCACGCGGCAGGGCTAAAGCGCTCGATGCTGTCACCACGAAATATCGGGAGCAGGAGCGCAAGCAGGAAGCCCGGCGCGAACAAGAGCAAGCCGACGAACGTTCCCAGCACCGTCGCACACCCAGGGGATAGGAATGTGTCTTTCGATGCATCGCACCCGCCACGTCATCAGAGAGCTCGCCGTATGATTTCTCCAGCCATCGCCAATGTCGCTCCTCCGGCTCCCGCCACGTCGTCCACGCCGGCGACGGACGCTTCGTCGTCGGCGCATCGTTTCGATGCGGCGCTGGACGCGGCGAACAAGCAGTCGAAGGGCAAGGATTCGAACGATTCCAGCTCGAATACGCAGACATCCACGAGCCCGGCTGCCTCGACTCCCTCGAAAGCCGCCGGCACGAAGAGCCAGGGCGCCGACGAGTCGAAAGCATCGGACAAGAAAGACGATCAGACCGACACGACCGATACGTCCGCCGTCGCGGCCGTCCTTGCGTTGATCGGCGTACCGCCGAAGGTCGCGACGGTGGCCGGCAAGGCGCTGGGCGCGGCGACCGACGCGCTCGCGGGTAAGGGCGACCCGGCAATTACGGCTACCGGACAGGCCGGCGATGCGGCCGCCGCCGCGCTGGCTCAGCAGGCACAGGCGCAGGTTGCCGCCGCGGCAGCGGCCGTTGCCGCGGCGACGCCAGCCGGACTGCCGAGCGTGGCCGCCGATAAGGCAGGACTTCTGACCGCCATTGGCGCGACCGCGCCGAAGGAAGACACGGCGGCGCCGGATGCGACGACGTCTCTGGCATTGCCTGCGATGCACCTGCACGCGGCGACGCAGGACCCGCAGAACGTACAGCTTCAGTCGACGCAGCCGGCGACCTCGCCGCAGTTTGCGCAGGAGCTGGGCGAGCAGATTGCCTGGATGGGCAACTCGAATATCAATCAAGCGCGTATCCGCCTGCATCCGGAAGAGCTCGGTTCCATGGATGTGAAAGTCAGCGTGGAGCATGGCAAGGTCAACGTCGCTTTCGCGACCGAGCATCCCGCAGCGGTCATCGCCGTGCAGCAGACGCTTTCCCAACTGGACACGATGCTTGCGCATCACGGCCTTTCGCTGGGCAATACCGAAGTCAGCCAGCAAAATGCCGGGCAAGGTGACGGTTCGTCCGCTCGGTCGTCAGGCGCGGCATCGGGCGATGCCGGTAGCGATGAGGCGACCGTTGTGTCCACGACGCGCGTGAGTCGCGGTCTGGTCGACGAAGTGGCGTGATGGCGGGTATCCGGTGTGACGTAAAACTGACGAGAGTCAGAAAAGCGCCGGTCATGAGATTGCGCCGATTTGCCGCCGGATGAGTCCCGAATGTTGTAACTGTGCGCCGCCTCACGCTTTTCCTTGAGCGCACATCGTCAATAATGAGGGCTCCCCGTCGTGGCACACGACTTGCTTTTAGGGGTTTAGCGAACGCCACGACGCGTATCCCCACCGTTTTCGTTTAGTAGAAGAGGCTTCACCATGGCAGCAGCACCGGATCCGACCACCCCGCCCAGGAAGGGCAAAGGCATGTTCATCGTCGTGGGTGCGCTTGTCGTGCTGGCTATCGGTGGCATTGGCGGCTGGATGATGATGAAGCACAGCGCCGCGGGCGGTCAGGCCTCGGCGGCGAAGTCGAATGTTCCGGCGGTCTATCTCCAGCTCGATCCCGCGTTCGTCGTCAATTTCCAGGACGAGAACGCGCTGCGTTTCCTTCAGGTCGGCGTCAATGTCATGTCGCACGATGCCGAAGCGATCAAGGCCACGAAAGAGGCCGATCCTGAAATCCGCAATGCGCTGTTGATGCTGTTCTCCGCACAGGACTTCAAGTCGTTGTCGGATGTGAAGGGCAAGCAGAAATTGCAGGCAGCCGCGTTGGCCGAAATCCAACGCGTACTGAAGGACAAGATCGGCCGGCCGGGTATCGACGCCGTGTTTTTCACCAGTTTCATCATGCAGTGACAGAGCGAACCGGCCCATGAGCGACATCCTTACCCAGGAAGAAATCGACGCACTGCTGGCCGGTGTGGAAGGTGGCGATGTCGAGACCGAGATCGAGCTCCCACCGCCCGGCGGCATCCAGGATTACGATTTCACGCAGCAGGACCGCATCGTTCGCGGTCGCCTGCCGACGCTGGAAATGGTCAACGACCGTTTCGCGCGTTATTTCCGGCAGAACCTGTTCAACGTGCTGCGCAAGTCGTGCGAAGTGTCCGTGCTCGGCGTCAAGATGACGAAGTTCAACGAGTACGTGCACTCGCTCGCGGTACCCAGCAATCTCAACCTGATCCGTATCAAACCGCTGCGCGGTACGGCGCTGATGGTGTTCGAGCCGCGCCTGGTATTCACGGTCATCGACAACTTCTTCGGTGGCGACGGGCGTTATCACGCGCGCATCGAAGGTCGCGATTTCACGCCGACCGAGAACCGCGTGATCCAGATCGTGCTGCAGGAGGCATTTACCTCCATGGCCGAAGCCTGGGCGCCGGTGCTGAAGATGAAGTTCGAGTTCCTGAATTCCGAGATCAATCCGCAGTTCGCGAACATCGTCAGTCCGACCGAAACCGTGGTCGTTTCGCGCTTCCATGTGGAGCTCGATGGCGGTGGCGGCGAAGTTCACCTGACGCTGCCTTACTCGATGGTCGAGCCGATTCGCGAGCTGCTGGACGCGGGCGTGCAAAGCGATCGGGCCGAGCGAGACGATCGCTGGATACAGAGCCTGCACGAGGAAATCCTCGATGCGCAGGTGGAATTGACCTCGCTGCTCGCCGAAGCCCAGTTGAGCATCGGCGACTTCCTGCACCTGCGCCGCGGCGACGTGATTCCTATCAATCTGCCGGAATTCGCGACGGTATTCGCCGAAGACGTGCCGGTATTCCGGGGGAAGATGGCGAACATGAGCGGCAACAAGGCCGTTCAGTTCGAGAGCCTGCTCCGCCGCAGGGAGCAGCGGCCACCAGAGCCGTTGACCGAGCTGGCCTAGTCATCCTGGTGTCGTGTACCCGTTCGGGGCCCACCTTCTGTGGGAGCGCGCAGGCGCGCTCCCACAGAAGGTGGGCCGTTCTCTTGTGGGGTACCGTCAACTGACCGTCGCGGTGACTTACTGCCGTCGAGCGTCAATTATTTGCTCTTGAAGCGTCACATTTCGCTGGATAGTACGACGAGGGCTCCTTGGGCCTCTCTAAGTCATTGATCCGGGTAGTCGTCTTTCGCCGATACATCCCGTCCGACCCATGGCATGCGGTTTGCATCAACGAGGTTATCCCTCGTTACGCGCAGTGAATCGGCATGAATAACAACGACGCATTTTCGAACCCCGATGTTGTCGAAAACCCCGAAGCCGCCGTGTCGGCGATGGGCCCCACCACGGGGCTCGGCAGCGAGGTCAACCTCGACACCATCCTCGATGTGCCGGTGACGATGGCCATGGAAGTGGGGCGAACCAAGATCAGCATTCGCAACCTGTTGCAGCTCAACCAGGGCTCGGTCGTCGAACTCGACCGCGCCGCGGGCGAGCCGCTCGACGTCTTCGTGAACGGCACGCTGGTCGCCCATGGCGAAGTCGTCGTCATCAACGAAAAGTTCGGTATCCGGCTGACCGACGTGATCAGCCCGGCCGAGCGGGTCCGCAAACTGCGATGAAAAATGCCGTGCGCATTGCCGCCGCTCTCACGGGTGGCTTCGTTTCCTGCGTCTTCGCGGCGGCCCCGGCACCGGTGCCGGCTGTCGATTCCGGCGCCGAGCTCGCTCGTGTCGTGCTGAGTCTTGCCGGCGTTATCGCCCTGATCCTGATCGTCGGATGGCTGAGCCGTCGCGCACAGGGTCGCGTCCGTCCCGGCGGCCGGAAAATCCGTGTGATCGAAACGATGCCCGTAGGCATCAAGGAAAAAGTGATGTTGCTGGAAGTGGGCGGCACGCAGTTGCTCGTCGGTGCGTCGCCCAACGGCTTACGCACCCTGCATGTGCTTGCCACTCCGGTGGCGGAAGATACCCAGACACCGCAGGCCACGCCTTCGCTGCGCGGCTTCCGCGACGTGCTGGCCCAGTGGAAGCGTACGCCATGAAGCGCTGGAGCTGGATTGCCCTGATCGTCCTGATGTTCCTGCCGGCCGTGGCTTTCGCCATCGAGCCGCCGGGTATTCCGTTGGTGAACGTGCAGACCGCGCCGGGCGGTGGCCAGAACTGGTCGCTGTCGATCCAGATGCTGGCGCTGATGACCGCGCTGACCGTGCTGCCGGCCATCCTGCTGATGATGACGTCGTTCACGCGTATCGTCATCGTGCTCGGCTTTCTTCGCCAGGCACTGGGCACCAATAGCACGCCGCCCAACCAGGTCATCCTCGGGCTGTCGCTGTTCCTGACGTTGTTCGTGATGTCGCCGGTGATCAACCGCGCGTACGACGATGGCATCAAACCGTATATGGATGGCGCGATGACGGTGGATCAGGCGATTCCCGCCGCTGCCGCACCGTTCCGTCGTTTCATGCTCGACCAGACGCGCGAAGCCGATCTGCAGCTGTTCACCAAACTGGCAAACGAGCAGCCGTATGCAAGCAAGGACGCGGTTCCTTATCGCGTCGCGCTGCCGGCATTCGTGACCAGTGAGCTGAAAACCGCGTTCCAGATGGGCTTCCTGCTGTTCATTCCCTTCCTAATCATCGATCTGGTCGTGGCCAGCGTACTGATGTCGATGGGCATGATGATGCTCTCGCCGATGATCATCTCGTTGCCCTTCAAGATCATGCTTTTCGTATTGGTCGACGGGTGGACGCTGCTGCTCGGTACGCTGGCCGGGAGCTTCTACACATGACGCCCGAGTCGGTCATCGCCTTCGGCCAGCAGGCATTGCATATCGCGATGCTGGTCGGCGCGCCGTTGCTGCTCACGGCGCTGGCGGTCGGTCTGCTGGTCGGCATGATTCAGGCGGCGACACAGATCAACGAAACCACCCTGAGCTTCATCCCGAAGCTGATCGCCATGGCGCTCGTCATGATCGTGACCGGTCCGTGGATGCTGCGTACCCTCGTGCAGTTCACCCGGCAGCTGATCGAAAGCCTGCCGATGGCGGTGCGCTGATGGTCTTCGACCTTAGCCAGATCGAAGGCTGGGTCGGTGGGGCCGTCTGGGCGCTTGCCCGCGTGTCGGGACTGATGCTGGTAGCGCCCGTCCTTGGCGCGCCGGTGATCCCGATGCGTATCCGTCTGGGTATCTGCGTGATGCTGACCTATGTGCTGGCGCCCCTGGCGCCCGTCGACATCCGTCCGCTGAGCGCGGCCGGCGTCGCGACGATGGCGCAGCAGATGCTGGTGGGCGCGGGGCTGGGTTTCGTGATGAAGCTGGTGTTCGAGGCGGTGTCCTTCGGCGGCCAGTTCGTGGCGCAGTCGATGAGCCTGGGCTTCGCCGAAGTGGTCAATCCCCAGTCCGGCGGTTCGGTGCCGGTGCTGAGTCAGTTCTATACAATCCTGGTGACGTTGCTGTTCCTGACGTTGAATGGCCATCTCCAGCTCATCAGCCTCCTCGCGGGCAGTTTCAACAGTTTGCCGATCGGTATCGACGGTCTTGGCACGAACGGTATCTGGGCCATTCTTTCTTTCGCCACCCATCTGTTCGGCGGTGCGGTGCGCGTAGCGCTTCCCGCGCTGACGGCCGTGCTGGTGGTCAATCTCGGTTTCGGCGCGATCAGCCGCGCGGCACCGTCGATGAATCTCTTCGCGGTCGGTTTCCCGATCACCATCTGCCTCGGCATGATCGCCGTATGGCTCGCATTGCGCGGTTTGCCCAGCGCATTCGATTCGCTGCAAACCGACGCGTGGGACATCATGCGCCGGCTGATCGGAGGTTAAGCCGATGAGCGAACAGGACGACCAGGAACGCAACGAACCGGCCAGTGAGAAACGCCTTCGCGAAGCGCGCGAAAAGGGCGATCTGCCGCGTTCGCGCGATCTGAGTGCCGCAATTGTGGTGCTGGCCGCCGTATCGACGCTGATCGCATCGCGCGACCAGATTGCGCTGCATGCGAGCAACATCATGCATGTCGGGCTACGTTATTCCCGCGACGATCTTTTTTCCGCCGACGGCGCATCGCGCGCGCTGAGCACCGCCGGCCTCGAGGCGTTGAAGCTGCTGGGTCCCGTGTTCACGGCCACGCTGGTCGCGGCCGTCGCGGCGCCGGCATTGCTTGGCGGTCTCAATTTCAGTGGCGAAGCGCTGGTTCCCAAGTTCAATCGCCTGGACCCTATCAAGGGCTTCGGTCGCCTGTTCTCGATGAACGGGCTGGTCGAACTGGTGAAGTCGCTGCTCAAGGTCATTCTGATCGGTGGCGTGCTGGCGATGTACCTGCGCAGTACGACGCATGAGCTGTACGCCGTGGGCGCGGGCTCGGTGAACAACGGTATCGCGCATGCGTTCAGCATGCTCGGTCACGCATCGCTTCTGTTCGGCTCCATGCTCGGCGTGATCGCGATGGTCGATGCGCCGTGGCAGAAGTTCTCCTTCGCCAAGAAAATGCGGATGACGAAGCAGGAACAGAAAGACGAACACAAGGAAAGCGACGGCAACCCCGAACTCAAGTCCCGCATTCGTGGGCTGCAGCTTCAGGTTTCCCGCCGCCGCATGATGCAGGACGTGCCCACGGCCGACGTGATCGTCGTGAACCCGACCCATTTCGCCGTGGCGTTGCGTTACGACGACGGCGCGATGCGTGCGCCTCGCGTGGTGGCCAAGGGCGTCGATGTGATCGCGCAGCAGATCCGCGACGTCGCCGGCGCGAACAAGGTACCTCTTGTCGAAGCCGCGCCGCTGGCGCGCGCGCTTTACAACACAACTCAGGTAGGCAAGGAAATCCCGGCGGCGCTGTATATCGCGGTGGCCCAGATCCTTGCTTACGTCTACCGCCTGCAGCAGGCGGTCGCCACCGGCGACCTTCCGCCCGATCCACCGACGCCTGAGATCGATCCGGATCTGCTCGGCCCTTACCGTATGGATACCTGACGATGGCTGTTCCGATGACATTTCTGAGCACGCTCAAGCGGGTCGGCCGCCGCGGTATCGGTGCGCCTATCGCCATGCTGCTGATGCTCGGCATGATGATGCTGCCGCTGCCGCCTTTCATGCTGGACCTGTTGTTCACGTTCAATATCGCGCTGTCGCTGGTGATCCTGCTGGCCGTGATGTACGTGATGAGGCCGCTGGAATTCGCCTCCTTTCCGACGGTGGTGCTGTTCGCGACCCTGTTGCGTCTTGCGTTGAATATCGCCTCCACCCGCGTGGTGCTGCTGCACGGTCATATGGGGCCGGGCGCGGCGGGCAAGGTCATCGAGGCCTTCGGCGAGTTCGTCGTGGGCGGCAACTTCGCCGTCGGTTTCGTGGTGTTCGCGATCCTCACCATCATCAACTTCGTCGTCGTGACGAAGGGCGCCACGCGCGTATCCGAAGTGACGGCGCGATTCACCCTCGATGCCATGCCCGGCAAACAGATGGCGATCGATGCCGACCTCAATGCCGGTCTGCTGACCCAGGAGCAGGCGCGCGAACGTCGTCAGGAAGTGCGTGAAGAAGCCGATTTCTATGGCTCCATGGACGGCGCGAGCAAATTCGTCCGTGGCGATGCCACGGCCGGCATCCTGATTCTCGGCATCAATGTCATCGGCGGTTTCTTCATCGGCATGATGCAGCACGGCCTGTCCGCCTCGGAGGCCGCGCGCACCTATACGCTGCTGACCATCGGCGACGGTCTGGTCGCGCAGGTTCCGGCGCTGATGCTGTCGATCGCGGCCGCCGTGATCGTCACCCGCGTGTCCAAGTCCGAGAACATGGGCTCGCACGTGATGGGGCAGTTGTTCGGTCAGCCGAAAGCGCTGGGCGTCGCCGCGGTCGTCCTCGCCGTGATGGGATTGATTCCCGGCATGCCGAACATCGCGTTCCTGCTGCTCGCGGGGATCTGCGGCGGTGGCGCGTATATGTTGCACAAGCGTTCGGTCGACATTGCCGAAGGCAAGCTGCCCAAGGCCGTGACCAACACCGAAACGGCCACGCCGCCTGAGCGTCTGGAATTGAGCTGGGAAGACGTGGCGACCGTGGATACGGTGGGTCTGGAAGTCGGTTACCGCCTGATTCCGCTGGTGGATCGCAACCAGGGTGGCGAGCTGATGGCGCGGATCAAGTCCGTACGCCGGAAGCTATCGCAGGAACTGGGCTTCCTGGTTCCGTCGGTACACATCCGCGACAACCTCGACCTGGCGCCGCACGGATATCGCATCGCTCTTATGGGCGTTCCGATGGGCGAGGCCGAGATCCATACCGAACGCTTGCTGGCGATCGATCCGGGCCGCGTGCACGGTACGGTGAGCGGCATCGCGACGCGCGATCCCGCGTTCGGCCTCGATGCGGTGTGGATCGAGCCGGGGATGCGCGAACACGCGCAGACGCTTGGTTATACGGTGGTCGATCCGGCAACGGTTATCGCCACCCACCTGTCGCATATCCTGCAGAGTCATGCCCACGAACTGCTGGGTCATCAGGACGTGCAGCAGTTGCTCGATCGCCTCACCACGCAGGCGCCGAAGCTGGTCGAAGACCTCATTCCGAAACGCCTGTCGCTGGGCGTGGTGGTCAAGGTGCTGCAGAACCTGCTCGCCGAGCGCGTGCCTATCCGGAACATCCGCAGCATCGTCGAATCTTTGGCGGAGCATGCCGGCCAGAGTCAGGATCCCGGCGTGCTCGCCGCTGCGGTCCGCGTCACCCTGGGCCGTCAGATCGTGCAGGAAATCGCCGGCCTTGGATCGGAAATCCCCGTCATTACGCTGGCACCCGAGTTGGAACAGATCTTGCTCCAGTCGCTACAGGGCGGGGGCGTTGCGGGTGCGGCCGTCGAACCGGGTCTGGCCGATCGTCTCCAGCAGAGCGTCGCGGATGCGGCGAGGCGTCAGGAAGCGGCCGGCGAGCCGGCTGTACTCCTTGTCGCACCGACTCTTCGGCCTTGGCTGGCACGCTTCACCAGACATGTGGCCCAAAACCTGCATGTACTCGCCTACAACGAGGTTCCGGACAACCGCCGCGTCAAATTGGTGGCAGCGCTCGGAAGGTAAGACCAGACACGAACAGGACTTAAGGATGGACAAGCGCAAGACAGGATTTCTTCGGATCGTCGCCATGGCACCGGTCGGCACCTGCGCATTTTCCCGCGATCAGATCAACGCAACGGAAGGGTTCCACGCATGAAAATCAAACGTTTCGTTGCCGCCGATATGCGTCAGGCCATGCGCCAGGTTCGCGATGAGCAGGGTCCGGACGCCGTCATTCTCTCGACGCGTCGCCTGGACGAGGGCATCGAGATCATCGCCGCGCTGGATTACGACGAAGCGCTGGTACGCGAAGCGGCCGGGAAGGGTCCCGATACGCTGCCGCAGCAGCAGACCGAGCGCGAGGCGATCTTCGCCGCCGAACTGGCCAATCCGCCGCGAGTCCGTCGCGATTCGAACGCTGCTGCCCGTACCGCCAATCCCAATGCGCCGAAGGCTCATTCCAGCGCCGCGCTTGCCGCTGATGTCGCCGACGCTTTCCGCGTTTCCGTTGCGGCGCCGGCAAGCGATGTAGCCATGAACACCATGCGCGCCGAACTGAACAATATGCGCGAGATGCTGGAAGTGCAGCTGTCCGCGCTGCGCTGGAACCAGACCGAGCGCGAACAGCCGCTGCGCGCGCGCGTGCTGCGCGAAATGACCCGCCTGGGCATCGACGGCGACGTGGCGCGCACGCTGTGCGCCGAGCTGCCGGACGACATGACGCCCGAACAGGCGCGTTATCTGCCGCTGGGCGTACTGAGCCGCAGCATCCGCACGACCGGACGCGAACTGAATACGGTCGGCGGCGGCATTACCGCGCTGGTCGGTACGACCGGCGTCGGCAAGACGACCACGATCGCGAAGCTCGCCGCACGCGCCGTCCTGCGCCACGGTGCGGCCAACGTCGCTCTGATCAGCGCGGACCAGTACCGCATCGGTGCCGGCGCGCAGCTCGAACATTACGGGCGCCTCCTCGGCGTTCGCGTGTTCAATGCCCACGACGCTACCAGCCTGCGCAACGTGCTCATCCAGTTGCGCGGACGTCACACCGTTCTGGTCGACACCGCTGGAATGGCGGGGACGGACCCGAAACTGCAGCAACAGTTCGAAACGCTGCGCGCGTCGTCCGACGTGCGCGTGTGTCTGGTGCTGGCGGCGAACGCCCAGTCCCAGTCGCTGGACAGCGCCATTCGCGCCTATGCACCCATTGCTCCACAGACTGCCATCCTGACCAAGCTCGACGAAGCCCCGCTATTAGGTGGTGCATTGTCGGCGCTGATCCGGCATGGTCTGTCGCTTGACTACACCACGGATGGTCAGCGCGTACCCGAGGACATCGCCGTAGCCGACTCGCGCAAGCTGGTCTGCCACGCGGCGCAACTCCTCAAGAATCGTAACGACGAACCCGACGCCGCCGTGCTAGCCGATCGTTTTGGCTTTCCGGTTCCGGCGGCGACGGTCTGACCCCGGAGTCCATCGAAGTGAACCAGGCATCTGGACTCGAATCCCTAATGGCGGTAGCGAGCCCTTTCATGACCACACCCGTGAACACTAGCCAGGCAGCCGGTATCAACTGGCTCGCCGAGCGCAAACCGTGCCGCAGCATTGCCGTCGCGGGTGGCAAGGGTGGCGTGGGCAAGACAACCGTCGCCGTCAATCTGGCGATGGCCCTGTCCATGGGCGGTCGCGATGTCGTATTGCTCGATGCCGACCTCGGCATGGCCAATATCGACGTATTGCTTGGCCTGCAGCCGACCCGCCACCTCGGGCATATGCTCGATGGCGCGTGCACGATCGAGGAACTGGTACTCCAGGCGCCGCACGGTCTGAAGGTCATTCCCGCCACGTCCGGCGCGCGACGCATGGCGCAGCTGCCGAACATCGAACACGCGGCGGTCATCCGCGCGTTCGACGAATATGCCGTTCCCCCCGAGTTCCTGATCGTCGATACCGCCGCGGGCATCTCCGACAGCGTGTCGATGTTCGCCGCGGCCTCCGATGAGGTGGTGGTGGTCGTCTGCGACGAGCCGGCGTCGCTTACCGATGCTTACGCCTTGATCAAGGTCCTGAGCCGCGAGTTCGGCGTGGGCCGCTTCCGGGTCGTGGCCAACATGGTCCGCCACGCCCAGGAAGGAAGGCAGCTATTCGAGAAGTTGTCGCGCGTTACCGGCCGTTTCCTCGACGTTTCGTTGGATTTCATGGGTATGGTCCCGCACGACGAGTATCTGCGCCAGGCGATTCGTCGCCAGGCCGCGGTCGTCGAAGCGTGGCCGAGCAGTCGATCGGCGGTCGGATTCAAGAATCTGGCACGTGCGGTCGATACATGGGGTGAACCCGAACCCCGGGCACAGGGTCGGATCGGCTTTTTCGCCGATCGGGCCTCCATGGGGGGAGGGCTGCCGTTGTGAGCGTTGCGACCGAATACCTGGAAGTCACGCGAATCCCGGCGGATCAACTGGTGCGTATCCACGCGCCGCTGGTCCGGCGTATCGCCTATCACCTGATGGGTCGTCTGCCGGCAAGCGTCGACGTGGGCGACCTCATTCAGGCCGGCATGATCGGACTGCTTGAGGCCGCGCGAAATTATTCGCCGACTCGCGCGGCCAGCTTCGAGACCTATGCGGGTATCCGCATCCGGGGCGCGATGCTGGACGAACTGCGCAAGACGGACTGGACGCCGCGCTCCGTGCATCGAAAGTTGCGCGAAGTAGCGGAGGTAACACGACAGATCGAAAATGAAACGGGTGGCGATGCCGAAGACGCAGAGGTAATGAAGCGCCTCGGAATCGACGCCCTCGAGTACAACCAGATTCTGGCCGACGCGGCAAGCGCGCGACTGCTGAGTCTTTCCGCCCCCGAGGGCGACGAAGGCGCGGCGATCGACGTGGCCGACCCGGACGCTCAGGGTCCGGAAGGATTGTTCGAGGAAGCGGGCATGCGCGAAGCGCTGGTCGCGGCGATCGACGGTCTGCCCGAACGCGAGAAGCTGGTGATGTCGCTGTACTACGAGGAAGAACTGAATCTCAAGGAAGTAGGCGCGGTCCTGGGAGTCAGTGAATCGCGGGTATGCCAGATCCATGGGCAAGCCCTGATCCGGCTTCGTGCGCGTATGACGGGATGGAACGCAAGAACGTGATGGCGCCGCTTCGTCGGCGACGTCGGAATCAACAGTAAACGCGCGGTCAAGGCGGAGTAGCGTTTTGGACAAGAATATGAAGATCCTCGTGGTGGACGATTTCTCCACCATGCGACGTATCGTCAGGAACCTCCTGGTCGAGCTCGGTTTCACCAACGGTCTCATCCAGGAAGCCGAAGACGGCACCGCGGCGCTCGTGTCGCTGCGTGCGCAGGCGTTCGACCTGGTCGTCACCGACTGGAACATGCCGAACATGACCGGCATCGATCTGCTTCGCGCCATCCGCGCGGACGCCAAGCTGAAGTCGATCCCCGTTCTAATGGTTACTGCGGAGAACAACCGCGACCAGATCATCGCGGCGGCTCAGAGCGGCGTGAACGGATACGTGGTGAAGCCTTTCACGGCCGTCACGCTCAAAGAAAAACTCGACAAGATTTTCGAACGCCTCGCGGCGGCCGGCTAAGGGACATCATGAACATCTCGCTTAATGCCGACCACGAAGTCGTCCCCGAACTGCGTGAGCTTCTCGACGCCGACGACCGTGCCGCCTTCGAGAAGGCACTCGATCGTCTGCTGCGCAGCCGCGAACAGCACCTGTTCCACGCGCTTGGTTGCCTTGCGCGCGATCTGCACGATTCCGTGCGCCGTCTTGCCGCCGATGTCTCCAGCGATGGCGTGCCGGGCAGCATGGGCGACGCACGCAAGCATCTTCGCGATGTGCTGGAAATGAGCGCGCAGGCCGCCCACAGCACGCTCGATTTCAGCGAGAAGCTGCGTCCGCAGGCACAGGCGCTCGCCACGCAGGCCGACGAGCTGCTCGTGCTGGAAACCTCCGATCCCGCGTTCGGCGTCAATGCCACGGCGCTTGCCGTGCGTGTCGGCGACTTCGCTCAGAACTGCGATATCGGTCTTGGCGAACTGGTCGAAGCCCAGTCGTGGCAGGACATCTCGGGTCAGCGCGTTGCCCAGGTGGAGCAGTTCATGGGCAAGGTCGAATCGTCGCTGCTGGAACTGGTTCGCCTGACCGGCTCGCTGGCTGGCGGCAACGCGCCGCCGGTGGCCGATAAGGTCAGCCAGGACGAAGTGGATCGTCTCCTCAGCGAATTCGGATTCTGAGACCGGCATGAGTGTCGAGCTCGACAATGAGTTGCTCAACGTCTTCCTGATCGAGGCCAGGGAACTGCTCGAGACGCTGGGCGAGCAACTGGTCGACCTGGAGGCCTCGCCGGGCGACAGCGAGCTGCTGAATGCCGTTTTTCGTGCATTCCACACCGTCAAGGGCGGTGCGGGCTTCCTTGGCCTGAACGCGATGGTTGGCCTGTGCCATCGCGCGGAAGATCTTCTGAACGAAGCCCGCAACGGTGCGGTGATGCTCAACGCAGCGTATATGGACGCGTTGCTCGAATCGCTCGATCTTCTCAACGATATGATGCGCGCGGCCGATGCCGGCGCGGATTCGCAACCGGCGCCCGACGCGTTGTTGGCGCGCCTTCTGATTCCCGGGCGCACCACCTCGGCCGAGCCCGTCGCGCTGACCCTGTCGACGCCGTCCGCCAGGCCATCGGCTAGTCGGGATGCGATCGAAGACGAGTTCGAGGCCATGCTCGACGCCGCGCGTGGCGAGCACGCACCGGCATCGGCGCCGTCCGGCCCAATCGACGACGACGAGTTCGAGGCACTGCTTGATTCGCTTTACGGCAGCGGCAATGCTCCCGGCGCGTCGGTCGATGTGGACGTCGTTCCCGCTGCCACACCCGTCGTTTCTTCCAGTGGCGATGTTATCGGCGACGACGAGTTCGAAGCGTTGCTGGATGCGTTGCATGGACAGGGCAAAGCGCCCGGTCTTGTCGAAACACCCGCGCCCGTTGTCGCCGAAGCGATAGCACCCGTGCCTGCGCCCGCGCCCGTCGCGAAGCCAGCCGCCGAGAAACGCACGGCATCGAACGCCGACACCACGGTCCGCGTCGATACATTCCGTCTCGATAGTCTCGTCAATGCGGCGGGCGAACTCGTGCTCGTGCGCAATCGCCTGACCAGCCTCGCATCGCAAGGTGTCGAGGGACCGATGGAACGTGCCGTCGGCGAACTGCAGCGTGTCGCCGAAGATTTGCAGAACGCCGTATTGCGCATGCGCATGCAACCCATCGGCAAGCTGTTCCAGCGTTTTCCGCGCATCATCCGCGACCTCGCCCGGCAGTTGGGCAAGGAAGTCGAACTGGTGCAGGAAGGCGAGGAAACCGACCTCGACCGCACCGTTGTCGAAGCATTAGCCGATCCACTCGTCCATCTGCTGCGCAATGCGGTCGACCACGGTATCGAAATGCCCGATGTCCGCGAACAGGCCGGCAAGTCTCGGGTGGGTACCGTCCACCTGACGGCGGGTCAGTACGGCGACCATATCGTCATTACCGTGCGCGACGACGGCAAAGGCATGGATCCCGAAATACTTCGCCGCAAGGCGGTGGAAAAGGGCCTGCTCGACGAGGAACAGGCCGCGCGGCTGGACGATCGCGAATGCTTCGACATCGTGTTCCGTCCCGGATTCAGCACGGCCAGCCAGGTGTCGGATATCTCCGGCCGTGGCGTCGGCATGGATGTCGTCAAAACCAAGATTGTCGAACTCGGCGGCACGCTGTCGATCGATTCGCGCGTGGGAGGTGGCAGCGAGGTCCGTCTGTCGGTACCGCTCACGCTGGCGATTCTCAGGGTCCTCATGGTGCGCGTGGGCAATCGACTGCTGGCGCTTCCGCTCAGCAATGTGGCCGAAGTATTCGAACTGGTCGAAGGCCAGATCCAGACGCTGGACGGCCGTGTCGTAGCCTCGCATCGCCAGCGAGCGCTTCCGCTGTGCGATCTGGCTGGCTGGGCGGGCGTGCCTTCCGGTGGCAGGCATGTCGTGGTGGTGCAGATCGGTCATCAGACGCTGGGTTGCCTCGTCGACGAAGTGATCGGCCGCGAGGACGTCATGGCCAAGCCGCTGGGACCGCTGCTGAAAGACGTACCCGGTGTCGCGGGCGCCACTATCACGGGCGACGGGCGTATCTCGCTCGTCCTCGACCTGGCGGGTCTGGCGGACGACGCCGGCCAGCTCCTCCCTTCGATGAGGGTAGCGATCTGATATGGATATCGTAAGCATCGTCGGCACGATCCTGGCCTTCCTGGTCATCATCGTCGGTACCGTCCTCAAAGGCAGCAGTCTCGATGCCCTGTGGAATCCGGCCGCCTTCGTCATCGTCTTTGTCGGTACGTTCGCGGCCCTGCTGGTGCAGACGCCGGGCGTCGTACTCAAGCGCGCATGGAGCATGCTGCCCTGGGTCTACCGTCCGCCGCTGATCGAAACGGCCGACCTGGTCAGCCGCATCGTCGGCTGGAGCGAAATCTCGCGTCGCCAGGGCCTGCTAGGTTTGGAAGCGGGCATCGAACGCGAAACCGATCCCTTCATCCGCAAAGGGCTACAGCTTCTCGTCGATGGAACCGAACCGGACGCGATGCGTAGCGTCCTGGAAGTCGAGGTCCTCGCCCGTGAGCACATCGACATCGAAGCGGCGAAAGTCTTCGAGAATGCCGGCGCGTATTCGCCGACCATGGGTATCATCGGCGCGGTGATGGGCCTCATGTCCGTCATGCAGAACCTGGCGGAGCCGAGCAAGCTCGGTCACGGCATCGCCGCCGCGTTCGTCGCCACTATCTACGGTATCGGCCTCGCCAACCTTCTTGCACTGCCGATGGCCTCGCGCCTGAAAGGACTCGCCCGCGCGCGTTCGCAGATGCGCGAGATCCTGGTCGAGGGCCTCGTTTCCATCGCGCAGGGCGACAACCCGCGCCACATCGAAAGCAAACTGCAGGGATTCGTGTCGTGAAACGGCGTCACGTCGAAGAGCACATCAATCACGAACGCTGGGCTATTCCCTACGGCGATCTGATTACGTTGCTGCTTGCGTTGTTCGTTGTGATGTACGCCGTATCCGCCGTCAACGAAACGAAGTTTCGCGTGATGGCCCAGTCCATCAACGAAGCGTTCAACGGTACGGGGCGCGTGATCGAGCCCACGCGTGAGGCCGAGCCCGCCAAGCAGGTGCCGATGCCCAATCAGTCGCGTGCGCCCAATGCCACGCCGATATCCCGTATCGACGTACCGCTGCCGCCGCGCGATCTGCCGTTGCCCGGGCACGAAGGTGCGTCGGTCCAGCGTCAGGAATCCTCGGCGGTACAGACCGCCCCGGCGTCGAACCCCACGGTAGGCAAGACGGACGAAGCCAACCTGAGCCAGATTTCCGAGGAAGTTCAGCGCGCCATGAAGCCGCTGATCGACAAGAACCTCGTCAGCGTGCGGCGGACCACCGACTGGCTGGAAATCGAAGTGCGCACCGACATTCTCTTTCCGATCGGCGTCGCCCGGCTGCAAGGCCCCGCGGAAACCACGTTGATGAAGATCGCGGGGATTCTCGCGCCGTTCCCCAACGCGATGCGGATCGAAGGCTATACCGACACCACGCCGATCAGCACGCCCGCATTTCCGTCGAACTGGGAACTGTCCGCCGCACGTGCCGCCAGTGTCGCGCGCCTGCTCACGGGCGCCGGCGTAGACGCGCATCGCGTGGGCATCATCGGTTGGGGCGAGTTCCGTCCGGTCGCCGACAATGCGACGAACGAAGGGCGCAACCGCAATCGGCGCGTGCTCATCGTCGTGATGAGCGACAAGGCCGCACCCGCACGATTTTATAGCGACGCGGATCGCATCGATCTGACCCGGTCCGAGCCGGCATCGGTGCCTGTGCCAGCACCAGATGCGGCACCCGCAGCGGTCGTGCCGCCGGTTGCCGCACCCGTTGCAGGCTCCGCGGCATTCGCCCGGCAGGAGGCGCTCTGATGGTTGTCTGGGCCGTCGCTAACCAGAAGGGCGGCGTCGGCAAGACGACCACCACCGTCGCACTGGGTAGCATGCTGGCCTCACGCGGCGAACGCGCGCTCATGGTCGACATGGACCCGCATGCGTCGCTCAGCGGCTACGTCGGTGTCGAGAACGGCGCGCACGGCAGCATCTACGATCTGTTCGGCAGCAGTGGTAGCGCACCACCGGCTTCGTCGCTGGTCCATGCGACGGCTTACGAGCGGCTCTCGGTGCTTCCCGCGTCCTCGGCCATGATTACGCTCGACCGGCAGGTGGGGACGCGCGCGGGCATGGGCCTGGTGCTCAGTCAGGCGCTGGCCGGGCTCGCCGAGGACTTCGATCATGTTCTGATCGACTGTCCGCCGACACTCGGTGTCCTGATGGTCAACGCGCTGGCCGCGAGCGACCGCCTGCTAGTTCCCACGCAGACCGAGGCGCTGGCCCTTGCAGGTCTGGAGCGCATGCTGCGAAGCCTCGGCATGATCGAGCGCTCGCGCGGGCGCCCGCTACCCCGCACGATCGTGCCGACGATGTACGACGCGCGGACCCATGCCTCGCGCGCCTGTCTCGAGCAGTTGCGCGAAAAATATGGAGACGCGGTCAGCGCGACCGTCATCCCCACCGATACCCAGATTCGTGAAGCCAGCGCGGCGGGTGTCCCGCTCGCGTCGTGGTCCGCGGCGCGCCGGGGTGGTCTGGCCTATCGCCAGTTGCTCGACGAATTGCTCGCCATGCGCGGTCAACTCATGGCGGACGCAGCCGCATGACGACCTCGATGCAGGCCGCCGACCAGCTCGTCGCGGATTATCTCGCCGAACTCCTCACGCCTGCGGCCATCGTCCCCGCGGCCGTCGTCCAGGTCATGGCATTCGAGCCGGGGCGTAAGTCCTCCGGAACAGAGTTGGTGGTCGAAGGCGACACTCGTTACCTGTTGTGTATCGCGGCGGGTGTCCGGCTAGCCATTCCCATGCGCGACGTCATCCACCTGCTGCCTATGCCGCCGCTGGCGCCCACCGTAGCGACCCGGCCTATCTGTCTGGGGCGCTGGCGGCATCCTAGCGGGGAGGCCCGGGTCGCGGATCTGGCGGCGGTCATGTCGCCGGATATGGCGGGCTCGCCGGCAACGACGCTGGTACTGCTGAGCGACCGCCAATGGGCGCTGGCCTGTACCGTAGAGGACGAACCCGTGGTGTTCGGCCCGGATGCGATCCAGTGGCGCACGAATGCCACGACGCGCCCATGGCTGGCTGGCATGGCGAAAGAACCGAAGTGCGGTGTCGTCGACACCGCGGCATTGATCGAATGGCTTGAACGGGAGGAGTGTCCATGAACGATGTGCGCCAAGCGGTACATGGCGGGCAGGGCGCGTGGCTCGGCTTCGTTCTCAAGGAACAGCATTACGCGGTCACGCTGGCCAGCGTGCGCGAGGTTATCCGTTGCGGCGACGTCACGCCGGTGCCGGGTGCACCTGACGACGTCCTCGGTATCGTCAATTTGCGTGGGCAGATCGTGCCCGTGCTCGACGGGCGACGCCGTTTCGGCCTGGCCGGCTGCGTCGCACCGGACCGGGAGGACGCCCAGCGCGTCGTCGTCTTCGACGACGAGGGGTCGATCGTGGGTATGCGCATCGATGCCATCGGCGATATGCTTGATTTCAATGCCAGCGATATCGCGGTGCCGCCCCCGGGCCGCGCCAGTCGCAGGGACGACCCGGTCAGCGGCGTGGTCACGCGGCACGACGGTTTCATCGCGCTCGTCGACGTGCAGCGCCTCTGCCGTGTGTGACGGCTAGCGAATCGCGTTCATTCGCGCGGCTCATGCAGGAAACGCCCGTGAACAACATGCTTGCTTACATCCTGATTGTCTTCGCCGTACTGCAGATGCTCGGCTTGCTGCTGCTGTGGCGCAGGCTCGACGCCAGAACGCCTCTCACGCAACCGGCCGCCTCCGCCCCCGTGCCCGATGCCGAGCCCGAACGGCGCATCGTCGGTGTGGACGAAGCCGCGCTCATCGGTGTGCTGAAGCGTCTGGAGATTCGCCTCGGCGATATCGAAGACCACGTCCGCCACGCGCCGACCATGCCGAACGAAGTAGGGCAGACCGCCGACCGCGCCTACACCCTGGCACAGCGCCTTGCCCGCCAGGGAGCTACCGCGCAGCAGATCGCCGAGACCTGCGGCCTTTCGCTGTCGGAAGCGGAACTGCTACACCGCCTGCACGCAGGCAACCCGTCTTGAGCACACGCTAGCTCAACAGCGCCGCTGTAGGAGCGCGCTTGCGCGCGAAAGCCAACAAGGCGAGGAAGACGGACTCCCACCTCCGCAAGCCCGGTGTCCTGGCTGCGGATGGCGAACTCATCATCTCCGCTTCGTTGGCTTTCGCGCGCAGGCGCGCTCCTACAGAGAGCTTGCTGGTCGCGGAATGACCAGCGCAACGCAAGTCGTTGCCACACAAGTGCGAATCGCAGTTATCCACATGCTTATGCAGCGACTATCCACATGCCCTGTGGATATCGCGCATTGCCGGAGTTTGCTTTCTGTGGGAGCGCGCCTGCGCGCGAAAGCCAACAGGGCGAGGAAGACGGATGCTCACCTCCGCAAGCCCGGTGTCCTGGCTGCGAATGGCGAACTCATCATCTCCGCTTCGTTGGCTTTCGCGCGCAGGCGCGCTCCTACAGAGAGCGTGCTGGTCGCGGAATGACCAGCGCAACGCAAGTCGTTGCCACACAAGTGCGAATCGCAGTTATCCACATGCTTATGCAGCGACTATCCACATGGCCTGTGGATATCGCGCATTGCCGGAGTTTGCTTTCTGTGGGAGCGCGCCTGCGCGCGAAAGCCAACAGGGCGAGGAAGACGGACCCTCACCTCCGCAAGCCCGGTGTCCTGGCTGCGAATGGCGAACTCATCATCTCCGCTCCGTTGGTTTTCGCGCGCAGGTGCGCTCCTACAGAGAGCGTGCTGGTCGCGGAATGACCAGTGCAACGCAAGTCGTTGCCGCACAAGCGTGCATCGGACTTATCCACACGCTTATGCAGCAACTATCCACACACCCTGTGGATAGTTGGCGGTGGACTATCTCTCGTACCGGTAGTTGAGGCTTGCGCGATTGAAGTCGGTGGCGCTCTGGGCTTCGAAGTTCCAGCGGTGGCTCAGCAGGTAGCGCAGGGTAATGACCTGGCCGGGATCGAACAGGCCAACGCCATAGCTGAGGTAGAGGCGTGGCGACAGGTACTTGCCAACGGTGAAGGCCGAACCGCCGCCAAGGGCGTCGTTGTTCGATACGCCGATATCGTCCACACCGATTTTCGATCCGACGCTCTTCGCCAGCAGATCGCCGGCCGCCGAGCCCAGCGCCTGTGCGGCCGCGCCGACCATGTTGCCTTCGCCGCCTTTCACCTGCGAAAGAGGTTTACCCGTGACGAGATAGGAGAGCGCATCGGACTGTTCCATGACCGGGTTGGAGAACACCGTCAGGATAGGACGCCGTGCCGTGCCCGAAACGTACAGACCGACCTTCTGGCCGTCGTTGATCGTGGCGTTGGGATTGAGTGTGCGCGTCGCGCGGATATTGATGCCGGGATTGTCGATTGGCGTGCTTGCGAACAATAGCTGGCCCTGCTCGATGCGCAGGTCCTGCCCATAGGCTTTGTAAGTACCGTCGACGCCGATCTGCCCCTGGCCCGTAGTGACGCGGCCAGGACGTTCGCGTACATCGAGTGTTCCGGTGATGCGACCGTCGATACCAAAGCCGACGAGATGGACATGCTGCCCAAGGTCGACGCGCAGGTCGACCGTGATGGGAAGCGATTCGACTATCTGTTCCTGCTGTTTCTCATCCACGACCACGACATCGGACGATGCCTTGGTCGCACCGGCACCGGGAAGGCGCTCGACGTTGACGTCTGCCATGTCGACACTGAGCTTGCCGGTGACATTCGTCCCTTCGCCGCTCTGGATGATCTTGATGTCGGGGGAGATCACCGCTTTCGCGGCGGGGATGTCGACCGCGGTGAACTTGCTGCCGCTGATGCCGATCTGCGTGCTCGCACCCTTGCCGAGACCTGCCGTGCCGGCGATCGTCAGGTTGCCGTCGCCCGATTTAACGGTGCCATCGATGCGATACGTCGTTGCGTCGGAGGTCGTCAGCGTGACGCGACCGTCCTTCAGCTTCAGTCCCGCACTGGGCACTTCGGCGGCGAAGTTGCCGAGAACGGCCTGGCCGGTAATTGCGGGTTGGGCAACCGTTCCCCCCATCTGGAAGCTGCCGTCGAGCGCGCCCTTCACCTCGGCGATTTCGCTGGTGAACAACTCGACGAATGCGAGGTTCTTCAGGTGTACCGAAACGCTGCCGCTCAGAGCCTGTTGCGCACCGGCGATGCCGACATTGCCGTCGAGCGTGCCGCCGTCGTTAAGGCTGGCGCGCACGGTGACGCGTTGATTGCCTGGTGTCAGCTGGGCATTGGCTGCGAGATTGTCGTAGACGAGTAACGGCTGGTCGGGATGATCCGAATAGGCGATCGACCCATGCGTGGATGTGATGTTCGCCTGACCGCTGAGAGCACCGGCGGCAGTGCGGCGTACATTGCCATCGCCTTCGATACTGCCTTCTGCCCGCATCGGCAGATCGGACGAGCCCGCCGCGGTGAGCAGCATGGCCACGGGAATATGGCGCACACGGTAGTTGCCGTCGAGATTGCCGGCCTTGTCCTGTTTTGCGGCGACGCAAACGAGGGGATCGCCCGCGGTAAGACAGAGATCGCTCATGCTCGCGGCGCCGTTGTTCCAGCTGAGCTGGCTGGCATTCTGCAGATGCCAGCGGGGCAGACCCTGCAAATCGAGGTTCAGTGTCGACAGCGTACCGGTCCACGACGTGTCGCGGAGCGAACCGCTGAGCGCGATATCCGCCGAAAGCGGCTTGCCCTTCGCATCGACGGTGAGCTGGTGCTTTTGCTGGTTTCCGTTGGCGTGTACAGCGATGCGATCGAAGTGCATGCCGGAGGTCGATACGCCATTCGCATCGATGGCGACATTGCCGCCCGGCTGGCTGATGTCGGGCACGTCCGCATCGACATGCAAGGCATCGAGTTTATGGTCGGCATAGACCACCGAGTTTCCTCGGATGTTCGCCTTCACCGCCAGTTTGGGCCATTTGCCGCGTACGCCGATGTCGCCCTCGATTCGTCCGCCCGCGTCGGGCAGCCAGTCGCCGAGGGACGCGATGGCGAGTTTCAGGTCGGCGTCGTTGGCGGTATCGCCGCGCGCGTCGAGTCGGATGCTGCTGCCGCCGGAGGCGAGGTCCAGGCGACCGTTGACGACCTCGCCCGGCTTCAACGTCAGCGTGCCATTGCCGCGCAATGCGCGTTTGCGCAATGTACCGTCCAGCTTGCGCAGGTCCAGCGTACCCAGGGGACCGTTTGGCGACATGTTGCCATCGGTCGACAGATCGAGGTTGAGCGCGCCATCCCATCCGGCCAGCAACTGGCCAGGATCGAAGTTGTTGCCGTTGACCTGGAGTTTCCATGCCAGCTGCGGATCGAGGATCAGCGTTCCCTTCGTGTCGAGGCTGCCCTTCGGTTGTTTCAGCGTCAGCGCACGGAGTTCGATGACCTTCGGCGTGCCATCGAGATCGAGCGCGAGATGCTGCGCATGGCCAGGCGGTCCGATGTCGACGGCGCCGTCGGCGTGGAATGTTTCGGCGCTGCCGCGGACGGCGAGTCCGCCGGCGCTTGCCAGGTCCTGACCGGCTATCTCTGCCGGTATGAGCACGTCTTTCCAGTCCAGACGCAGATCGGCCGATATGGGCTTGGCGTCCAGCTGGACGGTGCCCCTGGCCGTGAGCGCGCCCTTGAACTGAGGCGAGCCCACGCTCAGCTCATCGAGCGTCAGGCGCTTGTACTCGTGGTCGAAATTCGCGCGCAGCGGAGCGAGATGGACGGTATAGGCATTGAGGCCGATATCGCCGGATACGTCCGCGCCATAGCGATCGCCATGACCTTGCAGCGACAGACCCAGCGACGCGATGGCGCTTTCGCCCATCAGGGGTTTCGGATCGAAACGCGGTGCGTCGATGCGGCCGGTCCATGCGAAGTCGCCGCTTTGCACCAGATCGGCGTTGATCTCGGCAACCATCGGCAACGTCAGCCCGATGACCGTGTGCGCTTTTTTCCCGTCGCTATGCGCTTCGATCTGGCCGGCGTAGTCGACATCGCCCACTTTCCATGCGAACGACGCCTTGCCGTCGCCGCTGTAACCGCGACCGACCGCAAGCGTGCCGTCAAGATCCGCATGGCCGGCAGGTGCCTTGAGGGCAAGCTGGCGCAGCTCGACGCCCTTGCCGGTCCATGAGCCGATCAGGTCGAGCGAGTCCGATTCGAAAACGGGTTGATTCGCCTGCGTCACCTTGACGTGACCCACGTGTACGCGGTCGAGCACGATGTCGAGCGGCGGTGTCAGCGAGAAGGGTTGCGATGGCGTCGTGTCGGGTTCGCTGGGGCCAAGCGCGACGTCGATGCCATCCGCGCTCAGGTCGAGCACGTGCGCGCGCTTGCGCAGCAAGGGCAGGATACGCAGATCGAGGTGCGCCTTCGCGACCTTGACGTCTATGCCCTTGCCGTCCACATAGCGAACGCCGGCAAGATCGAGCGGGCCGGCCAGACGCCCCTCGGCGTGCTGGACGGTCAACGCGCCACCGGTGAACGCGGTCGCGCGCGCCAGCGCGAATCGAAGTCCCGCGCCAGTGCCCAGCACCCACCATGCGGACGCGACGACCAGCAGCAGGATGACGGCAAGCGCCATGAGTACGCGGAGGAACCATTTCATGCCGGCGCTCCTCACAGGTCGGGCCCGATGACGACATGCAACTGCACGCCGTGTTCGTTCTTGTCGTGGACGGGTACGCCCAGATCGACACGGACCATGCCGACCGGCGAAAGCCAGCGCACGCCCAGACCCGCACCGATGCGCGGGCTGTAGTCGGTACCGGTGAAGGCATTGCCCGCATCGACGAACGCGGCCATGCCCCAGTTGCGTGTGAAGTAGTGCTCCACTTCGGTACTGGCAACCAGCAGGCTTTCGCCGCCGATGACCCGGTCGTACTGATTGCGTGGGCCGATGCTCTCGAAGCTGTAGCCGCGTACGGAACGGTCGCCGCCCGCGAAGAAGCGTAGCTGCGGGGGCAGGGCGCTGAAGTCGTTGGTCCAGGTATGGCCGGCGGTGCCGCGAAGGATCAGGCGGTTACGGCCCCAGAACGACTGGATCCATTTGGCATCGGCGATGACCTCGCTGAAGCTGGCATCCGAAAGCAGGTTGCCGACGGTGCTGCGGCCCACGAGGTTGAGCGACCAGCCATGCCGCACGAAGATCGGGTTGTCGCCCGATTTGCGCGACAACGATATCTCCGGATAAAGCAGCGTGCTGCGGCCGTGTTCGATGCCGAACGTGTTGTCGGGTTCGCCGCCGCGCTTGCCGACGGTGAATGTGCCGGACAAGGCGTTGATGCCGATGGTCCGTGTCCAGCCGTGCCACAGCCGGGTTTCGTTGGCCACCAGCTGCAACGTGCGCGACTGCGATGTCGTCGTGTCCGCGTCCCGGTAGTTGGCGCCGAAGTTGAAACTGCGCTGGTTCGGGCCAGGCATCGGGATCTGGTACAGCGTGGAAATCGTCTTGAGCTTCTGCGCCACGACCAGTTCGTTCTTCCACTTGTGGCCGCGATCGTTCACCCAGCGCTTCTCGATACCACCACGCAGACCGGCCCCCGTATCCGTGCCGAAAAACGGACCGCCGGTATAAATCGTGCGTTTCGCGGGCGCCAATTCGACGGTGACATCGACGACACCGTTCTTCGCCTCGTCGATGTCGGGCATGACATTGACCACGGAGAAATAATCGGCGCCGTTCAGCGACTGCTGAAGCAGCAGCAGATTGTCCTGTGCGAAATAGTCGCCGCTCTTGAACGGCACGTAGCGGTCGAGGAAGCTCTCGCGGAACTGCGAATCCTTGAAGTGCACCTTGCCGAAGCGATAGCGCTGGCCGGCGGTCCAGGCGAGCGACACGCTGGCTTTTTTTTCGGCGCGATTCACTTCCACGCGATGGACGGTCAGCTTCGCGTCGAGGAAACCCGTAGCGGTCAGCGCCGCGCCTATCGCGTCGCGCGACGCGTCGTACTGACCGTCGTTGAGGGGCTGGTCCTTCAGCTTCTCGGCGGCGCGGATCGCCCGGCGCACGCCCGGCACTTTCGCGGCTTCTTCGTCGATATCGACTTTGACGGAAGAGATGACGACCGGTGCGCCGGTCTTGACGTGCAGGGTGACGATCCAGTCGTTACCTGCCTGCTTGATATCGCCGTCCGACGTGGCCTCGTAATAGCCATACGGTCGAAGGGCGGTCTGGACCTGATCGGGTGCTTTTTCGTACAGGCGCCGCGCCTGGGCGGCCGAGATGTCGCGCGTGGCGTACTGACTGAGTTCCACGCCGGCGACGACGGCGCCCTTGAGCGGTTCCTCGACGCCATCGACGACGAGCTTTACTCCCGCGTGTGCGAGAGCGGGGAGAAAGAACCACGGCAACAGCAGCAGTCCATGGCGTCTGGTTCGGCGCATCGCGTCCCGTTCCGGTCGTGATCCATGCCCCGATGCGGCCGGGGCAACAAGCGGGTTCGCGTCCGACGAACCCTGACAACGCGTATCCGACGAAGTCTGTCCTTAACTTACCTTGCAGGCCCGCTCAGGTCACTAGACGGGTTCTCACAAATATGAACGTCCGGTCAGCCTGCCTCGTCGCCTGCGCGATGGGCGATCCATGCGCCGATCAATGCCGACACGTAGGGGATCGACTGCGCCGTAAGAATCGACATCCACAGAATGCTTTCCAGATAGCGGGTGCCATAGGCATAGCCCATGCCCGCGACGGCGAGCGCGAGGGCAAAGGCCATGAAACCTTCTTCGCGCACGGGAGCAAACGCCGCGAAACTGCTGCCGCCCATGCGACGACTCTTCGCGGTGACGACGAACGCCGTTTTCTCGCGCGTGAGGCCGTGCAGGATGCCGCGCGCGATGGCGTGCGAAAGGCCCATGCTGGCCAGCGACGCCATCAGCGTGTCGCGCCAGCTACACGGGACGCGAGCCCGGTACAGCACCACACCGAAGATGGCCTTGGCGAAGAAGAAGCCGATGACCGGGATCAGGAACAACTGCATGGGCAGGTTGAAATACTGGGGCAGGGCGATCATGCCAGCCGTCCAGTAGATGCCCATCAGCGTAAAGATCAGATGCAACGCATCGGCGAACCAGCTGAACCAGCCCGTGAGGAAGTGGAAACGCTGGCCAGCGCTCAGGGGGCCGCGGCGAGTCATCCAGTGCCAGCGACCCTTCAGGATCTGCATCGCGCCGAAGGCCCAGCGATAGCGCTGGCTCTTATACGCCTTGAAGTCGGCGGGCGTCAGGCCCTTGCCCATCAGTTCGTCGACATAGACCAGCTCGTAACCCGCATGCATCAGGCGCAGGCCCAGCTCGGCGTCCTCGCAGATCGTCCACTCCGACCAGCCGCCCGTACCTTCCAGCGCCGAACGACGCACCATCGTCATGGTGCCGTGCTGGATGATGGCGTTGCGCTCGTTGCGATGATGCATGCCGATGCGGAAGAAGCCGTCGTATTCCCAGGCGGTCATGCGCCGGAACTTGTTGCGTTCGAAATCGCGATGCGCCTGCGGGCACTGCACCACGGCGACCTTGCTGTCGTGGAAGTAACCCGTCAGCGTCGCCAGCCAGTCTTCGCGCACGACATAGTCGGCGTCGATGACCGCGACGACGTCGGCGCGCGGATCGGTGGCGGTGAGGCCGAAATTGAGCGCGCCCGCCTTATAGCCCGGCCATGGCTCGAGGTGGAAGAAGCGGAAGCGTTCGCCCAGTTGTTCGCAATAAGCCTCGACCGGCTTCCAGACGTCCGGGTCTTTCGTGTTGTTGTCGAGCACGAGGACTTCGAAGTTGGCGTAGTCCAGCCGCGCGAGCGAATCGAGCGTGAGCATCACCATCTCGGGCGGCTCGTTGTGGCACGCCAGGTGGATGGATACGAACGGCTGCTTTTCCGGCGGATCCGGCGTCAGCATCTCCGCATGCCTGATCCAGCTGCGACGCCACAGCACCTCGGTGAACTCGAAGGCGTTGATGAGCAGGATCGCGAGGATGGCGATCTGCGCGGGGAACAGCAGGATCAGCATCGCCCAGTCGAACGGGCTCAGGTAGAAATTGAACGGCAGCGTGGCCGACCACACGATCAGTCCGCACGACAGCTGGATCATCGCCAGCATGAACAGGCGCCCCATCAGCTTGAAGCGGCTGAAGCGCACCGCGAACCAGAGCATCGGTATGAAGGCGAGCGCGGCGGCGGCCAGAGCCTTCCACGGCCAGCCGGTGTCTTCGGTCACCGGGCCGGTGAAGGGGAACTTCAGCTGCCGGTCGGCGTTGAACATGCCCCAGTAGGCGCCCGTGCGGCCTTCGCCGAGGTTTTCCTTCCAGGGCTGGTCGATGGCTTCGAGCACGTAGTAGTCGATGCCGTCCTTGCGGGCGGCATTGAACCAGTCGCGCAGGAAGATGGCCTGGTTGGATACCGACGGATAGGCGTACTGGAAGCGGTCGCCGTTCGACGGCCAGCCGATTTCGCCGACGACGATGTGCTTGCTCGGAAACCGCTGGCGCAGGCTCTGATAGCTACCGATGGAGTCGCCGACGGCGTCCTTGCGATCGATGCCGTTCCAGTAGGGGAACAGATGGACCGTGATGAAGTCGACGTGCTCGACGAGTTCGGGGTTCTGCAACCAGATGTGCATCGGCTCGGCGATGGATACCGGCTGGCGCACGGCGGCGCGCACGCGGTCGAGGTAGGTCATGATGCGTTCGGGGGGAAGATCCGAACGGAACAGCACCTCGTTTTCCACGATGACGCGGGTGATCGTGTCCGGATAACGGTTCGCCTGCGCGATCAGCGCATCGATTTCGCGTTCGTTGTTGTCGATGCGGCGGTCGATCAGCGCGCCCGCCATGACTTCCAGGTGCTCCTGCCGCGCCAGCCGGATGACCTGTGGATTTTCCAGCATCGAGTACGTGCGGATACGACCCGAATAATGCTTGATGAGCTTCAGGTCGCTGTCGATTTCGGGATCGGTCGAGACGTCGCCCTTCATCGGGTTCTGGTAACGCTGGTAGGCCGTAAAGGCGAAACCGCCGATCGGTCCTTTCCAGTCGTTCGGTCCATGCGGCATGTTGCCGAGGAACCACAGCCCGAAATTCAGCCCCGCGACGACCAGCGCAAGGAGCAGCGCGGCGAGGAAAGGGTGGCGGGTGTCGGTCGTGGTGGCAGCGCTCAAAACAATCCCCGGACCTTCTGGCCCCCAAAGAAATAGTGGTGTAACCCGCCGAGCTTAACGAACGGGGGCAGCAGGCTCAACGCATTGCAGCATGGATAGTCAGGCTGAACTCAGAGAGGTACCGTTCCGCAGCCACTCGGGGAGCGAGTATGAAGGGATTGGCGGGTAACCGGTTGGGAAGGGTTGCCCCTTGACGGAGGCGGCGAGGGATTCCCTCCAGCTCCCATGGTTCGGAAACAAAGCCGCCGCCCGGAGGCGGCGGCTTTACACGGATTGAACGAACCCGCTTACTTCAGCAGCGAACGCAGCATCCAGGCGGTTTTTTCGTGTTCCTTCAGGCGTCCCGTTACCATATCGGCGGTGCCTTCGTCGCCGGCCGTGTCGGCGGCCTTGATCGTGTCGCGCGCCGTGGCGGCGGCGATTTCGTGGCCTTCGACCAACTGGGCGACCATGTCCTTCCACTCGGGAACGCCGGCTTCTTCCTTGATGGAGGTGAGCTTGCCGAACTGGCTGTACGAGCCCGGAGCGAACACGTCGAGAATGCGGATGCGCTCGGCGACCTCGTCGGCGGCGGTCCAGAGCTCGTTGTACTGGACCTCGAACATGGTATGCAGGCTGTTGAACTGCGGGCCGGTCACGTTCCAGTGGAAGCTGTGGGTCTTCAGATACAGCGAATAGGTGTCGGCGAGCAGCTTCGAAAGATGCTTGGCGACCGTTTCGCGGTCTTTCTTGGCAATGCCGATATCGATAGCCATGGTGCTTCTCTCCTTAAGTGAATCCTGGCGTCAGACAGCAGATTAGACGGGTCGGAAGGTCCTTGGAAATGAAACGTTCCGATCCAATTGATAGGCTCAGGCTATTATTTGCGGTTCCATGAGTCAGTCCACAACCCCAGCACGTCATTCCTCCCCCGATCCGCGGCTGCGTGCCCTGCGGAACGAACTCGCGCGCGTCAGCAGCCGGGACTACGGCCGCTTGCTCGGCCGGCTCGGGGCGCTTTCGCGCAAAGATGCCGATCCGGGCCGCATGGACGCGCTCGAAAAGGACATCCAGGCATCCGCCGCGCGCCGGGCCGGGCGGGCCGCCAATAAGCCGCCCATCGTGCTCGACGAGGCGCTGCCCATCACGGCGCGGGCCGACGACATCGTCAAGCTGATCCGCGAGCACCAGGTGGTCGTCATCGCCGGCGAGACCGGCTCGGGCAAGACCACCCAGCTACCCAAGCTCTGCCTGGCCGCCGGCCGGGGCGAGGCGGGCCTGATCGGTTGCACGCAGCCGCGCCGGCTCGCGGCGCGCTCGGTGGCCACCCGTGTCGCCGAGGAACTGGGTACGCCGGTGGGCGACAAAGTCGGCTTCCAGGTACGTTTCACCGAGAAGGTGTCGGACCAGGCGCTGGTCAAGTTCATGACCGACGGCATCCTGCTCGCCGAAACCCAGTCCGATCCCTGGCTGTCGGCATACGACACGATCATCATCGACGAGGCGCACGAGCGCAGCCTCAATATCGACTTTTTGCTCGGCTATCTGAAGCGGCTGGCCGTACGGCGTCCCGATCTGAAGATCATCGTCACCTCGGCGACGATCGATACGGAGCGTTTCGCGGAACATTTCGAAGGTGCGCCCGTCGTCGCGGTCGAAGGCCGGGCGTATCCGGTCGAGGTCCGCTGGCGACCGCCCGGCGAACGTGGCGAGGGCAACCTCGCGCTTCAGATCGCCGACACGCTCGACGCCATTACGCGCGAAGACCCTCGCGGCGACGTGTTGATCTTCCTGCCGGGCGAACGCGAAATCCGCGACGCCCATCTGCTGCTGTCGCGGCGGCAATACCGGGAAACCGAAATCCTGCCGCTGTATGCGCGCCTGTCGGCGAACGATCAGGACCGTGTGTTCAAGCCGGGTCCGAAGCGTCGCGTCGTACTCGCAACGAATGTCGCCGAAACCTCGCTGACCGTACCGCGCATTCGCTACGTCGTCGATTCGGGTACGGCACGCGTCAAGCGCTACAGCCAGCGCGGGCAGCTGGAACGACTGCACGTCGAACCGATCTCGCAGGCGGCGGCCAACCAGCGCAAGGGTCGCTGTGGACGCGTGGGCCCGGGTATCTGCTATCGCCTGTACGACGAAGCGGATTTCCTCCAGCGTCCCGAATACACCGATCCGGAATTGCTGCGTTCGTCGCTCGCCAACGTCATTCTGCGCATGCTGGCGCTGGACCTTGGCGAGGTCGAAGACTTTCCCTTCCTCGAAGCACCCGATCCGCGCGTAGTGGCGGACGGCCATCGCCGACTGGCCGAAATCGGCGCCATCGACGAAAACCGCCGGTTGACCGATATCGGCCGTACCGTCGCGCGCCTGCCGATCGACGTACAGCTGGCGCGCATGCTGGTGGAGTCGCGTCGTCTGGGCTGTCTGCGCGAAGCCGTCACCATCGTGGCCTTCCTCAGCATTCAGGACCCGCGCGAGCGGCCGCCGGAAGCGCGTGGGCAGGCGGATGCCGCGCATGCGCAGTTTGCCGATCCGAAGTCCGATTTCGCGGGCGTGCTGAATTTGTGGCGCGGCTATCACGATGCGTCCGAAGAACTGACGCAGACGAAATTGCGCGACTGGTGTTCGCGGCATTTCCTGAGTTTCATGCGGATGCGCGAGTGGCGTGAATTGCATCGACAACTGGTGCTGGTGACGCGCGAGTTGGGGTGGGATGTCGATGTGCCGTCGTTGGCGGCGCCGTCGGAGGGTGTCGCTTCGGCGACGGGATCGCGTCGGTCGCGGTCGTTGGGTTCGCGCTCCGCGGGGATCGCACCCGAGGGCGCTCCTGCAGGCGTTCCTGCTCGCAAGGAAGGTTCCGAGGCCGATGCGTTGTACGAAGCCGTGCATCGAAGCTTGCTCGCGGGTATGCCGACGCAGGTCGGGCATAAGGACGAGAAGGGTGTGTATCGCGGTACGCGCGAGCGGCGGTTCCAGGTCTTTCCCGGTTCGGCGCTTTCGAAGGCACCGCCAGCGTGGGTTTTTTCCGCGCAGATCATCGATATCGGCGGTCGCGTGTGGGCGATGATGTGCGCCCGCGTCGATCCGGCGTGGATCGAGACACAGGGTGCCCATCTCGTCCGTGCGACCGCGCGCGACGCCCATTGGTCGCGCAAGCGCGGTACGGTGGTTGCTTACGAACAGGTGTCGTTGTTCGGACTGATCCTGGTCGAACGCCGTCCGGTGACCTTCCATCGTCAGGACCCCGCCGCCGCGCACGATATCTTCCTGCGCGAAGCGCTGATCCGCTGCGATCTGGAAACCCGCGCCGACTTCGTGCGCGCGAATGCCCGCGTACTGGAGCAAGCCGGCGAGATCGAGGCCAAGCAGCGTCGCGCCGGATTGCTCCGCAGCGACGACGACCTCGTCGCGTTCTTCACCGGCAAGCTGCCCGCCGATATGTCCGACGTGCGTGCGCTGGACGCCTGGTATCGCAAGGCCTCGCCGGGCGAGCAGGCCGCGCTGCGCTGGTCGCTCGCCGATGTGATGGATAACGGCGCGGGACTCGATCCGCATGCCTTCCCGGCATCGCTCGAACTCGGACAACATCGCTACCGACTGGAATATCGCTTCGTGCCCGGCGATCCGGCCGACGGCGTGACCATGAACGTACCGCTCGCCTTCCTCAACGCCGTGCCCGCTGCCCGCTGCGAATGGCTGGTCGCCGGGCTGCTCGGCGAAAAAGTGGCGGAACTCATTCGCGGCCTGCCCAAGACGCTGCGCCGCAACTTCGTGCCGGCGCCCGATTTCGCGCGCGCCTTCGTCGAGGCGGAAGCCCCGCGCGACGAACCGCTGCCCAAAGCGCTTGCCGCCTTCCTCAAGCGGACCACCGGTGTCGCCATCGACGCATCGGCATTCGCCGAGGTCGACGTGCCCGCGCATTTCCTGATGCGTTTCCGCATTCACGACGAAAGCGGCCGCACCGTAGCCGATGGCCGCGACCTGGCCAGTATTCGCGCCGAATGGGAAGGCAAGGCGCGCGAGGCTTTCTCGCGCAAGACGGATCTGGAACTGACCCGCGAAGACATCGTCAGCTGGGACTTCGAATCGATTCCGCGGGACGTGCGGTCGGAAGGCGGACTGATTGCCTATCCCGCTCTCGTTGACCTTGGCGAAGCCGTGGCCCTGCGCGTGTTCGAACGCGCGGACGAAGCCAGAGAAGCACACGTGGGCGGCGTTGAACGATTGCTTCGTCAGGCGCTTGCGTCCGATTTCAAGCGCGCTCGCCGCCAGTTGCCCATTGCCAATCCGCTATCCCTGAAGTACGCGCCGATGGGCAGCGTCGATGGTCTGCGCGAGGATCTGGTCGAAGGCGGTTTCGAGGATCTGGTCGCCGACCGGCGTCTCGATGCGCGCACGCAGGGCGAGTTCGAAGCCTTGCGGGTGGACCTGTCGCGCGAACTGTTCGGTGCGGCCGTAGCGCGGCTGAAACTCGCCGAGCCCATCATCGAAGCCCAGGCCGAACTGAAACCCTGGATGGAACCGCCGCTGATGGGCTTCGCCAAGGCCAGCTACGACGACCTGCGCGAGCAACTGCATGCGCTGATCCAGCCGGGCGTCCTGAGGGAGCTTCCCCCCGCGAGGCTCGCCCATCTGCCGCGCTACCTGAAAGCCATGCGCCTGCGTGCCGAACGCCTGCGCCAGGACCCGGCACGGGACCAGTCGCGTATGCTGCAGGTGCTGCCCTACTGGCGCGCGTTGCTCAATGCCGGCGGTACGGCGCTGGACGCCACGGGCTGGCACGAATTGCGCTGGTTGCTGGAGGAATGGCGGGTGTCCCTGTATGCGCAGGAACTGAAAACCGCCGAGCCGGTTTCGGCAAAGCGACTCGCGAAGGCGCTGGAAGTAGCACAAGCGGGCTGATACGGATGGACAGGACGGCACAGATGGCAGCGGTGGCATGAATACGCCGATCACGGGCGAAACGGCGGGGCGGGCAAGCGGCGGGTCGATGCCGCTGACCACCCATGCGCGCGAAGCCATCGCCGCGCTTCCGGTCGCCGTGCGCGCCGAAACCGAAACCGTCATCGAACTGCTGCAGCTACTCGGTTGCGACGACGAAACCTGCGCCTCGGCGCTATGGTTCGCGCTGGTATCCGGTTCGGCGGAAGCGTGGGCGCTGCATTCGCCGGCATGGACGCCGTCGCTGCGTCGCCTGATCGACGGTCAGCGCGAAGCGGAGAAGGTCTGGGCGTTGCATGCGCAACGCGGTCCCGCCGATGCCGAAGGGCTACGCCGTCTGTTGCTGGCGATCATCCGCGATCTTCGCGTCGTTTTCGTTTTGCTTGCCCGGCAGTTGGCGGCCATGCGTTCGGGCATGTCGCTGGCCGATGCCGACCGGCGCGAACTGGCACAGCTCACCTCCGACATCCATGCACCGCTCGCTAACCGGCTGGGTATCTGGCAGCTGAAGTGGGAACTGGAAGACCTTGCCTTCCGGTATCTGCAGCCGGACACCTACCGCCGTATCGCGCGCCTGCTGGACGAGCGCCGCGCCGACCGCGAGATCTTCATCGCCGCGTGCCTCGAAGACCTGCGCGTCGCACTTTCGGGCGCGGGCATCGAGGCTCAGCTTGCCGGACGTCCGAAGCACATCTATTCCATCTGGAAGAAGATGAAGCGCAAGGAGCTGGAATTCTCCGACCTGTATGACATCCGCGCGGTGCGTATCCTGGTCGGCAGCGTCGCGGACTGCTACGCCGCGCTCGGCATGGTGCACAGCCTCTGGCCGCACCTTCCCGGCGAATTCGACGATTACGTGGCGCGCCCCAAGGGCAACGGCTACCAGTCGCTGCATACGGCCGTCATCGGGCCGCAGGGCAAGACGCTCGAAGTACAGATACGTACGCACGAAATGCATCGCGCCAACGAACTCGGTGTCGCGGCGCACTGGCGCTACAAGGAAGGCGGCGGTGCCGATGCGGAGTTCGAAGCCAAGATCGCGTGGATGCGCAAACTGCTGGAGCCGCGTGGCGACGACGAAGCCGAACTGGCTGCGGAGTTCCATACCGAGCTGCTGGAAGACCGCGTTTACGCGCTGACGCCCAAGGGCGAAGTCGTCGACATGCCGCGCGGCGCGACCGTGCTGGATTTCGCGTATCACATCCATACGGAAGTCGGTCACCGCTGCCGTGGCGCCAAGATCAACGGACGCATCGCTACGCTGACGGCACAGCCACGTAGCGGCGACCGTATCGAGATCCTCACGACCAAGGTCTCCGAACCCAGTCGCGACTGGCTGTCCGCGCACCATGGTTATCTGAATACGTCGCGCGCGAGGGAAAAGGTTCGCGCGTGGTTCCGGCGCGAGGCCCACGATGCCAACGTCATCGCCGGGCGCACGGCCCTGGAACGCGAGTTACGCCGCCTTGCGCTGGACGATGTAGAGCCGGCGAAACTGGTTTCGCAGTTCCGTCTGAAAACGCAGGACGAACTGTTTATCGCCATCGCCCTCGGCGAAGTCACGCTGGGGCAGATCGCGCGTTCGTTACAGGAACCAGTCGAGTCCGAGATCACGCAATCGGGCAGTCCGGTTGCGTCGCGCGCTGCGCAGCACGATCGCGGCGCGCTCAGTATCGAAGGCGTGGGCAACCTGCTCACGACGCTCGCCCGCTGCTGCCAGCCGTTGCCCGGCGATCCGGTTCGCGGTTTCATCACCCGTGGACGCGGCGTGTCCGTGCATCGTGCCGACTGCGCGAGCCTTGAACGTCTTGCCCGCCGCAGTCCGGAACGCGTGATCGACGTGAGCTGGGGCAGGGTGGAAGTGCAGGCTTACGAGATCGACATCGAACTGCGCGGCTACGACCGCAAGGGCTTGCAGAAAGACGTCACGAATACGATCAGCAACGCGGGTCCGCATATCGTGGCGTCGTCGAGCCGCGTGCACGTGCGCACCGCCGAAGTGGAGATGCGCTTCACGTTGCGGGTCAAGGATTACGAGCAACTTTCCACCTTGCTTGGGCGTCTGAATGCGTTGCCCAATGTGATCGATGCGCGCCGGCTTGGCGGACGCTGATAGCGGTCGGTCGCGACACGGGATAGGTTTTTCGACTCTCGTCGCGATCAGAAATGCCAGGTGAAGCTGAAGCTCGGTCCGCTCAACTGGACTTTCTTCAGGAATTTATTGTCCGCGCTTTCCTTTGTTGGGCAACTGAAAGCGGGTTTCGCCCGTCACGCCGGGCAGCCATCCATAAGGCGTGATGCTGCCATGCCAGTCGCCGTCCCAGGGATCGACGGTGTCGGCATGCGCGGGCATGCCGGCGACGGCGAGCACGACAGCCGCTCGAACACTTAGAGAAACCAGACGGCGGTTCATATGGACAGCCTGCGTATAGGGCGGAAACCCAAGCGAATGTTTGGGAGTTCCCGCGCCGGTCTCCAGCGCATTCCTACTGAGGCTATGTCTGGTAAATCTACGGACGTACGTTTTCATCCATCGTTGCGGCAGTCGGTATGCGAGTACCCATGTCGTCTTCTATTCGAGCAACCGGTTAACGTCTTCCAGGTCGTGCAGATCGATGGTTCCCGCTGCCTGCTTCAGCAACATATGGTTCAGCACGAAGTTATGGCGCACGAGGGTGTATTCGGTCTTGGTTTCCGCCAGCAACTGAATGGCCACCACGACGTTCGTGAGGCTCTGGGTGCCAATATCGTTGCCTGCACGCATGGATTCCAAAGCTTTTCCGGCGGCGGCGACCGCGGCACGCGCACTCGCTACCTGGTCGACGCCGTCGACGATCAGGTTGAAGTAATTCAGTGCATCGCGCGCCGCCTGTCGGCGCTGGGTTTCCACCAGGCCTTCGTCCGCGTCGCGCTGACTGATGGCCTGTCCTATCTGTGCGTGCACGAGACCGCCGCTGAATATCGGCACGGACAGTTGCAGGCCGACCGACGTGGTACCCGGACCGTATCCCGCGCCGCCGGCACGGGCATTGGACCAGCTGCCGTACTTGCTGTATCCGACCGCCAGGCCCAGCGTCGGCGCGTGGCCCGCGCGCGCCGCGTTGATCTTGTGTTCGTCCGCATCGACGACATAGCGGGACGCAAGGACCGACGGATTGGTGTGCATCGCCGCGTCGACCCAGGCTTCGGGTTTGTTCGGTTCCGGCATTTGCATGGGCAGTTCCTCGCGCAGCCGTTTCAGTACCGGTGTGGGCTGTCCCGTAATTTGTTCGAGCGCGCGCTTGGTGTCCTTCAGGGCACCTTCGGCTGTAATGCGCCGCGATTTGATGTAGTGGTAATACGCTTCGGACTGGGCGACGTCCGATGCCGCGGCCAGGCCGTCCGCGAACCGTTCGGTGGACTGGGCGAATTCCTGCTGGTAGGCATCCTCGTACGACTTCGATACCTCCAGTTCGTCCTCGGCAATCAGGACGTTGAAATAGGCGGTGGCGACGCGGACGTACAGGGCTTGCATCGCGGCCCGTTCCGTTTCGTCCTGCGAACTTCTCGTCGCCTGCGCCGCATGCAGGGTGGCGAGGCTTGCGAGGTTCACGATCGGCTGCGCCAGATTGGCGCTCGCCGCGCGTTCGCGGACGTGACCGCCCGCACCGGTGTCGATGATGTTGCCGTTTCCGCTCGTGGTGGACGACCCGTTACCACCGCTGTACTGGGTCAGGCTGAGATTCGCCGTCAGCTGGGGCAACAGAGCCGATCGTGCGATGGGAACGCCTGCCGCCGCCACGCGCTGCGTTGCCTGCGCGGTGGCAAGCACCGGGTCGTTGGCCACGGCCTGACGGAAGGCATCCAGCAGATCCTCGCCATGCGCAGACGAGCAAAGCAGGCCGAGGCCGATGAGGAAGGGAAGTAGCGACAGACGTTGTGCGACGAGCATGGGCATCCTTTTGCCGCACGGCGTATGCGTGCGGATCGGTGGCTAGCGCGATGCATCTGCAATGCGCATGCCAACGCGATCCGGGCTGCCCGGGCCACGGTAATGGCGACCTCCCGCCGATTGCGCAGCCCGGCCCTCTGTCCGCGGACATGTACGCGGACGAGGCCGGACAGGAGCTTTCCGGTCGGCGTCGTCGTCGGCTCCCCGAATCCGGGGGCAGCCGGTCAGGGACTGAACGTCAGGACGAGGAACACCACGAACATCGACAGGTGCACCGCGCCCTCCAGCATCGTGGTGCGCCAGCCGGAGAACGTGAGGGTGCTGAGTACCAGGGTCGCGGTGAGCAGGACGATGCTTGCCGAAGGCAGTCCGAGCACGACGCTCTGGCCGGTAAAGAGTCCGATGGCCAGCACGGCGGGCACGGTAAGACCCACGGTGGATGCGGCGGCGCCCAGGCACAGGTTGATGGCGCGGGTGAGCTGATCGCCGCGAATCGAGATCAGCGCGGAAATGCCCTCGGGAGTGAAGACGAGCATCGCGATAATGATGCCGCCGAGTGCGGGCGGTGCACCGGTCGCGTCGATGCCGTAATCGAGGACCTTGGCGAGACTTTTGGAGAGGATGACGATTGGCAGCAGATAGACCAGCAGCATGCCGATCCGGCGCGCGAGTTCCCGTGGCGGCATCTTCGGCTGCGGTTCCGGCGGCGGCTCCGCTTCGTTGGGAGCGGTCGATTTCGGCGCAACGAAATAACCTTTGTGCCGCCCCGTCTGTAGCCAGAGGAACAGACCGTACAGCGCCATCGTCAACAGGGAGAAGGCGACGGCCTGCACCGGACTCAGGGTGCCGTCGCTCGTGGACGTCGTGAAGTTCGGCAGCACGAGGGCGATGGTCGCCAGCGGAATGATGACGGACAGATAGGACGAAGCGCCTTGAAGGTTAAAGGTCTGCTCGTGGTGGCGTATGCCGCCGATGAGCAACCCCAGTCCGACGACGCCGTTCAGTACGATCATCAACACGGCGAACATGGTGTCGCGGGCAAGCGTTGCCGTGCCGGTCCCGCCGAGCATCACCGCCGAGATAAGCGCGACCTCGATGATGACGATCGACAGCGTGAGAATCAGCGTGCCGAAGGGCTCGCCCAGCCGTGTCGCAAGTTCTTCCGCCTCGTGGACCACGCCGAAGGCGGTCCAGACGATCATGACGAACAGCCACGCGAACAGCGAAATAGCCACCGTATCCCGGCTGAGTTCGGACATCCATCCGGAGCCGTAGACGAGGAAGAGGGCGACGGTCAGCCACGCGAGCAGCGGTCGTCCGTACTTCGTGAACGATGCCATGCGGGTTCCTCGCTGCGGTGGTTCCGTCCGAGGTTAGCGGAGATTGCGTGGTGGGACTAGAAATCCTGCGTGAAGTCCACGGTCTCTGTCGCACTGCCGCGCGGCGTCACGGTCAGCACGAAATGCAACGCGCCGGGCGAGGGGATACGGAACGTCCCCAGCCACGACACCGTGCCCGCATCCTCGACACGACGGAACGCGATCGGCACCGGTGCGCCGATCAACGTCATCGCCCTGCCTTCCACCGTTGCCGGTACATCGCCATCGTCGCTGCCACGGGCTACCGCAACGATCACGATGCCCTGGTCTTCCGCGCGTGTGAGTCCGTAACGCTGCGCCGACGCGGCGGGCAAATTCGACGTGGCGAGCGCGTTGTAGCGGATGACGTTCGCACCGCCGACTTGCTCGCCCGCGTGCGCACGAATGGCGACGCAGGCAAACAGTACGGCGAGAAACGCGCGGGAGATCGTCATGCTTACAGTCCCAGCATCAATCGCTGGCCGATGTCCGACAGCGGTTGCGCGACAAGCAAACGTACCAATGTCAGCAGCAACAGGACCACGGCCGGCGAGAAATCCAGACCGCCAAGCACCATGCGGCCGCGCAACGGGCGCAGCAGCGGCTCGGTAATGCTGGTGACCAGACGCGCTACCGGGTGGTAACGATCGGTCGACAGCATGCTCATCAGCGACCAGACGACGATAAGCACGATGTAAAGCAGCAGGACGAAATCGAGCAACTCGGCGACGCCCATCACCAGCACGCCGACCGGATTGGGTATGAAGCCCATGATCGCGATCAGCAGCACGACCTTCAGGCATTCGATCAGCCACGCCACGACCAGCGCCGACGTGCTCAGGCGACGCCAGTTGGGCAGTACCTTGCGCAGCGGACGCAGCACCGGATTGGTGTAGCGGTAGATGAACTGGCAGATTGGATTCTGGAAATCCGCGCGCCATGCTTCGGCCAGCAGACGCAGGACGAACAGCGCGACGGCTGCGCCGAAGATGAAGTTGATGATGAGTCCGCCGGCGTTGGTCAGGTAATTCACTTATTCGATTCCATGGCTTGAGACAGTTCGCCGCCGCGACGCCGGGCGGCGTCGACGGCGCGTGCGACGATGGCGTTGAAGCCATCGGCGCCGAAACTTTCGAGGGCGGCCTGCGTGGTGCCGCCCGGAGATGTGACGCGCTGGCGCAGGGTCGCGGCGGATTCGCCGCTTTCGGTCAGCATGCGGCCGGCGCCAAGCGCCGTCTGGGCCGCGAGAGCCCTTGCCGTTTCACGGGACAGCCCCTGGGCGAATGCCGCGTTTTCCAGCGCCTCGACCAGCAGGAAGAAGTACGCGGGACCGGAACCGGACAAGGCCGTCACGGTGTCCAGCTGGTCCTCGTCCGGCACCCATACGGTGAGTCCCGCGGCATCCAGCAGGTGCTGCGCTTCCGCGCGCTGCACCGGGCTGACGCGGCCATTGGCGTACAGCGCCGTGGCACCCGCGCCGATCATCGCCGGGGTGTTGGGCATGCAGCGTACGACGGGCAGGGTGCCGCCCAGCCAACGCTCCATCTGTTCGATGCGGATGCCTGCGGCGATCGAAACGATCAGGGGACGCTGGCGTTGGATCTGGGGCTGCAACTGGCGGCATACGTCGGCCATGACCTGGGGTTTGACGGCCAGGACCACGGTGGAGGCGCCTTCGACGGCGTCCAGGTTATCGACATAGGTCGCCACGCCGTAACGCCGCGACAGCTCCTGGCAGGCCTCGGCCCGGGGCTCGGCGACAGCGATGCTGCTGGGCTGGCTGCCCTTGTGCAGCAGGCCGCCGATGAGGCTGGCCGCCATGTTTCCTCCGCCGATGAAGGCAATCCGGCTCATTGAGTTCGTCTCTTCGGTGCGCCACGTCACAGTCGAGCATGGCATCGACCTAAGAATATACGCGACGCGCCTTGCCGCCGAGGGTGGGGGCGTGTTTACCTATGCGAAACGCGTACTCCGGGCCGGTCCCGGGGCGTCATAAGAATCACAGGGGCTTCGATTCGCGAAAGCGCACGGCATGATCGGCTTCCGATCGCCGGTCGAAAGTCCCTGCCGCAAGCCACTTATCAGGGGACACCGATGGATATCGCCGAACTCCTTGCCTTCTCGGTGAAGAACAAGGCTTCCGACTTGCATCTTTCCGCAGGTCTGCCGCCCATGATCCGGGTCGACGGCGATGTGCGCCGGATCAACATCCCGGCGCTGGAGCACAAGCAGGTCCATTCGCTGATCTACGACATCATGTCGGATAAGCAGCGCCGCGATTTCGAGGAATTCCTCGAAACCGACTTTTCGTTCGAGATTCCCGGTCTGGCCCGTTTCCGCGTGAATGCGTTCAACCACAATCGTGGCGCGGGCGGCGTATTCCGTACCATTCCGTCCGAAGTGCTGACGCTGGAAGACCTGGGTGCGCCGAAGATTTTCCGCGAGCTGATCGAGCAGCCGCAGGGGCTGATCCTGGTGACCGGTCCGACCGGCTCGGGCAAGTCGACGACGCTGGCGGCGATGGTCGACCACATCAACAAGAACGAATACGGCCATCTCCTCACGGTCGAAGACCCGATCGAATTCGTGCATACGTCGCAGAAGTGCCTGGTCAATCAGCGCGAAGTGCATCGCGATACGCATGGCTTCAACGAGGCGCTGCGTTCCGCGCTGCGTGAAGATCCGGACTACATCCTCGTCGGCGAGCTTCGCGATCTGGAAACCATCCGGCTGGCACTGACCGCCGCGGAAACCGGCCATCTGGTATTCGGCACGCTGCATACCTCGTCGGCGGCCAAGACCATCGACCGTATCATCGACGTCTTCCCGGCCGGCGAAAAGCCGATGGTCCGCTCGATGCTTTCCGAATCGCTGCGCGCGGTCATCTCGCAGTCGCTGCTGAAGAAGGTCGGCGGCGGTCGTATCGCGGCCCACGAAATCATGGTCGGCATCCCGGCTATCCGTAACCTGATCCGCGAGGACAAGGTCGCGCAGATGTACTCGGCCATCCAGACGGGTCAGCAGCACGGCATGCAGACGCTGGACCAAACGCTGCAGGACCTGGTCAAGCGCGGCTTGGTAACGCGGCAGGAAGCGGGTAAATATGCCAAGAACAAGGAAGGCTTCCGCTAAAGCCCCGACCCGGGCGCAGGAACGTGGCGTCAGACACAGCCGCCCGCCCCCGGGCGGTATATGATCGCCCGTAGGGGCGCCGGCCCGGTCCGGCCACAAGAGGGCTCGCCATGAGCGACTTCGATTTCACTTCATTCCTCAAGCTGATGGTGCATAAACAGGCGTCCGACCTGTTCATCACCGCCGGTGTGGCGCCGTCCATGAAGGTGCAGGGGCGCATCGTCCCGATCACGCAGAGTCCGCTGTCCGCGCAACAGGCGCGCGACATGGTGCTCAACGTGATGACGCCTTCGCAGCGCGAAGAGTTCGAGAAGACCCACGAATGCCAGTTCGCCATCAGCGCGTCGGGTGTCGGCCGTTTCCGTGTGTCGTGCTTCTACCAGCGCAACTGCGTCGGCATGGTGCTACGCCGGATCGAATCGAAAATTCCCACGCCCGAAGAACTGAACCTGCCGCCGATCGTCAAGCAACTGGCGATGACCAAGCGCGGCATCATCATTTTCGTGGGCGGTACGGGTACGGGTAAGTCGACGTCGCTCGCGTCGATGATCGGTTACCGCAATCAGAATTCGACGGGTCACATCATCACGATCGAAGACCCGATCGAATACGTGCACAAGCACGAAGGCTGCATCGTCACCCAGCGCGAACTCGGTATCGATACCGATAGCTGGGAGAACGCGCTGAAGAACACGCTGCGCCAGGCACCCGACGTCATCATGATCGGCGAAGTGCGTACGCGAGAAACGATGGAGCATGCGATCAACTTCTCGGAAACGGGCCACCTGTGCCTGTGTACGCTGCATGCGAACAACGCCAACCAGGCGCTGGACCGTATCCTGCACTTCTTCCCGGAAGACCGTCGCCAGTCGCTCCTGATGGATCTTTCGCTGAATCTGAAGGGCATCGTCGCGCAGCAGCTGATTCCCACGCCCGACGGGAAATCGCGTCGCGTAGCGGTCGAAGTGATGCTGGGTACGCCGCTTGCGCAGGATTACATCCGTCAGGGCGAAGTGCACAAGCTGAAGGAACTGATGCGCGATTCCAATCAGCTCGGCATGCGCACTTTCGACCAGAGTCTGGTGGAGCTTTACCACGCGGGCGAGATCTCCTACGAAGACGCGCTGCGTCACGCCGACAGCTCGAACGAAGTGCGGTTGCGCATCAAGCTCGCGCAGGGCGGCGATGCGCATACGCTTTCGCAGGGACTGGAAGGCGTCGAAATCGAAGAGTCAACGAACCGGAATACGTTCGGCGGCATGCTGCATCGCTAATGCCCTGTGTGTAGGAGCACTCAAGAGCGCTCCTACACAAAAGCAGAACAAAAAAAGGGAGCCTTTCGGCTCCCTTTTTTTACCGCTCGCGAAACGTCTTACTTAGCGTCGGCAGCCGGCGCAACTGTCAGCCCGCTTGCATCGACGCTCTTCACGCCCTTGACCGCCTTCGCGATCTTCTCGGCGTTGGTCTTTTCCTTGGCCGTGGTGACGCTACCCGTCAGCGCGACGACACCTTCGGTCGTCGTCACGGAGATGTCCGAGCCGTGGACAGCTTTCTTCGTAGCGAATTCCGATTTCACCTTGGTGGTAATCCAGGCATCGTCGGCCTTGCCGGGGACGGTCTGGTTGTCGCTGGTCTTGGCAGCGGAATCCTGGGCGCTCACCTGGGCGAACGGTACTGCGCCGAGGCCTGTAACAAGGGCGGCAGCAAAGAGGGCCTTACGAATGGTTGCATGGTTCATGGTGAACTCCTTCATGGATGGGACGACGGTAAGTGCTGCGTTCGGCAGCGGTCGTACCGCGGCGCCAATAGAAACAGCGCATCCGTGAACGATTCGTGCCCTGCGCGACGGTTCGTTCAGATATCCGTTTAGGGTGTATTCGGTTTGGCAAGCCGGCAAGAAGGTTCTTCATGCCTTGTCGGGAAGGGCTCGGCTTTGCCATCGCTTTCGCGCTCGGACGTTTCGGGGGGAGCCGTCGGCCACCACCCTCGACGCTCCGGCTTCACCGTCGCTCGGGGAAGGAGAGCCGCTGCGCGGCTTGTGTCTGATGGCTGCGCCCCGTCGCGCCCGCGCTGCGGGCGGGGGTTTTTGATTCGGCATCCTTGCCTCAGCAAAAACGGCGGACCGTCCAGGTCCGCCCCCTGCGGGCCTTTTCCGCCCGCAGCGCTCGGTTGCGCAAGTCGCGTCGAGGGTGGTGGCCGACGGCTCTGCCGAACGCTGCGGTCACGTGGGGGAAAGCATGGCGTCGACGCATGGGTATAGCTGACCCCATGCCTGTGCACGCCTGCCCATGTGCTCGGCTCGTGCTCTCCCCACAGCCAACCGCAACCGACGGTGCCGTGGCCGGGTTGGCCCTTGGGGCCGCCTTAGCCGAGAGCCGCCATACCCAGTTGGAGCGAAAGCGGGACTACGGCCCGCTCCCGCAGGGACGGCGCCGAAGGCCCCAAGGGCCAACCCGGTCGCGGCTTCCCCGACGCACGAGCGTGAGCCGACGAAGCCGCGGATAACACGAGCCAACCAGCGACTGTCCTTACCCAAAGAGCGGCCAGACGCGAGAGATCGTCCCCTAATGCGTGAAAAAAAAGGGCGCCCGAAGGCGCCCTTTTTCACTGCGTAGCGAATGCCTTACTTAAGTTCGCTCTGGCCGGTGATGACCATGCCCTTGTCGTCGACATGCGCTTCGGCGGATACCGAAACGATGCGATCAGCCTGTGCACGCATCGTCTGGAACTGCAGCTTCGAACGCTGTGCGGCGGCGGCGCCCTCTTTCTCCGGGTCCGCATCGGTGCCGTCGGCAGCCGCTGCACTGGCCGCGGTGGCTTCGGCATAGGCTTCGGCCTTCTCCGACATCAGGTCGATCCACGTGCGATACATATCGCCGGTCAGGTGCATGCGTGCCGAGCGGCCCGCATCGCCCGTGCTGGCTTTCAGTGCGTCGCCAAGACGTGCGTCTTCGCCCTGACCGAAACCGATCGCGAGCGCGATATCGCTCATGGCGGCCCACGCAGGCTGACCGACCATGGCGGTAAGGTTCTGCGGAAGCGCGGCAGGCTTGCCGTCATTGGCGAGCTTCAGGTTCACGCCGCCGAGCACGGTCTGGCCGAGCGCGACCAGGCCCGCCGGATTGCGCGTGCCGATCACGATGCGACCGCTGAACGTGGGCACCTGCGTGGCGGCAGCGGGATCGGCTGCCTTGAACGAATCGAGCACGATGCGCAGACCGCGGATGTCGCCGAACGGCGGAATGGCCGCCTGCTGCATGGTCGAACCGACCTTGGCGAAACCGTCGTTGAGATCGGTCAGGCTGGGGCAGGTGAACGGCTTGGCGGCAACGGCGTCGGCCTGGGCGGTCCAGAACGTACGCAGCTGTTCCATGGGCAGAGCGATGCTGACGTCGAACGGAGCGTCGGCGTTCTGACCAAGACCCGGCAGTTCGACCTTCAGGCCCGAGAATGCCTTCGTGACGTCGTCGGCAAGGGCGATGTCGAAGCGCTGGTCCTGATGCTTCGCATCCAGACGGGTATAGCCGAAGCTCATGGACGGAACGCGCGAGGCGATACGTGCCGCATCGGTCTGGCAGCTAGCCGGAACTTCCGGCGCGGCGGCCGGCGCAGGCTCGCCGTTTGCCGTGGCTTCGGCGACGGCTTTGTGCTTGAGCAGGGACGTGAACAGCGGGTCCTTGCCTCCGGCGATCAGCGGCAGCAGGCGAACCATATCGACCTGGCCGACGGCGTAAGGCTTATAGCCCTTTTCCTTGGCCAGATCGTCGAGGCGGCCATCGTCCTGGATGTTCTTCGCGGGGCGGTCGAGGCCCAGCGCCTGACGGACCAGCGGTTCGCCGGCATCGGCGGGCAGCAGCGTACCCACGGCCTGCTTGCCGACGACCGCGAGGATCAGCTGTACGCCCGAATCCTTCGGCGTGACGTGGCGATAGGACTGTCCGCCGACGGTGGCCGTTTCAAGCTTCTGGCCGTAAGCCGTTTCGATACGGCCGACCAGACCTTCGAAAGCCGTCGGGTCGGCCAGCTCGACGCGGGCGACCGGGCTGAGGCCCAGGCCGAAGAAGGCAGTCCTGCCCTTCAGGTCGAAACCGTCGTTTTTCGCGACCTGCTCGATGGTTTTGCCATCGAGTTCCGCCGCGAGGGCATTGATCAGGCGGGCGCCTTCGGCATTGCCCTTGGCAGTGAGCTGGTCGGCGGCCGCCTTCATCTGCAACACCTGGGCGGGCAGCTGCGTATTGAGCTGCGCGATCATGGCGTTACGGGTGTCGTCGTCCAGTACGTCGAGGTTCGCCAGCACGTACGGGGTGTCGGCCGGCACGAAGGCCAGCGGAGCATCCTTGTCTTTGTGGCCGCAGGCCGCCAGCAGGACGCTGGTAAGGCCGAGCGCGATCAATCGCTTCGTCGGTCGCATGTATTTCCCCATGGTTATCATCTATGTCGCAGGTCGGCATTATGCCGAATCGCCCCGCATCCTGTACGGATCCACTGCCGGAGGGCGCTAGCGCCCCATGACCTCCGCCAGTACCGCCATGCGTACGAATACGCCGTTGGCGACCTGTTCCAGAATGCGCGACTGGGCACCGTCCGCGACGTCGGTCGCGATCTCGATGCCCCGGTTGATGGGGCCGGGGTGCATGACCAGGCATCCGGGTGCCGCGCGCTTCAGTCGCGCGCCGTCCAGGCCGTAACGGGTGAAGTAGGCCTGTTCGTCCGGCAGGTCGGTCGCCGCCATGCGCTCTTTCTGAAGGCGCAGCATGATGACCGCATGGGCCCCTTCGATGGCTCTGTCGAAGTTGTCGTAAATTTTGCAGCCCGGGACCTCGGCCGGATCGGGCATCAGCGATGCCGGACCGCACAGGCGGATTTCCTTCGCACCCAATGCCGAAAACGCGTGCACATCGGAGCGGGCGACGCGCGAATGCTTCACGTCGCCGCAGATGGTGACGATCAGATCGCTGAAATCGGGATGGTGCTGGCGGATGGTCAGCGCGTCGAGCAGGCCCTGGGTGGGGTGCGCGCGATTGCCGTCGCCGGCGTTGATCACGGCGACGCCACTCATGGCGTGGCGGACCAGCGACTCGGGCGTGCCCGATTCCTTGTGCCGGACGATGATGGCGTCCATGTGCATGGCTTCAAGCGTGTGCAACGTGTCGAAAAGCTCTTCGCCCTTCGCGGTCGACGAGAAGCCGATGTCGAAATTGATGACGTCGGCACCGAGGCGCCGTGCCGCCAGTTCGAACGATGTGCGCGTACGCGTCGACGGTTCGAAGAACAGGTTCAGTACGGTGCGTCCGGCCAGCAGGTCGAGCTTGCGCGTGCCATGGGCGCAGCCGTCGCGCATCGTTCCCGCGCGGTCTAGCAGTCGCTCGATCGTCTCGCGCGGCAGGTTCTCCAGCGTGGTCAGATGGCGCAGACGGTTGGACATGACAGCCTCGGATAAGGGTGGGAACGGAGTGGGTTATTTGTAGGGGCGCTCAAGGACGCTTCTACAACGGAAGGGTGGGGCATGCGTCCAATCACGACTGTGCCAGCCAGCTTTCGAGAATGACAGCCGCAGCCTCCGCGTCGATGGTCAGTGCGTCGGACCGTTTGCGCAGTCCCGCGGCGCGGCCCGCGGCGAAACGCCGGGCGGCTTCCTGGGAACTGTGGCGCTCGTCCACCAGGGCGACCGGCAGCCCGTAACGTTCGCCGATCCGCGTGGCGAATTTGCGCGCGGTGCGCGTCATCGGCTGGTCCTTGCCGTCGATATCCAGCGGGAGCCCCACGACCAGTTCGACGGGAAGCCATTCGCCGCGAAGCCGGTCGATAACCTGCCAGTCCGGTTCGCCGTCGCGAACGGGAACGGCGGCCAATCCGCGCGCGGTGCCGGTCAGGCGATTGCCCACGGCGATACCCACGATTTTCGTGCCGACATCGAAACCGAACAGGGAGCTCATCGTGCGGTCAGGCGTGACCGGCGTAGCCGGCGAGCTGGAAAGGATCGACGCCCATGAGCCCCGCGGCCGCGATCCAGCGTTCCTCGAGCGGCGTATCGAACACGATGCGTTCGTGGGCCTGCGTGGTCAGCCATGCGTTGTCGATGAGTTCCTTTTCGAGCTGTCCCGCGTCCCATCCGGCATACCCCAGGGTGAGTAATGCGCGGCGCGGGCCTTCGCCCGCCGCTATCGCCACCAGAATGTCGCGCGACGTGGTGACCGACCATTCTTCGTTCACGCGGTAACTGGAGTCCCAGTGACCGACCTCGCGATGCAGGACGAAACCGCGCTCCTGCTGGATGGGGCCGCCGATCAATACGGGGTAATCGGCGATTTCGGGATCGTCGCAGGTCAGCTTCATCTGCGCGAGGACATCGCCCAGCCGGTATTCGGATATCTGGTTGATCAGCAGACCGACCGCGCCATCTTCCCCGTGCTGGCAGAGAAAGGCGACGCCGCGCGCGAACGGAGGTTCGGCGAGGGTGGGCATGGCGATGAGAAACTGCCCAGCGAAGGTGTTGGCGATCGTCATGGCCGCATTGTAGCCGCTCGCCGTGACGGGTGTGTGCGAAGCGGTTCAGCGAGATATTTGTAGGGTTTATTCCCAGAGCTTCATCCACGAAAGGAGATCGAGATGCTGCGTTACGCCTTACCCGCGCTGGCCCTGTTCATGGCGCTCGGCGCACATGCTTCCTCGCCAAAAGCGTGGGCCGACGACGACGCCCGCATCCAGAAGGCGTGCCGGGCCGCCAGCGGCCTTGCCGACGTGAAGCCGGTCGGGCGGATCATCCGTTACGACGACCGTATCCCGGTGAGCGCGCTGGTGCTCGAAGGGCGCTATCCGCAGAAGCATATGGCGGGGAAAACGGGCAGGGAGCTTTGCGTGTTCGAGAGGAAAACGGGGACGGCGTCGGTGAGCGAGGCGGATCAGTTGTTGCCGTAAGGAAGGCTTTACGAGGAATCGCTTCGCAGCGCTTTTTCCCCCTCACCGTCATTCCGGCGCACGCCGGAATGACGGTGAGGGGGATGCAACGGTGAGGGGAGGGAATCCCCCCCCCTCAATAATTGCGCAACACATTCCCCGGCAAAAACTGCCACGTACGCGTGATGTACAGCTCATCCACCTTGCTCTTATCCGGCGGCAGGCTGGGGAAGGGGGCTGAAAGGCGCACGATGCGCTGGGCGGCATCGTCCAGCAGCTTGTGCCCGGAACTCTTGATGACGTCCATGCTCTTGATGCTGCCGTCGCGGTTCAGGCCAACGGTAAGCACCAGTTCTCCGTGCATGTCCTGCCGGCGTGCCTCGTCGGGATAGTTGAGGTTGCCCACGCGTTCCACGCGGCCGACCCAGCCCTTCATATAGGCGGCATAGACGTATTCGCGCGTGTTCGAAGAGATGTACTTCTTCTTCGGGCGCTTGGCATACGCCTGCGACTGCTCGCGCACTTCGGCGCTGAGGCGCGCCATTTCGAGCTTGCGCTCCACTTCCTCGTCGGAAACGGGCACGGGGCGTTCGCGCTGGGTTGTGCGCTCTTTCTGGGTGTCGACCGTGAAGCCGGTGGCGCCGCTGGTGGTCAGCAGCTGGGCATCCGCGGCTTCGCGCGGTGCCGGAGCCGAGGCTTCCTTCGGCGTGGGGACGACGCCCCGGTTGGGCGTGGGCAACGGGCCGGACACGGGCTCGGACGGACGCGCCGCCTTGTCCCGGTCGCCGCCGCCCGAGTTATTCGCCTGCGCCAGGAAGTCCGCTTTGTCCGGTGCTTCGCTGTTGGCGACGTCCACGAGGGTGACGTCCAGCGTCGGCAGGCTGGGTTTCGGCTTGTCGAAGTCGAACGTGATGCCGAGGACCACCACGCCGTGCACTAGCAGGGAAAAGAGCAGGGTGGCGCCGATCAGGTCGGCGCCGGTGGGGCGGGAAGTCATTGGGCCTCGATGGCGTCGAAGAGCAGCCCGGCAATATTAAGGCCGAACTGGGCGTCGAGTTCACGGATGCATGTCGGGGATGTGACGTTGATCTCGGTCAGGTAGTCGCCGATGACGTCGAGACCCACGAAACGCAGTCCACGCTTGCGAAGTTCGGGCGCCACCTGGGCGGCGATCCAGCGATCGCGCTCGCTGAGCGGCACGCCTTCGCCGCGTCCGCCGGCCGCAAGATTGCCGCGGAATTCGTCGCCCTGCGGGATGCGCGCCAGAGCGTAGGGCACCGGCTCGCCGTCGATCAGCAGGATGCGCTTGTCGCCGCTGACGATCTCAGGGATGTATTTCTGCGCGATCGCAAAATGTTTCGCCCCGTCGAGCAGGGTTTCCAGCATGGAATTCAGGTTGCTGTCGCCATGGCGTACGCGGAAGATGCCGCGCCCGCCCATGCCGTCCAGCGGCTTCAGCACTGCCTCGCCATGTTCGGCGACGAAGCGCTTCAGTTCGCCCGCATCGCGGGAAACCAGCGTCGGCGCGATGCACTGGGGGAAATCCAGGGCGAACAGTTTCTCGTTGCAGTCGCGCAGGGAGCGCGGATCGTTGACCACGCGCGTGCCGGCGCGCTGGGCCCGTTCGAGGACCATGGTGTCGTAGACGAACTGGCTGTCGACCGGCGGGTCTTTGCGGGCGAGGGCGATATCGATCTCGCCCAGTGGGCGCCAGGCGGCCTCGCCCAGCGTGTACCAGTTCGCCGGGTCCTCGCGGACGGCGAGCGGACGCAGCCTGGCCCAGGCGTCGCCTCCACGCAGGGCCAGGTCGCCCTGCTCCATGTAAAACAGGGTATGTCCGCGGCGCTGGGCTTCCAGCAGCATGGCGAACGTAGAGTCCTTGGCGATCTTGATGGAACGGATCGGGTCCATGAGGACGGCGACGGAAAGGGGCATGACGGCTTCCTGACCTGCAAAGGCGAAGCGCGGAGTTTAGTGCCGCGCGAGCTGTCCTGCCCACGGGCGGTGCCTAAAGCCTTTCGGGTTGGCGGCCGACACCCTCTTGGCGAGGGGATTCCCGGCTAATACGAACAATTCAGCTTGACGTTATGCTGGCCACCCGCTAAACAGCGACACTAGGCGGAACGCCGAAGAGCGTGCCGTCGGGGTGGCTATTTGCCCCGGTCGTCGATTTGCGCACGGTTAACCGGAACCATCCGGGTTATCGTGGGCCTTGAACTGTAGTCTTGGGTGGTACGGGGGCGTAGTGAACGAAAACGGACGTGGTACCGACCTGGCCGGACTGCGGGTCATGGTCATAGACGACTCGAAAACCATCCGACGTACGGCAGAAACCCTCCTCAAAAAGGAAGGGTGCGACGTATTGACGGCGGTCGACGGTTTCGAGGCGCTAGCCAAGATTTCAGACCAGAAACCGCACATCATCTTCGTGGACATCATGATGCCCCGGCTCGACGGGTATCAGACATGTGCGCTGATAAAGAATAATCCGCACTTCAGGGCTACGCCGGTGATCATGCTGTCGTCCAAGGACGGCCTGTTCGACAAGGCGCGGGGCCGTATCGTAGGCGCCGAGCAGTACCTGACCAAACCTTTTACTCGCGACGAGCTACTCGGCGCGATCCACCGATATGCGACTGCCGTTTAAGTTCGCTGCTGTCGACGTCTAGGGGGACGCGTGGCAAATATTCTAATCATCGACGACTCGCCCACCGACGTACGCGTGTTCACCACGCTGCTCGAAAAGGCGGGTTTTTCCGTGTCCAGCGTGGACAACGCCGAGGACGGCATCGAGCGCATCCGTGTGCACAAGCCGGATCTGGTCATCATGGACGTCATCATGCCCGGCATGAATGGCTTCCAGGCCACGCGCACGCTCAGTCGCGATCCCGCCACCGCGGATGTCCCGGTGGTAATGATCACGACCAAGTCCATGGAAACCGATCGCGTCTGGGGTCTGCGTCAGGGAGCCAAAGCCTTCATCACCAAGCCGGTGAACGAGAAGGAACTCCTTGCATGCATCGACAATCTGCTGCCGAAAGCCCACTGAGGTCGCCATGAGCGCAGTCGCAGCACTTTCGCCGTTCGAACTGCTTGCCCTCTACGAACGCCGCTGCCTCGCCCATTCGGCGGGAGCGTCCGAGCGCATCGAGGCTCTGGGTCTGTGGCGCGGCATCGGTTTTCGCGTGGGGCGGCGCAGCTTCGTCAGCGGCATCGAGGAAATCAACGAACTCCTCGCCGTGCCGACGCTGACCCATGTGCCGGGCACGCAGGCCTGGTTGATGGGTGTAGCGAACGTCCGCGGCAACCTGATTCCGGCGATCGACCTCGGACGCTTTCTGTTCGACGAGCGTACGCCGTCGTCGGAGCGCACGCGTCTGCTGCTGGTACGGCAGCACGGCGGGACGGTCGGGCTGCTGGTCGACGAGGTATTCGGTCAGCGCACGATCGACGACGAGCAGCGCGGAAGTTCGGAAGAAGAAACCGATCCGCGCCTCGCGCGTTTCGTCGAAGGCAATGTCCGGTTGGCTGAACAGGCGTTTGGCCTGTTCAGCATGAGCCGGCTGGTACGTGCACCGGATTTCAGGCAGGCCGCGCTGTAGCGTGGGGGAACGGGACGCCGCGAGGTGTTCCGGTACAGGAGCGACGGTGTTACGCCGTCGTACGGGAAAAGGCAGGGGCGGCAAAACCGCCCTAACGCGCTGGTGACCGAAAGGGCCGGCGATGGCTCCGCCAGGTTTGGGTGAGGTGAGTATGAGCACGACAGCAGGGGGCGCAGGCAGGGAAGGCGGCTATACGATCATCGTCGTATTTCTGCTTCTCTCCATCGGTTTGGCTTCGGTCGACTTCTGGTGGTTGAACAGCAAGAACGGCGAGGACCGCGAAGCTATTGCGCTTACGACGCAGATCCAGGTGCTTTCGCAGCAGGTTGCGAAATATGCGCTGGAGGCATCGGACGGCAATCGCGACTCTTACCGCGAACTGGCTGCCACCCGGAACACTATCGACTCGGCCGTGTCGCGCCTGAACAAGGGCGACGTGAAAACCGGCATGCCCGCGTACGCCGACAATAACGTGACGCAGGCGGGGCGCTCGGTGGGCGCGCTGGCCAATGCCTGGAACCAGCTGGACGCCGACATCGGCAAGATCCTTGGCAATAAGGACCTCGTGCTGAGTTCCGGCGAGCGCGCGGACCTGTTCGCCAAGCAGATGCCCCTGCTCAACGCGCGCGCCGACGAAGTGCTCAACATCGTCCAGCAGAAGAATGCCTCGGTCGAACAGACCTTCGCGATCGCCCGCTGGATGCTCATGTCCGATCGTATGATCCGCCGCGTGCAGGAGATTCTCCAGGGTGGCGACGCCGCCCAGCCCGCCGCCGACGGCCTGTCGCGCGATGCGCAGTTGTACGGCTCTGTCCTCAAAGGACTCGTGGACGGCAATCCCGAAGGCGGCGTACGCGCCATCGGCGATGCCAATGCGCGCAAAATCCTGGAAGGTATGCAGACCTCCTGGAGCGATCTCACGGACCCGGTGACGCAGCTTGTCAGCGCCTCGCCCAATCTTCAGGACGTGAAACGCGCGGGTAACCAGGCATCCCTGGATTCCCAGTCCGTGCTTCTTCGCGCGAACGAATCGGCGGAGCAGATCGCGAAACTGCCGGTGACCCGTCTCTTCCCCAATGTGTGGGCCGGTCTGCTGGGCGCTATCGCAACCGTTGCCTTTGCGCTGACCCTGGTGTTCTTCCTGGTCCGCGACCAGCGTCGCCGCTTCGAGACGACGTCCGAACTCAACCAGCGTAACCAGATCGCGATTATGCGGTTGCTGGATGAGATGGGTTCGCTGGCCGAAGGCGACCTGACCATCAAGGCGACGGTGACCGAAGACATCACGGGTGCCATCGCCGACGCTATGAACTCCGCGGTCGACGAGATGCGCAACCTCGTCACCACGATTAACGAGACCGCCGTGCGCGTGTCCGCGGCCGCCCAGGAAACCCAGGCGACCGCTATGCATCTGGCCGACGCGGCGGAGCAACAGGCGCAGCAGATCACCTCGGCCACCTCCGCGATTAACCAGATCGCGACCTCGATGGATACGGTGTCGAAAGACTCGGCCGAATCCGCGGACGTCGCGCAGCGCTCGGTGCAGATCGCATCGCGCGGCGCGGAAGTGGTGCGCGAAACGATTCAGGGCATGGATTCCATCCGTGACCAGATTCAGGAAACCTCGAAGCGAATTAAACGTCTGGGTGAGTCGTCGCAGGAAATCGGCTCCATCGTCGAACTGATTAACGACATTGCCGAGCAGACGAACATCCTGGCTCTGAACGCGGCGATCCAGGCCGCGTCGGCCGGTGAAGCGGGTCGCGGTTTCGCGGTCGTCGCGGACGAAGTGCAGCGCCTCGCGGAACGCTCCGCGAGCGCGACGAAGCGAATCGAAACGCTGGTCCAGACGATTCAGTCCGATACCAACGAGGCGGTCAGCTCCATGGAGCAGACCACCGCCGAAGTGGTCGCCGGTGCGCGACTGGCGGAAGACGCGGGTACGGCACTGGGCGATATCGAGCGCGTGTCGAACGATCTGGCGGCGCTGATTCAGAACATCTCCAGCGCGGCACGACTGCAGTCGGCGGCGGCGACGGATACGTCGGCGACGATGAACGTGATTCAGGAAATTACGTCGCAGACTTCGCTGGGTGCCAGCCAGACCGCCGAATCGATCGGAAACCTGGCGCAGCTCGCGAACGATCTGCGCCTGTCCGTCGCGAACTTCAAACTCCCGGGATGAACGTGAACAGCGTGCAGCGTTACCTGCCGGACGATCGCGCGAATGGGCACGGTGCCCACGACCGCGCGTGTCCGCGATTGCGCTCACGCGGCGAGCGGCTCGCAAGCCGGTTCAACCGGCGCCTCGCACCTTCTGGATGCGTTCGATGAGACTTCAAGACCATACCGATTTCACCACGCTGCACTGGGTCAAGGCCGAGCTGGACGACGCCCTGGCCAAGGCACGCCAGGCGCTAGAGTCCTATGTGGAGGACCCGCGCGACACCTTCGTCATGCACACCTGCGCCGCCGACCTGCATCAGGTCCACGGCACACTGCGCATGGTCGAGCTGTACGGCGCCGCGATGGTCGTGGGTGAAATGGAACTGCTGGTGGCCGCCCTCATCGAGGGGCGTGTCGCGCAGCGCGACGAGGCTTATGCGGCGCTGATGCGCGGCATGATGCAGATGCCCGATTATCTCGAGCGTCTGCAGAGCGGCCATCGCGACGTACCCATCGTATTGCTGCCGCTGCTCAACGATCTGCGCGCGAGCCGCGGCGAACAGTCGCTGCACGAATCCGCGCTGTTCACGCCGAATCTCGACACCATGCTGCCGGCGACGGCACCCGGTGCCGCCGATCCGTCCATTGCCGAAATGCACCGGCCGGAAATTGCCGGCCTGCGCGTCCGTTTTCAGCAGCAGTTGCTTGCCTGGTTCCGGGGGCAGGGCAACGATCGCCAGTTGCTTGGCATGCGCGCCACGCTCGATTCGCTGGCCGCGCGTTGCTATACGATCGCCGGCCGCCGTCTGTGGTGGATTGCCGCCGGTGTGCTGGAAGGTCTGGAGCGCGGCGTGCTGCGTGCCCATGCGGGCGACGTTCGCCAGCTGATCGGTCGCGTCGACCGTTGCATCCGCGAACTCGTCGAGGGCGGCGAAGAAGCGTTGCAGAGCGGCGATGCCGACGATCTGGCGCGCAAGCTTCTTTATTACGTTGCGCAGGCGAAGCCCGGCAGCGAACGTCTGGACGAATTGCGCCAGACCTATCGGCTCGACGGCCTGCTTCCCGATGCGGCCGAAGTGGAGCATGCGCGCGGATCGATGTCCGGTCACAACCGCGCGCTGCTGGATACGGTTTCCGCGGCGATCAAAGACGATCTGCTGCGCGTGAAAGAAGCGCTTGACCTGTTCCTGCGCCGTCCGGATGGCGACCCTGCGCAGCTTGGACCGCAGGCCGAAGTGCTCGAGCGGGTAGGCGACACGCTCGGCATGCTGGCGCTGTCGGTACCGCGCCGCGTCGTGAACGAGCAGCGGCGCATCATCGAAGAAATCGCGACGCACCAGCGCACGCCCGACGAAGAATCGCTGCTGGATGTCGCCGGCGCACTGCTGTACGTCGAAGCGTCGCTGGACGATCACATCGAGCGTCTCGGCGCCGAAGAAGAACATATCGACGCGGAAGGCGGTCATCACCCGCTGCCGCGCAGCGAAGCGCGGCACATTCTCGCGACGCTGATGCGCGAAGCGACCGCGAATACCGGCAAGGTGAAGGACGCGATCGTTTCTTTCGTCGAGTCGTCGTGGAATCACGAATACCTGAATGGCACGCCTGAACTGATGGCGGAAATCGGCGGCGCCATGCGCATGCTGAACGCCACGCGCCCGGCGGATCTCGCTGGCGGTATCGGCCTGTTCATCCATCGCGAACTGCTTGGCGACCGCCGCGTGCCGACCAGCACGCAGATGGACCGTCTGGCCGATTCGCTGGCGGCGCTGGAGTACTACCTTGAGGCCGCACGCGAGCATCGTGGCGGTCTCGAACACATTCTCGATGTGACGCAGCAGAGCCTTGCCGACCTCGGCTATTGGCCGGTGCCGGCGGAGCGCGAGGTACGTGGATTGGGCGACGAGCTCGAATCCATCGAACAGACGGCGGTCGAACACATCGCGGTGCCCGAGAGCAGCGCCGACCACGGCGAGACGGTCGCGACCTTCGCCGATACGTTCGACGTCATCGACGAGCCCGTGGAAGACGAACCCGTCGCGCCGGCCGTTGCCGTTGCGTCGGAAGAGGGCGACTGGGTCGAGATCGAAGAAGAAGTCGAGCAGGAAGTCGGTGGCGACGGCAATGCCGAGTTCGCCGGATTCCAGATCACGGTCGACGGCATCGACGACGAAATTCGCGACATCTTCCTTGAAGAAACCGAGGAAGAAATCGGCAACCTGCTCGCGGCGCAGTCCGCCTGGATGTCCGATCCGGAACAGATTCAGGCGCTCACCCCCATCCGTCGTTCGTTCCATACGCTGAAGGGTTCGGGCCGCCTGGTCGGCGCGCGTCTCCTGGGCGAGTTCTCCTGGAAAGTGGAGAACATGCTCAACCGCGTGCTGGACGGTACGATCCTGCCGCACGACGGCGTGCAGGCGCTGGTGCGCCACGCTATCGACGCATTGCCGCAGCTGAAGCTCGCGCTGCAGGGCGAAACGACGCCGGCCGCGCCGATCGCGGCGATCATGGAAACGGCCGACAAAATAGCGGCGGGCGAAAGCGCCTACGTCGAGAACGTGGCCAGCAGTTCGATGCAGACGGTGCGTACCAAGGTGAAGCGTCGCGTTCCGCGCGACACGATCGCCGAGGTTCCCACCGGTTCGTTTGCCTCCATTGCCGGTACCACGACGGACGAGGCGGCCGAGCTGCTTTCGTTCGCGGACGACACCTATGCCGCTCCGGCGCTGCCGCCGGTCGATGCGGTGCTGCTGGATATCCTGCGCACGGAAGTCGCGCAGTACCAGCAGACCATCCGCGCCAATCTCGCGCGTACCGAGAACGGCGAACTGCCGGTCGACGATGGCCTGCTGCGTGCGGTGCATACGCTGCATGGCGCCATCGGCATGGTCGATATTCCGGTACTGATCCAGGTGCTGGCACCGCTGGAAGGCCTGATCAAGCGCGTTCGCGCCAGCGGCGTGCCGCTGCGTGCCGACGGCGTCGAAGTGCTCGGCAAGGCGGCGGATCTGGTCGATCACGTGATGACGTTGTTCGACGAGACGAACCCGGTGGTGCCGAACGGCGAGGCGTCGGCGCTGGCTTCGCGTGTCGCCGCGTTGCGCGACGAACAGCCCGAAGCCACCGTAGCGCATGTGCTTTACGAGCCCGATCCTGTTCCGTTGGACGACGAGGAAGAGGACACCCGGTTCGCCGGGCCGGCCACGGAAGCCGTGCGGATCGACGAAGTGCAGCCGGTGGTCGACGACGAATGGCTCGTCGACGAGCCGGACGACGAATTCGCACCGCTGACCGAGTCGGTCGCGGACGCGGACGATGACATTCCCGATATCGAATCGGTACCGCTGGCGCCCGTTTCGACGAACGAGGATCTCACCGCCGAACTGCTGGCGGCATTCGAGAAATTCGAAGTCGACGCGAGCCCCGAGCCGATCAAGAGCATCGAAAAATACGACGCCGACGAAGACGCCGCGTGGAAGGCGCTTGTCGGCGACCTTGCGGTCGACAAGCCTGGCGTGGCCGAAGAGGCGACGGACGAACCGGCGACGCTCGCGCAGCCGATGTCGCACGATGGCGAAACGCCGCGTTACGACGAATCGCTCGACGAAGTGGTTGACGAAACGCCGTACGAGGAACATCTCGTCGCCGACGCTTCGCTGGTCGACGTGTCCGAAGCGCTGCCTGCCGACGAGCACATCGCGGAAGAAGAACCTGCCGTCGAAGTACCGGCTGTCGAGGCATTTGTCGCCGCGGCACCCGTCGTCGAAGAGCCGGTCGCAGCTCTCGTGCCCGAGGTTTCGCCGTACGCGAATATCGATCCCGATCTGCTGGAAGTCTTCGTGGAAGAGGGCCGCGAGATCCTCGATCACGCCGACGGCGTACTCGCCCAGTGGCGTGTCGAACCCGACCAGCCCGAACATGTCGCCGGTCTTCAGCGCGACCTGCATACGCTGAAGGGCAGTGCACGCATGGCCGGCATGGCGCCGGTCGGCGATCTGTCCCATGCGATGGAAGCGCTGCTGGACGCCGTTGCCGGCGGACAGCGCGAGCCGGACCGTGCCGCGATCGAGGCGACCGAAGTCGGCTTCGACAAGTTGCATGGCCTGGTCCAGAAGATTGCGCTCGGCCATCCCATCGCGTTGACCGACGAAGATATCGAACCGTTCGCGCGCCTTGCCGGTGCGCCGATCGCACCCGATACCGATACGCTGGAAAGCTTCCGCGACGAACGCGAGGCCGCGCGTCCCGCGCCGGTCATGCGCGATATGCCCGAGCTGCTTCCGGAATTCGAGGAAGAAGAAGTCCAGCGTTCGCCGCAGGAGCAGATCCGCGTTCGCGCGGATATGCTCGATACGCTGGTGAACCACGCGGGCGAGGTGTCGATTTACCGCTCGCGTCTGGAACAGCAGATCGCCAGCTTCCGTTCGACGCTGACCGAGCACGAACAGACGGTCAGCCGCCTGCGCAGCCAGCTGCGCATGCTGGAAATCGAAACGGAAACGCAGATCATCGCGCGCTACCACCAGGAGCATCGCGAAACCGGTCTGTCGACGTTCGATCCGCTCGAACTCGATCGTTTCTCGCAGCTGCAGCAGTACTCGCGCGCACTCGCCGAGTCGGTTTCCGATCTCGTGTCGATTCAGACGATCCTCGACGACCTGACCCGTCAGTCCGAAACGTTGCTGCTCCAGCAGCAGCGCGTCAACGCGGAACTGCAGGACGGTCTGATGCAGACTCGCATGCTGCCGTTCGACGCCATGGTGCCCAACCTCCGCCGTACGCTGCGGCAGGCCGCGCAGGATCTCGACAAACGCGCCCAGCTGCAGGTCGAAGGCGCGCACGGCGAAATGGATCGCAACCTGCTCGATCGTATCAAGGCGCCGTTCGAACACATGCTGCGCAACGCAGTCGCACACGGTATCGAATCGCCCGCCGAGCGCGAGCGGGCCGGTAAGCCCGCCGAAGGCACGGTCCGCATCCAGGTCGCACGCGAAGCCACCGAAGTCGTCGTTCGCCTCAGCGACGACGGCGCGGGCATGGATCGCGACGCGATCCGCAGCAAGGCTATCGACCGCGGACTGCTGCGCGCCGACGCACGTATCTCCGACGACCAGCTATTCGCGCTGACGCAGGTTCCGGGTTTCTCCACCGCGGAGAAAATCACCCAGGTGGCCGGTCGCGGCGTCGGCATGGACGTCGTGGCGAACGAAATCAAGCAGCTCGGTGGCACATTGGGGATCGAATCCCAGCGCGGTGTCGGAACTACCTTCGTACTGCGCCTGCCGTTCACGCTGGCCGTAACCCAGGCCATCATCGTGCGCATCGGCGAATCGAACTTCGCGATTCCGATGACGTCGGTGCAGGGTGTGGCACGCATTTCTCCGGAAGACCTCGCCGAGCGCGTGGCGTCCGAAGATCCGCAGTTCAGCTATGCCGGCGAGAACTACGCCATTCACGACCTTGCGCAACTACTCGGCGTGAACGTCGTCCATGCGCCCGACGAAGCGCAACTGCCGCTGCTTCTCACCCGAAGCGGCGAACTGCGCGGCGCCATCCGTATCGACGCCGTGATCGGTTCGCGCGAAATCGTCGTCAAGCCGGTCGGCCCGCAGGTCAGTTCGGTGCCGGGTATCCTCGGTGCGACGATCATGGGCGACGGCTCGGTGCTGATGATTCTGGATCTCGCTCCGCTGGTGCGTCACGGCCTTGCACGCCGCGCGTTCGAGGTAGAAGCGGGTATAGCTGCCCTCGGGCACGCGCAGGACGAAATCCGGACCAAGCCGCTGGTCATGGTGGTCGACGATTCGATCACGATGCGCAAAGTCACTGGCCGCGTGCTGGAACGCAACGAGTTCGAAGTCACCACCGCGAAGGATGGTGTCGACGCGCTCGAAAAGCTCAACGAACGCGTACCGGACCTGATGCTGCTCGACATCGAGATGCCGCGGATGGATGGCTACGAACTCGCGACGCACATGAAGGCCGACAGTCGCCTGCGCGACGTACCGATCATCATGATCACCTCGCGTACCGGCGATAAGCATCGCCAGCGCGCGTTCGATATCGGTGTCGACCGTTACATCGGCAAGCCATACCAGGAGAGCGATCTCATCGTGCAGATCAACGACGTGCTGAGAGTGACCCATGGCTGAGCGCCAGCCATCGGCGGTCGCACTGCTGTTCGACGATGCGAGCCTTAGCACGCATCTTCGCGAAGCACTCATCGAGCTCGGTGCGAGCATCGTCTACGCATCCGACCTGAAGTCGTTCGCCCCGGCCGAGCTGGTCGGTTCGTCGGCCGACGTGGTCGTCGTCGATCTGGACAATCCGTCCGATGCCGACCTGGACCGTCTCTACGACGCCATTGACGGCGACCATCCGCGTCTGGTGTTCAACGACGCGGATTCCTCGCGTCGTCTTGCCGGCTGGGACCGAGCGCGCTGGGCGCGCCATCTCGCCGCCAAACTCGTTGGCGAAGCACCGGTGGATCCGCCGCGTCCCGCTGACGCACGCGCGATCGAGCCGCGACTCGCCGCCGTCGAACTGCCCGATGCCCTCATCGACGAGCCCGTGGCCGCCGATGCGTTCGAAGCGTCTGCAGAATCCATCGATCAATTTGTATACGAGCCCGAATCCTCTAGCGAACCGGTGGCTACAGTCGAGGAAGATTTCGACGAGCTGGAATTCTCCACATCGCTCGACGAGGCCCGGGGCAACGAAACCGATGCGGATGCAACGACGCTAGCCGCCGAGCTCGAAGCGCTGCTTGCCGAGAACGACGGTCACGCATTCGATTCCGACAGCCTCGACGCCGTGCCGTCCGCCGATCTCGAACTGACCGAGCTGGCGTCTCTGGATCTGTCGAACTTCGAAGTAGTGGATGAGGCAGCACCCGCGTCCGCGTCCGTCGAACACGAATTCGACCTGAGCCGGTTCGAACTGGCCGCCGTGGACGACATGGCCGCTGCCTCGACCGACGCGGTCGGCTCCCTCGAGATCGAATCGCGTTCGACTGAATTCGTGCCGCCGCCGGCGCCCGAGTGGGACCTGATCGATCACGACACTATCGTCGTCGAGAAAACCGCGCCGACCAATCCGGGCCAGTTCGGTATCGAGACCATCAGCGCCGCGGAATATCTGGCGCAAGACGTCGTCGACGACGGTTCGCACGACCTGAAGCCCGGCCTCAGCCTCGAGCTGGTCTCGATGGAAGAAGCCGTGGCACCGCGTACCGATGGCGACTTCGCGCACGAAATGTTCCTCGAAGGCGGCTCCCGCGCCGTGCGGCGTGTCGTCGCGCTGGGTGCCACGAACGAGGGCGAAGCGGCACTTGGCCGTTTCCTGGGCCGCATGTCGGCCCGGCTTCCAGCCGTGATCCTGGTAGCGCAGCATCACGACGGCGATACCGCCGTGCTTGTCGAGCGTCTCTCGGCGACGGCTGGCCGGAAGTCGTTCGTCGCGACGAACGGTATGGCTGTACACCATGGCGATATCGTCGTGGCGCCGCGCGGATCGCTGGTGCAGATCCGTCGCGACGGTGCCGTCTCCGTAAAGGACGACGACAATGGACGGCGCGCGAAGGGACCGTCGATCGACAGCATCTTCAGCGCGCTCGCCACCGATTTCGGCCCGGACGCGCTGGCCATTGTGTTCGCAGGCCACGCCAATGACGCGGTAGCCGGCTCGCAGGCCGTATACGACCGGGGCGGCCGTGTGTGGATCGAAACACCCGAAGACGATGCCGCGGGCCAGATGGTTGCGGGCATTCGCGAGGAACGCGTCGCCGGCTTCACGGGCGATGTCGATGCGCTCGTCAAGAAACTGATCGAGGAACTCTCATGAGCGAGCCGTTACCGCGCGAAATTCGCTGCGTATTGATTCCCAGCGGCGGCGTTCGTCTGTTGCTGCCGAATGCGGCGGTGGCTGAAGTCATTACGCTTACCAAGCCCGAGCCAGTCGCCGATGCGCCGGAGTGGTTGCCGGGCCGGATCGGTTATCGCGGCTGGCAGGTGCCATTGGTGTCGTTCGCGCATCTGGCCAAGGCAGGCGACGAGGATGTTCCGACGGCGTCTCGCGTTGCCGTGCTGAAAGCATTGGGGAACCATCCCAGACTTCCGTTTATCGCCGTACTTACGCAGGGATTTCCGCGTTTGACGACGTTGAATGCGGAACTGATTTTGCCTACGCACGACGGGAGCGATTTACCGTTCGGGGTTCGTGCGCAGGTGCTGGTGCGGGACGATACGGCGATTATTCCCGATCTCGAGGCGTTGGAAGAGACGCTTGTGGGGTTGCTTGGGCTTGAAGGCGATGAGGGTATTCGCGTCGCTGAGTGATGCGGATACGCTTTAACCAGCTATTCGCTGGAAGAGCGTCGCGGTGTGTTGTGGCGTTGGGGGAACCAGCCGTCCCCCTCGCCGGGCCCACGTCGGGCGGTCGCTGCGCGACGCGGGTGGACTGGCGGGGCTTCGTGAGCGGGCTTCCTGCCCGCA
>NZ_SMCS01000005.1 GCF_004342265.1 Luteibacter rhizovicinus
GATGCGGTGCCCTTGCAGGTGCAGATCGAGACGCGGATTCTGGAAGTGACCCTGACCGGGGAGTTCACCTTCGGCGTGCAGTGGTATCTGGAAGGGCTGGCCGGGGGGACCAACGGCTCGGTCGGCCAGCCGGGGAACAAGCGGCAGGGGGCGCTGGGCAACGGCGGCAACGTGTACAACCCGGCGAACAGTTTCTTCTACTCGTTCACCAACAACGACCTGTCGGTGGCGGTGCGGGCGATGGAGACCAGCGGCAACGCGAAGATCCTGTCGGCGCCCTCGCTGGTGGTGCTGAACAACCAGAAGGCGCACATCCAGGTGGGCGACCAGATCCCGGTCAACCAGACCTATATCAACACCACGGGCAGCACGAACAACCAGATCGGCCAGGTCCAGTACCTGGACACCGGGGTGATCCTGAACGTGCGCCCGCGAGTGAACCCGGGCGGGTTGGTTTACATGAACATCAGTCAGGTGGTCAGTGCGCCGGGGGTGAAGGACACCACGACCGGGAACTTCCCGATCCAGCAGCGCGAGGTGGCCACGCAGGTGGCGGTGCAGAGCGGGCAGACGGTGTTGCTGGGCGGGTTGATCAAGCAGGACGAGAACCAGAGCGACACGGGGATTCCGGGGTTGAACAAGTTGCCGATCGTGGGCCGGTTGTTCGGCACGACCACGCGCAGCCGCAACCGCACGGAGCTGATTGTGCTGATCACGCCGCGGGTGGTGAGCAACGGGGAGGAAGCCAAGCAGGTGACGGACGAGTACCAGCGCAAGTTCGAATCGCTGCGGCCGCTGTTGCCGGCGGCGGTGCCGCGTGCCGGGGTGCAGACGACGCCCGTGCAGACGCTGCCGGCGCGGCCGTAAGCCGCGCTTCGTCGGCATCGCGCGCAGGCGCGCTCCCCCAGAGATCAACCGCGCGCACTCTGCTCTCTGTGGGAGCGCGCCTGCGCGCGATAGCCGACGGAGCGAGGACGACGGAGGCTCCCCGCCGCAAGCCCGATCTACGGACTGCGGATGTCACGCATGGCATCGCCGCTTCGTGGGCTTTCGCTCGCAAGCGGGCTCCTACAAAATCACGTCTCGCCAGGTGCCGGGTTTTCCCGGCAGCGCGCTCAATCGCCGCGCTGCCGCGACGAACTCCAATCGCGGAATCTCGATCGCTCCCATGCTCAACAGATGATCGTTCGTCACCTGCGCATCGAGCAGCGGAAACTCCCATTCGCGTAGCAAATCGCAAAGTCCCACCAGCGCCGCCTTGGAACCGCCGGTGCGCGCACTGAACATCGACTCGCCGCAAAACAGCCGACCGATAGCGACGCCATACAGCCCGCCGACCAACGCATCGCCATCCCACACTTCGACGCTATGCGCATAACCACGCGCATGCAGCTCGCTGTAAGCAATGAACATGTCCTCGCCGATCCACGTACCCGGTTGCCCCGCACGCGGTGCGGCACACGCACGCATGACCTCGGCGAACGCGCGATCGGCGGTGACCGTCCAGCCATCGCGACGCAGCTGTCGCCGAAGACTGCGACTCACATGCAATCCATCGGTACGAAACACGCAACGCGGATCGGGCGACCACCAGAGGATCGGTTCGTCTTCGTTGAACCAGGGAAAAATGCCCTGCGAATACGCCGCTACCAGCCGCTCGGGCGAAAGATCGCCGCCAAAGGCAAGCAAGCCATTCGGCTCGTCGAGCGAGTCCTCCGGATCGGGAAAGACGTCCGGAAGCGCGGGATGCAATCGCGGCAGGCGGATCATCGGTCGGCGTACGGCGAGTGCTGCATCAGTTCGTCGCGATAGGCCTCGCGTGCCTCGGCTTCATGCGCCAGCGCATCGCCGACCGCGCGGCGAAAACCTTCGTGCGCGATGTAGTGCCGCGAGTGCGTCTGCGTCGGCAGGAAACCGCGCGCGAGTTTGTGTTCGCCTTGTGCGCCGGGTTCGAATCGCGCAATGCCTTCGCGAATGCAGTATTCGATGCCCTGGTAGTAACAGAGTTCGAAATGCAGTCCGGAGACCTCGACGCTGGCTCCCCAGTAGCGTCCGTACAACGCGTCGCCACCGCGCAGGAAAAGTGCCATCGCGACGATGCGATCCTCATGCCGGGCCAGCGCGATCTGCACGCCTTTGCCCATGCTGCGACCCATGTACTGGAAAAAACGCAGCGTCAGCGCGGCATGGTTGCCCTTCATATCGAACGTCGATTCGTACAACTGATGAATCTGCCGCCATGCGGCGTCGTCGAGTTCGTCGCCACCGCGCATTTCGATCGTCAGCCCGGACGCATGCGCATGGCTGCGCTCCTGGCGAATGTTCTTGCGCTTCTTCGACGTCAGCGCGCCGAGGAAGTCGGCGAAGTCGGCATAGCCGCGATTGTGCCAATGGAACTGCCAGTCCGAACGGGCGAGCCAGCGATCGTCGAAGGCGTCGAGATCCGCCTCGGCGAGAAAGTTGGCGTGAATCGAGGACAGTCCCAGCCGGTCGGCTTCGTCGGTCATCGCGGCCGTGAGCTGATTGCGCAGCACTTCGGCGACGGGCGTGTCGGCGACGAGCAGGCGCGGTCCCGGAACGGGCGAGTAGGGCGATGCGACCAGCAACTTCGGGTAGTAGTCCCCGCCGGCACGCTCCCATGCGGACGCCCAGCTCCAGTCGAATACGAATTCGCCGTGCGAATTGCCCTTGAGGTACATGGGCGCGGCAGCGGCGAGACGCGAGCCTTCGTAGATCGCCAGATGGTATGGCTTCCAGCCGTAGTCCTCGCGCAGGCAGCCCTTCGATTCCATGCCATGCAGGAATGCGTGCGAGACAAAGGGATTGCCGTCCGGCACGAGGAGGTTCCAGTCGTCGGCGACGATGGAGGAGAGACCGTCGAGGAAGCGTACGTCCGTCATGACGTGCCGGTTACCGGGCCCCGCGCGGTGGCGGGGCCCGGAACGGGTCAGATCAGGTTCTGCTGGTCGAGCCAGCGTTCGGCGTCCAGCGCGGCCATGCAGCCGAAGCCGGCCGAGGTCACGGCCTGGCGGTAGACATGGTCGGCGACATCGCCCGCGGCGAACACGCCCGGGACCGAAGTGGAGGTGGCCATGCCGTCGATGCCCGATTTGATCTTGATATAGCCGTCGCGCATGTCGAGCTGGCCTTCGAAAATGCCCGTGGCCGGCGTATGGCCGATGGCCACGAAGAAACCGGTGACCTCGAGGTCGCGCTTCGTGCCGGTGTTCACGTCCTTCACGCGCACGCCGTTGACGCCGGAGGCGTCGCCAAGTACTTCGTCGACCGCATGGTTCCAGAGCAGTTCGATCTTGCCGGCGGCTTCCTTCTGGAAGAGCTTGTCCTGCATGATTTTTTCGGCGCGCAGCTTGTCGCGGCGATGCACGAGATAAACCTTGCGGCAGATATTGGACAGATACAGCGCCTCTTCGACGGCCGTATTACCGCCGCCGACCACGACGACGTCCTGATCGCGGAAGAAGAAACCATCGCAGGTAGCGCAGGCGGAGACGCCGCGGCCCTTGAACTTCTCTTCCGAAGCGATGCCCAGGTACTTGGCCGTGGCGCCGGTGGTGATAATCAGCGCGTCGGCGGTGTACTCGCCCGCATCGCCCTTCAGGGCAAACGGGCGCTTGGCCAGGTCGACGCTATGGATATGGTCGAAAACCATCTCGGTTTCGAAGCGCTCGGCATGTTCGGCCATGCGGCGCATCAGTTCCGGACCCTGAACACCCTTTTCGTCGCCCGGCCAGTTGTCGACTTCCGTCGTGGTCATCAGCTGTCCGCCCTGGGCCAGGCCGGTGATCATCGTCGGCTTCAGGTTGGCGCGCGCCGCGTACACGGCAGCGGTATAACCGGCCGGACCGGAGCCGAGGATCAGCAAACGGCTGTGCTTGGGGGTGCTCATGTATAATCCTTCAGGTTTGCTGGCGGCGTGTTTCAGTCGTACCGCTCGCCTCTTGCGGCGTTAAGTTCAGGCCGTATCGAGGTGTGGTGAGAAAGTGTCGACCCGGAAGAATGGGGAAGACTGGCGTGCGATTCAAGACGTTCGCTCCATAAGGTGCCTCCATGACCACACATGGTGGCTAACTCTGTCTTTTCAGGATCGTCACGATGCGTATCGGTATCCCCTCCGAAACCAAAACCCTCGAAGGCCGCGTTGCCCTCGTTCCCGCCGCCGCCGCCGATCTCGTGCGCCGTGGCCATGAGGTGTTCATCCAGGCTGGCGCCGGCTCCAAGAGCGGCTTCAGCGACGCTGATTACTCCAACGTCGGCGTGAAGGTCGTCGCCGATGCCGCCGCGCTGTACGACGCCGGCGAACTCATCGTGAAGGTGAAGGAGCCCATCGAGGGCGACCTGAAGCTCCTGAAGAAGAACCACCTGCTGTTCTGCTACCTGCATCTGGCCGCCGAGCCGGCGCTGACCAAGTCGCTGCTCGACATCGGCCTGACCGGCGTCGCCTTCGAGTCCGTCGACGAGAACGGCGCCCTGCCGCTGCTGCTGCCGATGTCGGTCATCGCCGGCCGCATCGCCACCCAGATCGGCACCACGCTCCTGCACCAGCCCAACGGCGGCAAGGGCAAGCTGCTGGGCGGCATGGCCTCCACGCCGCGCGGCAAGGTCGTCGTGCTGGGTGCCGGCGCCGCCGGTGGCAACGCCGCCGCGCTGGCCGCCTCGGCCGGTGCCAACGTCGTCGTGTTCGACAAGCGTCCGGACCGCATGGCCGAAATGATGGCCCTTGGCCCCAACGTCACCGCGCTGTATGCCTATGAGTCGTCGGTCGCCGAAGAAGTCGCCACGGCCGACATCGTGGTAGGCGCCGTGCTGATCCCCAGCGCCAAGGCCCCGCGCGTCGTGACCGAAGACATGGTCAAGACCATGGAAAAGGGCAGCGTGCTGATCGATATCTCCATCGACCAGGGCGGTTGCTTCGAAACCTCGCGTCCGACCACCTGGAAGGCGCCGACGTACGACGTGCACGGCGTGACGCATTTCTGCGTCACCAACATGCCGGGCGCCGTGCCGCAGACCTCGTCGCAGGCCATTTCGGCCGCTATCCTGCCGTACGTGCAGCGTCTGGCCGCCGGCAAGGAATGGCGCGACTACGCGCCGCTCGCGGCCGGTATCAACATCGAAGGCGGTCATATCGTGCACCCGGCCCTCAAGGGCATGGCATGATGCCCCGTCCGCAGAACGAGGCTGGCTGATACGTGGCGCGCAGCGCGAAGGTCGTAAAGAAAGAGAGCAAGGGTGCCGGTCTCAGCGACGAGCTGAAGCGGCGCCTGCGCGAAGCCGGGGCGCTGCTGCTGTTGCCGCTTGCCCTGTACCTCCTTGTCTGCCTGATCAGCTACAACGATCAGGACCCCAGCTGGGGTCACATGGGGCAAGCCGAGCGCGCCACCAACTTCGGTGGTGCGGTCGGCGCGAACATCGCCAACCTGCTGCGCTACATTTTCGGACTGGTCTCGTACTGCTTCCCGCTGCTCCTGCTCGCCCTTGGCGTGCAGGTGCTGCGGCATCGCGGCGAGCGCGACGTGGCTCCCTGGGAGCCGTCGCTGCGTCTCATCGGATTTGTCTTCTTTTTTATCACCGGCCCCGCGTTGGTGTATCTGAACCTGCATTTTCCCGTGCTGCCGGAAGGTCCCGGCGGCATCGTGGGCAAGTGGGTCGGTAGCGGCGTACTCAGGGCATTCGGCGACACCGGCGCACCGCTGCTGCTGCTCGCCATCTTCCTCGTCGCCGTGACGCTGGCCACCGGTCTGTCCTGGTTCCGTCTGATGGATACGACCGGGCAGGGCGTCGTGCGTTTCGGCGGCTGGTTCGGCGGCAAGATGCGCAAGGCACCGGATGTCATGGCCGCGCGCACCGCGCGTGCCGAACGCGAAGTCGTCAAGAAAGCCGAAGCCGTCAAACAGGCCAGACGCGAGCCCGTGCGTATCGAAACGCCCGCGCCCATGGTGGTCAAAAGCGAACGCGCCACGCGCGAAACCCAGATTCCGCTGTTCACCGGTCCGTCGGTACAGGGTGAGATTCCGCCGCTGTCGCTGCTGGACGAAGCGCCGCCGCAGGGGCCGGGCTATTCCGAGGAAACCCTCGAAGTCCTGTCGCGTCAGGTGGAGCTGAAGCTCAAGGACTTCCGCATCGAAGCGAAGGTGGTCGGCGTCTATCCGGGCCCGGTCATCACCCGTTTCGAACTGGAACCGGCCGCCGGCGTGCGCGGCAGCCAGGTGTCCAGCCTCGACAAGGACATCGCGCGCGGCCTTTCCGTGGTCAGCGTGCGCGTGGTCGACGTCATTCCGGGCAAGAATGTCATCGGCCTGGAAATCCCGAATACCCGGAAGCAGATCGTCTATCTGTCCGAGATCCTTCGTTCGGAAAAATACGATCAGATGAAATCGCCGCTCGCGCTTGCGCTCGGCAAGGACATCGGCGGCAAGGCGGTCGTCACCGATCTGGCGAAGATGCCGCATCTGCTGGTGGCCGGTACCACGGGCTCGGGTAAATCCGTCGCGGTGAACGCGATGGTGCTCAGCCTGCTGTACAAGGCCAGCGCGAAAGACGTGCGGATGATCATGATCGATCCGAAGATGCTGGAGCTTTCGGTCTACGAAGGTATTCCGCATCTGCTCGCGCCGGTCGTCACCGATATGAAGGAAGCCGCCAACGCCCTGCGCTGGTGCGTGGCCGAAATGGAGCGCCGCTACAAGCTGATGGCTGCCGTGGGCGTACGTAATCTCGGCGGCTTCAACAAGAAAGTGCGCGACGCCGAATCGTCGGGCCAGCCGCTGCTCGATCCGCTGTTCCGCGCCAATCCCGACATGCCGGGCGTGGCCGCCGAACCGCTGGAGCCGCTGCCGCATATCGTCATCATCATCGACGAATTCGCCGACATGATGATGATCGTCGGCAAGAAGGTCGAAGAACTCATCGCCCGTCTCGCGCAGAAGGCGCGTGCGGCTGGCGTGCATCTGATCCTGGCCACGCAGCGTCCGTCGGTGGACGTGATCACGGGTCTGATCAAGGCGAACATCCCGACGCGTATCGCGTTTCAGGTGTCGTCCAAGATCGACTCGCGCACCATCCTCGACCAGTCCGGCGCCGAAGCGCTGCTGGGTCACGGCGATATGCTTTATCTGCCGCCGGGCACCGCCACGCCCGAGCGCGTCCATGGGGCGTTCGTCGACGATCACGAAGTGCATAACGTCGTCGAATGGCTGCGTGCGCAGGGTGCGCCGAATTATGTCGAAGGTGTGCTGGAAGAAGTCCAGTCCACATCCGACGGCAAGTTCATCAACGACTCGGGCCTGCCGCAGGAAAGCGACGGCGATAGCGACAGCGACAACGCGCTCTACGACCGTGCCGTTCGCATCGTCACCGAAACCCGTCGTGCATCGATCTCCGGCGTGCAGCGTCATCTGCGCATCGGTTACAACCGCGCCGCGCGGCTGGTCGAGCAGATGGAACAGGAAGGCATCGTGTCGGCACCCCAGCACAACGGCAACCGCGAAGTACTCGCGCCACCGCCTCCGAAGGACTGATGCATCATGCATGCGAATCAAGCGGGCGCGTTTCGTAAACGTCCCTGGACCCTGCTCGTTTCGGGCGACCTCGAGCCGTCGGCCGAGGTGCTCGACGAAGTCGCCACCATTTTCGAACTGAACCCGTCGATCCCGGGCGTGGAACTGCGTGGCGAGGGCAAGTGGTGCACGATCGTGCGCGACTATCCCAGCGGTCATACCAACGGTATCGACGACGCGCTGCAGGTGATCTTCGCCGAGCAGCCGGAAATCGCCGAGGTTCACCTGTACGGCAACGAAGCCCGGCCGGCCCACGTGGCCACGCACGATGCGCCGTTCTGGCACCGCGACGGCAAGGCCATTGCCGACATCAACGCCCAGATGCAGGCCGGCAAGATCTCGCCGGCCGAGGCCATCGATATGCTTAAGGCATTGTTCGAAAGCGACCGCGCATGATCTCGCCGACATCCCAGAGAACCCATTCCATGAAACGCCTGGCATTGATGCTCGTCCTGTCCCTGTGCAGCCTTTCCGCCGTGGCGGCGGGTGCCGCGCGCGAGCGGCTGGATACCTTCGCCAAGGGGCTGCATTCGCTCTCGGGCCGGTTCAGTCAGACAATGTCGTCGGCCAACGGCGATCCAGGCAAGACCAGCTCGGGCACCATGGCGCTGGAAGCGCCGCGGCAGTTCCGCTGGGAAACGACGGCGCCGTACAAGCAGACCATCGTCGCCGACGGCAGCCGCGTATGGCTGTTCGATCCCGATCTGGAACAGGTCACGGTGCGAAAGCAGAGCACCGAGGAATCGCAGAGCCCGCTCACCGTCCTCACCGACATCAGCCAGCTCGACCGCGATTTCAAGGTCACCGAGCAGGGCGAGCGCGACGGTCTGACCTGGCTGCGTCTTACCTCGACAGGCAAGGACCCGCAGTTCGCTTTCGCCGACCTGGGGTTCGACGCCAACGGCCTCGCACGCATGATGTTCCGCGATCAGCTGGGCAATACGACCGAAATTCGTTTTGCCGGATGGGTGCGCAACGCGGCGCTTCCCGCCGGGACCTTCAGCTTCACCCCGCCGGAAGGCGCGGACGTGATCGGCGATGCGCCGGTTCTGATGACTCAACCGATCAAGAACTGATTCCGCTTCCCCCTTTAACGGCGCCCGTGCAAGACTGCGCCGGGCGGCGGGGAGCCGTACAGGGAGTGTTTAACGCATGTATATCGTCTGGGCGATCGTGGGCGCCGTTATCGGCGGCCTCGTGGGGCAGGGTTACGAAGGGGCGGTTGCCGGTTTCGCGATAGGCCTGTTGTGGGCTCGCATCGGCGGCCTGCGCAAGGACCTCGACGAAACCCGTCGACGGTTCGATCAACTGAATGCCGTAACTCCCGTCGAAGTAGTGCGTCCGCCCGTGGCGCCACCCGTGCGTGACGAAGGCGTGGGCGCCTGGCCGACGGCGACTGCCGTTCCGCCTCCCGTGTCCGCCGTGCCGCCGCCCGCGTCGATACCGCCGCCCGTGCCTCGCCCTGTTGCGCCTCCTGCGCCGGTGCCCGTGGCTGCGCGCGTCTCGCCTCCGCCTGCGGTCGTCGCGCCCGCCGCGCCGGTACCGCCGGCCGGACCTTCCGGTGCCGACTGGCTGGCGGACCGTATCAAGCGCTGGTTCACCGAAGGCAACGTGCCGGTCAAGATCGGCATGCTCGTCCTCTTCGCCGGTGTCGCGGCGTCGCTGAAGTACGCCACCGATCAGGGCTTCCTGAGCGTGCCGATCCCCGTGCGCCTTGCGCTGATCGCTATCGCCGCCATCGCGGGTGTCGCCTTCGGCTGGAAGCACCGCGAATCGCGGCGCAGCTTCGCCCTGTCGTTGCAGGGTGGCGCCATTGGCGTGCTGGTGATGACCATCTTCGCCGCGTATCGCCTGTATGACCTGGTACCGGCGATGGCCGCGTTCGGTCTGTTGGTCGTGCTGGTGGCGGCTATCGGTGTGCTTGCGGTGTTGCAGGATGCACTCGCGCTGGCCGTGCTCGGTCTGATTGCCGGCTTCGCTACACCGATCCTCATCTCCACGGGCAGCGGCAATCACGTCGCGCTTTTCAGTTATTACGCCGTACTCAACGTCGCTATCCTCGGCATCGCGTGGAAGCGTGCGTGGCGTGTACTCAATGTACTGGGCTTCATCGCGACGTTCGGTGTCGGTACGGTCTGGGGCGTATTGAGTTATCGATCGGAACTGTTCGCCAGTACCGAGCCGTTCCTGGTCCTGAACTTCCTGTTCTATCTGGTCATCCCGTGGCTGCACGTGCTGCGTTCGCCACGTCGCGAACGTGCCGTTCTGGATGGCTGCCTGATGTTCGGCAATCCACTTGCCAGCCTGCTGCTGCAAGGCGCGCTGCTCGAGTGGCGCGGCGAACCGCTGGCGTTGTCGGCACTGGTCGTCGCCGTGATTTACATCGCTATCGCATGGGCCGTCCGCCGTCGCGACGACATGGTCGTGCTGCGCGAAACATGGGCCGTACTCGCCGTCGCATTCGCGACCATCGCCGTGCCCCTGGCGCTCAGCGCCAGCGTGACTTCCAGCGTGTTCGCGCTGGAGGGAGCGGGACTGGTCTGGCTGGGCTTCCGTCAGGGACGTCGACTGCCGCGCTTCAGCGGTGTGGGTTTGCAGATGTTCGCCGCGCTGAGCTGGTTGTGGTCGAGTCTGTTCGACAATCACTACGCAGCGACGCCGATACTCAATGCGGCGTTCATCGGCGTACTGCTGCTCGTCGCGGCCGCTGTCCTCAGCGTGTCGCAATTCGACCGCAAGGGAACGTCGGGCGGCGCACGATTCGCGTCCGTCGCACTCTTCTTCTGGGCCATGCTCTGGTGGCTTGGCGGCGTGTTCGCCGAGATGGTCCGGTTCACGCATTCTCCGTTGCTTGCGATACCGCAGGTCTTCGTGCTTCTCGCGGTCACCGCGTGGCTGGTGGCCGAAGGCTCGCGTCATGTCGTGCAAACAGCGTTGCGAGGCGTGGTCACGTACATGGTTCCGCTGTTGCTCGCAGGCAGCGTACTCGTCGTCCTCTGGACCTTTGGCGCGCGCATCCAGCCCTTCGCAGGTTATTGGCTTGCCGCTGTCGTTATCGGCGCGCTGACGGGATGGCGCACGCTACGCGTGCTGGCCGTGCAGACGCTGGCTTCCGCCGCGGCACATGTCATCTGGTGGTGGCGCTGGGTCGCCATGCTGGTTATCGGCATCGCGCTGGCCATCGACACGTCGTACTGGCTGCTCGAAGGCTGGCAGCTGGTCGTGCCCCTGGTACCGGTGCTGGCCTTGCTCGCGCTGTCGCTGGCATGGCCGCGACACCTGGCGTTCCCGTTGGCGCAGCTCGAAGCGTCGACGCGCAACGCGCTGGTATTTTCTTCCATGGTCGTTACCGGCTGCATCGGATTGCGCGCGCTGTTCGCCAGCGGCGATACCGGTCCGCTGCCGTTTATTCCGGTGGTGAATCCGGTCGACCTCCTGCTGCTTGCCGTGCTGTTCCTGCTGGCCCGCTGGTTCGTGGATGCCGATACGCCGGCTGCCTTGCGTGGCGCCCGGCCGGTCGCGCTGGGTGCGGCGGCGTTCGCCATCGCCACCAGCTTCACGCTGCGTGCCGTGTCGCAACTGGGTGGCGTAACGTGGGGCGGCGAGATTTTCTCTTCGCATCTGGCGCAGCTATCGCTGACCGTTGTATGGAGCGTGATCGGCGTGGTCGCCTGGGTATGGGGATCGAAGCGCGGCCTGCGTATGCTTTGGCTGGCCGGCGCCGCGACGATGGGCATCGTGCTCGCCAAACTATTGATCGTGGACCGCGCGCAGCTGGGCAACCTGTTCGGCATCGCCTCGTTTATCGCTTACGGTCTTCTTTGCACCGTCATCGGCTATTTCGCGCCGGCGCCGCCGCGCCAGAGCGCCAACCTTCCTCCGGAGTCGTCCCATGCGTCGTGACCTTCGTGTTTGCTGCATCGGCCTGCTGACCGCTGCCACGGGTGTCTATGCCGCCCCGGTCGGCGACTATGCCTACGGCTACCCGCTTACCATCGCGCCCGGCGCCTCGGCCTATATTGTCGATCTGCCTGCCGATGCGTATGCGTGGGCACGTCTGAATGCCGGTCTTGCCGACATCGTCGTGGCGGATGCGGATGGTCGCGGCGTTCCGTTCGGACGTTATACGGACGCGCCGCCTTCGCCGAAGCCGGTGGAATTTTCGGCACGCCTGTTGCCGGTGCCCGTGACCGCGGAAGGAGCCGAGGGTGCGCGCATCCAGCGCAACGCCAACGGCGATATCGTCATCGATCCGGGCAAGGCCGCCGCGTCCGCGAAGCCGAGCGAATGGCTGATCGACGCGAAGCGTTCCATCACGCTCGATACCTTGCTGTTCGCGCCGCAGAGTGTGGACGCCAGCATTTCGATGAACGTCGAAGGCAGCGACGATCTGCAGCACTGGGACCGCCTCGCGACCGACATGCCGGTCGTTACGCTGAAACGTGGCGACGATACGGTCGACGAGCGATCGCTGCGCATCGGCGGCGAGCCCGCGCGTTATTTCCGCATTCGCATCACGCAGGGCGAAGCGCCCTGGACGGACGGCGATGCCGCCGCGTCGACGGTGAAGATCACGGGAGAAGTGCTCGATACCGGCGGCACCGAAGACGAGCGGCGTCAGTGGGCGGACGGCGTGGTCACCACACCGGTGCCCGTGGCGAGCAAGACGGGCGGTGTCGATTACGACTATCGCCTTCCAGCAGCGCTGCCGGTCGATTCCGTGCGCGTAACGCTGGACAGTGACGACAGCGTTGCCCGTTTCGACGTGCATTCGATCGCCGAGGACGGACTCGCCGAGGCGCTGGGAGAACTCTCCGTCACCAAGGGCGGCGCCGACGCCAAGCCCGTCGTGACGTTCGAGCCGAAACGCCGGCTGGTGATTCGCCTGCACAGTTCCGTTGCGCTGCGTAAGCCGCCGAAGCTGGCCGCCGGTTGGGTGCCCGACCGCTTCGTTTTCCTGCCCGAAGGCAAGGCGCCTTACCGTTTGCTGGCGGGCAGCTATATGGCCCGTCGCCCGGATTACCCGGTAACCGACGCTATCACCAGCCTGCGCACGGCCAATGGGGAAGACTGGAAGCCCGCCGTCGCGACGATCGGGCCACGCCAGGACGCGGCGGGCCCGTCGGCGCTGGAGGCGCCGAAAGTCCCCTATGACTGGACCAAGCCACTGCTATGGGTAGTATTGATAGGCGGTGCGGCCCTGGTGGCCGGCATGGCGGTCAGTCTGCTGCGTAAACCCCGCGATACGACGCCCTGAAACGCCCGCCACGTTACGTTATGTGTAGGAGCCCGCCTGCGGGCGAAAGCCAACGTAGCGGTGAAGATGTGCGCGACATCCGCAGCCCATAGACCGGGCTCGCGGATGTGAGCGCCGGGCTTCCTCGCCCTGTTGGCTTTCGCCCGCAAGCGGGCTCCTACAAGGTTTTTGGCCTGTTGAGACCACGTGCACGACGAAACGGCGATAATGCCCGCTCGTTACGCCACCCGTGCCCGCCATGTCGTCCCAGTTCCGCGAACCCGGCCTTTTTGCCGAACCCGAAGCGCTGAAGCCACTGGCTGAGCGCATGCGTCCGCGCGTCCTCGACGAGATCGTGGGCCAGTCGCGGCTGCTGGACGAAGGCAAGCCGCTGCGCCGCGCGCTGGAAGCGGGCAGGGTGCATTCGATGATCCTGTGGGGTCCGCCGGGTTGCGGCAAAACCACGCTGGCCCTGCTGGTGGCGCGTTATGCGGACGCCGACTTCCGCGCTATCTCCGCCGTGATGTCCGGTCTGCCGGATGTGCGCAAGGCGCTGGCCGAAGCTGAAGGCAATTTCGCGCAGGGTCGACGGACGGTGTTGTTCGTCGACGAGGTGCATCGTTTCAATAAAACGCAGCAGGATGCATTCCTGCCGCATATCGAACGCGGCGTCATCATCTTCATCGGTGCCACCACCGAAAACCCTTCGTTCGAACTCAACTCCGCGTTGCTGTCGCGTTGCCGCGTGCATGTGCTGGATGCGGTCGGTCGCGATGCCATAGTCAGTACGCTGCGCCGTGCGCTGGCCGATAAAGAACACGGCCTTGGCGAACTGGCACTGGACGTCGACGATGCGTCGCTCGAACTGATCGCTTCGGCCGCCGATGGCGACGTGCGCCGTGCGCTGACGTTGCTGGAGATCGCCTCCGAACTCGCCATCGACAATCGCATCGACGAGGTCACGCTCACGCAGGTACTGGCCGATCGCACGCGTCGCTTCGACAAAAGCGGCGAGCAGTTCTACGACCAGATTTCGGCGCTGCATAAATCCGTGCGCTCGTCCGATCCCGATGCCGCCGTGTACTGGCTGACGCGCATGCTCGACGGTGGATGCGACCCGCTTTACCTCGCGCGCCGCATGACGCGCATGGCGGTGGAAGACGTCGGTCTGGCCGAACCCCGCGCGTGGCGCATGGCGCTGGATGCGTGGGATACCTACGAGCGTCTCGGCAGTCCGGAAGGTGAACTGGGTCTTGCGCAGCTGGCGATCTGGCTGGCGATTGCGCCGAAGAGCAACGCGGCCTACATGGCGTACAACAAGGCCAAGGCCACGGTGCGTCAGATGGGCACGCTGGATGTGCCCATGCATTTGCGCAACGCGCCGACCAAGTTGATGAAAGGGCTTGGCTACGGCACGGGCTATCAGTACGACCACGATGTGGAAGGCGGCGTTGCGCTCGATCAGCAATGCCTGCCCGACGAGCTGGTCGACATGACGTTTTACGAGCCCGTCGAGCGCGGGCTGGAAGCGAAGCTGCGCGAGAAGCTGGCGGCGCTGCGCGCCGCGCGTAAGGCCGCCCGCTCGGGCAAGGACTGAGCGTTTCGCTTCGCAGGAATCGCACCGTCATTGATTTTTTGCTTGGCACAAGCGCGCAGGCGCGCTCCCACAAAAGGCAACAAGGTTTCGCTATCCCTGTAGGAGCCCGCAAGCGAGCTCCTGCCAAAGCGCCGCCTCGGGCGCTCTCGCAGAAGCCGGATTTTTGTGGGAGCGCGCCTGCGCGCGAAAGCCAACGAAGCGGCGAAGCGGCTCCCCACCTAGCCCAAACGACCCATACCTAACCCCCGAATCTCGGCGTACTCTGAGCCTGAAACCCAACCTGGAGGCCGGTCCCATGCGTATCCTCATCGCAGGTCTGATAGGCGGCGTCGTGATGTTCATCTGGGGCGCCTTCGCGCATATGGCCCTGCCCATCGGCGAACTGTCCATGCGCGCCCCGGCATCCGAAGGCCAGGTAATCGATGCCCTGAGAGCCGGTCTCCCGCAGCAGGAAGGCATCTACGTCCTCCCCTGGTTCGACATGAAGCGCCACGACGACGCCTCCGTGAAGGCATACGCCGAGCGCTCCGCCGCCAACCCCTATGCCTTCATCGTCTACCAGCCGCAGGGCAGGGACTCGACCAACATGGTCCGCGAGCTGCCCACGCAGTGGATATCCGACACGCTGGCCGCCATCCTTGTCGCCGCCGGCATGCTCTGGTGCACCCCGGTGCGCCGCCGCCGCGTCTTGCTGGCGGTGGCCTTCGGCGTCTTCTCCTGGCTGAGCATCAGCGTCCCTTACTGGAACTGGTACCGCTTCCCGCTGGCCTTCACCTTCGGCTCGCTGCTGGAGCAGGGTTTCGGCTGGCTGCTGGCCGGTGCGGCCATGGCATGGTGGCTGGGACGCGGCGACCGCTTGCCTTCGTAAGCCCGTTGCGCCAACGTCGGCACCCTTCATATGCAGCGGGAAGCGCACAACACCATGGACATGCTCGAAGTCGAATACCAATTCAGAGCCACACCCGAACGCGTATTCGACGCGTGGCTCGACCCGAAAACGGCCGGCGAATGGCTCTTCGCCACGCCGAAAGGCGAAATGCTCGAAGTCAGCATCGACCCCGTAAAAGGCGGTAAATGGCGCATCGTCGAACGGCGCCGCGGCGAAGACATCCTGCACACCGGCGAATACACGCGCATCGAACGCCCCATCATCCTGGGCTTTACCTTCGCCGTACCGCAACAGGACGAGCGCTCCGTCCACGTCAGCATCGAAATCGAACCCACCCCAGGAGGCTGCCTCCTGATGCTGGGCCACGACGTCATGCCCGAGGACAAAGAGCGCAGCATCGAGGGCTGGCTCAAGATTCTGAAGGCGCTGGACCGCGAGTTACGCTACTGATCGCCCCGTTCGTTGCGGCAAAGGGCGTCCGACAGCGATAATCCGTGGCTACGCCTTACCCCGATGGAACCGACCCATGCTGGATCCCGCCCTCCTGCGCGGCCGACTGGCCGAAACGGCCGAACGCCTTCGCGCCACCCGGAATTTCGAACTCGACGTCGCCACGATCGAGCGCCTGGAATCCGAGCGCAAAACGCTGTCGACCGAAACGCAGGAACTGCAGAACCTGCGCAACACGCGGTCCAAGGCCATCGGCATGGCCAAGGGCAAGGGTGAGGACGTCGCCGCGCTGATGGCCGAAGTCGCCGGCATCGGCGACAAGCTCAAAGCCAACGAACACGCGCTGGCCGACGTGCAGGCGAAGCTCGCCGACATCTCGCTGGGCCTGCCCAACATCCCGCACGAGTCCGTGCCCAAGGGCAAGGACGAAAACGACAACGTCGAAATTCTGCGCTGGGAACACCCTCGCGCGTTCGACTTCCACGTTAAGGATCACGTCGAACTGGGCGAACGCCACGGCTGGCTCGACGCCGACGCCGGCGCCAAGCTCAGCGGCACGCGCTTCACCGTCATGCGCGGCCAGCTCGCGCATCTGCACCGCGCACTCGGTCAGTTCATGATCGACCTGCACACGCGCGAGCACGGTTACCTGGAATGCAATGTCCCGCTGATCGTCAACGCGGACAGCATGCAGGGCACCGGCCAGTTGCCGAAGTTCGAGGAAGACCTGTTCTCGACGCAGGTCGGCGACGCCAAGCGTTACCTCATCCCGACTGCCGAAGTCGCACTTACCAACCTGGTGCGCGACAGCATCGTCGAAGCCGACGAACTGCCCATGCGCCTCACGGCGCAGTCGATGTGCTTCCGCGCCGAAGCCGGCAGCTACGGCCGCGACACCCGCGGCATGATCCGCCAGCACCAGTTCGAGAAAGTCGAAATGGTCCAGATCGTCGCGCCGGAAAACAGCTACGCGCATCTGGAAGAAATGGTCGGCCACGCCGAAGCCGTGCTGAAAGCGCTGAAGCTGCCGTACCGCAAAGTCCAGCTATGTACCGGCGACATGGGCTTCGCCGCTTCCAAAACCTACGACCTGGAAGTCTGGCTACCCAGCCAGAACACCTATCGCGAAATCTCGTCGTGCTCCAACTGCGAAGACTTCCAGGCCCGCCGCATGCAGGCCCGCTGGCGCAACCCCGCCACCGGCAAGCCCGAACTGGTCCACACCCTCAACGGTTCGGGTCTGGCTATCGGCCGCACGCTGGTCGCGGTCATGGAGAACTACCAGCAAGCCGACGGCAGCATCACCGTGCCCGAGGCACTGCGCCAGTACATGGGTGGACTCGAAGTTATCGCCTGAGCGGGTACAATCGTCGGGCAGGGTGGCCAGGGGCGCCCGGAAAATTTGGAGAGATGGCCGAGCGGTTTAAGGCAGCAGTCTTGAAAACTGCCGTAGGTGTGAGCCTACCGTGGGTTCGAATCCCACTCTCTCCGCCATGTACAAAAGAAGGGTCGCGACAAGGCATGTCGCGGCCCTTTTCTTTGCAGCAAGTCTTTGCAGCAAGACGAAGTGCGTAGTCGCGAGCATCCACGTTGTTCTCATCGCGTGGATGCGAACCGAAGGATTGGGGACAGGGGGAGGACGCCATGCATTGCTATATCCATCAGGACACGGCCGCCATCGGTTTGTGCAAATCAATTGCCTGGGTAATCGTAGGTCTGGGCGCTGTCATGCTCCTAAAGCCCACCAAACACCGCAAAAGCTAAAGGCTCTGCGTAGGAACGGGCTTGACCGCGATCCCTGCGTGCGATCAGCGAACGATCGCGACACCTCAACTCATCCAAGCAGGACTAACGAATGTTCCAACTGCTCAAAGAGGCCTGGCTAGGATCGCCCCCCATCAAGTTCGAAAGCGCCTTCGGCATGAACGAATCCGTCGAACGCCTGAAAGCCGCCACAAGTCGATGGGGAACGGGTTTGTTCTCCGTTTCGAAAGAGCGAGCGGTAGGAACCGTCACCGAATCGCGCGTATCGCTTTACCGCGTTATCCCGATGGTCAACAACTCATTCAAGCCTATATTTGTCGGACGGTTCGAGCACGACGCATCGGGCGTCGTACTTGTCGGACGGTTCGGGATGCACTGGTCAGTAAAGATTTTTCTGGCCATATGGATGGGTATTTGCGCGTTTGGCACAGCAGCGAGTCTGTCCAGTTCTACGTCGACGTTGAACGGTGGCGTCCTGTCGCTTTCGGGCCTCGGAATGCTCGCATTCGGCATAGCATTGATGTGGTTCGGTGCATGGCTCTCACGCAACGATCCGGTGTGGCTTGGTGACCTCATAGGCAAGGCTTTAGGCGCGGAGAAATCCAGCGTCACAACGACGTCGGGGCAGGTCTTAGCCGCGAAAGCATCCGCAGACGGCGCTTCCAGATTCATTCGGCTAGCAACCGCAGGACTTAGCTTCACAGGGTTGCTGGTCTGCGCTTCCGCCATCACGGGCATCCTGTCGTATCAGGGAGGCACACGCGGCGAAATCATCACGCACTATACGGACGTGCGGTTACGTTTTATGGCAGGTGTTTACGGGGTCTTCTTGCTTGCGATGGCGTTCGGCGTCTATCGACGTAGTTTGTTCGCCTGGCGCATGGGGTTCGTGGTGTTTGCGAGTGCTGCAGCGTTTCAGCCGTTCTTTCTGTTGACGATGGGTGGCTTCGGTGGCGAGTGGACGCCGGTGGCGATTATGGGTTTTTTTAGTGTGGTTGTTCTGTTTGTTTGGGGGCGGTGGTGGTATGCGCAGCGGGAACATTTTCTTGAGTGACTAGCAATGATGGATCGCCGTACTCTTCCCCTTTTACTCGGGAACACCATTTGGTTCCAGAACCAACGAAACATTTTAACTAAGGACAATTCCAATGAAGCCAGCAAGTATTTTTCTCGCAGTTCTCGCGCTCAACGCAACTGCAATTTGCTGTGCCGAGGAAGTCACCTATTATTTAACGGACCCGCAAGGAACGCCTCTGGCGATAACGGATATCGCTGGAAACATTACTGGTCGACTGGATCACAGTCCGTTTGGGCGGTCAGTACTTGATCGATCGGAAGGTGTCGGATACACAGGTCACGTGGCCGATCCTGACACCGATTTCGTCTACATGCAGGCGCGCTACTTTGATCCTTCGATAGGTCGGTTTTTGAGCACCGACCCGAAATCCGCAAAAGCCGGCGACATGTTTAACTTTAATCGCATGGCGTATGCCAATGACAACCCAATGCGTTTCGTCGACTTGGACGGTCGCGAGATAAGACTGACTGGCTCAGATGACGACAAGAGGCAGTTCATCTCGATCGCCTATCTCCACTGGCTAAGCACTGAGCATATGGGGTTGAGCCCCAATAAATCTCGCGATTCGGAAATAGTCAAGATGCTACTGGACTGGAGAGACCACCTCGGTTGAGTGGGCGGAAAGACGGCGGAACAAAAAGGATCAAAGGGGGCAGAGTGATTTTTTGAGTCTAGCGGTGCAACGAGCTCTCGATAAATGACTCTGACCGCTTTGTTCGACCCCTTTGTTCGTTGAACTATCGATGCCTGTCGTGGAGAAAAGGTCTAACCGATGATCAGCGCGGTCGCGACAGGAGTGTCCACCTTGGGTGAAAGCTGACATCGCCAGCTTATCGACTAGCCACTCCAACAGCAGAAGCCATTGTCGATCTTCAGGCTTTGAAATGGACTTCTTTTGCGTAGGTGAAGTCAGTACTTCAAATTCAATTCCGGTATGCGCTTTCTATTGAGCTCGAAGAGGTCCTGGAACTCCTCTTCTGTCAGTTCGTCGGAGGCATAAACAGCCACTGGGTCCCAGGCACGGTCTGTCGGCTGCGGTTGGCGCGGGCCACCGCGCAACGAATACCAGTGCCCATCGCGCTGGAGTAACTCGGGAGCCTCCGCAACGTGCTCGGTTCTGACGTTATTGGAGGTATCAAGGAACACGGCGATGATCATGGGCAACTCCTCGTGAAGCGTGGCTGGATGTACCGATAAAAACGATGGATCCTATCTCTGTATAAAGAGGAGATAGGCTGCATTCGAACGCCAGAAGCCATAGAGCTGGATGGTCACTGGGCTGGTCCTTTCTGCGGGGTTTGGGGAAATACCTTTCCGTCGGGAATGACGCGAGCCGGGCGTCATTCACAGCAACGCGCGGCGAAAGTCGCCGAGTAGCTGGGCAAGTTCAGCGGTGAAGCGTGCCGCAGCTGCGCCATCGATGACGCGATGGTCGTAGGACAGTGAGAGAGGAAGCAGAAGGCGCGGGCGAAACGCGGTGCCGTCCCACACCGGCTGGATGGACGACTTGGAAACGCCGAGGATGGCTACCTCCGGAGCATTCACGATGGGTGTGAAGGCGGTGCCGCCGATGCCACCCAGCGAGCTGATCGAGAAGCAGCCACCCTGCATGTCGGCGGGACCGAGCTTGCTATCGCGCGCGTTGGTAGCGAGCGACGCCGTTTCCCGCGCAATCTCGCGGATACCCTTTTTATCAGCATCACGTAGCACCGGCATGACCAAGCCCCGTGGCGTGTCGGCCGCAAAGCCAACGTGGTAGTACTTCTTCAGGATCAATGTGTCGCCGCTCTCGTCGAGGGAGGCATTGACGTGTGGAAAGCGCTTGAGAAGGACGACGGATGCCTTGATCAGGAAGGCCAGCATGGTGACTTTGGTGCCATCCTTCTCCGTCTCCCGATTGAGTTGTACGCGGAATGCTTCGAGGTCCGTGACGTCAGCATGGTCGTGCTGGGTGACATGCGGCACGACCACCCAGCTTCGGGAAAGATTAGCCCCAGATACTTTCTGGATACGGCTGAGTGACTGCGTTTCGATAGCGCCGAATTTGGCGAAGTCGATGTTTGGCCAAGGCTGGAGATTCAGCCCTCCGCCAAGTGCTTGTGAAGCCGTAGTCTCGATGCGTCTGCTATCAACGGACAACGCGGTTCGTACGTAGGTCTCCACGTCGCCGCGCAGCATGCGACCGTTGCGCCCGGTGCCTGTGACTTGGGCCAACTCCACGCCCAGTTCGCGGGCCAACTGGCGCACGGTGGGACTTGCATATGGAGCGTCGCCGGGCACGACGAAAGATGCATCCCATCTCGCGCTTGCCTGACTATTCTCGATGCGCGGCTTTTCGGCTGGCTCGGTAGCGGCGATTGCAACCCGCCTCACCAAGGGTGCCGCATCGGCTTCGTGGGGAGGCCTTGCATCAGCGACCGATGTTGCGATGTCCACAGTGGCGTCGCTCACTTCGATCAGCGCGATCACGTTACCTTCGGAAAGAATGTCGCCGAGGTGCGCCTTCAATTCCCTGACGATACCGGCCATGGACGAGGGTACCTCCATGGTGGCCTTGTCCGACTCGAGTGTGATGATGCCCTGATTAACCGCGACGCGATCGCCGACTTTGACGAGCCACTCGATGACGGGGACGTCGTGGGCGCCGCCAAGGTCCGGCACGCGCACTTCTTTGAGGTTGTCCATACGTGTCTCTGGGATCGCGCGCCATGCATTGGCGCCTGTGTCGGATCGCTACGGCAACTCGCGTCACACCGCCGCTGGATCGGCCTTTTCGGGATCGATGCCGAAAGCCTGGATCGCATGGACAACGAGGGAGCGTGGCACCTGTCCATCATCCGCGAGAGCCTTTAGCGCTGCCAAGGCTACGAAGTGCCGATCTACTTCAAAGAAGGTTCGCAGCGACGCCCGCGTATCAGAGCGGCCGAAGCCATCCGTACCCAGCGCGACGAAGCGACGGCCATGGATGAAAGGGCGGATCTGGTCACTCACAATCTTCATGTAGTCGGTAGCGACAACCACGGGCCCATGGCGGCCGGCAAGGCACGTTTGCACGTAGGGAGCGCGTGGCTCGGCTTCCGGGTGGAGCATGTTCCAGCGCTCTGCGGCCAAGCCATTGCGACGGACCTCGGTGAGGCTGGTCGCACTCCAGATATCACTGAGAACCCCGTAGTTCTTCTCAAGGAGATCGGCTGCCGCCAACACCTCGTTGAGGATGGCGCCGCTACCCATCAGCTGCACTCGCGGGGTTTTCTTCGATGCCTTGCTGCCTTCGCGCAGCAGATAGAGTCCCTTGAGAATGCCTTCTTCCGCACCATCCGGCATGGCGGGATGAGGGTAGTTCTCGTTGAGAATCGTGATGTAGTAGTAGATGTCTTCCTGTTCCACGAACATGCGGCGCATGCCATCCTGCACGATGACGGCAAGCTCGTAGGCAAATGTCGGGTCGTACGAGATGCAGCTGGGAATGACGGACGACAGCACGTGGCTATGGCCGTCGTCATGCTGCAAGCCCTCACCCATCAGAGTGGTTCGCCCAGACGTCGCACCCAGCAGGAAGCCGCGTGTCCTTGCATCGGCCGCCGCCCATGCCAGATCGCCCACGCGTTGCAATCCAAACATCGAATAGAAGATGTAGAACGGGATCGTGGTCAACGCATGGTTGCTGTAGGACGTGCCTGCTGCGATCCACGACGAAATGGCGCCCGATTCGTTGATGCCTTCCTGCAGAATCTGCCCGTCCTTGGCTTCCTTGTAATAGCTCAGCTGTCCTGCGTCCTGCGGGGTGTAAAGCTGCCCAAGATAGGAGTGGATGCCGATCTGGCGGAACAATCCTTCCATGCCGAACGTGCGTGATTCATCCGGAACGATAGGGATAACGAGCTTGCCGAGATTAGGGTCTTTCAGCAGCGTACTCAGGATGCGCACGAACGCCATGGTGGTGGACTGCCCGCGCTCGCCGCTTCCCTGTAAGAGGCTGGCGAAGGTCGATAGCGCCGGAATGGGCAGCGGCGGCGTCTGATGGAGGCGTGCGGGCAGCTGGCCACCAAGGGCGCTGCGACGCTCAGCGAAGTAGCGCGCTTCTTCGCTGTCCGGCGCAGGCCGTAGATATGGCATCTCTTCCAGTTGCGCATCGCTGACGGGAAGGGCAAAGCGGTCACGGAACGCGCGTACCGCGTCCACACTCATCTTCTTCAGCTGGTGATTGATGTTCTGGCCTTCGCCCGCCTCACCCATGCCAAAGCCCTTGACGGTCTTGGCCAGGATGACCGTGGGGCGCCCGCTGGTGCTGGCTGCTTGCGAGTAGGCGGCATAAACCTTCTCGGGGTCGTGGCCGCCGCGCGTGAGCTTCCAGATGTCATCGTCGGACATGTCGGCGACCAACGTCAGCAATTCAGGGTGCTTGCCGAAAAAATGCTCGCGGACATAGGCGCCATTCTGCGACTTGAACGTCTGATAGTCGCCGTCGACACATTCCATCATGCGTTGGCGAAGAAGGCCGCTCGTGTCCTTCGCCAGGAGGGCATCCCATCCGTCGCCCCAGATGACCTTGATGACGTTCCAGCCGGCGGCATGGAAGGTTCCCTCCAACTCCTGGATCACCTTGCCGTTGCCGCGCACCGGGCCGTCAAGGCGCTGCAAATTGCAATTAACGACGAAGATCAGGTTGTCGAGTCGTTCGCGGCCGGCCACGGAGATTGCCGCAAGGGATTCGGGCTGATCCATTTCGCCATCGCCGAGGAAGGCCCAGACCTTGCGCCCCTGGTGCTCCTTCAGGCCGCGATACTCCAGGTAGCGCATGTAGCGGGCCTGGTAAGCGGCGGTCAGCGGTCCCAGCCCCATGGACACGGTGGGGAATTGCCAGAAGTCGGGCATCAGGCGGGGGTGCGGATAGGAGGACAATCCCGCGACCGCCGATTCGCGTCGAAAGTTGTCCATCAGCGCGTCGCTAATGCGGCCCTCGACAAACGCTCGGCCATAGATGCCAGGTGCCGAGTGGCCCTGGATGTACACCATGTCGCCGTCAAACGTATCGGTGCGTCCGCGGAAGAAATGATCGAATCCCACGTCGTAAAGCACGGCGGCCGATTGATAGGTGGCGATGTGGCCGCCGACGTTGGAATGCTTGCCTGCCCGAAGCACCATCACCATCGCATTCCAGCGGATGTAGGCATTCAGTCGGCGCTCGATGGCGAGGTCACCTGGATAGTCCGGTTGCCGCTCCCGCGCAATCGTATTCACGTATGCCGTCGTTACCCTGCCATGAAGATCGCCATGGCGGCTGACATCAAAGTCGCTTAACTGGTCCATCAAGTAATGCGCGCGAGCGCGCCCATCTGCTTTCGTCACCGCCTCGAATGCTTCGACCCATTCGCGAGTTTCCGCAGGATCGATGTCGGGCTGCACGAAAGGATGATTCATGGGGACCTCCGATTAGATGGGATAGAGCTGATCGCACGGAGCGACGGCATGGACTGGAAAGGAGACGCCCCGGGAGGCGTCAACATACGATTGCAATTGCAATTGATACCAGCCGATCATGCCGCGATATAATTGCGATTGCAACTCATCGGGTACGGGAGGCGCTGCATATGGTGAACAAGGAGCCGGATCTCTGGTTCTCTTTTGTGCGCTCGCATCGCGCACTGATTCGGGAGATTGAGCGTCGACTGTCCAACGCTGGGTTGCCTGCTTATGCCTGGTATGACGCACTGTGGGGCGTGGAAAGCGGCAAGGACGGCACGCGGCGCATGCACGAGCTGGCCGACGCGCTCGTGATCGAACGTTACAGCCTCACTCGCCTGGTGGATCGCCTGGAGCAGGAAGGCTTCGTCACGCGTGCGCGGTCTCCCGACGATGGGCGCGCGGCCTATGTCACGATCACGGATGCGGGGCGAGCGTTGCGCGCACGTATGTGGAAGATCTACGAGGCCACCGTGACTGAGCTTTTCCTCTCCCAGTTCGACGCAAAGGCACAGCGTGACGTGTCGGATGCCCTTGATCGTGCCGCGCTGGCCGCACGTCAATCCACGCAGTAACGCGTGGCTGTTGGGCGATGCAGCGTGGACGCTGAGCCAATCGTCACCGGTAATCCTCCCCTGGAAGAAAGAAAAGCCAAGCATGCCGGAAAAGCGCGAAGGTCAAAGAAGCAGGCGCGTTACTTGTCTTTCATCTCGATAAGCTGAATCAGATTTCCGCAGGTATCGTCGAAGACAGCCATGCGAACCGTACCCGCGTCCATCGGTTCTACAGTGAACTTGACTTCAAGCGCGCGCAGCCTCTCATATTCACTGCTCAGGTCATCAACCTGAAACGAGGCTGCGGGTATGCCATCCTCGACTAGAGCATCCTTATAGGGCTTTACCGCAGGATGCCCGCTGGGCTCCAACAGTAGCTCCGTTCCAGCAGGTTCTTCACTCGATACGACCGTGAGCCAGCGATTTTCGCCCAAAGGCACGTCATTTTTCACGATGAAGCCAAGGACTTTGGTGTAGAACTCCAACGCCGTGGACTGGTCATCGACGAAGACGCTTGTGACATAGATTCTCATCGGTCTTTCCCCTCTTGAAGATGTCTGTGAAGCCAGATGTCCGCCGCCTTTCGCAACGGCTTGAGATCGAGAGCGTGGATTTTGGTTCGGCCTGACCAGGAAACGTGAACCAGTCCGGCTTTCTCCAGCATGTCGAGATGTTGGGTGATCGCCTGCCGGGAGACGGCTTTTTCGCCCTCCGCGACTGACAGGGCACAAATTTGAAAAAGCGACTGGTTGGGCTGCTTGCGCAGCCGATCTATGATCCTGCGACGGGTGGGGTCGGCGAGTGCCTTGAAAATTTGGTCAAGCTGCTCATCATTCATGCGGCGCAATATCCATATCGCACGATATGCAATGATTCTATTGCATGTCAACTGCGGCCAGGCTTGTTCCCGTGGAATCGAAAACCGGAACCGAAAACCGGGGCGGAGGTCGTTAAACCCATTTATTGTCTCCGTCTGGGTTTCCGGATCTCTTTGATCCAATGACCGGTTGATCAAGGATCGAGCGGTATCCCATCTTCGGGACCCAAGCTCTTGGCCATTTAGCTTGCTTCTCAAAGCTTGTCACGTGATCGATCAGGATGAGCCCGTGCTGATCGTCACCTGCCTTCGGATCGAAGGTGCCAGACACCTGCACCGTAAAAATCCGCATCGCAAGATTCCTGGGGTCAGCCATCAAAGCGTTCATGAATTTCTGGGCGACGGATGAAGGTGGCAGCTTGTCCGAGAACCGAAATCCAATCCTCTCACCGCGGCAGTTTGAATCGACCAGATAGGAACCGTGCCGCGGCCCACGGATCGCTACGGCGCTAACTCGCACGCGAATGGCTGTGGTGCCCGGCGCGGCAAACAGCTGACACACAGTTGTTGGTGTGGGCCCCGATGTTGAGTTGGCATCGAGATCAACACTCCAGCAGAAACCAAGACAGACGAGGAATATTGCGATGGTGGGCTGCATCAACTTCATAGCAACAAAGCGTCCGGGTTTGGCAATCAGTTATGGATATCAATCCACTTCGGTTGGCTGGCTGCCGACCCTGTCCATCCCCAATCCCGGAACATGTCCATATAGTTAGAAAGATCGAATGTCTCTCCTTGATGGGGCTCATCCAGAACACTGAATCCGTATCCGGCGCGGACAATTTCATCTGTATGCGGTTCGACTTGGTCGTAATTGTCGACAATCAGCATGCCCTCAACACCGCCTAGGTCACGGATCCGTGCTGCAGGATTTATTTTCAGCCCACTTGGCAGGTCGATGATGGGATCAGTGTCAATGTGTAGCTCCAGCTCACGGCATGCCTCGACGAGCCAATAGATCATTCTGGTCACTTCTACGGGTCCTGTATTGGAATGTGATCCACCGGACCGACATGTCCGTGCGGCTGCTGGGAAGTTGGGGCACCGCTGCTGTGGGCCTCCGGGCCTCGAACTTTATTCGAGGGGAACGGATCTGGAAGGTCTCGATTGAGATCCTTGTAAGCCTGCATGTCTGCGCTTGTTATTCCAGTCCTCTTGTCTGCTTTGGCCATATCAACGAGTGCCTTTTTCTCGCTGCTGAACGTTTTCGATGTGGCCGAGACCTCTTTCGCTGAGTTCTCCACTCCCTTGATAACCTTGGCTGCTGCACTACCACCTTCCGGCAATGCACCAATCACCGCCATCGTGATGTTAAACGGGGTCGGCTCGTGAGCCGCATCGACGATGCCTTCGATGCTGCCGACGATGGGAATGAACCCAGGGGCCATATCCAGCGCCTGCCTCGATGCCTGCAATTCGCCGGCTATGACTGCTGAATCTTGCATACGGATGGACATGGCAATAGGGCCGTCATCGCCAGGTGCCAACTGCTTTCCATCTGGGTCCGTATTGGTGGCGGGATTGTTAGCCACGTACGTATAGCGCCCAAAGGTAAAAAGATCTGCTGGTCGGCTCCCGATCGGGTCGATACTTAAAAACCCGTTACCGGGTCGTAGTACCGCGCCTGCATGTAGGTCAGCCCCGAATCGGGGTCGTTTACATGCCCTGTGTAACCTGGACCTGCTTCGGACACACCAAGCGCCTGGCTTCCATAGGGCCGATAATCGGAGGTCGATACAGCACTTCCCGCAGCATTTGTGGTGGCGAGAACTGTGCCTTGCGGACTGGTGTAGTAGTAGGTGACGGTCTCAGCAGCAAAGGCAGACTGTCCTACTAAGGCAAAAAAAAGAATGAAGCCCCGAAGAATCACCGAGGTCACCATGCAGACTGGTGAAGCAGCGGCCGTTTTCACATTGGCTCCCCCTTTTAATGATGTTCGTCGAACCAGGGGCAGCATACTCTGAGGTGCCTCCTTTGGCCGCTATCTCGGTTTTCGCTGAAGCTGTAGGCCACTCCATATCTCGACTGCTGGCGCAGCTTTTGACTATCCTGCGCCTTTACAGGGGAAAGACATCGCCAATGGATATCGAGTCAATCAAGACGTTCCACAATGCGGTACATGTCGGCGATATCGAAACGGTCAGAACGATGCTCGCCAAAGACGCAACGCTCGCTACGTCCGTCGACGAATACGAGTTTCAACCGATCCACCTCCTCGACATGTATTTCGAAGAGGAAATCTTGAACCTCCTCCTGGCGAACGGCGCCGATATCAATGCCAGAAACGACGACGGGATCACGCTCCTCCATATCGTCACCGATCCGGAAGCGGTTGCAGTGATCGTGAACAGGGGAGCCGATATCGAGGCGCGGGATGCGAGCGGCCGCACACCTCTTATCGAGCAGACAAACAATCAAGAGGATGGAATTGATGTTGTCGTTGCCCTTCTCACGATGGGCGCCAATCCCAACGCTAGAGACAATGATGGCGAAACCGCGCTTTCGATCGCCCGGGATACCGACAATCAGGATTTGATCGAGGCACTCACGGTGGCTGGTGCCAAGGATTGAGCATCGCTTGCAGGTTCAACAAAAAGGCCAGAGCGCTTTTTTACCGCTTATTGGGTGTGGCTCTGACCATGACTGTTACTACTGTGCAGTCGGCATCAGTTTCGGTGCCTGACAGCGCGGTGCTTAAGAAATAGATCGATGCCGGTGCTTTGGGAGTAGAGCCCGTCGCTGGAAGTGATGTGTCGGCTCGATGCAAGGCAAGCTTTACCGACTCGATCAACGACGCTCGTCAAAGCCTGTCGCGCATTGCAATCGACTACGAACAACCATTCACCGTGCTGTGGACGGCAGGTTACGGGGCTCAATCGAGTTCGGTTGTCGTCATCGGTACCGGCAAGGATGGGAAACGCATGATCGCCTTCGACGACGAATCGCTGGCCAGACAGTCGATTGTGTCTGCAAGTCAACGCGCAAAGCTCGATGCCTTGGTGAAGCATGCAATGCACGGCAATCTGTCGGTGCCCGTGCAAGTAGCCGACGGATCATGTGGACTTCTTGTCGACGGAGGAGTCGCCCGGATGTTTCCTCCGGGAGCGGCGATATCTCGTGGCGGCGACAGTTCGGTTGCGAGCCTTGATGTTGAGATCAACAAGCTTCTGTGGCCTCCCGGTTGGAAAACGCGCGATAAATAGTCGGGGGGTTTCAGGTAGAGCGGTCTAGCCGGATAGCGTCGCCCACTCAGACTAATCTGAAAATTCGGTCTCTTTTATCCAAACGGGTTGACGCTACGCACCATCGCCGCGATCCTCACCGCGTCGCCGCACATCGGCGACCGGGTGTCGAAGCCCGTGTGTTGCGCGGAAAGGTGTCGTCTCAAGCGACCCCTTTCAGCGTTGCTTATGCTTGCGCCCCTGACGTTTACGGCGGGCGTGCTGGGCGGGCTTGTCCCGACCGTTCAATACACGGCTTCGAACCTGGCACGCCCGCCACCCGCATTCCCGCGGGTGGCGGACATCCATGGAAGAGGATGCCGCATGACCAAGAAGAACGATGTAGTAGACGCGTCCGATATCGCAATCGCCACTTCTGGCGACAACCCAACCGTTCCCTGTCCCACATGCAAAGCCCACGCATCGTTGTCATTGCGTGACGTCGATGCGTTGCTGTCCGATCGGCTGGCGGGGCTTCGCGGTGTGACTGACTTGCTGATCGATGTTCCGTCGATCGATATCGAACCGGGCACGGTTGCACAGGTGGCATATACGCTTCGACATCTCATCGATGAAATCACTGAGTTGTATCGGGCGATGAGTGGAGGTATGCGTGGGCATGAGTTGGCTGGGTAGACTCATGTAGTGCGCTTGATTGCGCGAGCTGGCAACGCGGACGGGTAGGGCGCGCTGTTGCCGTTTTCTCTGCGTGTGGAAACCGGGATGGATTAGTTGACGCTCCGGTTTCCGCTTTGTTCTTTATCCGGACTTCTGGGCCTTCAGCCACATGTGGTGACAGCTTTCTCGCCGTTGCGCTGAGCAACCGCCCTGCTCGACGAGCCGCCTTGTTCCTTCGTATCGCCTTGCTCGCTCTATATCTTCCCGTGGCTGCTTTCGCGGGCGTAGCCTCGACGGTGTCGTTGGCCGCGCGCTGGGCCAGCCCCTGGCGGGTAAGGCACAGGATCTCGGCAAACCCGTCCGCTGGAAGCTGGACCTGGAAAAAGGTCTGGCTTCACCCCTGAATTCCACCCCGGCCCTGGCCAACTACAACGTGCCGGTGCGGCACATGTTAGGTGTGGCTGCAAGCCTGGACAAAGCCTTGTTGGCAACTCTCGCAAAACCGGTGGGCCAATGACGGGATGCTGGCACGGATGCGGTTAAGCCCGCTTATTATCTCCGTGCCTTCAACAATACCCGCGAACATGATTAACCTCCATCCATAAAAAAGCCGCCTCTTGATAAAGAGACGGCTTCATATCATCTGCGAATAATTCTGAAGCTATGGCGCTTAACTTCGGTTAGCCGAAGTCGCCGCCGCCGGTACGGGAACCGAAACCGCTGACATCAGTGCTGCCCTGGTATTTGGGCTCGCGCTTCCCCACTGTCGCCTGATTCTGTAACGGCCCTTCGACCTGAATTCCGAAAGGATTAAACCCGTTCACCCTATCTTCGTGCAAAACAACGTTTAGCTGTTCCATGAATGCACTCCATTGAGTAAAAATGCCGCGAGATGGCGGCATTTTCGAACCTATCATGGTTTTGCACCACCCGATAGCGGATTCCGGCAGGACAACGGACATTATCCTTCCGCTGTTTGCATGGCTACATATCGGCTTTAGGTTTCCGTCCCCGCTTCTTCTGAGGCGGGGCTTGCAGTAATGCTTGCAAATAACCGATGCCTTCCTCTTCGGGAAAGAATGACACCACGTCTGCGACGCTCCATTGGTATTTTTCACGTAGTGCCGAAAATTCCGCTTTTTCTTTTGCTAATCGCTGCGCTTCCAGCTCTTTCTTGCTGAGTTTTTTTGTTTCAACAGGTGTTGGTTCAATGCGTGTTGGTTCAACGCGTGTCGGTGCATTGCCATCGAGAGCACGTAGCTCTTCCTGGAATTTGCGGAAAGAATAATCGGTCGATGACGTCATGCGTTGCTCAATATGCTTTGGAACATTTGCCGTGGCGGCCCGATACATCGGTGGGCCCGTTGGGGGAGGAACCCGCCCCTGTGAACGGATGATACTAGCCTGACGGTCCGACTCCAGAGGGATTGAGCTCACGATTGCCTCCGTTTCGCTTTCCGCGAGCGCAGGTAAATCCAAGACACTCCCGACATCCAGACATACCCTAGACACCGGGCAGGCTAGCCTCCGTCAGCCCTCAAGCCGGCAACCTTGGGAGGCGCACGCAAGAACGCCCAGGTCCGCCATATCCCGCCACCCTCATCGAGACAGCACCCCATGAGCTACCGCACCGCACCGCGTAGTTCCGTACTGGCCAGAGCCATCTACGGACTTCTAAACCCCATCCCGTTCGGCTTCTTTGTCGCCGCGCTGATCTTCGACATCGTCTATGCCCGCAGCGCGGAGATACTGTGGGTGAAAGGCGCCGCCTGGCTCATCGCCATCGGCCTGCTGGTTGCGGTGATCCCGCGTCTGATCAACCTGGTGCAGGTCTGGATCACCTTCCGACGAACCGTCACGGGAGCCGACAAGCTCGACTTCTGGCTGAATCTGTTCGCCGTCGTCGCGGCGATCGTCAATGCGTTCGTGCACAGTCGCGATGCCTATTCGATAGTTCCTGCGGGCGTCTGGCTTTCGGCCTGCACGGTCGTCCTTCTGTCCATTGGCCACATTGTTGTTGCGGTGAAGCGCTCCGCATCGGGAGACTTTATCCATGAATAAGATCCTCTACCGAAGCGCGCTGGCGCTGGCATGCGCGGCCATCCTGGGTGCTTGCAGCGAAAAAGCGTCGTTTGAACCCGCTCAGCAGTCGGGCAACAACCCGACACTGCCCAAGGCCCAGAACTTCCTGGTGCCGCCCATGCAGGTACCGGACAAGGCCGGCTGGAAGCAAGGTCAAACACCCAAGGTAGCGGAGGGACTGAAGATCGAAGCGATCGCCAGTGGCCTGATGCATCCTCGCCAGCTTTACGTTCTTCCCAACGACGACATCCTGGTGGTGGAATCCAATGGCCCCGGCACGGAACCGGTGACGACGCCCAAGCAGTTGATCGCTGGCATGGTCAAGAACAAATCGGGCAAAGGTGGCAAGGGCGGCAACCGGATCACGCTGCTGCGCAAAACGAGCGACGCCAACGGCGGATGGGAAAAGCATGTGTTCATCGAGAACCTGCATTCGCCCTTCGGCGTGCAGCTGATCGGCGATTCCCTTTATGTTGCCAATACCGATGGCATCGTGAAGTTTCCCTACACCGCGGGGGAAACGCAGATCACGGCGCCCGGCGTGGCGTTCGCGGACCTGCCGGGCACCATCAACCACCATTGGACGAAGGCACTGCTGGCGAGTCCGGACGGCAGCAAGTTGTATGTCGGTGTCGGGTCCAACAGCAACATCACCGAGAACGGGCTGGCCGTGGAATACCGGCGTGCGGACGTGCTTGAAGTTGATGTCGCCACCGGCGCTAGCCGTATCTACGCATCGGGCCTGCGCAATCCGACAGGGCTTCAATGGGAACCGCAGACGGGCAAGCTCTGGGCCATCGTCAACGAACGCGACGAGATCGGCGCGGACCTGGTGCCGGACTACCTGACCTCCGTACAGGAAGGCGGTTTCTACGGATGGCCTTACAGTTATTTCGGCGAGCACGTGGACAGTCGCGTTATGCCGCAGCGGCCGGACCTGGTCAAAAAAGCGATTAAGCCGGATTACGCCCTGGGATCGCATGTCGCCCCACTGGGACTGTTGTTCTCCGACAGCAACGCGCTGCCGGATAAGTACCACGGCGGTGCGTTTATCAGCGAGCACGGGAGTTGGGACCGCACGCCACTCAGCGGCTACCGCGTCACGTTTGTCGCTTTCAAGCAGGGCCAGCCGGTTGGCATTCCCGAGCCCGTCGTCACCGGTTTTTACTCGGCCGACGAGTCGCAGTTGTACGGCGCACCGGTCGGCCTGGCGCAGGACAAGGACGGATCGCTATTGATCGCGGACGATGTCGGCGACACCGTCTGGCGAGTGACGTCGGGGGCGCGCTGAGCGTCTGGAATCGGGGTAGGGGTGGTTAATCCCTAGCGCTGGCTGGTGCGGATCAGTCAGCGCTCATCGAGTTGCCGCCAGTCCGCGCGGTGAGCTGAGGATGATTGCGCCCGTCAGTTTCGGTAGCCATTGCCTGGTGCCGGCGCTGACCGACTACGTGGCCCATCATTCCGATGTGAGCGTGGCGTCTGCTGGGACCCGGCGGCGGCATTTGCGATGTCGCCGTTCAAGGCCGGTTTACCGCGAACCAGGGTGATGCGTTGCGCATGGCTGCCACACATGGCGCAGGCATTGTGTTGCTGCCGGAAGCACTGCTCGCCGACGATTTTGCCACCGGCTGTTTGCTACCCGTATTACCGGCCTGGGCACTCATGCCTTCTCCCATGTATCTGATTTACGCGCAGGATCGCCGCCCGACGGCAAAGCTACGTAGCGTTATCGATTTCATGCTTGGTCGTTTTGGTGTCCCAATTGGGGACGGAGACGGCTAAGCCGAACGGCTCGCGTGAAGATCGGGAGAACGCGTTTGATCTCCGAATCTCTTCGTCCAGGGCCAGGGACGTGGACCGCGCATGTACCAGTAGAGCGCGCAATACATGTGCGCGAAATGATTCGGTAGGGGACAAGGACAGGTAGTCCAGGTCAGCGTGATTTTCATGCGGCTGGTTCCACTCAGACTAATCTGAAAATTCGGTCTCTTTTATCCAAACGGGTTGACGCTTCGCGTCATCGCCGCGATCCTCATCGCGTCGCCGCACTTCGGCGATCGGGTCTCGAAGCCCGAGATTTGGCGCGGGAAGGCGTCGTCTCAAGCGACTCCTTTCAGCGTTGAATATGCTCACGTCCCGACGTTTACGGCGGGCGTGCCGGGCGGGCTTGTCCCGACCGTACCAAATCACGGCTTCGAACCTGGCACGCCCGCCACCCGCATTTCCGCGGGTGGCGGACATCCATGGAAGAGGATGCTGCATGACCAAGAAGAATGACGTAGTAGTAGACGCGTCCGGTATCGCCATCGCCGCCTCTGGCGAAGACACGACCATTCCCTGTCCCACATGCAAAGCTCACACGTCGTTGTCGTTGTCGTTGTCGTTGCGTGACGTTGATGCGTTGCTGTTCGATCGATTGGCGGGGCTGCGTGGAGTCACCGATTTGTTGATCGATGTCCCGTCGATCGATATCGAGCCGGGGACAGTTGCGCAGGTGGCCTATACGTTGCGTCATCTCATCGATGAGATCGCTGGGTTGTATCGGGTGGCTAGTGGGTTGCGCGGGGAGCGTGAGTTAGCTGCCTAAGTGGATGTGGCGCGCTTGAGTGCGGTGGATGGTTTCTGTTTCTTCGCTTCGTTGGCTATCGCGCTTGAGCGCGCTCCTGCAGTTCGCTTTGTTGTTTGGGTTGTCAGTTTTTTGGATGGAACGATGCTTTCGGTCGGCTATTTTTGGTTGCGCCGCAGCATGGATGCACCCCATCGGGACCGTTTTCCCCCAAAGCCGTGCCCGGCTGAAAAAACTGCTTTGGAAATAGTGACCTAGCGGCATAGAGCCAACGGTTGACCGGGACATGGATCGATCCAAATTCTGAATGAGAAATTCCGCAATGCAGTATTTCATGCGTTCGAATAAATCAATTAAAAACAGCGAGTTGATTGATTGCTGCGGACTTTAGATCGAGTTAAAAAATCGGTTGACAACGTTGTCAGCTACCCCTAAAAATTCGATCCGTAACACCGCTGCAACAGTGACGACGACGCGGTATCGAACGTACGGGCGGACCATCGCCACCGCGCATGGGCGCAGGGCAAGAACGAATCCACAAGGACGAACGCGAACAACGTGGGCGAATGCTCGCGCGGGCGCGTTCGGCCTAAAAATTACGCGGGAAGGGAAGGGACGATGCGAAGGCACGTCTGTCCGGGTCTCGCGCCATCTTCCAAGGAAATCGATGTGAACCACCGGATCAGCGCACTTTCGATGGCCATTCTGGCTGGGCTGTTCGCAACGGGCAGCGCCATGGCGCAGGACTCGGGCGCGACGACCCCCACGCCGCCCGCCAAGACGGCGAAGAAGAACACCCCTGCCACTCCCGATGCCGCGAATCCGCAGGCTGCTTCGAACCTCGAAGGCGTGACCGTCACGGGTATCCGCGCGAGCTTGCAGAAGTCTCTCGATCTGAAGCGCAATGCCGACTCGATCGTCGATGCGATTTCGGCCGAGGACGTGGGCAAGTTTCCGGACACCAATGTCGCCGAATCGCTCTCGCACCTGCCGGGCATCAGCGTCGACCGTAACTTCGGCGAAGGCGACAAGGTCAGCATCCTGGGCACCGACCCGGCGCTGAACCGTCTGCTGCTCAACGGCCAGACGCTTGCGTCGACCAACTGGACGTCCGATCCGAACAACCCGGACAGCCGCTCGTTCGATTACAGCCTGCTCACGTCCGAAATCATCGGCAACGCCCAGGTCTACAAGACCCCGCAGGCGAAGATCGACGAAGGCAGCATCGGCGGTACGGTGGTGGTCAACACGCGTCGTCCGCTGGACCTGAAGGCGAATACGCTGACCGGCAATGTCAGCTACGGTTATAACGACCGCGCGGACAAGGGCAAGCCGAATGCTTCGCTGTTCTATAGCTGGAAGAACGACGCCAATACCTTCGGCGTGCTCGGTTCCGTCATGCATTCGGATCGCGTCATCGATCGCCAGGGCACCGAGATTTTCGGTTACCAGCGCGTCAACGATCCCACCGATACGAACCCCAGCCACCAGTTCGCCCCGGGCGTCGTGGCGCCGAACGCGCAGGGCGTTTATCCGACCGCGATCAACACGGCGTGGTTCCAGCAGGAACGCAAGCGCGACGGCGTGTCCACCGGTCTGCAGTGGAAGCCGAACGACGGTTTCGAACTGAACTTCACGGGCCTGTACGTGACCGAGAAGTTCAACAACTTCAACCAGAGCCGTTATGGCGACTGGTCGGGTAGCGCGGCCTCCGCGAATTCGCTGGGCTTCAACAATGGCGTCGCCACGAACGGCTCGTACGGCGCGGGTGCACCGAGCTATCTGGATGGCTACGAGCGTTTCTCGAAGGTCAACACCGGTACCGCGCAGTTGCGCGCCGACTGGTACGGCGATGGCTGGACCGCGTCGAGCCAGGTCGGTTACACCGGTTCCACCGGTGGGTCGAACGGCATCTACAGCGCGCAGTTCCAGGGCTACGGCGGTTACAACTGGAACCTGGCGGGCCAGCATCCGCAGATCAACTACAACAGCCCGGACAACCCGTCGCAGATGCTCGCGCACGGTGCCGGCTACAGCTACGCGCCCAGCTACGACCGCGAGCGTTACTTCCAGGCCGACTTCGCGCACGATGTCTCTTGGGGTCCGCTGAATCAGATCGAGGTCGGTATCAAGGCCACCAATCACTACAACGGTCAGGACGGTTACGCCGCGCAGATTCCGTCGCCGGATGGCAGTGGCGTCTCGCTCGCCGATCTTCAGGGCGGCATGACCCCGGACGGCTATCTCGGCGGTCTGAATGGCACCGGCAGCATGGCCAACTGGACGACGATCAGCCGTGGTGGCCTGAAAGACTACGTGCAGAGCCTGGTGACCAGCGTGCCGCTGGATCCGAAGGCGACCTATTCCATTCAGGAACAGAACCGCGCGTTCTACATCCAGGGCGACTTCGCCGGCGACAGCTATCGCGGCAACCTCGGCATGCGCTACTACCGTACCCGCGACACGGTCGACGGTTACAACAGCATCGGCACCAATCAGTACGCGCCGGTGAACAAGCGCAGCAGCTATCACGACTGGTTGCCGTCGTTCAATATCGCCTATGACCTGCGCGACGATCTGGTGCTGCGCTTCGCCGCGGCGAAGGCCATCGCACGTCCGCGTTATCAGCAGATGACGCCGTACGTCGCGCTGGACGACCGCACGCTCACGGGCTCGGAAGGCAATACCGACCTGAAGCCGTATAAGTCGACCAACTACGACGCATCGCTGGAATGGTACTTCTCGGAAAACAGCGTGTTGTCCGCCGAGGCCTTCTACCGCCGCATCTCGGGTTACATCCTCAACACCAATGTCGAGGAAACGCACTTCAACCTGACGACGCTTCAGGACGCGGTCTACTCCATGGAGAAGCCGATCAATGCAGGCGTCGCCAAGGTGAAGGGCCTGTCGCTGACCTACCAGGGTAACTTCGGTTATGGTTTCGGCATGTTGGCGAACTACACGTACTCGCATGCGGATACCAGCAACAGCTTCCCGCTGCCGTACAACTCGAAGAACTCGTTCAACCTGAGCCCGTACTACGAGCAGGGTCCGTGGAACGCCCGCATCACCTATAGCTGGCGTTCGGCGTACTTCACGCAGATCGCGCAGCTGCAGTCGGCGCAGATCACGGGCATCTTCCGCGAGCTGGACGCGTCGGTCGGTTACCAGATCAACGACCACATCCGCGTTTCGCTGGATGCCACGAACCTGCTGGACGAGACCTATTTCGTTTACAACAACACCCCGAGCCAGCCGCTCAATGCGTACAAGAATGGCCGCACCTACACGCTGAACCTGGGCTTCAAGCTGTGATCGCACGCTGGCGTGCGCTGCTCGCGCTGTCGGCATGTTTCGTCGCAAGTTCCGCCAGTGCGCAGGCACTGGCGGAGCGGCCGCTCCTGCAGGGGTGGCAGTTTCGCCTCGCGCCATCGTCGTCCGCTGCCGCCGCGCATCCCGCGGCGGCACGCTGGCAAGCGGCGCGGGTGCCCGGTAGCGCGCAGACAGACCTGCTCGCGGCCGGCACCATCGCCGATCCGTTCTATCGCGATAACGAGGCCAGCCTGCAATGGGTTGGCCTCGCCGATTGGGACTACCAGTTATCGTTCGATGTCGATGCGGCCAGCCTGAAACGCGGCCATGTCGAGCTGGTCTTCGACGGGCTGGACACGTTTGCCGATGTGTCGCTCAACGGCAAGCACCTGCTCTCGGCCGACAACATGTTCCGCCGCTGGCGCATTCCGGTGAAAGAGCAGCTTCATCCGGGCAGCAATACGCTGCTGGTGCACCTGCATTCGCCGATCGCGCGCCTGCAGCCATGGTTGCTGAAGCAGCCTTATGCGTTACCGGGCGAGTTCGACTCCGCCTTCGGCGACGAGCCCAAGGGCAAGCAGACATCCAATTACGTCCGCAAGGCCAACTATCAGTACGGCTGGGACTGGGGTCCGCGTTACGTGACCCTGGGCATCTGGCAGCCGGTACGGCTGGAAAGCTGGGACAACCTGCGGCTGGCGGACTTCCACGTCGCGCAGCCGAAGGTCGATGCCGACGTCGCGCAGTTGCAGGCGCAGCTCGATCTTCGCGTCGACCGTGCGCAAGCGGTCGACGTGCAGGTGGACTGGACCGCTCCGGACGGTACGAAGGGTAGCCAGACGCAGCATGCCGAACTGACGGCGGGCGAGAACCACGTCGTCGTTCCCGTGCGCATCGAGCATCCACAGCGCTGGTGGCCGGCCGGCTACGGCGATCCGAATCTCTACCACGTGCGCGCAAGCGTGCAGGCCGGCGGCGACGCGCTGGCCAGCGCCGAGCGCGACATCGGCCTGCGCAGTGTCGAACTGCGCCGCGACAAGGATCGCTGGGGCCGCGGTTTCGCCTTCGTGGTCAACGGCGTGCCGGTGTTCGCCAAAGGCGCGAACCTGATCCCGTTCGACAGTTTCCCCGAGCGCGCCACGCCGCAGCGGATGGAGTCGATCCTGCGTTCCGCACGCGACGCCAATATGAACATGCTGCGCATGTGGGGCGGCGGTACATATCAGGACGACGCGTTCTATGCGATAGCCGACCGCATGGGCCTGATGATCTGGCAGGACTTCATGTTTGGCGGTGCGATCACGCCCTATGACGATGCTTTCCGCGAGAACGTCCGCATCGAGGCGACCGAGCAGGTGCTGCGTCTGCGCGACCATCCGAGCATCGTGCTGTGGTCGGGTAACAATGAAGTGCAGACCGGCTGGGAGTCCTGGCCCGACCGCGAAACCTTCCGTCAGTCCATCGATGCCGCCGAGGTCAAGCGCATCGAGGACGGCATGCGCGAGTTGTTCGGCCATACGCTGCGCAAGATCGCCAACGATCTCTCGCCCGAAGTGCCGTACTGGGCCAGTTCGCCGAGTACCGACTTCGACGGTCCGGCCAACGTCGAGAACGATGGCGACTTCCACTACTGGAAAGTCTGGTCGGGCTCGGAGCCTATCTCGCACTATCTGGACACGACGCCACGCTTCCAGTCCGAATACGGCCTGCAATCGTTCCCATCCATCGCGACGCTGGAAACGGTGACGAAACCCGAGGACATGTCCGCCGAATCGAAGGTGATGCGTGCGCACCAGAAGTTTGCCAACGGCGACGGCAACCAGCGGCTGCTGCTCTATATCCGCCAGGAATACGGCGAGCCGAAGGACTTTCCCTCGTTCGTCTATCTCAGCCAGGTGATGCAGGCCGAAGGCATCGAGCTGGCGGCGGAACACCTGCGCAGCGCACGGCCGCAAAGCATGGGCTCGCTGTACTGGCAGCTCAACGATGTGTGGCCTGGCCCGTCGTGGTCCAGCGTCGACTATTACGGCCGCTGGAAGGCATTGCAGTATCACGCGAAGCGTTTCTACGCGCCGGTGGACGTGGTGCCGATCCGTCGCGACGGGCGCACGGAAGTCTTCGCGGTTTCGGATCGCACCGTGCCGTTCAAGGCGCAGTTGCGTACCCGCGTGCTGGACATGCAGGGCAAGGTGCTGCACGAAGAGAGTCGCGCGCTTAACGCCGCTGCGCTTGCCAGCACGTCGGCGGCGACGTTTACCGACGCGCAGCTTCTGAAGGGCGCCGACCCGAAACATACGGTCGTCGTCTTCGAGCTGCTGGAAAACGGCGCGCCGGTGAGTCGTCACCTGTTGTACTTCGGCGCGGCGCGCACGCTGGCGCTTCCCCAGCCGGAACTCGATGCGCAAGTAAGCTACAACGGTCACGGTATCGTGGTCAGCGTATATGCGAAACATCTGGCGCGCGCGGTATGGATCGACTTCGGCAAACTGGATGGTCGCTTGTCCGATAACGCGTTCGACCTGCTTCCGGGCGAGCGTGTGGAACTGAAAGTCGAAGGCAACGCCGACCTCGGCAGCCTGCGCCGCGCGCTGACCGTGCGTTCGCTTGTCGATGCCACGCAGCCCATCACTGTGGAAACAACAAGGAAAGACACCCCATGAACAGCAGTCGTCGCGACATCATCAAATGGTTGGCCATGGCGCCAGCGGCGACGATGCTTGGGGGACTCACGATGGCCGCGCCTGCCGGGCTGGCCGCACGGACGGGTGGCTTCGTCAGCCGCCGGCCACCGCTGGCCAGGCGTAAGTTCACGAGTCCCGCCGTGGAGCAGCTGATCGCCCGCACGAAGGCGAAAATCGGCGATCCGGAACTCTCCTGGCTGTTCGAGAACTGTTTTCCGAACACGCTGGACACGACGGTAGAGGTAGGCACGCTCGACGGTCGCGCCGATACGTTCGTGATCACCGGCGACATCGACGCGATGTGGCTGCGCGATTCCTCGGCACAGGTGTGGCCGTACGTGCAGCTGGCAGCGAAGGACGAGGCACTGCGGCACATGTTCCGCGGCCTGATTCGACGTCAGGCGCGTTGCATCGCCATCGACCCGTATGCGAATGCCTTCCTGCCCGATCCGCATGGCAAGTCGAAACTCGAATGGGCACAGAACGACGTGACCGATATGCGTCCCGGCGTGGCCGAGCGCAAATGGGAGATCGACTCGCTGTGCTATCCCGTGCGGCTTGCCCATGGATACTGGCAGCGGACCGGCGATCGCGAGCCGTTCGACGACGACTGGCGCTCGGCGACGCGACTGATCGTGCGGACCTTTCGCGAACAGCAGCGCAAGGATGGTCCCGGCCCGTATCATTTCCAGCGCCAGTCGCCGAATCCTACCGAGAGCCAGTTCCTGCACGGCTACGGCAACCCGACCCGCCCGGTTGGTTTGATCCATGCGATGTTCCGCCCCTCGGACGACGCGACGCTGTATCCGTTCAATATCCCGGGCAACCTGTTCGCCGTGGTTACGCTGCGTCGGCTGGCCCAGATGCACGGCACGTTCTTTGGCGACATGTCCTTCGCGCATGAATGCCAGACACTGGCCGATGAGATCGCCGCCGCCGCCGAACAGTACGGCGTGGTGAAAGACGGGCAGGGCGACTATTGGGCGTACGAGGTCGACGGCTACGGCAACCAGTTGTTCATGGACGATGCGAATGTGCCGAGCCTGCTCGCACTGCCGTATCTGGAAAGCAGCGCCTACGACGCACGCTACAAGCGCACGCGCGAGCGGGTCTGGAGCGCGCGGAACCCGTACTTCTTCAAGGGCTCCGCCGGCGAAGGCATCGGCGGTCCGCACGAAGGCCTGCGCATGATCTGGCCGATGTCGATCATGATGAAAGCCTTCACTACCGACGACGCGGCCGAGCAGCGCCAGTGCCTGCACTGGCTGAAAACGACGCACGCCGACACAGGCTTCATGCACGAGGCGTTCGACCAGGACGACCCGAAACAATTCACCCGCGTGTGGTTCGCGTGGGCCAATACGCTGTTTGGCGAACTCGTCGTGCACCTCGCCGACAAACACCCCGATACCCTGCGGCGCGTCTGACGCGTCGCCTGTCTGGAGCGAATCATGGTTACCCGTCGACGTTTTCTGCAAGGGATGGCCGCCTTCACGGCGGTCGGTCAGCTCGGCTCCCTCACCGCGCTGGCCGCCGGCGTGCAGCGCGGCCTGACCGCGCCCGCCTCGGGACTGGACACGACGGCCGATGGCCTTGCCCGTTACGTGAACGTCTTCGTCGGCACCGGTGGCCACGGCCATACCTATCCGGGTGCGACGCGGCCCTTCGGCATGGTCCAGCTGAGCCCCGATACGTACAACGCGCAATGGGATGGTTCGTCGGGTTACCACCAGGGCGACGGCTCGATCATGGGCTTCTCGCATACGCATCTGTCCGGTACCGGCGCGAGCGACATGCTTGACGTGCTGGTGATGCCGTCGATGGGTCCGGTGCGTCTGCAACCGGGCGATCGCGACTTCGACGGCGTGAATTACGTGTCTCGTTTCGATGGCGCACGGCCTGGGGCTGGCGAGCAGCCGAAGGGCTTCAAGACGGGGATCAAGGGCTACCGTTCGCATTACACGGGCGAGCATGCGCAGCCGGGTTACTACCGCGCCCAGCTCACGGCGCACGACATCCTGGCCGAGCTGACGGCAACGCTGCGCGCGGGCATTCACCGTTACACCTTCGCGAAAGACGGCGACGCGCATTTATTGATCGACATGACGCACGGCTTTCAGGACGACATGGAGACGCCGACCAAGGTCAGCGATGTCGAACTGAAGCTGGTCGGCAACGACACGCTGGTTGGTGGCCGTCGCGTTTACCAGTGGGCGAGCGGGCGCGTCATCTATTTCGCGATGAAGGTCTCGCGGCCCATTGCCAGCGCGACGCTGTACGAGAACGACAAGGCGCTGGCGAAGGGCACGCGCTCGGCCAAGGGCGATCATCTCAAGGCCGCGCTGCATTTCGACAAGGCGTCGAGCGAGCCGTTGCTGGTCAAGGTGGGAATCTCCGGCGTCGACATCGAAGGTGCGATGCGCAATCTCGACGGCGAGATTCCCGGCTGGGATTTCGACGGTGTTCGCGCGGATGCCGAGGCCGAGTGGGAGAGGGAACTCTCGCGCATCCAGATTGCCTCGTCGTCGGACAAGATCAAGCGCACGTTCTACAGTTCGCTCTACCACACGATGCTCGCACCGACCGTCTTCAGCGATATCGACGGCCGTTACCGTGGCATGGACAGGGCGGTACACACGTTGCCCGAAGGGCGGCATAACTACAGCACCTATTCGCTGTGGGATACCTACCGCGCGGAGCATCCGTTGTTCACGCTCTACCAGTCAGAGCGCGTGCCGGATCTGGTCGACGGCCTCGTCCGCCTGGCGGTGGAAAGCCCGAGCGGCGCGCCCGTGTGGCCGTTGCAGGGCGTCGAGACGGTCTGCATGATCGGTTACCACTCCGCCGTTGTCGTAGCCGAAGCGCAGGCAAAGGGCTTCACCGGCATCGACTATGCGAAGGCATGGCCGGTATTCCGTCGCCGTGCCACGCAGGACGATTATTTCGGTCTGCCGTACTACCGCAAGCTCGGCTTCATCCCCAGCGACAAGGAAGGCGAGGCGGCAAGCAAGACGCTTGAATACGCCTATGACGACTGGGCCGTGGCGCATATGGCCGAAGCCCTCGGCCATGGCGACGATGCCGCGTTGCTGCGCAAACGTTCGCAGAACTACCGCAACGTATTCGATAACAAGACGAACTTCGTCCGCCCTCGCGCGGAAGACGGTACCTGGCTGGAACCGTTCGATCCCGTGGCCATCGGCCATTCGGACCGCTGGCGCGATTTCACCGAATCGAACGCGTGGCAGGCGACCTTCCTCAATCAGCACGACGTTTATAATTACATGACACTGTTCGGCGGCGAGCAGGCATTCGAGGAAAAGCTCGACGGACTGTTCAACGCCGACCCGCGCCTGCCGAAAAATGCGCCACCCGACATCGCCGGCATGGTCGGCCAGTACGCTTTCGGCAATGAACCGGGGCACCATATGCCTTATCTCTACGCGTACGCCGGCGCGCATCACAAGACGCAGGCCCGCGTGCGCATGCTGCTGGAAACGATGTATCTGCCCGAGCCCGATGGTCTGCCCGGCAACGAGGATTGCGGCCAGATGAGCGCGTGGTACGTGATGAGCGCGATGGGCCTCTACGCGGTCGACCCGGTCAGCACCAACTACGTATTCGGCAGCCCGCTGCTCGATCGCGCCGAGGTCCAGGTCGGTGGTGGCCGCACGCTGGTCATCGAAACGACGGAAAACGGCGAAGGCCGCCCGTACATCCAGTCGGTCACGTGGAACGGCAAGCCGTGGACGAAGAGCTGGATTCCGCACAAGGAGCTAACGGCAGGAGGCACGCTCTCCTTCGTGATGGGCGACAAGCCCAACGAGGCCTTCGGCAAAGCTCCGTCGGACCGCCCGCCGTCGTTCGTGTGAGCGCGCTTGAGCGCACTCCTGTAGGGCGGGTCGCTATTGAGGGAAGGTATGTCTGTTGTAAAAGTCGAGCGGCCAATGCGCCACAGGCGGCGGCAATCATTTTTTTACGGCCTGCTCATCGAGCAGTGCGTAACTGCGATAGTTCGGTACGCAGAGATCATGACGCTTCGCCGCTTTGTGGGTGCCATGCCAGTACTTCTGAAAAGGATAGCGAATCGTACTTACTTGTCAGTGCAGCAATAGCTTCGCAGTTTTCGACGGTGCGGATGCTATAGCTCTGACTTTCGTCGATTTCGACCAAGAGACACGGCTTGCCGTCATGCCTGATGAAGACAATGCCGTGGAGTGATGTCCCAACTGCAGATGCCGATCTTGGTACATCCGCTGCCAAGCCGCTCTCTTCTATGACCTGTTCAAAATTATCGGGCACTTCGTTCGAGCTGGCGGGGCGTACCCACTCTGATTTCAGTAGAAACCTGATAGACGAAAAATCGGGTATTTCGCCAGCCTGAATAAAGTCGTCGGCAGAAGGCGTGGCGTGTTGTGCGATTGAAAGGCAGTAGATCTCAAACTTGAACTCCACATCGACGTAATCCCAGGACAGGGACAGCCATTTGCCTTCCGTAACTTGAATATAAACTTTGTTCCATGCCGGTTTGTTTTGGGAGCTGATGAACAATTTTCCAGGAGGAAGCTTCGCCAAAGTTTCGAGGTCTTGGCGCTGAGGAATGAATGTTTTCCAGTTTCTCATGGTATGGGCTTCAGATTGTCCGGGATGGGGGTGTCCTGGGGGAAGTGAATGACTTCGGGAGGCTTGGTTCCGACCGCCGGAACGTCGATTCTTGGACCACTAGTGCCACCAGTACGCACGGATACACCATTTGGTGCTGTACTTCGTCCCCGACTATCAGGTTGCCCTAGTGAGCCGCCAGTAAGATCTTTGACTGTATCGGCGAACTTGCCCGCGGGTAGCGAGGTGCCTACTGCTGCGCCACCGTTCTTACCCGTAGCACGAGGCGCATCGCCAACTAGTCCAGTCGGGAGTGCCGGCGCGGCGTCGCCGGTGCCGCTGTGATCCGATTGGCTTGTGCTTGTTGGTCCTTGCTCTTGCCACTGTTGCGATGAATTAATGGCCGATAGTCGGCGTTAGCAGTGATATTGCCAGCGCCGTCGGTCTTCGCAAGGACTGTACCTTGCGGATCCGTGTAGTAGGTGACCTTCTCCGATTGGGCGTTAGCTATACCCCAAAGAGAGAACAGCGCAATTGAAACTATAAGCCTTTAAGTATTCCCTTCATCAGTTGCTCCAAGTCGAACGGATATTCGTTGACGGCGGCTTCGCGGTCCCTGAGCGCAACGATACGCACTATCCCTGCAAAGGCGTAGTAGTCAGCCCAGGCGGGTATGGGATATGCGCTCTGTACCGTCTCGAGAGGTATGCCTCAGTTCTCCCCAATGTTGATTAGTACTCAAGAACGGCAGTGCAGCATAGGGAGTCGCCATACTCTGCCCCCCAGTGTTGGAAAACGGCGAAGACCGCCCGTACATCCAGTCGGTCACGTGGAACGGGCAGCCGTGGACGAAAAGCTGGATTCCGTACAAGGGGAGACGCGCTCTCCTTCATGATGGGCGACAAGCCCAACGAGGCCTTCGGCAAAGCCCTGTCGGACCGTCCGCCATCGTTCGTGTAAGAGCGCGCTCCTACAGGAAGGAGGCTTCGCGTCGTAACTCAGCGCAGTGGATTTTGGCCGGGAACCTGTTCACTATGATCGCCGCGGGATGAGGGTGACCTGCGGATCGATTGCGAGCGAGGGGGCTGGCATGGACACGGAATTACCGATCGACGAAGCGCTGTTCAAGTATTTCCGCGACACTTCCAGTGAAATCATTCTGGCAAGACTTGCTTCGGGAAAGCTGAATACCGATGCCGTCACGCTGGCGCGCGCGGAACTTAGCCGCCGGGGCATCCCTTTGCCGGACGAAGGCGACAGTCCAGGATTGTCGGCTCATGCCGAACTTACCCTCGAGCCTGCACCTGAGCTCGATGCAAGAAAACGAGCCGAAGCGATGGCCGATGCGGATTCTTCTATGCATGGCGAGACGGGTCAGGTGCCGCCACCGCTTCCAGCTAGCCACGACACCCTCGGCACCGGCGTCGCGCGCAGTGGGTCCTGGCTGGTATGGCTGGGTGTGTTCGTCGTTTCTCTTATATTGCTCGCCAGCTTTGGGTTGGAGGCGCGTAACTCTGCCGACGGTGGGTTTCTGTTGGGCGCGATTTTTTTGCAGGCTCTCGCGATAACCGGCGTACTACGGGTATTCGTTTCGATACTTGGATCGTCGTCGACACTTAGCGTGCTTGTAAAAATAGGATTCGTGGCGGCGTTGCTTTTCGCGATCTTCGTGTTGACCGTCGTTTCGAGTATCGCTCGCCACGGGCTTGGAGGATAAAAGACCGCTCAAGCGCGCTCCTACAAAGGCCTATTGTTCAACTTAGCGCCAGCGTCGTCATCTGATGCCAGCGACGATCCCGGCTTTCCATCAATGCCACAGCCGAGCAGTGGCAGGCAACGGGGCCTAGCCGGTCGAGTCGTTCCTGCAGCACTCCGGTTATAGAGGAAAGCTCGCGGGAGACATTTCGTGCCGCGGTGATGTGCGGGACGAACTCGGGAAACGATTGTCTCGCGCTGGGGCGCACGGGAAACGCCTCTTCGATGGATGCCGCGAGCGCCTGTATCGGTTCGGCGGGTGTCGGTGCGAGCCATATGGTCGAAGGAAAGGTGCGCACCCGCTCGAGGCGAAAGCGTAGTGCTTCGTACCCCGCCACGACATGTCGCAGCGAGGCCATCACATCCGCCGTAATGGCCTCGCTGTCGAGGAAGGGATATACGAGGGTGACATGCGCGCCGAGGCCCCGTCTGGCCGCGGGATCGTAACGCTGACGCAGCTCATCCACGAGCGGTTCCGCTTCGGGTATCAGCAGCGCGAGCAATGTACGACTCATCCATATTCCCGTTGCGAGCCCTGCCGGGCAACGACGGTATCAACGACGCCAGCCGTACCCATGGTCCCAGTAGCCGTGATGGTAGTACCCACCGCGCGGTGCGACGACCACGCAGCCGGAGAGCACGACGGAAAGCATCAGGACACTGGCTGCGAGCATCAGCTTTTTCATAACAGGCACTCCCGGTCGAGGTAGGACCGAAAACGGCCCGTATGGGGGTGTGTTGACCCGGGAAGCCGATGTCCGATGGCTACGATTCATAAAGCCGATAGCTTCCGTACAGGTCCGTTTTGTTTCGCCGAGCGCCGCGTGGCTTTTTGTAGGAGCCCGCTTGCGGGCGAAAGCCAACAGGGCGAGGAGGACGGATGCTCTCCTCCGCAAGCCCGATCTACGGGCTGCGGATGTCACGTACAGCATCACCGCTCCGTTGGCTTTCGCCCGCAAGCGGGCTCCTACAGCGGGCCGTACGTCGCCGTAGCAAAATCGTCGTAGAGTCCGCTACGGTACGTTACGTCTGACGGAAGGCGTTCGTGACGGGAAATGCACGGACGATGCGGTGCCGTTATGCGGCACAAAACTTCAACGAAGGGGATATCCATGAAGCTACGTTCGCTCGTGCCCGCGCTGGCACTGGCCACGACCCTCACGTGCGCGCCATTGTTGCGTGCCGACGAGGCACCGATCGCGCACCGTATCGTTCACGTCACCCTCGATGGCGCATCGGATCATGCGACTTCAGGTCGCCTTCTGGTGTTCGCCACGCTTGCCTCGACCGCGAAGGAGGGCGCTAAGGACGGTAACGTGACGGAAGTCGACATGAATCCGTTCATGCCTTCGTCGGTGTCCATCGCAGCACGCGAGATCACACAGATTGCGCCGGGCGCGAGCGTGGACGTCGATGCGGATGGCGTGGCTTTTCCCGGTGCGTTTTCAACGCTTCCGGCGGGCGACTATCTGTTCCAGGCGGTGCTCGACGTCGATCACAGTTACAACTACACAGGCCGTCAGGCTGGCGATCTCATCAGCGAAGTCGTGCCCGTGCATGTCGTTCCGGGCGGGGCCATTCCCACGTTGAAACTGACGAAAGCGGTACCGGACAAGACCGGCCCGTGGGTGATGCCGGCGTGGGCGACACAGGAGGTCCGCGACGCCGTGCCGGAGGCCCAGAAACACGCCGCCGACGAGTCGCTGGTCAGTCCGTCGCTCAGTGCGTTCTGGGGTCGGCCCGTGTCGATCCGCGCCCGCGTACTCACACCGCCGGGCTACGACCCGAAGGCTGCGACACGCTATCCCGTCGTTTATTTCACCCATGGCTATACCGGCAACTTCAACCGGTTCGGCGTGAACATGGCGACGATCTGGGCGGCGATGGTCAAGAAGCAGATGCCACCGATGATCTGGGTTTTCGTCGATCAGTCCAGTCCCACCGGCACGAACGAATTCGCCGATTCGGTGAACAACGGCCCCTGGGGCAAGGCATTTACCGAAGAGCTGATTCCGACGCTGGAGAAACGCTATCGCATGGACGGCAAGGCGAGCGGGCGGTTCCTCACCGGGCACTCGTCGGGAGGCTGGGCGATGCTGTGGTTGCAGACGCGCTATCCCGCCGTGTTCGGAGGGACATGGTCGACATCGCCCGATCCGAGCGACTTCCACGATTTCACCGGCGTCGATCTGTACGCGCCGAATGCCAACATGTTCCATCGCGCCGACGGTAGCGCCGTGCCGCTTATCCGCGATAAGGGCAAGGTCATCGCCACATTCGAAACATTCGCGAAGCTGGAACGCGTGATCGGTCCGTATGGCGGTCAGCTGGCTTCGTTCGAGTGGGTGTTCTCGCCGCGTGGCGCGGATGGCCGGCCCGAACCGATGTTCGACCGCGATACGGGCAACGTGAATCCCGCGGTGGTCGCTTACTGGCACGACAACTACGACATAGCGGCGCGCTTGCAGAAGAACTGGCCGTCGTTGAAGAAGGATCTGGACGGCAAGATTCATCTTATCGTCGGTACGGCGGATACGTTCTATCTTGACGGTGCGGCGCACAAGTTCCAGGCCGTTCTGGACGGACTGCATGCGAAGAGCGACTTCCGCTATCTGGAAGGGAAGACGCATTTCGACCTGTCCGTCGAAGGCGACGATCGCAACGCATTGCAGAAGAAGATCGCATGGGAGATGTATGGGGTGGCGCGTCCGAAACCGTAAGCCGGGCGAAATCTTAACCACGCGACATTGCCGTCGGGCTTATGATTTGCCCATCCGTTGAGTAAGGAGAGCCCGATGGCAACAAAACGAGTCCTCACGGCAGCCTTCGAAGTCGGCGAGTCGATGGCGGATACGACCTTGGCGCGACGCAAGAAGCTGGCGGCCAGCCGCGCCAAGGTCATTGCAAGGCACCATGCGAGCGCGGGAGTTGAACGATCCGCGACGGTAGCCGGGGGCCAGAGCGTCGGCGTCATCGTCGCGGAAGGCGATTCGTGGTTCGACTATCCGTTGCATGACGTGTTGAGCGATCTGGAAGATTCGTACGGATACGATGTCGAGTCGGTAGCGCGACGCGGCGATCGTGTCGAAGACATGGCGTATTCCGACGGTCAGCTGGACGATTTCACGCGGCGGATTCAGAAGGTAGTCGCACGTGGCGACGTGCCTAAGGCGATTCTGTTATCCGGTGGCGGCAACGATATCGCCGGCGACGAGTTCGCCATGCTCCTGAATCATGCTGCGTCGAGCATCAGAGGACTGAACGAGTCGGTGGTCAGCGGCATTATCGACCAGCGCCTGTTCAACGCTTACGCCACTATTCTGGCGTCGGTGTCGAAGGTCTGCCGCGAACTTACGGGACAGGTGATTCCGATTCTCGTCCACGGTTACGGTTATGCCGTCCCCGATGGACGAGGATTTCTCGGCGGCTTCTGGCTCTTACCGGGACCGTGGCTCGAGCCGGGCTTTCGTCAGAAGGGTTACGCGAAAATGAGCGAGCGGCAGCCACTCGTCAACGAGTTGATCGACCGGTTCAATACGATGTTGATCCAGCTCACGAAGGACACGTCTTTCGGCCATGTGGAACACGTGGATCTGCGAACTACGCTTAGCGATACCGACTACAAGGATATGTGGGCCAACGAACTCCATCCGACGAAGAAGGGATTCGCCGCCGTCACCGCGAAGTTCGTGGAAAAGTTACCGTAGCGGCATGCCCTGGTGTGGATAGCTTGGAGGTCTTATGACGTGCCAATGCTTCATTGTTCCTCGCGACATTCTCGAACGTCTTTCGAAAGACAGAAGCCTGTCTGTCGTCGAACGGCGGACTTTCTCCAGTACGGCTGAGTTCGAGCCCCATTGGCGCAAAGTGCGTTCTCTTCTGTGCACCGCGAATGCGTTGGCGGCCCGCTCGCTGTCGGCCAACGCGACCGTCGCCGCCACGCCATCGGTCACGGTCTTCGATTGTGCGAATGGAACCAGCCTGCCGGGTGCGCCGGTACTCAGCCCCGGTTCTTCCGCCGATGCAAGCGCGAAGCGCGCTTTCGTGCAGACCACGGCGGTGGCCGATTTCTACAAGAGTGTTTTCGGGCGCAATTCGGTGGATGGCCTCGGGATGACCTTGCAATCGTCCGTCCATTTTGGCGTGAAGTACGCCAATGCGTTCTGGAATGGCACGCAGATGGTCTATGGCGACGGCGACGGCAATATTTTTCTCGACTTTACGAAAAGCAACGACGTTATTTGTCACGAGCTGACTCACGGCGTGACGCAATTCAGTTCCCATTTGTCCTATACGGACGAGGCGGGCGGGCTGAACGAAAGCGTGTCCGATGTGTTCGGCTCGATGTTCCGTCAGTGGAGCGGCACGCAAACCGTGGGACGTGCCGACTGGCTGATTGGCAAGGCAGTCATGGGCCCCGGCGCCATAGCCAAAGGAATTACTTGTCTTCGCGATATGTCGGACCCCGGCGCCAAACACTGTCTCTCGCCGCAGCCCGCTCACTACTCGGCATACAAGCCTGGCATGGACCCGCACTACAGCAGCGGTATCCCGAACTTCGCCTTTTACAAGGCGGCCATGGCTATAGGCGGAAAGAGCTGGGAGAAAGCCGGTCGTATCTGGTACCAGGTGTTAACCGCGTACGCGCCAAGTCCACGGATGAAGATGAAAGTTTTCGCCAACAGGACCCGGGAGCAGGCCAAGAAGCTTTTCCCGGCCGACGTGACGGTCTATAACGCGGTAGACAAGGCCTGGTTGGATGTCGGGCTCTAGCGGATGAAAATCTGATGACCGTGCTGAAAGTCGAACGCGTCGGAGGCCTGGCGGGCTTCGGGACACCTGGTTCGCGGATCGTGAGCCGGGGACAGATCGGGCTGAACGATCTGGCGGCCCACGATCAAAAAGCGATCGAGGCGCTGTTCGATGCCTATAAAGGGCCACAGTCGAAGGGCGATGACTCGCCAGTTCGCGACACCTTCAGGTATCGCATTTCGCGCACGCTGGTCGGTAGGGAAGAAGTTATCGATGTGCCCGAATGCGACGTTCCCGCTTCATTAGTGCAGTGTGTCAAGGACGAACTGATCTGAGAATGCCTTCGTCGATGTGCCAAGCTATGGGGCGACGAAGGAGTCATTATGGAAACGCAATACATCGTTCAGGGGTTCGAAACGGGAAAGCGCGGCAAGGTCGTGGCGATGCCCGCCGTGGCTTACAAGACAGCCGAAGAGGCATGCCGCCGCGCCGAGCGCCTGGCCGAGACCTGCCTTGGCGTCATCGCCTTCGAGCAATCGGCGGACCCGGAAGCCGGGGAATGGGGCGATCCGGTCGTTTTGCTGTCGATAGGCGACGTGCCGGAGCTTTGAGTTCGACATCGCCCCGCTAAAACCCATCAGGCCATCCGTGACGGAGTCCGGAACCACGTGTTTTGGCAGACGCTGTGATTTTTCCCGCGGCCGTGCGAATCATGGAGTGACAGTGGGAATCGCGATGGCCGACCGGAATCTTCAACAACGCTTTGAGCAGCAGCTGCGCGAACACCAGAAGATCGTGTTCAAGGTTGCTGGCATTTACGCGCATAACGCGGCGGATCGCGATGATCTGGCTCAAGAGATCGGCGCGCAGCTATGGCGCTCGTTTTCCAGCTACGACGAACGCCGCGCGAAGTTCAGTACGTGGATGTACCGCATTGCGCTGAACGTCGGCATCTCTCATGTACGACGGGAGCAAGGACACGTTGGGCGTTTCGAGCCGCTGGACGAACATCACCTGGACACCATCGACGGCGGTGAGCCGATCGCCGAACACGACGAGCGGCTCACCGCGCTATACGCCTTCATCGGCAAGCTCGATCCGCTCAATCGCGCGTTGATCTTGCTGTACCTGGAAGACCGAAGCTACACCGAAATCGCAGACATCCTCGGCATCAGCGAGACGAATGTAGCGACCAAGATCAGCCGCATCAAACAGAATCTGCGCGGGCAGATGACCACCGCAGCGGGAGCGTGAGCATGGAACTCGATGACATGAAACTCGCCTGGCAGGCGCTTGACCGCCGGCTCGATCGACAGCACGCACTGAACCTGCGGATCTTTCGCGGCGAACGGCTGGACAAGGTACAGCGCGGTCTGCGGCCGCTACGTTGGGGGCTGGTTCTCCAGATTGTCTTCGGCGCCTGCATGATGTTGTTGTTCGCGCCATTCTGGGTCACGCATCGCAACAGTTTTCACCTGATGCTGTGTGGCCTTCTGCTGCATGCCTATGGATTGATGTACGTGCTTTCCGCCGCGCGCAACTTCTATCTGCTGGGCCGCATCGACTACGCCGCGCCGGTGATCGATATTCAGAAGCGTCTGGCGGACCTGCGCGCATGGCGGCTGAAGGAAGCGCTGCTGATGGGCATCACCGGGTGCCTCGTCTGGATTCCCTTCGTGCTGGTGCTGTTCAAGGGGCTGGGTGCCGATCTGTGGCTGAACGCGCCGTCGGTGGTGTGGTGGATGATCGCCAGCAGCATGGTCCCGCTCGTCGCGCTGTATGGCCTCGTGTGGTGGTCGCGCCGGCCGGGACATGAGCGCTTCAAGCGCGCGCTCGGCAACAGCGGCGTAGGCAGCAGCATCAACAAGGTGCAGGGCATGCTCGACGATATCGCCCGCTTCGAGCAGGAATAAGTCCACAGCCGGCTGACCGCTATATTTGAAGCGGGACCGTCACTTGGGTTCGGGCAACGTATAACTGAGATCGTAGAAATGTTTTCCGCCGGTAATGGTGATCTTCATCGATCCGCTAAGACCCGCCAGACCCTCCGTGCCGGAATCCGGAACTACCACGACGGTCCACTCTTTCGGCGCCCCGTTTTCCATCAGCGAACGATGCACGAGGATGAAACTTCCCTTGTGCCCCTTCAGCGTGCCGGTGACCTTCTCCAGCGCGACATAAGCGCCGGATTGCCCGCCGCCCGCGGCAAGCATTTCTCCCTGGCCGATGCCTTCCAGTTCGCCGTGGAATTGTTTATCAAGCGACAGCCGCCCGAGTCCCGATGCTTTCGCCGGCGCGTTGTCGGCCGTTTGCGGTGCAACCTTTACTTCGAACGTGCCGGTGGCGTGCATGGGAGATGTCTCCGTCTTGGATTGAGCGATCCCCGTCGCGGGAACCGTGACTATGAGGGCAATCAGGAGCAGGGCTTTGACGTTCATGAGGACCTTGGGCGCAGCAGCGAGGTCTGTTGCGTTATACGCCGGGACCGGGCGATTTACACGGGGCAGGATGGCGCCGGAACCGGCCCGAGAACCGGCAGCGGGTCCACCAGCGTGAAGGCGCCCGATTCCGTCGCATAGCTGCGCAGCAGCGGCGCATGCCCCGCGCCGTAAACGACGAAGGCGCGATCGTTCGGCGATAACTTCAGGCGGCGAACTCGGCGAGCGACGCCGGGGAGTTGATCTCGCTCATCCAGGCGGCGACAGGCAGGCATCGTTTGCGTGCCGCTTCTGCATTCGCCGCCGCCTGACCTTTCGCTATCAACGCCTTCAGTTCGTCGCCACGCCCGTGTGCGTCGGCCCAGGCTGAAAAGTCGTAGCTCTTCTCGTCGCCCGGCGCGTTCTCGTTCCAGTCGACCGCGTCGACCTTCGGCAAGCCGAGCTTGGCCGCAAGCCTCAAGCCGATCTGGTCGACTTCGAATGCGCAACCCTAGGGGCGACACGTGCCATAAGATGTAGCTATCGACTTCCACGGGCTCATCCATGCACGCGCTTATTTTCGACAGGTTCGGTACCGCCGACGTACTTAGATGGGACGCCGTGGCCGATCCGGTGCCCGGCCCGGGACAGGTTCTGGTCCGCATGGAAGCCGTCGGTCTCAATTTCGCCGACGTTTATCGGCGTAACGGCATGTACCACCTCGCGGGTCCGGCTCCCTGGATATTGGGTTATGAAGGGGCTGGCGTTGTCGCGTCGAGCGGTGGGCCTTATCCCATCGGAACCCGGATAGGGTTTGCCGATATGCCGTTCGCGAACGCCGAACTCGTTGCCGTGGATGCCGACAAGCTCATTCCGCTTCCCGACGATATCTCGTGCGAGACGGCCGCTGCCGTGCTTCTTCAGGGGCTAACCGCGCAATACCTGGTGACCGACAGTTTTCATCCGAGGCCGGGGCAGGTCGCGCTGGTTCACGCCGCGGCAGGTGGCGTCGGATTGCTGCTGGTTCAGATGCTCGTGGCCAAGGGCGTTCGTGTGATCGGCATCGCGTCTTCCGAGACCAAGCGCGACGCTGCCCGCCATGCGGGCGCGGCGGTTGCGGTCGGTTACGAAGGGCTCGTGGATCGCGTCAGCGAAGCGACCCATGGCGCCGGTGTCGACGTGACTTACGATTCGGTCGGCCGGACGCTGGGGGAAAGCCTCGCGGCGACCCGTACGGGCGGTACCGTCGTTTTCTACGGTATGGCGGCCGGCGACCCCGATCCGGTGGATCCACGCCTTCTGATGGACCGTTCGCTCACGCTTACCGGCGGCGACCTGTGGAACGTGCTGACCGACGCACAGGTGCGCCGTTCGCGTGCGGACGAACTCTTTGCGCAGATCCGAAGCGGTGTGGTCGTGCCGACGATTGCCGCCAGGTTTCCGCTCAGCGAAGGAGCGAAGGGGCACGTGTTCATCGAAAGCCGGTCCGCGATCGGCAAGGTCGTTATGTTCGTGCGCTGATCCGCATGCGTTGGAAGAATCCCGTACGCCGAACAAGGAGACGCTGCGGGACGGGAGGGGCGCTTACCCTGCGGGAACCTTCGCAGCTTCTGCAGCGTTCTCGCCGATAGCGTTCTCGATACCGCCCTCGGCCTGATGCGCTTGGCTACCACCCGGCTGCAGCACGTGATGCCCCAGCGCATGCATGTCCAACTGGTCGACGGGAATCGGCTTGTAGTTCGGCCCGAAGGCGACTTCGCCCAGTTTCCAGCCGGCGGGCGTGCGCACGGCACCCCAGAAGCGCTTGAACGCGGACCAGTGCAGTCCGATCAGGCCGTACTCGTTGTCGATGTCGACCATGGGGTCGCCGACGCCGGTCTGGCGCGGCGGTTCGCCGTATAGCGAGGTGCGGAAGAGCACATCCCACACGGAGAAGACCTGGCCGAAGTTGCAGTTATGCAGGTTCGGCCGGGTGGGATCGACGAGCATGTGATGCAGCCGATGGAATTTCGGGGCGACGAAGATGCGGTCGAACACGGGGCCGAATCCGATGCGCACGTTGGCATGCGAGAAGTTCTGCACCAGTTCGCCAAGCAGCATCAGCCAGGCGAACTCGCTTGGCGCCACGCCGATAAGCAGGCCGACCACGGCCAGTACCATCGACTGCAGGAACCCATCCACCAGACTGCCGCGGTCGTTCGTCCAGCAACTCATCTGGCGCTGGCTGTGATGCATGCTGTGCAGCGCCCACCACCAGGGCAGCGCGTGTTGCAGCCGGTGCATCCAGTAATAGACCAGGTCGTAGATGACGTAATAGACCAGGAACAGTACGAGCGGATGGTCGTTCAGCGCGGGCACCCAGCGGGTGATGCTCAGCAGCGAGTCGTCACCGCCGCCGCTGTCGCCACCGCCGAAATAATTGTTGAACGGCGTCAGCACCAGATAGGTGAACATCGGGAAGATGCCGAGCAGCATCAGCAAGGTGTACTGGTAGTCGACACGGGTGAGGCGGCGATCGGTCCATTTTTCCGCAGGGATCAGCGTCTCCAGCGGACGGAAGACGAACGCGATGATGGATACCTGGAGTACCGAGATCAGTACGGCCTCGGAGATCTCGTTCGGGTCGCCGGCCAGGCCGTTCAGGTGCAGCAGCGTCAACAGCGGGATCACGCCATGGCTGCTTAGCCAGCCGATCATGTGGGACCACAACTCGAACATCTCAGGCACCGTTATCAGTTCGTATCGCGCCAGGGCGGGGGGATCGGGCCATGGGGCAGGTCGTGGCGCGATGGGCGGCCAGAACCGGGGGGGATCAGGATACCGCTGGCATGGCAGGCGGGCCACTGGCGCGCCGATCGGAGGCAACGTTGAGCCCGGCGCCTTTCCTGTACCTTTCTCGCAATAAAATGCCGATGCCGCTCTGTCCTGTAGGAGCCCGCTTGCGGGCGAAAGCCAACAGGGCGAGGAAGACGGATGCTCACATCCGCGAGCCCGATGGTCTGGCTGCGGATGCAAACCACATCTTCGCCGCTCCGTTGGCCTTCGCCCGCAAGCGGGCTCCTACAGGAGGTGCGACTGGCGGCTAGAGTGTTTTCGACATGAATACGCTATACGGATCTTCCACATAATCCGCGAACGGACCGCAGGGTTCGAATCCGTAACTGGCGTACAGACGATGGGCCGGGACGAACGCTTCGGCGGAGCCTGTTTCCAGACTCAGTCGTCGATAGTTGCGACGCGCGGCTTCGTCGAGAATATGTTGCATGAGAAATGCAGCGACGCCCTTGCGAAGATGTCGCGGTGCGGTGCGCATCGACTTGATTTCCGCATGGATGGGGTCGAGCTCCTTGACGGCGCCGCAGCCCATCAGCTCGTCGTCCTGCCATACCGACCAGAAGGAGATCCCGGGCTTGCGCAGGGCGCCGAGGTCCAGCGCGTGAATACTCTCGGGCGGCGAATGCAGCGACATGCTTTCCACGTGCGCGCTCAGCAACTCGGCAATAGCGTCGCCGGTCAGATCGTCGAGACGGATTTCCATGGAGCGCTCAGCGTCCTCGTCCCGAGAAATGCCCGGTCCCGCCGCCCACCGAAATGCTCACGCCGCCGGTCGGGTGATCGCAGTCGCCGAAACGCTGGCTGAGATTGACCGTGCCGGCCTGGTAGCTGCCACTGCCACCGCGGCTGGAACTGACGACGCCCGTACTGACGCTGCCGTGGACCTGAGGTTTGTTATAGGTGGCGTCGTCGCAGCGAGGGGTGCCGTCGGCGTACTCGTCGTCGGTCTGGATTCGGGTGCTGTGGTCGCCGTAATAAGTGCCGGGAGCGTCCTTTGCGGGCGCCGGGGCTGTACTGGCCGGCGGGGGAAAGTCGGTAGGTGGCAGCTTCAGGTTCAGCGGTTTGCCGGCGTTCTGCGCCCAGGCGCCGGTCGCGATCAGGCTGAGGGCAAGGGTGGCGAGGAAGTGCGAGGATTTCATGTTCGGCTCCGGGGACAGGTGCAACAACGCGCCGGGCGCGCCCATGTGCACACACTTGGACGGTAACACGGGCCCGGGAGTTCCCGGGGCGATGTGGGCGGGCTAAAGTTTCGCGCGATCCGGCCGATAGCGTGGCGAGAACACCGGGAGGGCATCTCATGCACCGCCAGCGGATTCGCCATATCAACCTCGACGCCCTTCTGGCCGAAATGAGGGCTCAGGGTATCGAAGGCCTGGAGGAACAGGCGCTGCGCATCGGCGGCGTCGATGCCGCCGCACTAGCCCGTATGAAGGCGAAACGGCCGATAGACTGCCTGGTAGCGCGGCGTATCGAATGGGCCCTGGGCAAACCGACGGGCTGGATGGACGTGGAACACGACCCGCTGGAAGTGCCGGGGTAGTTAGGATGCCGTGACGTCTCGCCAGGCATAAGACGAGTTCGACGGCGTGCGTTTCGTGCTCCGCATATGCTTCGCCGAACGTCGCCACCCCTATGGAAGGAATCGCCCATGCTCGATCATCTTGGCATCGATGTCGACGCGTTCTATCGGGCGGCCATGGCCGCTGGCGGAACGGACAACGGGCCGCCGGGTCTGCGCTCGCATTACCACGAGCATTATTACGGTGCGTTCGTGCTGGATCCGGACGGCCACAACGTCGAAGCCGTCTGTCATATGCCGGCCTGAACGAACGAAGGCCCGGATGGTGTCCGGGCCTTCGCCAGCATTATCGGATGCGTCGTTATGCCGCCGAACGCACATCGTTCCTGAAGATCAGCGTCTGGTGGGCGCCGACGCCGGCCATCGCGCCATCGCCGACAGCCATGGCCACCGAGCCCATGGCACGTGCCGCATCGCCACAGGCGAATATGCCGGGCACGCTGGTTTCCCTGGTCGGGTCGGCTTTGATGAAATCGCCGAGAGGGCCGGATTCGAATTCACAGCCCAGCTGCTGCGCAAGACGGCCGGCGACTTCCGTGCGCGGAATGGCGAACAGGCCGGCGACGCGGACACGGCGTCCATCGGCCAGGTTCAGGTCGACGCCTTCCGGATGTTCTTCCAGCGAAAGCACGGCGGTTTCGTCGATCGCCGTTCCGCGTCGCGACAGCGCCGCGCGTTCCTCTTCATCCGGTTCGAATGCGCCATTCGTATAAAACGTCGTGGGGCCCCAGTCCGGAAGCATCATGGCGTGGTGCATCGAAAGGGCGCTGCTGGCGAGTACGCCGATGGGTCCCTCGCCAAGTTCGTAACCGTGGCAATACGGGCAATGAAACACGCGACGGCCCCATAACTCCCTGAGGCCGGGCACATCGGGAAGATGATCGACGACGCCGGTGGCAAGGATGATACGGCGCGCCCGGATCGTGCTGCCCGATGCGAGAGTCACTTCGAAATCCGGCCCGACGGATCGGGCGTTCGTTACCCGGTCGTCGTGCCATGTCACGGTGGGATAAGCGAGCAGTTCCGCGCGACCTCGCGCCGCGATGACGGCGGGTGGCTGGCCGTCCTGACCGAGGAATCCGTGCGAGGTCGCCGCGTAGCGGTTGCGTCGTTCGCCGCCGTCGATCACGACAACGTCGCGGCGCGCGCGGCCCAGCTGCAGCCCCGCGGCAAGTCCGGAGTAGCTGCCTCCGACGATGACGACATCATGTGGCATGGCGGTTTTCCTTTTGGCACATCGCATAGCGTTGATGAAAGGTGGCGGAGAGCCCGGCGAGCGTGACTTCTTCCAGACGGCCGAGCAGGATCGCTCGCGCCGCATCGAAGGTGTCCTTCATGGCGTCGTTCACAGCGGCTTCGACGAGGCAATGCGGATTCTCGGCGCGATGTCCGAGTGCGAAGACGGGAGGACTGCCGAGGGCCTCGTACACGTCGCGAAGCGTGACCGAAGCAAGGTCACGCGCGATCGTCCATCCGCCGCCGTGCCCCTTGCTGGAATGGACCAGTCCCTGCCTGCGCAGGCCCGCCATGGTGCGGCGAACGACGGCAGGATTGCTGCGCATGGACTGGGCCAGGGCGTCGGAGGTGACGGGTCCGTCGTGCTCTGCCATGTGGAGAAGGACATGCAGAACGTCGGAAAGTCGGGTGTCTTTTTTCATGTAACTTACAATGATACGAATTGTCCGGTGGGTCAAGACAACTGCCAGAGGGCAGTGCATCGGTACCTCTCCGGTCGGTTATTCTCATCGGCACTGGAAGGACCGGACAGAGGGCGGTCGGACAATGCTGGTAGGAATCGATCTGGGTACCACTCATTCGTTGGTAAGCGTCTGGACGGACGATGGTCCGCGGCTGATTCCCAACGCGCAGGGCAAATTCCTCACGCCTTCGGTCGTGGGCGTCGACGATGCCGGTATCGTGCTCGTGGGGGCGCAGGCGCAGGGACGTCTGGTGTCGCATCCGCAGTCCACCGTGGCGGCGTTCAAGCGCTATATGGGTACCGACCGCGTCACGCAGCTGGGCGATCATCGCTTTCGCAGCGAAGAGCTTTCGGCGCTGGTCCTGAAGTCGTTGCTGGCGGATGTTCGTGCCGAACTCGGTGTGGATGCGACGGAGGCCGTGATCAGCGTGCCCGCGTATTTCAGCGATGCCCAGCGCAAGGCCACGCGCAATGCCGGCGCGCTTGCCGGTATCCGGGTCGACCGGTTGGTCAACGAACCCACGGCGGCGGCACTGGCCTACGGGCTGGAACAGCGGGGCAACGAGTCGCGCTTTCTGGTACTCGATCTGGGCGGCGGCACCTTCGACGTGTCGATCCTCGAGATATTCGATGGCGTGATGGAAGTCCACGCGACGGCTGGCGACAATTATCTGGGCGGCGAAGACTTCGTCGATGTGCTGATGCACGAGTTCTGCGCCAACCATGCACTGGATGCCGGCACGCTCGACGATGCCGACCGCGCGCGTCTTCGCGACGGGATGGAACGGATCAAGCGCCGGTTGTCGCAGGGGCCGGTGACCGACGCATCCGTCGAGCTGGCTCGCGCCACGTATTCTTTCAGCATCGACGAGTCGACGTTCGAGCAACGCGCGGGTTCGCTGATGGCGCGCATGCGCGCACCCATCGAGAGGGCGCTTCGCGACGCGAAACTCTCCAGCGGCGATCTCGACGATATCCTGCTGGTCGGCGGCGCGTCGCGCATGCCGATGGTCAGCCGCCTCATCACGCGCATGTTCGGCCGTCTGCCGCTCCGGCACATCCATCCCGACGAAGCCATTGCCCGCGGTACGGCGGTCATGGCGGGCTTGCTGTCGCGTGCCGAGGCGCTCAGCGAAGTGGTGATGACCGATGTCTGTCCTTACACGCTGGGTATCGAGATCACGCGACGGGGGGAGGGCGGCCATCATCAGGACGGCATGTTCGCGCCGGTCATCGAGCGCAATACCGTCGTACCTACCAGTCGCGTCGAAACATTTCATCCGGTTACCGACTATCAGGCGACGCTGAAACTGCGCGTATTTCAGGGCGAGGCGCCGCGTGTGGTCAATAATGTGCTGCTCGGCGAGATCGAAGTGCCGTTGCCGCGCGCTCGCGCGCAGGACACGCCCGTCGATGTGCGTTTTACCTATGACGTCAGCGGCATCATCCAGGTGGAGGCGCTCGTGCAATCCACGCAGGAGCGCCATCAGCTGGTGATCCTGCACAATCCGGGCATTCTCGACGACGCCGAGGTCGCGCGGCGGCTGGTGCTGCTCTCGCACCTGAAGATCCATCCGCGCGAGGACCAGGTAAACGTGACGCTGATCGAGCGCGCCGAGCGACTCTACGAAGAGCGCACGGGCGAGGTACGCCGCATGCTGACCGAATGGTTGCAGGGTTTTCGCGGCGTGCTGGAAACGCAGGACCCGTTACGTATCCGTTCGGCGCAGAAAAGAATGGACGAGCTCCTGTCCAGCGTCGAAGCGGATTCGCCGGTGTGACCGGTTCGTGGTGGGACGTTCTCGGTATCGCGCCAACCGCCGACATGCGCGAGATCAAACGCGCCTACGGTACGCGGCTGAAGCAATGCCGTCCCGAGGACGATCCGCAGGGTTTCGCGCGTTTGCGCGAAGCCTACGAAGGCCTGATCGCACACTTCGGAACAACGCATAGCCGGTCCACACGTGCTATGCCCGTTCGCGAACTCGCGGCATCCACCCCGGAATACGCATCCAGTGAAAACGCAGAGGCAATAGCATTGCCCGTGCGCGCGTCGCCGTACGACGTCGCGGGTCTGCTGATGGCAGAGGCGCGCAAGGAGCATGTTTCGTGGCCATCGTTCGAGATGTGGCTGCGTGCGCGCGACGATCTTCTACCGCTGGACTTCAAGGCGGCGGTGTCCCGCGTACTGGTTCGTCGCCTGACGGAGGAAGATATTCCGGCACGTCAGGCAATCGAGATTTTTGCCGGTTTCTTCGACTGGGACGACTACGCCTCGCAGCGAAGATTCGCGATCGAAGGCATCGACTTGCATGGGCTGGAGACCCGGCTGGCGACGCGGAACCTGGGCGAGTGGCTGGAAAACGAGCGCGACGACGAGACCGTACGACGCCTTGTCATGCTGCGCAGGCATACGAACGGCTGGCGTGCGCGATGGCTGGTGAAATCGAAGCGCTATCGCGACGATGGCATGGCGGCTCTGGCACGCGCTATCGGGCACTACGGTTATACGGCGGTCGGAAACGTGGTGGGGTCCGACACCCTCGCGTTCTGGGAGCGCGTTAGCGCAACCCGGCCGAACTGGTTGCAGGTGTGGATGCTGGCGCCGGTTATCTCCACGGCGATCGCGCTTGCGGCCCTGTTCGCAAGCGCGCGTGTGTTCGCGCCCGATCCGCTGGGCGGTGCGCCGATCATTTTCATCATGGCGATACCGGCCATCTTGCTGCTTGCGTTCGCCGTGAACATCGGCGGCCGTCTGTGGCATCAGCAGGGAGCCGCGTGGTTCGACCGGCAACGCATGGCGGTGGCGGCCCGGCTGGGCGTGACGCCGCGTCATCGACCGATCCTGATCGCGATTACCCTGTTCGCCATCTCATGGGCGGGCTGGTACTGGCCAGGCGGTTTCGTGTCGTGGCCGTACTACCTTCTTATTTGCATTCTGCTGGCACCTGCGGCGAGCGATCGCATACGGCTTCTGGGCTGTATGGTTCTGGGGATTCTCGCGCTTGGCGCTATGAACAGTTCGACACATAGCGGCAAACCGGCGGCGGCCATTGTGTTGGGCGTCCTGTGGACCGGTCGTTATCTGCATGGCTTTACGCGTCGATGGCGAGCGACATCGAAGTTGAGCGAAACCGCGGTCATACTCATTCTCGGGACCGTCGTCGTTTTCGCGATGATCGCGATCGTCCGATAGTTATCGCGCGACCCGCATCGGCTTGGGCGATATCCACTGTCCGCTCAGGAGTTCGGGTCTGGGCAGCCCGCGGTCCGCCGGTCCACACATTCCCGGCGTGTCCTGAAAGGCGGCTCGCATCTGTGCGCGCCCAGCTATTGCCGTCGTTATCGTCCGGCCGCGCTGATCCGATCCAGCTTGGCCGGCTCCCCGCGTCCATCGGGTTGCTCGGACAGTGAGCTGTCGACGGAAACGATCTCGCCCGTCAGATGGATCGTGTCCGAGGCCTGGACCTGTGCGTGCACCATGGTGAAACCGCCGAACGCTATCGCGATGGCGAGGGCAGTGATGCACAGACGTTGGGCGTTGAGCGGGGATATGGTCATGGTTCGTCTCGCCTTTGGGGTGGAGACGCCAGTATTCGCGGACGTATGAAGTGCCGAACAGCGACCAAGTACCTGTTTCGGTGCCGTAACTCTACGGTGTCGTACCTGGCGCAGGGACAGGCGCGCGCATGCTGTCGGTGATATCCATCCAGCAGATCAGCAGGAATCCACCCGTCATGGCCAGCGATTCGTAGAGCGCATTCGCCGTCGTGCCGGGCATGGCGTGTGCCCAGCCCTCGTGTGTCAACAGGCTGGTCGCGACAGTGAACGCCGCAAGCATCAGGGCACCCGCCCAGCGTCCGCGACCGGCGAGGATCATGGCGGATGCTCCGAGTTCGATTGCAACGACGAGGGCGGCAAAAAGGTTCGGTGGTGTCAGGCCGAGATGTCGCATCTGGGCCACCGCGGCGTCGAAGTCGGTCAGCATGGCGACGGCATCGTGGAGATAGGCGGCACACAGGAAAAACATGGCTGCCCAGCGAAGTGCTTTGAGTGCGCGCACGCGCATGGGGACATAGCGACGAATGACGACCGTGCCGCTCACTCCGGACGGCCCGCCACGCTATCGGTCGCGGGGCCGGGCCGCGGCGAGGGAAGAGACCCGGGGAGCGAGCAGGCATTCATACCCAAAGGCTAGGCAGCCGCCGGGAAAATGTCTTGTCGGTTTACCGTGCGTTTGGACATTTCCCGCGCGTTACCCGGGAGCGGAGTTTTACGGATTGATTACTCGAAACGGGCCGCTGACGGGCAGCTTGTTTACACCCCATGCGTCTACATTGACTCCACTCCAAAGAGGCGTGCGTCGATGTCGATCATGGTGATAACGGAAACAGCGGGTAGCGATGCCGATGCGCTCGCGCTGGTCACACGGGCAAGAGCGGCGGGGCAGACGCTGGTCTGGCGCGTGTGCGACAGCGTCCGTGCCGTGACCGAATGCGTGCGTTCCTCTCGCGGGGAAGGCGCGGAGCTGGTCTTACTGGACATGGATGTCCCCGAGGACGGCGATGCGGCCGGCGCGTCGCTGACCGATGCGCTCGGCGAGCTACCCGTGCCCTTTATCGAAATACACGACCGCGACGGCGAGGGGAGTCATCCCGCGATGGTGACCGTCGTGGTTCCCGGCGATCGGGAGGCGGGGGTGGACATGGCTTTGTCGATCGCGCTGCGTTATCTGGCCGGTCACGAGCGGATGGCGGCATGAGCACGGTTTCGCATGGTGTCGATATGTTGGTTCTCGAGCGCCGCGGGGTGGTGACATTGGGTCAGCGCCGAGCGTTCGCACTCGTGCCCGCGCCCGGAGTCGGCATGGTGGATCTCGCCCAAGGGGCGGCACTGGCCAGCATCGGCGATACGTCGCCGGAGGGTTGTCTGCTGGCGGGACTGGCACACCCGGTAGCCGGCGGTGCCGTACGCACGCTGGCACATACGCCGCAACGGCATCTGAGTGGCGCCGATGTCGAAGGCCATCCTTACCGGAAGGGCGATCGCACCGCCGTGGAAAGTTGGCTCGATGCGTCGTGCAGTCATCTGCCGGCGTGGTTCGACGAACGTATCGACGAGTATGCCGCCAGCGGCGACGAAAGCTGGATCGTCGTCGATGCCGACCGGCCGCTTGGGATTGTCCGCTGGCGCGACGAATTGCGGCCGGGTGTGCGCGGTTGTTGCGAAGCGTTGCGTCGCGAGGGTATCGCCACGGTTCTTATGTACGACGGCGATGTGACGATGGGTGCATCGCTTGCCGTGCATGCAGGCATCGATCACGTGCTTGCAACCGACGATCCTGTGCTTCATGGCGAGGGCGTGGCGGTTTGCGCGCGAACCCGGCCGGTGCTTGGCGGCGGCCTCTATCTTGGCGACGATCTGGCGAAGGCGACCGCGACGATCATGCGTTCGCGTCGTCCTTATGGGCGGTGGCTTCCACGCTTGCTGCGGCATTTGTAACCGCGCCAACTGTTGCAGCACGGCAAGCTAGGGCTTGCCCACCTCGCGCGTGTTCTGCTCCATGACCTTCATCGCATCCTCGCTTTTGCGCTGCGTTTCGCGATCTTCCGGATGACGAACGACGGGTGGCGGTGGCGCGGCGGGGATGACCGGAGGTGGCGCGACCGGTTGCTGCACCACGGGGGGGACGAGCGGTTGCGCGGGTTCGGGCGTGGCGACCGGTGGCGCCGCGGCCTCGACGGGACGCTTCGGCGGATTCATGACGCGCCACGCGAAGATGCCTAGCATCAGGATGATGATCGCGGCGAGCAGGATCGGACCCAGCCGCGACGTTTCCGACGCCGTGCGGCGTTTCGTCCTGTGGGCTTTCGCACCTTTGCCGCTCGCGCGTACCGGATCGGTTTCGGGAATGACCGCGCCGAGATGTTCCGGAAGCTTGAGCATGACGCGGAGGATTTCGCCATCCACGAGGCGCAAGCGCGGCTGGCGCGATGCCGCCTTGCGCGCGTCGGGCGTGAATTTTCCGCGCGTGATCAGTACGGCGCTGTTGGCCGCTTCGTTGAGCATGGTGCCGAGCAGCAACTGGACGTCGCTCGCGGAGACTTCCTTGGCGTCCCAGTGACGGCACTGCGCGATCACGAACTCGGAGCCGCGACGCAGGCGGAGGTCGACGCTGCCTTCCAGGGATTTCAGCGAACCGGCCGTGCCGAAGTGTTCGACGCGGTATCCCTGGTCGCGATAGTGCTCGGCGAGCAGGTGCTCGAAGTCGTGCCAGGAAAGACGAGAGAGCGCATCCATGTCGCGCTTGTTCGCATTGTTCGGGCCGACCATCAATGGATTCCGTTCGTGTGTGGTCGCCATGATAGCTAAAACGTGAGCTACGTCACATAAAGGCCCCGGTGTAAGACACTTCCGCCGCCCCGTTGCTATGCAGCATGGCAGCCGGTAGATTCGCGGGTTCGAACGGGGTTTGGGGGAATGCAATGAAACGTCTCATGGCCATCGCGGCCGTTGCGGTGCTGTCCGGCTGCGGCGGAGCGAACGACCGGGTGCCTGTGCGCCTGGACAATGTGATCGCAGCGGGTCCGAGTTCGCCGTGGTTGACGGTCGAACCGGCCACGAACATCGTGCCGGTCAGCGGACTGGACCACAGCGTGAAGATCGAACCGACGCCGGAACTGACGGCCGGGGTGGAAGCCCAGCTGCGCAAGGCGTTGCAGCCGAAGTATTACACCGACCTGATCGTGGGCTGCCGCGGCGTGCAGGCAAGCGTGTCGGTGGATAAGGAAGCTACACCGGCCACGGCCACGATGGACCTTCAGGCGACCTGCCGCGTGACATCGCGCGGCGTGGTGGTGTTGAAGTCTTATAGGGTGCGCCAGGCGGTACCCGTGAAGACGACCGCCACCGATCTGGATTATCAGGCGACGATTCCGCGCCTGCTGGAGCTGACGTCCGAGGATGTGGCCAACCAGATCTGGGCCACCGCGACGACCGCCGATCCGTCGGCACATAAGTAAGTAAGCGGTAAAGAGGGCCCGCTTTTCAGGCTTCGACCGGCGAGAACGCGGCCCTGAGGTCTTCCTGGCAGCGCAGCAGTTGTTCCTGGGAAATACGCTGCTGGGGCACCGCCAGCAAGGTGGTGTCGGCATCGACGACGCCTTGTTCGATCAGGACGTCCAGCATGGCCAGCCGGCTGGATGCGAGCAACGAACGTCCGAGTGGCGTCTGCGCGCCCGCGTCGGCTGGATCGGCTCGCTCGGCCAGTGCCTGCACCACGCGCGACGGAAAGACCCAGTGCCGCGCGGCGTGCAGCGAAAGGCGCTCGATCTGTTGCGCCACGGCGGCGACGAAGGGGCGCGAGGCGGGCTGGCCGCCAAGGTCGGCATAGGTTTCGAGGGCCATGATCGCGGCCTGCGCACCGGTGTGGCTGACCAGCCCCGCCAGATATGCTTCGAACGGGTCGCACGTGCCCTTGCCGAGGTAGATGCACGCATGCGCGCAGCGCTCGGCGTGCTGCCAGAGCAGTTCGCCGGTGAGATTGCCCGAATGCCTCGTTTCGAAATGCAGGATGGGGCGCATGACCAGTTGCATGACGACGCGACGCAGGCCGTCCTGGCCGATGAGCACGATTGCCTGGGGCAGGCTGGATACAGGGCGTGTGGTGCGGAAATACGCGGTGTTCGCCACGCGGATGATTTCACCCACGAGGACGGTGTCGCGCGCGATCTGCTCGGCCAGCCGTTTGCTGTCCGCGTCGTCGTTGCGCAGCGAGCGGAGCAACTGGGGTACCACGGACGGCAGGCGCGGCAGTTGCGCCACGTCGAAACGGTCGCCGCCGAAGGCTTCGCGCATGCGTTTCAATGCAGCCTGTTCGGCGCCCGATAGTGTCGGTTCGCGAGCTTCGTCGATGCCGAGGATGAGCCGGTAGAAGCGGTGCTCGATCTCGTCGGGCGCCATCGCATTGGCCGCGGGTTTGTCGATCTCGGGGATCGCTACGTGGGTTTCGCGCAGGGCATAGCCTGCCTCGGGGGCGCGACGAGCATTCCGGCGGCCGCCAAAAATCCGTTTGAAGAACTTGCCGATCACGCTGTCGTTTGTCCCCGGGGTTGCCCGTTTAGCTGTGTCGCAAGTGTAAGCCATGCGCGTATGCGCGATGCGAAGCTAAAGTACGCAACATGATGTCTGCGTCCTCTCCCGATCTTTCCGCCGCCAGCCGCGTGCACCTTCCCGAAGGCACATGGCCTACGGTGCTCGATTTTCTGGTCGACCGTTTCCCTTCGGTGGGAAGGGATGCGTGGGCAGAGCGGATGCGCGAAGGGCGCGTTCTCGGTGCGGACGGCCTCCCGATCGCCGTGGGCGATCCTTTCCGCGCGGGAGCTGTCGTGCGCTATTTTCGCGATGTGGGCGCCGAAGCGGTCATTCCTTTCGCGGAGCGGATCGTGCACGTCGACGAGCATCTGGTCGTGGTCGACAAGCCTCACTTCCTGCCCGTGATGCCGGCCGGCCGGTTCGTGGAGGAGACCTTGTCGCGGCGTGTGGTGCGTGCATTGGGCAACCCGGACCTTGTGGCTTTGCATCGTCTGGATCGCGGTACGGCCGGTCTGGTGCTTTTTTCGGCTTGTCCATCCACACGGGACGCGTATCAGCGCCTGTTCCGCGAACGGCGGATCGACAAAACCTACGAAGCACTGGCGGCCCCGTTGCCTGACCTGACATTCCCGCTGACGCGCGCCACGCGGATCGAACGCGGAGAACCATTCTTCCGGATGCGTGAGGTCGACGGCGAACCGAACGCGTGGACGCGCATCGACACGATCGATCGTCGCGGCGATCGCTGGCGCTATGCATTGCAGCCGGTGACCGGACGCAAGCATCAGCTGCGTGTGCACATGATGGGGCTCGGGGCGCCGCTGATCGGCGACGCGCTTTACCCCGACCCCATGACCGAAGATCCCACCGATTTTTCGAATCCCCTGCGCCTGTTGGCGAGCGAGCTGCGCTTCGTCGACCCGCTGGACGGTCGCGAACGGGTGTTCCGGAGCGACCGTATCCTCGACGACTGAGGTAAACGGGCGCAGACTATGCGCCTCCCCGCCGCGTCTTTCCGGATGAGCCCCGCTCCAGGTTTCCGCACCATTGCCCTGATCATCGCCAGCGCGATGTTCATGGAGCAGCTCGACGGCACCATTCTGGCGACGGCATTGCCCAGCATGGCGACCTCGTTCGACGTCTCGCCGTTGCATATGAGCGTGGCGCTTACCTCGTACATGCTGAGTCTCGCGGTGTTCATTCCCGCCAGCGGAGCGGTTGCCGACCGGTACGGCGCGCGCGATGTGTTTCGTACGGCCATTGTCCTGTTTACCCTCGGATCGATGCTGTGCGGTATCGCGCCCAATCTGCCGACGCTGGTCCTGGCGCGGCTGCTGCAAGGTATCGGCGGCGCGATGATGGTGCCTGTCGGGCGGCTGGTTTTGCTTCGTTCGGTACCCAAGCACGAGCTGGTTTCGGCGATGTCGTGGCTGTTGGTTCCCGCGCTGATCGGACCGGTGATCGGGCCGCCGCTGGGCGGTCTTATCGTCACGTGGCTTTCGTGGCGCTGGATCTTCTATATCAACCTGCCGATCGGCATCGTGGGTTTCATTCTCGCGACACGCTTCGTGCCGGATGTCCGCGCCGCGGAGCGAACGCCGTTCGACGGTCTGGGCTTCGTGCTGTCCGGTATCTCGCTGTCGTGCCTGGTCTTCGGGCTGGAGCTGGCCAGTCGCGGAGCGACCAGTCCGCTGGGTTCGACCGGCCTGGTCGCCGGTGGGTTGGCCGTGGGTGCGCTGTATATCTGGCATGCCCGGCGGACCCGGTATCCGTTGCTGGACCTGTCGCTGATGCGCTACCAGACCTTCCGGCTGTCGGTCGTCGGCGGGTCGCTTACCCGAATCACCGCCGGGTCGGTTCCCTTCCTGTTGCCGTTGATGATGCAGTTGGGCTTTGGCATGTCCGCCGCTCACAGCGGCATCGTGACCTTCGTGTCCGCGCTGGGTGCCATGGCGATGAAGGCGACGGCGGCTCCGCTGCTGCGACGGTTCGGCTTCCGCTCGGTGCTGGTGTGGAACGGCGTGCTGTCACTGGCGTTTATCGCCCTGTGCGCGGCGTTCCGGCCCGACTGGCCGTTGTGGATCATCTACGCCGTGCTTTTGATCGGCGGGTTCTTCCAGTCGCTGCAATTCACGGCGTACAACACCGTCGCCTATGCGGACGTACCCAGCGAGCGGTTCAGCAGCGCGACCAGTTTTTATACGACCTTCCAGCAGCTGATGCTGTCGCTGGGTATCTGTGTCGCGGCTGCCTCGCTGCATGCCTCGGTTACGTTCAGTGGGCATACGCAGGCGCAGATCGGCGACTTCAGCGTCGCCTTCCTCGTGGTGACGATCGTCTCGCTGTTCGCCGCGCCGATCTGCGCGTTGCTTCCGCGTAACGCCGGCGCCGAAATGAGCGGCCACCGCGCACGCTAGCTGCGCGCTCCTACAACGACTGCGAGGGGTAGGGCGTGGCGGGGGTCGGCCAGCTGCGGCGCAGGTCGGGCATGCCGGGAACGGTGGTCGGCAGCGGCAGCGGCAGTGGACCGGGCATCGTGGGTACCCCGTTGGTGGCGTCGCCCACGATGGCGATGATGCAGCCGCCGCTGTCCAGCGAGCTACCGAACGACAGGCGCCCCCAGGGCATTTGCATGACCAGATAGCGATTGGGGAGCATGGCTGGCGCGGCTGGCAGGTTCGTTTCGGACGATGTGCCATGGAAACTGGTGGCGGCGTCGGTCCGTCCGAAACACGGCTTCTGTTCGAGCTGGATGCTGGTGAACCGGACGATGGGGACGTCGCCGCCATCTTCGTTGCCACGGGCTTCGAAAGCGGTGACGCGATAGCCGTCCCGGGTGATGAAGGCGGCACTGCGTACGATCTGGGGCGGTGCGTCGTCCGTCGGCCGCAGGCCACCGGGAACCCGGCTGGAAAGCGTATCCATGGCGTTGGGCAAGGTGCCCATGGTGCCGTTGATAAGCTCCACCAGGGTTTTGTCGCTACGCGGCACGGTCGTCGCCGGCGCGGCAACGAGGCCGGGGCTCAGGAGGGCGGCCAGCAGGGCGGCCGTATGGCGTCGAGGTCGCATGGGGCCGTGATCGGGAAGGGCGCGGGCGCACAGTGTGCCTGAGCCGGACGCGTTATGTGCGCCTTGCATTGCGCGCGGTCGCCCGGATATCGGTTGTTCGTTCCCCACCATACCCTCGACACCCCTATGCGATCACTGCGTTTCGACAATGCATTTGTCCGCGAGTTGCCGGCCGACGACGAATTGGGCGGACGGCCGCGGCAGGTCGAGGGCGCCGCATATTCCTTCGTCTCTCCGACCCCGGTTGCCGCACCGCGGGTCATCGCGGTTTCGCGGGAGGTGCTGGCGCTTCTGGACATGCCCGCCGACGTGGCGCGAGACCCTGAATTCGCCAGGGTGTTCGCCGGCAATGAGTTACTTCCGGGGATGCAGTCCTACGCGGCGAACTATGGCGGCCATCAGTTCGGGCACTGGGCCGGGCAGCTCGGCGACGGCCGGGCCATCGGACTTGGCGAGGCTATCGGCCGGGGCGGCGTGAGCTACGAGCTACAGCTGAAAGGTGCCGGGCGCACGCCTTATTCGCGTGGGGCCGATGGCCGGGCGGTATTGCGCTCGTCGATTCGCGAATTCCTCTGTAGCGAGGCGATGCACCACCTGGGCGTGCCCACCACGCGCGCGCTGAGCCTGGTTGCCACGGGCGACAGCGTCATGCGGGACATGTTCTACGACGGGCATCCGGAGGCCGAGCCGGGCGCGATCGTCTGTCGCGTGGCGCCGTCGTTCCTTCGGTTCGGATCGTATGAACTGCCCTCGTCCCGGAACGATGTCCCGCTGCTGCGCCGGCTGGTCGACCATACGATTCGCCATGGTTTTCCTCATTACGGGATCGCGGAAACCTATGACGAGCGCATTGTCGGCGACTGGTTCGGGGAAGTGTGCGAGCGCACGGCGACGCTGATGGCGCACTGGATGCGCGTCGGTTTCGTCCATGGCGTGATGAATACCGACAACATGTCGATCCTGGGTCTCACCATCGACTACGGCCCCTATGGCTGGATCGATAACTTCGATATGGACTGGACGCCGAACACGACCGACCGCCAGCATCGCCGCTACCGTTTCGGCCAGCAGCCGCAGATTGCTTACTGGAACCTGCATCGGCTGGCTCAGGCGTTGTCGCCGTTGTTTTCGGGCGTCGAGGCGTTGCAGGAAGGGCTGGGCCGCTATGCCGCCAGGTTCGAGGCGGACGACTCCGCCTTTACGGCCGCCAAGCTCGGCCTGTCCGACTGGCGTGAAGGCGACGAAGCGCTGGCGCAATCGCTGCGCGAGGTGCTGACGGCGGGCGAGATGGATATGACGCTGTTTTTCCGGGCACTGGGCCGGTTCGATCCGCAGGCGCCGGACCCGGAGGTTTTTTCGCATGTGTTTTACGACGCGGGAAAGCGGGAAGCGACCGAAGCATCGTTCCGCGACTGGCTGGCGCGTTATTCGGTGCGTTTGCGTGAGGACGGCGCATCTGTCGAGCAGCGCGGGACGCTGATGAATGCGGCCAACCCTGTCTATGTGCTGCGCAATTACCTGGCTCAGCAGGCGATCGACCGTGCGACGGACGGGGACGACGGCGGGGTGCTGGAGTTGCTCGAACTGTTGCGGCGCCCGTATGACGAGCAGCCTGGGAAGGAGGCGTTCGCGGCGCGCCGCCCGGACTGGGCGCGCGAAAAGGCCGGTTGTTCGATGTTGTCGTGTAGCTCGTAATCGGGCTGGACTGGGGCCTCCGAAACCCTTGGTGCCAGCTAGCTCTCTGTAGCAAGGCTCTGCTGTGGGACGGCTCTCCAGTGAGGCCGGCTCTCTGTGGGAGCGCGCCTGCGCGCGAAAGCCAACGAAGCGGCGATGCTGTGGGTGGCATCCGCAGCCAGAAGATAGGGCTCGCGGATGAGAGTATCCGGCGTCCTCGCCCCGTTGGCTTTCGCGCGCAGGCGCGCTCCCACAGAGAGCCACCACAGGGAGCCATCCCACAGGGATCCGTTGCGGACATGCGACGGCCGGGGGAGGAGCCATGCGCTAGAATCGCCGGTCGTCCTCTTGCCCCAAGGCACCTCGTGGCCCCAGGCCTTCATTCCGACGTGGCGCTCGATGCGCTCTTCGTTCCCTTCGACACCGGCGACCTGCGTTTCCCGGCGGACGGCCGCGTGCTGTTCCTGCGCGCGCGCGATGGCTTCCGCGCGCGCGAACTGCGCCGCCCGGGCTGGGTGATGCAGCAGTCGTTCCGGCCGTTCGCCGACGCGCTGGAGCGTTCGGGCTTCGATGTGGTCGCCGATGCGCCCGACGAGGTGTTCCCGCTGGTGCTGGTGCTGCCCACGCGTCAGCGCGAGGAAACGCGCGCGCTGTTCGCCCGGGCGCTTCGGCAGGTCGCGCCGGGCGGGATCGTCGTCGCCAGCGTTCCGAACGCGGAAGGCGCACGCACAGCCGAAAGCGATCTGACCGCGCTTGCCGGAGGCGTCACGCAGATATCCAAGCACAAATGTCGCGTGTTCTGGACCCGGCCCGGCGCCATTGTCGACGACGCGCTGATGCAAGCCTGGCTGGCGTTGGACGAACCGGTTCGCATCGCCGGCGACCGTTTCGTCAGCCGGCGCGGCCTGTTTGCCTGGGACCGGATAGACGTGGCGTCCGCGCTGCTTGCCGAGGTGCTGCCGTCCGATCTTTCAGGGACCGTGGCCGACCTGGGCGCAGGCTTCGGCTATCTGTCGTGCGAAGTGCTGGATCGTTGCGCCGCCGTGACGGATATCGATCTCTACGAGGCGGAGGCGCGCGCGCTGCAACCCGCGCGCATGAATGTGGAAGCGGCCGTGGCGCGGCACGACAGGCCCGTTCGTTTCGACGTCCTCTGGCGCGATGTCACCGCCGGACTCGACCGGCGCTATCACGCCATCGTGTCCAATCCGCCGTTCCATCAGGGCAGGGCGGACCAGCCCGAACTCGGTCGCGCGTTTATCGAACGCGCCGCGGATGCGCTCGTGCACGGCGGCGTACTGTGGATGGTGGCCAACCGGCACCTGCCTTACGAGAGCACGCTCGCGGCGCGCTTCGTGCAGGTGCGTACGGTCATCGAACGCGATGGATTCAAAGTAATCGAAGCACGGGGTGTGCGATGAAACTGGTAAAACTTCTGGCCAATCTTGGCTATGGCAGCCGTAAGCAGGTGGCCGCGATGTTTCGCGAAGGCCTGGTCACGGATGTCGATGGCGAAGTGCTGTACGCCGACGACAAGGTCGAACACGATCGCATTCTGTTCGAGGGCGAGCCTCTCGATCCGCCGCAAGGCCTGATCGTACTGCTGAATAAGCCGCTTGGCGTTACCTGCTCGCGCAAGGATGTGGGCTGTCTGGTTTACGACTTGCTGCCACCACGCTTCGCGTTGCGCAATCCCGTGCTGTCGACGGTCGGGCGGTTGGACCGCGAAACGTCGGGACTGTTGCTGTTCACCGACGACGGTCCGTTGCTGCACCGGATCATTTCACCGAAATCGCGATTGGCCAAGGTGTATGAAGCGACGCTGGCCTCGGACCTGCGTGGCGACGAAGGCGATATCTTCGCCGCCGGCACGCTGATGCTCGAAGGCGAGAACGATCCGCTCGCGCCCGCGAAGCTCGACGTGCTGACACCGCGTAAAGCGAGGGTCTCGCTGACCGAAGGCCGTTATCACCAGGTGCGCCGGATGTTCGCCGCCGTGGGCAATCACGTCGAAGCGCTGGAACGTGTTTCGCTTGGCGGTCTTACGCTCGACGGTCTGCCATCGGGGCAGTGGCGCGCGCTCGACGCGGCGGATATCGCACGTATCTTTTCATCGGAGTCCCCATGAGCCAGGAACTGTCGGCCGTCACTTTTCTCGTTCGCGATTACGACGAGGCCATCGCTTATTTCACCGGTGCGCTCGGATTCGCGTTGCTCGAGGACACCGCGCTGTCGCCTTCGAAGCGCTGGGTCCGCGTGGCGCCGTCCGGTGCGAACGGCAGCTGCCTGCTGCTCGCGGTTGCCGACACGGACGATCAGCGCGCTGCCGTGGGCAGGCAGACCGGCGGGCGCGTGGGTTATTTCCTGCATACGACGGATTTCGAAGCCGACTACGCGCGGATGCGCGAGGCGGGTGTGCGTTTTATCGAAGAGCCGCGCCGGGAGAGTTATGCGACGGTGGTGGTGTTCGAGGATTTGTACGGGAATCGGTGGGATTTGTTGCAGCGGGCTTAAGAGCACTCGGCGTATAGCGAAAACCGATTGCCTCGCTGCGGATTCCGGCGCATGCCGGAATCCGCAGCGATAGTGTCTGGGCGTGCCGGCACGCCCCCGGCTGTGTTTCGTGGGTCCCGCACCGCGCGATAGACGCCCCCTACACCGATCCTGCAGTATCGATGTCCCACTTAACGGACGAGGAACCCCCACGATGAACAAGATCGCATACGCATTGACCGGCCTGCTTCTGTGTTCCACCGCCTTCGCCGCCGACAAAACCCTCGAAGTGCCCATGAACGCCGTCACCGCCGATGGTGTCGGCGCCGCGGTCGGCAAGATCACGGTGACCGAGAGCAAGTACGGCCTACTTTTCACGCCCGATCTCAAGGGGCTGGCACCGGGCGTCCACGGTTTCCACCTGCACGCCAATCCGAGCTGCGAACCGGGCGAGAAGGACGGCAAGAAGGGCGCGGCGCTTGCCGCCGGCGGCCACTTCGACCCGGCGAAGACCAACAAGCACGAAGGTCCTTACTCCGACTCGGGCCATGAAGGCGATCTTCCCGCGCTGACCGTGACGGCCGATGGCAGCAGTGCCACGGAGGTTCTTGCCCCGCGTCTGAAGACGCTGGCGGAGCTGAAGGGGCATGCGCTGATGGTGCATGCCGGTGGCGACAACCATTCCGATCATCCCGAAGCGCTGGGCGGCGGCGGTGCGCGCATTGTCTGCGGCGTGGTGAAGTAAGACCACAAGCACGCGGCGTCGCCATGCTGGCGGCGCCGCGTATCCCGGCCGTACACTCCGGCGTCGACCACGCCACCGAGAGTACGTCATGCCGAAGTTGTCCAGAACGCTGCTGAGTGCCGCCCTCGTCCTCGCGCTGCCCACGTTCGCGCATGCCGCCGAGCCGGCTCAGGCGGTCCAGCCGGCCAGTCAGAGCGACAAGACTTTCATGGCGCTCGCCGACGCGTACTTCGACGGTTTCTATTTTCCGAACAATCCCACCGCAGCCACCACGGCAGGCATCCATCGCTATGACGGACAGCTCGAGAATGCCAGCAAGGCAGGTATCGATGCGCAGGTAAAGGCGCTGCGCGACTGGGAGTCCCGTTTCGCGGCCGTAGCGCCCAAGACGCTTGGCGAACAGGTAGCCGGCGATCGCGAGTTGCTGCTGAACAGTGTGCGCGGTCAGCTGCTGACGCTGACCGTCATCAAGCCCTGGGAAAAGAATCCGGACTTCTACTCAAGCGGCATCGCGAGTAGCGCGTTCACGCTGATGGCGCGCAAGTTCGCCTCGGCGGACGATCGCATGCGCTCGCTGGTTTCGCGCGAGAAGCACATGCTCGACACACTGGCCGCGGCGCGGACCAATCTCGTCAATCCGCCGAAGATCTACACGGAGATTGCGCTGGAGCAGTTGCCGGGTCTGCTGACGTTCTTCCAGAACGACGTCCCCGCCGCGTTCGTCGACGTGAAGGATGCCGCGCTTCGCAAGGAGTTCGATGCGTCCAACGGCGCCGTGATAAAGGCGCTCGACGACTACCAGACCTGGCTGAAGAGCGACGTCCTGCCGCGCTCGAAGGGCGACTTCCGGATCGGCGCCGACACGTATCGCAAGAAACTGGCGTACGACGAGATGGTGGACACGCCGCTCGACAAGCTCGTCGCCATCGACATGGAAAACATGCGCGCCAATCAGCGTGAGTTCGCGCGCGTGGCGAAGGAGCTCGATCCGACCAAAACGCCAGCGCAGGTGCTGGCCGACCTGGCCGCCGATCATCCGCCGGGCGACAAGCTGCTGGATACGTTCCGCGCCAGTTTCGACAAGCTCATAGGCTTCATCGAGGACAAGGGCATCATCACGATTCCCTCGAAGGTAAGACCGATCCTCGAAGAAACGCCGCCTTTCATGCGTGCGACGACGTTCGCTTCCATGGACACCCCGGGACCGTACGAAACCGTCGCCAAGGAAGCGTATTTCAACGTCACGCTGCCCGAGGCGGGCTGGGACAAACAGCGCACCGACGATTTCATGGCGCAGTTCAGCTATCCGGTAATCAGCAGCGTTGCCGTGCACGAAGCCTATCCCGGCCACTACATCCAGTTCCTGTGGATGCACCAGGTGGACGACCGCGTGCGCAAGCTCGTGGGCGCGAACAGCAATGCCGAGGGCTGGGCGCATTATTGCGAGCAGATGATGCTGGATGAAGGCTTTGCACAGGCGTTGTATCCGAACGATCCGCGTCAGCAGAAACTGCTGAAACTGGGTCAGTTACAGGATGCGTTGCTGCGCAACGCGCGCTTCATCGTCGGCATCAAGATGCATAGTGGCCAGATGACGTTCGATCAGGCGGTCGACTTCTTCGTGAAGGAAGGCTATCAGTCTCGCGGCGTTGGCCTGATCGAAACCAAACGTGGCACGTCCGATCCGACTTATCTCTATTACACGCTCGGCAAGCTCGAGATACTCAAGCTGCGCGCCGACCTTCAGGCAAAGCAGGGGGCGAAGTTCGACGTGCATCGCTTCCACGACGATTTCATGCGGCAGGGTTTCGCGCCGATCAAGATCGTTCGTCGCGCCATGTTGCACGACGATTCGGCGCCATTGTGATGGGTTGATCTCGGGGCTTCTTGTGCAGGAGCGCTCTTGAGCGTTCCTGCAAAGGAGAGGCGAGTCCGCTCAGAACAGGTCGATGCTTCCCGCCGGCATCGGCGTCGCCAGTTCGCCGCGTTCGGTCAGCGCTTCGTAGCCGTACACGCTGTTGCGGCCGTTCTGCTTCGCGAAGTACAGCGCCTTGTCGGCACGATCGAGCACGATTTCCGGATAGTCGTGTTCGCCGATGAGGGCGTATCCGATGCTGACGGTGACGTTGCCGACCTGGGGGAAGTTGTGATCGGCGATGTGCTGGCGGAAACGATCGAGCGTCGCGTTTACCGATGCCTCGTCGGCAGCGGTGATCAGCATGACGAATTCTTCGCCGCCGAAGCGAAACAGGATATCGGACTGGCGGAACGACGCACGCATCCGCTGCGCGAGCATCAGGATCACTTCGTCGCCGTAGACATGGCCGTAGGTGTCGTTGATGCGCTTGAAGTGGTCGATGTCGAGGATGGCCAGCCATATCCGCGAATCGTCGACGGCCGTGCGCCGCTCGTCGACTTGCCTGAGTGCGCGTTCGGAGTGCGATTTCAGCAACCGGCGCAGGCGTTGTTCGAAGCTCCGCCGGTTGTACAGGCCGGTGAGCTTGTCGCGCTCGCTCTCGTTGAGCAGGGCGATGTAGTTGCCGTAAATACGCGAGAAGCCGTCGATCAGGGGGCGGATCGCGTCCAGCGGCTCGCCCGATTCGAGCATCAGCGCGCCGATGGCGACGTGGTCCCTCTGTACGGGAACGATCAGGCGCGATACGCCGTCGGGAGTGATTTCACTGATGGCTTCGAGCGTATCCATGCTGCGGATCAGGCTTTTGGCGAGTACGGCGTCCTGGTGCGCGCCGACCGCGTTCACGACCAGCGTGTCTTCGTCGTTCCGGGTGCACACCACCAGCGACTCGATCGGATGCAGGGGATCGTCGCCGCGTTTGCACAGGGCGACCGACCCGACCGTGACCAGCTCGGCCAGCGAGAGGACCAGGCTGTGATCCAGGGCGTCGATGTCACGGTGATGGGTGAACTCGGCCACGGAGGCGAGCAGCCGCGATTCGGGCAGGGCGTCGGAAGCGAAGGGCCATGTGCCTCTCATGCCGGCACGGCCCGACGCGAGGCAGCGGCCTCGGGAGGGTTTTTCGCTGGGTTGTTTCCTGATGGCACCGACGGCTTCCTCCCCCGAGTAGATGCGCTCAACGCCCCGTGTTCAACCACGTGCTGTTGCGCCTGAGGACATCTCTCCTTAGTCCTTTAGCGGCAACGCAGCCCCTTACTTTAGTCGAAATGCAAGTCGATGTGCCAATTTGTGACGCAGTTCCTTGCCTGATGGCGTCATGCCATCCGGATCGAGGCAGCTTTTCGGCACGAGGGACCGCTACCAGCGGGTCAGCAATTCGGGGGTGACGCCTACGCGCCGGCAGGACCGCGATGCCACGCCGTCCTTCAGTGCGCGGCGGAAAAGCGGCGACATGCCTTTCAACGTATGTGCGGCCAGGCGGGCGCCGCGACGCTGCGAGGCAGTGCGTTGAAGGGCGTCCTCGGCCCAGCCCGGAAGCAGGGCCGCGCCGGCGCCGAGGAACAGTTCGCGCGACAGGCCGGCCATGGGGACCGGAAGCAGGATGCGCGACAGCACGTCGAGGACGACGCGCGAGCGTTCGCCGTAGACCAGGCGAGGGAGCACGTCGGCGAAGTACGCCTCCACCTCGCGTTCGGATGCCGGTACGTCACGCGCTCCCAGCGCTTCCGCGACCCGGCGCGTTTCGTCGTAGTAGGCGTCGGCCGCACCGGGCGGGAGGTCCGCACGGCAGTAACGGCGGTAGCCGGCGAGGAAGCTGCTCATCTCGGTGACGTGCACCCAGGTCAGCAGGTCGGGGTCGTCGGCGGAATAGGGAACGCCAGCTTCGGTGACACCACGCACCTGGCCATGAATGCGGCGCACGCGGTCGATCAGCGCACGCGCGTCGGCGGTCGGTGCGTAGGTGGTCCCACCGACGAAAGCCGTCGTGCGGCGCAGACGGCCGACCAGGTCTTCGCGAAAGTTCGAATGGTCCCACACGCCCGCCAGTGCCTGCGGATGCAGGGTCTGCAGCATCAGCGCGCACAGGCCGCCCGAAAGCATCCCGGGAAAGTCGGCGTTGATTTTCCAGGTGACGCTGTTGGGACCGAACAGGCCGGCATCGCCCACCGGGTGGTCGTAATCGATACCGCCGGCCGGGTCGCGCGGAAACGCGCTGAGTACCCAGCGACGTATCTGGCCGCTGACGGGGCCCATCAGGAAAGAAAGGGGAGGGCTCATACGGTCAGTCGCCCGATAGCCAGCCGCGCCACTTGAAGAACAGCACCGGCAGGATCGTGCTGATCGCGATCGCGGCGAGTGCCAGCGGGTAGCTCCAGTACCAGTCCAGTTCGGGCATGTGCTTGAAGTTCATGCCCCATACGCCGGCCAGGATGATCGGTGGAATGGTCGCGACCGAAGCGACCGTCAGCACCTTCATCACATGGTTCTGGTCCGTATTGATGAAGCCGAGCGAGGCATCGAGCAGGAACTGGAGCTTATTGGTCAGCTGATCGTCGAATTCGTCCAGCGTGCGCAGGTCGTGATCCACGACGCGCAGGCGCACTTCGACATCGTCGGACATCCATTCGGGCGATTTGCTGCGAACGAACGACACGATGCGCTGGATACCGAGCAGCGAAGAACGGTTGCGCGTCTGCTGACCTTCCAGGTGCCCCACGTCCAGCATGCAGTTGCGTAGCGCGGCGGTGCCCAGGCGTGTCCGGGTAAAGACCCGTTCGGACAGTTTCCTCAGGTCGACGGCGACTGCCTCCATGCGCCCGGCGGCAAGGTTGACGATGGATTCCAGCAAGGTGGCGAGCGCGTCCGCGCTGGACGTCCAGGGATGTTCGTCGCTGTTGCTGGCAGCGAGATCGAATGCCTTCGACGGTGCGAAGCGCACGGTCAGCAGAACCTTCGCGGTCACGACGATGCCCAGGGGCGCCGGCGCATGATGTCCTTCGCAGTCGGCGAAGTAGGGGACGCTGAGATACATCGCATCGTCATCGGTACGGATACGGCTGGACAGCGCAAGACTGTCGATGTCGTGACGGAGAGGAATACGCAGGTTCGTGACCTTTCTTGCGCATTCCCGCTCGTCTTCGTCGGGATCGATCAGGTCCAGCCAGAGGATGCCGTGGGGGATGGGCATGTCCTTTTGCCACTGAAGGGGCACGGAGCCCTCGCCATGTTGGTGAATGGTCAGCACGCGGCCCTGCGCCTCATCGATCCGTTACGGGTGCCTGAGTTTACGACTCCAGCGTGGTGTGGGTGTGGAAGTCGCATGCGGGAACGAGCATTCTTATCGCCCACCCGATGAAAAGCTTGTCGTTGGAGCGCTCTCGAACGCGATCCGAAGCGGAGCGTCACCACCGGTCTCGCCATCACGCAACGAACAGGAGAAGACATGAGCGCCCAACCCCTGGAAATCGTTCACGACACCGCGAACCAGGCCTTCAAGGCCACGGTCGAGGAACAGGTCAGCGTGCTGGAATACCAGCTGCGCGACAAAATCATGACGATCACGCACACGGGAGTGCCGCAGGCGCTGGGCGGACGCGGTATCGCCTCGGCACTGACCCTCTTCGCCGCGAAGACCGCCGAAGCCGCGGGCTGGAAAATCATCCCGGCTTGCTCGTACGCAAGCACCTGGTTCAGGCGCCACCCGGAGTACGACAAGCTCCTGACATGACCTTCGTCCGGTGACGGCACGGAAGGACGCGTGCTAGCGTTCGGCGTTTAAGCCGTTCGCTAGGGGGTATGTCATGTCGATGTCCAGAACCTGGACCCTTTCGTTCGCGACGCTGGCCTTCGTGGCCGGCGTGCAGGTGCAAGCCGCCGATGCGGCGGCTCTGGCGGCGAAGCCTGCCGATCCGCGGATCGAAGCCATCCTGACGTCGCTGGAGAAGGTGCGCAGCATCGACTCGGTGTCGCTGTCCCCCGATGGGCGGAAGCTTGCGTGGACGGTGAAGACCGATGGCAAGCCGGTGCTGGAAGTCGCCGACGTCGATGGCCGCCATGCTCATCGCGTCACTACCTACAAGGCGGGCGCGTGCCGCGAGACCGCCGCGGTCTGGGCGCCGGACTCCCGGCACCTGGCCTTCCTTTCCGATTGCGCGGGCAAAGCGCCGGGCGCCGACGAGGGCAAGCAGAACGATATCTACGTGGTCGACACGCAGAAAAAGGATGCGCCCGCTCAGGTGTCCCATCTGAAAGGCTATGTCCACGCGCTGTCCTGGACGGCCGACGGCAAGACCCTTGGCTTTCTGTATGTACCGGGCGCCACGCGCCGTGCCAGCGCGACCGCGGCGGCGAAGCCGCAGCTCGGCGAGGTGGGTGTGGACGGTGTCGAAGTGCAGCAGGTGGCTTCCATCGACGCGGCCGGCGGCGAGCCGCGCCTGCTGACGCCGGACGGTCTGCACGTCTATGAGTTCAACTGGTCGCCGGATGCGTCGCGCATCGCCTATGTCGCGGCACCGCCTCCGGGAGATAACAACTGGTGGGTGGCGAAGCTCTATGCGCAAGGCACGGCTGCCGGTTCGTCGCCGACGGTCGTCGTCGACACCGCCACGGTGACCGGATCGCTGCATGGGTTGCAGATGGCCGTACCGCGTTTCTCGCCCGACGGTTCGCGCATCGCGTTCGTCGGCGGCCTGATGAGCGATCAGGGAGCTACCGGCGGCGACATTTACAGCGTGGCGGCCAACGGTGGCGAGCCGGTCAACCTGACGGCCGGCAGCAAAGTGACGCCGTCATGGATCGCGTGGCCGGAAGCCGACCGGCTGGTGGTTTCGGAAGTGGCGGGCGGCGTCAGTCGCGTGTCGGCTTATCGCATGGACGCCGCGGGCGCATCGCTGAAGCAGCAGACGCTGTTCAGTGTGCCGGCGAGCATCGGCGACGGGCGGCTTTCGATGTCGCTTTCGCTGGACACGGCAGCCACCCGTGCCGCGTTTACCCAAAGTTCCTTCGGTACGGCGCCCGAGGTTCAGGTGGCGAAACTCGATGGCAGTTCGCTTCCCCAGTCCGTCACCCGTTTCAATGCCGGGTTGAAGCCGGCCTGGGGCAAGGCCGAATCCATCGCGTGGGAAAACGAAGGACACGATGTGCAGGGCTGGCTGCTCTATCCCGCCAACTTCGATCCGAAGAAGCACTACGGCATGATCGTGGCGATCCACGGCGGTCCGGCCAGCGCCGTGCTGCCCCGTTGGCCGGCGGCCGGCTACGGCGGCGCACCGCTCGCGGCCCTGGGCTATTTCGTGTTCATGCCCAACCCGCGCGGCAGCTACGGGCAGGGCGAAGCCTTCGTGCAGGCCAACCGCCGCGATTTCGGCTACGGCGATCTGCGCGACGTGTTGGCAGGCGTCGACGCGATCGAGAAGACCCATCCCATCGACGATACCCGACTGGGTCTCACCGGCTGGAGCTATGGCGGCTTTATGACGATGTTCGCGGTTACCCAGACCCATCGTTTCCGCGCCGCGGTGGCGGGTGCCGGTATCTCGAACTGGCAGAGTTATTACGGTCAGAACCTGATCGACCAGTGGATGACGCCTTACTTCGGCGCGTCGGTTTACGACGACCCGGGCGTCTATGCGAAGAGTTCCGCGATCGACTTCATCCGCCAGGTGAAGACGCCCACCCTGATCGTGGTCGGCGAGCGCGATGCGGAAACGCCCGCGCCGCAGTCCTTCGAGTTCTGGCACGCCCTTAAGGCACAGGGCGTTCCGACGTCGCTGGTGGTCTATCCGGGCGAAGGCCATGGCTTCGCTCGCGACGAAAACAAGCGCGATGTGCTCGCCCGCGCACTTTCGTGGTTCGACCGGTATCTGTCAGCCACGCCCTGAGCGCGCTCGGATACACTGCATGCCGGACTGGTTGCGGTCCGGCATGCAGTTAGGGATGGGAAGGACAATGAGCCTGGCGGAACGCATTCTCGAGGGACGAAGCGTCTTGCTGGTCGAGGACGAGGCCATGCTGGCCATGGTGTTGGAAGACCGGCTTCTGGATGCCGGAAGTACGGCGGTGCACATTTTTGGACACGTCGAGGCCGCGCTGGTCTTCCTGGCCGCCCATACGGTCGATCTGGCCATCGTGGACGTGAACGTGGCGGGCGAGAGCGGCGAGCGGGTCGGCGAGGTGCTGGTCGCGCGGGGTATCCCGTTCGTCTTCAGCAGCGGCTACGACGACGTCGGGCTGGACGAGCGCTGGCGCGACTGGCCGTTGCTCCGCAAACCCTATGGCACGGCGGATCTCCATGCCGTCCTGCTCGACCTGATCCACGGTACCAAAGGGACCGACCCGGTATGAGTCCACGCAAACGTATCTCCGGATGGCGGCGATTTACCCCGCATTTCCGGCTCAGGCCGCGCTGGACCATCGCCCTGACGATCTTCGTCTTTCTGGCGGGCGGCCTGATCGCCAGCGGCATACGCCCCAGCCTGGGCTTTCTGCTGGGATTCGACGCCGCGGCCCTGACTTTCCTCAGCAGTACCATGCCCATGTTCGCGGGGGCGACCATCGAGGAAATGCGGATACGGGCTCGCGAACAGGATCCCGGGCGCTGGACGGCGTTATGGATCAGCGTGGCCCTGTCGGTGGTGGTGCTGGTCGCGCTGGGGGTCGAGCTGCGCTCGGACAGCGCCAGCGGGCTGCTTGGCATCGCGGTGGCTGGCTTCAGCCTGCTGTTGTCGTGGCTGTTCATGAATACGATGTTCGCGCTGCACTACGCACACGCCTGCTACAGCGATGCCACGGTGGAGGTCGAAGCGCTGCAGTTCCCGGGAACCAAGGTTCCCGATTACTGGGATTTCCTGTATTTCGCCATGGTGCTGGGCATGACTTTCCAGGTTTCCGACGTCCAGATCGCTGACCACAAACTGCGCCGGGTGGCGCTGGGGCACAGTGTCATCGCGTTTTTCTTCAACGTCATTATCATCGCCATCACGGTGAACGTGGTGGCCGGCAAGGCGTGAAGGCGCACGGGGATGGGGCGGAACACGCTGCATTGTTTGTCAGGGCACGCTAAAGTCGCCCGCGGGGGTGGCCGTTATTCCACCGGGTATGCATATCCGCAGCGCCTGGACCGACCGGTCACGAGTGCCGCGGTCTTGATCGATTGGGGTGAGACCGTAGATCGGCGTTCCGCGGAAACGAGCGGTTGAGGTCGATGGATCGGAATCGGAGTGTGGCGTGCTGACAGAACGGCTTGTCGAGAACGGCTTGGGCACCGCCGTGTCGAACTGCGTCCGCGCGAGTTTTTCCACCCCGGGCGACCTCCCGCGTTGCGCGGGGGCCCTGGCATTCGGCGCCGGCGCCGAATGGACGATCGCCTTGCTGGCCGTTTCGGTCATGGTGACGGCTTTCGTCTTCTTCCTGATCTTTCAGCGCCGCCACCGATCCCAGCGCCTGCGTGACCCGCGCGAGCAGGCGCGCCGGGCGCTCGCCTTCCACGCCTATCACGACACGCTGACCGGCCTGCCCAACCGCGCATTCCTCATGCACGAACTGCAGGAGGCGCTTGCATCGACGGAAAAGCCGGCGCTCGCCGTGATGTTCATCGATCTGGATGGTTTCAAGTCGATCAACGACACGCTGGGGCACCAGGCGGGCGACAGCTTTCTGCGCGCCGTGGCCACGTCGCTGCGCAGCAGCGTCCGCGAACGCGACACTGTGTCGCGCTTCGGCGGCGACGAATTCGTGGTCGTGGTGCAGTCCTACGGCGGTATGGAAAACCTGGTACGGGTGTGCCGCAAGGTGCTCGACCTGGTCTCCCAGCCGGTGAACGTGGCCGGCCAACTGGTGGCCGTGTCCCCCAGCATCGGCGTGGCCGTGGCGCCGCACGACGGTCGCGACGCCGAAACGCTGCTGCGCAACGCCGACGCCGCGATGTACGCGGTGAAGGAAACCGGCAAGGCGGACTTCCGTTTCTACGAGGAAGGCATGCACGAGCAGGCCCGTGAACGCCTGGCGCTGACCGTGGAGCTTCGCGAAGCCCTGCAGCGCGGCGAACTCAGTGTCGAGTACCAACCCAAGCGCAACCTGCGCTCCGGGGCGCTGGCGGGCGTGGAGGCGCTGGCGCGCTGGCATCATCCGACCCGTGGCGATGTACCGCCCACTGTTTTCGTCGCGGTGGCGGAGCGATCCGGGCTGATCCATGCGCTGGGCGAATACATGCTGCACAGCGTGCTCCAGCAAGTGTGCGACTGGGACGCCGTCGGCACCCGGGTCGACTATGTCGCCATCAATCTGTCGATGCACGAACTCAGTCGTCCGGCGTTTGTCGATACGCTCCATCGCGCCGTGAAGTCGTTCGGAGTCGATCCGATGCGGATTCGCTTCGAACTGACCGAATCCAGCGCCATGCGGCAGCCGGAAGAAACCCTGCGCCAGCTACGCAAACTGCGTTCGCACGGTTTCGCGCTGCTGATCGACGATTTCGGTGCGGGATACTGGAACCTGGGTCACCTGCGCGAGCTGCCGGTGGGTACGATCAAGATCGACCAGTCGTTCGTGCGCGGCAGCGCCTACAATCTCGCCGACCGCGAAATTACCGAGGCCATCGTTGGCCTGGCCAAGAAACTGAACATGGAGACGATCGCCGAGGGTGTGGAAACGGAAGCTCAGGCCGACTGGCTTCGCGATATGGGTTGCGATATAGGACAAGGGTATTTCTTTGCCCGTCCGATGACCGCCGATGCGTTCCTTCAATATCTGAAACCATCCATGACCGCCTATGCCCATTGAACTGCGACCACGTCGCAGTGTTATGAGTCCGCGGCGGTTGCTACGCTTTTTTATCCTGTTGACCGGCTTCGCGCTGGCGATGCCGTTCGCGCGCGCGGCCTCCGTTCCCGTCGATCCCTGGACGGTATTCGAAACGGCATGGTTCGACAGCGTGACGGTCGCCGATGGCCTGCCGCACTCCACGACCACGGCGATCGTGCAGGACAAGCGCGGCCTGATCTGGATCGGTACGTTCGGCGGCCTTGTCCGTTACGACGGCTATCGCATGCAGGTCTTCGGACAGGAGCCCGACTCCTACGGCGGAGCCGTGCTTCCCGACGCCTATGTACGCGCCCTGCAACCGCTGGACGACGGCGGTCTGCTGATCGGTACCAATGCGGGCGGCCTGGTCCGGTTCGATCCGGAAACGACGCGGTTCCACGTCTATCCGATAGGGCGGGACGGCACGTCGAACGGCAAGATTTTCTCGATCGCCAAAGCACGCGAACCGAACGCATTCTGGCTGGCGACCGAGAACGGTGTGAACCGGATCGATATCGCTACCGGGCATGTCACCCACGAATCCGGCCGGGACGGAGACGCGCCCGGCATGGTTGCCCGTACCTTTGTCGTGGCCGAAGACAGTCAGGGCAATGTGTGGGCTGGCGCCGATAACGGCCTGTTCGTCCGCAAGCCCGGCGGGCATTTCGAGCGCTATACGCAGCAAGGCGCCGCGATCGAGGAGATTCTCAAGGATCAGGTATGGGCGCTGCACGAGGACACCGCCGGACGGCTCTGGGTCGGTACGGGGCAGTCGGGCGCGATCTACATCGACAAAGAGGGAACCGCGCATCTGGTTCCGGGGTTCTCCGGAAAGAATGGCCTGGCCCGTCGACGCACCGTGCGCGCCTTCCTCGAGTCAGAACAGGGCGAGCTGTGGGCCGCGACGGACGGTGCCGGTGTCGTCGTTTACGACCTGAATACCGGCAGGCTGCGCACGCTGGCGCATGACGCCGCGATGCCGTCTTCGCTGCCGGGCGATATTACCCGCGATCTGCTTCGGGATACCTCAGGCAATATCTGGGTGGCCACGGAACTTGGCGCCGCGCGCTACGACCCGCATGGCCGCAGGGTGTTTTCGGTCCTGCCGTCGCCGCTGGAAACCCATACCCTTTCAAATGCCAACGTGCATTCGGTGTTCGTCGATCCGCGCGGACGCGTATGGCTCGGCCTGGGCATGGGGCGTATCGACGTCCTCGATCTGGCCAACGGCACGATGCGTCATCTGCAGCTGGGGGGCGAACAAGCCGAGCGCGACGTGCAGGCGTTCGTCGTGGCGCCCGACGGCTCCATCTGGGCGGGCGCGCAGGGCATTTCGCGAATCGACCCCGATACCTTCGCATTGACCAGTTCCATGCTGCCGAGTCTCGACGGACGATTGATCCTGTCGTTGCAGCGCGATGGCGACGTCATTCTGATCGGCGGCTACGACGGTCTCTTCCGTTACGACACGGTGAAGGGCACGCTGGAGCAACTGCGTCACAACGCAAACGATCCGGGCAGCCTGGTGGGAGACCAGGTCCGCTATATCGTGCGCATGCCCGAGGCGTGGTGGTTCGAAACGATCAACGGCATCAGTATTCTGTTCGACGGGGCGTCCGGCTTCACGAATCTGCGGCACGATCCGAAGGACGGCGACAGCCTTCCGCAGGATTACACCGGCTCGGTGATGTTCGATCAGCACCATCGCCTGTGGATCGGTACGTTCGGCGGCCTTGCCTATATCGACGACTTCAAGCCGCACGGGCCGTTCCGTTTCGGGTTGATCGGCGCGCGCGAAGGTTTGCCCAATACCAAGATCAATGCTTTGCAGATCGACCAGCGAAACCGGATATGGGCGTCCATGGCCAACGGTGTCGTCATGGTCGACGCCGCAAGTCACCGGGTTTCCGATCTGGGCATTCGCGATGGCCTGCGCATTCCGAGCTATATCCATCGCGCTGCGGCCGAGGCGCCCGGTGGCGAACTGATGTTCGGTGGACTGGGTGGGCTGACGGTCGTCCGTCCTTACTGGACGGCGCCGGATACGCCGCCGGCGAAACTGGCGGTGACGCATATCGCCGTCAACGACGTGCCGATTCCGTTCCGGAATATTCCCGACGACGACGGCAGGCTGGAGCTTGGCGGGAACGGCAGGAATCTTCGCGTCGACTTCGCGCTGATCGATTTCCGGGCGCCGCTGGAAACCCGTTACGCGTATCGGATGGAAGATGCGGATGGCGGTTGGAACGAAGTGGCGCGCGGTATTCCGCCAAGCGCGATCTACACGAATCTGGCCAGCGGGACGTATACGTTGCGATTGCGCGCCACGACGCGCGGCCTGGATGCGCGCACGGTGGAAACGGCCATTCGCGTTGTCGTGACGCCGCGCTGGTACGAAAGTACCTGGGTATTGCTGGCGGTCGTGCTCCTGGGCGTGGCGGCTTTCTTCGGCCTGGTTTATCTGCGGACGCTGTACCTGCGTCGCCGTGCGGTGCTTTTGCAGGCCGAAGTCGATGCGCGGACGCGCGACCTGAAAGCGGCCAACGAGCGCCTGAACCATCTGGCCGGCACCGACGAACTGACCGGTTCGCTGAATCGCCGGCGCTTCCTCGAGCAGGCCGAGCGCGTGCGCATGGGTGCGGCGAACGACGGCATTCCCTTCAGTCTTGTCCTGGTCGATATCGACGACTTCAAGACGGTCAACGATACGTTCGGGCATCTGGCTGGCGACACGGTCATCCGCGAGACGATGCGGGTTCTGTCGTCGATGTGCCGCGCCGACGACCTGGCCGGCCGCTTCGGTGGCGAGGAGTTCATCCTGTGCCTGCCGGGCGCGCTTGCCGAACACGCGCTGGAAGTGACCGAACGCGTGCGCCGCGCGCTTGCCGGCATGGTCATCGTTCACGGCGAATACCGCATCAGGATCACCGTGAGCGCCGGCGTGGCCGTATGGCGCGCGCCCGAATCGCTCAATTCGCTACTGGGGCGCGCCGACGAAGCGCTGTACGAGGCAAAGGACGACGGCCGCAACCGCAGCCGTCTGGCGACGCACTAATCAGTCGCGGAAGTTCTCGAACTGCAGCGGCAGTTCGACGTCGGCTTTGCGCAGCAGGGCCATGGCGGTCTGCAGATCGTCGCGCTTCTTGCCCGTAACGCGTAGTTTGTCGCCGTTGATCTGGGCTTCCACCTTCAGCTTGGCTTCCTTCATCGTAGCGATCAGCTTCTTGGCGATCGGCTGCTCGATACCTTGTTTCAGCGTGATTTTCTGCTTCGCGCCGCCCAGGTTCGTATCGACGGATCCTTCTTCCATGCAGCGGATATCGATGCCGCGAGTGACGAGCCGGCTGCGCAGGATGTCGAGCATCTGCTTAAGCTGGAAATCGCTGTCGCCGGTCTGCGTGACGACGAAACCTTCGAGCTCGAATTTCGCGCTGGTACCTTTGAAATCGAAGCGATTGGCAAGCTCGCGGTTGGCCTGGTCGATGGCGTTGGTCAGTTCGTGCTTGTCGACTTCGGAGACGACGTCGAAGGAAGGCATGGGAATGTCCTTGGATGGGTTCGCCGCCGATTCTAATGGCAATGCCGCGATCTCTCACCGTCGCCCCTGCTCAGGAGCGACGGTGAGAGATGGATGGGATGGGGCGATGGGTGATGCATTGGCCCAGCCCCGCAGGCATTAACATATGCGTTTGTCTCTTCGGGAATCCCCTCTTGGAATACGACGCCCTCATCGTCGGCGCAGGCGCCGCCGGGCTTATGACGGCCATTGTCGCCGCGCAGCGCGGACGGCGCGTGCTGGTGGTGGACCACGCCAACAAGGTGGGCAAGAAAATCCTGATGTCCGGGGGCGGGCGCTGCAATTTCACGAATACCGGTACCACCCCGCAGAATTATCTTTCGAACAATCCGCATTTCTGTAAATCCGCACTGGCGCGCTACACACCGTGGGATTTCATCGCCATGGTCGATCGCCATGGCATCGCCTGGCACGAAAAGGAGCTGGGCCAGCTGTTCTGCGACGATTCGTCGAAACAGATCGTGCGCATGCTGCTGGACGAATGCGCGGCGTCGGGCGCGCGGGTGGAAGCGAATTGTCCGGTCAGCCGGCTTCGCGCGGTGGAAGGCGGCTTCGCAGCCGAAACGCCGCTCGGACATGTCCGGGCCGATGCCCTGGTGATCGCGACGGGCGGTCTGTCGATTCCAAGCATGGGGGCGACGGGATTCGGCTACGACGTGGCGCGCCAGTTCGGCCATACGATCCTGCCGACGCGGGCAGGCCTGGTCCCGCTGACCCTCAGCGGCAAGCACCAGGAGCGCTTCGCGGAACTGGCGGGCGTGGCCTTGCCGGTGGAAGCGCGCTGCGGAGGACAGTCGTTCCACAACGCCATGCTGATTACCCATCGCGGCGTCAGCGGGCCGGCCATCCTGCAAATTTCATCGTATTGGCAGCCAGGCGACGACCTGCGCCTGGATCTGCTGCCGGGCACGGATGCTTTCGAGGCGCTGGCCGCGCAGCGGGCCGAACGCCCGGGGGCCGAATTGCGCACCGTGCTTTCGTCGCTGCTGCCGCGCCGGCTGGCCGAGCGTCTGTGCGAGCTGTGGTTCGGCAGCCGGCCGATGAAACAGTATCGTGACGCGGAATTGCGGGACATCGCCGTACAGTTGGCGGACTGGCCTTTCGTGGCCAGCGGTACCGAAGGTTATCGCACCGCCGAAGTGACGCTGGGCGGCGTGGATACCGACGAAGTCTCCTCCAGCACGATGATGTCGAAGCAGCACGCGGGCCTGTACTTCGTCGGCGAGGTGCTCGATGTGACCGGGCACCTGGGTGGCTACAATTTTCAGTGGGCTTGGGCGTCGGGCCATGCGGCCGGTTCGGCCCTGTAGACAGAGGAATCAGGCAATGCGTATCGGATTCATTGGACTGGGTGCCATGGGCGCCGGCATGGCGGCCCAGCTGCTGGCGGCCGGCCATGAGGTAACGGTGTGGAATCGATCGCCGGAGGCCGCGAAGGCGCTCGAGGCGAAAGGCGCGCGCGTTGCGGCGACACCCGCCGACGCGGCACGCGGCGAGGTGGTCCACAGCATGCTGGCCAACGATGCCGCCGTGCGTGAGGTTATCGAAAACGGTGGCGTGCTCGATGCGATGCCGCGCGGCAGCGTGCATGTAAACCACGCCACGATTTCGATCGCGCTGGCACAGGAACTGATCGCGGCCCATGCCGAACGCGGCATCGGGTACGTCGCCGCGCCCGTGTTCGGACGGCCGGAGGTCGCCGCGGCCGGCAATCTGAATATCGTCGTGTCCGGAGACCCGGCCGCCGTCCAGCGCGTCCAGCCGTTGCTCGACACGCTGGGCCAGAAAGTCTGGCCGCTGGGCGACGACCCGATACGCGCGCATATTCTGAAGATCGCCGGCAACTTCATGATTGCCACGGCCATCGAAAGCATGGCGGAGGCCTCGGCGCTGACCCGCTCCTATGGCGTTTCGGCGGGCGATTTCCTCGAAGTGATGACGGGTTCGCTGTTCGCCTCGCCGATCTTCAAGACTTATGGCGGTCTGATCGCCGAGGAACGCTACGCGCCTGCTGGGTTCAAGATGTCGCTGGGCTTCAAGGACGTGGGGCTGGCGCGCAGTGCCGCCGAAGCAAAGCGCGTGCCGATGCCGTTCGCCAGCGTCGTGCACGACAACCTGCTGGAAGCCATGGCGGCAGGCGATGGCGACCTGGACTGGTCGGCGCTGGCGCGCGTAGCGGCCGGCCGGGCACACCTGAAAGATCGTTGAGGTTCGTTCTTCACAATCGTCACCACACGGTATTCGCCAGAATGAACCGGCACGTTGGGTGCGGCAGCGGGGTGTGGTTATGACGGCAAGCTGGAAGGTGGTGTACGAGGGCGAGCTGGAAGGTCGCGCGATCACGGTCAGGGAGTCGGGCGACGGCACATACAAGGTGCTGACGAAACAGAACGTGCACGACGAAGGCATTGCCTATCAGGACGGCAAAAATTTCGTCCATGTGTCGCCCAGCAGCGTGGGCGAGCAGGTCGAAAGCGAGGTCAATTCCCGGGACAGCCTCGCCGAGGCGCTGAAAGAACTGCATTTCTCGCCGAAGTCGGTCAACGCCATCGTCGACGGTTTGTCTGGCTGAATTCGCGGTCGTTCTGCCATGATCGGGGCTCGTCTTCCGATCGGTGAGTCCGTTCATGGCAGAAGCGATGTCTCCGATGGTCGAGCGCACCGTCCCGCGCGTCCTCATGTGTGCGCCGACCTTTTTCGAGGTCAGCTACGTCATCAATCCGTGGATGACCCACCACGTCCACGACACGACGCCGGAACGTTCGGGCCACCAGTGGGACGCGCTGCGCGAAACCGTCGCGCAACATGCCGACGTCGTGCTGCAGCCACCCGCGGAAAGCCTGCCGGACATGACCTTCGCCGCCAATGCCGGCCTGGTCTTCCGCAATACCTTTGTCCCGAGCCGCTTCCGCTTCGCCGAACGACGCGACGAAGAAGCGCATGACCGCGCCTGGTTCGTCCGCCACGGGTTCGATATCGTCGATCTGCCGGGTGGCGTATTTTTCGAGGGCGCCGGCGATGCGCTGTTCGATCGCGGCGCGAGCCGGCGATTGTGGATGGGGCACGGACACCGCTCGGACCGGGAGGCCGCGCCTGCGCTTGCGCAGATGCTCGGCGTCGAGGTACTCCCGTTGCAGCTTACCGATCCACGGTTCTATCACCTCGACACGTGTTTCTGTCCGCTGGCGGGAGGCTATACGGTGTATTTCCCGTCGGCATTCGACGAGGCATCGCTGGGTGTCATAGAAACGTATGTGTCGCCGGACAAGCGCATCGCGGTCGAAGAGGCCGACGCCCTGGCATTCGCCTGCAATGCCGTGAATCTCGGGAAAATCGTGATACTCAACCGAGCCAGCGCCGATCTGCGGCTGCGGCTGGAGAATGCGGGGTTCGTCGTTATCGAGGTAGCGCTGGACGAGTTCATGAAATCCGGCGGCGCGGCGAAATGCCTGACCCTGCGGCTGGACGAGTTATAAGCCGCATTTCCACAGCGACGCAGCTCCTACAAACAACGGATCGGGGCTTCAGCGCTTGCGTTGAGCCAGCCAGCGATCCAGCTGATTGGCGAATGCCTGGCGGTCGCGTGCATGAAAAACCGGTGGCCCACCGGTATCCACGCCCGAGCCGCGCAGTTCGTCCATGAAATTACGCATCGACAGGCGCTGCGAGATGGTCTCGGCGGTATACAGCTCGCCGCGCGGATTCAGCGCGAGCGCGCCTTTTTCCAGCACCAGCGCGGCAAGCGGAATGTCCTGGGTCACCACCATGTCGCCCGCCTCGACGCGCCGGACAATTTCACCGTCCGCTACGTCGAAGCCGCTGCCGACCTGGATCGAGCGGATAAAGCGCGATGCCGGCACGCGAATCCACTGATTCGCCACAAGGGTGACATCGATCTTCTCGCGTTCGGCCGCGCGGAAGAGAATTTCCTTGATGACGACCGGGCAGGCATCGGCATCGACCCATATCTTCATCGCTCAGGCCCGATTCCAGTGCACATGGCCGTCGATGACCGTATTGGTCCGGCCGCCTACCCATACCGCGTCGCCATCGATACGGATGAGGATGCGGGCATCGTGGCCGACTTCGCGTCCCTGGCTGACCTCGTAGCCTCGTGCAAGCGGTCCCTGCGGTTCGGCATGGGCGATATACGCCGCGATAAGGCCGTTGGCGGCACCGGAGGCGGGGTCTTCCACGATACCGACGCCCGCGGGGAAGGCCCGTACGGCAATCCCGGAACCCGAGCGCGCGAAGACGCAAAGACCAAGGCTGTCGCTGGCTTTCGCGAGCGCGGCAATGGCCGCGTGATCGGGCTGCCATGCACGCAGGGCGGCCTCGTCGGCGAATTCGGCGATCCACCAGCGCCGGCCGCCTTCGACGAAGGCGGGGGGCAGGGCACCCGCTACGGTTGCACCGAGTACGCCGGCGAGGCGGCCTTCGGCGTCGCCACCTTCGCTGAGAACGTGTGCCTTTGGCGCCTGGACGAAGAGCTCGCGCCCGCTACCCTGGCCTTCGACGCGGATCGGCAGCGTGCCGGCGCCGCATTCCTGCCAGACCAGCCCGTCGCCATCGGCCACGATCAGCCCGCTGTCGAGTGCGGCATGCGCGCTGCCGACGGTGGGATGGCCCGCGAACGCGATCTCGCGCGTGGGTGTGAAAATGCGGACGCGATAGCTGGCACGCGGATCGGTCGCGGGCAGCAGGAAGGTGGTTTCGACCAGATTCGTCCAGTGCGCGAAGCGCTGCATCTGGTCGTCTGTCCAGCCGGCGGCATCGACGACGACGCCAAGCGGGTTGCCACCGCCCATCCGGGCGGCGAAAACATCGAGTTGCATGTAGCGGATGAGGGACATGGGGTCGGGATCGGGGCGTGACGGGGATCGTTCATGATAGCCGTCCGAACGCCCCTATGCGCCCCGAAGATCGACAAGAGGCCCCCAAGACGGCGAAGATGCGCGGTCGACTCGCGTACGGAATCGCTTCTTCGCATGATTACCCTGCTTATCATCCTGGTTACCGCTGTCGTATCCATCCTGGCGTTCAGGAACGTCCGCCTGATGAACGATCTGATCCTCTGGCCTCCCGCGCTGTCGCGCAGCCGCGAATATTACCGGCTGGTCAGCTACGGGCTCGTGCATGCCGATGGTTCGCACCTGTTCTTCAACATGTTCACGCTGTTCTTCTTCGGCCGCGTGATGGAAGGCTTCTACAACGCCCATATGGGCCCACTGGGCTTCGTCACGTTCTACATCGGCGGTCTGGTGGTTTCGATCCTGCCGTCCTACCTGAAAAACAAGAACAACGTGTCGTACCGCAGCCTGGGCGCGTCGGGCGCTGTCTCCGCGGTGCTGTTCGCCTTCATCCTCATGGCGCCCTGGACGCGCATCCTCGTCTTCGTGATTCCGATGCCGGCGATCCTGTACGCGGTGCTTTATGTGGCCTATTCGATCGTGATGGAGCGGCGTGGCGGCGACAACGTCAACCATAGCGCGCACCTGTGGGGAGGCGCGTATGGCATAGCCGTCACGTTGCTCATCGACCCGTCCGTGTTCGGCGATTTCATCGCCCAGATCAGCCAGCCGACGTTCCGTTGATATTCCGTTCCTGAATTGTAGCTGCGCGGGAGATGTGACTTCGCGCGTTGAGTGAGTGATGATGAGCCACCGGAACGTCATCCATCTCCGATAGGCATCTTCCGGACGAACGCGAGTTTCCCCAGCGCGGGTAGTTCGCGTCGCATACCACCGCAGGAGGAATGAGCGCATGGCTACTACCCGTAAGTCCGCCGCGAAGAAGTCCGCGGCAAAGAAAGCGTCGAAGAAGACCGCGGTAAAAAAGGCAGCAGTAAAGAAAACCGCAGTAAAGAAAGCCCCGGCACGCAAAGCGCCCGCGCGTAAGGTCGGTGCTCGCAAGGTCGCCAAAAAGGCTGCCGTGAAGAAAGCGGCTCCGAAGAGGGCGGCAGCGAAGAAATCGTCCGTAAAGAAAACCGCCGTGAAGAAGGCAGCGGGCCGCAAGGTCGCTGCGAAAAAGGCGCCGGCGAAGAAGACGTCCGCAAGAAAGGCGGCAACGAAAAAAACCGCTGCTCGCAAGGGCGTAGCGAAGAAGACCGTCACGAAGAAATCGGCGGTCCGGAAGTCGGTAGCGAAGAAGCCGGTTGCCCGGAAGGCCACGGCGAAGAAATCGCCTGCACGTAAAGTCGCCGCAAAGAAGGTGGCAGTGAAGAAAGCCGCCGTTCGCAAGGCACCCGTAAAGAAGGCCGCGCCGGCCCGTAGCGCGCGTACCGTCGTCGCGAAACCCGTAAAGCCCGCAAAGGCGGCGCCGATCAAGAAGCCCGCAACCCGGCCAGTCGGCAACCGCGAGGCCGGTGCGCATGTCGTGGAACACAAACCTGTTTCGAAGTCGCCGGCGAAGGCCGTGGCGCGTAGGCAGCCAGTCCCCGCCGCCCCGATCCCGGACGAGCCGGTGCAGCACATCAGTCAGGAAGAGGCCGTAGCGCACATCCAGGCGCTGCTGGACGCCAAGCGCGAGCGTGTGGCGCAGGGTCCCTCCTGGCCCACCGACGACGCATCCAGGCCCGCTTACTCGCCGGAGGCCGACGTCCACGATGCGCCCAGCGCTCCTTCGCCCGAAGCCACTTACGCCACCACGGCACACGAGCGTGGCGACCAGGACAAACGCAAAGGCTGAACGAATGGATGGGAGCCGCGCGTGGCGGCTCCCGTTTTTTAGCGGCCGTTCAACCACACGCGCCTAGTGTCGTAGTCGACACTCCAAGGGGTACGACAATGCGCCGCGCCGTCGCCATCTGTTTCGCCATTGCTTCCGCGTCACTGCTCTCGGGCTGTTACGACACGGGGTACCGCTATGTCCGGAACGGCGGTGGCGGCGATGCCTATTACGGCAGCGAAACCACGACCGTGGTTTCGCCGGGATACGGCTACGGTTATGCCGACCCTTATTACGGCTGTTGCTATAACTCCGGCATCGGCGTTTCCACGATCTGGTATCGCGACGGACGGGACGGTCGCTATTACGATCGTCGTCGCGACTACGACCGCGACCGCGATCACGATCGCGGTCGACCGGGTGGATGGAACGGAAACGATCGAGACGATCATGGATCGCGGCCGCCTGGCGGCTGGCAAGGCGGTGGCGGAGACCATCGTCCTCCCCCTGGCGGTTGGCAGGGCGGCGGTAATCGTCCGCCCGGCGGTGGCGACCACAGGCCGCCTCCGGGTGGCTGGCAGGGTCAGGGTGGCGGCAATCGCCCGTCACCGCCTCCCGGTGGCGACGGCGGTCGACCGCAAAGCAGGCCCGTGGGACGCGAGGCACCCGAAGGCGCGCCGAATCGCGGTTGGAAACAGTCTCCCAAGGAACGCGAATAGCGATCCGTTGCGGCACAATGCGGGATGCTTCTACCGCGCCGTTTCGCGATCGCCCTGATCATCCTCATGTCCCTTTGTTCGGGCTGCACTTCAGTTCGCTATTACGCGCACGTGGCGCGCGGGCAGACATCGTTGCTGCTCGACCGCCGGCCCATCGCGCGCGTCGTAGCCGATCCGGCGACCGATGCGCGCACGGCGGCACGGCTAGGCACCGCCGGGGAAGCGCGCGAGTTCGCGTCGACCACGCTGAAGCTGCCGCGCAATCGCAGTTATACCTACTTCGTCGAGCTGAATCGTCCGGCCGTGGTCTGGAACGTTTTCGCCACGCCCGAGCTGTCGCTCGTTCCCGTAACGCACTGCTTTCCTGTCGCCGGCTGCGTGGCATATCGCGGGTATTTCAGTAAAGACCTCGCCGACGCAGAGGCGAAGCGGCTGCACGACGAGGGCGACGACGTCTATGTCGGCGATGTGCCCGCGTATTCGACGCTGGGCTGGTTCGCCGATCCCATTCTGAGCAGCATGCTGCGTTGGGACGACGACGAACTGGTGGGAACGATATTTCACGAGCTGGCGCACCAGAAGCTATACGTGAAGGACGACACGGCCTTCAACGAGTCGTACGCCAGTTTCGTCGAGGAAGAAGGCGTGCGGCAGTGGCGACAGGCGAAGGGGCTACCGCCGCCGGACCAGGCGGGCGCCGTGTTGACGAAGGCCTTCACGCAGCAGGTGATGGATCTGCGGGACCGGCTCGCGAAACTCTATACGAGCGATATTTCCGTCGAGATGAAGCGTGCGGGGAAGGCGAATGAAATCGTCGATTTCCGGGAGCGCTATGCGGTGTGGAGAGATACCGAAGGGAAGGGCGATCGTCGTTACGATCGCTGGGTAGCGGCGCCGATCAACAACGCACGGCTTTTGCCCTTCGGGCTTTACGATCAGTGGACGGCATCGTTCGCGCGCGTGTTCGCCGATGCGCACGGTGACTGGGACGTGTTCTTCGCCGAGGTGCGGCGGTTGTCCAAGCTGAAGCAGGCGGTGCGCGATGAGAAGCTCAAGGCGCTTGCCACCACTCCCTAGTTTTCCCGTGCGGCGCTTCTGTGGAAGCGCACCTGCGCGCGAAAGCCTATGGAACGGCGATGCGAATGACCTGCATCGCGAGCCCATCGTCCCGGCTCGCGGTCATCGCGCATAGCGTCATCGCTCCGTTGGCTTTCGTGCGCAAGCGCGCTCCCACAGGCCTCCTTCAGCTCTGTCGTCCTTACCTCAGAGCGCCGGATAATCCGTATAGCCCTCGGCTCCGCCGCCATACAGCGTCGCCGGATTGAGCTTGTTCAGCGGTGCACCCTCGCGCAGACGGCGCACCAGATCCGGATTGGAAATAAACGACCGCCCGAAAGCGATCAGGTCCGCGTATCCGCTGGCGAGCGCCGCATTGGCCATACCGGTGTCGTAACCGTTGTTAGCCATCCATGTGCCGCCGAAACGCGCACGTAGCGCGGCGTAGTCGAAGGGTTCGACATGGCGGTCGCCACCGGTGGCGCCTTCGACGACGTGGATATAGGCCAGGCCCAGCGGTGCCAGGTGGTCTACCGCCCGCTCGAAAAGAGCCTGGGGACGGGAGTCGCGGATGTCGTTGGATGGCGTGACCGGCGAGAAGCGCACGCCCGTGCGGCCGGCGCCGGCGACGCTCGCCACCGCCGCGACCGCCTCGCGGAGCAGGCGCGTCCGGTTGTCGATGCTGCCGCCCCATGCGTCCTGGCGACGATTGCTGCCGTCGCGCATGAACTGGTCGATCAGGTAGCCATTGGCGGCATGGACTTCCACGCCATCGAACCCCGCGTCCATCGCCAGCTCGGTGGCGCGGCGGTAGTCGTTGACGAGGCGCGGCATCTCGCCCGCGTCCAGGGCACGAGGCTCGGAGACGTCCTCGAAACCCGCCGCCGTGAACGTTTTGGTTTTCGCCCGGATCGCCGAAGGCGCCACGGGCTGTTTCCCGCCAGCCTGCAGACTGACGTGCGAGACGCGTCCGACGTGCCACAACTGCAGCACGATACGGCCGCCGCGCGCATGCACACCGTCCGTCACGGCCTTCCACCCCTTCACCTGGGCGGCGCTGTAGATGCCCGGAGTATCGAGATAGCCCTGGCCTTCCGGGGAAATCTGCGTGCCCTCGGCGACGATGAGTCCGGCGTCGGCGCGCTGCGCGTAGTACTCGGCCATCAGCGGTGTCGGCACGCGGCCGGCGCCCGCGCGATCGCGCGTCAGCGGCGCCATCACGATGCGGTTGGCCAGTTCGATATCGCCGGCTCGGGTGGGCTCGAACAGCGAGCGGGATACGGTCGGATTGCGCATGGAGGTGAAGCCTTGGAAGGATGCGGAGTTGCGTACGAGCTGGGTCCCGACGGACCGCTTGCAACCCCCTCAGCGTTCGCGAGAGGAAACACAGCGTCCGGTTCGCTGTTCCCGCCAGATGGCTTCGCGGTGTAAGGTCGGACCCTGCTCAATGGGGAAACACGGCGTGGCGCTTTTCTCTTTCTGGTTCCGTATCCGCTTCTGGAAGCGGGTCGCGGCGGGTTTCGTGCTTGGCGCGCTGGTGGGCTGGCTGATGGGCCCGGCCGCGCAGACATGGTTCGCGCCGCTGGGCGAGCTGTATGTCACGCTGATCAAGATGATCGCCGTGCCGCTGGTGTTCTTCGCTGTGTTGCACAGCGTGTCGAGCCTGCATGGCGTAAAGGACGTCGCCGCCCTGGGTGGCAGGACCTTCGTCTGGTTCGCCATCACGGCGGCGCTGGCGGTCGTGGTGGGCCTGGCGATCGCTCACCTGACGAACCCCGGTCTCGGTGTCGGCGAACTGACCATGGCCAGCGACTACAAGGTCAGGGTGGTTCCGACGCCCGTACAGGTATTGCTGGATGTGGTTCCCGCCAATCCGTTCCGGGCGCTGACCGAGGGGAAAATCCTTCAGGTGATCTTCTTCGCCGGCCTGCTCGGGCTTGCGTTGGTGCGCATCGGCGAGAAGTCCTCGCGCTTGCGCGCGCTCGCCGGCGAGGCCAACGACGCAATGATCCAGGTGACCCGTTTCGTGCTCGAAGTTACGCCGATCGGCACCTTCGGCCTGATCGCGGCCTTGGTGGGCAGCTACGGCTTCGCCAAATTGCTGCCGCTGGCCACCTTCGTGGTTACGCTTTACCTGGCCTGCGCCATCCAGATCTTCGTCGTATACGGCGGCTTGCTGATGGCCCATCGCCTTAATCCGATCCGGTTTTTCCGCGCGGCGTTCCCCGCCATGCAGGTGGCCTTTACCTCGTCGTCCAGTTTCGCGGCGATGCCGGTCGCGCTGCGCAGCGTGGTGCACAACATGGGCGTGAAAGAGGAATACGCCGCCTTCGCCGTGCCTCTGGGCGCGAGTATCAAGATGGACGGCTGCGGTGCGATCTACCCGGCCATCTCATCCGTTTTCATCGCCCAGTACTTCCATCTGAACCTGGATGCCTCGCAATACTTCATCATCCTGCTGGCGTCGGTGCTCGGTTCGTTCGGCACGGCGGGCGTGCCCGGGACCGCGATCGTGATGGTCACGCTGGTGCTCAGCTCGGCGGGCCTCCCGCTGGAAGGCATCGGTTATCTGGTCGCCATCGACCGCATCCTGGACATGATGCGCACGATGACGAACGTCACCGGCCAGATGGTGGTGCCGGTGCTGGTCGCGCGCGAGCGCGGCATTCTCGATGTGGATATCTATAACCGCGCGTCGACGAATCTCGGCGTGGAGGAAGGCGAGAACGCCTGACTACGGCCTGGGCCTGCCTGCCATGTGACGCAGGTAGGCGATCAGCGCATCCAGATCGCCGTCGCTCAGCGTGTCGCGCCCGACGCCGGGCATTCTGCTCTGCGGCCAGCGGCGCAGCGACGAGGGGTCGCGGATCAGCGAACGGAGTGTGTCTTCGCGGAAGTATTCGGTGGGGCTATGCGGCATGTTCAGATCCGGTCCGAGCTTTGCGTCGCCCTGACCGTTGAGGGTATGGCACGCCAGACAGTAGTGCTGGAAGACGGCGAAGCCGCGTACCGGGGCGCTGTCGCGAGGCAGCGCGGCATCCGGACGCATGGCGGGAAAACGGCTGGCCGGATCGGTCAGAGTACGGATCGATGCGATCTGGTATGGCCATTGTTCCGGACCGATCGAAGCGCGTTCCGGATGCAGCCAGACGAGGTAGAAAGGGCCGCCGCCGGGCTTGTCGTCGCCGAGCTTCGGCCAGGGTGCCGTCGGCGTTTCCACAGCCAGCCAGGGCTCGGCGCCACGATCGTTCAGCAGTAGAGCGGCTGGAATTTCCGCCGCGAAGCCGTCCATCGCGACGAATTGCAGATGGGCATCGGGCGACATGTCGCCCAGTAGCGCGCGCAGCGGGACCGCTCGATAGCGCATGGTGCGGTGGTAGGCGATATCGCCGGGCACGTCGATCGTCCGTATGTCGGAGCGCCCGAGCAGGGTGGCCGTATCGAATGTGCGCCGGCCGTGGCCGGTGTCGATCTCCAGCGTGGCGGCCAAAGCGGTGGTCGCGACCAGCGACAGAATGATTCCCAGCAAAGCACGCACGGCGTTTTCCCTGTCTGCACGTAATCCGGTCACGTACTCTGGATTATCGTCTATTACGCCCCATATCGCGTGCGTTACGTACGCAAAGAGTCCAGCCATGGCAGACAGCGCCGTCCCTCAGTTCTTCGACCGGTTCCCGATGCAGCGCATCGCCGATGTCGATCTGGACGCCAATCTTGGCGTCGACGACAACCGCATCGCGATCCTGTTCCTGTGGGGGCGCGACTGCCCCAACTGCGATATCGCGAAGCGGTCGATGCTGCTGACGCCGGAACGATTCGAATGGCCCGGCGTGCGCTGGCTTCACGACAACGTATACGACGATCCGCGCATGGGGACACGCTTCGGTCTGCATGGCATTCCGGCGTTCTTCCTGTTCCATCGCGGCAGGAAGCTCGGCCGGATCACGGCGTGGCCTGGAACCGATGCATTCGTGGATGCCGTGAACAAACAGATTGCCGCGACGGGGGCCACCGTATGATCGTCCGTTCGCTGCTGGATACCGACCTCTACAAGTTCTCGATGATGCAGGTGGTACTGCACCAGTATCCGGCGGCGCAGGTGGAATACCGTTTCAAGTGCCGCACGCCGGATGTGGACCTGGTGCCGTACATCGAAAAAATCCGCGAGGAAATCGATGCGCTGTGCACGCTGCGCTTTACCGACGACGAGCTGGCGTACATGCGCAGCCAGCGCTTCCTGAGCAGCGACTTCGTCGATTTTCTCGGCCTGTTCCACCTCAACGCGAAGTACGTCAGCGTCGAGCCGTCGGCGAAAGGCAATGGCGAGATCGAGATCGCCATCGCTGGCCCGTGGCTGCATACGATCATGTTCGAGGTGCCGATCCTGGCCATCGTCAACGAGATCTATTTCTCGGCACGGTATCCGGATATGGATCTGGCCGAGGGACGCAGGCGCCTTCGCGCGAAGATCGAACTGCTTCGCGATACGGACGGTTACGAAACCTGCCGTATTGCCGATTACGGCACGCGCCGTCGTTTCTCGCGAGCCTGGCACGACGAAATGCTGACGATCCTGAAGGACGAACTCGGCCGGCAACTGGCGGGCACCAGCAATGTATGGCTCGCCATGCGGCATGGTCTCGTTCCGTTGGGCAGCATGGCGCACGAATTCCTGCAGGCATTCCAGTCGCTCGGTCCGCGCCTGCGCGATTCGCAAGTGGCGGCTTTCGAAGGCTGGGCGAAGGAGTATCGCGGCGACCTGGGTATCGCGCTATCGGACGTCTACGGACTGGATACCTTCCTGCGCGATTTCGACATGTATTTCTGCAAGCTGTTCGATGGCGCGCGGCACGATTCGGGCGAGCCGTTCCAGTGGGGCGAACGGGTGCTGGCGCATTACGTGGCGAACCGCGTCGATCCGCGTACGAAGACGCTGGTCTTCAGCGATGGGCTGGATATTCCGCGAGTCATGAAGCTCTACGCGCATTTCCGCGGGCGCTGTCAGCTTGCCTTTGGCGTGGGCACGAACCTCACGAACGACGTCGGGCCCGATGCGTTGCAGGTCGTTATCAAGATGGTTCGCTGCAACGGGCAGCCGGTAGCGAAGCTTTCCGATACGCCGGGGAAGAATATGAGCGACGACGTGGAGTACGTGGCGTATCTGCGGCGGGTGTTCGATATTGCGTGAGCGAGGATATCTCGCTTCGCTGGCTGCTCGTTATGGCACGACGACCCTCATCGTCGTTCCGGCGCACGCCGGAATGACGATGAGGGTGAATGCGAGGATGACCGAAGCGGACGTCGTACCTGCGTCGGTTCAGAACGCCGGCAGCACCGCCCCGTGATACGTCTTCTCGATAAACGCCTTCACTTCCGGACTCGTCAGCGCCTTCGCCAGCTTCTGCACACGCGGGTCGTCCTTGTTGTCCGGGCGCGCCACGAGGAAGTTCACGTACGGGGAATCCTTGTCCTCGATCAGCAGCGCATCCTTGACCGGATTCAGATTCGCCGCGAGCGCATAGTTCGTATTGATCAGCGCCAGATCCACTTCGTCCAGCACGCGCGGCAACATCGCCGCTTCCAGCTCGCGGAAGGCCAGATGCTTCGGATTCGTGGCGATGTCCTTCAGCGTGGCCAGGCGATCGTTGGGATTCTTCAGCGTGATCAGGCCATGGCTGGCGAGCAGCAATAGCGCGCGGCTGTTGTTGCTGGGATCGTTCGGGATGACGACGTTGGCGCCGTCGGGAAGCTGGTCGATCGACTTGTACTTGCGCGAATAGGCGCCGAACGGCTCGATGTGTACACCGACGACCTTGACCAGATCGGTCTTGTGGTCGCGGTTGTAGGAGTCGAGGTAGGGCTCGGTCTGGAAGAAGTTGACGTCGATCTGCTTCTGCGCGACCTGCGTGTTCGGCTGCACGTAGTCGGTGAAGACCTTGATGTCGAGATCCACGCCTTGCTGGGCAAGCAGGGGCTTGATCTCCTTGAGAATTTCCGCGTGCGGCACCGGCGTCGCGGCGACGGACAGGTGCGTGCTCTCGGCGGCCTTGTCGCCACCGGAACAGCCGGCGGCGATCAGCACGACGGCGGCGACGAACGGGGCGATAAGCTTCTTCATGAGGCGTCCTGGCGAATGCTGCGGTGCGTCAGCATAGACGTCCATACGCCCGGATGCAAAGAGTGGGTTATCTCCGCGAATACCGTTGCACGAGATGGTCCCCGAGCATCTGCAGGATCTGCACCAGAACGATCAGCAGGGTCACGGTGACCAGCATGTAGTCCGGCTTGTAGCCGTTGTAGCCATATTGGTAGGCGAGGGCGCCCAGGCCGCCGGCACCGACAATGCCGCCCATGGCCGTATAGCCCACCAGCGCCACGGCCGTGACGGTGGCGCTGGCGATAAGACCGGCCCGGGCTTCGGGCAGCAGCACGCGACGCACGATCTGCCAGGTGGTGGCACCCATGGCCTGACTGGCCTCGATCACCCCACGGTCGACTTCGCGCAAAGCGGTTTCGACCAGCCGGGCGAAGAACGGCGCCGCGCCGATGACCAGCGGCACGATCGCTCCGCGAATGCCGATGCTGACGCCCGTGAGCGCCTTGGTCAGCGGAATCAGCAGGATCATCAGGATGATGAACGGAACGGAGCGCAGGACGTTCACCAGCAGCGACATCACGCCGTACAGGCGCGGCTTCGCATGCAGCTGTCCACGCGCGGTAAGGAACAGGGACACGCCCAGCGGAAGGCCGGTAGCGACGGTGAACAGCAGCGAGCCGCCCAGCATGACCAGGGTATCGAGGCAGGCCTGCGCGATCTCCACCCAGTCGATATTCGGAAACAGGCTATGCAGGAAGGGATTCATCGTGCGATGTCCTCGATGTCGACGCCGGCGCTACGCAGTTGTTCCAGCGCGGCTTCGAGGTTGTCGCCGCGCATGGCGAGCGTCAGCTGGCCGTACGGCATGCTCTTGATGCGTTCGATACGACCGGCAAGCAGGTTGTATTCGACACCCGTGTCGCGCACCACTTGCGAAAGCAGCGGCGCGTAGGTGGTGTCGCCACGGAACGACAGGCGGAACAACCGCCCCGTCACGCCCGAGTAGTCGGGACCGCGGCCTTCTTCGTGCTCGGCTTCGGCGACGAAACGGCGCGTGGTGGGATGCTGCGGATGCAGGAACACATCGGCCACGCTGCCGGACTCCACGACGCGCCCGGCATCCAGTACCGCCACGCGGTCGCACACGCGACGGATGACGTCCATTTCGTGTGTGATGAGTACGATGGTGAGCCCGAGCTTTTCGTTGATGTCCGCCAGCAGCTCAAGTACCGAGGCCGTCGTCTGCGGATCGAGCGCGCTGGTCGCTTCGTCGCAGAGGAGGATTTCGGGTTTGCTGGCCAGGGCGCGTGCGATACCTACGCGCTGCTTCTGGCCGCCGGAAAGCTGGGCCGGATATTTGTCGGCATGCTCGCTGAGACCGACCAGTGCCAGCAACTCGCGGACCCGGCCAGCGGTATCCGCATGTCCGTGCAGTTCCAGTGGGAACGCCACGTTCTGCGCGACGGTGCGCGAGGACAGCAGGTTGAAGTGCTGGAAGATCATGCCGATGCGACGGCGCAACCCGCGCAGCTCGGCGCCCTCGGCATGCGTCACGTCCTTGCCGGAGACGAAGACCTGGCCCGAACTGGGCCGCTCCAGCAGGTTGATCAGCCGCAGCAGGGTCGACTTGCCGGCCCCGGAATGGCCGATGATGCCGAAGACTTCGCCCGGCGCGATCTCGAGGTCGACCGGATGCAGCGCGGACACGTCCGCTCCGTTGACCCGGTAGGATTTGGTGACGGCGGCGAATCGGATCACGAGCGGGTGGGGCCTTCGGTCAAAACCAGGCTGGGAGTGTACCGGACGAGACCCGCCCGGGATCATGCGTACAATGTCCGGACGCCCTCTGGAGGTCCTGAGACGATGACGAGCATCTACGATTTTTCGGCCCGCGATATCGACGGCAACGAACGTTCGCTGGCCGAATTCCGCGGCAAGCCTCTCCTCGTGGTGAACGTGGCCTCCAAATGCGGTTTCACCCCGCAGTACACCGGGCTGGAGGCGCTTTACAAGGAATGGCACGAGCGTGGCTTCGAAGTCCTGGGTTTTCCTTGCGACCAGTTCGGTCATCAGGAGCCCGGTAACGAGGAAGAGATCAAGAATTTCTGCTCGCTGACCTACGAGGTCAGCTTTCCGATGTTTTCCAAGGTCGACGTCAACGGCGACAAAGCCCACCCGCTTTATCGCTGGCTGAAGCACGAAGGCAAGGGCATTCTGGGCAGCGAAGCGATCAAGTGGAACTTCACGAAGTTCCTGGTCGACAAGGACGGGCAGGTCGTCAAGCGTTATGCGCCGACCGATACGCCGGAGAAGATCGGGAAGGATTTGCCGAAGGTGGTGGGCTAAGGCAAGCACCCATCGCGCGCAGGCGCGCTCCCACAGAGAGCATCGGTGACGCTTTCTGTTGGCGCGCGTCTGCGCGCGATGGTCACATTCGGGTGTCCAGCGACGCCAACATCACAGCAATAGCATCCACATCGCCCGACGACGAAGGCAACCCCTCCGCATCGGGCGGCTGATAGTTGTTCAGCACGATCGCGAACGCCAGTCGCTGCCCGGCCTTCGTGGTGACATACCCCGCCAGCGCATTGACGAAGGTCATGCTCCCCGTCTTGGCCCGCAGGTTGCCTTCGGCGGGTGTGCCGCGCATGCGTCCCCTGAGCGTGCCATCGACGCCGGCCACGGGAAGCGCATCGCGGAAAGTCGCGGCGGACGGCTGGCCGTCCATATGCACGAGCAGACGGACCAGTGCGCCGGCGGTGGTCAGATCGCGGCGGGAAAGTCCCGTGCCTTCTTCCAGAAGGGTCGTCGCGGGGCCGATGCCGAGTCCGGTGAGCCATTCGGTCATCGCATGCGACGCGTGTGTCTCGGTACTGGTAAATCCGACGGCATCGGGGTCCGGCGCGTGAACGCCGCATAGCAGCCAGATCGCCTGGAGATAGAGGTTCTGCGAACGCTTCAGCCCGGAGCGAAGAATCTCGCCCATGGGTGGGGAGTCGATGGCGGCGATCTCCCGCAGGTCGCTACCGGTCAGTACGGCATCGCGCGTCGGCCAGTGCACCGCGCGCAGGCTGCCGTCGACGCGGACGCCACGCGCTTGCAGTGCCCGGCGCAGCCGTTCGCCCGCCAGTCGCGCGGGATCCGGGACGCTCATATGTATGCGTGTCGAAGGCGAACCGGCCGGTACGGAGCCGAAGGCATCCACCGCGTTCGCGCCGGGAGCGCGATACAGGTTGAGGTCCGCCGCCGATCCCGTTGCACCGGTAGCGATACGGTTGTTCAGGGGCATGGCGGCGTCCCCTGGCTCGAATGCGACGTGCGCGGGCCGGCCAGCGGCGGTCGCCGCGTTCACCGTGACATCCACGACGTTCTCGCCGACGTTAAGCGCGGCAACCGGTGCGGCGAAATAGCTCTGCAGGTCGATGGCCTCCCAGCCGCTGCCCGCCGCCGGGCTCTGGAAAGCAGTGTCGTCGGCGACCAGGTCGCCGTGGACCCGGGTAATGCCTTGCTGCGCCACCGCGGCGGCGAGACGTTCCGGCCAGTCGTTGCTGGAGGGTGCGACGCCCAGCGTCGGATCGCCACCGCCGCGCAATACCAGCGAGCCGTCGAGCGTGCCGTCGCGGACCTTGCCCGATGCCAGCAGGCTCGTACGGACACGATAAGCGGCGCCCAAAGTGTCCAGAGCCAGCGCTGCCGTGAACAGCTTGGCGGTGGACGCCGGCTGGACGAGCCGGTTCGCTTCGTGGGCATACACGATGCGGTTGTCGTCGAGCGAGGCAACTTCGATGGCCCAGGACGCGGCGGCGAACCGGGGCTGCCCGACATGGGCGTCGATCCGCGTGGCGAGCGCGCTCGTCTCCTCGGCGCCCGCCGCCTGCGCCGCGAACAGAGCGAAGCAGGCGAGGGCGACGCGCGCCTTCGTCATTCCGCGATCCAGGGCGGTGTCGTCTTGGCGAGAAAGGCCGCCAGGCCGCTCTGTCCTTCCGACGACACACGCAGACGGGCGATGAGCGCCGCGTTTTTTTCGTCGACGTGATGGGCCTGCATTTCGGTCATGCCACCCATGTCCAGCGCAAGGCGCTTGGCTTCGTGTTGCGCCACCGGGCCGCCCTTGGCCAGCAGGGTCACGCAACGCGCCACCGTGGTGTCGAGAGCATCGGCTGGTACGCTTTCGTGCAACAGCCCCATGCGCACGGCGAGCTCCGCGTCGAAAACCTCGCCGGTAAGGAATAGCCGGCGTGCTTCGCGCAGGCCTATCGCGGCGATGACATAAGGCGAGATAACGGCGGGCACCAGTCCGAGTTTTACTTCCGACAGCGCGAACTTCGCGTGTTCCGCGCCGATGGCGATATCGCAGCAGGCGATCAGGCCGACGCCGCCACCGTAAGCCGCGCCGTTGACGCGCGCGATCGTCGGTTTCGCAAGAAATTGCAGGTCGCGCATCAGCTTTGCCAGCTTCAGCGAATCGGCGCGATTGTCCATTTCGCTGGCGGCGGCCATACCGCGCATCCAGTTCAGATCGGCACCGGCCGAAAAGCTCAGGCCCTCACCGGTCAGCACCACCGCGCGCACCGTGTCGTCGCTGCCTACGGCCGCGATGGCGGCAGTGAGATCGCTTATCAGGCCGTCGTCGAAAGCGTTGTGCACTTCCGGGCGATTCATGACGATGCGGGCGATGGAGCCCTCGCGTTGGACGATGACGGCGGACATGGGTGGCTCCCGGGCTAGGTCGCTCAATCATAACGGGCCCACTCGCTCCGGCGGTTGAGACCGCTTGCGTGCAGCGGCGAACACAAAGGCATACAATGCGAACAATTCTTATTTGAGTACGCCCCGTGCGCCTGTCCGACGTACCTAAAGGTGCCCCTGCCGTGGTTCGACAAGTCGAAGAAGCCCATCCCGCCGATCTGATTGCGCAGAGATTGCGCGATCTCGGCTTCGTCGCCGGCGAACCCGTGCGCATCGTGGCGCGAGGGCCGCTCGGCGGCGATCCGCTGCTGGTGCAGATCGGCTCGACGCGTTTCGCGCTGCGCCGCTCCGAAGCCGCCCGCATCACCGTGGCACTGGACGGTCAGGCATGAGCGCCACGGCAATGCGTATCGCCCTTGTCGGCAACCCGAACTGCGGCAAGACGGCGCTGTTCAACCAGCTGACCGGCGGCCGGCAGAAAGTCGCCAACTACGCGGGCGTGACGGTGGAGCGCAAGGAAGGGCGCTTCGTCGCGCCGTCCGGTCGCACGCTTCATGTACTCGATCTTCCCGGCGCGTACAGTTTCGAGGCGACGAGCCCCGATGAGGCGATCACCCGCGACGTCTGTTACGGGCGCTATCCGGGCGAAGCAGCCCCGGATCTCATTGTTTGCGTGGCCGACGCCACCAACCTGCGCCTGCACCTGCGTTTCGTGCTGGAAGTGCGCCGTCTGGGCCGGCCGGTCGTACTCGCGCTGAACATGATGGACGCAGCGCGCCGTCGCGGCATCGTCATCGATGTCGCCGAACTCAGCCGCCGCCTGGGCGTGCCCGTCGTCGAAACCATCGCCGTGCAGCGCGGCGGTGCGAAAGCGCTGATCGAACACATCGATCGCGACGTAACGCTGGCTGGCGCCGCAAAGGAAGAGGACGTCACGGTCGAGGAACTGCATGGGCAGGTTCGCGAGATCATGGCGGCCACCGTCAGCATGCCGCGCCAGACCGTGGCCATCGACGATGTGCTCGACCGCTGGGCGCTGCATCCGGTTTTCGGCCTCGCGATCCTCGGTGTGCTGATGTTCTTCATCTTCCAGGCCGTGTTCTCCTGGGCCCAGCCGGTGATGGACGGCATCGAAACCGGCGTGGCGTCGCTCGGCGCCTGGGTCACGGGGTTTCTTCCGGCCGACAGCGCGCTGCACAGCCTGCTCAACGACGGCATTTTCGCCGGCCTTGGCGCGGTGCTGGTGTTCCTGCCGCAGATCCTGATCTTGTTCCTCTTCATCCTGATACTCGAGGAATCGGGCTATCTGCCGCGTGCCGCGTTCCTGCTCGATCGCATGATGTTCAAGGTGGGACTGACGGGCAGGGCATTCATTCCGCTGCTGTCGAGTTTCGCCTGCGCCATTCCCGGCATCATGGCGACGCGCAGCATCCAGGACCCGCGCGACCGTCTGACGACCATCATGGTCGCGCCGCTGATGACCTGCTCGGCACGCCTGCCGGTCTATACGCTGCTGATCGCGGCATTCATTCCCGCCCGTACGGTGCTCGGTGTCTTCAACCTGCAGGGTGTGGTGCTGTTCGTCCTGTACTTCGCCGGTATCTTCAGCGCGCTGGGCGTCGCCTTCGTGATGAAACGGATGCGCAAGGACAAGAGCGAACACGCGCTGATCATGGAACTGCCGTCGTACCGCCTGCCGAACGTGCGCGATATCGCGCTCGGTCTGTGGGAACGCGCGAAGATATTCCTGAAGCGCGTGGGCGGCATCATTCTCGCGCTGACCGTGTTGCTGTGGTTCCTGTCCAGCTTCCCCGGGCCGCCGCCGGGCGCGACGGAACCGGCTATCGATTACAGCCTCGCCGGCCGTATCGGTCACCTTCTGGAATACGTTTTCGCGCCCATCGGTTTCAACTGGCAGATATGCATCGCGCTGGTACCGGGTCTTGCCGCGCGCGAAGTCGCTGTCGCCGCACTGGGTACCGTCTATGCGATGTCCGGCAGCGACGACACCGTCGCCGCGCAGCTCGGGCCCCTGATCGCCCATCAGTGGTCGCTGGCCACGGCGCTCTCGCTGCTTGCCTGGTATGTGTTCGCGCCGCAGTGCATGTCCACGCTGGCGGTGATCCGTCGCGAAACCAATTCGTGGCGCAACGTGGCGATTTCCGCCGGCTATCTGTTCGGTCTGGCGTATCTTGCGTCGCTCGCTACTTTCCAGATCGCGAGCGCGCTGTCATGACCGCATTCGATATCGTGCAGGCGGTCATCATCGGACTTGTCGTCCTGACGAGTGCCGTCGTGGCTTTCCGCAAATTGCTGCCCGCGACGGCGAAACGCTGGCAGGCGAACTGGTCGGCCAGCCTCAACCGGTCCGGACGCGCGACATGGATGCGCGCGCTGGGTCGGCGGCTTCAGCCGGCCACGGCAACGGGTAGCTGCGGCGACGGTTGCGGTTCGTGCAACAGCTGTGGGCCGTCGGCGGCAAAGTCCGACGTACAGCCCCTCGAATTCCGTCCGCGCAAGCCGTCCTGAGTTCACCCTTCCGGTTGTGCCCGACGCTTTCGTCGCTGGCGCAGGTTCCGCCAGCGAATGCCGAGATTCAGCGCGAACCATGCGCCCAGCAGGGCAAGCGGCCATGCGATGACGGCGGGCCACAGGAGGGCGACGATGACGAGGACGGTCAGCGTCGCGATACCAGCCAGTAACGGCCCGGTTTCCGTATCGCCAAGCACGCGATGACCGCTGAGAGCGGCGCCGACGGTATTCGCCAGGCGTAACGCACCGGCGGCGGCGCGACCCGAACTGCCGCCTGCCCCTCGCGGGCGTGGCGGGCGCGGTTCGTTGCTGCTGAGCTGTTCGTTGCCGTGACGGCGGCGTTTCGGTTTCAGGACGATCTCGGTGGCGTTCTGCAGATCGCGTTCGTACTGGGCGGCGAGTTTTGCCGCGAAACCCGAATCTTCGATAGCGACATCGATTTCGCGATTGCCGAGCCAGCTGGCGATGTTGAGATTGGACGAACCCACGCGTGCCCACTGGGCGTCGGCGACCGCGGTCTTGGCGTGCAGCATCGAGCCGTTCCACTCGAAAACGCGGATACCGGCCTTCAGCAACGGACGGTAGCCCGCGCGCGACATGCTGGCGACCATGGGAATATCGCTGGAACCGGGAACCAGCAGACGGACGTCCACGCCATCGCGAGCTGCTGCCGACAGTGCCTGGATATACGGCGCCACGCCGACGAAATAGGCGTCGGTAAGCCATAGCGTTTTACGCGCCATCGCGGCGATCATCTGGTCGAGCCGGTACATACCCGCTGTATTGGGCTGGGTCGCGATCACCCGCAGCGACACGTCGCCCGCCGCGAGCGGGTCCGCGTCGCGCCGCAGCCGTTCGTCGTCCGGCAGCGCTTCGCCGCAGGTCGACCAGCTATCGGCGAATCCATGCTCCAGTTCCGTCACGGCGGGCCCGCGCAGCGATACGCCCGTGTCGCGCCACGGCGGGACGTCGCGGTCCGGATCGCCCAGCCATTTCGCGCTGATGCATACGCCCGACAGGAATCCCACCTCGCCGTCGACGACAAGCAGCTTGCGGTGATCGCGGCTGATCCAGCCGAACGATGAGCCGAGACGGGGAGGGTTGTAGATACGTACTTCGCCGCCAGCGCCGCGCAGCGGATTCCAGAATGCGCTGCGCGACTGGCCCAGTGCGCCGACCCAGTCGGAAATGACGGCGACGAAGACGCCGGCCTGCGCGCGCTCGACGAGCGCATCGCGAAACTCCCGGCCGATCTCGTCGTCGCGGATGATGTAGTTCTCGAGGAAAACGTGGCGCCTGGCGCCCCGGATCGCCGCCAGCCAGGCATCGAAATGCGCCCGCGCGTCGATCAGGAGTTCGACGGCATTGCCCCCGACCAGAGGAGCGCCGGCACTACGGCTTAAGGCTTGCTCGGCGAAGAGCCGGCCCGTAAGGCCGGACGACGGGTGCCGTGCATTCATGAAGTGAATCGATGGCGGGTCATGGAAAACAGTGTATCCGGGATGCTGGCGTGTTCTGGCATGATTCGTCACATGCCATCACTATCGCGTGTATCCGATACCGGGGTCTGTGTCGCGGCCATCCTCGACCATGCTGGCGGTCATCTGCGGATCGCGGCCCCGCTCGGGCTGGGAAAACCGCACGGATTGCTCAATGCGCTCTATCGCGCGGTGAATGGCACGCCCGGCCGGTCGATGACCCTGTTCACGGCGTTGTCGCTCACCCGCCCATCGGCGGGCAAAGGCTTGCAGGCGCGATTCCTCGGACCTTTCCTCGAACGTCACTTCGGCGCCGGTTTCGAGGACCTCGATTACGCACTTGCACAGGCCCGGAATGCCTTGCCGGCCAACGTTCGCGTGCACGAGTTCTACATGCAGTCCGGCGCGCTGTTGCAGTCCGGACGCGCGCAACGCGATTACATCAGCCAGAACTACACGCACGTGGCTCGCGATCTGGTCGAGCGGGACATCAACGTACTCGTGCAACTGGTCGCGGTGCGGGACGACGGTGCGGGTATGCGGGTCAGTCTTTCGTCCAACCCGGACCTGACGCTCGACTTCCTCGATCGCCTTGCGGCATCGGGCAAACCCCGGCCGCTGTGCATCGCCGTCGCGCATCCGGACATGCCCTTCGTCAGCGGCAACGCGGAAGTGTCGCCCGATTACTTCGACATGTTGCTGGAACCGGCGGTGTCGCCACCGTTGTTCGCCGTACCGCGACCGCCCGTGGAGCCCGCGGAATACGCGCTGGGCATGCACGCCAGCGCATTGGTCCGCGACGGCGGCACGTTGCAGATCGGCATCGGCGCGCTGTCCGACGCGATCGTGCGCGCCTTGCTGTTGCGGCACGAGCAGAACAAAACCTGGCGGGCCGCGCTGCAATCGCTGGACGGCGAAGGATTCACGCGCGCCGCCATGCGCAGCTGGGGCGGCAGCGAACGCTTCGTTACCGGCCTGTACGGTGCGAGCGAAATGGTGATGGACGGTTTCATGTATCTGCAACGTGCCGGCGTGCTGCGCCGCCGTGCCTACGACGACCTGGCGAAGGAGCGCGACGCGGCGGCTGGCATCGACGTCGGTGCCGCCGGTGGCCACTATCTGCGCGGTGCCTTCCTGCTCGGGTCCCGCGACCTGTATGCGTGGATGCATCGCAGCGAAGCGGAAGACCCCGATGCCATCGACATGTGCCAGGTGTCCAACGTCAATCATCTCTACGGCGATCATCAGGTACTGGCCGCCCTGCAACGACGCGACGCGCGCTTCTTCAACACCTGCATGATGGCGACGCTGACCGGTGCGGCCGTATCCGACGGGCTGGAGGACGGTGCGGTCGTCAGTGGCGTCGGCGGTCAGTACAACTTCGTGGCGATGGCGCACGAACTGCCCGGTGGCCGCTCCATCCTGCTGCTGCGATCCACCCGCTCGAAGAACGGCAAAACCGTTTCCAACATCCGCTGGAACTACGGGCACGAAACGATCCCGCGGCACCTGCGCGATGTCTTCGTCACCGAATACGGCATGGCCGATCTGCGCGGCCGTAGCGACGAGGAATGCGTGATCGCGATGCTGGGCATCGCGGATGCGCGCTTCATCGACGACCTGGCGGAGGAAGCCAGGGCCGCCGGCAAGCTGGCGCACGACTTCCGCATTCCCGATCCGTGGCGTGCCCACACGCCCGACGGTCTGCGCAACGCGCTGCGACCGCTGCGGGAGAACGGCCTCCTGGACCCGTTCCCCTTCGGCAGCGACTTCACCGAGGTCGAGCGTCGCTTGCTGCCAGCGCTGGGGTGGCTCGGCGCGCGTGCGACATCTCTTCAGGGACGTCTCGCGCTGGCGGGCGCCCTCGTGGTGCCTGGCAAGCCGGTTCAGGGCGAGGACGAAGCGGTCGCCCGGATGGGGCTGGACACAGCGAAAACCGTGGCGGATCGCCTTCAGGCACGCCTGTTGCGGGCCGCGTTGCGACGTGTCTGAACGCGGCCGGTCATGTCGATGCGCTATCCTTGGGTCCATTAATCGCGGCATCGGCCGTCGACCCGACCTCGAAACCCCAACGCCATGACCCAGTCCCAGTCCCCCCGGCCACGTCCCGCGGAAGCCGGTGCCCGTCGACCCAGCGTCGGCGTGCTGATCGATAACGTCCTCGTCGGCGGCGGCGCACCGATCGTCGTGCAATCGATGACCAATACGGACACCGAAGACCCGGCATCCACCGCAAAGCAGATTGCCGAACTCGCGCGCGCGGGGTCGGAACTGGTCCGCATCACGGTCAATACGCCAGCGGCCGCGGCCGCCGTGCCGCGCATCCGCGAGCGCCTGGACATGATGGGCGTGTCGGTGCCGATCATCGGCGACTTCCACTACAACGGTCACCAGTTGCTGGAAGGCGAACCCGCCTGCGCCGAAGCGCTGGCCAAGTACCGGATCAATCCGGGCAACGTCGGTTTCGGCAAGAAGAAGGACACGCAGTTCGCCTCGATCATCGAGATGGCGATCCGCTACGGCAAGCCGGTGCGCATCGGCGCGAACTGGGGTTCGCTGGACCAGAGCATGGTCGCCACGCTGATGGACGAGAACGCGCTGCGTTCCGACCCATGGGATGCGAGCCATGTCGTCCGCGAGGCACTGATCCGTTCGGCACTCGACTCCGCCGCCCGCGCCGAAGACCTCGGCCTGGCGCGCGATCGCATCATTCTTTCCTGCAAGGTTTCCGGCGTGCAGGAACTGATCGCGGTCTATCGCGACCTGGCCTTGCGCGCGGATTACGCGCTGCATCTGGGCCTTACCGAAGCGGGCATGGGCTCGAAGGGCATCACGGCATCGAGCGCCGCGCTCGGTGTGCTGCTGCAGGAAGGCCTTGGCGACACCATCCGCATTTCGCTGACTCCCGAACCGGGCCAGTCGCGTACGGGTGAAGTCATCGTCGCGCAGGAACTGCTGCAGACCATGGGTCTGCGTTCGTTCACGCCGCTGGTCACCGCGTGCCCGGGTTGCGGTCGTACCACCAGCGAGTTCTTCCAGGTGCTGGCGAAGACCGTGCAGTCCCACGTCCGCGAGCAGATGCCCGTATGGCGCGTGAAGTACGACGGCGTCGAAAACCTCACGCTGGCTGTCATGGGCTGTGTCGTGAATGGTCCGGGCGAATCGAAGCACGCGAACATCGGCATTTCGTTGCCGGGCAATGGTGAGGCGCCGTCCGCGCCGGTGTTCATCGATGGGCAGAAGGCCATGACGCTGCGTGGCGACAATATCGCCAGCGAATTCGTCTCTATCCTCGATAACTACGTGTCTACGCATTATCAGTCGCGCGGCGATTGAGGTTCTTTCCGCCTTTTCGGGGGAAGGCTCGGCTTCGCCATCGCGTTCGCGCTCGGACGCTTCGGGGAGAGCCGTCGGCCACCACCCTCGACGCTCCGGCTTCACCGTCGCTCGGGAAGGGAGAGCCGCTGCGCGGCTTGTGTCTGATGGCTGCGCCCCGTCGCGCCCGCGCTGCGGGCGGGGGTTTTTGATTCGGCCTCCCTGCCTCAGCAAAAACGGCGGACCGTCCAGGTCCGCCCCCTGCGGGCCTTGTCCGCCCGCCGCGCTCGGTTGCGCAAGTCGCGTCGAGGGTGGTGGCCGACGGCTCTGCCGGATGCTGCGGTCACGTGGAGGAGAGCATCGCGTCGACGCATGGGTATAGCTGACCGCATGCCGGTCCCGTCCCGTCCCATCACGTGCTCGGCTCACGCTCTACCCACAACAAACCGCAGTCGACGGTGCCGTGGCCGGGTTGGCCCTTGGGGCCGCCTTAGCCGAGGGCCGCGATGCCTAGTGACGGAGCGAAGCGGCGCTACGGCCCGCTCCCGCAGGGACGGCGCCGAAGGCCCCAAGGGCCAACCCGGTCGCGGCTTCCACAAGGCACGAGCGTGAGGCGACGAAGCCGCTAATGACACGATCGCCCAGACGCGCGAGATCGGCCCCGTGGTGCGTGAAGAACCTTTTATGTGCCGTCGGGGTTGATTGAGCGGCAGGTGTCGCCATCATCCTAACCTTTGACCAGGAGACGTCGCATGACCCAACACGTTCCGATGATGGATCTCAACGATGGACGCCGCGCACCGCAGCTGGGCTTCGGCGTGTGGCAGATCGACGATGCGCTGGCGGCCGATGCCGTCGCTTCGGCGCTGAAGGCGGGTTACCGCTCGATCGATACCGCTGCGATCTACGGCAACGAAAGTGGCGTGGGCGAGGGCATCGTCCGGTCCGGCGTGGCGCGCGAGGATATTTACCTCACGACCAAGCTCTGGAATGCCGATCAGGGTTACGACAAAACGCTGAAAGCCTTCGATGCGAGCCTGAAACGGCTGGGTACCGACTACGCCGACCTGTACCTGATTCACTGGCCGGTCCCGTCGAAGGATCTTTACGTCGAGACGTGGAAGGCCTTTATCCGTTTGCGCGAAGAGGGTCGCCTGCGTTCCGTGGGCGTGTCGAATTTCCAGCCGACGCATCTCGAGCGGATCATCGGCGAGACCGGTGTCGTCCCCGTCGTCAACCAGATCGAACTGCACCCGGACTTCGGTCAGCGCGAAGTGGCCGCGTTCAATGCTGATCATCATATCGTGACCGAATCGTGGAGTCCGCTGGGGCAGGGCGGCGACATGCTGAAGAACCCGGTCCTGGCCGGCCTGGCGAAGCAGCACGGTAAATCCGTGGCCCAGGTGGTGCTTCGCTGGCATATCCAGCGCGGTTACATGGTTATTCCGAAGTCGCAGAATCCCGAGCGCATCGCCGAGAACTTCCAGGTTTTCGACTTCGAGCTCAGTGCCGAACAGATGCGCTCGATCGACGGTCTGGACGCGGGCAACCGCATCGGTCCGCACCCGGATCATCTCGACTGATTGCCGGGGCGGGGCATTCGCATGCCCCGCCCCGACGTTTATTCCGACGCCAGTCGCGTCAGCTGTTCGGTCAGCACGGTTTCCAGCTCTGCCAGAACCGCCGTGCGTCCGGTCATGGCCGGCTCCGCCGCGAGCGCGACATAGGTTTTCATCAGCTGCAGCACGACGTAAGCCGCCACGCGGGCGCGCGCTTCGGTCAGATCGGGTAGATGGGCTTCGAGGATCGTAGCCACCGCCGCGCGGTTGTTGCCGCGCACGGCCAGCAGGTAGTCCATCGGAATGCCCGGCGCTTCCGCCAGCATGACGAAGCCGGGATAGTCCCGGCGGAAATCCTTCAGCAACCGCAGTAATGCGCGCGCGAGCGCCGCGTGTTCCATGCCGGCCGCTTTGTTGCGTAGCGCGAGCATGCGCTGCTTCAGCGCATCGATGTGCACATCGAGCAGCGCTTTCGCGACCAGTTCCTTGGTCGGAAAGAACTGGTAAAGCGAACCGATCGAAGCGCCTGCCCGCTTTGCGATGGCGGTCATCGTCGCCGCCTCGTAGCCTTTTTCCGCGAAGGTCTCGCCTGCCGCTTCGAGCAGGGATTCGACACGCGCATGACCGCGCTCGCGACGAGGCGCTTTTGCCTGCGGACTTGCCTTTTGTGAGGACATGCTCATAAACTCCAGGGTGAGGACATCCTCACATATCTTCCATCGGTACAGCCACGCGGAGTTACCCCATGACCGCAGATACCCTCGATTCTCGCACGACAGCCCTGGTGCTCATCGACCTTCAGCAGGGCATATTGCCCTACGCGCAGGGGCCGTATACAGGGGATCAGGTCGTGGCCAGGGCGGTACGCCTTGCCGACCGTTTTCGTGAACTGGGCGCTCCCATCGTGCGTGTGCGCGTCGGTTTTTCGCCGGATTTCGCCGACGCGCTGAAGCTGCCGGTCGATCAGCCGAACCCCGCCGCGAGCCTGCCTGCGAACTGGTGGGACGACATCGATGCACTGAAGCCTTCGGCATCGGACATCGATATCGTCAAGCGTCAGTGGGGTGCGTTCTACGGCACGGAACTGGATTTGCAGCTGCGCCGTCGCGGTATCGCGAACTTCGTGCTGGCCGGTATCTCTACCAATATCGGCGTGGAATCCACGGCCCGCTCGGGCTGGGAGCACGGCTACGGCATCGTGTTCGCGGAAGACGCGATGAGTTCGGGCAATGGCGAGCATCACCAGTTCGCGGTCGCCAATATTTTCACGCGCATCGGACGCGTGCGCAGCACGGATGCCGTACTCGACATGCTGCGCTGAGAAATTCAGCGCGTCAGGCTGACGTCGATCTCGATCGGATAAGGCGCGGGCAGCTTCGGCGGTACCGGTAGCAGCCACGTAGCGAATTGTCCGGAGAAACAGCCGGCGACGGGTGTTGCCGGCTTTATCGCCACACCGGATACCCGCCCATCCGCACCGACGTTCGCGACGACGGTGAACGGCGAACGGTCCGCCGGCGCGTTGCTTGCGATGCAGCTCTCCAGTGCCACGGTCATCTGATCGGTGATGCTGTCCCACAGGCGTTTCTGATACGCGGTGCCATCGGCGGTCGCTTCCAGCTTCTTGGCCGCGAGCATGCGGTCGGCGAAGTCGGGCGTGGCGAGCGTGGCAAGCGCGAGCAGGGTCGAAAGCATGGGGGAAGCTCCGTGTCGTGTCGGCGCACGTTAGCAGGACTTCGCCCCATTCGTCAGACGCCCGATGCCTCGATCCGCTGGGCGTCGATCCGGTGGTTCCCGGGAGTCAGCGGTAAGCCGTCGCCACGCCATCACTGATTGTCGGTCGTCAGTCCCTTCATCGCCGTATTGAGCTTGTCTTTCAGGGCTGTGGGAGGATGCGTGCCCTCGACGGCGATGGTGACGGAATACAGATGGTCGGGCGATGCGGCGGGTGAAGGCGACGGAGCGCCGACAACCGCGCCCACGAAGCTCACGTCGCTATCGGTGTAAGGGACGCGATCCAGCGGATGTTCGCGTTTGAGTATGCGCTGCCAGGCGGTCTTGTCGGATTCCTCGGAATCGTCGAACGGTTTCGCGTAGCGGCTGACCAGAACCATGTCGCGTTTCGCCGCTTCCGCCGCGGCCACGACGCCGCCGACACGCATGGCGTAGTTGTCGCCATCGGGAACCACGGCGAAGGCTACAACGAGTTTGCTGTCCGGCTGGATTTTCTGCAGGTTCGGGCCGAACTGGATCTGGATCGGTTTCGAGGTGAAGTCGAAGCGCTTGTCGTAGTCGACGGACAAAGTCGTATCGCGCAGCGCATCGGGCAGTGGTGCTTTGCTCGACAGGAATTCCTTCCACTGCGAGAACCTGCCGCCGTATCCCACGCTGACGAAGTCGGTCATGGCTTCCAGATCGATCGAATGGGCGTGCCGGTCGCTGGCCGAAGCCATCCGTGCGATGGCGATATAACCGTCGGGAACGGGCAGGGCGGCGATCACGATGATGCCATTCATATAGGGCAGCGCGAACACGCGCATATACCAGCGGCGCCCGTAGCGGTCGACATGGAGTTCGTCGCTGACGGGTTTGCCCAGCGACAGGATTTTGATCTTCTGGTTGCCGACGTCGCGGTTGAGCGGCGTGCCTTTCAGGAGCAAATCCATCATCAGTTTCGGATCGCCGTACAGGCTGACCGACGAAACGCTGTCCGGTTTGCGCAGGTGGAAGAGCATGTTCTTGCCGGAAGCGCCGAGTTCCAGATAGCCGTTGTCGGCCAGCCGGTCGGTGCCATGTTCCGCTCCCACCCGGTTCCACGTACCGCCCGCACTGCGGCGGATGATCGACGGGAAGGTGTCCATGTCCTGGCTGTCCACCAGCAGGCGATGCGAGCCTGAGCCGCGCGGATACAAGGTATCCGCACTCTTGGCCAGAAGCGCTTTGAGCTGCCCTTCGATGAATGCGTTGTACTGCTTCAGGTACGTCGCCATGAAGTCCGGGTACGCGATGGGTAGCGGAATGCTTCCCCGGAAATTGCCGGTCTGGGCATCGTCCATGATGTCGAGGACGTAGTTTTCGCGGCGGTCGATATCCGCCTTTGTCGTCGAGGCATCCAGTACGCGATTGATGGGCAGTGCGTAGTTGAGGTTTTCGCCGGGCGACTTCGCCAGCACGACACCGACGAGCTTGCCCGACTTGTCCAGTAACGGGCCGCCGCTGTTGCCCGGCGATGCGGCAGCGGAGAAACGCATCCATTTCCAGCGGCCGTCCTGTTCTTCCGGCGTATCGGACGTGTACAGACCGTCGCGGATCACCACGCCGGTTCCCAATGCATTGCCGACAGCGAAGACGACGTCGTTGAGCGGCGCGTTGCGATTGATCGCCAGCGGCTTGACCTTCGGCGCGTCGCGTACGGTGAATTCGACGAAGTCTTCCTGCGGAGAGAATCGCGTGATCTGGTCGATGGCGTAGACGTGGCCGCCGGAGTCGCGCAACGCGGGTGCGCCGGACACGCTATCGATGCCGGCGGCGAATACGTGGAAGGCCGTGACGAAATGGCCGTCGCTTACCGCGAATGCCGTGCCGATCGAGACGTATTTGTCGTTGCGGAACTGGAACGGCAACAGATCCAGCGGCAACGGTTTCTCGTAGGTGACCGTGGATTCGTCGGCTTTCGGCAGCACGACTTCGAAGGTCGCGGCCTGCACTTTCGGCAGCACGGCCGGGTCCAGGCTGACGGCCAGGACGGGGGCGCCGGGAAGTAGCGCGACGAGAAAAAGGAGTCGGGTCATGACGCGGTGACGGATAAGCATGCAGTTCCTCGGCCTTGAAGAAAATAACCGGGATCCACGCACGCTCCCCCGGGCACTCGCAGTCAGGACGCCAAGATACGTCAACGCCATGACGTTCCGATAGCCCCATTACCTCGTCGGCCAGGCCGATCGACGATGACTTTCGTCATGTATTCCCGAGCCCGGGCCGCTGATAACGTTCGATGGCCCCGGTGGCGGGCTTTCTCCAGGCTAAGGATCTACGGTATGAAGCGTCGCGATTTTCTCCGTTCGTCCCTCGCCACCGGCGTAACGGCGAGCCTGATCTCGGGGGCGGTGTTGCCTGCCTATGCTCTTGCCGCCTCGCCGAAGCTTCCCGACGATCCGGATCGCATCAATAACTCGATCTTCCTTTTCGGCGACAACGTGCCGCGCTATAACCGCGACGCCGTTGCCCGTATGGCCGAGTTGCTCGAACAGCGGCGCGCGGGCTCCGATCCCCAGCGCAAGAAGACCAGCGATGCGTACCTGGTCAACGGTACCGTTGGCGAACTGGAGCGGCGTTTCGCGACCTTGCTCGGCAAGGAAGATGCCGCCTTCATGCCGACGGGCACACTGGCCAACCAGGTTGCCCTGCGTCTGCTATGCGGCGAACACCGGCGCGCGATCGTCCAGCAGGAGAGCCACGTCTACCGCGACGAAAGCGATGCGGTCACGACGCTCAGCAATATCAACCTGCTTACGGTGGGCGGGACCAAGGCATCGCCCACATTCGAGGAGGTCGTGGCGGCCGTTACGTTGACCGAGAAGGGTGCGTATCCGCTTTCCGTCGGTGCCATTTCCCTGGAAAGCCCGGTGCGTCGTGCCGACGGTGCCATGGTGCCTTACGAGGTTGCGAAAGAGATCTCCACGTTCGCCCGCCCGAAGGGCATCGGCATGCATCTGGACGGTGCCCGGTTATTGCTCAACAGCGGTGCGGAAGGTTTCGCGGTCGATCGTTACTGCGCTTTGTTCGACACGGTTTATGTGTCGCTGTACAAATATCTCGGCGCGCCATTCGGAGCCATTCTCGCCGGTACGAAGGCGCAGATCGAACAGGCCCGGGCGACCCGCCACATCTTCGGCGGCACGATCTATCACGGCTGGCAGTCCGCGCTCCTGGCGCTCGATGCGCTGGATGGATTCGAGCAACGCTTTGCGCGCGTGCGGCAGGCGGGCGATCGCCTGCTGGATCGACTGGGCGCGACGGAAGGCTTCACGGTCCGTCGCGTCGAACACGGCACCAATATCCATTTCGTCGAGGTGTCGGCCGAACGGCAGAAAGGTCTCGAAGAGCGGCTGGACAAGCTGGGCATCCGGATCGACCAGATCGAGAACGGACGTCTGGCTTTGGGTTTCAACGAAACGCTGCTCCGGCGCGATACGGACACCATTGCGAAGGCATTCGCGAGCTGACGTTGCCGCCATCGGTTCTATACTGCGCTCCCGGTCGCACAGCCGATCGGGTCACGGGGAGCGGGAATGGAAAACAAGCGTGCGGCGATGGAAACGGAACGACTGATCCTCGACCCGCTTCGTCCGGACGATGCAGCGAACCTGTTCGCGTATCGTGGCGATCCCGAGGTAGCTCGATATCAAGGCTGGAAGCCGGCCAACGAAAGCGAGGCCGCCGCTTTTATCGCGGAGCAGGCGCGACGTCCCTTCGGCGAACCCGATAGCTGGTGCCAGCTTGCGATCCGCAGCCGGCAGACCGGCGAACTGATCGGCGATTTCGGCGTGCATTTCCCGGCAGGCAAGGACGACCCGATCGAGTTCGGTCTTTCGCTGAAGCCTGCGGAACAGGGCAGGGGCTATGCGCGCGAAGTCATGCACGCGGGTATCGATCTCGCGTTCCGGCAGTGGGGTTATCGGCGCGTGGTCGGTTCCGTCGATCCTCGCAACACCGCCAGCGTTGCGCTGTGTCGGTCGCTGGGCTTCCGTCAGGAAGCACACCATGTCGAAAGCTACTTTTTTCGCGGCGAGTGGGTCGACGACATGATCTTCGCGCTGCTGGCCCGCGAGTGGATGGCGGTACGCGGGTAGAACAGTCGTAAGGCGTTGCCGGGTGACCTATGGCAGAATGCGCCGGTATTTCAGCCACATAAGTTCCCAACCCATGCATAAGCCCCGGCCATTCTCGATGATTCGCGAGTTCCATCTGGCCGACTGGTTTACGCTGGGGAACGCCGTGGCCGGCGTGAGCGCGCTTTTCTCCATGATGTCGTATCTGCAATACGGGGATATCTGGCATATCTATCTTGCCTGCGGTCTTGTCGTCGTCGCGCTGACGTTCGACGTACTCGATGGTCGCATTGCCCGTTGGCGGCAGAAGAGTTCGGCGATGGGGCGCGAGCTAGACTCGCTCGCGGACGTCGTCTCGTTCGGTGTCCTTCCCGCGGCGATCGCGTACGGTTGCGGCATGCAGGGCTCGCTGGACCGGGTGGTGCTGGTCATCTTCGTTGCCTGCGGTGTATCGCGTCTGGCCCGGTACAACGTTACCGCCGAAGAACTATCGGCTGGCGGCGACAAGGTGAAGTACTTCGAGGGCACGCCGATACCGACGACCCTGATACTCGTCGCCATGCTGGCTGTCGCGGCATGGTACGGCGCGCTTGGCGAGCAACTGTGGCTGGGCAAGTGGCAGGTCGGCGTGCTGGAACTGCATCCCCTCGTGCTGACGTTTGCCGTATCGGGTGCGCTCATGGTCAGTCGCATCAGGATTCCGAAGCTCTAGCGAAGCTCGTACCGCGCTCCGCATTCCGGTTGCGATACATCATGTTCGACGTCCTGAAGCCTATGCGGGCCGATCGCGACGTTCCGCAAATGCCGGATATCCGGTAATTGCGATTCGATCCATGAGGATTTCGGCAAAACGTCCGGGCTGCTCGATGTCCGGAAAGTGCCCGCAATCCCGAAAGCGCACGATATCGGCGTGCGGGACACACTCGTGCAGGGAGCCGGGATCGGTGTGCTGGTGAGAGCGATCTTTCTCACCCCATATCATCGTGCACGGCACGGTGATTCCACATAATGACGCCATCTCCTCTTTCGCCAGCCCTTGAACGACGCCAGCCAGACAAAAGCAGGCGCCGTCGGAAAGCGCGTCGAGCGACTTTTTTCGAAAGGGCTGCGGGTCCGTCGTTTTGGGTAACGCGACCCCGTACCAGCTGGCGGCGGCTTTCTTTCGGAAGATCCATGCGGCTATTTGTCCCACGACGGGAACACGCAACAGTCCCGGTATGACACGGGCTGTCCAGGCGTGCATGGCCGTAAGCGATGGCGTCTGCGAAAGGACCAGGTTGACGATGCGCTCTGGTGCCATCCTCGCGGTACGCAGGGCGTAGAAGCCGTTGGCACAGCTGAATGCGAGGGTGGCTTTATCGATGCCAAGGCCATCGAGCACACCAAGGACCGCTTGCGCACCTTGATCCAGCGAGTGCCTGTAGGTATGCCGCGGTGGGGAATGGCCAAAGCCGGGCATGTCGAAACACACCACGCGCAGCGTTTTCGAAAGCAGATGGATTAGTGCTTCGTAGTGCTCGATGACATTGGGGCCATCGGGAACCATCACCACGCATGGCATGGTCGAGCCGGAGTCGTAAACGCGCACGGTGCCAACCGGCGTGTCGATGTATCGGATGTTGGAATCGGCAGGAGGGCTCGTGTGCCGCTTCGCCGACATGCGCGCCAACAAGCTATCTATAAACGTGGCGATCATGGTTGTTCTCTCGAATTGCCAGCCCGATTTTCCAAAGAGGAAAAAGGGGGCACGTATGTGTTGATACTCCTCTTTGGAAAGCGGCGTCAGTAAAGAGAGTCGGCACACGGCTCGTAGACGGTTCGTGACGACCTATCGCTCGTATGCCCGCCCTTCGAATCTGGTACCCGATTCGTCGAATATATATATGGTCAGCGTCGGGTCGCCAAAATGACAGAGGTAGTACATGGCATCGCGCGGTGCGCTCAGCCTGACTTTGACCTTTCGATGCTCGATGGTTACGTCGGATTCAAAGACTTTTACCTTCGGCATGTCCTTCTTGTAGAGCGAGATGGCATGGGTAATTGCAATGAGTTCGGCATGTGTGAGATGACACCAATGCGCCGTGCAGTCTGCGCGATCCCTCTCGACCGGTACTAGTTCGACGGGTTCAGGGAGCGGAGGCAACGACACGGTAGAGGCGGTGGGAAGGACGCAGTCCTGCGCACATACGGGTGAGACGAAGCATATGAGAGCGATGGCTCTCGCCAAGCTTCCACTGAGAATGCGCATGTTTTCCCCCTGAAGTCGACGAAACGAGACATCCGCTTCGGATCGCAAAGCGGAAGGCCGATCGTTCTATCTGTTCACAAGCACGATGTCGGACTGACGAACGTGGGCATCGAATCCCGTTTCCAGCTCCAGGAGAAACGTTGGCTCAGGCTCCAGCTCCAGAACTGTCACTAACGAGCCAAAGGAGCCAGCCAACTCGCCGGATAGCACCCGGACATAGTCGTTGTGCATGAACGTCACGCCAGGTATCGCTTCACGATTGAGGAAGGCCTGACCAGGATCGGTTGGTTTCTCGAACTGCACGATGCCTCCACTCGATTTTCGGACAATCCGCATTGCTTCGGATTCAGTCCCGCGCACGGCAGCCCAATACGTTGGTAGCGCCCGGCAGGACGGGCCTGCCGGGCGCGTGGATGCGATGGGATCAGCGCATATTTCCCGTGTGGCCCAGCGAATAACGGCCCGGTTGCGGCCAGACGGTAAGGCCGTGCGGTTCCATGCCGACAGGGATGGATTTGACGGCACCGGTCGTGGTATCGATCGCATAGACGACGTCGTCCATGCGGCCGGACAGCCACAACATTTTGCCGTCCGCACTGACATTGCCCATGTCGGGGCTGCCGCCGCCCGGAATGGGCCAGGTTACAAGGACCTTGCGGGTGGCGAAGTCGATCACCGACACACTGCCCTTGGCATGGCTCTTACCATGGCCGTGGCTATGGGTACGGCTTTGGCTCGGTCCATGTATGCGATTGGAACCGCGGTTGGCAACATACAGTCGAGTACCGTCCCGGCTCGGATACAGCCCATGTGTACCGATGCCGGTCGGGATGAATCCGATCTTCGTGAAGCTGTCGCCGTCGACCACGAAAACACCATTGGCCATCATGTCGGCGACGTAAAACACCTTGCCGTCCGGGGAGACACGGACGTCCTGCGGCATACCCTTCTTATTGAGCAGAAGGTAGCCCACGACGGTGCGGTTGACGAGATCGACCTTCGCCAGGCTTCCGTCGAATTCGCACGTGAAGAGCGCGTACTTGCCATCGATCGAGAAATCGGCGTGATTGATGCCCTTGCACTCCGGGACGGGAAGGCTCGATTTCAGCGCCATCGTATGCGAATCGCGAAAGTCCAGCCGCGCATGCGCTTCCGCTACCACGATCGCTTCCTTGCCGTCCGGCGTGAAGTACATGTTGTAGGGATCGTCGACCATGACTTCCTGGCCGGGCTTCCCGGTCTTCGGATCGATCGGCGTCAGGCTTCCGTTGGGCCGGCCTTCGGCGTTGTTGGCCACCCACAGCGTCTGCAGATCCCATGAAGGGACGACGTGTTGCGGGCTAAAGCCGACCTTGAAGCGGTCGACCACCTTGAGCGTTGCCGGATCGATTACATAGACGTCGTTCGAGCGCAGATTCGGTACATAAACCCGTGACAACGCCCCTGCCACCGCTGGACTGAAATGGCCTGCACCCGCTTCGCTGTACAGGTTTTTGGCATTCACCACGGGCGGCATGCCGGGCACTGTGGCGACAGCCGACGCGGCGGAAGCAACGCCGGCACCGGACAAGCCAGCCAACGCGACACCGGCAGACAATGCGAGGCGCGACAAACGACGAGAACACAAATACATGGCATTTCCCTAATCGAGGGGGAGTGGTAACTGTGGGAAGAATCAAACGCCGGCGAATTCATTAGCGGCCCGCCGTTTCCTTCTTGATGGCATCGATGGTTCGCGACACGATCGCCTCGACGCCCGACAGACCGAGTTCGGCCGTCGAGCGACGCGGGTCGCCGCCGTAGATCCCGTCGGCAGACCCGAGCTTCGGACCGCTTCGCAGTCGATCCTGCCGAACCATCTGCGGTGCCACCGCAAGCTGCAACGAGGTGTCCGCGAGCCCCGCATGTGTGCCGATCTCGGTATCGCGGTAGCCGTGCTTACGCAGGATCTCCGAGTACCCGTCCGAGCTGGTAGCGTAATACTCCGGCGGGACGAATGCCCGCGCGGTCGAGCCGGACCATGTCTTGTTGAGCCGGGCGACCGCTTGCTTGATATCGTTCTGGTAACCGCCGTGATCGCCCAGAAAGACGATGTTCCTGAATCCGTGGACTTTAAAGCTGTTTGCAGCCGATTCCAGCGTTTTTTCGAACACGTCGTCCGGCACGGTGATGGTGCCGGGAAATCGCATGTGGGATGTCGGCGGTGCGTAGCTTCCCTCGGGCACATAGGCTATGACCGGCGCGACGAGCGCATTGCCCAGTCCTTCCGCAATTCGTTGCGAAAGTACCTTCACTCGCGCGTTGTGCTTGCCAAGCGCGACATCCGGGCCGCTTTGCTCCGTTGCGCCGATGGGAATGATGATGGTGGTCTTGCCCGCCTGAATCTGGTCGCGCAGCTCGGTCCAGGTCAGGTCTTCAAGGAACACGGTTTTCGGCGTTTGCGCGAAGACGGTCTGCGTGGCGATGAGAAAAATGACGGAAACGAAAGCTCGTCGCAGTGGAATGCGCATGAAGGCTCCTTATCGAAGGCAATAATACTAAGGAACTACCTGGGAAGCGCCGCAAGCCACTTCAGCACGACGCGCGACAGTTCGGTGCGCTGGTCGGAATAGGCGTGATCGGTGGGCAGGTGCACGGTCGTTACCCGGGTATCTCCGGCTTTGCCAAGATCCGCCGCGAAGGCCTCGCTTGGCTTTGCCAGGCCATCGTCGGAAGTGACGATCAGTGCCGTTCGTTGTTTCAACGTCTCGACCTTCGAGTGGAAGGTCCAGGTGGCGGCGTGATCGGCAAGCTCGCGGGCCAGCCCGTCCGGCGTACACCCGCTCAGAGGTGCCATGCCTTCATGGGCAAGCCCCTCGCTCATTTTCTGAACGGCGGTCTGTTCCTTGTCCTTGCTCAGCAATTGCTGAAAGGCTTCTCCCAGGTCGGCGGCCGAGATCGTCGCGAAGGCTTTGATGGCGGGGTCCGCCGCCGCGGCCTGCACGGTCATGAAGCCGCCCATGCTGTGCCCGATCAGGACAATGCGCGCAGGGTCCACCCGCAGCTGACGTGCCACGGCCGGTTGCCGCAGGTAGGCCAGTGCCGCTGCCGTATCTTCTATGCCGTGGGAGAACGAAAAATCTCCCGGGGTGCCCCACGACCCACGGTAATTGAAGTAAAGAACGTTCCAGCCCGCCCGGCGCATATCCTGCGCAAGGTCCAGATTGCGCTCGTTGCCCGGGAATCCGTGCAACAGGATCACGGTCGGATGCGGCCCGGCGCCCGCCGCGACATAGACCAGCGCATTCAGGAGGGCCCCGTGGCTGGGAATCTGCATGGTTTCCATGGAGGCACGGTCGCCGCCCTGAGGAGCGGATACCAGAGCGGTCCTGGCCGTGGGAGCGTGAGCTGCGGCTTGCCCGAGCGCGCCGCTTGAGGTCAACGCGAGACAACCGGAAAAACAGGTCGCCAAGAGGACATGTGCCGAATGGTTTTTCACGTTTTACCCCAGGGCTTCATCGGTTCTGTTCCGAGCATATTACGGCCATTGCCCCTGTCTTCAGTGCACCGCGCCAGCCGATAACGCTTTCTCCGATATCTTCCGGAGAACGGGTGGACGATCCATGAGTATGTGGCGGAGCCAGCTGCGCTAGGGCGCGGGCACGACGGCGATCGCCTCGATCTCCAGAAGGAGTCCGTCCCGCGACAGCTTGCTGACCTCGACAAGCGTGCTTGCCGGTGGATGCTTGAGGTCGACGTACTTGTCGCGCGCCGCACGCAGAGCCTTCAGCTGGCTCACGTCGGTAACGTAAATGGTCAGGCGGACGACGTTGGCGAAGGTGGCGTTGGCCGACTTGAGGGCGGCGTCGAGATTCGCGAAAACCTGTTCCGCCTGCGCCGCGAAATCGTTGGGACCGACAAGCTCGCCCTTCGCGTTGAATGCGACCTGGCCAGAGATATAAAGCGTCTTACCCGCAGCTGGCACTTCGACGACGTGTGTGTATCCGGTCGGTGCGGACAGGGTGGAAGGATTGATGAAGCGGACACCATTCACGGATGGCGCCGGTGCGGCATCTTTCGCGAAGGCGGTCGTGGCGAACGTGAGCATCGTAAAGGCGCAGAAGAACGACACGATCGAACGGCGAGACATGGCACGCTCCCGGGATGGCAGGTCGGGGAAGGGTACCTTTATTCCCGGGATATTGCGTCGCTCCGGGACCGGCTTATGCCGCCGTCACCCGATTGCGCCCCGCATGCTTGGCGCGATAGAGCGCCGCGTCAGCGGATTCGATCAGCGAATTCAGCTCCGGACTCGGCGATGCGGATACGCCTACGCTGGTGGTAAAGGGAATAGCCTGCCGCGAGAACAAGGCAGGCTCGCCGGCGACGCGCGAACGCATGAGTTCGGCCAGCTCGATCGCGTGTTCGCTGCCGATCTCCGGCACGACGAGCAGGAATTCCTCGCCGCCGTAGCGTGAGAACAAGGCATTGCCGGGTACTCCCGCGGCACGAATGACATGGACGAAATGCTTCAGCACTTCATCGCCCGCCGCGTGCCCCCACTGATCGTTCACCGCTTTGAAATTGTCCAGGTCGAACATCAGTACGGCGCTTGCGCGTCCACGGTTGCGACAGTCGGCAATCAGTCGCGACCCTTCGCTGACCACGGCGGCGCGATTCAGCAGGCCGGTCAGTCCGTCGGTATCGGCGGCGCGTCGCAGGTCGTGGGTGAGCCGCTGCGCGAGCATCAGCGTGAAGCCCGTGCTCAGCAGGAACGTACAAAGGATGCCGAACAGATAATTGGACGTCGTGAGCAGGGTGGCGAGTACCGCATGCGATTCGATATCCGGATAGATCGACGCGCCTGCCCGGGCGATGTAGAAGAAAGTGTCCACGATGAAAATAAGCGCGGTGAACGCACAACTGATTCGCATCTCCGGTGGCGCACGCCGGAGAAGCAGCCAGACCATCCATGCATCCCAGACGATGCTCTTGATGCCGAACACCGTGGCTTCCACTTGTTGCGGCGGCGGATCGATGAGAAACGCGACCTGTATGGCAAGGAAGAGTGCAATCACGGCAGCCGGCCACCGCGTCTTCAGCGGATATCCGATGTGATAGGCAATGCCCATGAGCATGAGGCCGTTGGCCACGGCGATAAGCACGCTGCCGATAATCGTCGACAGGAACGTCGTGTTCTCGTCATAGCCCTGCGCCAGTCCGGCAAGCGTGAGCAACCAGAACGACACGGCCCATATGTGCAGCGCGAGCATGCCTCGCAGCACCATGCTGAGCAGGGTGAAACTAAGCGAGATAGTGACGCCTACCGCCAGGCCGATGATGCCCAGCGTATAGACGTCGAGATGACCGGCCGTTCCCATTGCGCCCCCTGTGTTCCCCCGGGGACCATATTACGGCGTAAAAGGCGTCTTCACGCCGGATCTTTGCGCTGACGCGAATCCGTCTCGCGGGAGGAGGCCCAGCCGGCAAGCAGGGTGGGCAGGTGCTCCATACTGTCGAACACACAGGCGACGCCGACCTCACGCAAAGCGTCGGCCCCGCTGTGTCCGGGGCCTCCCGGGCTGTAGCCGAATACGGTGGCGCCGGTCGCGACGCCAGCGGTGGCGCCCGTCACGGTGTCCTCGACGATCGCGCAGCGCTTCGGGTCCACGCCCAGCGCACTGGCGGCGGCCAGATAGACGTCGGGGTGCGGTTTGCTGCGAGGTGTTTCATGCCCGCTGAAAATCCGGCCCTCGAAGCAGTCGAGGATGCCGACCTTGGCCAGTTGCAGCTCGACCTTGTGCCTGTCGGCACCGGAGGCGACGGCGATGCGACCGGCAAGCTGCCGGTGCAAGGTGCGTACGGTCGACACCGCCCCGGGAATGGCTTCGAGATCGCGTTCCAACGCCACGTTGCGGCGCGCCCAGAACTGCGCCAGCCATTCCGGTGTGATCGAAAAGCCCGTATGGGCCTGGATGGTCGCCGCCTCGTCCTTTACCGCCTTGCCGATGAAAATGCGCATCGTTTCTTCGAGGCTGACCTGCCAGCCGAGTTCGCCGAGCATGTCGGCAAGCACGCGAGCCGTGATGGCCTCCGAATCGACGAGTACGCCGTCACAATCGAAAAGCACGGCATCGAAAGACAATCCGGACATGGCGATCCATCTGCGGCCTGCTGGGGAGGGCAAAGGATAGCGCGCTACGCCGGTTTCTTCGTGGACCGGGCTGTCCGGGGATTGTCGACCGGAGCATTCGACTGCAGGATGCGTGAATGGACCTGCCTGTTAACTCGCTCGATACGCTTGCCACGGAAGCCTCTTCGTCCGATCGCCCGTCACGCTTCTACGCCTGGCGTCGGCCGCTCGTATGGCTGGCGATCCTGACGGCTATCGGCACGCTTCACGCATGCCATTTCTATCTCAACGAGATAGCCAACCGCTTGCCTGGACGCTTCTGGCAACGGCTGGCCGAGGAATTGACGGGGACTTTCAGCGCGGGCCTGCTGGTTCTTCCCGTGGTAGTCGCGGCTCGCCGGATCCGTGACAGCAGTCCGTGGCCGCGACGATACGCGTGGTATTTTGCGTCGCTGCTCGTCTTTTCCGCGCTGCACACCAGCCTGATCTGGGGATCGCGCAGCCTGATCTTTCCGCTGATCGGACTGGGTTCGTACGACTACGGTTCGATGCCCTGGCGCTATGCCATGGAGTTCGGCAGCGATGTGGTCGTCTATATCCTGATCGTCTCCATCAGCTGGCTTCTCGACCACTATCGCGCCAGCCGCGCTCGCGAACTGCGTGCGGCTCAGCTTGAAACCGCGCTTGCCGATGCGCGTCTGGAAGCGTTGCGACTCCAGTTGAACCCGCATTTCCTGTTCAATGCGTTGAACGCCGTTTCGGCGTCCATGTACGAGCAACCCCGCGTCGCGGACGAGATGCTTGCCCGCATCGGCGAACTGCTTCGGGCAACGCTGCAAACGTCCGCGCAGCAGCATGCCCTTGGCGATGAGCTTCGTCTTCTGGAGCTTTATCTCGATATCCAGCGCGCGCGATTCGGCGATCGTCTGGATGTACGTATGCACGTCGCACCGGGTCTTGCCGCGTCGAACGTTCCGTTCCTGTTATTGCAGCCGCTGGTGGAAAATGCGGTGGAACACGGCGGTAGCGCCGAGCGTCGCATCGACATTCATATCGTCGGGCGGGAGGAGTACATCGAGTTTCTGGTGCGGGACAACGGCGACGGTACGCCGCGCCATCGGGGGCACGGTATCGGTCTGGGCAACGTCCGGGCCAGGTTGAATCATCTGTATGGCGAGGCGACGGGCGTGGAACTGGCGCCTGCCGAGGGGGGAGGGATGCAGGTGCGGGTCTGGTTGCCGTTGTCCATGGGAGGCGCGTTGTGACGCTGCGGGTTGTACTTGTGGACGACGAGGCGCCCGCGCGGGCAAAGCTGCGGCGTTACCTCGATGCCGTGGACGAGGTCGTCGTCGTGGGCGAAGCGGGCAGCGGCAGCGAAGCACTCGCTGCGATCGCGACGCATCGGCCGGACGTGGTCTTCCTCGACATAGGCATGCCGGACATGGATGGCTTCGAGCTGCTTCAGGCACTCGGCGATCCGCTGCCGGCGGAAATCGTTTTCGTCACGGCGCACGGCGACTATGCGCTGCAGGCTTTCGAGGTGCATGCCTTCGATTATCTTTTGAAGCCGGTGAGCCCCGAACGTTTCGACCGTCTGGTGCATCGGCTTAAGGAACGCCTGACGCCGCGCGCCGATATGGGCGGCCGGATCGACCGGCTGCTGGATGCGCTGCCCGCGCCCGCTCACTTCGCCGAACATCTGCTCGTCGAAGCGGAGGGTCGTGCCGGGCTGCTGCCGGTCGATGGCATCGGCCATATCGAGGCGGATCGCAATTATCTGGTGGTCCATGCCGAGCGCGGGCGTTACCGTTTGCGCGGCACCGTGGAACGTATGCAGGCGAGACTGGACCCCGCGAAGTTCGTCCGGGTGAATCGTTCCACGCTGGTTCGCCTTGCGACGATAAAAGAAGTCGCGCCGTGGCCCGGGGGCGAGTACCGGTTGGTCCTCGACGATGGCAGCAGGCTGACCTGGACGCGGCGTTACGTGGATCAGGTCCCGCCGAGCCTGCTGATGCGGGTCTGACTGCCGTCGCGCGAGTTTCGTCCCCATCCCGGGATGGTTCGTCCCTGTGAATGCGCCGCCGCAAGGCGCGTGGGCGCATGATCGCGCTGGCATCTTTCCAGAGGCAACGGGCTCCCTATGAAACGACGTGATCTTCTCAAAGCCGCGATGGCGTCACCGTTGCTGCTCGCGGCTTTACCCGGTGGACTGGTTTCCGTATGCGCGGCGGCGGCGCGGGGCGCGGCAGGCATGCTTCGTTCGCGCGTCCGTCCGGGAGATGCCGGCTGGCCGTCGGTGGCGCAATGGGACCGACTGAACCGGGCCACGGGCGGCCATCTGCTGAAACCGGAGTCGCCCTTCGCGCATTGCGGTATCGATGGATCGGATGCCGCGTGCAAAGAGGCGCTCCAGCACATCAAGAATCCGTTTTATATCGGCGATCAGCCAGCGCTCACCCAGACCAGCGGCTGGGCGGATGCGTGGCTTTCGCAGCCGAGCGCCTATGCCGTTGCGGCAAGGAACGCATCCGATGTCGCTGCCGCGGTGAATTTCGCCCGCGAACACCATCTGCGTCTGGTCGTGAAGGGCGGTGGCCATAGTTATCAGGGAACGTCCGACGCGCCCGATTCGCTGCTGGTGTGGACGCGGGCGATGAATACCGTGACGTCGCACGATGCTTTCGTCGCGCAGGGCTGCGTGGGCACCGCACCGCAACCGGCGGTGACTGTCGGCGCGGGAGCGATGTGGATCGACGCGTACGATGCGGTGACGACCCAGGGGAATCGTTATGTGCAGGGAGGCGGATGCACGACGGTCGGCGTCGCGGGGCTTGTGCAGAGCGGCGGCTTCGGCAGTTTTTCCAAGCAGTTCGGCACGGCGGCGGCCGGGTTGATCGAGGCCGAAGTCGTCACTGCCGACGGCGTCGTTCGCACGGCCAATGCGTGCACGAACCCGGAACTGTTCTGGGCTATCAAGGGTGGAGGCGGCGGCAGTCTGGGTGTGGTCACGCGGCTCACGTTGCGTACGCACGCATTGCCCGAATTTTTCGGAGGGGTATTCGGGGCGATCCAGGCATCGTCGGATACGGCTTACCGGGCACTGATCGCCAAAGCGATCGAGTTCTATCAGGCCAGTCTGTTCAATCCGCACTGGGGAGAGCAGATGTCCTTGCGCGGGGAGCGTGTCCTGCGTGTTTCGATGGTTTTCCAGGGGCTGGATAAGGCACAGGCGGAGAAAACATGGCAACCCCTCATCGACTGGGTGAATGAGCGTAAGGAATACGCCTTCGTCGAGCCGTTGAAGGCGCGGGCGCTGCCCGCCCGCCATTTCTGGGACGCCGAATTTTTCCGCGAGCACGCACCGGGCCTGATGGTCGCCGACGACAGGCCGGAGGCGCCGCGCAATCGCGTGCTCTGGAAAGGAGACCAGGGACAGGTCGGCTGGTTCATTCATGCCTATCAGTCGATCTGGATGCCGGCGAGCCTGTTGCGTAAGGACCGGCAATCCGACCTCGTCGATGCGTTGTTTGCCGCGGCGGGGAAATGGGATGTCGAACTGCATTTCAATAAGGGGTTGGCCGGCGGAGGCGACGATGCGATTGCCAGGTCGCGCGATACGGCCACGAATCCCGCCGTGCTAGAAGCTTTCGCGCTGGCCATCATCGGCAGCAGCGGCTCGCCGGCGTATCCGGGCATGCCCGGTGCCACGGTCGATATCGCCAAGGCACGGGACGATGCGAAGCACGTAAGTGCGGCAGCGGAGGCATTGCGGAAAATCGTGCCGGATGCGGGAGCGTACGTATCGGAAAGCGACTATTTCCAGGCGTCCTGGCAGTCGGCTTTCTGGGGTACGAACTATTCGAGGCTGGCAGCGGCGAAGCGCAAGTACGATCCCGAGGGTCTTTTCTTTGTCCACCATGGTGTCGGAAGCGAGGGCTGGAGCGCCGATGGGTTCACCCGTACGACGTAGCCGGTAGCGCAAGCGAAATCTTGCGGTACCATCGGACGCCATGAGGTTCCATGGCCAGTCCGGACGTCTTGAGGGGTTACGATGAAACGGTTCTTGGGAACGCTTGCGTTGACCGTCGCGCTTGCCGGCTGCCAGGGTATGGGCACCAAAATCGCGAAGCTCGACGTCGGTACCCCTCGCGAAGAGGTCGTCGACAGGCTGGGGCGTCCCGACTCCGTCCGCACGGTGATCGGGTTCGAAGTGATGAGCTACCTCAACCGCCATCGCAGCCGCTTCTCGTTTTCCTCGTCCGACTACACCGTGATCCTGAAGGACGGTCTCGTGACGCAGTTCGGCCCCGGCCTGATCAAGCGCGATAGCAAGACCACGCTCGTCATCGAGCAATAAGCGGTCGGAAGAGCGCGTCCACCAGGTGGTCGACGATCGTCGACATGGGTATGGCGCTCAACCAGACCGGAACGAACGGCAGCAGTCCGCTAATGGCCAGCGCGGCCAGTCCCTGATAGTCGAACAGCATGAGGCGCATGTCGTAGACATTGCCGACGATGCCGTACAGGTCCGTCGTCGACGAGAAGTCGGGGCGTTCCAGGCTGGATGTGTCGACCGTCATCTGCGAAGGACCCCGGTGTATGCCGGGGTGACGGTGAGGGGATAGCAGCGGTTCGCACGCAGGTCACGGCAGGTCTTGTGTAGGAGTTTGCTTGAGCGCGATGTCCTCAGGGCCCCAGGAAGTGCCGAATCACCGTTATCGCGATAACCCACTGCTACGTCTTCGCAGGGATCGCGTTCAAGCGCGCTTCTACACAAGATCCGCGATGGCCGGGGGCGCTGCTCTGAATGTGACGACCAGGACGTCGCGGTGGGCTGGCTCGGAGGCATCGAGCGGGGTGACGGGCGTGACGCCGTGGAATACGCGGGGATCGTCGATCAATGCGCAGTCCAGCGGTCGCGTCAGGGTGAAATCGCCGAGCAGCCGGCCATCGGGTGCGTGGATCGTCGTGGTGCCGCTGGCGATGTTGTGCCGGTCGACCAGCAGTACCAGGACGTAGTCGACGCCGTCGCGATGACTGCCTTCGGGTGTCGGCTCGCCGGCGGTCTGTGCGTTGGCCTCGATGCGGAACTGGTGTACCTCGACGTGCCAGCGCGGTACGCCGGGCGCGAGGGCGCCGAAGAAATCGTGACAGAACCGAAGAATCGACCGCATGCTCGCGCTTGCCGCGATGGTGGGTAGTACGGGTTCGAACCAGCGCTCGATATCGCCTTGAAGCGTGTTGTATTTCAGCGCCTGGTAATGCGGCTGATGCGGTTCCGGCGTGACGGGACTACCCGGTACGGCCGAAAACGTGGCGTGCCGCCGGCGACGATAGCGCCCATGCGCGGCGAGGTAGGCATCGGGTGCCAGGTCGTTCCAGCTTGCCGCGAATTCGTTCCAGTCGTCGAGTCCGCTTGCCCTGTCGAGCAGCGGACGCATCGCGTCGTGGGTAACGAAGGCATAACCGTCATTACGTAGCAGGTCGAGCAGCGCCGGGACAGCCGGGGCGGAGAGCGTGGTCATTCGCAGATTATAGAGCGTTGCTTCGTTCGCGAGCTGCCTGAGCTCAGGGCAGCTTGACCGGTGGCGGACGGTCGAGCGCCTGCAGCAATGGCTGATCCCGGCTGTAGACGTCCGGCTTGAACGCGATATGCCCGTCGTCGGCGATGTCGACCGTCCAGTACGCCAGCAATACGGGGACGGAGGCCGGCAGGGTCACGTTCTGTGTCTTGCCGGCGGCGATGCGGTCGTCGATGGCGGCGCGGTTCCACTTCGTGTCGTCGTTGAACAGTAACTGGACCAGTTCGAGAGGTTTCTCCACGCGGATGCAGCCGGAACTGGTGTCGCGTTTCTGCAGTGCGAACATTTCCTGGTGCGGCGTGTCGTGCAGGTAGACGGAGAACGAGTTCGGAAACCGGATGACGACGCGTCCCAGCGAGTTGCCGGGCCCGGCATCCTGACGAAGGGTGATCCCGCGCGGATTGTTCCAGTCGACGCTGGAAACGGGCACGACCTGACCGCTGCCGTTGAGCGCGCGGATGCGGTTGTTTGCGAGATAGGCGGGGTTCTGACGGACCTTGGGCAGTATGTCGTTCTTCAGAATCGTCGGCGGTACGGTCCAAGTCGGGTTGAACGTGATGTAGGTGATCTGCGAACGGAAGATCGGCGTGCTTCGATAGGGTTTGCCTACCTGCACGCGCGAACGCCATACCGGCTTGCCGTCGCGATAGAAGCTGATCTTGTAGCCCGCGATGTCGACCACGACGAAGGTTCCCTGAAGCTCGTGCAGCAGCCAGCGCGCGCGCTCGAGATTCACGCGGATCTGCTCGATGCGCTGCTGGACGGGTACGTTCATTGCGGCAACGGTACTCGCGCCCACGCTACCGTCCGCATCCAGGTACTGATCGGCCTGAAAGCGTTTGACGGCATCGGTCAGCGGGCTGTCGAAGGTGTTGCCGGAGGCGAGCGTGGGATCGAGATAGCCACCCGCTACCAGACGCGTACGCAGCGCGCCGACCCGCGCATCGGTCATGCCGGATTTGAGCACCGGACCGTCGGTGAGGGTGGGCCAGCCGCCTTTGGCGGCGATATCGCGCATCCGGGCAAGGCCATCGCGAAGGCTTGTATACAGCGTGTTCTGCGGCCGGGCCATGGCGTAGACCTGGTCGATGCTGCGCTCTTCGATAGCCGTCTGGATCATGCTCATCCCCTGCTGGGGATCGATGGCGACGGGATCGAAATTCCACGTGGCATCGAGGCTGACCGGATCGACCTTGCCGCGCGCGAGCTGTACCAGCGACGTGATGTAAGTCGTGGTGGCCAGCACATCGAACTCCGCTTTCTGCGTCGGCGAGGCATTGGCGGGATCGAGTCCGTCACGCAGCGACGTCAGCTGCGACAGCGAATAGTCCTCGGGGTTGAGACCGTCGGTGTCCATGGACCGGAGTCCCGCCAGCAACTGGTCGACATTCGTTTTGTCCGTCCACGCGGCGGTGTAATGCCTCTGCGCATAGAAATCGCCCACGGCTTTCCCCAGCGTGACCTCGGATCGCGGCAACGGGCCGCCACCGATCGGCGTCATCTGCTGCATGCGCGCGTAGATGGCCTGTGCGACGGGGTCGTCGGCTGCCGGCGGGGCGGGTGCCGCGGCAACCGACGAACTGGCCGCGGGTGCGATGATCGGCGGTGGCGCCGCCGCCGAACTGGCGGAGGAGGGAACCTGCGCGTTGGCGGTGAAGGCAAGACCCGCTGTGAGAATGGCGATGGCAATGCGGCGCGACACGAACTTTTCCATAGACATGATCAATCAATTCCTGTGATTCGTGTGCATTGTCTCAGTTCTTCACATATATGAATGACTGCGGCGTGACGATAATGTGGTCGACAAATGATCGGCACGTTAGGATGCCCCCTGAGTTTGCCCCGGTCGGTTGCATGATTGAATTCCAACGTTCGCTCGCCGTTCTGGCGCCCCTTGCTTTGGTCGCCTGCTTCGCCCTCGCCACTTCCGCACGCGCCGATTCCCTTGGCGCTGCGTTGGCCCGCCTCGCTCCCTCCGCTGATCCCAAGGTGATCGGACTCGCTGTCCGGGCATCGGCGTGCGCGCAGGGACAGGGCATGGCACCGTCGGAGAAGCTCGCGGTGATCGATTATTCGAAGCCTTCGTCGGAACCACGGCTGTGGGTGTTCGATACCGTCAAACGAAAGCTTCTGTTCCAGGAGCTGGTGGCCCATGGCCGCAATAGCGGCGACGCGCTTTCGACGCGCTTTTCCAATGCGCCGGAAAGCCTCGCTTCCAGCATCGGCCTGTTCCGCACGTCGTCGGCGTACGAAGGCAAGAACGGCTATTCGTTGCGGATGGATGGGTTGGAGCGCGGTGTAAACGATCACGCGTTCGATCGCGCTCTCGTTATTCACGGGGCGGTTTACGTCAGCGAATCCATGGCCAGGGCGGCGGGCCGCATCGGTCGCAGCTGGGGTTGCCCGGCGGTTCGCGTCGCTGTCGCGCACAAGCTGATCGACGCGTTGAAGGACGGGCAGATGGTGTTCTCCTATTACCCCGACAAGCGCTGGCTTTCGTCGTCCGCGTTCCTCAATAAGTGCCCGGTCGGCCAGCTGGCGAAAGCCGAAGCCACGCGCGCAGGCGATACCGGCATCTGATCTCGCGCTAGAATCGGCGGAACCTAACCGTGGAATCGAGCATGAAACACGTTCTTGCGATCGCCGCCTGTGTCGCCCTTGCCGGCTGCGCTACGCGCGGCATGACGGATACCCTTCCCAAGCTCAGCAGCCATACGTCGAAGAGTGTCCAGGCGTATGTGCAGTGCGTCGAGCCGAAGTGGCAGGCGATCACGCCGAATGCCAAGGGCAACAGCAAGGACGACGAAGGCCGCATCACCGCCGACGACAGCAAGTCCAGCGCCCATGAGCGCATCGACGTCAAGGCCAGCGGTGCCGGCGCACAGGTCGTAATGTACGAAATCCAGAAGGGCAAGGGCGACTACGACGGTCGTTATCGCGAGGAAGCGATTTCCTGCCTCTGAAGCCCAGAGCTTCCGACTGAAGAGGCGACCTTTGGGTCGCCTCTCGTCTGTTACACGAGTCCCCACGGGCAAGGAACGCCATCGTGCACTTCGATACGCAATTTCGTCCCGAACACGGGGACATGATTTTTGGCCTGAGCGCGACGATTAGCCGCTACGCCTTTCCGCATCACTATCGATACGTTCTGTGCTGCATTCCGATGGGGCCGTTGCCGCATATCAGCTTCGTTGGCCGGTGTAATGGCATGCTGGGAAGTGCCGCCGACCCGCGTAGCGGTATCCGCTATATCGTCGAATACGGTCTGCGCAGGGCTGGCAATATCACCATGGACGATGAGTCCACGATGCTTGCCGAATTGCATCGCCGCATGGGCATGAGCGACGCGGACGATCCGGCCTCGATGGATCCGAGGTTGCTCTACGCGTGCGTTTATTTGATGGACCTGTTCGCGCACCCGAAGTATTCGATCGTCGCGCCGCTCATACGGAACCTGGCCGTCCGGACGTCGGAGCGAAACGAACGGTTCGCGCCCGCATGGAGCGTCGCCAACAGTACCTGGCTTGCCACGAAGCACATGAGCAAGTTCGCGCTCGAGCAGTTGCTCAAGGACAAAGGTATCCACTGGCGGGGAGCGAGCCCGGCGACCGTGCACTTCGCCCTCGACGGCCTGGACATGCGTCGCGTTGTCGACAAAACCGATCGCTCGCATGCAGGCGGCCGTCCTTCGGGACCGGTCGATATGTCGATGCCGGGTTACACCGGGTCCGAATTGCGCTATCTGTTCCGTCAGCGCGAGAAGCTGGAAGGACTCGTCCGTTTCTATCTGGATAAAAGGGAAGTCGCCGCGCCCTGGGATACCGACCCCGAGCTGTGGGGGTGCTACGTGCCGCGAATGGCGGGGCCGTCCCGCTAACCGCGATCGCTACTTGTCAGTGTGGGTGGGAATCACCACACTTTGTCGATCCTTTGGGGGAAGGGGCTATGGCGCGTACGTTCGTAGTTGGCGTCAGGCTGCTCGCGGGCAGCCGCGAGGAGGACGTCGTGGAGCGGATCCGCGACGCGCTGAACATCGCCCGCGAAAAGGGGCTGATGACCCGCAAGGATATTTATATTTCCCGTACCGAGGCTGGCCACATACTGGTCATCGCCGAGCTCTCGTCCGTCAGGAGCATCGAGGCCATGGACGAAGACCCGGACCTGCAGGAAGCCATCAGTCGCATCAGCGGCGTGGCCGAGGCATTTCCGCTGCATACGCTGATCGAATTCAGCGCGGCGCGCGTGACATTCGAGGCGATCGGACCCTAGCTTTTTGTGATCTGCGTCTCGATAAGAGGTCTGCTGTGGCCGCAACTATGCTTGGGCGGCCGGGAGCGGTCTCATCGGGAGGCGATATGGAACTGACGCAATACCGACGTACGCAGGGGCAGCAGGCAACCTACCTCGTGGAATACGGACCGGACGGTTACCAGATCAGTCGCGACGGACGGCTGCGACGAAGCAAGCAGCTTGGCCCGGCCTGCCGACTGATGGGGCAGCGGGAGCGGGTGCGCGTGGCAAAGCAGTTCGCCATCGAGGATATCGAGCGTCTGATCGGGATGGAAGAGTAAGCCGGCAGGCCGGTTTCACCGATCCTGCACATAGTCCACCCAATGCTTCGGGGCATTCCCGTCAAGGAGCGCGCCATGCGTCCCGCCTATACCCTCGTTCTCGCGGTAGTCGCCCTCGCGGGCTGCGCCACGCAAAACCAGCGTCACACCGAAATTCACGACGCGATGTCCAGTACGGTCTATCAGTATCAGGACCCGACCGAGGGCGACGCGACCCTGACGCTTATAAGAGACCACGACCTGTGGGGAGCCGGGTGCTCCAGCGCCATCTATGTCGACGACAAGGTGGTCGCGGATATGGAGGTCGGTCAACAACTTACGCTGCACCTTCCTTCCGGTAGCCGGAAGCTGAGCCTCCTGCCGCACGGCGCCTGCGACGCACCCCGGGTAGACGCCGACGCGACGCTGGGTACGGGCGAAACCCGGGTGTTCCGTATTTCGCCGGACGGGGGTAGTCTGACGGCTGAGAAGCACGCCCCGGGTTGAAATTCTGTGACCCGTGTCGTGGCTTCGGATCATGCCGCAAAGGACGGGGAGGCAATCATGCATCGGCGGATCGTTGGACATTACTGCGTCGAAGTGCGAAGCATGCAAACGTCGGCTGGCGTGTACAAGTCGGCCTACATCGTCGAACCTGCGGCCTATATCGGTCCGAAGGACTTCGTGATGATCTCCCTCCTCGACGATTTCGAAAATGAACGCAGCGCGGTAGATGCCGCCATGGGGCGTGGTATCAAACACGCCGAATGGCTGGACACCGCCAGATCGGAACGTACTCGATGAAAATGTATGCGATGAAAGCAGGGATGGCCGCGAGCTTTGTGCTCGCTTTGTGCGTTGCCGGTGTCGCCTTCGCCGGAAGCACGGTCAGGATAGGTTCCAGCGTACTTTCCGTGGGCGACTCGGAAGGCAAGGTTTACCAGGTGGCGGGCAAGCCCTCGCGCACACGTCCCATCGAGGCCGCCGCGGGCGGCTACGAAGGTGATCGCCTCGACTACGACGTCGACCATAAGACGGTGCAGATTTTTATCAGGAACGGCCGCGTCGACAAGATCGTGGAAATCGATTCCTGACGTGACCTCCGCGACAACTGGCCCGTGACGCATACGCGACGGGCCGCCCTCTGGACTTCGCTACACAGGACGCCATCGGGCTTCCGTGCGGGTCTATGTGTGCGTGTAACTCACGGGTTCGCGACTGATCGCGGCATTTTTCACGCCTAAATCACCGATTTGTAGGTCATCGCCTACAGACGGCACGACACGTACCTGCTTCACTACAGGTGCTCCTGATCGGGGTCGGCAGACCTCGGGCAGTGGGCAGTTAACCTCGATTGCCCCCTTTAACGGCGCCCGAAACGGCGCCGCTTTTTTTGGGGGAGGGCTCGGCTTTGCCATCGCTTTCGCGCTGTGAGGCTTCGGGGAGAGCCGTCGGCCACCACCCTCGACGCTCCGGCTTCACCGTCGCTCGGGGAAGGAGAGCCGCTGCGCGGCTTGTGTCTGATGGCTGCGCCCCGTCGCGCCCGCGCTGCGGGCGGGGGTTTTTGATTCGGCCTCCCTGCCTCAGCAAAAACGGCGGACCGTCCAGGTCCGCCCCCTGCGGGCCTGGTCCGCCCGCCGCGCTCGGTTCCGCAAGTCGCGTCGAGGGTGGTGGCCGACGGCTCTGCCGAACGCGGCGGTCACGTGGGGGAAAGCAGCGCGTTGACGCATGGGTATAGGTGACCGCATGCCGGGCCTCTCGCAAGGGGTCGCAGGATATGAGACGACACGGCTCTACAACGGAAGCCCCCGTCTGTCGTCGAGCGCTCCCCGTGGCTGCCTACCTTTCCACTCTACGTTCCGACGAGAGCGACGCTGTCGTCGGAACGGCACTCGACGGTCATGCGCTGGCTAGTCGCCTTACCGCCAAGTACGGCGATCGTGTGGCATCCGCATTCACCGTCTTCGGCAGGGAAGGGGCGTTCGTGCCGCTACCCGACGACCTTCCCGAGAGCCTGGCCACCGCGTTGCGTTCGCGCGGCATCGACCGTCTGTACAGCCATCAGCGGCAAGCATGGGACGCCGCGCGCGCCGGCCGGCACGTGCTGGTGGCTACGCCGACGGCATCGGGCAAGACGCTCTGCTACACGTTGCCCGTGATCGCCTCCGTGCTGGAAAGCGGTGGAAAAGCGCTTTACCTGTTTCCCACCAAGGCGCTCGCGCAGGACCAGGTTGCCGAACTGCTCGACATCAACCGTGCCGGCGATCTTGGCGTGAAGGCTTTTACGTTCGATGGCGATACGCCCGGCGATGCCCGGCAGGCGATCCGGCTGCACGGCGACGTGGTGGTCAGCAATCCGGACATGCTGCACCAGGCGATCCTGCCGCATCACACGAAATGGGCGCAGTTTTTCGAGAATCTTCGCTATGTGGTTATCGACGAAATCCATACCTATCGCGGCGTGTTCGGATCGCATCTGGCCAACGTGCTGCGCAGGCTCAGGCGCATCTGTGCGTTTTACGGAGTGCGTCCGCAGTTCGTGCTGTGTTCGGCCACCATCGGCAATGCGACGGAACATGCGCAGGCGCTGATCGAAGACGATGTGACCACGATTGCACAGAGCGGAGCGCCGAGTGGCGACAAGCACGTGCTGCTGTGGAACCCACCCGTGATCAATCCCGATCTGGGTTTGCGTGCCTCGGCGCGTTCCCAGACGAACCTCATCGCGCGCGTCGCTATCAAGGCAAAGCTGAAGACGCTGGTGTTCGCCCAGTCGCGGCTGATGGTGGAGGTGCTGACGAAGTATCTGAAAGATGTTTTCGATCACGATCCGCGGAAACCCGCGCGCATCCGCGCCTATCGCGGCGGGTATCTGCCGACCGAGCGGCGCGAGGTGGAGCGCGAGATGCGTGCGGGCAACGTGGATGGCATCGTATCCACCTCGGCGCTGGAACTGGGCGTCGACATCGGCAGCCTGGATGCGGTGGTGCTCAACGGTTATCCCGGTTCGATCGCGGCAACCTGGCAGCGTTTCGGTCGCGCGGGACGCCGCCAGCAGCCGTCGCTGGGCGTGCTGGTGGCGACCAGTGCGCCGCTGGACCAGTACCTCATGCGCCATCCGGCGTTTCTGACGGAAGCGAGTCCCGAGCACGCGCGTATCCAGCCCGATCAGCCTCTGATCCTGCTCGACCACATCCGCTGCGCGGCGTTCGAGCTGCCTTTCGTGGGCGGCGATACGTTCGGGCCGGTCGATGCCGAGCCGTATCTGCAGGTACTGGCCGAAAGTGAGGTGCTGCATCGCGAGGGCGATCGCTGGGAATGGATCGCCGATAGCTATCCCGCCATAGCGGTCAGTCTGCGTTCGGTGGCCGACGGCAATTTTGTTGTCGTCGACCGTACCGGCGGGCGGCAGACGATCATCGCCGAGGTCGACTATTCGGCAGCTGCCCTGACGCTGTACGAAGGCGCGATCCACATGGTTCAGTCCGTGCCTTACCAGATCGAAAAGCTCGACTGGGAAGGGCGCAAGGCGTACTGCACGCGCACGCATGTCGATTACTACACCGATGCCATCGACTACACCCGGCTCAAGGAGCTGGAATGTTTCGATGGCACGAATGCGGGGGAAGGAAGTGCGCGGCACGGCGAGGTCCATGTGATTCGCCGTGTGTCCGGTTACAAGAAAATCCGCTACTACACGCATGAAAACATCGGCTACGGTCCGGTGAATCTGCCCGATCAGGAGTTGCATACCACGGCGGTATGGTGGCAGTTGCCGCAAGCGACGCTCGACGAGGCTTTTCCATCCCGGCAGGCGGCGCTGGACGGTTTTCTTGGCGCCGGGTATGCGTTGCACACCGCAGCCATCGTCGCGGTGATGGCCGAAGCGCGCGATCTGCAGAAAGCCGTCGGTAGTGGCGAAGGCGAATGGTCGGCGCATGTCGATGCCAGTGGCCGTGGGCAGGTTCGGGCACCGGACGGTGGACTGGACAGGATCGATACGCTGGAGCGTTTCCTCCCTACCGTTTATCTCTACGACAATTTTCCCGGTGGCGTCGGCCTTAGCGAACCGTTGTTCCATCGGGCCGCTGAGTTGATCCGGCTTGCGCTTGCGACAGTCGATGGCTGCGAATGCAAGGCCGGCTGTCCCGCGTGTGTCGGGCCGGTGCTGGCCGCCGACGAACATCGCGAGGAAACGCCTCGCATGCTTGCGGCACGCGTGCTGCGTCTGCTCGGTGCCACGGCATGAGCGAACTTGCGCTTCGTTTGGCGAGCTTGCGTCGCGAGGCCGGCGCGCCCGTGATTCCGAAGATACGTCCGCCGGCACCTGCACGACCGGACATTGACGCGTTACGCCGCATGGCCGGAGTACGGCAACGACTCGGCCTGCCCGTGACGACACGCAGCGCGAGCCGCGATGTTCCCGGCGACGAACTCGCGCCGGGTCTGCGTTATCTGGAGCAGCGCTTCGCGTGGCCCGATGCGCCGTCCGTGCTCGATCTGTCCTTCGCGAAACTCGAGCCCGCCGCGCGCCATCGCTTCCTGCATTTCGACACGGAAACCACGGGTCTTGCCGGTGGAACGGGCACGCGTGCCTTCATGATCGGGGCGGCGGACTGGCACGACGAAACCCTGCGCGTGCGTCAGCTCTACATCACGGCGATGAGTGCCGAACCGGCGATGCTGTGTGCATTCGCGGCGTGGCTCGACGAGGAAACCGTGCTGGTCAGCTACAACGGAAAATCTTACGACGCTCCCTTGCTGGCCACGCGCTATCGTCTGGCGCGGATGACGAATCCGCTGTTCGGACTGCCGCATGTGGACCTGCTGCATCCGATGAGGCGGCGTTATCGTCACGTATGGCCGAACTGCCGCATGGCGACCGCGGAGCGCCAGTTGCTGAATGTCGTTCGCGAAGACGATCTGCCCGGTTCCGAAGCCCCGCGTGCATGGCTGACCTATCTGCGCGGCGGACCATCGACCGATCTCAAACGCGTCGCCGCGCACAATCTTCAGGATGTACGCAGTCTCGGTGGTTTGCTGGTGAAGGCGCATGCCTGGGCCGATGACGAAAAATAGACGGGTTGCCGCGCAACCTTGACGACTGACCTCTTTGAACAGATGGAGGCATTCGACGATGAGTGAGGAAACCAAACCCTGCGATCACGACGCATGCAATTGTCGCGTGCCGGTGGAACAGGAATATTGCAGCGAGGCCTGCAGGTTGGCCGTGGAAAGCCAGGTCATGAGCGGTCAGTGCGAATGCGGCCACGCCGCCTGTCAGCAGCGCGTCAGGTCATGACTCGACGAGGCGACACAATGAAAGAGCAGGGCAAGCAGCCCAACTCGGGTTATCCGGAAGAGCAACTGAAACCCTCGCGCGGCAAGCCGAAGCTCCCGGGCGAGGGCGGTGCGACCGAGCCGCAGAATATGCCGAAGAAAAAGCCGGGGAAACAATCGTCGGCGTGATGTTTGGCTTCCATGCGGCCGTGTCGATGCGTCAGCCTCTCGCCGGGTCCGCTTCAATGTAGGAGCGCTTGAGAGCGCTCCTACACAAGCGTGGATCAAGCATGGGCCGAGCGTCATGCATGATGCTCAGCCCTGCAGGTTACGCCGCTTTGCGCAGCAAGCTGCCGACGCCGGCCAGCGCGCCTTGTACCGCGACGTCTTTGTGATCGGCGCTCATCGCCACGCCTTCGGCACGGACGAACTCGATCTCGTTGATGCCGAGGAAGGCGAATACGGCCCGCAGGTAGTTTTCCTGGAAATCCAGGCCCGCTGCCGGCGTGCCCTGGCTGTAGATACCGCCACGCGACGAAGCGACGATGAGACGCTTGTCGCCGACGAGGCCTTCAGGGCCGTTTGCCGTGTAGCGGAATGTCTTGCCGGCGACGGCGATGCGGTCGATCCATGCTTTCAGCGTGCTGGGGATGCCGAAGTTGTACATGGGGGCACCGAGGACGACGACGTCGGCGGCCAGGAACTCGTCCATGACCCGATTGGCCTCGATGGAGGCCGGATCGGCGGCATCGGCGACCGGCGTCCAGTGGGCCAGCGGCGCGGCGGCCAGGTCGCGGTAGACGACCTCGAGGTCGGCATGGTTGTTCTTGAATTCCGCGACAACGGCCGCCGTCAGGCCGCGCGACACGGAATGGACACCCAGAGCGCTGGAATCGACATGCAGAAGTTTCATGACGTTAATCCTCGTTGCCTGGCCGCCGTGGCGGTATGGCAACGCACGATACTCGGCAGACAATGCAACGATTAGCCCGTCCGATGTAGACTGATCGTTCTGAATGGGAAACGATGGGATCGCGATGGAAGGGGCACTGCAGGATCTGAACGATCTGTATTTCTTTGCGGCCGTGGTGGAACACGGCGGTTTTTCGGCGGCGGGCAGGGCGCTCGGTATTCCGAAATCCCGGCTGAGCAAGCGTATCGCCCAGCTGGAAGACCGTCTGGGCGTCCGCCTGCTCCAGCGCACCACCCGCCGTTTCGTGGTCACCGAGATCGGCGAGCGCTTCTACGCGCATTGCCGGGCCGTGCTTGAAGAGGCAAGGGCGGCGCAGGACGCCGTCGACGAATTGCGAACCGAGCCTCGCGGCGTCGTCAGGGTCAGTTGCCCGGTGTCGCTTGCCCAGCATGTGCTGGGGCCGATGTTGCCCGCCTTCATGCTCGAACACCCCAAGGTGCAGGTTCGCCTCACGGCCACCAACCGCCGCGTCGATCTGATCGGCGAAGGCTTCGACGTGGCGATCCGCGTCCGTGAAAAGCTCGATAGCGACGCGACGCTGGTCCTGCGCAGCTTTGGTTATGCGCGCAACCTGCTTGTCGCCAGCCCGAAATTCCTCGATACCCACGGCCGCCCGAAGACGCTGGAAGACCTGGCCGCGCTGCCCGCGCTTTCGATGTACGAGCATGAAGGCGCGCAGGTCTGGGAACTGGTGGACACCCAGGGCAAGAAGGCCGCCGTGGAGGTTCGTACGCGTCTGATCAGCGGAGATTTCTCGGTGCTGATGAGCGCGGCGCTGCAATGCTGCGGCGTCGCGCTGATGCCGGAAGATTACTGTGCGCCGCTGATCGGCTCGGGCGAACTCGAATGGGTACTTCCCGAATACAGCACCGCACAGGGCACGCTGCACTTCGTCTACCCCAGCCGCCGCGGCCTGCTGCCGGCCATCCGCAGCTTCGTGGATTTCCTCGCCGACCGTCTTCCGCAGGCGCAGATGGATCAGCACAAGGAATGCGAGAACGCCAGGAAGAAGCGCGGCTTGCGCTGAGGCCTCTCGCCTGCGAAAGCCCTCGTGCTAGCATGGCGGCACGGGGGCGCCATTTGGCCGTCCAAATGTGAAGGCACAATGCAGATCGATACCAAGCTGCCGAAAGTCGGCACCACGATTTTCAGCGTCATGAGCCAGCTCGCGCTCGAGCACAAAGCGGTGAACCTGGGCCAGGGATTCCCCGACTTCGAGCCACCCGAAGCGTTGCGCGATGCGATCACCCGCGCCATGGCCGAGGGTAAGAATCAGTACGCGCCGGGTATCGGCATTCCGAAGCTGCGTGAACAGATCGCGCTGAAGACCGAGCGGCTCTACGGTCATCGAGTCAGTCCCGATACCGAAGTGACCGTGACTTCCGGCGCGACCGAGGCATTGTTCGCTGCGATTGCCGCTGTGGTGCGGGCTGGCGACGAAGTGATCGTATTCGACCCGTGTTACGACAGCTACGAGCCCGCGATCGATTTGCAGGGAGCGCGGGCGGTCCATATTCCGCTGACCTTGCCGGAATTCGGTATCGACTGGCAGCGCGTTCGCGACGCGGTCACGCCGAAGACGCGGATGATCCTGATCAACTCGCCGCACAATCCGTCGGGTGCCGTGCTTTCGCGCGCCGATCTCGACGAGCTGGCCGCTATCGTGTGTGACACGAGCATCCTCGTCCTCTCCGACGAGGTCTACGAGCACATCGTATTCGACGGTGCCGAACACCAGAGCGTGCTTCGTCATCCGGAACTGGCCGCGCGCAGCTTTGTCGTGTCGTCGTTCGGCAAGACCTACCATTGCACGGGCTGGAAGGTCGGTTATGCCATCGCGCCGAAGGCACTGACCGCGGAATTCCGCAAAGTGCACCAGTACCTGACGTTCTGCACGTTCAGTCCGGCGCAGTGGGCTTTCGCGGAATTCCTGGAATCCAGCCCCGAGCATTATCTTGAGCTTCCGGCCTTCTATCAGGCCAAGCGCGACCGGTTCCGCGAGTTGCTCGCACCGTCGCGCCTGAAGCTGCTCGATGTGCCCGGCGGCTATTTCCAGTTGGTCGACTACACGGCTATCCGCGACATCGACGATATCAATTTCAGCGAGTATCTGGTCCGCGAAGGCGGAGTGGCGGTGATTCCGCTGACGCCGTTCTACGAGACGGCGCCCGACACCCGGCTGGTCCGGCTATGCTTCGCGAAGAACGATGCGACCATGGAGGCCGCTGCGGAACGCCTATGCAAACTCTGACCGTCTCCCTTGTGCAGGGCGCTACGCGCTGGCACGACCCGAGAGCAAATCGCGAGTACTACGGACAGCTGGTGCGCGGTGCCCTATCCAGCGATCTGTTCGTACTGCCCGAGACCTTCCTGTCCGGCTTTACCAACGACACGCTCGCCAACGCCGAAACGATGGACGGCGAGGGCGTTGTCTGGATGCGTTCGCTGGCAGCGGAAGTCGGCGCCACGTTGACGGGTAGCCTCGTCATTCGCGAAGGCGAGACGGTGTACAACCGCCTGATCTGGGCCAGTCCGGATGGTTCGCTTTCGTATTACGACAAGCGTCATCTGTTCCGCATGGCCGGCGAACATACGCGCTATGGCGGCGGCAACGATCGGTTGGTCGTCGAGCTGAAGGGTTGGCGCATCCTGCCGCAGGTCTGTTACGACCTGCGTTTTCCCGTCTGGCTGCGCAACGGTCGACGCGAGGAAGCCGAGGGTGGCATGGACTACGACCTTGCAATCTTCGTCGCGAACTGGCCCGCTCCGCGTCGCCAGCCCTGGCGCACGCTGCTGCGTGCGCGGGCAATCGAGAATCTGGCCTATGTCGTCGGCGTCAATCGCGTCGGAACGGACGGCAACGAGCTTCCGTATGCGGGCGATAGCGTCATCGTCGATCCGGTCGGCGAGCCGTTGATCGAGCTGGGCCCGCAGGAGCAGGTGGTGACGGTGACGCTCGACCCGGCTCCGCTGCACGCTCACCGCGAGCGCTTCCCTGCATGGATGGATGCGGATCGCTTCACGATCGGCTGACGCCGCTCTCTCTGTGGGAGCGCGCCTGCGCGCGAAAGCCAACGAAGCGTTGAAGCAGGGCATGGCTGACGTGTCGCCTGCCCACGTGGCCGCGCAGAGCTGTTCGGACGCTCTCGCGACAACCCCATGCATCGCACTGGGTCCCTGCCTGTGCAGGGACGACGTTGAGTGGAGGGCGGAGTTCGAGGCGGCGACTGGTTTTTACTTCGCCGCCGCGAAAGGTACAGCCTGACCGATATGCGTTGCCTTGCGCCAGGCGGCAAGGTGGTCGGCGATGCCGCTGCCTGTGTCGATCTGCGGTTCGGATGGCGTGAGCGTGTCGCGTTTTTCCCAGCCTGCGATCTCCGTGCGTGCCTGCCCGAATGCTTCGATGAAGTCCGGCGTCGCATTGAGTCCGTTGGCCAGCCACGCGCGGCCGAAGTACGTGATGTCCGAATCGACTCCGCAACCGAACGACGTACGATCGGTGCGTGCCGACGTAAGCACCAGCGTTCCGGGACCGCGTAATTTCGGGACGAAGCCGCCCGAATAGCAGGCGTTGACCACGATCACTTTCCAGCGGAAGGGATGTTTGGCCAGGATGTCGGCGAGTCCGTCGGGATCGAGCTGGTCGAGCGGTAACGGGTCCATGTCCACCAGCAGCGAATGATCGTCGCCGCCATGCGTGGTCAGGTAGAGCAGCAGGATGTCCTCGTCCGGATGCATCACGGAGGCCAATCCGTCGAGCGCGCCTTCGAGATTGGTCCAGCTTGCCAGCGGCCGGCTGGACAGCGTGTCCGGGTGGTTTTCCAGGACCAGCGTATGCGCGGCGCTTCCGAAGCGACGCGTCATCAGGGTGTCGAGGTATTCCGCTTCGTTGCGGAAGACATCTTCGGAGGCGTCGGCCGCGAACGCGATGGCGTAGACGTTCGGGTGGCCCGGCTCACGTGGCGCCAGGTGCGCCAGCGCCTTACGCAGTTCGGCCGGCTGGCCGGTCATCACCTGCTCGGGCGTGGGACCGTCGCTGGGCCATTGGTCCGTCTGGACGGTGTCGTCGTCGGCCTCGGGTGAGGTCGAGGCGGGGGCAGGTGCCGTGGTCGCCGGCGCCGCCGCAGCGGTCCGTTCGGGGACAGGCGCTTCTTCGGGCGCCGGACTCAGCCGGGCGACCGCCAGCATGACAAGGACGCCGGCGGCGAAAGCCAGAAGGATCGGAATGGCGCGACGTGCGCCCCGTTCAGAACGTGATGGCATCGAAGTCCGCCACGGGCGTGTGATCGGCAGCGTCTGGCAGCGGCTGCGGGGGGCGAACCAGCCAGGTGGTACGCATGCCGGCTTCGCGGGCGGCGTCGAGTTCGGCGGTTATGTCCGACAGGAACAGGATGTGATCGGGATTTTCGCCGATGGATTCGGCGATCCGGGCATACGAGGCGGTCTCGCGCTTCGGCCCGGTTTCCGTATCGAAATAGCCAGCCAGCAATGGCGTCAGATCGCCGCTCTCGCTGTAGCCGAAGAGGAGCTTCTGCGCAGCCACCGAGCCGGACGAATAGATGTACAGGTGCAGCCCATCGGCGCGCCACTCGCGCATGCGCTTTGCTACTTCCGGGTACATGTGCGAACGGTATTCGCCGTTTTCGTAGCCTTCCCGCCAGATCATGCCCTGTAGCGCTTTCAGCGCCGTGGATTTGCGATCTTCGTCGATCCAGCGGAGCAGCAGGTCGATGATCTCCTGGCGTGGCGCTTCGACGATGCCGGCTTCTTTCGCCGCCTCATGCAGCCAGTGCTGTACCTCGGGCGTGTCTGCGTGGGTTTCCACAAAGGCCGGCAGGCGCTTGCGCGCGTAAGGGAACAGCGTATCGCGCACGAAGTCGATCGAGCTGGTGGTGCCCTCGATATCGGTAAGAATGACGCGGATTTCTGACATGAGGAGGGCCTGCGGATCGGACGAACCCGCAGGATAAACGAGCGTCGACGTCTAGGATACGGCGGCGACGGCAGACGCGTGCGGCGTCATGCGGGGAAAGCGGTCGGCGATGTCCTTGCCGGTGAACGTCGCGACCCAGCCATCCTTGCTGGTGAAAAGGCGAATGGCGACGAAGTAGGGCGATTCGCTCATGTCGAACCAGTGCGGCGTGCCATCGGGAACGCCGATCAGGTCGCCCTGTTCGCACAATACCTCGTAAACGCGGCCGTCGATGTGCAGCGTGAACTGGCCGGCGCCGGCGACGAAGAAGCGCACTTCGTCCTCGCTGTGCGTGTGCTCGCTCAGGAACTTCTGGCGCAACGTCGCCCGGTCCGGGTGATCGGGTTTCAGGCTGATGACGTCGACGGACTGATAGCCCTCGCTGCTCATCAGGCGCTCGATGTCGCCGCGATAGGCTTCGATGACCTCATCCTGCGTCGCGCCGGGTTCGATCGGCTGTCTGGCTGCCCATTGTTCGAAACGGACGCCTACCTTTCCGAGCGCCGCTGAGATATCGGCGTGACTGTTATGGATGGCAACGGGCGCTTCGTGTTTTGTATCGTCGTAAATGCGCAAACGGCTCATGGGGAAAGCCTCCGGAGGTCGAGTTCGCAGCCCAGCAGGAATTCCAGGGCTTCGAGATGGCGGCGGGTCTCGGGCATGTCGCGGCCCCAGGTATAGATGCCATGCCCGTTGATCAGGTAGGCGTAGAGCGGTTTGCCGCTGTCGATCCATGCGTCGACCTGGGCAACCAGTTCGGGCATGTGCTGGGTGTTCGGGAAGACGGGGATGTCGAGAACGCTTTCGTGTGTCGTATAGCCTGCGATCGCTTTTTGCAGTTCCCAGCCTTCCAGGCGAACGACGCCATTTTCGGCGAACAGTCTGGAGGCGACACTCTGCGTGCGCGAATGCGTATGCAGCACGGCGTTGGCATTCGGATAGCGGCGGTAGATCTGCGTGTGCAGGGCGGTTTCCGCGGACGGTCGCGCCTCCGTACCGACGGGCAGGCCTTCCATGTCGACGGTCATGATGTCGTCGCGACCGAGTCGGCCCTTGTCGCGGCCGGAGATCGTGATCGCCGCCAGGTCGTCGTTGAGCCGCATCGAAAAATTGCTGCTCGTCGCCGGAGTCCATCCGAAGGCGGCCAGATCGCGCGCGGCATCCGCGATGGCGTCGGCGCGTTCGGCGAACAGGATCGGATCGATAGGGTTATGGTCTTTCGACATGACTATTTGGACGTCCAAAACGAGGCCGACTATACCATGGGGCTGGTGGGTGTCTGGCTGGGGGGAATCGGGAATGCGAGCCATTCTCGCAGGCCTGCCCGTGGCAGGCGTACGATTTGCGACGGACCGGCCGCGTGAGCAGGCCGGCATACCATCGACGGAGGTTTACCTATGTCGCAACACGATCAGAATAATGAGGGCCGGCGCCGCTTCCTCAAGGTGGCCGCAGGTACCGTGGCCGCTGCCGCCGTGGTGGGCGTCGTCCCGCGTATGGCGCTCGCTGCCGATTTGCCTCACCTCGCTACCAGTGACCCGACCGCCGCCGCCCTGAAGTACGTAGAGGACGCCGGTACGTCGACCGATCCGAAGCATAAGGCCGGGGATACCTGCGCCAACTGCAATTTCTATCAGGGCAAGGCAGGGGACGCGTTCGGTCCCTGTCAACTGTTCCCGGGGAAGGCGGTTGCCGCCAAGGGTTGGTGCGTCTCGCACGCCGCAAAGGCAGTCTGAGTTCGCCTCAAACCAGAAGGCCGGCCACAGGCCGGCCTTTTCTTTGCCCGTAAGAAAGTGCGGGCAGAAAATGCTGCCCAAGCGCGTCAGGCCGAGGAGCTGACCCGCCTGACGCGTTGGGCGGCAATCCGGGGCCCACTGCCAAGTAAAACCCGCGGAACCGGGATGATACTCCTCCCGGGACGTGACCGGCCAATGGCAGCTAAATGACTATGGTTCATGAATGTGAATGCATTTATATTCATGCACTTACATCACTAACCTGCTGCCATTCAGAGTTTGCTGTTGCTCCGGCGCAGGCGGCTGTGCTTCCAGCCGTAGCCCATGTACAGGGCTATGCCGAGGACGGTCCAGACCGCCATCAGCGTCCAGTTGTACCAGCTCATCGTAAAGAGCAGCGCGATGCAGCTGAGAATGCCCGCAATGCACACCGCGGGAGCCCAGGGAACGCGGAATGTGCGTGGAAGATCGGGTGCCGTCTTGCGCAGGATCAGCACGCCGGCGCACACCGCGCAGAACGCGATGAGCGTGCCCATCGACGTCAGGTCGCCAAGCACGTTGAGCGGGAACACCGCCGCGAGCAATGCGATGCCGAGACCGGTGATGACGGTATTGATGTGTGGCGTGCGGTACTTCGGATGAATGGTGGTGAAGACCTTCGGCAGCAGACCGTCGCGTCCCATGATCATGAAGATGCGCGGCTGCGCGATGATCATGACCAGGACGACGGACGACAGGCCGATCAACGCACCGACTTCAACCACACCGCGAAGCCAGCCGAGTTCCGCATGGCTGCGGATGGCGGTGACGACGGGCTCGGCGGTGCCGAGTTCGCCGTACGGCGTGAGGCCGGTAAGCACCGCCGCCATGGCGATGTAGAGCACCGTGCAGATACCGAGCGAGGCGAGCGTGCCGATGGGCATGTCGCGCTGCGGGTTTTTCGATTCCTGCGCCGCAGTGGATGTCGCTTCGAAACCGATATAAGCGAAGAACACCATGGCCGCGCCGCGCAGCACGCCGTGCCAGCCGTACTTGTCGCCGCCCTGGCTCTCGGGAATGAACGGGTGCCAGTTGCTGGTATCGATGTGACGCGCGCCGACGATGATGACGATGACGATGAGCGCGACCTTCAGCAGCACCATGGCCATATTGATGCCGGTGGACTCGCGGATACCGACGTAGCAGAGCCAGGTCAGCGCAAGAACGATGCCTACCGCCGGCAGATTGAACAAGGCGCCGGTGGCGACGAGGTGCCCGTCGACATAATCCAGTGGCGCATTGGTAAGGAATGGCGGGATATGTATGCCGATGTGGTCGAGCAGACTGACGAAGTAACCCGTCCAGCTGACCGCGACCGCCGAAGCCGATACGCCGTATTCGAGTACGAGGTTCCAGCCGATGAACCAGGCCGCGCCTTCGCCCAGCGTGGCATAAGCGTAGGAGTAGGCACTGCCCGAAACGGGGATCATCGAGGCGAACTCGGCATAGCACAGTGCCGTGAACGTGCTGCAGATCGCCGCAAGGATGAAGGAAAGAATGATCGCGGGACCCGCGTGATCCGCGGCGGCAACGCCGGTGATGACGAAGATGCCACCGCCGATGACGGCACCGATGCCAAGCGCGGTGAGGCCCCAGGGACCTAGTGTGCGGCGAAGCGCTGGACCGTGCGCGTCGTCGGGTTCGGCCTGGGGAGCTTTCTTGGCGAGTAACTGCTGGAGCATGGATAGCCCGGATAATGATGAACGTGACGAGGATAGCCGCAAAACGCGGATCCGGAATGAGAAGGGCCGGCACGTATGCCGGCCCTTCCTTGTCTGCCGCTTACGCGTTGTGCTTGCGTAGCTTGCTGTGGCTGTAGCCGTAACCGAAGTAGATGATCTGGCCTATGACGATCCAGCCCAGCATCAGGCGCCAGTGCTCTTCGAAGGCCTGCCAGAACAGGTAGACGCAGGCGAGGGCACCGATGACGCAGATCGGCCACACGAACGGTACGCGGAAGCTGCGCTTCAGGTCCGGACGGGTGTAACGCAGGATCAGCACGCCGACGCACACGGTGGCGAAGGCCAGCAGCGTACCCATCGAGACCAGTTCGCCGAGCACGCTGACCGGGAACAGACCAGCCATGGTCGCGGCGGCAACGCCGACGATGATGGTGCCGAAGTAAGGCGTGCGGAACTTCTGGTGCACCTTGCCCATGGCGGGGGGCAGCAGGCCGTCTTTGGCCATCGAGAAGAAGATGCGCGGAAGACCCATCAGCATCACGAGGATGACCGAGCTGAGACCCGTGATCGCACCGAGCACCACGATAGCCTTCAGCCACGACAGCTGCGGATACAGACCCAGTGCCGTAGCAACCGGCTCGGGTGTATTGAGCATGCGGAACGGAGCGATGCCCGTGAGCACCAGGGCGACGGCGATGTACAGCACGGTGCAGACCGCCAGCGAACCCAGAATGCCGATCGGCATGTCGCGCTGTGGATTCTTCGCTTCGCCCGCCGCGGTCGAGACCGCGTCGAAACCGACGTAGGAGAAGAACACGATGGTCGCCGCACGGAAGATGCCGCTCCAGCCGAACGTACCCTCACCCTCGTTGGGCGGGATGAACGGATGCCAGTTGCTGGGATTGATCACCTGGATCGCGAAGGCGAGGAACAGCAGGATCACGGTGACCTTGATCGCGACGATGATCGAGTTCACGAAGGCCGACTGCGTGATGCCGACGTAGCACAGACCGCTGAGTGCAGCGATGATCACGACGGCCGGCAGGTTGATGATCGTACCGGTGGCCTGGATGTGGCCTTCGACGAACTTGAACGGCGCGGAGGCCAGTTCCATGGGCAGGGCGATGTCGGTTCCCACCATGTGCCCGATCATGCCGAGCATCTCGTTGAAGTACCCCGACCAGCCTGCGGCGACGGTCGCCGCCGCGAACAGGTATTCGAGCACGAGATTCCAGCCGACGAACCAGGCGACGAACTCGCCGAGCGTGGCGTACGAGTAGGAATACGCACTGCCCGATACCGGGAGCATCGCCGCGAACTCGGCATAGCAGAGTCCGGCGAGTGCGCAGGCAAAGCCCGCGATGATGAAGCTGATGACCAGGGCGGGACCGGCGTGCAGGGCGGCAGCCTGACCGGTGATGACGAAGATACCCGCACCGATGACGGCACCGATACCGAGCAAGACGAGGTGACGTGCGGTAAGGACGCGTTTAAGTTCGCCGTTGCCGCTGTGTGCGCCCGTCTCGATGTGTTCGCCCGCATCGACGTGCGGCGCGGCCTCGATAGGATGCGTCGCGAATAAGTTTTTCAGCATGTTACTCCCCTACAGCCGTGTTGTTGCCTTTTCTTATTAAGACCGTAACGCACGCCACGGCCGGCTCGCCCAAGCCCGGAGGCGTTGACGGGGCACCATAGCCTAGCGAGGCGCGACGGTACAAGCTGCAATGCGGGCAGACACAAGGCCTGCGGGCTTGCAATCGGAGACGCCGACCATGACTTGCGGCGGTTGCGAAAAGTGCTGGATACCATCATCAGAAGACCATGTTCACGGCAGCCTGCGGGCTGACGTAGCTGGCGGTGTTGCGTCCGGCGATGTTGAATTGCACGCCGGCGATGATCCCGATCGTCGGGCTGATGTGGTATTCGACGGCTGGCGCGAGGCTCCAGTCCGACTGGGTCGGGGAGTGGAAGCTTTCCGCGGCCAGTCCGGGCATGCGCCGTCCGGTGACGCTGGTTACGCCGGCATGGCTCCAGGCCGCCTCCATCACCAGTACCCAGCGCGAATCGACGCTGTACTCGACGGCCGCCGATGCGGAAAGCGAGTGACCCGGTCGGGCCGTGCCACGGAAATCCGTTTCCGTGCCGTAGACGCTGGTTCCGTTGACGTCGACCTTCGGCGGTACCGGACTCCAGCTCACATTGGCGCGCCAGCGCAGCGGACGCCCGTTGGGCATCCAGACCACCTGCTGGCCCAGGAACGAAAGCGTGCTGCGCTGCGCGCCGCTGCCCGTGCCGTTGAGCGGGTTGGTATCCAGCCGGTGGTAGTCCCCGGTCGGAAAGCGATGGGCGACCGCGACGGCGAATGCCGGGCGCGTGCCGTCGGCGTTCGGCGCCTGCAACAGATAGCTGAAGCGCAGCGAGGTATCGCCCATGCGTGTTCCGCTGCTGTGGCGACCCTCGGTGTATGCATGCACCGCGTTCAGCGTGACCTGCGCGGTCAGGCGCTCGCTGACGCCATAACTGATGGGCAGTGCGACCTGCCATTGGCGCGTTGACGAATCCGTGCGGTGCCGGTCGCCGTGCGAGTCATATAGACCGGTGGTTTTCGTATGGATCAGGTAGGGCTCGACGTTGAACACACCCACGGGCAGGGCATTGGGATTCGGCGTAATGAGTGGGCCGGTGAAATTGACGCCATCCAGCGAATGTTCCGCGGTGGCGCTCATGGGCAAGGCAATCAGGAGGAGGGCGGGCAGGTACTTCTTTGGATACATCGACGTTTCCCTACGTATGCAGCGCATGCTGCGAAAAGGGTGCGCATCGTGCGCATGAGTCGATGCTAGTTAGCGGAGGTCGTGTCCCGATATCAGACTAATCTGAATTTCCATGCCAAAATTGCACTGACATACAAGTAGGGCTTTGCGTCGGGCTATGAAGGATTTACCCCACCTGCGTTTTTCACTGGCGAGCTATGCGGCGCGCTGGCCCGACGAGACGGATACGCTGTATTTCGCGCAGTTGCTCGACGTCGGCGTGGATGCATTCCATCGCGAACACACAGCCGCGCACTTCACGGCGTCGGCCTGGCTGGTAAGCGGCGATAGCCAGCGCGTCCTGCTGACGCATCATCGGAAGCTGAATCGCTGGCTCCAACTGGGCGGTCATGCCGATGGCGACCTGGACCTCGAGCGCGTGGCGTTACGCGAAGCGCAGGAGGAATCCGGCATCGACGCCCTGCGTTCCGAGCCGGCCATGTTCGATGTCGATCGCCATCGCATTCCGGCGCGAGGCGACGAGCCCGAGCACTGGCATTACGACGTCCGCTATATCGTGCGCGCGGACGACGAGCAATTCGCGGTTGGCGAAGAGTCGCTGGATCTCCAGTGGTGCGACATAACGGCTATCGCCAACGATGAGGCCAGCGATGCATCGCTTCGGCGCATGGCGCGGAAATGGCTGGAGCGGGACGGAGACTAGGCCTCGTTCGTCGCAAAGCGGGACGGAGCTGGGTGGATCGTTCCACAGTGGCTGCAGGTGCGGGCTTCGAGAGAGCGATAGAAACGATCGAACACGGGCGGAAAGTCCGATTCGATACTGTCGAGCACGAAATATTCTTCAAATAACAGATGGTTGCAGTGTTCGCAGAACCACAGCAACCCATCCCGTTCGCCCGCCAGACGGCGGCGTTCGATGACCAGCCCGATCGAGTCGGGCATGCGCTGGGGTGAGTGCGGTACGCGTGGCGGCAGATAGAAAAGCTCGCCCGCACGGATGGGGATATCTTTCGGTTGTCCCTCGTCCTGTACCTTCAGCACCATTTCGCCTTCGAGCTGGTAGAAAAACTCCGGCCCCTCGTCGTAGTGATAGTCGGTGCGCGCATTGGGGCCGCCCACGATCATGATGATGAAGTCGCCGTCGACGATGCACTTGTTGCCCACGGGAGGCTTCAGCAAGGCGCGGTTTTCGTCGATCCAGCGCGTGAGGTCGATGGGAGGCAGCAGGCTCATGGTCGGAGCGCCAGGAAGTACATGCGCGAAAGATACCGCCTTTTGTTTTTTTGTGTAGGAGCAAGGCCACTTGCCCCTTGCCAGGCGCTCACGTACAACAATCCGTCTTGCCTGCGGTCTCGAGAGCGGGGGCTCTGCCGTTGATTCATTCCTACTACCAAGCCAAAGACGGCGAGGGCGTGCGATACGCACCGCTCGACGGTCGCGTGGACGCATCGACCGTGGTCGTCGGCGGCGGTTTCGCCGGACTCAATACCGCGCTTGGGCTGGCGGCCCGTGGCGTGCGCGATATCGTCCTTCTGGAAGGCGAGCGCATCGGATTCGGCGCGTCGGGGCGTAACGGCGGGTTTGTGTTCGCCGGTTATTCGCTGGGCGAGCGCGCGCTTCTGGAGAAGGTCGGGGCCGAGAAGGCCCGCGCGCTTTACGGGCGCACCGTGGCGGCCGTGGATCTGATCCGCGAGCGGATCGACAAGCTCGGCATCGAATGCGACGCCGTCGACGCGGGCGTTATATGGGCCAACTGGTTTCGCGATCCCGGCGTGCTGCGGCAACGGCAGCAATTGCTTGCGGAACAGTTCGGTACGGACTGGCAGTGGCTTCCCGCCGACGCGATGCGCGAGTTCGTTCGCAGTCCGCGTTACCACGACGGTCTTTTCGAGCGCAACGCGCTGCATATCGATCCGCTTGCCTATGCGCGTGGCCTCGCGCGTGTCGCTGCGGCTACCGGCGTGTCGATTCACGAAGGCAGTCCCGCGAGCTGGCTGGAGCGACGTGGCGAAGGATGGACCGTGCATACCGCACGCGGCGCCGTAACCGCCAGGCACGTGGTCCTTGCGTGCGGCGGATACCTCGCGGGCCTCGATCGCAAGGTCGATCGTTCGGTGCTGCCGATCGCCACCTATGTGATGGTGACCGAACCGCTTGGCGACCGCCTGGCGGAATGCCTGCGCACGCGCGCCGCCGTCTACGACACACGTTTCGCATTCGACTACTACCGCCCCCTGGCCGATACGCGTCTGTTATGGGGCGGCCGCATCTCTATCCGCAATCGTTCGGCGCGTGCCGTGCAACGGCTGCTTCGCCACGATATGGGCAGGGTGTTTCCGTCGCTGGCGGACGCACGCGTGGACTATGCGTGGTCGGGCCTGATGAGTTACGCCCGACATGAAATGCCCCAGGTCGGCGCGCGTGCCAAAGGACTCTGGTACGCCCAGGCGTTTGGCGGTCACGGCCTCGCGCCCACATGCGCCGCCGGCGAAGCGCTGGCCGATGCCATTGCCGTGGACGAGGATGGCTGCGAAGCCTTCGCGGACTTCGGGCTGGTGTCGACTTACCGTCCGTTCGGTTATCTTGCGGCGCAAGCCAGCTACTGGAATGCGGAGATGGCCGACTGGTTCAAACGGCGAGTGGAAGGTTGAGCATGACGCAGGAAATCAGCTGGGCCGATTTCGAAAAAGTCCTGATGGTGGCGGGTACGGTGTTGCGCGTTGAAGTGTTCGCGGAGGCACGCAAACCGGCATACAAGATATGGGTGGACTTCGGACCGTACGGTGAGCGCAAGAGCAGCGCGCAGGTCGTCGGTGTTTATAGCCCGGACGAACTCGTGGGGCGGCAGATCGTTGGCGTGATCAACTTTCCCGAGAAGCAGATCGGCCCGTTCCGCTCGCAATTCCTGCTGACTGGGTTCCATACCGACGAAGGTGTCGTTGTCACTACGACGGAGCGGCACGTACCGAACGGCACGCGATTGGCCTAGAAAAGGGTTCTTCACGCCTTTTCGGGGAGGGCTCGGCTTCGCCATCGCTTTCGCGCTGTGACGTTTCGGGGAGAGCCGTCGGCCACCACCCTCGACGCTCCGGCTTCACCGTCGCTCGGGGAAGGAGAGCCGCTGCGCGGCTTGTGTCTGATGGCTGCGCCCCGTCGCGCCCGCGCTGCGGGCGGGGGTTTTTGATTCGGCATCCCTGCCTCAGCAAAAACGGCGGACCATCCAGGTCCGCCCCCTGCGGGCCTTGTCCGCCCTTCGCGCTCGGTTGCGCAAGTCGCGTCGAGGGTGGTGGCCGACGGCTCTTCCGGATGCGGCGGTCACGTGGAGGAAAGCATCGCGTCGACGCATGGTCATAGACGACCGCATGCCGGTCCACGCCGCGAAATCGTCCCCGTAGCGAGTGGAGAACCAAAAAAAGAACCCGCGGATGACCGCGGGTTCTTTGTCTTCTTACAGCGCCTCGAACACACCCGCGGCGCCCATGCCGGTGCCGATACACATCGTCACCATGCCGTACTTCTGCTTGCGTCGACGCATGCCGTGGATCAGCGTTGCGGCGCGGATCGCACCCGTGGCGCCCAGCGGATGGCCTAGCGCGATGGCGCCACCCAGCGGGTTGACCTTCGACGGATCGAGGCCGAGGTCGCGGATGACCGCCAGCGCCTGCGCAGCGAATGCTTCGTTCAGTTCGATCCAGTCGAGCTGATCCTGCGTGATACCCGTCTGCTTCAGTGCCTTGGGAATTGCTTCCTTGGGACCGATGCCCATGATCTCGGGCGGAACGCCCGCGACCGAGAAGCCGACGAAACGGGCCAGCGGTGTCAGGCCGTAGTCCTTGATGGCTTTCTCGCTTGCCAGCAACAGCGCGCCGGCACCGTCGGACATCTGCGAGGAGTTACCCGCCGTGACCGAACCGCCAAACTGGCCGTTACGGAATACCGGACGCAGCTTCGAGAGAACCTCGATGCTGGTGTCCTTGCGCGGACCTTCATCGGTATCGATGATGCGGCGGTCTTCGTGCACGCTATGGTTGCGGATGTCCGGATAGCGGTCGTCCAACTGGAACGGTGTGATCTCGTCCCTGAATTCGCCGTTGGCGATGGCGGCCAGCGCACGCTGATGACTTTGCAGGGCGAACTGATCCTGGTCTTCGCGGCTGACTTTCCAGCGCTCCGCGACTTTCTCGGCCGTGATGCCCATGCCAAAGGCGATGGCGCGGTTTTCATCGTTCTCGAAGAGCGCCGGATTCATGGCGATCTTGTGGCCCATCATCGGCACCATGCTCATGCTTTCGGTACCGCCGGCCAGCATCAGGTCGGCTTCGCCGAGACGGATGCGATCCGCGGCCATGCCGATGGCCTGCACACCGGACGAGCAGAAGCGATTGATCGTGACGCCCGGCACGCTCTGCGGCAGGCCGGCCAGCAGTACGCCGATGCGCGCCACGTTCATGCCTTGCTCGGCTTCGGGCATCGCGCAGCCGATCACGGCATCGGCGATGATCGACGGGTCGATGCCCGGCGCCTGTTCGATCACGGCGCGAATGACGTGGGCGAGCATGTCGTCGGGACGGGTATTGCGGAATACGCCACGGGGCGCCTTGCCTACCGGGGTGCGGGTGGCGGCGACGATATAGGCGTCTTGAACTTGCTTGCTCATGGTTATGTCCTGTCAGAAGGGAGGTCGATGGGAATGTCCGCGCGCGTGGCGCGTCAGTTCCTCAGCGGCTTCCCTGTCGTCATGGTGTGCGCGATACGGGCCTGGGTCTTTTCGGTCTGGGCCAGCTCCACGAAATGGCGACGTTCGAGGGCGAGGTACCACGCCTCGTCCACCAGCGAACCGCGCTCGATGCGACCGCCCGAAAGCGTGTCGGCGATGCGGCTGGCAATGTCGATGTCGTGCGGCGAGGCGAAATAACCTTCGGCCAGATTCGCGAGCGAGGCCTTGAACGTGGCGGTACCGACATCGCCGGCCACCGGAATCGCACGGGCGGGCAGCGGCGGGCGATAGCCGGATTCGGCCAGCGCGGATGCCTGCTGTTTCGCGATGTAAAGCAGTTCGTAAGGATTGAACACGACGACGTCGTCATCGCGCAGTAGTCCCATCTGCTTGGCTTCGAGCGCGCTCGCCGAGACCTTCGCCATGGCGATGGTCTCGAAGATCTTCTTCAGGTATTCGAACGGGTCTTCCGGATTGGCCTTCGCCGCGCGCACGGCGAATTCCTTCAGGCCACCGCCGGCCGGGAGCAGGCCTACGCCGGCTTCCACGAGACCGATATAACTTTCCAGCGCCGCGACCGTGCGGGCCGAGTGCATCTGAAATTCGCAGCCGCCGCCAAGGGCGAGGCCGCGGATCGCCGCGACCACGGGCACCAGCGAATACTTGATGCGCATGCTGGTCGCCTGGAAGTTCGCGACCATGGCTTCGAACTGCGCGAGCTTGCCGGACTGCAGCAGGCCAAGCGCACCCTTCAGGTCCGCACCGGCCGAGAACGGCTCGGCGGTCTGCCAGAGCACGACACCCTTGAACTGCTTCTCGGCTTCGTCGATGGCGCGCTGCACGCCGTCCAGGACGAAGTCGTTGACGGTGTTCATCTTCGTCTTGAAGGAGATGATGCCGATGTCGTCGCCGTGGCTCCACAGGCGCACGCCTTCGTTCTCCCAAGCGGTGCTGCCCTGGTCGAACTTCTCGCCGAGGAGCGGATCGGGGAACAGCTGGCGCTTGTAAACAGGATGGCTGGAGCGCGGCTTGTCGGCCGACGCACTGGCCGAGTACGAGCCATCGTTGCCGTGCACGCCCTTGCGGCCATCGGTGACCCAGGCGGGCAGGGGCGCATTGCTCATGCTCTTGCCTGCGGCGATGTCTTCGGCGATCCAGCCGGCGACCTGCTGCCAGCCGGCGGCCTGCCAGGTCTCGAAGGGACCGAGCCTCCAGCCGTAACCCCAGCGGATCGCGAGGTCGACGTCACGCGCGGTCTCGGCGATATCGGCCAGATGGAACGCGCTGTAATGGAACAGATCGCGGAATACGGCCCACAGGAACTGTGCTTGCGGATCGGACGACGCGCGCAGCTTGCCGAACTTTTCGGCCGGGTCCTTGATCGCAAGGATCGCTGCGACCTCGTCGGACGCCTTCTGCTCGGAGATGCGGTAATCCTGCTTCGCCAGATCGAGGACGACGATGTCCTTGCCGGCCTTGCGATAGAAGCCCGCACCGGTCTTCTGTCCGAGCGCGCCCTTTTCGATCAGGCCGGACAGCCAGACGGGCGCCTTGAAGTACTTGTGCCACGGATCGTCCGGCAGTGTGTCGGCCATCGTCTTGATGACGTGGGCCATGGTGTCCAGGCCGACAACGTCCGCGGTGCGGTAGGTCGCGCTCTTCGGACGACCCAGGGCCGGACCGGTCAGCGCATCGACCGTGTCGAAGCCGAGACCGAACTGTTCGGTGTGGTACATCGTCGACAGGATCGAGAACACACCGATGCGGTTACCGATGAAGTTCGGCGTGTCTTTCGCATAGACCACGCCCTTGCCGAGCGTCGTCGTCAGAAAGGCTTCAAGGCCGTCGAGGACGCTGCGCTCGGTCAGCCGCGTCGGGATCAACTCGACCAGATGCATGTAGCGCGGCGGGTTGAAGAAGTGGACGCCGGTGAAGCGGTGACGCATCTCTTCGGGCAGCGCTTCGGCCAGCGCGTTGATCGACAGGCCCGAGGTGTTGCTGGCCAGCACGGCGGTCGGCGACACGTGCGAAGCGATCTTCTTGTACAGATCCAGCTTCCAGTCCATGCGCTCGGCGATGGCCTCGATGATGAGGTCGACGTCCTTCAGCTGGTCGAGGTCGTCCTCGTAGTTCGCCGGGACGATCGCGGCGGCGCGGGTCTTGTCCGCCAGCGGAGCAGGCGAGAGCTTCTTGAGGTTCTCGATCGCCTTGAGGGCGATGCCGCTCTTCGGGCCTTCTTTCGCGGGAAGGTCGAAAAGCACGGTTTCCACGTTGGCATTGGTCAGGTGAGCGGCAATCTGCGCGCCCATGACGCCGGCGCCGAGTACCGCGGCCTTGCGAATGCGTAACGGTGTTGCGGTCATGGTGATCTCCGGTAATGCAGACACTTGCGAGGAGGAAGTCCGCGGTCAGCGAGTGGCCGTGGATGATTTGAATGAGGGGTTGCGCATGCCGGCGGCGGCGAAGCGGATCAGGTGCTCGGCGGCCTGTTCGCGGTGGTCGCGCTCGGCGACGTCGGTCTTGCGCTGGATGATGCCGAAGTCGGCCATGGCGTAAGTAAGCGCGCCCGTGACGATGTCCAGGCGCCAGTAGATGTCTTCCTTGGCCAGCCCGGGTAGCAGCCGGCCGAATTCGCCGGCGAACTGGCGCAGCACATGGCCGTAGTTTTCGGACAGGAAGCGCCGCAGCGTTTCGTTGTGTTCGGCGTAGGCACGGGCCAGTACGCGGACGAACGCGGCGCCGCCGCCATCCGTGCGGGACAGATCCAGGGCGGGGCGGATATAGGCGTCGAGGACATCCTCGAGCTGGGTTTCCGGCTTGCCGGCGATGCGGGCGAGGGCGGCGAGGCGGCGCGTATTCAACTCGTCGAGGCGGCGACGGAATACTTCCTCGATCAGCTTGTCCTTCGAGCCGAAGTGGTAGTTGACCGCGGCGAGGTTGACCTTGGCCGCCGCGGTCACCTGACGCAGCGATGCACCGGCGAATCCATGGGTGGCGAACAAGGCTTCGGCCGCGCCAAGGATGCGTTCCTTGGTGGTGCGTTCCCGGGAGGCGAACGGTGAGGTGCTCATGTCGGGTTCCTCCAGCGGGATACGGGTCGTATCAAACGATCGTTTGAGAATACGCCCGCCCTGTGCGCCGGGTCAAACTTGAGAGGGTTCGCCCTGCAATTGCCTTGCGATTGAGCTAGAATCTGTCAAGATTTCGTGAGCTAAGTACGTCATTCGCGACGCGTTTGGCCTCAAACTACTGGCAACCGCCCCAATGGGGGGCACCCTTCATTTTTTCCCGGAGCAGACCCGTATGGCGCTGGAGCGCACCCTTTCGATCATCAAGCCCGACGCCGTTGCCAAGAACGTCATCGGTGAAATCTACTCGCGCTTCGAAAAGGCCGGCCTGAAGGTCGTCGCCTCGAAGATGAAGCACCTGTCGCGTAAGGAAGCCGAAGGCTTCTATGCCGTGCACAAGGAGCGTCCCTTCTTCAATGCGCTGGTCGAGTTCATGATCTCCGGTCCGGTTGTGATCCAGGCGTTGCAGGGCGAGAACGCCGTGCTGGCCCATCGCGACCTGATGGGTGCCACCAATCCGAAGGAAGCCGCGCCGGGCACGATCCGCGCCGATTTCGCCGATTCGATCGATGCCAATGCCGTTCACGGCTCGGACTCGGCCGATAATGCGAAGATCGAGATCGGTTACTTCTTCGCCGAGACAGAAGTCTTTCCGCGCTGAGCAATGACGTGAATCAGGCTGCAGACAAGGTCAACCTGCTCGACTTCGATCGCCAGGGGTTGCGCGACTACTTCGCGCAACTCGGCGAGAAGCCTTATCGCGCCGAGCAGGTGATGAAGTGGATCTACCATCGTCTCGAAAACGATTTCGAGAACATGACCGATGTCGGCAAGAGCCTGCGCGAAAAGCTCGCGGCCGTGTGCTATGTCGGCCCGCCGAAGTCGATGTTCGACAAAGCGGCGATCGACGGCACGCACAAGTGGCTGCTGGGCATGGATGGCGGTAACGCCATCGAGACGGTTTATATCCCGGAACCCACCCGCGGCACGCTCTGCGTGTCGTCGCAGGTGGGTTGCGCGCTGAACTGTCAGTTCTGTTCCACCGCGACACAAGGGTTCAACCGCAACCTGTCGACCGCCGAAATCATCGGCCAGGTCTGGGTGGCGGCCAAGCATCTCGGCAACGTGCCGCACCAGCAGCGTCGCATCACGAACGTGGTGATGATGGGCATGGGCGAGCCGCTGCTCAATTTCGACAATGTGGTCGCCGCGATGAGCCTGATGCGCGACGACCTCGGTTTTGGCCTGGCCAGCAAGCGCGTCACGCTCTCGACCGCGGGCCTCGTACCCATGATCGACCGCCTGTCGACTGAAAGCGACGTATCGCTGGCGGTTTCGCTGCATGCGGCGAACGACGAACTGCGCACGGAGCTGGTTCCGCTCAACAAACGCTATCCGCTGGCCGAGTTGATGGCGGCCTGCGATCGTTACAACGAGCGTCGGCCGCGTACGCACATCACCTTCGAATACACGCTGATGAAGGGTGTGAACGATCAGCCCGAGCATGCGCGCCAGCTCATCAAGTTCATGCGTCGCGTGCACGGCCGGAACAAGGTCAATCTGATTCCCTTCAATCCGTTCCCGGGTACGCGTTTCGAACGCTCGGACCCGACGGTGATCCGCGACTTCCAGACGCAATTGCTCAACGCAGGGGTGCTCACCATGCTCCGTCGCACACGTGGCGACGACATCGATGCGGCGTGCGGGCAGTTGAAGGGGCAAGTGCTCGATCGTACCCGCCGTCAGGCGGAATTCCGCAAGAAGCTCGAAGAGGGATCGGTGAATGCGGCTTGAGCGGTGGGGAATGATTCTGGCGGTTGCTCTTGCAAGCGTCGGCTGTGCCGGGGGCGGCGGGGGCCTTCGCGAACCGACGAGCGCGGACAAGCGCTCCGAGGGTGCGCAGGTGCATACCGAGCTCGGCCAGCGTTATATGCAGAACGGCGATCTGCAGGGCGCGCTCGAGAAGCTCAACAAGGCGCTTCAGTTCGACCCGAATTATCCGCCGGCGCATACCGTCATCGCCGTGCTTTACGAGCGTATCAACGATAACGCGAACGCGGAACTGCATTATCGCCGCGCCGTGGAGCTGGAGCCGAAGAAGGGTGCGGCGAACAACAATCTCGCCGTGTTCCTGTGCAAGGAAGGCAAGGTTCCCGAGGCGCAGGGCTATTTCCAGCGCGCGTTGGCCGATCCCTTCTATGCCACGCCCGATCTGGCCATGGGCAATGCCGGTACGTGTCTTCTGAAGACGCAGGATCTGGACGGCGCCGAGGTCTGGTTCCGCAAGGCACTGGAAAAGAATCCGTCCAACGTGGATGCCCTGTATCAGGTCGCCCACGTGTTGTACCTTAAGAACGATGCATTCCGTGCTCGTGCTTTCCTGCAGCGCTACGAGGCGCTTGGGGCGGTGAGTCCGGATTCGCTGAAGCTCGGTCACGATATCGAGCTCCGTCTGGGCAATGGGGAGGTTGCCCGGGACTATGCCAAGCGGCTGCGCGACAGGTTCCCGGACTCGGAACCCGCGCGCGCCCTAGACGCCAGCGCACCTTAAATGACATCCGTACAGTCGAATACACCAGGGCACGACGACCGCGAACAGGATCTCTTCGCCGGTCTCGATGTGAACGCACCCATGGAGGATGCCGTGGAGCAAAAAACTGAATCGAATCCGCAGGAAAGCGGCCGTGTACTGATCGATCTGCCCGACGCCATGGCATTCGGGGCGCGCCTGCGTGCCGCTCGCGAAGCGCGGGGCTTCACGATCGAGGCATGCGGACAGGCATTGCGCCTGCCGAGCCGACTGCTACGCCAGTTGGAAGCCGGCGAGTACGGCGGTATCGACTACCAGGTCTATCTGGCCGGTTATCTCGGCAAGTACGGACGTCATGTCGGACTGGACGAGGATGCCATCCAGGCCGAGCTTGCACGCCTGACGCCGCGTCAGCCCGATCTCGTCGTCACGGGTGGCGTATCGCATTCGCGCTTCCTTTTCGAGCGCTATCTCACCGCTGCTACCTATGTGGTGCTGACGGCCGTGATCGTCGTTCCGATGGTCTGGCTCGGCGTGCGCGGCACGCTGGACCGGGATATGGCCCGTCTGTCGCCGCTGGATGCCGCGCCGGTAGCGCAGCAGGATGCTCCGGCCGGGGCGAGCTCTTCGGCCGCGGTGGCCGCGACGGATACCAAGCCGGTTCCCGTCGCTCCCGAGATGCACTCGGAAGAACAGCCTCTGCTTGCGTCCATGGCGATGTTCCCGTCGCTCGACCATACCAACCGTCCGCTAGCCGTTCCCGCGGCCAGCGCTCCCGTCGGGGCCGGTCATAGCCTTACGCTGAGCCTGCCTTCGGCAAGTTGGGTGGAAGTCACGGCGGCCGATGGTTCCCGCCTGGAATACGGTCTGCTGCCTGCCGGTACGCAGAAATCGTATTCCAGCGAGTCGGCTCTCGACGTGCGCATCGGAAACGCCGCCGGCGCCCAGGTCGCCATCGACGGCCAGCCGATTCAGCTGGAAACGTTCCGCCGCGCCAACGTCGCGCGCTTCCGCGTCGATATCAGCGACGGCAAGGCCACGCCGGTTACGCTCTGACGCCCGTTCCCGGGCCGCTTTACGCGGCCCGGTACTCGCCTCCGACGCCGTTCGGAGGCGCTTTTCGGTTATGCTTGCCTATTATTCCGGTCCGCGGGTTCCGCTGGCCGGCTTCACGGCTCTCAATAGATTTTTACTGCGCGGAGCGCAGTGGGTGATTGCATGGCATTCGACGTTTACGACGACTACGAACAGGGCGAACGCGTCCAGCAATGGCTGCGTAAAAACGGTGTATCCATCCTCGTCGGTATCGTGCTCGGCCTCGTGCTGATCTTCGGCTGGCAGAAGTGGAAGAGCCATCGCGCCGAACACGACCAGACCGCGGCAGCCGAATACGAGGCATTGCAGCTGGCCGTCTCGCTTAACAAGGCGAACGAGATCGAACTGCGCACCGATATGCTGACCAAGGACTTCAGCGACACGTCCTATGCGGTCTTCGCGGTCGGCGAACGGGCCCAGCGCAACGTCATCGCAGGCAAGGCCGACGCCGCCCGGGGCGACCTGGAATGGGCGAAGACGCATGCGAAGGACGACACGCTCAAGGGGCTGGTCGACCTGCGCATCGCACAGGTTCAGGTCGCCCAGAACAAGCCGAACGACGCTATCGCCACCCTCGATTCGATCGCCGGTAATGCATTTGCTTCACTGAAGCAGGAACTACGCGGCGACGCGATGGTCAAGCTTGGACGCTCCGACGATGCGCGCAAGGCCTACCAGGCTGCGCTCTCGTCAATGGGCGAAAGTGCGCCGCAACGCGGCGTCGTTCAAACGAAACTCGATGATCTGGCTGCGGCCGGGAAGCAGGGTGCATGAAACGTTTTTGGGCTATTGCGTTGACCTCGCTGGTCGTACTGTCCGGCTGCCATTCTTTCAAGAAGGAAAACGTCGAGCCACCGACACCGTTGGCGAAAGACTTCAAGCCAACGATCAATGTCACCCGTTTGTGGAAATCCAGCCTGGGTGACGGCGCAGCCGCCACCGGCGTGCGCATGCGTCCCGCGTTCTCCGACGGCGTGATCTACGCCGCCAGCACCGATGGCAAGATCGGCGCGTTCGATGCCGCCAGCGGCAAGAAATTGTGGGACAAGAGCACGCGTATCCACGGCTGGTTCGGCTGGGGCGACAAGAAGCGCCCCGACGCGCTGTTCTCGGGCGGTCCCGCGGCCTCCGGCGATCTTCTCGTCGTCGGTACGCTCGACGGCCACCTCTATGGCATGAGCGCGAAAGACGGTTCCCGTCGTTGGGACGCTGAACTGTCCTCCGAAGTCATCACCGCTCCGGTGATCGTCGGCGACCTCGTGGTGGTCCGCACCAACGACGGCCGTATCTACGGTGTCGACGCGGCCAGCGGCGAACGTCGCTGGGCCTACGATCAGTCTTCGGTGCCGTTGCTCAGCCTGCGCGGCAACGGTCGCCTGCTGGTCGCCAACGGCGTCGTGTTCCTGGGTACCGACGGCGGCAAGCTGGTGGCGCTGCGTCTGGACAACGGTGAGAAGCTCTGGGAGCAGACGCTCTCCAGCGGCGAAGGCCGTACCGAAATCGATCGTCTGAGCGATGCCGACGGCGCCATCGTGCTCGATGGCAGCACGCTTTACGGTGCCGCCTATCACGGCCAGATGGTCGCGGTCGACGGTCCCAGCGGCCGCCCGCTGTGGAATCACGCGTTCTCCACGTTCACCTCGCTCGACGTTCATGAGAACTCCGTGCTCGGTGCCGACGACCAGTCCGTCCTTTATGCATTCGACAAGTCCGGCGGCGCGAACATCTGGAAACAGGATGCCCTGAAGTACCGTTGGGTCACCGGTCCGGCCGTGCAGGGTAACTATGCTGTCGTTGGCGATGCCGAAGGGTACGTCCACTGGATCAGCACCACCGATGGCAAGATCTCCGCTCGCGAACGCCTGTCGAAGAAAGCCATCCGCGCCCAGCCTCTCGTGGTTGGCGATACCGTTTATGTCGAAGATGTCGAGGGTCATATTGGCGCCTATCGCATCGCGACACCCTGATTAACAGGATTAATGCGTTCCCATGTTGCCCGTCGTCGCTCTGGTCGGTCGTCCCAATGTCGGTAAATCGACCCTCTTCAACGCGCTGACGCGTAGCCGGGACGCTCTTGTCGCGGATATGCCCGGCGTCACGCGCGATCGCCATTATGGCGTTTGCCGCCTGGCGCATCGGCCCTTCGTCGTCGTCGATACCGGCGGTCTGTCCGGTAAAGAGGAAGGCATCGAGGGCCTTACGGCCCAGCAGGTTCGCCTCGCTATTTCCGAAGCCAACCTGCTGGTGTTCGTCGTCGACGCACGCGACGGTGTCCTGCCGCTCGATGCCGCGATCCTCGGTGAGCTGCGTCGCAGCGGCAAGCCCGTCATCGTGGTGGTCAACAAGGTCGACGGCACGGACGAGCAGTCCTCGCTGGGCGAGTTCGCCTCGTTCGGCATCGCGTCCACGTTGCCCATGTCGGCCGCGCACAATCGCGGCATCGATCTTCTCGTCGAAACCGCGTTGCCGCAATTGCCGGACGATCGCGACGACGACCCGGGTCTGGAAGACAGCGGCATCCGTGTCGCCATCGTCGGTCGGCCGAACGCGGGCAAGTCCACCCTGATCAATCGTCTGCTCGGCGAAGATCGCCTGATCGTTTCCGATGTGGCGGGTACCACGCGCGATCCGATCCGCGTGCCGCTGGAGCGCGACGGCAAGAAGTACACCCTGATCGATACCGCTGGCGTCCGTCGCCGTGCCCGTGTCGAAGAGGCTGTAGAGAAGTTCAGTGTTATCAAGACATTGCAGTCTATTGCTGCGTCGCAGGTTACGATCGTTCTGATCGATGCCCGCGAGAATCTGGCGGATCAGGACCTCACGCTGATCGGTCATGCCATCGAAGAAGGCCGCGCACTGGTCATCGCCGTCAACAAGTGGGACGGCATGGACACCTATGCGCGCGAGCAGTGCCAGCGGGCACTGGAGCGTCGCCTGCAGTTCGTCGAATGGGCAAAAACCGTCTTCATCTCAGCGCTGCATGGTTCGGGTCTGCGCGAACTGATGAAGGCCGTGGTGCGTGCGCATTCCGCGGCCACGCGCGTCATGAGTTCGTCGGAACTGACGCGGACGCTGGAAAAAGCCTACGAGGCCTACCAGCCGCCGTTGGTGCGCGGCCACGCACCCAAGCTGCGTTATGCGCATCCGGGCGGCTCCAATCCGCCGACCATCGTCATCCACGGCAGCCGCACGAAACATATCGCGCCGGCTTACCGTCGCTATCTGGAAGGTTTCTTCCGGAAGCGCTTCAAGCTGGAAGGTACGCCGGTCCGCGTCGACTTCCGCGATGGCGAGAATCCGTTCGCCGGCAAGAAGAACGTACTGACGGACAGCCAGGCGGCTCGCCGCCAGCGCATGATCCGAAACGCCAAGCGCCGCGAGAAGTAATCGCGCGCCCATTGATGGGAGACTCTCGTGACCGACGCGTTCGACCGTGACCAATGGCTCGCGGCATTGCGCGAGCGAATCGTCGAGGTTCCCGTCGTGGAAGCCATGGCGCGTCAACAGGCCGGCGCGCTGATCGTCGACGTGCGCGAAGACGGCGAGCGTGCCTCTGGGTCTCCGGCGGGCGCTCTCGGGTTATCGCGTGGTTTCCTCGAATTGCGCATCGAGCAAGCCGTGCCCGATCGTTCCCGCGACATACTTCTCCTGTGCGGCAGTGGCCAGCGCTCGCTGCTTGCGGCTGAGGCATTGCAACGCATGGGTTACGGCCGGGCCGCCTCTGTCGCCGGTGGATTCGCGGCGTGGAAGGCGGCGGGTCTGCCTGTCGCAACGGGCGCGCTCGATGCCGATGCCAGCGAGCGTTACGCACGGCAGATGCTTCTGCCGCAGGTCGGTGAGGCGGGGCAAGCGAAGCTCGCTGCATCGCGCGTGGTGTTGATCGGTGCGGGTGGTCTCGGGGCGCCGGCGATGCTGTATCTCGCCGCTGCCGGAGTAGGCCGCATCACGCTCGTCGACGACGATCGGGTCGAACGTTCCAATCTCCATCGGCAGGTCGTGCACGCCGATGCGCGCGTGGGGCTTTCGAAGGCGGAATCGGCGCGCATGACGCTGCAGGGGCTCAACCCGCGCATCCGGATCGACACGCGCGAGGAGCGCCTTCGCGCCGAAAACGTCGAAGCACTGATTCGCGACCATGACGTCGTCATCGACGGAGCGGACAATTTCGCGACGCGTTATCTGCTCGCGGCCGCCACGCGCCGACTCGGTATTCCCATGGTTTACGCGGCGGTGGAGCGTTTCACCGGCCAGCTCAGCGTCTTCGATCCGCGTCGCGACGATTCGCCGTGTTATCGCTGCCTGTTTCCCGAGCCGCCGGCCGCCGCCGATGCACCCAATTGCAGCGAAGCGGGCGTTCTCGGCGTATTGCCCGGCGTCGTTGGACTATTGCAGGCCACCGAAACGCTCAAGCTGTTGTTGTCCATAGGCGAACCGCTGGTCGGGCGGTTGCTGACCTATGACGCGCTCGACATGCGTTTTCGCGAACTGCGGTTGCGGCGCGATCCGGACTGCCCGGGGTGTGGCGCATCGGCACACTTCGAGGGCTATGTCGACCTTGAGCGGATGTGCGCCGCCGCCGGTTAAGGGCTTTCAGCCAAGATCGGACGGAATCAGCGAATACATCGCCGCGTCCATTGCCACGCCGCGCAACACGAGACGATGGCGCTCGATGCCTTCGAAGCAGGCTCCGATGGATTCCGCGGTTCGGCGGCTGGGTACGTTCGCGGCAGCGGCGACGATCTCAAGTCGCGTGACTTTCACCGAGTCGAAAGCAAAGCGGGTCGCAAGGCGTCCGGCGCGCGTGGCGATGCGCTGCCCCTGGCGACTCTGGCGCACCCAGTAACCGAGGTTCGCGAACCGGTGTTCGCGATTGATCTGGTTTATGCCCATGCCGCCCAGGAATTCGTCCGTCGTCGCGTCGACGATCAGGAATGCGTAGTGATCGCCGACAAACCACCCCTCGAGGCAATGCTCGATCCACGCGCGAGCCGTCTCGAGGCCATAGTCCGCATGGCACCAGTCCTGCCAGTACCCCACGGTATCGACGGATTCGCGAACGGCGGCGGCCAGCGCGTCCGCGTCGGCCTGCCGGTAAGGGCGAAGCGATATGCCGTCGCCCGTAAGGTCGCGCGGGTAGGGAAGAACGCCTGCCGGTGGGGTCGTCGTATCCATGAGTGTTTAATTCTTACTGTCGGTTCGGTGCCCAAGAGGCGATAATGCGCGATCCGCCCCCGAAACGAACACAATGACCGCACGTATTCTCGACGGCAAGCGCATCGCGCAGGAATTACTCGATCGCATCGGTCGTCGCGTGGCCAAGCGTGTCGCCGAAGGCAAGCGTCGTCCCGGGCTGGCCGTGGTGCTGGTGGGCGAGGATCCCGCATCGGCGGTGTACGTGAAGAACAAGCGCAAGGCCTGCGATCAGATTGGCTTCACGTCGTTCGGTTATGACCTTCCTGCGTCGACGTCGCAGGAAGAGCTCATCGCGCTTATCGACAATCTCAACGCGGACCCGGCCGTTCACGGCATCCTCGTACAGTCGCCGTTGCCTCGCCATATCGACGAAGACGCCCTGGTCGACCGTATCGACCCGGGTAAGGACGTCGATGGCTTCCAGGCCGTCAATGTCGGCCGTCTCGCGCTGCGGCGCTTCGGCCTGCGACCGTGCACGCCCAAGGGTGTGATGACCTTGCTGGGTCATACCGATCGTCCGGTGCGCGGCCGGCACGCCGTGATTGTCGGTGTATCGAATCACGTGGGTCGCCCCCTTGCGCTTGAGCTATTAATTGCTGGATGTACAACAACTTGCTGTCATAAGTTCACGCAGAATCTGGAAGGTTTCGTCGCCCAGGCCGACATCCTCGTGGTGGCTGCCGGCAAGCCGGGTCTGGTGAAGGGCGAATGGGTGAAGCCGGGCGCGGTGGTTATCGATGTGGGTATCAATCGCCTGGACGACGGCCGTCTCGTCGGTGACGTCGAATTCGCGCCCGCCGCCGAACGCGCCTCGTGGATTACGCCAGTACCGGGCGGCGTCGGCCCGATGACGGTAGCGACGCTGATGGAAAACACGCTGGAAGCGGCCGAAGCCATCGACGCCCTGTCATAGGCGTCCTGTAAAAATGTGCACTTGCAAGGTATAATGCCGCGATTTACTCGCGGGACTAATGCTTATGCGCATCCTTGCCGAGGCACTCACTTACGACGATGTGTTTCTGGTTCCCGGCCACTCCACGGTTATGCCGCGCGATGTGGATACCTCCACGCGCTTCACCCGTGGCCTGCGACTGAATATCCCCATCGTTTCGGCGGCCATGGACACGGTCACCGAAGCACGACTGGCCATTACGATGGCGCAGAACGGCGGCATGGGCATCATCCACAAGAACATGACGTTCGATCAGCAGGCCGCCGAAGTGCGCCTGGTGAAGAAGTTCGAAGCGGGCGTTATCCGCAGCCCGATCACGGTCCGTCCGGACACCTCCATCAGCGAAGTCCTCCGTCTGACCCGGGCGCACAACATTTCCGGCGTGCCGGTGGTCGACGGCGAAAAGCTCGTCGGCATCGTCACCAGCCGCGACCTGCGTTTCGAGCGCAAGCTCGACGATCCGGTCCGCAACATCATGACCCGGGAAGACCGGCTGATCACGGTCAAGGAAGGTGCGGATCACGATGCCGTGCTGGAACTGCTGCACCGTAACCGCATCGAGAAAGTCCTCGTCGTCAACGATGCGTTCCAGTTGCGTGGCCTGATCACGGTCAAGGACATCCAGAAAGCGCGCGACAATCCCAACGCCGCCAAGGACACCCACGAGCGTCTCGTCGTCGGTGCCGCGGTCGGTGTCGCGGGCGATACCGAGCAGCGCGTCGAAGCGCTGGTCGAAGCGGGCGTCGACGTTATCGTGGTCGATACCGCCCACGGTCACTCGCAGGCGGTCATCGATCGCGCCGGCTGGGTAAAGAAGCGCTATCCGCAGGTCCAGGTCATCGCCGGCAATATCGTTACCGGCGAAGCGGCGCGCGCGTTGCTCGACGCGGGTGTCGACGCCGTCAAGGTCGGCGTCGGTCCCGGCTCCATCTGCACCACGCGCATCGTCACTGGCGTGGGCGTGCCGCAGATCACCTCGATCGATCTCGTCGCCACGGCGCTGAAGGGTGAAATCCCGCTTATCGCCGACGGCGGCATCCGCTATTCCGGCGACATTCCGAAGGCCCTCGCGGCCGGCGCGTCGTCGGTGATGCTGGGCTCCATGTTCGCCGGCACCGAAGAGGCGCCGGGTGAGGTCGAGCTGTTCCAGGGCCGTCAGTACAAGAGCTATCGCGGCATGGGTTCCATCGGTGCGATGCAGCTCGGCTCCAAGGACCGTTACTTCCAGGACGAAGCCGACGCCGACAAGCTCGTGCCCGAAGGTATCGAAGGTCGCGTGCCGTATCGTGGTTCGCTGAGCAACATCGTCCACCAGCTGATCGGTGGCCTGCGTGCCTCGATGGGCTACATGGGCGCGGCTTCGGTGGAAGAAATCCACCAGAAGGGCACCTTCGTGAAGGTCACCGGCGCGGGCGTGCACGAAGCGCATCCGCACGATATCCAGATCACGAAGGAAGCACCTAACTACCGTCTGGACTGACGCGCTTAGCGCGTCTTCCAGGCTTACAGGACGCCCGACACTCGCCGGGCGTCTTGCTTTCCGGGCAACGCTGCGCAGTGGCGCGCGGAGCCCGCAGATTTTCATTCGCTGGAATTTACGATGACCGACATCCATAGCGACAAGATCCTCATTCTCGATTTCGGCTCGCAGTACACGCAGCTGATCGCCCGTCGGATCCGCGAGATCGGCGTCTATTGCGAAGTCTGGGCGTGGGACCACGCTTCCGGCGAAATCGCGGCTTTCGCACCGCGCGGCGTCATTCTTTCCGGCAGTCCCGAGTCGGTCACCGAAGAAAACTCGCCGCGCGCCCCGCAGTGCGTGTTCGAGCTTGGCGTGCCGGTGCTGGGTATCTGTTATGGCATGCAGACCATGGCCGAGCAGCTCGGTGGCAAGGTCGAGGCCGGTCATCACCGCGAGTTCGGCCCGGCCGACCTGCGCTTCGGCAGTAGTGCGCTGTTCGAAGGCGTGGTGGCCGAGGGCGAGACGCTCGGTGTGTGGATGTCGCATGGCGATCGCGTGACGGCGATTCCGCCCGGTTTCGCCGCGATCGCCGCTACGCCCAGCCTGCCGCTTGCCGGCATGGCCGACGAGGCGCGTCGTTTCTACGGCCTGCAATACCATCCCGAAGTCACCCATTCCCAGCGTGGTCTGGAGCTGCTGCGTCGCTTCGTGGTCGACCTCTGCGGGACGGCCACGCTGTGGGATGCGAAGCACATCATCGAAGACGCCGTCGCGCGCGTGCGCGAACAGGTCGGTAGCGACAAAGTGTTGCTAGGTCTTTCGGGCGGCGTCGATTCGTCCGTCGTCGCCGCGCTGCTTGAGAAAGCGATCGGCGACCAGCTCACCTGTGTCTTCGTCGACACCGGCCTGCTGCGCTTCCAGGAAGGCGACCAGGTCATGGCGACCATGGCCGAACACATGGGCGTGCGCGTTATTCGCGTCGATGCGAAGCAGCGTTTCTTCGACGCGCTCGCGGGCGTCGAAGATCCGGAGGCCAAGCGCAAGGTCATCGGCCGTATGTTCGTCGAAGTCTTCGACGAGGAGTCGCACAAGCTCGAAGGCGTGAAGTGGCTCGCGCAGGGCACGATCTATCCCGACGTCATCGAGTCGGCCGCCGGCAAGACGGGCAAGGCGCACGTCATCAAGAGCCACCACAACGTGGGCGGCCTGCCGGAGACGATGAAGCTCAAGCTCGTCGAGCCGTTGCGCGAACTCTTCAAGGACGAAGTCCGTCGCATCGGCGTCGAACTCGGCCTGCCGCGCGACATGGTCTATCGTCATCCGTTCCCGGGTCCTGGCCTCGGCGTGCGCGTCCTTGGCGAGGTCAAGCCGGAGTTCGTCGACCTGCTTCAGCGCGCCGATGCGATCTTCATCGAAGAGCTGCGCAAGCACGATCTCTACGATCGCGTCAGCCAGGCGTTCGCTGTCTTCCTGCCCGTCCGTTCGGTAGGTGTGGTCGGTGACGGCCGCGCTTACGAGTGGGTCATTGCGCTGCGCGCCGTCGAAACCATCGACTTCATGACGGCGCACTGGGCGCATCTGCCATACGACTTCCTTGATCGTGTATCCACGCGAATTATCAATGAGTTGCGTGGCATATCTCGTGTTGTTTATGACATCAGCGGCAAGCCGCCCGCGACGATCGAGTGGGAGTGACTTACCGAAGCGCCCGGATCTCTGCGCCGGGCATGCCCGATCCTATTCCGGTAAGTGTTCTTGGGCGGCTGGCCGTTCACCAGGATTGGTCGGGGCAGGGCATCGGTTCGGGGCTGCTCAAGGATGCGGTTCTTCGAAGCGTTCGCCTCTCCTGGGAGATCGGCATGAAGGCCATGCTGTGTCACGCGCTGAGCGAGGAAGCAAAGGCGTTCTACCTGCGTCGCGGTTTCTCGGAATCACCCATCGAACCGCTTACGGTGATGCTTAACCTCACGAAGATCGTTCCCGGTTGACGGAGCGGTCTGTTCGAATCCCCCCGGCCATGCTGACGCACGGATAACCCGGCAGACATTGCCCCGGGCGGAGCCGGGTTCCTTGATGGACGGCATCCTGCCCAACAGTCGCATTTGCCACGGCGTGTAAACTCGCATGACACCTATGGCGGAATGGCACAAATGGCTCTGCGCAACCTCGACGACCTGACGGTCTTCCTCAAGGTGCTGGACTGTCAGAGCTTTTCCGCGGCCGCGCGTGCGCTCGACCTCGCGCCGGCCACCGTCAGCAAGCAGGTGGCCCGGCTTGAAGCGGCGCTGGGAACCAGCCTCTTCGAACGCAATACGCGGCGATTGAAAGTCACCGACGAAGGAAGGGCCGTCGCCCAACGCGTACGTGCGGCGGTGGCTTTGCTGGACGAGGCGGGCGACGTTGCGCGTCAGGGCAACGATGGACTCTTCGGCATGCTGCGCGTCACGGCGCCCGTCTTGTTTGGAAGCCGCTACGTGGCAGCGGCCATTGCCGCATTTCGCGAACGTCACCCCCAGGTAGGCTTCGAGCTGCACCTGACCGATCGGGTGGTCGATCTCTACGCCAGCGACCTGGATCTGGCGATCCGGTTCGGCCGCCTCGCCGATTCGCGACTTCTGGCGCGCGGACTGGCAACCAGCCGGCGCATTCTTGTTGCGTCGCCCGACTACATTCGACGCCATGGCCAACCGATACATCCACGCGATCTTCGGCAGCACCGGTGTTTGCTCTTCGCGTATCCGGGTCTGCGCGATAATCGCTGGTCGTTGCGCAAGATCGGTGGTCGCAACCTGGTGGAGCAGGTCGACGTAAACAGCGATCTCAGCAGCGACAACGGCGATGCGTTGCGCGTGTGGTCCGCGGCAGGCATGGGCATCGCGTTGCGCGAGACGTGGAATGCCGCCGGAGATCTGTGCCAGGGGACGTTGCTGCGCGTGCTTCCGGAATGGGAAGAGCCCGGGACACCCATCAGCGCGGTGCGTGCACGCCGCGATCCCGTGCCAGCACGTCTTGCCGTCTTTATCGATTTCCTGGCCGAACTATGGACGGAACCGGCCCCCTGGGACCGGTTGCTCGGCCCGTCAGCGGATTCGAAATCGCCGGGAGAGACGCCATGACCGCCTATGTCGCCCTGTTGCGCGCCGTCAACGTCGGCGGGACCGGAAAGCTGCCGATGAGCGAATTGAAAGCCATGTGCGAGCGCGCGGGTTTCGGCACGGTAAGCACGTACATCGCCAGCGGCAATGTGGTTTTCAAGACGCGCATGGCCGAGGCGCGCGTCAAAGCCGCGCTGGAGGAGCAACTGGCGGCCTATGCTGGCAAGGCGGTAGACGTCGTCGTCCGTAGCGCAGGCGAAATGGCGGCGGTACTCGCCGCGAATCCGTTTCCAAAGGATCCGCCCAATAGCACTGTCGCGATTTTCATGGACAAAGCGCCGCCTGCGGACGCGCTCGATCGCGCCACCGGCGTGCGCGACGAGCGCATGTGCCTCGGTCTCCGGGAGATCTATGTCAGTTACGGAAGTGGCATGGGAACGTCGAAACTGAAGATTCCCGCCGCGGCGAAAGGCACGGCACGAAACCTCAATACGATTGCCAGGCTCGCCGGTATGGCGGCTGCCTTACAATAGGGCATGTCCGATACCTTGCCATTCGAAGCGTCCGCCGCTTCCTCGTTCTCCGACGACGACCGCGTATTCATGACGCGCGCGCTCGAACTGGCGGCGCACGCGCGCGATGCCGAGGGCGAAGTGCCGGTGGGTGCTGTGCTGGTCCTCGATGGGGCGATCGTCGGAGAAGGCTGGAACCGGAACATCTCCCTCAACGATCCGACCGCGCACGCGGAGATTCAGGCGCTGCGCGCGGCCGGTCAGGCACTGGCTAATTATCGTTACCCGGGATCGACGCTGTACGTCACGCTGGAACCATGCTCGATGTGTGCGATGGCGATGGTGCATGCACGGGTGGGGCGTGTCGTATACGGGGCCGCCGATCCGAAGACCGGTGCCGCGGGCAGTGTGTTCGATACGTTGGTATCGGACCGCCACAACCACCGTGTTTCGGTGCAGGGCGGCCTTTGCGCGGACGAGGCGTCGACGATGCTCCGCGAGTTCTTCCGCGCCCGCCGCTAACCGCTTTTTTGTAGGAGGCCGCTTGCGGGCTCCTACAAAAAAGCGGCCAATGCTTCTGCTACGGGCCGTTCGATCTTCATCGTCAGCAAATCGTCGGCACGGGTCACGCCCAGGTTGAGCGACGCGATGGGCAGGCCGCGACGCGATGCTTCCAGTACGAAGCGATATCCCGAATAGACCATCAACGACGAACCGGCGACGAGCATGGCGTCGGCGCGGTCGAGGTGCGCCCAGGCAGTATCTACGCGTGCACGCGGGACGTTCTCTCCGAAGAACACGACGTCCGGTTTCAGAATGCCGTCGCAGACCAGGCACGGCGGCACATTGAACCGCGAAAAATCGACACCGTCCAGATCCGCGTCGCCATCCGGGGCGATGGTGGCGCTGACCTCCAGCCAGTCGGGATTCGCTGCGATCAGTCGCTGCTGGAGCGCGTCGCGCGGGCGAATATCGCCGCAGTTCATGCAGCGCACGCGATCGAGTCGTCCGTGAAGATCGACCACATTCAGACTGCCGGCGGCTTCGTGAAGCCCGTCGACGTTTTGCGTCAGTAATAACTCAATGCGGCCGGCATGTTCCATCGCGGCGAGTGCGCGATGCGCGACATTCGGTCGCGCGGAGCCGAAGGATTGCCATCCGATCATGCTGCGAGCCCAATAGCGGGCCCGGGCCAGCGCCGTCCCCATGAATGCTTGGAGGGTCATCGGCGGGCTGCGTTTCCACGCGCCGGCCCCGTCGCGATAGTCCGGAATGCCCGAATCGGTACTGATACCCGCGCCCGTCACGACGAAAAGACGCTTGTGCGCGAAAACGAAGTCTTCGAGTGGCGTGCGGTGGGAGTCGCGTTCGGCAGGCAGGTTCACGGGAAGGCCGGGAGGCGGGAGAGTGGAAACTATATCGCAGCCTATTCACGGAACGATGGCGCATATCTGGCAAAATGCGAGGTCGAATAAAGGGCGTGGCCTGGAACTTGCTCGTCTTCCGTGGCATTTCGCACGGAGCATTCGATCGATGGGTAGCGCAGGAATGTGCAAACAGGCGATCGGCCTCGTGACGCGCTCCGTGTGCGTTCACGTTAAACTGGTTAGGGTTTGTAATGGCACCAGGAAGGGCACCTGGCGATGTCATGGTAAGGGGATAGTGGTGAGTGTACGTTCCGGGATGCATGCCACAGGACTGGCTGTTGCCATCTCTGTTGCCCTGTTGTCGACGGCCGGTGCGGTTCGGGCAACGCAGGTCAGAGAGCCCGTGTCACGCGATGAGCTTCTGCGACGCGTCGCGGACGAGCGTGCGGCGGGCCGCCGTTTCGATGCCCTGAAGATCTGTGAAGACGTGCTGGCCCGTTGGCCGGACGATCGCGATGCGCGCACGCTCGAGGCTAGCCTGCTCGCCGAACTGGGCGGCTCCGTTCGCGCGGAGGAACTGGCGCGTAACGAACGATCGCCTCGCGAAGCCGTCACGATGCAACGCTTGCGTGCCGACGTGGTGGCGCACGAAATCCGTTGGGCCGATGCCGAGCCGGTCAATCCGCGCGTGCCTTACGCCGAGCCCGACGCGGCGGTCGCCGACCTGGATCGTCTGATTGCCGATAAACGTCCCGATATGCAGGACATCGCCGCCCGCGCCCGCATCGACCGCCTCGTTGCGCTGGATAAGGCGGGCAGGGCGGACGAAGCGGTGTCCGTGTACGACGAGATGCGCGCGAACCATGTCACGGTTCCCGCGTATGCGCAGCGACCGGTGGCCGATGCGTTACTCCAGCGGCATCGCCCCCAGGAAGCCGTTTCGCTGCTCGAGGACAGCATCCGTCAGGACCCCGGTCCATACGATCCGGTCGAAACCGATCCGCATATCCCCCTGATGTATGCGTACATGGAATCGAACCGCACATCGAAGGCCTTCGAGACGATCGATACGCTCGCCGAACGCGAGCCGCTTTGGATACGCAGCCCCGTAACGCCCACCCCGATACAGAATTCACGCAAGGTCGATGCCGATCTGAATGCGGCACTGCTGCGCGAATATGTCGGCCTGCTCGACGAAGCCCATCGACGTCTCGTGCTCATGAGCGACGAAGCGCCTGCGAACGCCGCCATCCGGCGCGAACTGGGCCTGTCCGAACTTTCGCGCGGGTGGCCGCGACAAGCCTCGGACACACTTGCGATCGCGGGAACGCTGGATACCAACGACACCGGCGTCGACCTCGGTCTCATAAACGCCAACCGCACGCTCAACGATTACGCGAGCGTCGAGCCGTCGTTGCGCAATACCGAAACCCTGGCGCCACGCAGCAATCGCGTAAAGGAAGAGCGATTATCCTGGGAGCGCGAGCGCGGCTGGCAGTTCGACATCACACATGCGAACGGCAGCGGTAGCAGTCCCGACTACGGCGACCGTGACGCGGAGACGGAGGCGACCATCGCCAGTCCGCTCATCGACGATCATTGGCGCGTACTCGGCATCGCGCGTTATGCCTCCGCGGCGTTGCCCGAGGGCGATGTGCGGCGCGAGCGCGTCGGTCTGGGCCTGCGCGGCTACGCGCGTGGTCTTGAAGCCTATGTGCAAGCGCTGCCGTCCACCGATCGTTTCGTCGGCCGCACGGCCATCGAAGCCGGCGCGAAGTACGCGATCAGCGATCACTGGACCGTGGCCGCCGACTGGAGCTCCGCGGGTTCGGACGTGCCATTGCGCGCGCAGTATTACGGTATATCGGCCAAAACGCTGGATACCTCGGTCATCTGGCGCGCCAGCGAACTTACCCAAGTGAAGTTCACCGCTTCGCGCGGTCGCTTCAGTGACAACAATAAACGCAATGCGTGGCAGGCGGCACTCGTCCAGCGCGTTTACACGGCACCGTATCTCACGCTCGACGGTGGCCTGGAACTGGGCGGCTCGCGTAACACCCTACCCGACCGCCCTTACTTCAATCCCAGGCACGACACGTCATGGGCGGTTACCGGTCGGCTGGAAAACCTGCTCCACCAGTTCTATGACCGCACATGGCGGCAACGTATCGACGTTGCCGTGGGGCAATACGCGCAACGCGGTTATGCGACAGGCTGGCAGGCCAGCGCGCGCTACGGGCAGACCTTCGAGCCGCGCGCAGGCCTCAGTTTCGGCTGGGGCGTGGGTTGGCACAATCAGCCATACGACGGCAAACGCGAGTCCCGCGTCGTGCTGGACCTGACGATGCACTGGGGCGAATGACATGACGTTACGCAAGTTTGTTGTTTTCCTTCTCCTGGTGGTGCTTGCCTCTGGCGCGGCGGCCGAACCGGCGGCGCCCGGCAAGAACACGCTCATCGTGCTCGCGTATCACGATGTTCGCGACGACGTGCGTGGCGATGCCGACCGCGATCCCGATGCGATCAGTTCGGACCGTCTGGTCTCGCACTTCGACTGGCTGCGCGCGAACGGCTATCACATCGTCAGTCTCGAACAGGTCGTCGCGGCCAGTCATGGCGGTGCCGCATTGCCGGATCATCCGGTATTGCTGACCTTCGACGATGGCTTGCGTAGTTTTTATACGCGGGTCTATCCCTTGCTGCGCGCCTATCGCTACCCGGCGGTAGCCGCGCTCGTCGGTGCCTGGATCGACATGCCCGACGGAAAGACCATGCCGTACAACGGAAGCACATGCGACCGGTCGTGCTTTATCACCTGGGATCAGGTCAAGGAAATCCAGTCCAGCGGTCTGGTCGAGTTCGCTTCGCACAGTTACGACCTGCATCACGGCATCGACGGCAATCCTCAGGGTAGCCAGCCGCCTGCCGCGGTGACCGCGCGTTACTTCGCCGATAGCAAAAACTACGAGGACGAAGCTGCCTACGGCGCACGTATCCGCGCCGACATGAAGAAGAGCGCGGACGAGATCGAAGCCCAGACAGGCCATCGGCCGCGTGCCATTGTCTGGCCTTACGGCGCGTATAACCTCGTGGCGACGAAAATCGCAGCGGAAGAGGGCATGAGCGTATCGATGAGTCTCGACGACGCGCTGCCGACTCTCGATCCTTCGCACACGATTCCCCGCCTCCTGATCAGCGACAACATCGACGCTATTCATCTGGCGTGGCTGATGCGCCATCCGCCGCGCGTCGATCCTATTCGCGCGGTGCAGGTCGACCTGGACTACATCTACGATCCCGACCCCGTGCAGCAGGATGCGAACCTGTCGAAGCTTCTGGATCGCATCAAACGCATGCATCCCACGCAGGTATGGCTGCAGGCTTATGCCGATCCGGACGGCGATGGCGTAGCCGATGCGGTGTACTTCCCGAATCGCCATCTGCCGATGCGGGCCGATCTCTATTCGCGCGTCGAATGGCAATTGCGCACACGCGCCGGCGTGCAGGTATTCGCGTGGTTGCCGGTCATGGCGTTCCGTTTCCCTGACGGCGCGAAGCTTCCCGCGCTCGGTGCCGGCGATGCGAAGGACAAAGACCACTTCCGTCTTGCTCCGTGGGACCCCAAAGTGCGCGCGATGATTGGCGACGTCTACGAAGATCTCGCACGACACGCGGACTCGGCAGGCATCCTTTTTTCCGACGATGCCTACCTGCGCGATACCGACAAACTCGGGCCATGGGCAGGCGACAGCGCCACGCAGCGTACCCAGCGTCTTGTGGACTTCACCAAGGAACTGGCCGAGCGTGTACGGCGCTGGCGTCCGCTGGTACTGACCGCGCGTAATATCTATGCCCGGCCGATCGTCGACCCAAAAGCCGAAGGGTGGTTTGCGCAGAGTCTTCAGGCGTTCGTCGCGGCTTATGACGTCACCGCTGTGATGGCGATGCCGCAACTGGACAACGAATCGCCTTCGGATGCCTGGTTCCGGCGTCTGCTGGCGTCGGTAAAAGCCCAGCCGGGCGCGCTCGATCGCACGTTGTTCGAAGTGGCCACCGAGGACTGGACTCGTAAGCAGCCCATTCCTTCCGCGACGATCGCCCATCGACTGCGCTTGCTGCAAACGGGTGGAGCGCTTCATCTCGGCTATTACCCCGACGATTTCCTGAAGGACCATCCGAAGCTCAAGACCATCCGGCCCGCGATTTCCGCCGCGGATTATCCCTATCCCTTGCCGGATCGATAGCCATGGGCGGAACCATCATTCACTGGTTACTTGAATTCGCTTTTTTCTATCCACTATCGATGTCGTTGATATGGATGAGCGGCGGGCTCATTTATTTCTTCCGCTGGGAGCGGAACGAACCCTTGCGCGTGACGCCACCCGAGCTTCCCGATTATCCCTTCGTCACGCTGATCGTTCCGTGCCATAACGAGGGCGCGCACGTTCGCGAAACGATCGCGCATCTTTCCGGTCAGCGCTATCCCGCGTTCGAGATCATCGCGGTCAACGACGGTTCGACGGACGATACCGGGGCGCAGCTCGACCAGCTGACACGCGAAGTATCGAACCTGCGCGTCATCCACCTGGCCAGCAACCAGGGCAAGGCGATGGGACTGCGCATGGCCGCGCTCGCTTCCCGTGGCGACTACTTCGTCTGCATCGACGGCGACGCGCTGCTCGACGAATACGCCACGCACTGGCTCATGTACCACATGAACGACGGATCGCGCGTGGCCGCCGTGACCGGTAACCCGCGCATCCGCAATCGTTCCACCTTGCTGGGCAAGCTGCAGGTCGGCGAGTTCTCGTCGATCATCGGCCTGATCAAGCGCGCGCAACGGGTTTATGGCCGCATCTTCACGGTCTCGGGCGTGATCGCCGCGTTCCGCAAGAGCGCCCTGCACGATGTCGGCTACTGGAACACCGACATGGTGACCGAGGACATCGATATCAGCTGGCGGCTGCAGATGCGCCACTGGGATATCCGCTACGAACCGAATGCCCTGTGCTGGATCCTGATGCCCGAGACCGTGCGTGGCCTCTGGAAACAGCGGTTGCGCTGGGCGCAGGGGGGATCGGAAGTGCTTCTTCGCTACTCCCGTTTGCTGATGCGCTGGCGACAGCGGCGCATGTGGCCGGTGGCGCTGGAGTATCTGCTCAGTCTGCTGTGGGCTTACGACATGGCGGCTATCTTCACGCTGTGGATAGTCGGTAAATTCATCGAGCTACCGCCGGCGCTATACGTCGAAACGTTGCTCCCGCACTGGCACGGCGTCGTACTCGGCGCTACCTGCCTTATCCAGTTTCTGGTGAGTCTGATCGTCGACCGGCGCTACGAAACTCGGGTGGGACGCAACTATTACTGGATGATCTGGTATCCGCTTATTTACTGGGTACTCAATACCGCCACCTCGATCGTCGCCTTTCCCAAGGCGCTGCTGAAGCGCAAGGGTACCAAGGCCGTCTGGGTCAGTCCGGACAGGGGCATCCGATGAAAGCCGAAGCGATCATTATCCAGCGGCCGGATCACCAGAGTCCGGCGCAGCGTGTGTTTTTCGGTCTGGCTACCCTCGTGGCATGGGCCTTCTGGGTCTTCCTCTGGCTGCCGCTGATAACGCTGGTGGCCTGGGGCTTCGGTTTCCGCACGACGTATGTGGAAATGTTCGTACAGTCCAGGGGGAAGGGCGGTACGGACCTGGTCGAACTGCTATTGCTGGCGGCGGTGTGTGCGCTGATCGTTATCGCCTGGTCGCTGTACAACCGCTTCCGCTACGGTGGCAGGGTAAGGCGTCGCGCGTTCCGTTCGATCCAACCCGACGAGACGGCCCACGCGATGGGAACGACGGAATCGGCCGTGCTTGCCATGCGCGATGCCCGCATCAGTACGATCGAGTTCGCCGATGACGGCGCGCTGCACGTCGGAGAGATCCGGGACCGTTAGGCCGGACCTGCACGCAAACTTGACAACCGCCGGGCTGGCGGCAACCTACAATGTCCGGATACCGCATCGGCGGTCAGCAGGAGAAACACTTGAGTTCCAGCATCAGTCCGCTTGCAGGTAAACCGGCGACTTCGGCGCCGCTCGTCGACGTGGCGCGACTTCTCGCCGCCTATCGCGACCTGGTCCCCGATCCGGCGGTTCCGGAGCAGCGCGTCGCTTTCGGTACGTCGGGTCATCGGGGCTCGTCGTTCGATCGCTCGTTCAACGAAGCCCACGTATGGGCCATCGTCCAGGCCATCTGCGAGTACCGGAAAAACGACGGCGTGGACGGCCCGCTCTTCGTCGGTATCGATACGCACGCGCTCTCGGAGCCGGCGTTCGAGAGCACGCTGGAAGTCCTTGCCGCCAACGGTGTCGGTACCTTGATTTCCAAAGGCGGCGAATTCACGCCGACGCCGGCTGTGTCGCATGCGATTCTTCGGTACAACAGCGGCCGCGAGCATGGTCGCGCCGACGGTATCGTTATTACGCCCTCGCACAATCCGCCGGAAAGCGGCGGCATCAAATACAACCCGCCTCATGGCGGTCCCGCCGACACCGATGCGACATCCTGGATAGCGGCCCGCGCGAACGCACTGATCGAAGGAGGACTGCGCGAGGTGAAGCGCGTCACCATCGATGTCGCGCGCAGGGCGGATACCACGCGCGAACACGATTTCCTGCAGGAGTACGTCGCGGACCTCGAACACGCGCTCGATCTCGACGCCATCCGCGGTGCCTCCGTCCATATGGCGGTAGACCCCCTCGGCGGTGCCGGTGTGCACTACTGGGCGGCGATCGTGGAACGCTACCGGCTCGACCTTACGGTGGTCAGTGATACCGTCGATCCGACCTTTTCCTTCATGTCGCTGGACTGGGACGGCCGTATCCGCATGGATCCGTCGTCGTCCTATGCGATGCAGCGGTTGATCGGTCTGAAGGATGGTTTCGACGTGGCATTCGCCTGCGATACCGATCACGATCGCCATGGCGTCGTCACCCGCAGCGCCGGATTGATGCCAGCCAATCACTATCTCGCGACCGCCGCGGAGTACCTGTTCCGGCATCGCCGTGGCTGGCGTAGCGATGCCGCGGTCGGCAAGACGGTAGTCAGCACCGCCTTGATCGATCGCATCGCGAAACGGCTCGGAAGGCCATTGCTCGAAGTGCCCGTCGGCTTCAAATGGTTCGTCCCGGGGCTCTACGACGGCAGTCTGGGGTTCGGATGCGAAGAGAGTGCGGGGGCCTCGTTCCTGGCGAAAGACGGCTCTGCCTGGTCCACCGACAAGGACGGCATCGTGGCCGCGCTCCTCGCAGGCGAGATGACGGCAAAGCTCGGTCGCGACCCGGGCGAGATATACAAAGGCATTACCCACGATCTCGGGGAACCGGCCAGTGCGCGTATCGATGCCGCGGCGACGCACGCCCAGAAAGCAAAACTGTCGAAGTTGACGCCAGAGCAGGTAACGTCTAAGACGCTCGCTGGCGAACCGGTCATCCAGGTCCAGAATCGTGCGCCGGCGAACAATCAGCCTATCGGCGGCATCAAAGTGATTTCCGCCAATGGCTGGTTTGCCGCCCGCCCATCGGGCACCGAGGATATCTACAAGGTCTACGGCGAATCGTTCAAGGGGCGCGATCACCTCGACCGTATCCTGGAAGAAGCCCAGGCCATGGTGGATGCCGCCCTGGCCGGGAGTTGATGCGGCGCGCGTGACGATGGACATGTCTTCACGCGCCACCGCTTGCTTCCAACCGTCGTCACGTGGCAGCGTGAGGCCTTCCCGTCACGTGTGAGACTGTCATGTCGCGTATCCGGATTGCATCGCTGCTCGTCGGATGTTTTCTTGTCTCGGCTGTCGTGGTACCCGCCGCGGCGCAGAACGGCGCGGGCTACATCGCTGACAAAGTAGCGGCCATGCAAAAGAACTTCACCGCCGCGGACAAGGACAAGGACGGCTTCCTGACCCGCGACGAGGCAAAGGCCATGCCGTTCGTCTCGAAGCATTTCGACGAAATCGACACCCAGAAGACGGGCAAGGTTTCCGAGAAGGATATCGGCCAGTACCTCAAGACCCAGGCTGAGAAGCGGCGCGACGCCCAGAAGCCGCCTACACACTGACTCCTCGCCTCGAGGGGCGAATCCCGACCCGTTCTCTCACGCCGCCAGCGGTGTATGAACGAGTGCGCCTACAACGAAAGTTATATTGTCAGGCGCACCTCAAGGGTCGATGCTCGCAACCGACCGCTGTTCAGGCTGATTTCGGTCATGAACCCCGCGTGGGAGGCATTGTGGCGTTGCTCCTGCTCAAACGTATGCGCCGTCGCCGGTTATCGGGTGACGCCGCAGAACCTGGTGTGACGCGACCGAACCCCTGCGATGAGTTCGCCGAGCCCGACCGGGATGGCTTGCCCGCGATTTCGTCCATACGACTTCCCTGGCGCACCCGGGCGGTGGTCAGCGTCCATGTAAGGCAGGGCCGCTGGCGTTGTTGACTTAAGACTTTTTCGATTCATGTATCGATCGCGCACTGCTCCAATACGGGGCGGCTTTGCGCTTGCCTCGTGCGGACCGCGTTCTAAGGCCCCGACGCATCGAAAGACAGGGAGGGACTTCCGGCAGCGGAAGTAATCGGCAGGCGAGGGGCAAACGGATGGTGGAAGTCGAACAGGGCAACGGTGTAGGCGATGGAAGTCGTGTTGCTACGGATGAGATGCTGGCTGGGTTGCGCGCATATCACCGGCGCCTGCTTTATGGAGGCGGCTTCCTGCTGTCGTTGCTGATCGTGGTCATGATGGCTGGAAGCGGGTGGCAGCGGATACACGGTTACGTCGCCCAACAGCGCCAGATCCTCGAGGACAATAAGGCTGCGGTCGATACCTACCTGATCCAGCGCGAGCGGGGTTACGCGCGAAGCCTGTACGGCATGGAGCTGGTCTGGCGCGAACGCCGGGAACTGCTTACCCGCGCCGGTGCGGCGTACGTCGAACCGTTCTTCGACCACGGCGAACAAGCCGTCATCCGGGCGGGCGACTCGGGTGTGCCCATGCTCGTGCTGGGCGTGAACGCGCGACATCTTCCGCCGGAAGACATCATGGCGTATCTCGGACTGATCCACGAAACGTCCTCGCTGGCGGCGGCTACGGTCACGGAAGTCGAGTCTCCGGGCTCGTTGTCCGTGTACGGATACGACCCGTCGGGCTCGCTGATGACCTTTACCCGTGTCGCCTCCGAGCAGCAGCTTTCCGCGCGGCTCGGACTGGCGACGCGGCGCGATCTGTTCGCTCGTCTCCGGTTGAACGACGAGCATCTGCCGGCGCGATCGGCGCGCGATCCCGTGATTTCCTTTTCGGGGATCAACCCGCTCAGTGGCGAGCGCTCGATCGTCGGCGTGCTGACGCTGGTGGCCAACGGCGAACCGGCGTGGCGCGTCGTCGCTTTCGAAGCTTTCTCCGATATACAGCGACGCGTCGAGCCGTATCTCCGTGGTGCGTCGCTGGTGGTGACGAACTCCGGTAACGTCGTCGCGGGCCTCGGCATGAGCCCCGAAGATATCGGCGAGCAGGTCGCGCGCGCAAAGCGAGGGAGGCTCACCGTCGCGACGGACGGGGAACCTGTATTCGTACGATCCGGCACTCGCTTTGCTGCCGCGGACAATCTGCACGGTATCGACTGGTCTGTCGTACAGGTCTTCTCGCTGGAGGCTCTCCTGCGTGCGACGGGCGTGTGGCTGGCTTGTCTCGGAGGTGCCGCGCTTGTCTGTCTCGTCGTGCTGTGGTTCTGGCTTCGACATATCGATCGACGGATTTTTGCGCCTGCGCTGCGCGATGCCGAACACGTGTTCGATAGCGAGGAGCTGAGTCGCACCATCGTATCGACCTCACCCGTCGGCTTGTGTTTGATCGATCTGGATACGCTCCATCCACTGCTCGGCAACGCGGTGATGGATGGATTCGCGAAAGAGGCGAGCGTGGCCGGCGTGAGTCTGTATGCGCGTATCGTCGATATGGATCGTCGTCTTGGCGAGCGCGATGTTCGCCCCGCGGACAAACATGGCAGCGAGTTCCGCGTCGAGTATCGTCCGACGCTTGCCACGACACGTACGCTGCTGATCGCCGCCAGGCCGACGGCCTATCGTCGCCATCGCGCGCTGCTATGCGTGGCGCGAGACGTGACTGGCATCGCAGAGCTCGAGGAAAAACTCCGCGACGCACGCACGGCGGAGGAAAACGCCCGCATCGTGGCCGAGTCGGCGAGCGCGGCTAAATCGGCCTTCGTCGCAACGATAAGTCACGAAATACGAACGCCGCTCAGTGGAATCATCGGGCACCTGGAACTGCTCGCCAATGGCGGTATGGACCGCGAACAGGCCGTGCATATCGCGCGCGTGCGGGTTGCATCCGATTCGCTTCTGAAAATTGTCGGCGACGTACTCGATTTTTCAAAAATCGAAGCCGGGCAGTTCGACATCGAGCCGGTGCCGTTCGTCCTGCGGACGCTGGTAGAAAACAGCCTGCATCTGTTCGCCCCCCTTGCCAGGCGAAAAGGTCTGGGTCTCTTCCATGACATCGATGTGTCGATCGACATGTCCTATGTCGGCGATGCCCAACGTATCGGACAGGTACTGAACAATTTGCTGGGCAACGCGATCAGATTCACGACCGAGGGCGCCGTTACGGTCAGAGTCCGTCCTTCGCGGGGCCCGCGCTCGCCCGGCGCCGGCATGACGGCATTGCGTTTCGAGATCGACGATACGGGGATCGGTCTTGCCAGCACGCAGATCGAGGGCCTGTTCGAACCATTCGCCCAGGCCGAAGGCGTTGCCTCGCGTCGTTACGGCGGTACCGGACTGGGGCTCGCGCTCTGCCGGCAACTCGTGACACTGATGGGAGGCGAGATCGGCGTCGAAAGCGTTGCTGGCGAAGGCTCTACATTTTCGTTCACGCTCCCGCTAAAGGTCTCCACCGTAGACAATGGCTTTCCCCGGCTCGACGGCAAGTCGATCCGCCTCGTTTCGTCCGATGCCGTCTGGCGCTCCGCCTGCACGTCCTTTCTCGTCGCCCGGGGCGCTGTCGTGGAGGCGTTCGCCAGTGTCGCCGGAATGAACCTGCGATCCAGCGATACCGGCGATGTCGTCGTCGTGGGCGACCAGTGGGTGCTTGGCGCGACAGAGGCGCGCGACATGGTGGCGAAGGGTACCCGCGTCGTACGCGCATCGCGTGACGGACCGCTGCACCCCCGATATGACCGCGGCGTGGTTTTCGTCTCCTGCTACGCGAGCGACGCATTGCTCGATATTCTCCTGACCAGACGCGGGCCGGGAGCGATGCGCGATGCGATGAAGCGTGTGGCGCATACACCGGCGGCGGGACGGGTACTCGTCGTCGACGACAATCCGTTCGGGCGCGAACTGCTTCGACAGCAGCTCTCGACGCTGGGCTACACGACGGACGAAGCCGATAGCGGCAAGACGGCGTTGGATATGTGCGACAACTATCCGTACACGGCAGTGCTCACGGATATCGAGATGCCCGGCATGGATGGTTGCGAGTTGGCGTACGCGCTTCGCAGGCGGGGTTCGGACATTGCCGTGGTCGCCGTTACGGCCGATGCACATGTGCAGGAACGCGGTCGTTGCGAGGCGCAGGGCGTGGCGGAACTGCTCTTGAAGCCGGTGACACTGGCCCAGCTCGAGGACGCCCTGCGCAGAAACCTGCCCGATGAGGCATGGCCTTTCCATCCGGATACCCAGGATGGTTCGGCCGAGCTGATCGAGATACTCATGGGCTCGGTTATCCACGACTGGGAGCGGCTGGTGCAGGCGGTAAGCGCGAATGAGGAAAGCGGCGTCCTCGACCGCCTGCATTCGCTGAAGGGCGCTTTTCTGATGGCCAACGAACAGATGCTCGCGGAACACAGCGCCGAGTTGGAGCGATGGATCGAAACGCACGGTCTGGACGATATAGGGCCCGTTCTGCAGGGACTGCAGCTACGCATCGACGAACGGCTGGATGGGTATCGGGCGCGACTCAACCGTACCGACACCGGCAGCCGCGTGCCGCCGTCATTCCTATGAATCGCGATCGGCCACGATCACTCGTTCTCGTCGTCATGACTACGCGTTCTGGCCGCGCCGGATGCGGCGACCATGCCGCTGGTTACGGCATAAAGGAAGAGGTCGGCATCCTGTTCGAATCCCAGTTTGCGTTTCGCGGACACCTTCTGCGCACTGGTGGTTTTGTGACTGCGGCCGGTAAGTTTCGCGATTTCCGTCGCGGTAAGCCCTTCGGCAAGCAGCCGGACGACTTCCACTTCGCGGGGAGTGAGGTGCGCCGACGGACGATCGGCGCTGGCAAGCATGCCGCTCGCGATCAGACGGGCGATGGACGCGGATCGATACGGCGCTCCCTCGAGCGCCGCTTTGATGGCCATGTCGATGTCGCTGGCGTCGTCGGCTTTGGAAACGATACGAACGATGCCCCTGGCTTCGATAGTGCGCAGCAGTTCGGCATTGTCGATGCCCGTGAGCAGCACGATACGTGCTTGCGGAAAGCGTTTTGCTATTTCTCCGAGCAGCGGCAAGCCATCGGCCTGTTTATCCTCGTTGGGCATGGCGTAGTCGGTTACCACGACATCGCATGGTGTCGTTTCAAGCAACGCGATCAGATCGCCCGCATTCTGAGCGGTACCCACGATCTCGACGCCTTCGAGCGCCCGAAGTCGTCGCGAAATGGCGGCATGAACGAGCGGGTGGTCGTCGGCGACTACGATTCGGATAGTCATGGAAGGGCTCGCTGTGTCCGGACGTCCATCGTAATCGTAACGCAATGAACGGAGGACGCAATCGATGAGCATGGAACGCATCCACGTCGTGATCGCGGACGATCATGCGATCGCGCGGGACGGGGTGCGCATGGCTATCCAGGAAGACCCGCGCATGAGTGTGGTCGGCATGGTGGGCAGTCCCGCGGAGCTTCACCACATGCTTTCCAGTGTTACGGGCGACGTACTTGTGTGCGACTACGCCATGCCGGTAGGCGAAGGCGCCGATGGACTGAATCTGCTACGTTCCCTGCGCGCGGAGTATCCCGCGCTTGCGGTCGTCGTACTTACCTCGATCGAAGAAGCGCCGATCCTGCGCGATATCGCAGCATATGGCGTGCGTTGCATCGTCAGCAAGCGCGACGGGCCTCGACACCTTCGTTACGCGATTCGTTCCGCTTACGACAAACGAGCGTATCTGTCTCCCATCATGAAGACGGCACTGGACGCCCATGTGCCGGATCGATCGAGCGGGCAGCGCGTGAAATTGAGCGCACGCGAAGACGAAGTTATCGCACTGATCAGGCAAGGGATGTCCATGAAGGAGATTGCCGCGCGGCTTGGCATTTCGACGTCGACGGCAAGCACTCACAAGGCCAACGCGTTTCTGAAACTCCACGTGACGAACACAGCGGAGCTGATTCGCTATTCGGAAGAAACGACGGCGCCCGGCGACGTTCCCCGAGCGTCGTAGAACTCGGGGTGCAGGAAGGGCGCCATCGCCAGTACCAACGCCTGCGTATACACACTTTCGCGCGTCTCGTTTCCGTTGGTGACCAACGCCACCGTGCCGCCTTTCTGTTTGATGTTGTCGGTGCCGAACAGCCGGTCCATGACGATACCGAGCTCGTCGCCGCTTTCCAGCGCCGCGTATACGTGCGCGGGCAGGGAGAGCGCCGCGGTGCGTCCGACCGATAGCCTCATGGCATCCGCTACGGCGACATAGGCGAACGTGGCCGGCCCATCCTCGAGTACGTCGATGCCGCCTTCCATCGACACATACAGATCCGCGCCGCCGCGATCCCTGAGATATGCCAGACGGTTCAGCGCGCCTTCGCGCGTTTCAGCCTGCGTCATCGGTTGATCGCGCACGCCCGATGGCGCATGGATGCCTTCGCATTCGACGATACGGTTGGGATAGAGCGGTGCGATCGCGCCGCGGACGGCGTTGATCTTCACGGGGTTATGCGAGCCGACGAGGACCCGTAGCTTGGTATGGGACATGGGCGGGCCGATACATGCTGTGATTGGGACGGCAGCAAGTCTAACAGCCGTTCCGGATGCGTCAGGCCAGTCGCGTCATATGCCCGGCCTGCGCATCGCCGAATCCCCAGGCATAGGAGTCCATCGAAAGGACACCGTAGGTCATGCCGCCTTCGATGAGGAAGGCCGGGTCCGATGCATCGCTCGCGCCAAGCGCGACAAGCAACGGCAGGTAGTGTTCTTCCGTGGGATGCGCGCGCGAAGCCTCGGGTGCCCGACGACGGTAATCGACCAGCGCTTCGATGTCGCGGGCGCCGATCGCATCGCGATTCCACGTGGCGAACCGCTGTGCGTAAGGCGCCTCGTCGGTCGTCCGGCGAACTTCGTACAGATTGTGCGTAAGACTGCCCGATCCTACGATCAGCACGCCGCGATCCCGCAATGGCGCAAGTGCACGCCCGAAGGCAAGCGCGCTGGCGGTGTCCAGATCATGCGGCATCGACACCTGGATAACGGGAATCGTGGCGTCGGGTAGCAGGTGCGACATCGGTACCCACGCGCCATGGTCGAGACCGCGCACGGCATCGGGCGTTACCCGGAAGCCGGCATCGGTCAACAGGCTCGCTGCTTCGGCGGCGACATCCGGCGCGCCTGCCACGTCGTAGCGCAGGCGATAGAGCGCCTCGGGGAAACCACCGAAGTCATGGATGGTCGGCGGCCGCTCGCTGGTCGTTACGCGAACGCCGTCCGTTTGCCAGTGTGGCGATACCACCAACACGGCCCGTACGTTCTCCAGCGAAGCGCCGGTCTCACGCAGTCGCGGACCCAGCTCGCCCGGTTCGACGGCGAAGGTGGGAGATCCGTGGGAAATGAAGAGCACGGGCTGGCGGGGAGTCGGGACATGATCGTTCATGCCACCAGTGTATGGGCTCGACACGGCGATTACAGGAGGTCCGGCTGGAACGGATCGTTTCCCGCAAGGGACGTTCAGGTCTCGCGTTCGAAACAGAATCCGAAATAGCGATCCAGCGAACGGTCGTCGTGGAACGGTATGACGCAACTCCGGTGCGGATTTTCCCAGCGATCGCGAAGTACGTATCCAAGTGCCTTGAGGCCGTGCAGAAAATCGCGCTCGCTCGTGATGCGGTACGGACAGCAGGCCGTACCCATGTTCTGGACAGTGAAATACGAGGCGGACGGATGGATCGGCACGGAGTTGAGCAGCAGATAGCGCGGAAGCGTCTGCAGCCCGCCAAGCAGGTCGGCCAGCGTGTAGTCGAGATATTGCAACGATCCGGCGGCGAAGAAGATATCCACGCCATCGGCGTCGTCGCGATGTGCCGTGAATGTCAGTCGTCCCAGGTTATCGTGTTGCGATGCCCAGGCGGCTCCGGCGACGTTGACGGCGGGAACGTCCAGCACCCGCCAGGCAATCTCTTCGGGAAACGTTACGTAGCGCTGGTAGGCATAGTAGGCGATGCCGATGTGCCCGCCGAGATCGAACACCGATGTGCAGCCGGCCTCGAACAGCTTCGAGAACCAGAGCATCGCGGGATAATCGTTGATATAGACCCGCCGCGTGCGCTCGCGATAGAGCTCGGCGGACGGTGTGTTGTCGTAGCCCGAGGGCCGGGTCTGCGCGATGCTTGCCTGCGCCTGCGCGAACGTCTCGAAGACGCCGCGATACATATTGTGCGTCAGTGCGGAATGAGCGAAGAATTCGCGCGCGTAGCGCGCTTCCAGCCAGTGTCGGATCGCAGGCAGGGATGCGGCGCGTTCGCGAACCGTATGCAGCGTGGAATGGACGGCCATGGCCGCTTTACCTCGTTGTAAGACCCTTGCTTTTTATCACTTCGGGTCTGCCCGGTCCGTCCGATAGATGGCCTATGCCATCCGGACGATCACTTCTGGGCCGGGCCTGGCACGTCCTCGTCATCCGGCGCGACGACGGTGTATCCGCGTGCCTTCAGCTTCGAAAGAGGGCCATCCTTCGCAACGATCAGTTCCATGGGAAGTACCGCGAAACTTTGCGAATTGGTTGCCAGCGCCTGCTCCGCTGCGGTAAGCCACAGGCCTTCCATGTGTCCGACCACATCGTCCAGCCCGAGGCGTTTTGCGATCCCCGCTTCCGTGACGGCATTCAGGCAGGTATCCCAGCGATCCTGGGCAAGCATGCCGCGAAGCGCGCCGATATCTCCCGTCGCCCACGCGTTGGCGCGATCGGTCAAAGTGTCGAGCCGTTTGTCGATGTTTTCCAGCGTCTGGTGAAAACAGCGGACATCGTCGAGTTCCGCCGCCTTGAACGTCTTGATGGCTTTCCTCGGTTCGTCGATCTCGACGGTATACCGCACGGACTGCAAGGGTACGCCACGGGTTTTCGCGATACTGACGACGGTACCGGCAACGCCTGTCGACTGCTTAAGGCCAATCGCTTCGACCGCCTTTTTATACAGCTCCAGTGCGGCGAAGATCGGCCGGTAACGTTCGATGCCGCGATCCTTGCCGATGTAGCGCTGCTTCAGCGTCGACCACAGGGCATAGTCGCCAGCCGGTACTGTGCTCTGCAATGTCCCGTCGTCGGGCAGGTTGCGCACGCTGATCAGCGACGGCAGCAGGAATAGCCTGCCAAAGAAGTTCGTTTTCGGTTTGATCGTCAACGAGGGCGCACGCAACACGACCTGCGAACTCGCGATGACTGACTCGACCTCGGTCGATCGCCATTGCATGCGCGCCGGCAACGGCGAAAGTATGCCCAGTACGTACATCACATGCTCGCCGCGCGACACCTTCCACAGACCGGGACCGGGTTGTTCGCCGCTGACGGTTACCGCGTCGAGCATGACCGCCGAGGTCGCGGGTGCGGGCGCGTCCTGCGCCAAAGCGACCGTCGGCAGCAGGAACAGGAGCAGGGCGGCAACGTGAATTCGCATGGTCGGCTCGGGGATGCCTCGGGGGAATGGCGTGATCTTACCGGTCGGGCATGCGGTAGCGCTGCTCTTTGTACGCCCAACTTGGCCACAATGCATTGGCGAGCGCTTCCTTCGCCAGGATCGGATCCACGGTTGCCGGCGTCAGCGTCGATTTTCCGTCGTAAGTGAACTGCGAAGCCGGTTTAAACGGTTCGTAGACCACGAGCTGGTCGTCCTTGAGATAGCCGAAGTTATCGCCGTACTGCATGATCGCACGATGCGGATCGCGCACCGTCAGGTCGGCGCCGGGCATGGGATGGGTGCTGGAAATGCCTATCAGCGAGAGCAGCGTCGGCGCCATGTCGATCTGGCTGACGATACGGTCGTCGCTGCGTACCGGTACCTGGCCGCCGAGGATCAGGGCGGGGATATGGAAATGCTCCACGGGCACCAGACTCGCACCGTGCACGCGTGCGTCGTGGTCGGCAATGAGCAGGAATACGGTGTTCTGCCAGTAAGGCGATTTCTTCGCTTCGTTGAAGAACTTGCCGATGGCGTAATCGGCATAACGTACGGTGTTCTCCACACTGGCCGGATTGCCGATCGGCGAGATACGCCCGGCGGGATATTGCCATGGCGTGTGATTGGACACGCTGAAGGCCACCGTGAAATTCGGCTTGTCGCCATCGCTCAGCAGGCGCTTGTGCAGTTCGTTGAACATGTCTTCGTCGGATGCGCCCCATGAACCGACGAAAACCGGATCGACGAACGAACTGCGATCCACCACCTCGTTGAAACCGTTGCCGAAGAAGAAGCCGCGCATATTGTCGAAGTGCGCTTCGCCGCCGTAGATGAAGCGCGAATGGAATCCCTGCCTGCCAAGCAGCGCGGCGACGGTGAAGAAATCCCGTTGCGAGCGGGGGAGCTTTAGTACGGCTTCCGCCGTGGTCGGCAGGAACCCCGTCGTGATCGCTTCCAGTCCGCGCGCCGAGCGCGTTCCCGTGGCATAGGCACGGTTGAATGCCCAGCCTTCCTTGCTCAATGCATCGATGTTCGGCGTCAGGTCCCGTCCGCCAAGATTGCCGACGAACTGCGCACCCAGGCTCTCCTGCACGATGATGACCAGATTGAGCGGACGCGGATGGCTCGTGCTGGCCTCCTGACGATGCATGCTCGGATAGCGCGCGTCTAACGCCGGGCCGTCAAGGCCCGCACTACGCCGCAACTCGGCATTCATCGTGTCGGCATCCATGGGCGGATAGACGTCCGCCGAGGAGCGCTCGCTGCGCATGTCGTCGATGGCATTGGCGACGTTGTAAAACGAGTTCAGAGGCAGCGTGTTAACCATGCTGTCGCTGCTGAAGGCAACCGTGGCTTCGTTGATCGGCCGGTGTTGCAGTGTGCCGCGCGCCGCCAGCAGACATGCGACGAAGATAACCGCGGAAATCGGTACGCGCGCGATCCAGCCCGTTCGTGCGTCGCGCAGTTGCGGCGACAGCATCCGCCAGCCCAGCCATCCGATAATCGCCCAGGCAACGAGGCCCAGGGCAATCGGAAGTTTGTAACCATGCCAGAGCATGGAAGCGACTTCGACCGGGCTGGAAAGGTACTCGACGAACAAACGGTTGGGCCGCGTGTCGTATTCGACGATGAACTGCGGCGTGGCGACTTCCAGCAGTACCAGTAGCAACCAGCACAGCCGATACCACCATGCGGTAACCCGGACCGCCAGCGGACGGTGTCCCAGCCACGGGGAGAGGATCGCGGGAAACGCGACCATCATGGCCAACAGGCTCAGGTCGATGCGCCATCCGCCGAAGATCACAGGCCAAAGCCCGCCGGCATCCGAAACGCGCGAGTGTTGCCAGAGGGCAAGACCCAGTCGCGAGAGGGTAAGCAACAGCAGCGTCGCCGCAAGGAAACGCAAGGTAAGGCGGCGCATGGGAGGCCTTCAGGAAGATGAAGTATTCGTGAAGTCTATATGACCGCTGCAAATTAAAGGCTCTTCGTGTACTACGGGGCGATCTCGCGCTTTTGGTTGCGCTTTGGGTTAGGACAGCCACTGGGCGGCTCGTGCCGCTCTCGGCTTCGTCGGCTCACGCTCGTGCCTCGGGGAAGCCGCGACCGGGTTGGCCCTTGGGGCCTTCGGCGCCGTCCCTTCGGGAGCGGGCCGTAGTCCCGCTTTCGCTCCAACGGGTCATCGCGGCCCTCGGCTAAGGCGGCCCCAAGGGCCAACCCGGCCACGGCACCGTCGGTTGCGGTTGGCTGTGGGCAGAGCACGAGCCGAGCACGTGGCGGGAGTGACCAGCATGCGGTCAGCTCTGTCCATGCATCGACGCCATGCTTTCCCCCACGTGACCGCAGCATCCGGAAGAGCCGTCGGCCACCACCCTCGACGCGACTTGCGCAACCGAGCGCGGCGGGCGGATCAGGCCCGCAGGGGGCGGACCTGGACGGTCCGCCGTTTTTGCTGAGGCAAGGAGGCCGAATCAAAAACCCCCGCCCGCAGCGCGGGCGCGACGGGGCGCAGCCATAGAACAAAAGCCGCGCAGCGGCTCTCCCTTCCCGAGCGACGGTGAAGCCGGAGCGTCGAGGGTGGTGGCCGACGGCTCTCCCCGTAACGTCCCAGCGCGAAAGCGATGGCAAAGCCGAGCCCTCCGTGAAGAACCAAATTAAAACGAGTGAATCAGCCAGAGGTCTTATGCAGTGCTGCAATAATCTCGGCAATGACATCGCCTATACCCGTGCCTCCCTCGACGCTGATACCAAGCCGTGCAACCACGAGGTGTTCGGATGGCACGATGACGACGTACTGTCCGAACGCACCGCGCGCGTAGAACATGTCTTTCGGCAGCTTGGGCATACCCCACGGCGCATCCCAGACCGGCACGGTGCCTTCGTTGACCAGATTGGTCCAGAAGCCCGCGCCGTAACCTGTCTTCAGGGTCTGCGAGCGGCTGAAGGATACCCAGCCTTCCGGCAGGATCCGCTGTTCGCCCAGCATGCCGTCGTCGAGGTAGAGCTGTCCGAACCGCGCGAAGTCGCGTGCCGAGGCGTAAACATGGCTGGAGCCGATCGGCGTGCCACGGATGTCGGTTTCGATGACTGCCGTGCTCATGCCCAGTGGCGCGAATAATTCGCGTCGAAAGAGTCGCTCGGCATTCACCGCGCCACCGCCGCCAGCTGCATCCACCGCGATCCGCGATAGCAGTACATAGCTCGCGTTGCTATATCCCCAGACCGTCCCGGGAGGATGTTCCATGGGCAGTTTCGCCGCGAATGCCGTCATGTCGCGTTCGAGGAACCACATACGCGTCGTCGGACTTTCGGGACCGTTGGTCTCATCGAAACCCAGTCCGCTGTCCATTCGCAGGAGCTGTTCGATGGTGATGGCGTGATGCGGGTTGTCCGGAGAAGCCCACGCGGCGATCGGAGCGGGCTGGTCGAGCTTGAGTTTGCCCTGTCGCACCAGGATACCGATCAGGGCACTGGTTAGCGACTTCGATAGCGAGTGACCCCAGATCGGCGTATCCGGGCCATAGCCGGGTGCATATCGCTCGGCTATGAGTTTGCCGTCGTGAAGAACGACAAGCGCTTTGGTCTGGCGAAGATGCTGTGGATCGGGTTCGGCGAAGGCATGGTCCAGAGCGGTGCGAATGGCAGGATCGGTCGGTTCCACGACGCTGGTGTCGGCGAAAGAGTGTTCGATCGTGGAGGTATCCACGAAGCCCGCGAGATCCGGCACGTCGTGCTTGCCATGGACCAGAAGGCAGCCCAGGCCCGGCCGGAATATGGCTCGCGCCCCGAATCCTCCAAGAATGTGCGTCCGTACCTGGCGCGCGTCGCGATCCACGTGGTAGTGGATCGCCCAGGCGATGGATCGCATGTTGGGCAATTGTTCCTCTTGGAACATTTTGTCCGGATCGACGTTCGAGACGAAGGTCGCCGTGCACAGCGAGCGACTGACGGAATTCGTGGCGACCCTGAGCGCGTCTTTCTTCGATACCACGAAGGCAGCGAGCGCAAGCACGACGATAACCGCCGTTGCACCGACGATTGCGAATGTACGACGAGCCATGCCGATTTCCCCCAAGTTGCCCCGTCCGGAGGGTAGCGACGGCTCACCTGGCCGGCAAGGGCCGCTTACACGAACGTACGGGTGGCCGACATGATCGGCCACCCGTCGTTCCCTACGGTTTGCTACCGGTCGGACGACGAATCGTTCCCATCGTCCTGTGTCTTGCCCGATACCACCGGCTCGCCGTCGTCATCCGTGGGAGCCGACTGCCTGAAGTAGGGCGGGAGCGTCCGGCGATTCGCCGGAATATCGCCATACTGACCCAGCCCCATCACGCCATAGGTCGTATCGAGTGTCGACGTGTCGTCGGCGATTTTGATCCTGACCGTTGGCGCTTCGGATCCGCCGCGACGCGTGCCTATGGCATCGATGAACGAGGTGACCAGCCCGCCGGGCATCACATAATGCGAATACGACTGGAAGGTCCGGGGATTCTGGTTGGGGTCGAGCGCGAAGGGAGCGCCTACCGGTTCGTTCAGATCGGTCGGATTGCCCAGGACCAGGCCACTGCCGCCGTTCATAGGCAGGAAATCGCTGCGAATGCCATCGCCCACGAAACCAAGTACGCCGTCCGGACCGTCGATACCGGCCGCATATGTCGACCGGTGCGTGATGGTGAACAGATAGTATTTTCCATCCTTGAGGTAGATCTGTGGACGTTCCGTCTGGTCGGTCACGCAATTGGCCTGCAGGATAGGCGGCAGGAATTCCCACTTGGTGAGCTTCCTGTTCCTGGCGACGGCGAGACCGATGTTGGCCTTCTGGAAGGTGGCTCCCGAATTCATCACCGTTTGCAGATCCTCTTTCGCGGGATCGTTGGCGGCGTAGCCGAGGTCCGCATCGGTACAGGTGCGTGCGCCACGGTCGCCCGCGGTATTTCCCTCGAACACCATGTATGTCTGGTCCGGATGCGCCGGATCGATGAAGACATACGGGTCGCGGAAGTTATAGAACGGATTCTGCGCGCCGTTCTGATACATGACGCCATCCGGCCGCAGCAGGGGCTTATGTTTCTTGAAGCCCGTAAACCAGACGCCGTTGCGATTCGCGTGAAGCTTGCCGTCCGCGCGGGTGATGATTGCCGTCGCTGGCGTGATGTCCTGGCCGCTGACGTTGCGATTGAAGGCGAGTGCCGTGTAGTAGACGCTTACGCTGCCGTTGTCGTTCATCATACGGGTGGAGCCTGACCACTCCGCATTCGCCGTATGCGGCGTATTGCCGAAGACGACATCGCTGGCACCGTCGGGAAATACGTGACCGCCGTATATCCATCCCCCGTTGGGAAGATGAGGGCTCCCGGGTGGCAGCGCCTTGCGATAGAAGTACCCGAGACGCGCATGCGTATGCCGGTCGTCGAAGCTGTAACCGGCATGGCGATCCGCGGTGAGCGCAAAGATTACCTCCCACCCCTTGTAGCTCAACTGGTCCGCGTAGAGATCGGCCAGCGGCCAGGTGTCCCACACCCACACATTCGGATCGGTGTCCGGGAAATCGGCGGGAATGTCCGGCATGGTGAGCCAGGACGGCATTGAATTCCGGCCGGCCGGGACGGTGGAATCCGACATGGCCGCGATCTGACGGGAATCCGCGCGCGTCCAGCGCGAAGTGAATGCGTCGGCCGGGTTATATGCCTGCTGCGTGTGCGGGGTTGGCTTTGGAAAAATTACCGCTGGCGTTGTCTGGGCGATAGCGATGCTCAGAACTGTCGAGGCGCACACCGTTATGGCGAGCACCGACGCGCGACGGCGCGCGACGACGTATTGCGATCGATTCATGTCGCTCTCCCATGTGGTGGATCGCACGCCCCCTGTAACCCTGCCTCGTGCGTTATTGCCCGTTTTCCCCTGAGCGGCGGCGCCGCTGGCAGGTGACTGCATGCGCGCAGTCGACACAAGAAATAGTTCACCGACGAAAATTCGGATGTGATGCACGTCGCGCAATCGCTGTGAAATTGCGAAAACACAGGCAACTGCGACGATGTGCCGCAGGTATTTCAATCGTGGCAGGTGCAGGATTTATTGAAGTTGTGGTGATTCGTCATGGATGCATTCGTCACATCGACGAAACATTATTTTTCGCTTCATGAAGCGGAACGCATACGCTCGGCGGAGATTGGCGATGAGCATCATCCACGGTATCGATTTCAGGCCATCCATCCTTCGTTCCGCGCTTATTGGCGCATTGTTGTGTGCGTCGATCGCCAGTGTTCGCGCGGACAACGACGGACCCGCGACGGAGCAGTGGCGTCCCGCCATTCACTACACGCCTGCGCGCAACTGGATGAACGATCCGAACGGATTGATCTGGCACGACGGCGTTTACCATCTTTTCTATCAATACAATCCCTCTGCTTCCCATTGGGGAAACATGTCATGGGGACATGCGACGAGTTCCGATCTCGTGCACTGGAAGGAACAGCCAGTCGCGATGGCGAACAATACGAGGGAAGAAATATTCTCCGGCTCGATCGTGTTCGACAAACGCAATACATCCGGCCTGGCTGTCAACGGCAAGCCAGCTCTCGTCGCGGTGTATACGAGTGTGTTCAAGGAGGGATCCGGGCACGAGAGCGGCGTCCAGGCCCAGTCACTGGCGTACAGCACGGACAACGGACGCACGTGGAAGGCGTATGCGAAAAATCCCGTACTCACCCTTCGCCCGGAGTCGAAAAATTTCAGGGACCCGAAAGTAAGTTGGTACGCCCCGGGCGGGTATTGGCTCATGACCACGGTGGTCGCCGATGCCCATGTCGTAAAGATCTATAAATCCAGCAATCTGATCGACTGGGAATTCCTGAGCGATTTTGGCCCCGCGGGCGTTGCTGGCAACGGCGTACTTTGGGAGATGCCCGATCTGTTTCCGTTGCCGCTGGATGGCGATGCGAATCGTCCGATGTGGGTCATGCTGGTCAACATTAACCCGGGCTCGATCGCCGGAGGTTCCGGAGTGCAGTATTTCGTCGGAACCTTCGATGGCAAGACGTTCAATGCCGAGAACCTGCCTGTGCAAGGTGCCGATCTGTCGGAGCATCGCTGGCTCGATCACGGCGCGGACTATTACGCCGCCGGCACATTCGCCGATGCGCCCGATGGACGAAGGGTGACCATCGCATGGATGAGCAACTGGGACTACGCGGACCGCGTGCCCACGTCTCCGTGGCGAGGCGCGATGGCCTTGCCGCGAGACCTCGCGTTACGAACGATCGATGGCGTACCTCGGCTTGTCAGCACGCCGGCCAGGGAATATCTGGCGCTGGTGAATGGCGTAGCGGCATCGCGCTGGAAAGCTTTGACCGTTCGTTCCACGACGAAACCGCTGGATCTGGCGAACCGCACCGCGCCCCAGGACATCGATCTCGTCGTTGAACCGTATACGGCGAAACGCGCAGGTATCGTCGTCGCGGCGGCAGCCGACGGTTCCAGGCAGACCCGCGTCTACTACGACACAAAGGCGGGTACGTTAACGGTCGACCGGACCCGGTCCGGCGATACGGATTTCTCACCGAAGTTAAGCGGTCGGCATATCGTGTATCTGCCGCTGAACCAGGGAAAGATCCATCTCAAAGTCGTACTCGACAAGAGTTCGCTGGAAGTATTCGCAGCCGATGGTCGCACCGTCATCACCGACCTTGTTTTCCCCAAGGCCGGCGATGACCGGATATCGCTTTTCGCCGAAGATGGCGAAGCACGATTCAGCGATATCGCCGTGCGACCCGTGCGTTAGGAGTGTTCCGGTATCCCGGGCTCCCGCGCGAACGGCAGGAACGTACCGTCGCGTAGCGAGGTTTCCACCTCTTCAAGCGTGCGTCCCGCCGTCTCGGGAAGGAACAGAAAGACGAAGGCGAAGCCGAGCGCGTTCAGTGCGGCGTAAACCCACATTGCTCCGCCCACGCCCAGCCAGTGCGTCATCGACAGCGCCGTGCCGGTCAGCAACAGATTGGAACCCCAGAGCATCGCCGCATGCGCGCCCGTTGCGCGATCGCGAATACGCAAAGGATAGATTTCCGAGCCGATCAGCCAGCCGATCACCTGGATGCCTCCGGAGTTGAAGATCATGAACGCGATAAGACACGCGACCACCAGCGCGCCGCGATGCTCGCCGCCGATGTCGTAGTGGAACAGCGCACCGAGTACGACGAGCGATGCGGCGGCGAACGGCATCATCCATAGCGTCAGACGGCGGCGGCCCACGTGATCGACAATCAGTTTTCCGATAAAGGTCATCGTCAGATACGTGATCGCGACACCCAATGCGGCGAGCAGGGCGGACGAATGCCCGAATCCGGCCTGGGTGAGAAACGTGGGCGTGTAGTAAATCATCATCTCGATGCCCGACAGCTGCGTGAACGCGGCGACGCCCAGTCCGGCCACGACAGCCGGCCTCACCCAGCGGGCGCCAAGATCGCGCCAGCGGCCGCGGCCGCGAGCCTTACCCTGCGCGAACACGCGCTGGATCTCGGCAACTTCGCGATGCACCTGTTTTTCCGAGGTGCGTACCTGCATCAGGGTCTCGCGCGCTTCTTCGTGCCGGCTCTGCTCGACCAGCCAGCGTGGACTGCATGGCAGGCGCGTCATGCCAAACAGCAGCACGAGCGACGGCACGGCCGCCACGCCGATCATCCAGCGCCAGGTCCAGCTGTTCTGGAGAACGACACCGACAATCGCCGCCAGCAGAATGCCGATGCCGATGGAAACATTGAAATACGTGACAAGCCTGCCTCGCTTGTCGGCCGGTGCCAGCTCGGCGATATAGGTCGGAACGATCTGCGTCGAACCGCCCACGGCGAAGCCGAGGACAAGCCGGGAAACAGCGAGGTACCAGGCATTGGGTGCCAATGCGGCGGCGAGAACGCCGATGGTATAGATGGCGGCGACGACCATGATCGTCGCGCGGCGGCCGATCCGTGCGGACAGTCGCGTACTGTAGATCGCGCCGACGACGGCGCCGGCAAGAATCGAAGCGGCGACCAGTTCCTGCGCTCGATGGCCGAGGGAGAACTCGCTGGATATCTGGAGCAGGGCACCGGAGATGATGCCGGTGTCGTAGCCATAGAGGCCGCCGGCGATGGCGGCGACGATGGCGATGATCGTCATCTGACGATTGGGGGAAGGTAGGGAGGCGGTAGTTTGTTTATCGGTGCTATGCATTATCTCGTCGTGGGAGTGGAACAAAGATGTCCAGACGATCGGCGACGATCGCATCGGGCAACCACGAGGAACTGGCAAATACGTCGATGGAATCGACACGCACAAGCAGCGATCCGACGCTAACCCCCGCTTCGTCTGGATGGTCTTAACCATACGGGGCTGAGTTCTTATGTCCACCCTTGTTTGTTTCGGTCGCCCGCCGGATCGTGTATGTAATCTTGCTGAGATATGTCCTTCAAGTAATTGATATTTAATATGAAGATTTGTCGATGAGACGTCGTATATGTTCATGTTGCGGTGCGACAATTAACCGCGCCCAAAGGTGTGGATACGGCATAATTCAGCGTTGCGGATAGCTATCGACGCGAAGGGACAACATGAGCCTGTGGACCGACCGGAGAATTCTGGATCTCCTGCAAATCGAACAACCGATTCTTCTCGCACCCATGGCGGGTTCGGGCGGATCGGCACTGGCCGCCGCCGTTGCACTGGGTGGCGGACTGGGTGCCATTCCGTGCGCATCGATCTCCGTCGACGCGGTCAGGAAGGAAGTCGGCGCATTCAGATCGGTGGTGAGTGCGCCCATCAATCTCAACTTCTTCGCGCATACCGCCCCGGTTGCCGATCCCGTGCGTATGGCGACATGGCGGGAACGTCTGCGCCCGTACATGGAAGAGTTTGGTGTGCAGGTCTCCGAAAATGCGGCCCCCGGTGGCCGGGCGCCTTTCGACGATGCCATGTGCTCGCTCGTGGAGGAGCTCCGCCCGGAAGTCGTCAGTTTTCACTTTGGCCTGCCAGCCGCGGATCTGCTGGCACGGGTGAAAGCTACCGGTGCGTGCATCCTGTCGTCGGCGACGACGGTTGCCGAAGCGCGCTGGCTGGAGCGGCAGGGTTGCGATGCCGTCATCGCGCAAGGTTACGAGGCAGGCGGTCATCGCGGCAGTTTTCTCACCGACGACATGAGTGCACAGCCTGGCACGATGGCCCTCGTGCCCCAGGTCGCGGATGCGGTGAGTATTCCGGTGATCGCCGCGGGTGGCATCGGCGATGGCCGAGGCATACGGGCGGCGCTTGCGCTGGGTGCTTCCGCGGTGCAGTTGGGCACGGTGTATCTGCTGACGCCGGAGGCACTCACCGTAGCCGTGCATCGCGCCGCGCTGCGTAGCGCGGGCGATAACAGTACCGCCGTGACCAACGTATTCACCGGGCGCCCGGCTCGCGGCGTCTACAACCGGCTTATGACCGAGGTGGGGCCGATGAGCGATCTCGCGCCATCCTTTCCTCTCGCCGGGCAGCCACTTGCGCCGTTGCGTGCCGCCACCGAACCGAAAGACATCGGCGACTTCCAGCCGTTATGGGCGGGGCAGGCCGCGACTTATGCGCGTGAGATTCCCGCATTACGACTGACGGAAGACCTGATAAAGGCTGCGTTGTCCTGACTGCACCGGCGACGCGTTCAGCGGCGGCTCTTGCCCACGAAGCCCAGTGCGCGCGCCCATTCGGCATCCCTGCGCTGCGTGTCGGTACGCTGGCGGCGATAGTGGCGTTCCGCGCGGTCCTGTAGCCAGGTGACGTAGCGGCGCAGCAGTTTTTCGCTGGCGTGCTCACCACGCACCAGCGATGCGAGGATGGCGCGGAGCGGTGCCGGTGCGAAACGCGTGAACAGATCGTCGTCGATGCTGACCACCGCTTCGGTCGTGCCCGGATCGCCTTGCCGTGCGCAGCGGCCGAACAGCTGACGGTCGACGCGCGCGGACTCGTGGAATTCGGTCAGGATCACATGCAGGCCACCGGCCTGCTCGATCTCCGGCGCAAGCTTGATGTCCGTGCCGCGTCCGGCCATGTTGGTGGCCACGGTGATTCTTCCCGCGCCGCCGGCCTGCGCCACGGCTTCCGCTTCGCTCTTGTCCTGCCGCGCGTTGAGCACCGCGTGTTCGATCCCATTGGCACCGAACAGGGCGGCGAGGCGTTCGGATGCTTCGACCGATCGTGTCCCGACAAGCACCGGGCGTCCGGTACTCGCGACTTCGACCGCGCGTCGTGCGACCGCCTCCCAGCGCAGGTCCGAACTGGCGCAGACGATATCGCCCAGGTTTCGCCGCCGCGTCGGCTTATGCGTCGGAATGCGGGTCACCGACAAGTCGTAGCTGCCTTTCACTTCGGCGGCGACTTCCTGCGCCGTGCCGGTCATGCCGCACAGCAAAAGATAACGGCCGAAGAAGCGCTGATAGGTTATCTGCGCAAGCGTGCGCCGCTGGCCCGTGATCTCGCAGCCTTCCTTGCATTCGATCATCTGGTGCAGGCCGCGCTCCCAGGTACGATCGGGCATGACGCGACCGGTCGATTCGTCGACGATCTGAACCTTGTCGTCGGCCAGGATGTAGTGCTGATCGCGCTGAAAGCCGTGGACTGCCGAAAGCGCTTTCTGTACGAACTCTTCGCGCCACATGGCCGAACGCCACATGCCGCCGAACTCCGCTGTGACCTCGCGCACGTGTACCTTGCCGCCCGGTGTGAGCCAGATGTCCCGATGGTGGTTCGCCGCGTAATGCACATCGCGTTCGAGCGACGTGGCCAGTTCGATCGCGCGCGTATAGATCGTCGGATCGAGATCGTCGGGCAATGTTTCGCTGATGATCAATGGCGTACTGGCTTCGTCGATCAGTACGCTGTCGGCTTCGTCGATGATGGCGATGTGCAGGCCACGAAGGATGGGCGGTTCGCCCGCACGGCCGCCGGCGAATTCGGCCAGGCGCTGCTGCGTGCGCGACGATTCGCCCATGGCGATGGCGTCCTTCAGGTAATCGAACGTCAGTTCCTTATTGGATACGTAGGTAATGTCGCAGGCATAGGCTGTGCGACGGTCCGCGACGCTCATGTCCTGTAAGACCACGCCGATTTTCAGCCCGAGGAAATCGAATAGCGGGGTATTGTGTTCGGCGTCGCGCTCGGCGAGATAGTCGTTGACCGTGACGACGTGCGTCGCGGCACCGGTCATGGCCGCCGAGCACGCCGCGAGCGTGGCCGCCAGCGTCTTGCCTTCGCCTGTGGACATTTCGGCAAGACGACCCTGCAACAGCGTGCGACCGGCGAGCAGCTGGACATCGTGATGACGCATGCCCAGCGTACGCCGCGACGCCTCGCGGATCAGTGCGAACGAAGCCGCAAGGCACACATCCGTAAAGCCCTCCCGATGCATGCGCCGTGCTTCCGCGGCCAGGTTCGTGCGCAGGGTGTCGTCGTCGAAGACTCGTGTGGCTTCTTCGAGTGCATTGGTCGCATCGAGGAAACGTTGCGCGCGACGGCCGTCGAAGCGGGGCAGTTTCGCGAGCCACGTGCGAAGGCGTGCTTCCCACGGTGCGCGCTTCGCATCCACGCGTTCGAGGTAAGGACCGTCGCCGAGCTCGACCTCGCGCCCGGCCAGCAGTGCGCGTACGTCAGACACCGAAGTGGCTCAGGAAGACCTGGCGGAGGCGCCGGATCGCCTGCAGCGCCATGGGTTCGTAGCCGTGGTCGAAACGGATCTGCACGCGCTCGCCGAACACCGGCTGCGAATCCCGCGGCAGCGCCAGGTCGACGATAAAGACCCGCTGGATTGTCTTCACACCCTTGGAATCGTTCGGGTGCGTCGCGATCGTTCCGCCGGCATTGAGACCCAGGGCCGCCGTCGGCAACTCGTCGACGCCGCCGGGAAACGCACGGATGACCCGGGTCGTCCATGCGACGCCCAATGAGTCCGCCAGCCGAAGACCAACACCGGACAGGCGCGCATGGACCAGATCGATATCGTCCTGTTGCACCACGGCGCGCACGATCAACTGGCGATCCTGCAACACGTAGCCAAGCAGCTCGCCCTTCTTGTAGTAGCGTCCCGGCATATCCTGCGCCGTCGCGACGACAAGACGGCCATCCTCGCCGGCGAAGCCGGTCAGATTCGCCATCCGGGTTTCGATGCGTGCGAGCGTTTCGCGTGCCTCGTCGAGCTGACGTCCCGAGATCGCGGCCTTCGTCGGATCGATGAACTGCTCGGCGTCATAACGCGCCTGGGCCTGCGCGACCTTCGCGCGATCGACCTCGTGCTCGGCGCGAAGCTGTGCGTTGTCCAGCACGTACAACGGCTGGCCCGCATTGACGTGCGCGCCCGGGGTGGCCAGCCAGCGCACGAAGAAACCATTGCCGCCCGCATGTAGCATCGCCTGCTCGGGGAGCCAGACAACCCCCAGCGCGCGGGTATGCAGCGGCACGGGCACGAACAACAGCAACACGAGCAAGCCGCCGATGAATGCGAACGTGCGGCGCATCGCACGCGTCCTTACCCGATGCAGCGCGCCAGCGGTGGACAGATGTTTCCAGCCCTTGCGGATCGGCGCGCCGATCAGGCCATACGCGCTCCACAACGCCATCATCGTGCCAACGAAAAAGAACTTGCCCGCCACCACGAAGATCACGGAAACGGTGACGAACGTGCGATAGCACCAGGCGAGCGGCGTATAGACCGTCAGCCAGCGTTGTTCCGACGGCGTTTCGTCCGGGCGCGTGGCATCCATGGAGCCGAAGGCGTAGCGATCGATCAGATAAGTCCACCAGGCCTGCCCGCGCTGGGCGAGATTGGGGATCTCGATCAGATCCGAAAGGATGTAGTAACCGTCGTAACGGAGCAGGGGGTTGCCGTTGACCACCAGCGTGGAGACGCCGCAGATCACCATGACGTTGAAGGCGACGCCACGCATGACGCCCGGCTCGGCGAGCAGCCAGACATGCAGTGCGATGGCCGCGAGAAACAGTTCGACGAGCATACCTGCCGCCGCGACCGTGGCTCGCCGGTACTTCGAAGGAAACGCCGCCGACGATGACGCTTCGACGTAGGGAACCGGCGCGAAAATAAGAAACATCAGGCCGAGTTCGCGCACCGCGCCGCCCCAGCGCTTTGCCGCGAAGCCATGGCCGAGTTCGTGCAGCAGTTTCACGACCGGATAGACACAGGCCATGACGAGCAGGTTGCTCGACGAGAGCACCCGATCCGACAGGTTATGCGTTAGATCGGTCCAGTGCACGCCGGCCAGGAACAGCGCGGGGATCACCGCCAGTGCCCAGAGCACGGCACCGATGGGACCGAAACACCACGCGAAGTACGGCGACAGCACCGTCAGGAAGCGATCTGGATTGACGAGCGGAAACTTCAGGCTCATCGGATTCATGAGCCACTGACGGATCATTTCGGAACGCTTCTTGTTGTGCCGTTCCAGCGATGCGGCCGAGTCGGGTACCGCATCGGTCTGCAACAGATCGGCGCCGTGCAGCTGTGAAAGCAGATCGACGATTTCCGGCTGCGTGCATGCGTCGCGCAGCTCGGATGTATTCGCCTGTTCCCACAGCGACTGCACGGTGGCGTTGCCGTCCATCCCTGCGAGAAAGGCATACGCGGCGGCGGAAAGCCGGTAAACGCGCCCGCCGGTCTGGTCCTGCACGACGTACCACGGACGCCCGCGGAACACGACGCGCTGGATGCGCGCATAAGGCGTAAGACGCGGTCGAAGCGAGGCGACGCTGTGCCATGAGGGACTGAAAGGGCTGCGCGCCATGACCGGTCAGAGACCCCACGTCCAGAGTTGCAGGCGCAGCCAGTCCAGCGCCCCGTGCAACAACACCCAGCCGAGCTGGCGGCGGCCGACGTCGACCTTGGCCACGCCTTCCATGCCCGGCAACAGCAGGTTCGACGGCTTCGTCAGCCGGGCCTCGACGCGGTAGAAATTCTTCCCGTCTTCGGCTGTTGCCACAGGCATGACGCGAAGTACGTCGATTGTCATCGCATGACCGGCGAAACCGTTCATGACCAGCTCGCCGTGCTGTCCGTCGCGGATGGGTGCGATGTCGCGCTCGTCCACCTCCAGGATGATCCGGTAGCTGTCCAGTGGCGCGATCTCGAACAGCTTCTTGCCGGCTTCCACGGGCGTGCCGATGTCGTGGGACAAGTCGCCGCTGACGACGACGCCATCGTAGGGCGCGCGTACCGTCGCCCGGTCGAGTTTGTCGTCCAGCAGGTCCAGCTGCGCCTGCGCTTCGGAAAGCTGGGCGCTCGTTACGCCGATGGCGGTCAGGTCGTGTCCGGCCATCGCTTCGCGCAGCTTGTTGTCGTACTGATCGCGCTCGCTGGCCCAGCGGATGCGTTCGACGCGCAATTCGTGATCGTCCAGGCGCGCCACCTGCTGCCCCTTGCGAACGGTGTCGCCCGCGCGGACAAAACCTTCGGCAAGGAAACCTTCGAACGGCGCGGCGGCGACGCGCTGGATTTCGCCTTCGGTGACGGTTTTGGCCGATACGCGATAGTCGACCGGTATGCAGACCAGCGCGACGGCGACAAGGAGGACGAGCAGCCCCACGGCTTTCCACACGAGGAAGCGTGGTCCGACAAGGTTGCGCCAGAACCGTACGGCTTCGTCGCGCATCCTGCCGAACGACGTGCGCTCGGCGAGCATGCGCTGTTCGACGACCGGTGCCACCAGGGCGGCGAATGCATCGATCCAGCGCCGCTCCGTTTCGTCCAGTGGCTGGCCTTCGCGCTCGAAGGTCACGACGGCGATGGTTCTGGCGTGTTGCACGATCGGAACGGACAGCACGACATGCGCGCCCGTGCGCTGCAGAAGTTCGGTATGCGCGCGGTAGCCGGACGCGGGACGCCCGTCGCGCCCATCGCTGGCTTCCACGGCCTGTGCGAGGTCCGTGGCTTCGGCCATCGCGTCGCGATAGGCCTGCACCAGTGGCGAGGACTTCTCGAATGTCGCCGCTTCGGACAGGGCGGCAAGCCGCACCTGCGCATCGCGAACCAGTCCGATCGCGACACGCGTGCAGTCGAAACGGCGGCGCAGTTCGTTCACCAGATCGAACATCGCCTGCTGGAAGCGCACATGACGCAGCGCCGTAGCCAGCGTGTGCACGATGCCCGAAGCGCGCTGGCTTGCTTCCACCGCGTCGTCCAGTTCGCGTTTGCCCAGCAGATTGGTCAACCACGCACTGGCCCAATGCACTTCGCGCAGCAGCGCAGACAGCACGATGGGATCGGTCGGCAGCTCGAACACCGCTGCGCCGGCTATGCGTTCGCCCGACATAACGGGTATCGCGGCATGCAGCACGCCCGGTGCATCGGCGACGGGGAGGACGGCGATACGGCGGTCGCTCAATGCCTGGCTGACGGCAGGTCCCATGCGGGCCATATCGGCATCGACGGCGGGCCAGACCGCGATGGGTACGTAGTTCTGGCCGTCGCTGGCTTCGATCAGTACGGCGGCTTTGCGCACGCTGGGAAACTTTTCGCAGATCAGCGTCAGCCAGGCATCGCAGAAAACGTCCGATGTGCGCGCGGCAACGAAGCGCTCCCACGCGGGTATCGCCGGAAGAGCCGCGACGACGTCCTGATCCGGTTGTTCGGTAACGACGTTCATGGACCGGCCTCCGCGGCGATGCGGTCGCGATCCGCGCGAACCGCGACGAACAGGCTGTCCAGTTCGTCGATGTCGGTACCGCTCAGGTCGCCAAGCGTCGCCTTGAGCTTGATGAATGAGGTGAGCTGCTGATACGCGCCCTTGCGCACGTCGCGGCGCGCGCCAGCCAGCTGCTGTCGCGCGGTGAGCACGTCGGCGTCGGTTTTCACGCCATGCAGCGTGCCGCGTTCCGCCAGCGCAAGGGCGCGCTGTGCCGAATGGATGGCAGTGCGCGCCGCGTTGGTCTTCGCGCGACCCGCGCGCCAGCCGAGAAACGCCGTCTTCACGTTGAGTACCGCTTGCCGGCGTGCGGACTCCTGGTCGTCGCGGGCCTTTTCGCGCATGGCGATGGCCTCCGCGACCTTGGCCGACTGCGCGCCACCGGAGTAGAGCGGCACATTGAGCTGAAGGCCGATGGCCAGCTGACGGATGCGATAACCCGGTTGTCCGGGGAAGTTGCCGACGTTCTGATCCGTGTTGCCGAATGTCGCGACCATGTCCAGCGTCGGTTGGTAGCCCGCACGCTGTTTCGAAATTTCGTCTTCCGCCGCGGCGACGGCCGTCGCCGCGGCGCGCAGGGCGGGGCAGTGGCTGTCGATCTGCGCGAGCCACGCATCCGCGTCGTCGCCGAGCAGATCCGGAATGCTGGCGTCCTCGCGCAGCCAGGGCTGGACGAGCCCTTCGCTGGAGCCGATCCACTGTTCGATCGCGGCGGCCTTGGCGGCGAGGTCCATCTCGGCGGAGAGTTCGTCGGCCGCGGCTTCCTCGTACTTCGCCCGGGCATCGTCGGCCTTGGGTTCGGACTCCGCACCGAGTTCGGCCCCTCGGCGCGCGATATCCCATTGGGCGCGCAGCGCGTCCCGCTGGGCGGTGGAGAAGTCGACGGCGTCCCTTGCCTCCATCAGGTCGAACCAACTGGTCGCCAGCTTCAGATAAAGCTGCTGCTCGGTGTCGGCCAGTTGATAGCCCGCCTGTTCGGTGGCCTTGCCCGCCTGCTGCAACGCGACCGTATTCGCCCGCCGCCACAGGGGCTGGTTCAGGCTCAGCTGATTGCCGTTGCTGTGGTAGTGGTCCCGTAGCGTCGCCGTATGGGTGTCGAGCGTGTTGTAACGACGGCCATTGCCGTTGGTGTTGGCGGTGGCGGTGATCTGCGGAAGCATGGCGCCCAGCGCCTGCCGTTCGCGCGCACGCGCCGCGTCGACGTTGGATTGTGCCGCGCGATAGCCCGGTTCGCTGTCGTGGGCAAGCGAGAACAGTTCGCCCAGCGTCACCGTCTGTGCGACGGCGGTGCACGAAGCGAATAGGCAGGCGATGGCGAAAATCGGTAAGCGGTAACGGTTGACGACGTACACCTCAAGTCCCTTCGCACGCGCAGGGAGAGGCGGACCGTCATGGCCCTGAGACGGCACGACGCACGCCCCGGCTGATGGCCGGGCATGCGATCGGACGTTTTGCGATTTCCCCCTGTACGCGGGCATTTTCGCACCCGCCCCGGTCCGGTGCCAAGTGCAAAGCGGGCCATCTTCACAAACCCGTGGAGGCGGTGTCCGGGTACAATCGCCGGGCGGTTTCCAAGGGGGAAAACATGAAACGCATCATCGGAACGGTCGCCCTCGCGATCGTGGCAACGGGCTGCCAGACCACCGGCGGCAGAATCACGCAGATCGACGTCGGCTCCTCGCGCGATCAGGTCGTGGAAACGCTCGGCCGTCCGGACTCGGTCCGCACGGTAACCGACTTCGAAGTACTCAGTTACCTGGACCGTCATCGCACCCGCATGTCCGTCGCGCATACCGATTATTCGGTGGTGCTGAAGGATGGCAAGGTGGTGCAGTTCGGGCCGGGACAAGTACGGCGCGACGGGCTGCATTCGGTGGTTATCGATCCGGCGTTGCGGTAACGGCGTTCAGGGAGGGAATACCGGTGTGACGCTGGCGCCGGGTTTGCGTTTTACTTCAGTCAACGCGACGGCATCGGCGGCACCGAAGGTCTGTTGGGCTTCGACCCACTCCTTCGGGGTGTACTCCGACACGTCACCAGGTACAAACATGTCGCGTTGGACCCGGCAGGGCGCGCATCGCTCGGTTGTTATGAAGAGCAGCGACACCCATCCATTCCGTCGTCCTGGCGGGATCGCCCGGCCCGACTCGAACTTCACGGTAGTCACTGTGCTGCCGTCCCTTTCCGGATACGTCGAGCGTTCGGCGACGTGGAAGCCTGCCGCCGCGTATGCGCTTTCGTAAGTCGAAAGCAGCTTGGTCGCCGTTATGCCCGAGTACTCCGTCATGGGGACGGCGGGGGTTGTCGCGACGCTCGTATCGCTAAGGACGGATCCAAGCGTCAGAAGAAAGCAGGCAACACCGACGAAGTGCCTGGGGTCTATACCGCGATTGTCGTTGCGAGCTTTCACCGCCTTCCTCATACCGGGAACGCTCAGTGATCCACTATGTCGAATTCGTGCAGGTGATAGGCACCGATTGCTTCTTCGGCTTTGTGCTGGGCATCGCTGCCCGCCTGGCCAAGAGCATGCTGCACTTCTATTTCCCGCTGTGGGTCGAGCGCGCCCCCGAATGAAAAGGCGCTGCTTTGCTGTGCAACTCCGGTACGTCCGGACTTTCCTGCCGTGGGATCGTACGAGAAGGTAAACATCAATTCGGCGTAATAAGGAGGCTTGACCGACGCTAGCGCGAAGGTCCGGTTTTTCGACTCGCTTACCCGACTGATGTGCTGTGTCGTCCGTGTCTTGACGATGAATCCCGCATGGACGAAGGCCTGTTCATAGGCTTCGATCACTTCGTTCGGCGTGATCCCCTGGTAGTAAAACGTAGGGATGTGCGGGCGGGCGGATGGCGGTGGCGGCGCACCTGCCGCCGACAAGGGCAAACTTGCCGCGAGCAGATAGGCGCCGGTGAGCACCGTAGCGCTTCTTCCCGGTTTGCGGCCGCTGCCTTCGTTCGAGCTGGCTGTCATATTCCTGTCCTGGTCGTTGCTGTCACTGGCCCATCTTATGGGAACCTGGCGTCGGTCGTCCGCCGCCAGGTTTGCCGCCGCTACACGCGTTTGTCAGACGCGTTTTACGATCAATCCACTCTGTTTCGCGAGTTCGTCCACGCGGGGACGTCCTCCTTCGAAAACGTCCTGCCACCAGTCGATGCCCGATACCGTCGTGCCCGAGGCGACTGCGGGCGCATTCCAGTCGATGACCGGGACATCCGACGATCGTGAGCCTTGATTGAGGATGATGTAGCCACCGGTCTGTGAACTGTTGCCAGAGTCACCCGACGTCGCGTCGAAGACAAGGCTCATCGCGTTGCCGCAGGGCGGATTCTTCGACACGACCAGCGTCACCGTGCCGCTTGCCGACAGCTTGCCGTCGGTTACGGAGTAAGTGAATACATCGGTGCCGGTGAAACCGCTCTTCGGACGATAGGTGTAACTACCGTCGCGATTGCGGCTGAGCGTGCCCTTCGACGGGTTGGTCAGGCTGAGCGTCAGGCAGTCGCCATCCGGATCGTTGACCAGGCAGTCGAAGTCGATACGTACGCTGCCATCCTTCTGCACCTGGAACGTCGCGCTCTGTGCCGTGGGTGCATGGTTTACGGGTTGCACGGTGATGTTGACCATGGCCACGTCCGATCGCGCATCGCCATCGGTTGCCCGATAGCTGAAGCCATCGGTGCCATACCATCCCTTGTCCGGCGTGTATGTGTAGCTGCCGTCACCGTTCAGAACCAGCTTGCCGTGGCTCGGGGCACAGACGAGCAGCGTGGCAAGGCGATCGCCATCCGCATCCGTGTCGTTCGCCAGCACGTCGATCCGTACAGGCGTACCCGCGTTGGTCGTTGCCTTGTCGTCGCGCGCGACCGGTGCGTGATTCGGCGCAAGCACGGTAATCGTCACCGTCGCCGGCTTCGATGTCAGCGAACCGTCGGTCGCCGTATACGTGAACGTATCCGTACCCACGAATCCCGTCTTTGCCGTGTAGCTGAAGCTGCCATCGCGATTGCGCGTCAGCACACCGTTCTTCGGCGAGCTCACGAGCTTCGTCGTCAGGCTGTCGTTGTCGGCATCCGTGTCGTTGGCAAGTACGTTCAGTACGGTGGCTACGCCGGCACGGGCGGTGAATGCGTCGTCGTTCGCTACCGGCGTCTGATTCACATGGGCCACATGTATCCACACCATGGCCGGATTCGATCGGTACTGACCGTCGAATGCCTGATAGGTGAATCCATCCAGGCCGTACCAGTTGGCGTCCGGTGTGTATGTGAACGTGCCGTCCGTATTCAGCGCCAACGTGCCGTGGCTGGGACCGCACAGGGGCAGCGCCGTAAGCGGGTCGCCGTCGATATCCCAGTCGTTGGCGGTCGGATCGATACGTACCGAGCCATTCTCGTTGACGCCCGCGACATCGTCGAAGGCCAGAGGTGGCAGATTGGGGCCCAGCACCGTGACGGTAACCGTCGCGACATTCGAATCGGCCTTGCCGTCGTTGGCTACATAAGTGAACGTATCCGTGCCCGTATACCAGCAGTCCGCCGAATAGCTGAAGGTGCCATCGGCATTGGCCGTCAACGTACCGTGTTTGGGACCGCTGACGACACGTGCCTTGAGCGCATCGCCATCCGCGTCGCGATCGTTCGCCAGTACATTCACCACTGCCGTCTGGTTGTTATGGACGCGAACGCTGTCGTTCGCGGCGGTCGGGGCATGGTTTGCAGCCGAGATCACGAGACGCACGGTCGCCACGTTGGACAGCGATTTGCCATCGCTGGCCTGGTAGGTAAGGGTGTCCGTACCGCTCCAGGTTCCGTCGGAAACGTAGTTCAGCGAGCCGTCCGCATTGCGCGTCAACACACCATGCGCCGGACCCGATACCAGCACCACGGAGAGCGCGTCGCCGTCGACATCCACGTCGTTGGCGAGCGGGTTCAACACGATGGTCTTGCCCTGTACGCCGCTGAACTCGTCGTCGTTCGCCACCGGTGCGTGATTCGTCTGGCGCACCGTAATGGTCACCGAGCCGACCGCCGAGTCCACCTGGCCGTCGTTGGCGACGTAGGTGAAGCTGTCCGTGCCGCTGAAGCCGGGCTTCGGCGTATAGGTCAGCGTGCCATTGGCGTTCACCGTCACCGAACCGTTGGCCGGCTGGCCCACGATGCGTGCGGTAAGGCCGGCGTTGGCCGGAAGCGGCGAGCCGGCGTTGAGACCGGTGCTGTTGTCGATATCCGTATCGTTGGCGAGAACGTCGATCGTGACAGCCTTGTCCTGATCGGTCGAAGCCGTATCGTTGATCGCCACGGCGGCGTGATTCACCGCCGTCACTGTCAGCGTGACGGTGGCGACGTTCGAGTTTCCGGAGCCATCGTTCACGGAGAACGTAAAGCGATCCTCACCTGCGTAGTAGGTGTCCGGCCGGTAGGTATACAGACCGTCGGACCCACGAACCAACGTGCCATGCAGCGGACCGTCGACGATCGAAGCCGCCAGGGTATCGCCATCGGCGTCCGTGGCCGCCGTCCGTGGATCGATCGACAGCGAACCGTCCTCCGCCACCGTGGCGGCGATATCGTGCGCTACCGGCAAGTGGTTCACCGGCACCATTACGATCGTCACCGTAGCTACCGCCGAGGTCATCGAGCCGTCGCTGACGCGGTAGCTGAAGGTATCGTTGCCGCGATATAGGTCGTTCGGGCGATAGGTGAAGCTGCCGTCGGCATTGAGTAGCAGCGTACCGTGCAAAGGACCGCCGACAAGTTCCGCCACCAGCGAATCGCCGTCCGCATCCGTCGCGTAGGTCAGGACATTGCCCGTGGCCGTCTGTTCCTCGAGCGATTGCAACGTAGCGTCGTGCGCCGACGGTGCATGGTTCACGTGTTCGACGTTCAACGAAACCGTGGAAGGCGCCGAGTCCGTGCTGCCGTCGTTCACCACGTAGGTGAACGAGTCGGCGCCGTGGAAGCCGGCCGCTGGCGTATACGAGAACGTGCCATCGGCGTTGTGCACCAGTGTTCCATGCAGCGGGCCATCGACGACCCGGGCGACGAGCATGTCGCCGTCGATATCGGACGCATGGCTCACCAGGTCGACGATCGCGCTGCCGTCTTCCTTCAGGGACACGGCGAAATCGCCAGTCACCGGTGCATGGTTCACCTTCTGCACCGTCAGGTTCACGGTGGCTACGTTCGACTGGATTTTACCGTTGTCGAGAACATAGGTGAATGTGTCGGTGCCGTACCAGAGCGCGTCGGGCGTGTAGCCGAAGCTGCCGTCCGCATTCAGGGTCAGCGTGCCGTGCGCCGGACCGTTCACGATAACCGCCGTCGTTCCATCCGCATTGACATCGTTGCCAACGACATCGATGCGGGCAGACGTATCCTCGTTCAGCGTCACGGCGTCGTCGGTAGCCTTCGGGTCGCCCATCAATCCGATATCGCGGATGGTCACGTGGCTATCCTGCGGCCCGAACCCGAGAATATCGAACGACAGCAAGAGGGCCGTGCCGGCGGGGATGCCGCGCAGATCGACCACATAGGTCCGGCTGCCATCGGGGTGGGTCACGTAAGCGATCCCGCTGGCAAGGAATTGCTGCCCATTGCCTTGCACGTTCAACATATCGTCCGTGCGGGACAGCGCCATGGCGCCGCCGAGCGAACGACCGGTGACCGCATCGAGAAGAAGCGCCTCGAAGGCATCCAGCGGAGAACCGCCCGTTGCACCCAGCGCGAGATCGGAGATCGTGAAACGAAGGAACCGATCGTTCTCTCCGACCACCAGTGCCCTGGTTACCGCCGTCTGCCGATCTCCGGCCTCGGTCAACGAAAGCACTTCGCCGTTCGTCAGCTTGGGAACCGCCGCGCTCGACGCATCGGCGGTCGATGCATCGCGATTGATGGTCACGTTAGCGTGGGATGCCGACGAGGTCTGGGCCTGCGTCACCGTTACCGCATCGTACGGAATGACCTGGGCCGGCAGGGTGGTCGACGCGGTACCGCCGACCGCTATAGCACCTTCGCTGGCACGTGGAGTGCCATTAAGAGATGTCAGAAGATTCATCGTCGCCTTGTAGAAGGCAATCGCTGCCTGCAACGAATTGACGGTGCTCGACTGGGATCCGACAGCTACCTTCAGGATGGTTTTCTGTTCGGACAGGAATTGCAGGAAACCATCGCCGTCGCCACCGGAACCCATAACGTTCGGTATCCCGCCGGATACGCCTGGATAGACGAACTGCTGTCCATACACTGCCGGAACTCCCGGCGAAGCCGGAGTCCCAACGAAATAGTCCTCGCCTACGCCGAAGGTATGCGCCATTTCATGTGCCATCGTGTTGACAAGGAAAGCGCCGAAGGTGGTACCCCCTGTCCACGACATGCTTCGACCCACGGCGACGTACACGATATCGGGCACCGTCATATTCAGTGCGTCGCTTAGTGCCCACTCCTTGGCAACGACGGGGATTCCGGTCGTGCCGGGCCGGTTGGTCATAAGTATCGTATCGATCCAGCCCGGATCGGGCGGGAAGTGCCGTTTCGAGTCGTATGAATAGAAAGGATTGACGTTCGGGTCCATGTAGCCATAGACGCTTTTACCTGCGTCGCCCCAGAGCATCGTCGGACCTTTCGTCCAACCGGTCGCACCGCCATTGTTGACAAAAGTAATCCCGGGCACGCCTGCGTACACCTGACGCATCGCCGCGGCGACATCGCCGACGATCCCCGCGACCATCTGCTCGAAGGCGATCTGAATGGCGGTCTTGGGGCCCGTGCCCGTATATGGCGTATAGCCGCCAAGGAACGCACCGAATGTGCTGACGAACGTCGCGCTGAGTGGAATGGGGCCTGCTGCCCATACACCTGTGCTGGACCCCGTAGCCGGAGCGGCGGCGTGGTAGGTATAACCGGTTGCCGGCGTGCCGGTAATGACTCCCGCTGTACTGAAAATACGCAGGAGTTCGGCGCGCAGGCCGTCCAGATTAAGGTTGACTTCAACCGGCTTGGTTTTCCGTCCCCGGACGTCGAGGGCGCCGATGAGGGTACCGTCTGCGTTCCTGATCTTCAGCGTGTCGTAGGAATACGACGCATGCATATCGTCGAACCCACTTCCGGTTGCCAGCGGATCGAACTTCCATTGCACCGCACCGTTCTGTGCGGCACCGAACGTGAACTCCGAGTTGATTCCGTCATCGCCGATATCCAGATGCATCGAGCTGGACAGATGCATGGTGACTTCCTTGATCCGGACGACATTGCCCGCACCGTCCGCCAGCGTGTTTTCGAACACCGCGCTGGCTGTGTTGACGACTTCGGACGCCAGCATCCCTCCCGGCTGGAATGCCGGGTTGGTCGGATCGATCATCTTGAGCGCTGCGACCGCATCGGTTGCATCGACCCAGCGGACGATCTGGTAGATCTTCACGGTCTTCACACCGTTGACGACGATCGTGATCTTGATCTGGCCGCCGTAGAGTTCGTCGCCGGTCAGCAATGAGAACTTGTTGGCCGGATACATCTCGGCAAGGGTCATTGCATCGGCCGCGATAAAGGCGCTGGAACCGGCGGCAATCGTTATGTTCTGGGTGGTCAGGCCGAGACTGCCCGCGCCGGCCTTCAGGAACGAGCCGATCTCGCTGTCCACTTCGATGGTGACGTAAGTCGGCTGGTGTGCCGATCCGGGAATCGTCAGGGAGAACGCCTGGTCCTGCGTCGTTCCGTTCTGGCTGCCCGTGCCCGTGATGAACTTCGTAGTGGTGGTAGTGGTAGAACCGCTACTGGTTTCGGTACCGGCGGGTACGCCGATCGGTCCACCTGTCGGCGACGGAATGTTCTGCTCTCCGTTTTCGCCGATCTTGATGTGATGAGACAGGCGATCCTTGTCGCTCATTGCCAGCGTCGCATCCAGCAGCGCGTCGATACTCCACGAATGATCGAGGTTCGGATTCTGCTGGTTCGGATTGACCGTGCCGAAGCCTCCCTTCAGCTGGCCGACAAGGACCTTTCCGTCGGCGGAAAGACTGAGGTTGATGATGCCGTAACCGTCCAGCGGCAACGTGGCGCCCAGATACTGGGGCGCACCGCTCTTGCCGAACGGGTCGCGAATGATACCCAGCTTGCCGCCCACCGAGACTTTCTTCGCACTGGCACTGCCACCTACCGCGATGGGGGGACCGAATGGCATGTAGATGAAGTCCGGGGCCTCGAACATCGCCCGGTAGTACGGATCGTTGAAGTTGTAGTTATCGTCCGAAACGATGGCGTATTCGACGCCGTCCCGAACGACGAGCACCACGCTTTGCGCCCGCTGTATGTCGAGGCGGTCGGAAATAATGGCGTTCGTCGGTTGCGACAGGTCGATCGAATTCATGACGGCGGATATGACATGCCCGGACTTGTCGCGAGTGAGGACAAGAGTCGACAGGCCTCGGTTGTAATCCTCGATATTCGTGACGAGATAGTGATCGGCGTCGGTCGTTGCAACGATGCTCTGCGGCGATTTTCCGCTGAAGCCATCGCCGGGAAGCGATGCGGGGATCGGCGTATCGATCCGGCCGGTCGCCATCTTGAGCGTGGACAGATCGAATATAAGCACGTTGCCGATCTTCGTCCTGTCGCCGAGCATCGTCGAGTTCGCGTTCTTAGGTGTCGCGACGATCAGCGTGCGCCCGTCCGGGCCGACCGTCATCGACGAAACGCCGTAGACCGTCGTTTCGATGCCGGTGCCCTGGATCGAGACCACGTTGCGATACGTCTTGCTTGCCGGGTCGATATCCATGGCGCGCAGCTGGAAGTTGCCAGCACCCGAGCCGTAGTTGCTGCCTTCGCCGATGAGCAGGCGATTCCCGGCGACGAGCAGGCTCGTGATGTTCTTGCCGCCCGCGATCGCTATTGTGTCGAAAATCCGGAACGTGATCGTGTCGATCACGTAGACGACGCCATTGCCTCCGATGTAGCAACGCGTGTAGTCGTCGGAAAATGCAATGGGCTGCACCTTGGTGCCGGTAACGTATCCGGCGAGGACGGTCGAACCGAGTCGCTCGAGCAGATTGACCTGGCCCAGGACAGTGTTCTCGCGGAGGAAGTCGATACCGGTCCGGGTCATGACGGCGACGATGTTCGGCAGCGGCGACACGCCGAACAGATTGCCCTTGAATTCGCGAGGCGATCCAGAGGTAAGTGTGCCGGACGCCGTGAACGCGCTCGTCGGAATCTGCCGCACCAGCTGCCAGCGTACGGAACCGATCGCGATGCCCGGGGGCACCTGCACGGTGATATTGCCGGTCGTCGTACCCGGAATGCCCGTCTTGACGTCGATGGGCGTGCCGTCGGCCAGGATCGCTCTCAAGACCAGCGTGCCCGCGAAAGCTCCCGGGTTATTGCTGGTAATCGTGATCGTGATCTGGTCGGTGCCGGCAACCGGCGCGATCGCCGTAATGTTCGGCAACGCGACGCTGCCGTCTGGCGTCTGGACAACAGGCAGGGCGGCGCCGGTGTTGATCTTGCCGATCTGGCCCGGTGGTACCTGGGGCAGCGGAATGTTGGCGGACTGCGGAATGCCGAAGTGATACGAGCCGGCGAAGAGCGACGTCGCGGCCTGGGCCAGCGAATCGATCAGGCCGGAATACATCAACGTACCGGCCAATCCGCCGCCCATGGTGAGACCGAGGCCAGCGAACGTCAGCCAGGTTCCCGCATTGATGGCCAGTTCGTACTGCCCGGAAATTACGCCGGGGATGCCGCGCATGACGTAGTACTCGCCAGAACTGTCCACACCGTCGAAGGGCGGACTGGCCGTCCTGGCGACACCGTCGGCTCCGACGAAACCGTTGTCCACGATCCACCACGTATCGATCATGTTTCCATCGGGACCCGGTACCTGTCCTTTGCGCAGGAACAGCACTTCGTCGCCGGCCGACGCAAGACCCGAACCCTGCACGGGGATCGCAAGCTGCAACGGATAATTCGAACTCGTGCCGCCAAGGTCGAGGTGGAAGGCCGCCAGCGGGACGAGTACGCCCGTACCGGGGACACCGCCAGCGCCGGGCAGGGAGGGATCGTCGAGCGAGATACGCGAGATGGACACGGATGTATCGACGGGCATTGCGCCTGCGCCGATGAGAACCGTCTCGCCTGTCGTGGAACTGACAACGCCACCCACATCATGCGAGATCTCGATGGCCTGCGGCGTCGTCTGAACCGCAGCCTTGTCCACATGAATCAACACCTCGCCCATGGCGACGGATTGAGTGAGGATCGTTCCGTCGGACAGCCGACCTGTGTAGACATAGATCACGAAAATACGCGCTACGCCGACCGCGCCGGCGGTGACAAAACCGTTTGCATCCACGGTCGCCACGGTCTCGTCGCTGGAGACATACAGGACCTGACCATGGCTCACGTCGACGACCGCATCGCCGTAAGGATCGGTGGCATGCACCTTGATCTGGCGCGTACCGCCTTCGACCATCGCCAGCGTCGCGGGATAGACATCGGGCGTGACCAGTGGCAGCGGCGCGTCTGGCTGCGCGTCCGTGATGGCCGTCGCTGCGACGTTGAACGTTTCGACGGTACGGACCACCGAGCCGTCGGCGCGGACGTGCGATGCGATCAGCAGCACGGGGCCCGTTCCAACGGTGACGAGGAAATCCCTTGCGTCGTCGACCGTGACAGCGGCCGGCCCCGTAACGCCCAGGCCACTCAGATTGCCCAGCGTGAGCGTGAGATAGCCGGAGTCCGCGCTGATGTCGACACCCGCCTGATCCTCGAAATCGACCGTAGCCTTTACGTGCACGGCCTGACCCGGCAATACCTCGCCAACGGGTTCCAGATGGATGCCCGTAAGTTTGGCGGCACTCACCGTCACGTTGAGCTGGATAGGCGCACTGCTCGAATAGCCGTCGTCGGCACTGACGTAAATCGCGGCGACACCGCTATAACCGGGTTCCGGCGTAAAGATGACGGAGAGACCATCGGCACTGAGCCGCGCACTGCCGTGCGTGACGCCGACGATCTTCCAGAACAATGTGTCGCCTTCATAGTCCTGCGCGATAGAAGACAGCGGAATGGCAACGCCCAGGTCCGTATGCGTGAGCACCGCGGGTATCGAGGCCGATGCCTCCGGCGCGCCATTCGCGCGCCATCCGTAGTTCGCATATAGCAACTGCCGGTCGGCCTGATCGATGTTTCCATCGCCATTGATATCGCCAGCCGCCAGGCCGCCTGCGAGGTCGCTGGCAAACGCCGCGGTGTCGGCACCGTCGATGCGGCCGTCGTGGTTCAGGTCGCCGGCGACAGATATGGAAACCGTGGCGTGACCGTTGCCGGTCAGCCGGATCAGCTTCAGACCCGCTTCGTCGACGCGCACGAGCAGCGTAAGCACGCCGTTGTGCAGCACGCGACCGAGGATATCGCCACCCACGATATCGACCGTCGAACTGGCGTCGTCGAAGGCGACGCTGATGGCCAGGACGATTGCGCCGGTCGTGCCGGGAATCTTCACACTCGAAGCGAGTTCGCTGTCGCGAACCGTAAAGCCCAGCGTGGTCGTTCCCTGATTGGAAAGGCCACCCGACCAGGTGTTTCCACTGCTATTGCCCAGCCAGTTCGCCGCCGTGCCGAGATTAGCCGTGACGACGTCCGGATAAGGCTGCCCATTGCTGTCGTAACCGTAGGCGTGCCCGGTATCGGCCGTGTCCAGCGCGCGAACGAGCGAGAGACGGCCGGCCGTGTCGTAAAGATAGACCGTGGTACGCGAGTGCCCCGCGGTATCCACGGGACCGGTCATGCGCACGATACGGCCCTGTGCGTCGCGGACCATGGTGACGCGCGCCGATGCGTTACCGCCCACGAGCGCAATGCCCGCATCCGATACCAGCCATTTCGTGCCGTCGGTGAAGGCGACCGCCGTAATTTTCCCCGCGGTATCGAGGCTGTAGCGTGTGCCGTCCGGTGCGGTGAGCACATAGCCGGCCGGTTGCCACGGAAGACCGGTGATCTGGTCGTACAGATGCGTACCCTGACGCTGCAGCGTGTCGCCGCCCAGCGCATCGAGCGACCAGCCCTGATCCTGGCCGAAGGACGCGCGATACGTGACGGGCGCATTCGCACTTCCGACCATCGGCGTACCGATGGTGGCGAGGTCGAAGCTGAGGTAACGCATCGGAGCATTGCCATCGCCGAGATTCGCCGGCATCTGCAACCACACGCGCGCGCCTTCCACCCACGATGCCGTGGTACCGGTCGCCGTCATGGCGAGCTGGTCGGTGGACAGGCCCGTGTCGAAGCCGGCCATCGACCAGTTGCCGAAGTCGGCACCGGTGCCATTGGCCGGAGTACGGGTCACGGTAAACGCATGACCGCCGAGCTGGTACGTCGTGTCGCCCATCGCGGCGACCGTCGGATTCTTCTGTGTCGTATCGACGATAAGGCGCGTTTCGATCTGGCTGGTGCGGCCTGCCAGGTCCCATGCGGTAAGGCGCAGGCGATACACCCCGTTGCCGAAAGCGGCCGGGTCCAGCGTACCGAGGGTCAACGACTGGTCGACCGTCGCCGCGGCGAGATCGGCACTGGTAAGTACCCGCCACTGGTCGCTGTCGGCCGAAGCGATTTCAAGGCGGTAGCCCATGAGCTGAAGCTCGCTCAGCGAGGCGGCCAGGGCGAGCGGCGAAGTGACGTCGACCGGTTTCCCCGTGGCGGTGCCACCGGAAAGGGCACCGCTCCATGCGAGTACGGGTGCCGCGATATCGCTTGCGTCCCTGATCCGCAACTGGCTATCGCGCGTCCCGACGAATCCGTCCGCATCCGTGGCGATCACGCGCACGTCGATAAGGCCGGGTTGCGTGGCGGTCAGGCGCATACGCCCGCTGGAATCGAGCGCAACGGTTTGCCATGTGTCGCTGGCAAGCCCCGTTCCGCGTACCTGGACGACCATGCTGGTGATGGCGCTGAAGCTGCTTGCGCGCACCGTCACCAGAATGGATTGACCGGGAAGCGCGGGTGTTCCCGGCACGCTGTCGACAAGAATGGACGGTGCGTTGGCCGACGCATCGGCGACGACACGCACGGTGAACGTCTTGCGGACCGTAGCGAGCCCATCGGAAACGATCGCCGTGATGACGAAATCGCCGACCTGGCCCGGGCCGGGCGTCCAGCGAAGATTCTTCGTCTGCGCATCGTAGACGGCGCCATCGGGAAGACCCGAGAAGGCAACGACCAGTCCTTGCGTCTGCGTGACGCCGTCCGCATCGGAAGCGTGAATGCCGCGCAGGGTATCCGTGCCGCCGAGTTCGACCGGAATACTCCAGTCCTGGCCTATCGTTATGGCGTGGCTCGATACCGACAGGGCAGGCGCGCGATTGGTGTCGAAGACACGGACATGCACAGTCTGCGTGGTAGTGAGGCTGCCATCCGTCGCGGTGAACTTGAAGGCGAAGTCGCGGCTTCCTCCCAATGCGTTGTTGACGGTGTCATACCCCGGCGTCCATTCGAACTCGCCGGTTGTCGCGTTGAAAATGATGCTTGCCGGCGTGTTTTCGTCGTAGATCAGGCTGATATGCAGCGGGTCGCCGTCGACGTCGATCGTACGCAGCGTGAACGATGTCGTGTCACCTTCGTTAACCAGCTGAAGCGGCATCGGAAGGATGACCGGTGCCTGGTTCACGTTGGCGACGTGTAGCTCGAAGGTGCGTGTAAACACGGCGGCGCCATCGCTTCCCGTCACGGTGAAGCGATAGATGCCGGGGCTCTTGCCACCGGTGTTGTCGCTTTGCGCGGCAAAGAATCCCGGTGTCCAGTTCAGCGTCGCGTGACCGCCGCCCGCGGGAACGGACATCTGCATGCCCGAAGGCAGGCCCGTCGCGGTCCAGCTGATGAGGTCGCTGTCCGCATCGCGTGCGAACAGGTCGAGCGACATCGCAGCGCCTTCGTTGGCCGAAAGCACGACGGGAACCGAGGGCGCGACGGAATCGGCGACCGCGTTGCCGTTCAACTGCACCGCAAGGAGCTGTGGTGCGGTGTTTGCCGCGCGAACGATGATGCGCACGGTATGCCGGGTGACGTTGGGTACCGGCGATGCCGGATTCGTGGTGCCCTGATCCTGTGGCGGCAGGCCGCTGTCGGTTACGGTGAACACGATATCGTGCGCGCCAAGATCGTCGGCCGTCGGTGTCCAGGTGAAGATCGCCTGTCCGTATACTCCCGTCGGAACAAGCGTCGCGCCAACCGGCAGACCTGCGGTGCCGAACGTCAAAGCGTCCTGGTCGCGATCGCTGACAACCACCGGCAAACTGATCGGCTGACCGGCAACGGCGACGATCTGGTCGGGCAAAGCGAATGCCGGCGGTTCGGTCAGGCTCCGCGCGGTGACGACGAAACTGATGGACTGGGCCAGTACGCGCGATGGGTCGCCATTGCCGTTGTCCTGTGCGGTGAGCGTGATGGTGTAATCGCCCCGGTCGTTGTCGCCGGGCGCGAAATGAATCGTCCCGGTGATGCGTCCGTCCGCGCCAGGCGGATTTTGGGTGTAGGTGGCAAAACGCGGCAGGCCGGAAATGGTCAGCTGAATCGGGTTGCCGTCGATGTCCGTGATATTCACCGGAATGTCGAGCGTGGCGCCCTTATCGACGAACGCATTCGTAATCGGAGCGATATACGGAGCCCGGTTCGTATCGGCAACGACGATCGGAATCGTTACCTGGCTGACTGCCGGAGTTCCCGTGCCATCGCCATCGTCCGTGGCGATAACCGTCACATGATAGGTACCGGCCTGGGCATAGCCGGGCGTCCACACGATCTCAAGTGTGTCGGTATCGAAGGTCGCGCCCTCGGGCAGACCGAGTACCTGATAGGTGACCGTCGGAGCGACAGCGACGCCCTGATCCGTCGCGGGAGCACCGGTGCCCAGTCGCACCTTGGGCGCGAAACCGGGATTGTCCGGATCGAATGCAAAGACGCTGATGCGCAGATCCTGGCCTTCGACAACATTCCATGGGCTGCCCACGTTGCTGTCGAATACCGGTGCGCCGTTCGCATTCAGGACGCTGAAGTTCACCACCCGCGACGCGGTACGCGTCACGGCGGTGCCGTCGAGCGCGGTGAACGTGGCCGTGAGCAGGACATTGACGCTGTACGAACCGTGCTGGTCGAAGCCAGGCGTCCAGCTGAGCCAGCCGGTGTCGCTGTTCAGCGTCATGCCGCCGGGAATCGATGCCGCGCTGTAGCTCAGCGTGACGGTCGATCCATCGGCGCGCGCCGTGCCGCCCGGCAACGAGCCGGCCAGCTGAAGACCGTACGCGTCGCCTTCGCGAAGTACCTGCGGCGCAACGGCTCCCAGTACGGGGTTGGGTTGAGCCTGGGTCACGGTGATCGTGAAGGTCTCGCTGACCGTCGACTTTCCATCGCTGACACGTATCGTCACGTTCGAGTAGATACCTGCCTGCGAGTACGTCGGATTCCACGTAAGCAGACCGGTTTGTGCGTCGAACTGGGCGCCGGGGGGCAGGTTCGTGACGCTCATCGTCAGGACGTCGCCATCCGCGTCGGCGGCGCGCAGCGGGAGCGAAAGCGTCGCACCTTCGGCAAGTACGATGTCGTTCTGCCGACCCAGTACCGGCGTGCGGTTGCCTTGCTGGACGACGACATGAAGCACACGGAGTGCCACGCCGCCACGCCCGTCCTGTACGCGCACGACCACGACAGTGTCCGCATCGGCGTTCGCACCGGGAGTCCAGCTGAGCGTCGCGACGGAATGGTAGTGACCGTCGGCATCTACCGTGTAGGCCCCCGTGGCGCTAATGGAAAGACCGGGAGGTGCCTGCACGACTTCCCAATGGAAGGCCGTTCCATCGTTGTCGACGGCTTCGAGCGTGGCATTCCAGGGCTGACCGATCGTCGCGGGCTGGTTGAACGTATCGGGTTTGCTCGTGCTGCCTACCGCGGGAATGGTCGGCGGCAGATTGGCTTGAGGAACCGCGTAAATACCATGGCCGAGATTGAACTTCGCCAGGTCGGCGAGCACGCCGGCGTTACCGAAGAAATTCGCCGGAACCACCGTCACGGTCTGGTTGGCAAGGGTGGCACCTACCGCCAGCTTGCCCCCCATCGCTTGCAACGCGCCAGTCAGGTCGAGGATCCAGAAACCTGCCTGTGCGCCTGTGCCCTGAACCGCGCCATCGATACCGGAGGCGAAATAAGCGCCCGGATCCAGCAAAAGCATCAACGGCCCATGCAGGTCGTCGGTGCCGATGTTGGTGATGCTGACGTCGTAACTGACGGCACCCGTTGTGTGGTCGGCGCGCGTATTGGTAAACGCCAGCTGCACGGTGCTGCTCATATCCAGCAGCGCGGTGAAACCGCTGACCGTGTTCTGCCCGATGGCCAGGTGGCTGGCACTGCGCAGGTTGCCGTTGATAGTCAGCTGGTAGTGGCCCGCCGCGATCCCGCTGACGTCGAGATATGCCGTATGCGTTACGGCGTCCCAACGAATATTTTTCGGGGTTATCGCCGTCGCACCCGTCTCGCTGGAGAGCAGGGTGAAGTTCGCGGCGTAGAACACGCTGGCCGGGTCCGCGAGCGCCGAAGCCGGATCGCTACCCAGCCACATATCCTGATCGAACCGCACCGCAATCTCACCAACAGGCAAGGGCAGCAGCGCCCCATCGGGTACGCTCGTCGCTAGTACCTTCGGCGCGTGCGCCGGAGCGATTTCGTCGACGTGGTTGGTCTGCGCTACGAGAATGCGTCCGTCGCTGGTCGCGACGATCGCTTCGCCCTGCGTACCGCCGCCGGCGACCTGAAGAACGCGGCGGGAGTTCAGTTCGATCATCCACACCGTCGAACCGTGTGTGGTATCGACGACGCCGGCGACCTGCACGTGCTGCGGCAGGGCGCCGGAAGCGAGCAACAGTCCGTCGAGCGGCGTGCCCGCCGCACCGAAGGCAATGGAGCTGACGACTCCGGTCAGGCGGTACTCGAGTTCCGCACGGCCGAGCGTGGCGCCGGACATCGGGAAGCTGACGATATCCGTGCTGCCCTTGGGATCGGCGGCCGCGATATCGCTACCGGTCCAGCGGATGCCCCACAGGCGCCCGTCCGGTCCGAATGCGAGGTCGCCTACGCGCGTATTGCTGAAGTGCTGCCACGCACGGTTCGGATTGGTTTCGTTCGGATGGAAGACTTCGATGCCGCTGCCGGAGGAAACAAAGATGTCGCCGGTGGACGGCTGGATGGCGAGAGCATGTGTCAGCGGCTGGCCGGTCGGGCCCTGCATGCGCCGCACGATGGCGCCGCTGCTGGCATCGACCTGCAGCAGTTCGTTGCCGGTCATGACCCATAGCTGGCCAAGCGCGTCGACGGCCATGTCGAGTACGGGCGAGTCGAGGACGAAGAGCGGCGTCACCGAGTGACCGCCGTCCTTGCCGTAACGGTAAACCTCGTTGCGCTGGGCACCCGCACTGACGAGGACGCTGTGATCGGGCAGTTCGACCATCGCCATGGCACCGATATCGGCCGCGCCGGTAGCGAAGCCGTCGGCGAAACCGCGCGAAACGAACGGGGCAAGCACGTTGCCCAGATCGCCAGCGTTGTTCGTCGATACCTGTCCCGGCAGGAGCTGGGCCGCATCGGTGAACAGCGGATTGGCCGGGTAGTTGCGATCCGGTGCCGCCTGCGGAACGGTCGGGCTCTGCTCGACGCCCGGCGTCACGCCAAGGCCATCCAGCACCTGCTGGCGACCGCCATCGTCGGGCAGGACCGCGTTCGTGACATTGGCCGCTTCGCGATTGCCCGCGTTGTCGGTGGCGACGGCGAGGAACTCGTAATGGTGACCCGCTTCGCCATTGAAGACGGCTTCGGTCTTGTCCGGTCCGACCTGGCGCTGCCAGATGCGGAAGTCGCCGCCATCGGTCGCGACATACACGGTAACGAAACGGATGCCGCTCGCATCGTCGCTCGCATTCCACTTCACCGAATAGGTCGGCGCGCCGTTGACGTCGTTGCCGAGGCTCGTCGCCGTGACCGTGGTATGCGGCACGCTGGCGTCCAGCGTCGTGTTCACGGTCACGCTGTCGATCGGCGGCGCGCCGTCGAAGAAAATGCGTGCGGTCGTCGCGATACGCGAACCGGATACGGCGGTCGCCGATGCGGCAACCGTGAAGCTGACGAAACCGCCGGACTGCGCGCTGCTGCCCGAAAGCAGCGCACGCGTCAGATCCTGCATCACTTCGCCGGTGGCCGGATCGATGGCCTGGATCAGCCATGTCGCGATACGCGATTCGACGTCGATGCCCGCGCTGACGCGAAGCACGTAGCCCTTGCTGCCGCTGAAGTCGAAATCGGCCTGGAAGTTCGCGCGATCCGCCGGTACGTGGATGCTGATGTCGCCGAGCTTCAGATCGCCGAGGCGTAGCGAACGCGGATCCAGCGACGGATCGAGCTGCGTCACGATGCGGATCTGGCCCACGCCTTGCTGGGTCGGATTCGCGAACGCGAACGTATACGGCAGCGGTGTCCCGGCCGGAACATAGACACTGCCGTCGCTTGCCGTGCTGCGTCCCTGCGGACCCTGCACGCTGATAGCGGCATCGGCAGCACCGCGCTGCTGCGCGACGATCTGCAGATACTGGGCGAGATTGAGCGCCTTGCCCGGCAACGGATTGAACTTCTCGTCGAGCAGGCCCTGCGAACGCAGGTACTCGAGTTCGGAGCGACCGCCCACGAAGATCTGGAAGTTCTCGAACTGCAGCGTGCGTCCCACGTGCTGGTCGTAATCGGCCGGATTGGCCAGGGCCGGCACCGGTACTTCGACGTAGTCGCCTTCGTCGTCCTCGCGGATTTCGATATGGTCGATCGGTCCCTTCGCGGCTTTCGGATCGCCGCTATAGGCGGCCGTGTCGCCATACCACTGCTGCACCTTGGCGAAGAATCCGAGCAGGTCGGCCTGCGTGCGATAGCTGTCGCCGCCGCGCGAAAGCAGGATGCCGGCAGCCAGGGTCGCATTCAGGCTGACGACCTGCGGATTGGTGGTGATCGGCGGTGCCTGGTTCTCGGGCGTCAGCATGCCCGCCGTTTCCAGCGCGGCCAGCCAGCCGTTGACCCAGGTCGACGCGTCGGCGGCGAGCACGGACAGGTTCACCGGCGCGCTGGCATCTGCGAGGATGGCGGTACGCAGACGCAACGCATACGCCGTCTGTTCGGCGACGAATTGCGCACGCGTCAGCGCGGTCGCGGACGCCACCACGTTCATCTGGAACGATTCGGAAAGGATTTCGAGCTTGCTGATGCGGTCTTGCGGATCGGCCGCGAGGAAGCGGGCCGTTAGGCCGGCGGAAATTTTGTCCAGTCCGCTGACGCCGGCATCGAGGATGCCTTTCGTCTTCCAGTCCGGATGCGTCGCATACAAGGCGTCGCGCAAGCCGTCGAAATCGCGGTTGAGCCACGCCGTCAGACCCGGATAGGTCTGCAGGCGGAAGGTCATGCCGACGAAACCGTGAGCGGCCACGTCGAAGGCATAACCCGGTGCGAGGTTGTAGCCGTTGGTGTTCAGCGTGCCATCGAGCGAGGCCCACGGAATATCCGTGCGCGACTGTGTCGAAGGCGTCTGCCCGTAACCCATGGTGTTCGCCGGCGCGCCGGCGATGTTGCCGTAAGGCGAACCGCCGACGTTGGCGCCGAACAGCGCATAGGGCAGGTTGAGGCCGTCGAGCAGGTACTGGTTGTAACCCATCTCCACCGCACCGAAATCGAAGCGGACGTAAGGCGTGTTGACGTTGGTAAGACTCTGCAACGACACCGTATAGGTCGCGCTGTCGCCCGGCTCGAGATTGCGCGGACCACCGACACCGATGGTCACATCGTCCTCGATACCACGCTCCACGAGATAACGATTCGCTTCGGTGATGCTCTGGCCGTTCGGATTGATGACCGTGACGTCGTACAGGCCGAGCGGGAAGGCGCGTGTGTCGAAGATGGCGCGGATATGCGTTGCGTCCAGCACCTGCCAGCGATCGGGTTCGGCCTCGTAGACGCCGGGGCGGGTGAGCTTGACGAGCGCTCCGGGCTGGAAGCTGGAGCCGTAGATGTCCAGCGTGACCCAGCGATGCGCATCGTCGCTGACACCGCCCGAATCCGGCGTGATCTTCGTGATCGACAACGGCAGCAGGTCGGCGCGCAGCGTTGCCGGCACGGCGTGGCCGCCACGGCTGCGTACGAGGATGTAGTAGTCGCCCGCCAGCGTGCTGGCGATCAGCGCTTGCTGGTCGGCGGATGAGGCATTGCTGTACGAGGCGTCGTACGCATAGGTGGTCGGGATATCGCCGTAACGGATATACAGCTCGTTGTCGCCGGATTGCGCGGTGGAATCGAGCAGCACGCGCAGCGTCTGGCCAGCCGCGACGCTCACCTTGTAGAGCTGGGTCTGGCCATCGGACAACGTGATCGCCGCGGGACTCGCCACATCGAGGCGCGGTACCTGGGTCTGGATCACGGCGGCCGATGCGGTGAGGTTGTTCGCCTCGCCCGGTGCCATGACCAGGCCGGTCGGGCCGTAATAAATGCCGCCTTCGAAGACTTCGTTGTAGAGATCGGGGCGGACGATGATGCGCCAGGTGCCGTCCTTCAGCGGAGGCAGGTTGGCCGTGAGCGTGCCGGTATAGCTGCCCTGGCCGATGAGATCGCCGATATGCAGCACCTTGCCGAGCAGGATGTCGTCCAGTCCCCAGGTGTTGTCCGCCGAGAGATAGATCGCATCCGTCCACTGACCGTGCGCGGTATTGGCCGAGTCGTTGCTCACCGTATAGGCGATCGTGACCGGCTGGCCGACCTGGGCCTGCGGGGGCACCGTGACCTGACCGACCTTGAGGTCGGCCGGTGGCGGCGTCTCCACGATAATCGGCTGGACGGCGGCGGTGGCATTGTTCTGGTCGTTGCCGAATTCCAGCACCTTGCCACTCGGACCCGCGCCGAAGGCACGTGCGGGATCGGTAATGACGAAGACGTAGTACGGGCCGTCGAGGTCGCCGGGCGCGGTGATGGTAAAGCGGCCGTCATAACTGCCGGAGGCGCTCAGGCCGCCGGAATGACCGAGATAACCGAGGTAACGATCCTGGTTGACGTCGAGGAAGCGGTCGCGCGACAGATAGATCAGGTCGTTCCATGCGCTCTGGTCGCTGGGGGTCGCACCGCCCGCGTTGTAGACGGTGTAGTCGACGACAAAGGACTGTCCCGCGACGACATGGTCGGGCGCAGTGACCTTCGATACCGTGAGATCGGGCGGTGTAGCCAGCGTGATCGGCAGGGCAATCGAGGAGACATTATTGCCTTCGTCGCGGAACTCCAGCACCGAGCCGGGACCGTCGCCGGCGACGACGTCCAGACCGGCACGGATCGAACTCGGCTCGCTGTAGAGCCAGTCTTTCAGCGTGGAGGTATCGGCTTTTACGATGACGTGGAAGTTGCCGCTGATCGACTGCGGTAAGTGGAACGTCACCGACTGCGTATACGACTCGCCCGGCAGCAGGAAGCGCGGCTTGCCATTGGCATCGGTGAGCGAGATGCCCACGACCCGTCCCGGGTTGTCGTAAAGCGAGCCTTCCGGCAACGGTGTATCGGACGCGTCGAGCGACGCATCGTTGGACAGATAGACGCCATCGGACCAGCCCGACACGCGCGTGGCGCGGTCGCCACGGTTGGTGACGACCCAGGTCACGGTGACCAGCTCGCCGGATTGCGGTGCCGGATTGGAAATCGTAATGCCGTCGATCTGCAGATCGGCTTCGCGATAGGTAATGGCGAGGCTGCCGCTACCGATGTTGTTGTTGCCCAGCGTGCCTTCGTAGACCGACTTGCCGTAGTAGAAAACGTCGTTCGCGTTGATCGTGCCGGTGAGCTGTTCGGTCGCTGCATTCGGTTGCGGCACGGGCGAGCTGAGCGTTTCGCCCGGCATGCTGTCCGTAATGACATAGATGTAGTACTTGCCGTCCGTACCCGGCGGCAGTTGCACGTTCGCGGTGACGCTATAGCTCGCGCCGGCGGGAAGGCCCGCGAGGTTGTAATGCGTGAATGCACCGAGCGCCGTCGCTCGCTTGGGGATGAACGTCGGATCGGTACTGATGTAGACCGAGTCCACCCAGCCGACGGTCGACGGCCATACCGCCTCGCCCTTGTTGGTCACCGTCCAGGTGATGGGGGTGAGCTCTCCCGACCAGTTCTGCGGCTGGGTGACGATCGAGGTCACCTGCAGATCGGCGGGATGGGTCACGACGTTCGACGCGATCGCGGTGACGTTGTTGCTTTCGTTGACTTCGCGGACGTTGTTGTACGCATCCGTGCGGACGACGACGTAACCGCCGTTCACCGATGGTGCGAGCTGGAGGGTCTGCGAAACCGTGTACTTCTCGCCGTTGTTCAGCGTACGGCTTTGCGTATAGCTGCCGATCAGCCAGAACTTCGTGGCCTTGGACAGATCGGGGTTGTCCGCGACGTAGACCGAATCGGTCCAGCCGCCAGTGAACAGATCGCCCTGGTTCTGCACCGTATAGCCGAACGTGATCGTCCCGCCGGCATCGACCGTCGCGGGTGCGGTGACCTGGGTCACGACCAGATCCGGCGGCGTAATGCCGAGGACGCTGATCGCGCGGGCCTTGTAGTTATTGTTGTCGACCTGGTTCGGGTCGTCCGGATTGATATTGGAGGCGAGCGTGTCCTCAAGGATGCTGTCGTATGCATCGCTCCAGACGGTGATGTAGTACTTGCCGCTGAAGGTATCGTCCGGAATCGTGACGCGCAGGGTGCCCAGATAGTCGGCGCCGATGGCCAGATTGCCGGTGTGCACGACCGAGCCGAGCAGCACGTCGCCCTTGTTCGCACCGGGGCGACGCGGGTCCTTGGCCAGCCATACCGTGTCGGTCCAGCTGTTGATATCGGCGGATACGCCGCGGGTTGTCGCGCTACCGGAATTGGTGACCTTGTAATCGACCTGGATCGTAGCGCCATGCACCGCCTGATCGGGCGCGGTGACGTTGCTGGTGACCAGATCGGCGAACGGCACCGGGTCCACGTAGAAGTGAGCGGCGCGAACGTTGTTCTGCTCGTTCGGGTATTCGTCGACGACGTTGTCCGCGTCGGTGACAACAATCAGGTAGACATTGCCGCGGTACTGGATCGGAATATTGATCGTGCCGCTTGCGTTCGTGTAGCTGCCGGTCGGAGCCAGCGCGCTGCCATTGTCGAAGACGCCGACGAGCACATCGTCGCCGCTGAGCAGGCCATCGAGCGACAGGTAGACCTTGTCGCGCCAGTGACCGTTGGCCGGCATCGGACCCTGGTTGACGACGGTGTACTGGATGCCGACCGTGGTGCCGGCGGTGACGTGGTCGGGTACGACGACATTACCTACCTGCAGATCCGGGCGGCTCTGCAAGCTGATCTGCGATGCGTCGCTGGCGATCAGCAAGTTGTTCAGGCGCGCGGCGCCGTATTCGTAAACCTGCGCACCGTCGCCGCCGAGATTGGCGTTGGTGATGACTTCGATCCGGTACAGGCCTTCGATCTTCGACGGCAGGCGAAGCTGTTCGGTACGCGTATAGCTGATGCCCGCGCCGAGCGGACGATCGTAGGTGAAGCTGCCAAGCGTGATCGTCGCACCATTGCCGCTGACGGGCACGAGCTTGACGGTATCGACCCACGGACCGGTAGCCGTGGCCGTGCCGTTATTGATAACGGTCCATGCCACGTCGACGACGGAACCTTCGACCGCCGCGGCCGGCATGCTGACCGTCTGCACCACGAGATCGGGCGAGGGTGCCAGCTGCACGGGCAGGGCGATGCTGTGACCGGTGTCGTTGTTGTTGTAGACGAACTCGAACGGGCCGCCGGTCTTGACGTTGAGGTAGTAATTGCCTGAGATGCCGTTAGGCATCGTCACGACGATGCTGCGCGTATAGCTGTCGCCGATGGCGAGCTGGCCGATATGGTCCGCGTTGCCAAGCTGGAAAATGGTGCCGGTGCCGTCGGGCAGCGAGCTGAGCCAGACCTGGTCGCGCCATTCGGACGTATCGGTAATGCCGATGCCCTGATTGACGACGTTCCACGTCACCGTGAGGGACTGGCCGCTGATCGCGGCGCCCTGCGAGCCCACCGATTGCACGACGAGATCGGCATACGGTTTCGGCATGATGTCGACGGTGTGGTCGAGCAATGCGGCATCGTTGGCGGTCGCGCCATTCTGGAACACGGTATGTGCCGCGTCGGTCACGACGAAGAGCTTGTAGCGACCGGTGGTGCCCGGCGGCAGCATCGTGCTGAACTGCCCGTTGTAGCTTGCACCCACGGCAAGCGCGCCGTCGTGGCGCACTTCGCCGACGACGATATCGTCGCCATTGCCGAGGATGTCGTCGGTGGAGAGGACGATGCGATCCGTCCAGCCCGTGCTGTCGCCCGCGCCCGTACCCTGGTTGGTCACCGTCCAGGTCACCGCCAGGGTGGCCGGGTCGGCGATCAGCGTGGCGGGCGCCTGCACGGCGCTCACCGCGAGATCGGCATGGGCCGCCATCTGGACCGTCAGGCCGTTGCGGTACGTGTTGTTGTCGCGAGCGCGGTCGTCGATCGCGCGCGCGGCATCGGTCACCACGACGATTTCGTAGTCGCCGCTCGCTTCGAGCGGCAACGCGAACGAAGCGGATGCATTGTAGGTCGCACCGGTGGCCAGCCCGCCGGCGTGCGCGATCTCGCCGACCTTGACCAGCGTGCCGTTATGCGAAAGGAAGACCTGGTCGATCCAGCCGCCGAGGGCGGCACCGCCGTTGTTGGCGACGGTCCAGCCGACGGTTACCGTCGTGCCTGATAGCACCAACGTCGGACCCGAAACAGCCGATACCGTCAGATCGGGCCGCGCGATGACCACCGGGGCGGTGGCCGCCGTGTCGTTATCCGATTCGCCGTTGCGTTCGTAGACCGTGTCGTCGGCATCGGTGCGAACGAGCCACGTATACGTACCTTCCGCGAACCATGCGGGAACCGCGACGTCGATGCTGCGCGCCGCGCTTGCACCGACATCGAGACCATCGGTGTAGAAACGGCTGCCGACTTCGGTCAGCGTGCCGTCCGCGGCTTTCAGGTATACGCGATCGCGCCATGCGCCGGTCGTCGCGACATTGCCGATGTTGTGCGCGGTATACGCGACCGAAACGCTGTCGCCGGGACGCAGGGCGGTCGGTCCCGTGACGTCGCTCACGGTGAGATTCGCCGCCGGCGCAAGCGAAATATGCAGGACCGAAGCGGACGCCTTCGTGTTGTTGCCGACGTGACCGTTCTCCACGACGACGCCGTTGAGATTCGTCAGTACCAGGATGTAGTAATCGCCGACGAGGTCGCGCGGCAGGCTGAGCGTCGCCGTCGCGGTATAGCTGTCGCCTACGGCAAGCACACCGGCATGCACGACCGAGCCGGCCAGCACGATGTCGTCGGCCGAGGGAACGCCCGTGCGCGATAGATACACGCGGTCGTTCCACAGCGAGAGATTGGTCGGTGCATTGCCGCTGTTGGTCACCTGCCAGCTGATCAGGACGTTCTCGCCGCTCTGCGCGACGGTGGGTGCCGTGACCTGGGTGACGCCGAGATCGGCATAGGCCGCCGCGACATCGATGGCATTCGCGCCACTGACGGTATGCGCGCGCGTATCCGGCTGCAGTACTTCGCCGCGTGCGTCGCTGCGCACGGCAAGGAAATAGCGTCCGTCGCCCAGCAGCGGAAGCGTGAGAGCCAGCGTCTGGGCGTAGCTCTGTCCTGCCGTGAGTGCACCGTTGTGACGGATGCTGCCGATGACGATGTCGTCGCCATTGCCGATGATGCTATCGGTGCTGAGCACGATTTCATCGGTCCACGAATCGCCGGTGGCGGCCTGTCCGCGGTTGGTGACCGTCCAGCTGACGTTGACCGTCTGTCCGCCGGTTGCCTTCACGGGTGCCGACACGTCGGCGACGGTGAGGTCCGCATAGGCAGTCGTGGCGGAGACCATGCTGCCGCTTGCCGAGTTGTTCGTTTCGGCATCGTTGGTCAGATTGGCCTCGTACAGCACGCCGACGCCGGCCGTGTTCTGATCGGCCGTGACGGTGACGGCGAGGTTGCCGGCACCGCGCAGACCGTCGGGCAGACGGAAGGTGTAGCTGCGCAGACGGTGACCGCCCGGGCCGATCGGTCCGTTCGGTCCGTTCGGTTGACCGTCCACGAGAGTGGCCGGGTCGTAAGGCAGCGTCGCGTCGACGAGTACCAGACCCGAGTCCGCGCGGGCGACGGTGATGCGATCGTTGAACGCCGCGGCGGTGGGGCTGCTGCCGTCGTTCCAGTCTTCCCAGGTAATGGTGACGATACCGCCGGCTTGCACGGTCGTGCTGACGATCTGCAGGTTGCGCACGGTAAGGTCGGGACCGACGACCGTCGCGAGCGAGGCGACGTTGTTGGTTTCCGCGGTACCCGCGGCATTCGCTTCGGCGATCTCGTTGAGCGAGTCGGCGATAACCCGGACCGAGAAATTGCCCGCGGCGTCGATCCCGTCGGGCCAGTTGAACGTGGCGTGCCGCGCGCGGTTGCTGCCGGCGGCGAACGCACCGTCGCCAAGCAGCTCGCGCAGGGTGACCGTGGCCACGACGCGGCCGGTCGACGTATTGCGCACTTCGAGCGTTTCGCTGAATGGAGCAACCACGGCGGTACTGCCGCTGTTGGAGGTGACCCAGTCCACCGCGACCTGCTGGCCGGGTACGAAACCGCCCGCGGGTGTCAGGACCAGCTGGCCAACCGTGAGGTCGGCATAAGGTGCGAGCGTGACCTGGATATCCAGGTGCGCCGTATTGTTGCTTTCGCCCGTGCCGCTGGAATTGCTTTCTTTCAGCAGGTTGTCGGAGTCGGCGATGATCGTGATCGACAACGTGCCCGTCGCATCGCTGCCGTCGGGAAGATGGAGCAGCGCATGGCGCACGATGGCGCCGCCGACACCGATGCCGGTGTTGGACGGATCTGTACTGTCGTAGGGCACGACGATGTCGAGGACGATGGCACCCGTCGCGGTGTTGCGCACGATGACGCGATCGTTCCAGCTACCGCCGGTGGCGAGCGTGCCGCGGTTTTCCTCGGTCCACGAAAGATCGACGGTCTGGCCGCTGTGGATGTCGCTCGCGGGGGCGACGGCCGCGGTGTTGATCGTCAGATCCGGCGCGGGGTTGGTAATCAGCGTGTCGAGGATGACCGTGGGCGGATCGATGACGTGCACCATGCGGAACGCGACGGGGGTCGACGTAACGCCGTAACCGTCGATGCGTTCGAGCGACAGTGTATAGGTGCCGCCCTGGGTGATCTTGCCCAGATCGAAGCCGGTGCCGTCGATGAAATAGTGGTAGACGCCAGCTGCCTGGTCATACACGGAACGCCACGATCCCATGACCGCGGGCGAGACGACCGTCCTGCCCAACGGATCGCGTAGCGACAGGTATACCTGTGTCGCCTGCGTATCGTTGGCAAGCTGGCCGGGAAGAATGTCGAGGTAGTAGTGCTGGCCCGCGTCCAGCGCATAGGTATACGTCGCGACGGCGTTGGGTGTCGCTACCTGCGTCTGGATCGTCGTATCGACGGCGACCGGGGTGGCACTGGCGGCGTCCATGACCCGGAAGTTGTAGTTTCCGGACGCGGTCGTGTTGCTGTCCAGAAGCAGCGTGTAATCGCCGGCGGGAACGAACAGCGACGGATTCAGGGAGTAGGAGTAGTAATTGTTGTAATAGCCCAGCGTGCTACCCGATATCAGCACGCTGCCGTTGGAACCCAGCAGACGCCAGTACACGTTCTTGTCCGCGCTAAGCGTATCGAACGTCAGCAGCTTTCCTTCGTCCAGGTGCAGCGCGTAGCTGACACTGCCGCCGTTGGCGGGCAACGTACCGGACACGGATGTATTCAGGGGCAACGGCGATGTCGTGGTATCGATGGAGAAGCGGACACTGGCGGTTCCGGATATCCGGCCTTCGCCATCGATGACGAGAACATAGTCGCCCGGCGGCACGGCGAGAGAGCCGCTCATGTTGTACATGTTGCCCGACGCCACGATCTGTCCGTAACGCGAGATCAGCTTCCAGGCAGGCGATCCGTTGGTGTTGCCCGTGCCCGGATCGAATACGATCCGGCCGCTGGCATCCACCGTGACGCGATAGGCGAGCACGCCGGTATTGGTATCGAGCTGTCCCGAAGCGATGGCCCCGGAGGCGAGGGCTTGCGCACCCGCCAGGTCAGTGAGCACGAAGCGCAAAGGGTTCGAGGAATAGGTGTTGCTCAGACGCAGCACGTAGCGGCCGTCGGCGTTCAGCCGGATGGCCTGTTTCGTGGCTCCGTTGATGTCCTGCGAATAGACGAGCACGCCGTGGCTGTCATAGACATCCGCGTGGCCGTAGAGCTGGCTGTTCAGCGTGGTAAGCCACAACAGCTGACCCGCCTGGCCGTCGAAGGCGAAGTTCAGACCGCCGTTCGAAGGAAGCTGGGCGCTGACCGGCGTGCCGATCGCGATGTCGCGACTGACCGCACCGAGGGCGATGGTGTTGTTGAACGACACATTGGCGGCATTGCCGTATGCGTCGCGTACGAGGAAATAGGTGCCCGTGCGCGACAACGGCGCGGAGACCTGACCGGGTTGGATGTCCGCCACGCGCGCGCCGAAGGCGTCGTAGATCGTCCACGTGGAACCGTCGTATCCGCCCGCCAGGGCGAACGTGCCGCCGGCGATGGCCTGGAAGGTGTACGCGGATGCATAACCGTTCGATACATAGCCGCTGATCGTTCCGCCATCGCCCACGGTTCCCGCGGCGCCGAGGTCGAGCAGGCGCAGACCGAGGTAGTTGCCATTGCCGGTGGATACGCGAAGCTCATAGTTGCCCGCGTTTACTTCGAACAGCGCGCCGCCACCCGCATTGGAATTATTGAACGTGCCACTGGCGACAACCTGGCCGTCGCGCAGCAGCGTCCACTGTCGCGCCTGTCCGTACATCTGGGTGATGTCGGCGAGCACATGCGTGGATGCATTGACCGAGAAGTACACCGAATCTTCGTAGTACAGCCCGGTGTTCGTCCCGAACGGCGTCGGCTCGTGGGCAACGGAGAACGAGACCGTCGCGGGCGTTCCGCTTGACTCGTGGGCTTCGGCACTGAGCAGGTAACGGCCCGGTCCGACGACAAAGCTGTTGTTGTCGGCCATGTCGGAGGAACGGACGAGATGACCGAAGGTGTCGTAAAGCACCCAGGTTCCGTCGAATCCTTCCTTGCTGCCAAAGTTGCCGGCGTCGAAGTGGAGGGTCGTCTGCCGGTCGGTGGAGAACGTATACAGGCCGGGCTGCGTATCGCCGGCCCCAAGGGTTACCGGTTCGTCCAGCGCGATGGGACGGGCCGCGGCGGCGTCCACGACCCGGATATCGAAGGGCGTCGCATCGCCGTCCGCGAGGAACGACAGCACGTATCGGCCAGCCACGAGGTTGAGCAGCGAGATGTCATGGCTGCCGGCGGGCCACGTTCCATAGGTCTGCGTGCCGTCCTCGGAGGACAGCGTCCAGTCCACCTGCCCGCTGCTGGCCGGCGCTGTCAGGACAAGCTGTGCCGCCTGCGACAGATCGATCCGGTATACGCCCTGCACGCGATCCAGATGCGCGGGATCGGGAACGATGTGCAACGTGCCGCCCACGGACGCGACGGGCAGCGCGTCGGAGCCATTGCTTACGAGAGTGATATTGACACTGGCCGGATCGGTAGACCCGTCCGTGCGCGTCCAGACGAGGTAATACGTGCCGTCCGCCGGCAGGGCGGGGAACAATGCGGGGGCATCCGACGCACCATTGGCGATGGCATTGCCTTCGGCATCGAGCAGCGACCAGCTCGCGGTGACCGCACCCGCGGGCCATGCGGGCAGATACATCCGCTGTCCTTGCAGGCCGTCGATGCGGGCGAACGTCGGCATGACATTCGAGAACGCGATCGTGCTGGCGACATCGGGCGCGAGCGATGTCGCGCTGGCCATATCGAAGGCCAGGAAACCGTAGTCGAGACCCCAGTTGTAAACGCCCCGGCCGCTGGCGATTTCGATGTCGTAATCGCCGGCACCAAGGGTGAACAGCGCGTACATGATGCTGTCCTGACCGAAGGTCCAGTGACCGCTGACATCCGCACCATCGATCGACAGAGTCACGTTGTCGCTGATGTGCGTGAAGCCGATATAGTACGTACCCGGCCGGTCGACGTGCAGCGTGCGCGACAGGACGTCGCCCATCGGCGCGACCGAGCCGTTCTCCACTGTTCCGGCCGTTACCGGCGTGGGCTGCACCAGGAAAACGGAGACGTCGTTATAGCCGTGGTTGGTCAGGTCGATGTACCACGTGCCATCGGCGGTGGCCGTAAACCACTTCAATCCATCGTTTTCGTTCTGATAGCCGGTCAGGTCCGCAAGCACGCCGAAATCGGATCCGTACAGGACATAACGGGCGTTTTCGGCGCGCACGAAGCCGTACCGGTGTCCCGCCTGCACGGTGAGGCTGTACAGCCCGACAGGGCCGGAAACCGTTCCGTTGGCCGTCGCCGGCGTCGCACTGCCCTGCGTGGACAGGGTGAAATCGAACGTGTTGACGGTAGCGAGCGAGTTGGCGAAGACCAGACGGTAGTCGCCGGCGGGTAGACGCATATAGAACGACGACTGGGTCAGCGACGTGTTGCCATCCAGCACGATGCCGTTCGCATCCTGTAGCGACCAGGACACCTGGTACAGGTAGGCGGTCGTCTGCATCGATACGAACGACGTACCGTCGAGATGGAACGTATAGGTCTGCGCGGCATTGGCGGGCAGGGATACCGATGTTGCGGTATCGACCGGAAGCACGACCGACGCGGGTGCTGTCGTGCCGCGGGGAACGTTCGTCTGCGAGAACGACAGGGTCACCGGATCGTTGGTGCCCAGGACGCGCAGGAAATACGTGCCCGGATAGTCGAGTGTGAAGCTGACGGTCGAATTGTTGTTGCCGTACGCAACGCTCGATCCGAACGCGGTGTAGATTTCCCAATTGGCGTAACCCGTTCCGGTCAGCGCGCCGACGATCGTGACGGTGTCGCCGATGTTTCCGTCGATGCGGACGTAATGCGTATCGAGCGAACCGTCGATCGATACGGAGGCATCGTGCCCGCTGGCCAGCAGCGGGGCGTTGTCGACGTCGACGATGCGAATGGCCGACGTAAGGGCCTGCGGGGATACCGAGGATTCAGTCGAACGCACGGCGAAGAAGTTTTCTCCGCCGCCGCCGTGCGAGCTGCTGTCGAACTCGATCCGGTAGTCGCCCTTGTCCAGCAGTTGGGGAAGCGGCTGGTTGCCGCTGCGTGTCCAGTCGAGCCAGGTCTGTCCGGAGGCGTCGACAATGCGGTAGTACGACTGGATGTCGTAGCCCGAAGGCAGCACGACGGCGATGTGTCGCGAGGAGTCCAGCGAGAACGAGAACGACTGCAGATGGCCGTTGTCGTCGTTGAGTACGACCTGACCGGTTTCGCCGAGGGCCAGCGGCTGCACGACCACCGGTACGGCGGCGGCTCCGACCGAATAGGCGATGGCATCGCTGCGGTTGCCGATGCGGCGCACGATCAGCCGGTACCCATCGCCATTCAGACGGCGTACGCCGGAGATCCCGCCGATACCGTTAGCGACGATGGTGTTGCCGTGCACGATCATCCAGCCGATATCGCCGGCATCCGCATCGCCAACGACCAGGGACACCGAGGACAGTGGCGCGCCCGCGGGCAATTCGTAGACGGCGGTGTCTTGTCCGGCGGCCAGCGACGTGGCGGCAGGCTGCGTGGCGGGAACGCTGCCTGCATCCAGGTTCGTCAGTTCGAAGCGGTACGCTCCGCCCGGTTCGTTCGTCGTGATCCGCAGGGTGTAATTGCCCGCGGAGAGGACGGTGGGCGAGCCGCTATGTGCGACTTCGTTGCCCCAGGTGTCGATGATGGCGAACTGAGCGCTATCCGTGTCGTTCCACGCGAACAGGGTGCCGCCCGCGGGCAGACTGAGTGCATACGTGACAACACCCGGCACGTCGGGCGTGACGCCCTGGACGATATCGCCAAGGGCGACGGCCGGTGGCGCATACGCGCCCACGGTGAGGCTGTAACCGGCGTTGTCGTTGTCGGCGCCACCCAGCACAAGGACGGAATAACTGCCCGGTGCGATGGGACCGAGATCGAACGTGCCGCTGCCGAACCCCTGGGCAACGATGCTCGCATTGGCGTCGACCAGCATCCAACGCATGTCCGCACCGGTAGCGGTGAAGGCGATGCGGGTGTTCTGGGCCACCGGTACGTCCACGCGCCATATCGCGGCGGCGGAAGGAACGGTCAGCGCATCGGTGATGCCGCCGGCGTTCAGCGCCGGTGCCACGGCGTAGGAAAGCAACTGGACGGCGGCGACGGTATCGTCGCTCGACGCTTGCAGGGACAGCTCGTAGTCGCCTGCCGCCAGCCACAGCAGATCGCCCGTCGCGGCATCGATCGTCTTCCAGCTACCTGCCGCACCGCGCAGGGTCAGCTTCGCGCGCAGACCGCCCGATGTACCGATATCGCCGAGATGGATATACGTGCCCGTGGACAGGCTGAAGGCATGGACGGCGATATCGCCTGCATGGGCGAGATGGTCGTTCAGCACGGCGGGCAACGGCAGCGGCAATGGCGCGGCCTGCGCGAACGTCAGCGTGCCTTGCACGGCGGCGGACAGATCGCCGGTGCGCTCGACGAGCAACGTGTATGCGCCGTTGTCCAGCACCGCGGTATCGACAAGCGTGCCGCTGACGCCGGATACGATGAGGCGACCCTGCGCGTCGTACAGGGTCCAGCTTGCGTTATTGCCCAGCGACAGGCCGAGGTGAAGTGCGCGCGGCGAGGCAAGGTCGAGGCGATAGATACCCGAATCGAGGCCGGCCGCCACCGTGACGGCGTTGTCGCCGTCGGTCGTCAAGGTCGCTGCCGCACTATCGAGCGTTTGCCATGCGAAGTGCGCGCCGTCCACGAGGGCTTCGACGATGAAGTCATAGTCTCCCGCGGCGAGTACCAGGCTCGCCGCGGTGGTGTCCGCGTCGTTCCAGCCATAGGCCGCGCCGCCCACCGAGATACGCCAGTGCACGCCCTGCGACCCGAGGTCGCGCAGCAGTTTGCCCAGCGGAATGGTCTGTCCGTAACCGACGATGAGCCGGTACGTGGTTGCGTCGCCGGCATGCGCGAGATCGCCGGAGAATGCGCTGCCAAGCGATACGGCGGAGAGGTCGACGCCGACCGGTATGGCCGTTTCGGTGGACGTCAGCGAATACGCGGCTCCCGCCGTGCCGTGCACCACGACGACCCGGTCGGTGCCCGTGCTTACGGCATGTGCGAGAACGGCGCGATCGAAGGGGCCGTGACCCGAGAACACCACGCGTCCCGCGCCGTCGTAGACGGTCACGTCGACATTGCCGGCCGTCGCGAGCGCAAGGTCGGCGAGGGCGGCCGTCGCCGCTACGCGCCAAACCGCGGTGCCGCCGTCGGCAAGTACGCCATTCGTCACACTGCCGGCGACGAGAAGGGGCAGGGTAGCGATATCGGTCAATGCAACACTGTAAGCACCGGGTGTACCGGTGCCGTCGCCGCCGATTTGCAGCGTGTATACGCCCGCGCCAAGAGATACCGGCAACGCCGTTGCGAGGTTACCCGTCGCGATGACGGTACCGCTGTCCGAGCGCAAGGTCCACGATGCGGTCTGTCGGCTGTCGCCGCCGATCAGGATGCGTGTCGGCGTATCCAGTGCGAGTCGCCACATGTCGGGAATCGACGTGTCGACGGTCGCACCGGAAAGCGTCGTGCCGATTGTCGCGTCGCCGTGCAAGGCATGCACCTGTGTCAGCGTGATCGCCGATGCGAGGGCGCTGCCGTTGTCGTCGATGCCGTTTACGAGGACATACCAGGTGCCGCTCGACGGTATCGCCAGAGCCAGGTGCGAGCCCGGCGACAACGATTGCCAGCCATTGATGCCGTTGCCATTCGCATCGAGTAGCAAGACGTTGAAGTGTCCGGCGTTCGCCGCGTTGGCGAGTTGCACGTAATCGCGCGTGCCGGCATCGATGCGATAGACGCCGGCGGCGGTGGACGGTAGCGAAATGTTCAGAGGTGCTGCCGCGTCGAGCGCGGGAGCGCTTCCCAGGAGCATCAGGTTGAAGTCGACGTTGCCCGTGGTGAGTCCGTTGGGCAGGATCGTCAGCCGGTAGGTGCCCGCGACCGGCAGCGCCATGTAGCTGCCGAAATAGTCGTACAGGCTTCCGGACGACTGCACGCGTCCCGTCGGACCGTCGAGGGTCCAGCCGATGTCGTCGCGGGTGGCGAGGGCGTCGAGTAATGCCTGGTCGGGATGGGCGACCGTGAATTCGAAGACCAGGCCCTGGCCGACGGCACCGATCGTGGCATGTACGGGCGTGCCCGGCACCAGCGGTTGTACGGCCCCGGTACTGAGCGCGTACAGGTTCAGGTCGGTCGTTACGGGGGCGGTGGCACTGGCCGAAACGCGTACGACCAGTGCGTAGTGGCCCGCGCGAAGATGCATCGTCTGCGCCGACGAGTAGCCCGATCCGGACCACACGCGATTGCCGTAATCGTCGAAAAGATCCCACTGCGTGTCGGCACGCGTGGTCGTCATCGCGCTGCGATAATCGGCTTCGGTCAGATTCAGGCTATAGACCGTCCTCTGGCCGGCACCTGCCGTCATTTCGATGGCAGTGCCGGGCATCATGGGTAGCTGACTGGCCGGCGTACCGATGCCGAACGAGAACGCACCCGTCGTCAGATCGTTGCCTTCCACCGTGAGTACGTACGTACCGGCCGGCAAACGCAGGAGGATGGAAACGTCGTCGAAGTCGCGCGACGTGAACTCCGTACCGCGCGGTCCGGACAGGCTCCAGTGCAGCGACGTCGCATGGTTGCCTGGATTGAACGTCAGCAGCGTGGCGGCGTCCAGCGTGAAGCCATAAGCGATCGTCTGACCTGGCGTGGCGATGGACCCCACGATGGGCGTGTCCAGCGACGCAGGTGCCATGACGACATCGCGACGACCGATCGTGAAGGGGAGTGCGACGGAAATATTCGGGTTGTTGTTGCGCGGAGTCAGCTGCAGGAGATAGTCGCCGCTCAGTGCCAGCGGGATATTCACGTTGTCCGAGAAGTAATAACCGGTCGCGGCGACGCGTCCGTCGGGGCCGAGCAGGTTCCAGGAGCCTATCGATGTGTCGGCTACTCCTCCCTTGAAGTAAAGCCGGTCGCCGGCCTCGCCATGAAGGTGATAGGAACGGATCTGGTCGCCATTGCCCGTGGAGTTGACCAGTGAGCCAGGCTGGATATCGGGCACGCCATTGGCGTCCAGGATGCGGAACCGGAATGCGGTCGCCGTGTCCTGGACGTTGCGCAGGTCGAGCGTATAGTCGCCCGCTGCGAGCCAGATCGGCGCCGCGTCGTAGCGCGTACTGTTCCAGCCGCTGATCGAATTGTTACCTGCCGACAGTAGCCACTGCACGTTGTCGCTGGGCAGTCCGCCGAGCGCGTCGAAGGTGATCCAGCCCGCCCTGGCCATGCTGAACGTATAAGTCGTCGCGGTGTTGCGCGCGGCAAGCGTCCCGGTCACTACGTCGTCGAGTACCAGCGGGCTCGACGGATGATCGACCTGCGCCAGCGTGAACGTGTCGCGGCCGTTCGTATTGGAGTACGAGGGGCCGCCGACGAGCAACGTATAGGTACCGCCCGCCGTGATGTCGAACAGGGTTCCGAGAACCGCCCGGTCGCTACGTCCGGCGACGACGCGGCCATAGGCATCGATCAGCTGGTAGGACGGCGAGTTGCCCGTGCTGCTTCCATTGAGGGCAAGCGTCGTTCCCGCGACGGCATCGACGCGGTAGGCCACCGCTGCCGTACCGGGCGAGCGCGTCGTGGTGGTCGGCTGTCCGAGCGCCAGTGCCGGTGCGGCCGATGTGTCGATCATCTGGAAGGCATAAGCGCCGTTGCCGGAGTACCACGACGGGTAAAGCGCACCCTGCACGGTCAGTGCATAGTCGCCCGCGCGCAGGAAAAGCGTGCGGTCGCCGCCGTAAATCTGGACCTGGCTGGCTTCCGTCCCGTACGGCCCGGCCAGCGACCAGATCGCATTCGTCTGGCTCTGCGCGTCGAACGCGTATACGCCGTCGGCGGGCACGGTGAAGCGAAAGACCTGTGTCGCGTCCCAGGTAGCCAATGTACCCGCGACGACATTGCCGAAAGCCAGCGGCTGACCGCTGGGCAGCGCGACGGGCGGCGTATTGCCAAGGAAGTTCAGCTGCATATGCAGCGATGCCGCCGCGGCAAGCGCGCCCTGACCTTCGACCAGCAACGTGTAGTCGCCGTCCGAGGCGAGGGTAAAGGCCGATTCCGTGCCGTCGAGACGGCTGGCTGTCACGACGTCGTTACCGTAGGCATCGACGATGCGCCAGTTCAACGGTCCCCCGGTAACGGCAGATGCGACGAGCTGCAACTTATCGCCAGCATGTGCCGAAAAACGATAGGCGCGATTGTCGCTGCCGTCGGTCATGGCGACGTCGACGCCCGTTCCCGCAGTCAGCGCCTGAGCGGCTGCCAGGTTGTTCATGGCGAAGACATAGGAACCCGCCTTGCCGCCATCGCTATCGATGGTGAGCGTGTAATCGCCCGGTGGCATTGCCGCGATGGTTTTGTCGAGCGATCCGTTGCTGAGGTAGCGGCGCGTGAAGCCGCTGCCGTAACTGCCGGTCAGCGTCCAGGCGATACCCGTACTGGCCTGCATCGCATCGAAAGCCAGCGTTGTCGCCGAGCTCAGGTGGAAGCGATAGACCGACTGCTGTCCGGGCAACGTCACCGCGCCGGCGATACGCGCTGGGAAGTCGGGCGACGCCGGATCGAGCACGGTCACGATATCGGGCACGGCCTGGAACGCGAAGCCGTAGTTCGTCTGCGCGGAGCCTGTGTTCACGGCGAGCGTGAAACGACCCGAAGCGGTCGCCGTGAAGCGCGTGTTGGCGGTATAGGAATTTCCCGAGATGCCCTGATGGCCATACGGATCGAGCAGGCGCCAGCTGATGTAGCCGGACGACGAGGACCATCCGCTCAGGTCGTAGGACTGCCCCTGGACGAGGTCCATGCTGTAAAGACGCGTGCCATCGGCGACGCCCAGCGAATTGCTGACGGTCGTCCCGTCGGACAACAGCGTGGCGGACGCGACGCTGCGCATCGTGAAGCCGCTGGCGCCCTGGGTCGTCGTGTAGTCGGTAACGGTAAGCGTGTAGTCGCCCGAAACGAGCGGGAGCGCATCGCGACTGGCAGCGTATCCGCTGTAGTCGGTCGTCACCACCTTGCCGTTGGGACCGGTCAGCGACCAGTAATAGGCGGTGCCGCCGACGTTGTCGAAAATAACGGACTGCGCCTGGTCCACGTGGAAGTGGTAGCGCAATTCCTGTCCGTCGACCGGCGTCGTCAGGCTCACTGCCTGATTGAGTGAAATGTTGGTATCGACGTCCGCGATGGTGCGCAGGTTGAAGGAGAAATCCACTGCGGCGGTATTGTTCTGCGTGCCCTCCATCAACAACAGGTACTGGCCGCTATATGCCGTCGTGAAGCCCTGGGCCGTCGACGACAGGGTTTTGGACGAGTCCACCTGGCGCCCATACGGATCGACCAGACGCCAGTTGATCTGCTTGTACTGGCCGGTGCTCGTGAGCGTGCCGTCGCCAAGCGAAAACTTCTGCCCGGCCGTCGCGTCGAAACGGTAAACGGCAGTGTCGTTGCCCTTCGTCAGCGTGCCGGCGGTCGGCTGTCCGATGGTCAGGTCGGCCGCAGCCTGTGCGTCGACGATGCGCAGCGCATAGCTGCCGGTCGCATCGTTGGTTCCGTTGACGCTTAAGGTATAGGTACCGGCCCGGAGGTCGAACGCGGGGAACTGGTAACCGGCGTCCGTCGCGGCGAAGTTCGAGCTGCCGAGCTGGCCGCCCGGGCCCGTCAGCGTCCAGCTGATATCGCTTCGATTCGTCAGGCTGTCGAAAACGACGCGGCGATCGTCCTGTACGGTGAACTGGTAGTGGTTTTCCTGGCCGGGATTGGTCAACGATCCGTTGATCGATATGGCGGCCGGATTCACGTCGCCGGAAAGCAGCACGCGTGGTTCGATGGTTTCGAAGCGGATGGCGGGACCGGGCGCCGTATCGTGCTCGGCGGCTGTGTTCGCGACTTCCTTGCTGGACGGACGGCTCGACGTTTCCATGACTGATCCCTTCGATGTGCGTCGGTGCGATGGCACGCGTACGGCACGTTGTTTAACGACGGATAGATAAAACCGGCTGCGACGCCTTTACGGCGGCGTGGATGCGAATGTGGCTTTACATTTCACGCCGGACGGAAGGTCCAGCGCGCTATTAGGCAGATCGAGCAATACGACAAAGGTGCCGCTGGCCGCGTCGATCACCCGATCGATGCTCGCGACGTGTGCGGTGTACGACTTGTCCTGCTGAATTTCCGGAGCGACGCGCACAACGCCGCCGACCTTCGGTTCGCCGAAGGCGCGCATGGGCATCACGACGCGGACGCGAAGCGGATCGAGCTTCGCGAGTTTCAGGATGGCGTGCTTCGTCGCGCCGGGTTCGACGACTTCGCCGGGCCAGATCATCTGGTCGACGACGACCCCGTCGAAGGGGCTACGGATCGTGCGCAGGGCGAGCTGGCTGTTCTGCTGCGAGTATTCCAGACGCGCGATTTCGCGATTTTCCTTCGCTGTCTGCAGCTCGGCTTTGGCGAGTTTCAGTTCTGCTTCGGCATCGTCGCGATCCTGCGGCGACATCAGTTTCTCGGCGGCCATATCGCGCCGGCGATCGTACTTGCGACCGGAAAACTCGATCTTGCTCTCGGCAACCTGGGTGGGACCGGCCAGCTGCGACTTGTAACGGGCGAGATCGGCCGCCGCCTGTTCGGCGTGGGACTCCAGCGTGGCCAGTACCTGGTTACGCGTTACCCGGTCGCCGCGTTTCACCGCCACGCGATCAAGCAACCCGGCGACGGGGGTTCCTACCTCGACGGTCTGTGCCGGTTCGATGAGGCAATCGTAAGAAGGGGAGGAGGGAGGTGGGGCGGCCGTCGCCTGTGCGCAGTAAAAAACGAACGCGCAAACGCCCGCGCGTGTCGCCGCTTTCCGATGCGAACGATACCCTGGCCCCGCCTGTGGCGAGACATGCGTACGAAGCTTCAATCCCTTGCTCCCTGCCAGATCACCGTAGCGGTGCGGGTGCACCACCCCCTGTTTGCGGTGTTCTGGCCGCGAAATCTATCGGAGGCCCACGGGCCGGGCAAGGCATACTTGCGAACGTAAGAAGTTACGGAATGGAAGCTTGCGGGACTCGCAAAAACCTTCGTTATGGAAACAAGAGGTTGCGATCGAATGCTCGACGAAGATGGCTATGTCTTCACGTTTCGAGAGGGGGCGAAAGCGAGGCAGTCGTGTAGTCCTTCCCCTACAAACTTCTGCCTATGGAGGCGCCTCTAGCTGTCCGTCAGGATGCCTACGAACTGGGTAGCGATCACGATCGTGCTGAAACGCGCCAGCATGTATTCGCGCGCCGCGCTGCCCATGGGCAATCGAAACGATGGCTCGCACGTTTTCAGGATGGCGTCGCGCCATGCATCGACGTCGCCCGGCGGCAGTAGCAGACCGGTAACGCCCGGAAGCAGCGTCTCGGGTAGCCCGCCGATATTGCTGCACAGTACAGGGATGCCTGCGGCCTGCGCCTCGATGGACCCCCGGCCGAAGGTTTCCGGTGCCAGCGATGGAAACGCCAGCATCGACATCGCGCTGTAGTAGGGGGCGATGTCGTGGATCCAGCCGGCAAAACGATGACGGTGCGCCGTGGGAAGCGCGGCGACGCGATCGCGTAATGCCTTCAGATCGGGACCGTCGCCAAGCCACAGGCAATGCAGTCGCGGTTCCCGTTCCATGGCTTTCGTCGCCGCTTCGAGCAGGACGAATATTCCTTTGCCGGCGAACATGCGACCGGAGTAGCCCAGCACGATCGCTTCGTCGTCGATACCCAGCGTGCGCAGAATGGTGCTGCGCTGCTGGCGATCGGGCCGGTATCGCGTCGTGTTCACCGGGTTGTAAAGGATGTGTACCCGCTCCGCCGGAACGCCTCGATCGAGGTAGGCCTGGCGGGCATAGTTCGAGACGGCAAAGAACCGATGCGCCAGCCGCGGCAGCAGATAAGCCGACAACCGCTTCATGGGAGGTATGCGGTGCCGGAACAGCGCGACCGGTATCCCGAGCAGCCGCCCGATGGCGATCAGCGGCCAGTACTCCTTGCCGAAATTGCCGACGAGATAGTCGGGCTTTGTACGCTTCGCTACCGCGAATACCCTGGCGTATCCCCGCAGATCGTAAGCGTTGCGAAACATCGCGTTGTCCACCTGGACATGCGATCTGGCCAGCTCCTGCGCGATCAACCCGCCCGGGCACGTCATGACTCCAACCTGATGCCCCGCTTCTTCCATCGCCTGGGCAAGGGTGACGAAGTGCGTGGAGGCTCCGGTGTTCTCTTGATTCGTGCCGACGAAAAGAAATTTCACGCGCGCCGATCCTCATAGCCGGTCAGCACGCGCATGGCGAATTGCGGCAGGAAGTGGTGTCGCGCTATCTGCACCCGCGGCAGCTGCCACAGGTCCATGTCGGGTGTGGCGCGTCCGCGTCGCGTCGTGGTCGCCGCTACGTATCCGGCCTGCCTGACGACATTGGCGACACGATTGTCCAGGTTGCCGTATGGATAGCAGAACTGGGTGACCGCCACGCCGATACGATCTTCGAGATCGGCCTTGCAGCCGCCGATTTCGTTGTGCAACTGGTTGTCGTTGCAACTGGTCAACCGCGGATGGGTTCGCGTGTGCGCGCCGATCTCCATGCCGCCTTCGTGCCAGCGACGCAGCTCTTCCACCGTCATGGTGGGTTTGCGAATACCCAGGCGTGCCGCGTCCCACTCGTTATATCGTCCGATACTCTGGCTCACCACGTAGACCGTTGCGCTGAAGGCATACCGGGAGAGGATCGGGAGCGCAGCCTCCAGGTTGTCGGCATAGCCGTCGTCCAGCGTGATGACGACAATCCGGCCCTGGCGTTCTCCACGCAGGTAAGGCATCGCAGCGGACATGGATAACCCGGTGTAACCGAGGCGGTGCAGAAGCCACATCTGGCGGGCGAACGTTCCGGGGTTGACGTATAAGCTGCGGAAAACCTGCAGGTCGCGCGGCGCGCGCGCGATGTTGTGGTACATCAGAACAGGCACGTTTCCCGTGCGCCTGGATGTTTCTTGATTCATGGCCCAGCTCCTTAAGCCCGCACCCGTCACTACGCCTCTTGGCGATATGAGATTGGACGGTCTGGCTGAGTTTAGGCTTAACCTCTCCCCCGATACCGCCAACGCCTAGGGAGATGAAGCTGGCGTATGTTTCGACGTCTTCATATGCATGGCGGGCGGTCTCCCCTACAACGGAAGCTCTATCACCGTCCGGCGATACGTGCCGCATTACGAACCGGAATACGCGAAGCGAGGGTGGCGGACGCTTTCCGCCATCGACCGTGTCTACGTCAACGGTCGAAGGAAGAGTTTCTGGCGCTATTTCCTCATCAGCGCGAACTGGCTGAGAGCTTTTGTCGATAACGGTTCTGTCACGGTACAAGCAGGTCGCGAACAAGATCACGCCCGAGTACGTCGGAGTTCACACACGCTCCGGCACTACGCGAAGCTGCGTCCGCATGCTCCGGTTTTTCTCGCGCAGAAAAGCGAATGCCATGGCATCGACTCCCACTTCATGCGCATGCGTAAAGTATGCGGCGTCAATTCGTTGGCCATCGATGGCGTCATTGCCTGACCATTCGAAGACCGCCCAGGATAAAGGACTGTCTGCCAGTAGCAGATGATCCCAGGGGTAAGCGCGATGATGCGTCGGATGCTTGCCATGCCGGGCTAGCAATAGCGCTGCCCGCTCCACCTTGCTGAGGCAGCGCTGCTCCTGGTGGTTCTTGAAGTCGGCGTACGCTTCGGCGTCTTCTCGGGCGGTTTCCGGAGATATGAAATACGCCCGGTCGCACCGTGGCGGATGGGCGATGGGACCGCCGCATTTTTGCCCGATTCCCGAGCACTCCACCACGATCCACTTGATCTGTGGCTTGAACAAGTCATGATCGAACTCGAGTGCAGCGAACATATGACTTTCCCGGCACGAGTTGGTGTTCAAGAAAACTATTCCCTTGTCACTCGGTTCGGAATATCACTTGCGTTGTAGGATTCAACGAATGCGTTGGCATGCAAAATGCAATTTCGTTGACGTGCGAAATGAATGTAAGCCAGCGCGAATCAGGACAGTGCGATGGTTGGATGCCAGGCATGCAACTACGGAATATCGCGCTATCCAGACAACATCCGCGCCAGCCGATACATCGGCATTCCGACGCCCCCGCTACATCTGGACTGCGTTTTCCGGAGCCACCCGATGCGCGATTGCCCGCTGGTTCGAAAGAAAGACGTTGTCGCGCTCCGGTGCCGCTCCACTGGCGAGCATGGCGATCCATTCGTCGGTCGACATAACGGCAGCGAACGCGGAGTGCATGACGACGGTGGTGGCGCGATGGATTTCCTCGGCGGTCGCTGCGCCCGCACGATTTCGATAGGGTAGGGAACCTGCGGCATCCGGGAGGAATTCCACATCGAGGCCTTCATGCATCGCCTGACGCATCGTCGAGTCGTTGCAGTTGTGGGTCATGTAACCGACAACCGTAAGGGTGTCGATGTCGTTCGCTTTGATCCACGCATGAAAATCCGTCCCGGCGAAGACACTGGGCAGCGTCTTTTCGATCAGGTGGGCGCGCCGGCGTGTTGCGACGACGGGATGCAGTTCGACACCATGCGTTCCTCTCGCGAAGATCGGAGCGCCCCCGGGGGAAACATGCTGCACAACGACAATCGGGATGCCGTTCTCGTCCGCGGCATCCATCGCGCGACGGATATTGTCGAGGGACGAATTTACGTCGGGATACTCGATGCGGAAGTTGCCGGTAACGTACTCGTTCTGGACGTCGATGACGACAAGCGCGCGGTGGATTTTATTGTGAGACATAGGGTTACCTCTGGTTATTCATGAAGATTGTTGTGCCCGGTAGTGGACAGGTTAATGAGAGGGGCGCAGGCTTGCGATTGGCGAAAAAGACATTCTTCATGGCAAAAACGACACTACCTGGATCGGCGGCGAATCCGTTGGCCGAGATCGGGCTGCTGATATATCCCGGCGCGCAACTGGCGGCCGTGCATGGCCTGACCGACCTGTTCGAAGTGGCTAACCGGATGCTGCTGACGCACCGGCCGCGGGACGTCGCGCCGCTCCGGGTAAGCCACTGGCAGTTGTCCGCGCGCGGCACACGGGTAGAACGGGTTTTCGAAAGCCAGCCGGGCAACCATGAGCAACCGGACTTCCTCATCCTGCCGCCAAGCCTCGGCGCCACGTCTTCTCCGGAGGCGACAAAACATCTGGCCCTTTGGCTGAAGGAGCAGCATTCGACCGGTACTGTCCTGGCATCCGTATGCGCGGGCGCTTTCCTGTTGGCGGAAACGGGCTTGCTTGCCGGACGCAGCGTAACCACCCACTGGTCCCAGACGGAGAATCTCGCGGCACGCTTTCCCGAACTGCGGGTAGAAGGCGAAAAGCTGGTGATCGACGATGGCGACATCATCACCGCCGGTGGTCTGATGGCATGGACCGATCTGGGGCTGCGACTGGTCGATCGTCTGCTAGGGCCAACGGTGATGGTCGAGACGGCGCGCTTTCTGTTGATCGATCCGCCCGGACGCGAGCAGCGTTACTACAGTACGTTCTCGCCACGGCTGCAGCATGGCGACAAAGCCATACTGAAAGTGCAGCACTGGTTGCAGGCACGGGCGGCGCAGGACATTACGCTGGCCGCGATGGCCACTGAGGCGCAACTGCAGGACCGGACCTTCCAGCGCCGCTTCTTCAAAGCCACCGGCTTGCGACCGCTGGAATACTGCCAGCACCTGCGGGTCGGCAAAGCGCGCGAGTTGCTGGAACTCGGTCATCGGAGCATGGAACAGATAGCATGGGATGTCGGCTACCAGGACCCTGGCGCGTTCCGCAAGGTATTCCACAAGGTCATGGGACTATCGCCCGCCGACTACCGGCATCGTTTCAACGTTGCACCATTGGCGGATCGTAGCGTCCGCTCGTTCGAATCCAGAGGGACTCCAGCTTGATGCTGCAAATATCCAACCTTCTTTTCTTCGCGCTGGTTATTCTTGTGCTGGGGACTATCGTAACGATCGTCGTTGCGCTACTCGGCATCAAGTCGTCCATTCGCCGCAGCAAGAGCTGGCGTATCTGGTTGGCTTGCCTCGCAGGGATAACGGTGCTCCAGGTGCCGCTGCTTACGAGTCACCGCGAGATAGAGCAGTCCTTCCGCGACCTTCAGGTCAGGCTCTATACGTCGCATCTCAGGTCGCCCGCCACATACGAGGGGATATCCTTTCCTGCCGGCTCCACCGTGATCCGCGACTACGACGATCCGCACCCGGTCATGGGGGGAACGGTGCCTGCGGGTACGACGCTGTTCGGACTGAAGATCGACGGCGACTTCACCATCTCGCGCACCGGCGACGATGGACAGACGCCGTATCTTGCGGCAGGCACGCTGGTCGCACCGGCTACGATCCATAAGGTGCCGTGCGCGAAGGGCGGTTTCAGCCATACGTTCGATACGTCGAATACAAATGAAGTCGTGACCTGCACGCTTTCCACCGAGGGTACGATCGATGGCATTCCGATACCGTCCGGTAGCGAAGTCGTCGTTACGTTCAATACGTATAACGGCCAGATAGACGCCAGTGGTGACGTCAAGCGTGCATGGAGAGCGTCGGGCGTGGACTGCGCCGAGGGGCACTTTACGTACTTTAGCGTTCTCGAATGCCCGCTCACGCGGGACCAGGTATTCGACGGATATCCCGTCGCTGCCGGACACACGGCTTCCTTCAAAGTCGACGGGAAAGGTTCGGCGGTTGTCTACGAGGGCGCTCTGTCGCACGATTTCGATGTGGCGGGCGTGCGCATTCCCGCGGGTTCGGCGTTTAAAACGTCGTACAACGGTCAGTACATCAGTGCGGATACGTTGCGTACTCACACGATGGACGAGTCCCAGTACGTCCAGTTCGACCTGCCTGCCGCGACGAGCCTGACGATTTCAGGGGTTGTCCTGCAAGGCGAGTACGTGGGGCTGTATGTATACAACCATTCGATCAAGGTACACGTCGTGACCCCTGCGACCGATCCGGATGCAGACGCCGACACGGCGATACGCGACGGAACCTTCGACCTGGCGAAGAAAACCTGGAGCTGGGAAGAGGAGAAATGACTTAGCCCTCAGTTCCGGACCATGAGAGCGAAATGCGACAGCCCGGCGTGGCGTCCGAAATTTCGATAGTCATGTCGTGCAGGCGCGCGATCACGGCGACGAGGCTCAGGCCGAGTCCGTTGCCGGGCGTGCTGCGGCTGGGTTCGCTGCGATGGAAGCGGTTGAGTACGGCTTTGCGCTCGCCGGGTGGGATGCCCGGGCCGCTGTCGACGACGCTCAGTTGGCGATGCGCCGCATCGAGGCGTACCTGGATGGTTCCGCCGGGTGGCGTGAATTTGATGGCATTGTCGACCAGATTGCTGACGGCATCGAATAACAGACTGGCGTCGCCAGCGACCGCAACGGACGCGGCATCGTCGACGAATTGCAGGGAAAGCCGTTTCTCTTCGGCCAATGGCTGATAGAACTCGACGACATCCGTCAGCACGGTGGACAACGACACCTGAGTGAACCCCGCGCGCCGCGCGCCGGCTTCGATTTCCGAAATGCGCAGCAGGGCGTTGAAGGTATGCAGCAGGCTACCGACCTCGTCGATCGCGTCGGCGATCGACAGGCGGAACTCGTCGACGGTGGACGCGCGACGCAATGCACGTTCCAGACCGCCTAACAGCCGGGTCAACGGTGTACGCAGGTCATGGGCGATGCTGTCGCAGACGCCTTTGACCTCGTGCACCAGTCGCTCGAGATCGTCGAGCATGCCATTCACTTCATGCGTGAGCCGGCTCAGATCGCCGCCTCCGCGTTGAACCGGCAGACGCTCCGTAAGATCCCCGGTGACGATGCGTCGGATGGCGAGCGTGATCGCATCGATGCGGCGCATCGAAGACGTCCCCACCGCGACGGCACCCGCCAGACCGAAGATCAACGTCAGCAGGCCCGCGCCGAACATCGCGCGGACCATGAGTTCTTCGAACTCGTACGGTTCGTGCACGTTCTGTGCAACAACCAGCCAGTGACCATCCGGAAGATGCGTGGAGTAACCGCGGAACGGAACGCGGGCGCCGGCATACATCATGTGGAAATTCACTGGCCTGTCTGTCTGTTGCATCTCCACAGGCAGCGAGGGCAGATTGCCGGCCAGCCAGTGGCCCGTGGCATCGAACTCGCCGAATGGCCGGCGCATACCCGGGTCGCCGCGCATATGCTCGCGCAGCCTGAGCATGCGATCGTCGGTAGACAGCGAGCTGAAGTTGGTCGATTCGCGACGCAGCCAGCCCTCCTGCTCGCGCACCATATAGCCCACGGTCTGCCAGTACACGAAGGCGAACAGCAACGACGAGCACGTGCCGAAAAGCAGCAGGAACATCAGCGCGAGCCGGAAGCCCGTCGTACGTCGCAATTCAGTCAGTCGCATAAAGGATGTACCCCGAGCCGCGTACGGTCTGGATCAGCGAGGGACGATTGTCCGTATCGATCTTCTGGCGCAACTTGCTGATATGCACATCGATCACATTGGTGCGCTCTTCGGACCGATAACCCCACACCTCTTCGAACAACATCGTGCGGGTGACCACCTGGCCGGCGTGCCGCATCAGGAAAGTCAGCAGATCGTATTCGCGGGGCAGCAGGCTGATGGTTTCGCCTTCGCGACGTACGCCGCGGGTCAGCAGGTCGATTTCCAGCGGCCCGGCGCGCAGCGATGTCTGCTGCCCCGGTACGTGGCGACGGCGGAGCAGGGCATCGAGCCTTGCCGTGAGTTCCACGGCTTCGAACGGTTTGGTCAGGTAATCGTCGCCGCCGGCGCGCAGACCCCGCACGCGTTCGTCCAGCGCGGATAGCGCGCTGAGAATCAGCACCGGCATCTGCGCACCCGTGGCCCGCAACGTTGCCAGAACGCCCAATCCATCCGGCGTACCGGGCAACATGCGATCGAGCACCATGGCGTCGAAGCCGCCAGCCATGGACATCAGCAAGCCCTGCCGCCCGTCCGCGGCATGGTCGACGCTGAAGCCGTGATCGACCAGCGCGTCGACGATTTCCGTCGCGGTTTGCGCGTCGTCTTCGACCACTAGAATGCGCGACATCGGTTTCTCCATGGTGCGATGGGATGCTGCGGCGACCCGTTCATTCGATATCCGCCTTTTCGGGGGAGTAGTGTCGCAGGACAATTCGTAGCCGGCTTTGGCCGGAAGATTAATTCGCGTTAAGAATCGCCATACAAGTTACGCCATACAAGGCTTCCAGCGCATGCGACTGCTGATCATCGAGGACGACGAACGCGCGGCGGCCTATCTGGCTCGCGGATTGAGCGAAAGCGGCCATGTGGTGGACGTGGCTGGCGACGGCGCGCTGGGTCTGGCGATGGCGCGCGAAGGCATCTATGACGTATTGATCGTCGACCGGCTCCTGCCCGCCATGGACGGGCTGGAACTGGTGCGCACGCTGCGCCGCGACGATCCCCGCATTGGCGTGCTGATGTTGAGCGCCATGGCCGGGACCGCCGACCGCGTAGCGGGTATGCACGCCGGGTGCGACGACTATCTGGTCAAGCCCTATGCCTTCGTCGAGGTCCTGGCGCGCATCGAGTCTCTGGCACGGCGTGGCGACCGGTCCCGCGAGGGGCATGTACTTCAGGTGGGCGATTTGCAGCTCGATGTGCTTGCCCGTCAGCTGCGTCGCGGCGATCGTCTTATCGCCCTGCAGCCGAGGGAGTATCTGCTGCTGGAATATCTGATGCGCCATGCGGACCAGGTCGTGACGCGAACCATGCTGCTGGAAGCGGTATGGGATTACGACTTCGACCCGCAGGGTTCCGTGGTGGACATGCATGTTTACCGCCTGCGCCGGAAGATCGAGCAGGATGCGTCGCCGCTGCTGCATACCTTGCCGGGTGTGGGCTACGTGCTATCGACGACACCGCCCGTCACCTGATTTTTTACCGCCTTAACTGTTTTTAATGTAACGGCGAAAGGGAGTGCAGGCGAGGACCGGCATGCTCCGGTTGTGCCCGTATGGCTCCCCATGGACTGCCGTCATGTCGTCTCTGCCCGTATCGAACCCTGTCCGCCCTCGTCGCTCGCGACGCTTTATCGTGGCCGGCTCGGCCGCCGTCCTCATCGCGATCGCGCTGGCGTTCGTTTATGCGTCGCGATCGCAGGGCGCGGAACCGCCCGGCCCGAAGGTCGCGTCGGTCCCGGTCAGCGTCGGACAGGCCGAACAGCGCGACATGCCGGTATGGGTCAGTGCCATCGGTACGGTGCAGCCATTGAACGTGGTGACCGTGAAAACGCGCGTGGATGGCCAGCTCGATAAGGTCGCTTTCACAGAGGGACAGATGGTCAAGGCGGGCGACCTGCTCGCGGAGATCGATCCGCGTCCGTTCCAGGCCACGGTGGATCAGGCCCAGGCCAACCTGCACAAGGACGACGCGCAGCGCGCCAATGCCGAACTCGACCTGCAGCGCTACGCCAAACTGTCCAGTCTGCAAGTCGTGCCGGCGCAGCAACTGGATGCGCAGAAGGCGCAGGCGCAGTCCCTGCTTGCGTCGGTGGCGTCGGATCGCGGCGCCGTCGACGGCGCGCGTCTGCAGCTTGGCTTCACCCGCATCACGGCACCGATCGGGGGACGTGTCGGACAGCGTCTGGTCGATCAGGGCAGTCAGGTCCATGCCACCGATACGACCGGACTGGTCACGATCACGCAGATCCAGCCGATCACGGTGACCTTCCAGGTACCGCAGGACGTGCTTCCGGAAGTGATGGACGCACAGGCGGCAGGCCAGGCCCGGGTTTCCGTGAGCACGCGCGACGGTAGCCGGCACCTGGCCGATGGCGCGCTCGTGTTCGTCGACAGCCAGGTCGATGCGGGCACGGGGCAGATCATGCTGAAGGCGCAGTTCGTCAATGAAGACCGCTCGTTGTGGCCGGGCGAGTTCGTCGCCGCGCGCTTGCTGCTCCGCGTGCAACCGCATGCGGTCGTCGTTCCCTCGCGCGCGGTGCAACGCGACCAGAACGGCGCATACGTCTATGTCGTGGATGCGCAGCATGCCGCGCAGTCGCGTCCGGTACGGCTGGGTGTCGCCAATGGCGACCTCCAGGTCGTGGAAGAGGGCATTCGCGTCGGCGATACGGTGGTGCTCGATGGCCAGTCGCTGCTGACGCCGGGCGCGAAGGTGAACATCGTGCCTTCCAGCGCGGTGGCAACGGGTGCTTCCACATGAGCTTTTCCGATACCTTCATTCGCCGCCGCGTCGGCAGCAGCCTGCTTGCCATCGGTCTGATCCTGGTGGGGCTGGTGGCCTACCGGATGCTGCCGGTAGCGCCGCTGCCCCAGGTGGACTTTCCCACCATCAGCGTCAGTGCGAGTCTGCCGGGCGCCAGTGCGGACACCATGGCTTCGTCCGTGGCGACGCCGCTGGAACGCTCGCTGGCGAATGTGCCGAGCGTGACCCAGATGACGTCGTCCAGCTCGCTGGGCACGACCCAGGTGGTGCTCCAGTTCGATCTGTCGCGCAATATCGACGGCGCGGCGCAGGACGTACAGACCGCCATCAGCGCCGCCGGTGGCCTGCTTCCGAAGAACCTCCCGAACCCGCCGACGTATCACAAGGTGAATCCGGCGGACTTCACCATCATGTCGATCGCGCTCACCTCGGACACGCTGCCGACGACCGAGCTGGATCGCTACATGGAAGACTTCATCGCGCCGCAGGTCTCGCAGATGCCCGGCGTCGGTCTGGTCGATTTCCACGGACAGCAGCGTCCCTCGGTGCGCATCCAGCTCGATCCGGACAAAGTGGCCGGACTGGGCCTGACCATGGACGAAGTGCGCAACGTCGTCGGCACGCAGACGGTCAATGCACCCAAAGGCACATTGAACGGCAGGAGCCAGACCATCGTGCTGGACAGCACCGACCAGATCGTCAATCCGGACGCGTATGCCCAACTCGTGGTCGCTTACCGCAACGGCGCCGCGATCCGGATAGCCGACATCGGCAAGGTCGTGCAGGGCGCCGAGGACGTGCACGAAGCGGCATGGCTGCAGGGCAAGCGCGCCATCATCATGGATGTGCACAAGCAGCCCGGCTATAACGTGGTCGACACCATCCAGAACATCAAGGACCGGTTGCCGGGACTCACCGCGTCCATTCCGCCGTCGGTCAAGGTGCAGATCGTCGGGGATCGCACCCAGACCATCCAGGCGTCGGTGTCCGACGTGCAGATCACCATGATGATCACCATCGCCCTCGTGATTGGGGTGATTGCCTGCTTCCTGCGCAATCTCTGGGCGACGGTCATTCCCAGTCTCACCATTCCACTGTCGCTGATCGCGACCTTCGGTGTGATGTATCTGTTGGGGTACAGCCTGGACAACCTGTCGCTGATGGGACTGACCATCGCCGTCGGCTTCGTGGTGGACGATGCCATCGTGGTCATCGAGAACGTGGTTCGCCACATGGAGATGGGCAAGGGTCGCGTGCAGGCGGCTATCGACGGTACGCGCGAAGTGGGTTTCACCATCGTATCGATGACCATTTCGCTGATCGCGGTCTTCATTCCCATCCTGCTGATGGGCGGCATCGTCGGCCGGCTGTTCCGCGAATTCGCGGTGACGGTCAGCGCGGCGATCGTCGTGTCCGGCATCGTTTCGCTGACCGTGACCCCGATGCTGTGCGCGTGGCTGATCCGTCCGCATCACGACCAGGTACATGGCCGCGTGTATCTGTGGCTGGAAAATTTCTTCGAATCGATGACGCGCTTCTATGTGCGCACGCTGGATATCGCGCTCAACCACCGGCGCATCGTGCTCGGCATCGCGGTACTCACGTTTGCCGCGACCATCGGCTTGTACACCGTTATTCCCAAGGGTTTCTTTCCGCAGGAAGACGCGGGCCTGATCATGGCGACCGCGCAGGCCTCGTCCAGCATTTCTTACGACGCCATGTCCGGACGTATCCAGACGCTTGGCAATATCGTGATGGCCGATCCCGACGTGGACAACGCGTACTACTGGATTGGTTCGAACCCGACCCTGAGCCAGGGTCGCATGATGATCAACCTCAAGCCGTTCGGGCAGCGCGTCGCCAGCGCCGACACCGTGATGGCGCGCCTGAAGAAAGCGACCCAGAACGTCGAAGGCGTGAAACTGCAGATGCAGGTGCGCCAGGATATCCAGGTTGGTGGCCGGGCCAGCGCTGCGCAATACCAGTACACCATGCAGAGCGCCAACGTCACCGACCTGGATCGCTGGGCGGGCGAACTCACCAAAAAAATGAGCGCGCTGCCGCAACTTCGGGATATCAGTTCCGATCGTCAGCCCTCGGCGATGACCGCGACGCTGAACATTCATCGCGACACGGCGGCGCGACTTGGCGTAAGCGTGCAGGCCATCGACGACGTGCTTTACGACGCCTTCGGCCAGCGCCAGATAGCTACGCTTTTTACGCAGACCAACCAGTACCACGTGATCGAAGAAGTCGACCCGAGCCTGCAGCTATCCACCGACGCGCTGGCCCATCTGTATGTGCGCTCCACGCTCACCCAGCAATTGGTGCCACTGAGCATGCTGGCGACGATCGAGCACGGCGTATCGCCCGTCACGGTGAACCACCAGGGTTTGTTCCCCGCGATCACGCTGTCGTTCAATCTCGCGCCGGGTGCGTCGTTGGGCGAAGCGGTGATCGCTATCCACGCGGCCGAGCAGAGCATGGGCATGCCAGCCACCGTGACCGGCTCGTTCCAGGGCACGGCGCAGGCATTCCAGAGTTCGCTGAGCAGCCAGCCCTGGCTGATCCTCGCCGCACTGGTCACGGTCTACATCGTGCTGGGCGTGCTGTATGAGAGCGCCATCCATCCGCTGACCATCATCTCGACGCTGCCGTCGGCGGGCATGGGCGCGCTGGTCGCGTTGATGCTGTGCGGCCAGGATCTCTCGGTCATGGGCATGATCGGCATCATCCTGCTGATCGGCATCGTGAAGAAGAACGCGATCATGATGATCGACTTCGCGCTGGTCGCGGAGCGCGAAGGCATGGATGCCAAGAGCGCTATCCGCCAGGGCTGCGCCCTGCGTTTCAGACCGATCATGATGACGACGCTGGCAGCCTTGCTTGGCGCGCTGCCGCTCGCGTTGGGTCACGGTGCCGGCGCCGAACTGCGCGTGCCGCTGGGTATCTCCATCGTCGGCGGTCTGATCGTCTCCCAGCTGCTGACGCTATACACCACGCCGGTCGTCTATCTCTGGTTCGATCAGTGGGCGCGACGCTTCGGCAAGAAGCATTCGGATAGCGATGCTGCCGACGCTGGGCATACGCTTCCCGCCGGCGCTACGAAGTGAGCAGGTCGACTTTTGTCCCTTGCTGAAAAACCATGCTATAAGCCAATCACAATTGCTTTGCGATCAACAATGAAAACGACACTCGACGAGCTGCAAGCCTTCATCGCGGTCGTGGATACCGGCTCGATTACCGCGGCCGGAGAGCGGCTCGATCAGACGGTATCCGGGGTCAGTCGTACCCTGGGACGTCTGGAGGAAAAACTTCAGACCACATTGCTCCGGCGTACCACCCGTCGTATCGAACTGACCGAAGAAGGCAGCGCTTTCCTGCTGCATGCCCGCGTCATCGTCGAATCCGTGGAGCTGGCCGAGGAACAGATGTCGGCCCGGCGTCAGAAGCCCGCAGGCCGGCTGCGCGTGGATGCGGCCACGCCTTTCATGCTGCACGTAGTAATTCCGCTGGTGGGAGGCTTTCGCGAACGCTATCCGGAGGTCGAGCTCGAATTCAACAGCAACGAAGGCATCACGGACCTGATCGAACGTCGCACCGACGTCGCTATCCGCATCGGACGGCTCAAGGATTCCACGTTGCATGCACGACCGCTCGGCAGCAGTCGCACGCGGGTGCTGGCCAGTCCGGCCTATCTGGAAAAACACGGGAAGCCCCGGCGAGTTGACGATCTGGCCCAGCACACGCTGCTTGGGTTCAACCAGCCCGAAACGCTGAACGACTGGCCGCTGCGCGATCGCACCGGCGATCAGTTGCATGTTCACCCGGCCATTTGGTCGTCGAGCGGCGAGACCTTGCGACAGTTGGCTCTGGAAGGCCAGGGAATCGTCTGCCTGTCCGACTTCATGACTCAAGTGGACCGGAAGGAGGGCCGGCTGGTGCAGTTGTTCGCCCGCGAGACGCTGGACGTCCGGCAGCCGATCAACGCGGTCTACTACCGCAATACGGTGTTGTCGGCGCGAATCGCATCGTTTCTGGATTACATGGCCGAATCGCTGGGCGATCGACCGTTTCAGGACTGAAAGCAGGGTGGGCAGGTATCGCCAACCCTGCTTGCGATCAGTGGCGTTCCTCGGAAAGCGATTGAAACAACCCGCTCAGATGAGCCGAAACGATCCGGGCCGCGACACCGGGATCGCCTTCGCGATTGTCGATCGCCGCATTGCTGGCACCATACGGTGCGTACTTTCGCTGGTCCGTCACCGAAAACAGACCTAGCGTCCGCGTGCCGCTGGCCGCGGCCAGATGCATGACTCCGCAGTCGGCGCTGAGGAATACATCGGCGGCGGAGATGACCGCGGCCATCTTGCGCAGGTCGCGGGAATAGAACGTTGCGTGCTTCGAGTTCAGTTGCGACACCGCATGAGCGGCAACCACTTCGACAATGCGCACGTTGGAATGATGGTCGGTGAGCTCCTGGATAAACTGCGCCCACCACGTTTCCGCATAGCATTTACGGCCAGTCGCGTTAGCGAAAATCGCTAGGGTCAAGGTATCGCTCGAAACGCCCGTGTCGCCCAGTATCTTTGCCAGGAGATCTCGTCCCTTCCGTCGCTCGTCGTCGGTCAGACGGATATCCATGACGGGCCACGGTCCGGATGCATCGCCCGCGTAAGCGTGTCGCAGAAGATGGACCGGGCGCTGGGCCAGGTGCAATGGACGCAGTGCTTCTTCGGAAGCGTGATCGGTGGTGCCAATCTTGTAGCGCGCTTTCACGAAGGCCAGCAGAAGACGTCCGGACTGCGATCCACCGCCCGCATCGATGGCGACGTCGTATACGGTTCTCCGGATACCGAACAGTTGCGCGACGGTCATAGGCAGGTGATGCACTATCCGCTGATGAAAACTGACGATGCGACGCACGGTCGGATAGGTGGAAAACACGGCGTGGGCCGCGGGTCCGGCGGCGACGATATCCACTTCGGCACCGGGATAAAGGCGTTCGAGTTCGGAGATCAGAGGACCCACGAGAAGCATGTTGCCCAGGCGATGGTTCGGTCGCAGGACAAGGATTCGATGAATGCCTGTTGTCGGGAGTGTTCCCTGCTGACATACCGATGTACCCCGACCCAGAATCCAGTCGACGACACGCCGCGTCGCATGTCGCCTGCGTTCCTGCAAGCGACCGTGACGGGAAACATGTGCCGTACCCACCGGGGCCGGAAGTTGTTCGATCTTCGGTATGGATGGCACGGAATATCGCTCGAGCGAAAAAGCCAGCTTGAGCATACTTACTTACAGGACTCTTACGGGATTTCTTGCGTGTGAAACCGCTGGAAAACATGAACTAATCGGTACAGTTGAAGACGAGTCGGATCGGTAAGTTCTTGCTGCTCAGGTTAGAATTCCGTTGGCAATTTATACGTCCATGCAATAGGACTTTTTCGTACATCACGAGGCAAACTTCGCCAAAGCAGCAGGAATTATCCTGCTGCGACTGAACTGGCGTTATTTATTCGTCGGCATCTTGCTAGAGCCGCACCGGCTCGATCGACGTCACCATGCTGTTCATACCCGCGGGATGTAGTGTGAACCGCACGTTGTCGCCGACCTTTATGGTCTTGAGCATATCCGGCGAAGCGACTTTGAACGGCATGGTCATCGCCGGCCAGTGAATCGAAGCAATCGCTTCATGCTGCAAGGTGACGGTGCCTTTTGCGCTGTCGATGGCTTTGACGACACCGATACCTTGTGCCTCGACCGGTGCCACGTCGTGAGACATGCCGGGCATGGCCGACATATTTTGCGGAGCCGCGAACACGGATACAGGGAGCAGGGCGGCAAACACGATGAACGGCGTGGGGTGCATTTTCATGAATCGGAATTTCCTTGTGGGTGGGAGTGAATCGAAAGAAGGTGCGTTGGCGATCGACGCAACCGGCGCCGCATCAGCAGCTGGAATGCGGCGGGGATGACGAGCATGGACAGCAGGGGCGCGGTGAGCATGCCGCCCACCATCGGTGCAGCAATGCGCTGCATGACTTCGGAGCCTGCGCCGTGGCCCAGAAGAATCGGAAACAGACCCGCGAGAATCACCGCAACAGTCATCGCCTTGGGGCGCACGCGTTGAACGGCACCTTCGCGGATCGCTTCATCCAGTTCGGCGGAACCGGCATGCGGATCGAGCGCGAGCTGTCTGTCCCATGCATGGCGAAGATAGAACAGCATGACGACGCCAAATTCGGCGGCAACGCCGCCGAGTGCGATGAAACCGATCACTGTCGCTACCGAGATCGCGTGACCGAGTGTCCAGATGAGCCAGAGCCCGCCGACCAGTGCCAGCGGTACGCTTGCCATGATCAGCGCCGCCTCGCTCATGCGCCGGAAGACGGCATAGATAAGCAGGAAAATAATCGCCAGCGCGGTCGGGATGACCCACGTCAACCGGCGCATCGCACGCGCCAGATATTCGAACTGGCCGGACCATGCCACCGTCGTACCGGGAGGCAACGCAACCTGCCGCGCGACCGCATGCTGCAAGTCGGTAACGACGGCACCAAGATCGCGGCCCGCCGTATCGACATAGACATACGTGGTCAGACGACCGTTCTCGCTTTTCAGCATCGGCGGACCTGCGGTCACCTGGATATCGGCGATCTGCCCCAGAGTCGGCTGAGCGCCGTTAGCCGCCACGATGGGCAGCTGCGTCAGTGCGGCGATCGAATCGCGCTCCGCTCGCGGATAGCGCAGCACGATCGGATAGCGCTCCCGTCCTTCGACAGTCTGACCGATGGGATCGCCACCGACCACGGTCGCAATCAGAGACTGCACTTCCTGTTGGGTCAGGCCATAACGTGCGGCATCGTCGCGCCTGACACGCACATCGACATAGCGACCGCTCGCGGCACGCTCGGCGACGGCCGAACTTACGCCCGGCACGCGGCGCGCGACCGCTTCGATCTCATCGGCCACCGTTTGCAGCGTCTTTGCATCGGAGCCGAGTACCTTGATACCTATCGGGCTTTTGATGCCGGTCGCGAGCATGTCGATGCGATTGCGGATCGGTGGCACGAACAGATTCGTCAGCCCCGGCACGTGCACCGCGTTGTTCAACTCGACCTTGAGTTTGTCCATCGTCATGCCGGGACGCCATTGGCTCTTCGGTTTGAAGGTGATCGTGGTCTCGAACATCTCCAGCGGTGCCGGGTCGGTCGCCGTTTCGGCACGCCCCGCCTTGCCGAACACGTGGTCGACTTCGGGTACCGTCTTGATCATGCGATCGGTGATCTGCAGAAGCTGCGATGCCTTGCCGGCGGACAGACCCGGCAACGCCGTCGGCATGTACAGCAGCGTGCCTTCGTCCATCGGCGGCATGAATTCGCTGCCGACCCGGCTCAGTGGCCATAGCGCGCTTGCCAGCAAAAGGCCCGCGAGTGCCAGCATGATTCTCGGATGACGCAGGACGGTATCGAGTATCGGCCGGTACAGCGCGATCAAACCGCGATTGAGCGGATTGTCGCGTTCGGCGCGGATACGTCCGCGTACCAGGTAACCCATCAGTACGGGCACCAGCGTCACGGCGAGGCCGGCGGCTGCCGCCATCGCATAGGTTTTGGTGAATGCGAGTGGTTTGAACAGCCGTCCCTCCTGCGCTTCCAGAGCGAACACCGGGACGAACGACAATGCGATGATAAGCAGGCTCACGAACAGCGCCGGTCCGACCTCCGCGGCTGCGTCCGCAATCAACGTCCAATGCTCGGCTCCCCGCGGTTCGGCACCGTCGTGGCATTCGCGCCAATGTTCCAGATGCTTGTGCGCGTTCTCGATCATCACGACCGCCGCATCGACCATCGCACCGATGGCAATGGCGATACCGCCAAGCGACATCAGGTTCGCCGAGACGCCTTGCATGTGCATCACGATGAAAGCGGCCAGCACGCCGAGCGGCAATGTGATGACAGCGACCAGCGCCGATCGCAGATGACCGAGGAACAGCACGCATACGAGGGCAACGACGAGAAACTCTTCCAGCAACTTGCCCCAGAGGTTCTCCACCGCCGCATCGATCAGTTGCGAACGATCGTAGGTCGGTACGATTTCGACACCCGCGGGCAAGCTGCGTTTGAGTTCGTCCAGCCGGATTTTCACGGCATCGATGGCCGCCCGGGCATTTTTTCCGGAACGCAGCACGATGACGCCACCTGCCACTTCGCCCTGGCCGTCCAGTTCCGCGATACCCCGGCGGAACGAAGGACCGCGGCGGACCGTCGCGACGTCGCGCAGCAGCACAGGCACGCCGTCCTTATTCGCACCGACCGGCACGCTCTCGAAGTCCTGCTGTGTGCGCAGATAGCCCTCGCTGCGCACCATGAACTCCGCCTCGCCCTGCTCGATGACCGAGCCGCCATTGGCGCCGTTGGCTGTGCGGACTGCCTCGACCAGCCGATCCACGGTTATCGCCCGGGCGGCCAGTTGCCGCGGATCGGGCACGATCTGCCACGCACGTTCCATCCCGCCGAGGCTGGCGACCTCGGCCACGTCCGGTACGGTCTTGAGCTGATAGCGCAGGAACCAGTCCTGCAGGCTGCGTAGCTGACCGAGATCGTGTTTTCCGGTGCGATCGACCAGCGCGTACTCGTAAATCCAGCCCAGCCCCGTCGCGTCGGGACCCAGCGATGGATTGACACCGGACGGCAGGCGGTCGCGTACCTGGCTCAGGTACTCCAGTACGCGCGAACGAGCCCAGTACAGATCCGTATGCTCGTCGAACAGGACATAGACGTAGGAATCCCCGAAGAACGAGTAGCCGCGCACCGTGGTCGCTCCCGGTACCGACAGCATCGTGGTGGCCAGCGGATAGGTGACCTGGTCCTCCACGATCTGCGGCGACTGACCGGCCCAGCTCGTACGAATGATCACCTGTGTGTCCGAGAGGTCCGGCAGTGCGTCGACTGGGGTATGCAAAGCCGAATACACGCCGATGGCGGCGAGTGCCAGGGCGGCAAGCAGTACGAAGACGCGATGGGCGATCGCGGCACGGATCAGGGCGCCGATCATCGTCCGTCTCCCATCGGCATGCCGGACACCGGAGCGCTTTGTGCGCTTGCCGGTGACGTGGCGTCGCTGTCCAGACGATCCAGCGCACCGGACAGACTCGCTTCCGAATCGATCAGGAATTGTCCGGAGACAACGACTTTCTCGTCGCCATGCAATCCCTCCAATACTTCGGTGTAACCGCCGGCGGCGCGCCCGGTGCGTACCGCTACCGGGCGGAAGTGGCCCTCGTTTTCCGCGACGATCACGCGCGTGCGGCCACCCGTGGCAATCAGCGCTTCGTCGGGCACCACCGGAACGGCTACCCCCTGACCCGGTATGAGCTGCACGTGGGCGAACATGCCTGGGCTCAGCACCCCCTCGGGATTCGCCAGCACGATCCGGGCGCGTTGCGTACGTGTCGTCACGTCGATATCCGGCAACAGTGTTTCGACCTTGCCTTCGAACACGCGTCCCGGCAGCGCATCGACACGCACCTTTACCGGCGTGTTCGCGCTTATGGCGCCCGCCACGGCCTGGGGCAGGGCGGCCTCGATCCATACCGTGTCGATGCCGTTGATGGTCATCAACGTCTGTCCTGCATTCACGCGCTGGCCTTCGCGGACCTCGAGCGAGGTGACCACGCCACGCCGGGGCGCGTGTACGGTGATCGCGCCGCCGCTTCGACGCGCCGAACCGCTATCCGCCGGGGACAGCCCCAGTACCTGAAGACGTTGCCGTGCGGCGTCGCGCAGGGCTTTGGCATCCGCCGACCGCACATCCCGAAGCGCTTCCGCTTCGGCCATTGCGCTGCTCCACTGCGGCGCCAGAAGGTCGACCAGGGGCGTACCTTCCGCCACTGTCGTATAGGGAGCGCGTACGTCGAGCTTCGTGACGACCGCATCGACGCGTGCGCTTACGGTGATGGCCTGACGTAGGTCCCATGTGATGCTGCCAGGCGCCTGCACGTCGCCATCGAGCACGCGGCGCTCGATCGGAGCGGTGCGTACGCCAAGGTTTTGTACCGTCGCGGGATCGATCCGCACGACATCTTTCGCGTCCCCGGCACTGTCGTATCGGGGCAACATTTCCATTCCCATCGGCGAGAGGCCAGGGTGGTCGAAATGCTGATCCGGCACCATCGGGTCGTACCAGTACCGCGGCGCCGCCTTCGATGGAGAGGACGAGGCGGCCGTGGTCACGGGTGCGTGTCGCCGACCGGTCCAATACGCAAGTGTCGCCGTAATCAGCAGTACGAGCGCGACGAGCGCGATTTGCAGAGGCCGCTTCATGGCGTTTCTCCTTCAGGCATCAGATAGGCCAGCGCGGCCCAGGCGCGACCGAAATCGGCCTGCATGCGGGCGTAGTCGGTGTGATGGGCGATCTCGTCGCGGCGAGCTTCCAGCAGGGGCTGGATGTCGCCGCCGCCGCGATAGGCCGCGAGGGCGAGGACGACGCGATCCTCGGCCAGCGGCAGCAATTCGTCGCGATGCCGGCGCACTTGTTGGCCCAGCGATAGCCATTGCGCCCAGGCTGCCCGAATGACCGCGGTCTGCTGACTGCGCGCATCGGTGCGTTCCGCGCGAACGGCGTCGAGATCGGCCGCACGGGCGGAAATGCCCCGGTCCTGCCGGTTGCGGGTAAACAGCGGCAGGCTTACGCCCACCTGCAACGACACCATGTCCGAGAGGCCACGCACGCGCGATCCGTAATTCACGCCTACGTTCCATACGGGACGCTTGTCGGCGCGAGCAGCGTCGAGTGCCGCCTCGGCTACCTGTTCGCGAGCCGGCCAGCCCAACAGATTGCCCTGACGGTCGAGACTGGCCAGCAAGGCCGGCTCGTCATAGGGCAGCGTGGAGAAATCCGGCGTATCCGCCAAGGGCTGGTCGACAGGAGCACCCAGCCAGCGCGCGAGGTCCGCCCGCGCCTGCGCTTCGCGCGCCGTGGTCTCGTCGATGCGGTTTTCGAGATCGAGCGCACTCATGCGCGCGGCGAGTACATCCGCGGCGCTGCCGGTGCCTCCGCGCAGTCGCGCTTTCGCTACATCGACGTCTTGCGTCCATGCATTGCGCATGGACTGCAACATTTGCCCTTCGCGATGCGCGCCCCAGGCGGCAATCCATGCATCGGCGACCTGTTGCCGGATCGACAAGGCAGTCGCCGACTCCGTCGAAGCGGCCAGATCCGCCTGGGCATATCCCATCGTCCGCTCGGCTAGACGCTTGCTGCGGGACGGCAGCGCCTGACTGATGCCAACGGTGCGCATGGTCATGCTGTCGCCGCCGGCCGTCAACGCACCCGGTCCCTGGATGGCCAGGTTGTCGATGCCGAAGGTCAGTTGGGGATCGGGCAAGGCACCCGCGCGAACGGCTTCCTGCCGTGCCGATTCCGATTGCGCGCGTCGCGCCTCCAGCATCGGCGCGTGCCGGATAGCTTGCTGCGTGGCGGCAGCCAGTGTCAGCGTCGCGGGATCGCCTGCCCACGCGGGCAATGCGAACAGAAAGATGGCAGCACAAGACGGCCAACGTAAACGTCGCGCCGGACAGGCACGAACGTAGTCGATAAGGGAAAGCATGTTGAACTCCGATCGCGGACGAACACAGCCGTGCAAGCACGGCCAATGAACCCAGGGCGATCGGGGGCTAAATCAACAGGGAGCAGAACCGCAGTGCAGGCGGCGGGTCGGGACGATGCATCGCAGGGTCCGGCAGCGAAATCCGCTCGGGCATATGCACGATCGTGCCTGCCAGTGCGGGAGATGCCGGAGGCAACAGCAGCGGCGGGACCATCGGCAGGCGCGCATCCGGCGTTGCCGACACATGGTCGGCGCAATGCTCGGTACAACGCGGGTCCGGACTTTGGTGCGCGGAGGAGGCATCCGCCGTGGGGGCCATATCCATCGCCGCGCAATCGCCTGTCATGACCGTATCGGCAGGCGCCGTCGGCAGGGTGCAGACATAAGCGGCCATCGCCAGTTGCTGGAACAACAGGCAAAACATCGCCATCCCCACCCAGAGGATCCGGCGACGACGGCTGAGACGATAACGTGTGCGCATGGCGGCGCCATCTTAGCTCAGCTGGAGTGGGGTCCTGTCAAGTGGACGAAGTGACCGGGCGACGACGCGGGCGTCCGGCGAGCAGGTTTCTCGCCGGACACCCGGTATCGCTATGCGTCGTGGCGATTCCACCACCCCCCACCCAACGCCTGAAAAAGGGCGGCCGTGTCCGTGAATCGGGCCGCCCTGGCCTGTACCAGGGCGATGTTCGTTTGTTGCCATGCAAGTTCGGCGGAGAGCATGACGCTCTGGCTGATATCGCCCAGATCCAGTTGTCGCCTTGCAATATCCAGACTCCGAGCCGCGGCACGTTCCGCGCGTTCCGCCGCCACCAGCGCCTCCGCGTCCGAGCGGATCGCATGCAATACATCGGCGACGTTCTGCACGGCCGCTATCACTGTGCCGCGATACTGCGCCGCCGCCTGGCGATAGCCGGCTTCCGCCGCGCGCTGCTTGTGCTTCAGCGCACCGCCGTCGTACAGCGGTTGCGTAAGGTTCGCTCCGAGACTCCAGAAACCGGTGCCGGCGGTGAACAGCGAGCTGGCCTTCTCCGCGGCACTGCCCAGCGTCGCGTCGATCTGCACATTCGGCAGCCGGTCGGCTATCGCCACGCCGATGGCGGCACTCGCGGCATGCCATTGCTCATCCGCCGCACGCACGTCCGGACGTTGCTCGACCAGCCGGGCGGGAAGGCTGAGCGGCAGGTCGACAGGAAGCTTCAGATCGTCCAGTACGAACCGTGCATCGATAGTGTCGTCGGGCATGCGTCCGGTGAGGGCAGCCAGCAGGTCGCGCTGCTGGCTGAGCTGTTTCTGCAAGGGAGGCAACGTGGCGCGACTCTGCTCCAGAACAGTTACCTGTGCGGCCACCGCGGCTTCGGCGGCATCCCCGAGCGCCTGCTGACGGCGCAGCGTGTCGAGAATGCCCGTCTGCGCATCGACGATCCGTCCCGTCGCATCGATCTGCGCGCGCAACGATGCTTCCTCAATAGCTGCATTGACCAGGTTGCTCGTCAGCGTGAGGTAGGTGGCTTCCAGCTCGAAGCGCTGCGCGTTGGCCTGCGCTACCGACGATTCGACCTGACGCCGGGTACCGCCCCAGATATCGGGGGCATAGGACACGCTCACCTGCGCCGTGGTCAGGCTGTAAAGACTGGCGTTGGATGCAGCAGGGCTGGCCAGGGCCGTCGCGATATCCTGCCGTGTGGGATTGATGCCCGCACCGACGGACGGAAAATACGCTCCGCGCTGCGCATAGGCGTTTTCCCAAGCGACCTGAAGCGCGGCTTTCGCCGCCTCCACATCGGCGTTGTGCGCGAGCGCATCGTCGATCAACGCATTCAGGGACGGCGAGCGGAAAAGCGTCCACCATTGACCCGGGATATCCATCGACTTCACCAGGTGTTGTGCCTCGCCACCATGCACGGAAGCCGATACCGTCGTTTCCGGCTGCGGCGTCGACGCGTACTCCTGTGCGTGGGGAGCATCCGGTCGACGATAGTCGGGACCGACGGCGCAACCGGCCAGCGCGATGCTTACGCACAGGGCTAGCAGCAGACGCATACCCGGCGCACGCGTCGATTTCATGATTTCGGTCTGCATGATCAGATCTCCTTCGCCGGCGGCGATGAGCGTCGACGACGCTCGACATAACGTTCGAGCGCGTCATAGAACGTGGGAAGAATGAAGAGCGTGAGCAGCGTGGCGATCACCAGGCCGCCGACCACGACCGTGGCCAGGCCGCGCTGCACGTCCGTGCCGATGCCGGTAGCCAGCGCCGCGGGCAACATGCCCACGCTGGCCACGGTGGCGGTCATCAACACCGGACGGAAACGCTCGGTGGCACCCAGCAACACGGCGTCGCGCACACCGTGCCCATCCCGGCGCATGCGGTTGAAGTTGGCCACCATGATGATGCCGTTCTGCACCGCCACGCCGAACAACGCAATGAAGCCCACTGCCGTGGCGATATTCAGGGTCTCGCCTTTGACATGCAGCGAAATCAAGCCGCCCAGTGTTGCCAGCGGCACGATGCCCAGCACGAGCATGGCCTGCCGCAGATTGCCGAACTCCGCGAACAGCAGTACGGCCATCACAGCCAGCACGAGTCCCATGACCAGGATCAGGCGCGCCTCGGCGCGCTGCTGGTTCTCGAACTGACCCGCCCATTCCAGCCGGTATTTCTGCTTGTCGAAATGCACGGTCTTGCCGATCTTTTCCTGCGCATCGGCCAGATACTCGGAAAGAGCGCGATCGCGGTTGTCGATGCGGACGGTCAGCTGACGATGTCCCTGCTCATGCGCGATCGTGCTTTCGCCGGTCTGCAAGGTAATCCGGGTGAGCATCGCCAGGGGTACTTTGGCACCGGAAGGCGCGGTAACCACAAGCTGGCCGAGCACCTCGGGATTCGCCGCCACCTGGTGCGGCACATGGGCGGTGACGTTATAGACGCGATCCTGCACATACGCCTGGGTGATCGGCGCGCCGCCGACGCCCGTTTCGATCAGCGTATTGATGTCGGCGACATTGATGCCGTAACGCGCCGCCGCGTCGCGATCCACCTTCACCGTCAGCTGCGGGATCGGCGGCTCCTGGAAGATCGACGCATCGGCCGTGCCGCGGACGTTATGCAATACATCCACGATCTCGCCGCCGATACGCCGAAGCTCGCCGAAGTCGTCGCCGTAGATGCGCAGTACCAGTGGGCTGTGTGCTCCGCCGACCATGTCGTTCTCGCCATCGATGATGGGCTGGCTGATGCCGACGGAGATGCCGGGCAGCTTTTTCAGGCGATCGTTGAGACGGCGCACGAAATCGGCCTTGCTCTCGCCCGACGGCCAGGAATCGTATGGCTTCAGACCGACACCGGATTCGATATGCGACGGCGTCCACGGATCGCTACCCGTGTCGTTGCGGCCGAGCTGGGTGACGACGTAGCTCACTTCCTGAAACTCGCCCACCACATGCCGATACTCGCTGGCCATCTCGCTCGCTTTCTCCAGCGACAGCCCGCTCGGCAACTGCACTTGCACCCATAGCGTGCCTTCGTCCAGGTCGGGCAGGAATTCGCGGCCGATGGTCATGCCCAGCGACACCACGGCAACCAGCGCGATGCCTGCCGCGGCATAGGCGATGCGCGGGCGCCGGAGCAGCCGATCCAGCAGGTTGCGATATCCGTTTTGCAGACGCTCGAGCGGCTTGTTGTGGAACATCTTGCGTGGCTTGCGCAGCGCAAGATAGGCCAGCCCGGGTACCAGTGCGAGCGCGCACAGCAGCGCACCCAGCAAGGCATAGCCCACGGTATGCGCCATCGGCGAGAACAGTTTGCCCTCGGCGCGTTCGAAGGCCAGCAGCGGTGCATAGGCCGTCACGATGATCAGGGTCGCGAAGAAAATCGGTCGTGCTACCTGTTTGGTCGCGGCGAGAACGTCGGTCTCGTGCAGCCATGCATCCGGTCGCGCTTCGCGTTTGCGAAGGATCGCTTCCGTGACCACGATAGCGCCATCCACGATGACGCCGAAGTCGAGCGCACCAAGCGAAAACAGATTGGCCGGCATCTTCGTGAAGTGCATGACGATGAATACGGTCACCAGCGCGAAGGGAATGGTCACCGCCGCGACCATCGCGCTGCGCGGGCTTCCCAGGAACAGGATCAGCACGATGCAGACCAGCACCACGCCCTCGAGCACGGTGTGCGATACCTTGCTCACCGTGGCCCGCACCAGTTCGTCGCGATCGATGAACGGCACGATGCGGACATCCTGCAAGGCAAGTTCCGCGTTCAGCGCGTCGACCCGCGCGTGGATGCCCTTGAGTACCTCGGAGGGGTTCTCGTACTTGAGCAGGTCGACAATGCCTTCGATGGTGTCCGGATTGCCGTTCTTGCCCAGAATGCCTTCGCGGATCTGGTGGCCGTATCGAAGCTTGCCCAGATCGCGGACGCGAACCGGATTGCCGTCGTGCTGGGTCACGACGATGCTGCCCATGTCCTCGAGCGTGCGCATGAGGCCTTCGCCGCGAATGACATAGGACTGCTCGCCACGCGTCACGCGGCCACCTCCGGCATTGGTGTTGTTGGCGCTGATGGCGGCGATGACATCGTTCATGCCCACGCCGTACTGAAGCAGTTTCTGCGGCTCTACCTCAAGCTGGAACTCCTTGGTGAAGCCGCCGAAGTTGTCGACGTTGGCCACGCCGGGTACCTGCTGCAACGCCGGGATGATCTTCCAGCGCTGCAGCTCCGACAGCTCCATCAGGTTTTTGGTATCCGACTCCAGCGTGTAGCGATAAATCTCGCCGGCCGGTCCCGATACGGGGTCTAGCGATGGCGTCACGCCCGCCGGAAGCGTTACACCGGAAAGGCGCTCGGTGACGCGCTGGCGCGACCAGTAATCTTCCGCACCGTCGCGGAACACCAGGGTGATCAACGAGAGTCCGAACGTGCTGCTCGAACGCATCGAGACCAGCCCCGGCGTACCGGCAAGCGCACGCTCCAGCGGCGTGGTGATCTGCTGCTCGATTTCTTCCGCCGCCAGTCCGGGGACCTGCGTGGTGACCTGCGCGGTGACGTCGCTCAGTTCCGGGTAGGCCTCGATCGCCATTTGGGTCCAGGCGTAATAGCCATAGACCATCACCAGCGCCGTTATCACGAAGACCAGGGTGCGCTTGCGCAGGCACCATTCGATGGCTTTCTCAATCATTGATCAGCACTCCGCCGGCCACGACGATGCGATCCCCCGGCTTGAGGCCAGCGACGACACGCGCTTCGTCGCCTTCGTCGCGACCCAGTTCGACCGACCGGCGCACGAAGGCCCACGGCGACACTTCGACGAAGACGGACACGCTTTCGTTATTCATCAGAAGCGCGGATTGCGGAACCAGCAGCGATTTCGCCTGGGGAACCCGGAAGGTGGCGGTGGCGAACATGTTCGGTTTCAGCGCGTCATCGTCGTTCGGCACGGCGATACGCGCCTTGATCCGACGCGTATCGGCATCGAGTACCGCGCTCACCGACTGCACCGTGCCGTGGAAATCCCGTCCCGGCCACGCCGGCAATGTCACGTCGGCCTGCTGTTCCGGCGCGATCTGGGTCGCTTCGTTCTCCGCGACATTCGCGGTTACCCACACATGGCGAAGATTGGTCACGGTCATCAGGACCGCGTTCGGATCGTTGGCGAACGCGCCCACGGCCGTCGACAACGAGGTGATGCTGCCATCCGTCGGCGAGACGATCGTCATGCGACGGGCCCCGTCTTTACCCGCGCCGATATCGCCGAGCGAAGCAAGACGCACTTCGCTGCGGTTGTATTCGGCCTGTGCCTGCACGTAAGCGCTGCGGGCCGCCTCGAGATCCTTCTGCGCGGCGCCTCCGGCTTCCTTCACGCCTTCGGCGCGTTCCATCGTCTTCCTGGCCAGAGCGAGAACATCGCCGGCTTTCTGCTTGTCGGAAGTCGCCTGCGCATAGTCGCCCGAAGCGATCACGGCGAGAACTTGCCCGCGGGCGACGCGATCGCCCAGACCGGCCTTCAACGCCACGACACGTCCGGTCAGCGGCGACAGGATGTTGACGGTGTACGCCGGATCGGCTTCGATCATGGCCGGAGACACCAGGGGATGCGCGAGGTCGCGCAGCACCACCGGCTGTACTTTCAGCCGCGTGCGCAGCGGCGATTTTTCGGGCACGCGCAACACGCCATGCTCGATCACGACGGCGGGAGAAACGTCCTGGCGATCATCGGCGCCACGCGAGCAAGCCGCCAGAAACAGGGACGTCGTCAATGCCAGAAACAGGGTGGGTAATGTTTTCAACGGACGGAAGAACATGGGGATTTCCCCTCTTATGTATGGCGCAAGCCAGCCCGCCGCGGTCGTGAGACCACGGCGCAAACATACGGAGGGGAAGGCGGGCGGCCATCGAAGGCCGCCGGCGCGTCACCCGTCCGCGGTTCCGATCGTCATCGGCCGCCGCGTCCGGGCGTCGCTCGGTTGAGCGTGCGCAGAAACGTCGTCAGTGCGATCGGTGATTCGGGGTTGAATCGCTTTTAGGGTCAGGGTCCAAGGTCGTTCGTCTCCTTAGTTTTCGTTTGTCCGCTCATACGACGTTTCGCGAAGCGACCGACTCGCGTACCAGCCGGTCCCGCAATAGGCCCGCGCGTTCGAGGGGCAGATAAGCCAGCGCGGCCAGATGCGAGTGAATACGCTTCAGGTCGCGCAGGATGCGCAGATACACATCGCCACCACCGCCACCGTCGCGACGTTCGCGCAGCGCGCGAATATGCCGCTCGGAGGCTTCGTTCTCCAGACGCCACAGCACTTCCTTGCGCGCCACCAGTTCCTGCGCGGCGCGCAGGTCGCCTCGCAGGAATACGGTCAGACCCAGCCGCAGGCTTTCCATCACCTGGTTATGCATGGCGGCGAGGTCCTGGATGTCGTCGGCCGAGAAATCCTGTCCACGCTCCGCTTTCTTTGCGGCGAACTCCATCAGGTTATTCGCGGTGATATCGCCGATGTGTTCGATGTTGATGACAAAGGCGAGGATTTCCTGGCTGCGCTCGCCATCCTCTTCGTTCAGCGCTTCGCCGCCCAGATCGGCGAGGTATCCGCGTATCGCCATACCGAGACGGTCGAGCCAGGGGTCCATATGGCTGATCGCGGCGGCACGCGCACGATCGTCCTTGCCGAACACTTCCACCAGGCCTTTCAGCATGCCTTCGACCATATCGGCCATCCGCATGGATTCGCGGGCGGCGTTGGCGAGCGCGACGTTGGCCGAATCCAGCGCGCCTTCGTCGAGGTACTGCGGCACGCCGGGATCGTTCGGGCGCGGCGGCTCCGGCAACAGGCGCATCAGCAACCGTGCCAGTTGTTCGACCGGGACGATGAACACCAACGCCAGTCCCAGGTTGAACGCGGTGTGGAAATTCACCGCGATGCGCGCCGGCGAGGCACCGAGCGGTGCCAGCCACTGCGCCAGCGGATGCAGCAACGGCAGGCAGACGATGCAACCGATAGCGCGTACCAGCAGATTGCCCAGGGGCAGGCGACGGGCAACCGGGCTGTGCGCATCCAGCAGTGCCGGTATGGTGCCGCCGAGATTCGCGCCAAGCACCAGTGCCAGTGCACCGGACGCATCGATCACGCCAGCATTGGCCAGCGACACAATCAGCAACACGATCGCGACACTGGAATGGCAGAGCCAGGTCAGCAGCGCGGCGACCAGCATCGCCAGCACGGGTTCGCTGGCCAGGCTTTGCAGCACCGCACGCAATGCTTCCGCGTTCTCCACCGGCGCCAGCGAAGCCACGAGCAAATGCAGCGAAAGCAGCATCAGGCCCAGTCCGATCGCCACGCGACCCAGGTTCTCGAAACGCGCATCGTCGCTACGGCGATGGATCGTGAAACCGAGCAAGACCAGTACCGGCGCCAACACCGAGATGTCGAACGACATCACCTGCACGATCAGTGTCGTGCCGACATTGGCGCCCAGCATCACCGCCAGGCCGGGCGCGAGCCCGAGAAAACCATTGGCCGCGAACGAGGTGGCCATCAGGCCGGTGGCGGTACTGCTCTGCAATAGCGCGGTAAGGCATACGCCGAACGCGAACGCCGCCGGTCGATGTCCGAGATATCGGCCCAGCCAGCGACGCAGCGCACTGCCGTAGCCGCGCAATATGCCGCTGGTGACCATGTGTGTGCCCCACAGCAGCAGGGCGACGTAGCCCGCCAGATCGAGCAGGGCGAACGTGCCTTTCATGTCCCGCTCCCGAGAACGGAAAGCACGGACAAGAAGCGGGCGCGGCGAGCGGGCCCGAAAAGGAAGCAGAAGAAGTTCATGGCATGACTCCTGTTCACCGGCGACGGCGCAGGAGTCAGCGGGACTTTCCTAGTCGAGGAAAGCGCCAGCCGACCGAATGCGGTCGCAGACGTCCAAGTTGTGTACGGATGGCGTCAACATCGAAGGAATGCATTCGACCTTGACGCTTCGACTAGGGTAACTGTCCATTTCTCGCAGGTAGGTAACCGGAAAGAGTGCCCTGGGAGACCCAAGGGCGCGCGAACCATACCTACCACCTGAACGACTGTCAACCTGAACAAGTGGCAAGGACGGCATGCATGACGGATCCCCGGGCCAGGGGTACTGCAAGCCACCTTTGCGGATGCGTTGGACCCTTATGTACCCACATCCAGAGTTGAGGCGTGCCAATGCTTGAGATTACTCTGCCGGCATGAAGAAACTGACCGTGGCAATCGTTACGTTATTCGGTGCGGGCGCGATCGCCGCGGCAGGCGCGGCGATCTACATCTACTCGGGCGCTTACAACGTCGGTGCGGACGATCATCACACCCGGCCGGTGCTGGCGATCATGGAAACCGTGCGCTCGCAGTCCATCGCACGGCATGCGCGCGATATCCAGGTTCCCGATCTGAACGACCCCGAGCTGATCCTGAAAGGCGCGGGCCAGTACGCGGCGATGTGTACCCAATGCCATCTCAAGCCGGGTATGAAGGATTCCGAAATCCGGCCGGGTCTCTACCCGCAGCCGCCGGATCTTACGCAGGCTCGCGTCGATCCCAGGGAAGCGTTCTGGACCATCAAGCACGGCATCAAAATGAGCGCCATGCCGGCGTGGGGCGGTAGCCACGACGACATGACGATCTGGAGCATGGTCGCCTTTCTGCAGAAATTGCCCGCCATGACGCCGGCTGCGTATAAAGAGATAGTCGCCAAGGCACCGCCGGACGACGATATGGATATGGGCGATGAGGGCGACGGTCACAGCCATGAACACGAGGCTGGTGACGGCGCGCACGAAACGAGTCCGCAGATTCCTGCGAATTAGGCCCGGATTCGAAATCCGGCGCGCCTCGTGACGACAGGTTGAAGAAGATACGGGTATTTACCCGGCCTGCGTGCCGGCTTCGCGCAGTTTTTCCGCGCATTCGTCGCAACACACCTCGACGACACGCGTGCCGATGGTGACGAGCATTGCCGTCGAATCGAGTTCGCAGTCGCACGCCGCGCATGTTTTCGCAGTCATTTCGTTTCTCCTCGGAGCCCTCGTATCGGGGCATCGTCAGGAGACCACGGCGTGGCGAATGCCGCTGTCGGAATCTTTAGCCGTTACGGTTGCGCGGACTTTCTGAATTCCGCCGGCGACTGGCCATAGGCCTGACGAAAGGCCGTGGCGAAGTGGCTGTGACTGGAAAAGCCGAGTTCCGCGGCCAGCGCGGAAAGGTCTTCGTAGCCAGCGATGAGATCCAGTGCGCGTGCGAGACGCAAACGCAGGTGATAACGATATAGCGGAATACCTTCGACCTGACTGAAGACCTGGGTCAGATAAACCGGCGAGCCGCCTATTTCGCCGGCGATGTCGGCCAGGGTCCAGCGGCGCGAAAGATCGCTGGCGAGCAGCACCTTGACCCGGTCCGCGAGGCGGCGACGGGCATACGTCGACGCGGGCTCGCGGGAGGTGCGCGGTCCAAGGCTTCGGCAAACCAGTGTCAGCAGGAGCGCCTCGGCTTCCAGCGATTCGATGCCGTCGTTCTCGAGGTTATGCCGGAGCAGGGCGACCAGTGCCTGGGCGCGTGGGTCGATGCGCTGGTACTGGCGGCGGAAACCGATGTCCGCCCCGCCGTGAAGGAGTGTCTTCGGCGCCAGTTCCTCGAGCAGGGAATCGGACAAGCTCAGCGACAGGCTGGCGTCGCCGCCGGCGACCGGATGAGCGACCTGATATCCCTCGCCTGCGTTGAAGAAAAGGACATGATTCGCATCGGCAATGGCCTGATCCGTCCCGACATGTCGCGTGTAAACGCCGCGATAGGGGAAGACCAGGTGCGTAGAGGACACGCACTCTTCCGCACTGCGATGACGGCACATCCCGTTGCAGCGGACGTTGCGAAGCGTCAGCGTGTCGGTGGTCAGCAAAGTGTCGATTTCGAAGCTTGACATGGCCCGGACAGCTTACCCTCACAGGCCGTCCTGTTGTGGGAAAGCCGGCCCAGCGGCATATAGCTAAAGATTCCGACAGCGCCCCGGCCAGTCCCATGGTTTTCTATACCTGCCCGGATGGCGGGCAGAGCGGAAAGCAGTCGACCATGAACGAGACACAGGCAGAACGGGTACGGCAATTCCACGAGATGCACGCGGGCGATACGGTACTCGTGCTGCCCAACGCATGGGACGCGGCCAGCGCCCGCATCGTCGAAGAGGCCGGCGCAAAAGCCGTGGGAACCACCAGCGCCGGCATCGCCTGGTCGCACGGTTTTTCCGATGGAGAGCAATTGCCGGTGCACGATCTGATCGCCGCCTGCCGGCGGATCTGCCGGGTGACGTCGGTACCCGTGACTGTCGACATCGAACGCGGATATGGACCGACGCCGGAAGACAGCGGCGAGCTGGTCGACGCATTGCTTGAACTCGGCATCGTCGGCGTCAACATCGAGGATGGAACGCTTCGCGATACGTCGACATTGACGCATCCGTCCGTGCTGAGCGAACGGATCGTTCACATCAAGGCAGTGGCGCAACGCAGGAACGTGCCGTTATTCATCAATGCGCGCACCGATACATATTGTGTTCCCAGTACCGATCGAGCCGCACGTTTTAAGGAAACAGTGCGCCGCGCGCTCCTGTACGTAGAAGTCGGAGCGGACGGCATCTTCGTGCCAGGCCTGGCCGATCTCGCGGAAATAGAAAACCTCGCGAGACAGATACCGGTCCCTCTGAATATTTATGCTGGCGGTGCAGGCATACCCGCTGTCGCGGAACTGCAAAGAGCAGGAGTGCGGCGCGTGAGTCTCGGATGCGGCCCGCTGCAATCGGTGATGGCGCATATGCGCAGGATCGCGCACGAGGCTATCGATCAAGGGACATACGAAGCGATGACCGCCGACATGCTATCCGGTAGCGAAGCGAACGGATTGTTCCGCTAGTACTGGAGATGCACGCGAAGTCCAAGGAAACGCGCCGGCCCCCGATCGCGGTTATATCCGGGGTTGTGAATCAACTGGAAGTCGGCGGTGACGAACGCAAAGGACGTGATGGCCGCGTTGTAATAAGCCTCGAAGATTTGTTCCGTACCGTAGTTCAACGCGCCGTCTCCCAGCGTGAAGCCCGAGCCACCCGCAGCCAGGTAGGCGCGATGTCCGGGAGACAGCCCATTGACCGCCCATGCGGCGCCAAGACGATCGTCGGCGCGATGCCAATGCGCTCCCGAAAGCTGGGCGCCGACGCTCGCACTTCGATCCGCTTCGGTGAAAACGAACGATTCGGTCTTGCCGTCGTTCCAGGCCGCGCGAGCAAACAATCCGGTATCGCCATGATCGGCCAAAGGGAGGTCCGCTCCCATGGCGGCACCGAACTTGTGGCGACCCTCCCTATCGTCGGCATGGATATCCGGGACCGTATGCGCAAGCCGCGCATCTCTCAAGGCGTCGTCATAGATACCCATTCGAGCGCGATTCCGGTACAGCATCAGCCAGACGCTCGCGCCATCGGGATCGCGTTGCCAGGTGACTTGCGCGTTCTGACCGTTCGCCCGGTGGATCGGCCCTTCGAGCTTGTCGCCGTTCGCTTCGGTCGGCATCTGATAGATGCCGTAACGCCACGTCCATGGACCGGTGGCGAAGGTGGCCACGCCGCCCACGGTGTAGCCGCGCGTATCCGCGGCAAAGTCCCATGCGGGACTATTGAACAGACTCCAGTTCATGAACTGGGTCCGGGTGGAGTTGGCGTAGCGGCTTTGATCGAAGTCGTCGTTGACGGCGATCAGGCCCAATTTGAAACTCAGCCGATCGTCGGCCAGATCGCCCGGCAGTTGATCCGTCTTCCGCGCTTGCGGGGTGGTCTTGCCGCCCAGCGGAATGTCATAGGTCAGGAACGCACGGGCGATATAGGCCGAGCGTGACAGTGTGCCGCCTCCACCGCGGATCACATCGCCATTGGTCAATCCGGCCAGCCCCGTCGCATTGCTGACGCCCTGCCCGCGAAACATCTCCGTGTCGAGATAAAAGGCGAGATGATTGGCGAGCGGAACGCCGAAATAGATGCCGAACGTATGCGAGCGCGCCTGATCCCCGCCGGGTTTCAGGCTGAGACCGCCGGAGTAGGGCGCGTGAAGACTGTTCTGCCATTGCTCGATGAAGGTGTACTGGGCACCGAGCAATTGCGGAACCAGGTAGGACGTATCGTCGGCCATGGCATGGGTGGCGAAACACGCCACGGATGCCGTGACGATGGCCCGAACGAATACTGGCAGGGCGCGACTACCCACCCTGCGGCGAAGGAGACGATGCGTCATCGGAACTTACTTTCCCCATGTGAGGAACATAACCGCCGCGGCGATTGCCATCACGACCGTAGCAATCCAGCCCCAGATCCTGAGCGATGTATTGAGTGTGTATTTGCCCATCGCTTTTCTGTTCATGCTCAGGAACATGATCATGACCATCATCGGCACCGCGGCCACGCCATTGATGACGGCGCTCCAGTAGAGTGCCTTGATCGGATCGATGGGGGTAAAGTTCAGCGCGATACCGGCCACGCTGGCGATGATCAGAACGCCGTAGAACAACTTCGCGCGTTTGGGTTTGTGCTCCAGACCGCAGGGATATCCGAGGGCACCGGCTGCCGCGAAAGCGGTGGAACCCGCCAGTACAGGCACCGCCAGCAGCCCGGTGCCGATGATGCCCGCCGCAAACAGCGCAAAGGCAAAGCGTCCGGCAATCGGGCGCAGAGCCTCGGCCGCTTCCGACGAGGACTGGATATCCGTTTTGCCATGCGCGTGCAGGACAACCGCAGCGGTGAGAATGATGAAACCCGCGATGACATTGGAGAAAATCATGCCGATCGAGGTATCCAGCCTGATGCGGGCGAGTGCGCCCGGTCCTTGCCAGGGCGCCCATTTCAAAGCTGTGCGATAGGATTCGCCCCTGATTTCCTCGACTTCCTGCGCGGCCTGCCAGATGAAGAGATAGGGACTGATCGTCGTGCCGAGTACCGCGACGATGGCGACGACATACCTGGCATCGAACGTCGCCTTCGGGATCGCGATGCCTTTTATCACCTCGCCCCACGGCACGTGGATCACGAACACCGTGCCGACATACGCGAACAGGCTCAGGGTAAGCACCTTGAGCACGGGCGAGTAATGCGAAAAGGGCACGAAAATCTGCAGCAACAGCGAGACAATGGCGAAGACCGCGGCATACAGAAGCGCCGGTCCGCCGATCAGCAGTTTCAATGCGGCACCCATCGCGCCGATATCGGCCGCCAGATTGATGATGTTGGCGAGAACGACGGAGAAGATCAGCACGTAGACCAGCATGTGCGGATAGTGCTTGCGCATGTTCGAGGCAATGTCTTGCCCGGAAGCGCGCCCGATCTGCGCACTGATCGCCTGGATGGCGATCATCAGCGGCATGACCAGCAGCAGGCTCCAGATCGTGGCGTAACCATAGGCCGCACCGACCTGGGAATACGTGGCGATGCCACTGGGGTCGTCGTCGGCCGCGCCGGTAATGAGGCCTGCGCTCAGCTTTTTCATTAACGACGATTTACCCTTACCGCTATCGAACGACCGCGAAGACTTTTCCTTTGCGTTTGAGCGCGTCATTGACGTCTCTTCCCCCAAGCATGAAAGCGATTGTTGGATTGCGCGTATCGCTCACCAGCGCCTCGGATTGTCCCGCGGGCAAGCTTCATCTCGATGACGTGAATGCATTGTGTTGGACGAGTCGGGTACCCGCTATGGCCCGGTCCCGCGCTATTTCGCGCCGGACTCCCCGGAGGCATCGACCCTGGCGTTGCCAGTGGAGCAACGTGCGCTGGCCGATCGGAACGACACCACCGCGATATCGTCGACCAGGCGAACGTCGTAAGCCTGTGTGCTGCGTATCACGGGCAGCGGGCAGGCTTTCGTCAGGACCCCGGATACCCGCTGCATGGCGGCATCGTCGGCACGGAAACGCATATCGGCGATATCCGATACGTAATACATCAGGAAGTAGGGGGTCAGAAACGTTTCGTCCCCATCGATGTAGGGCTGAATCAGCCACCGGACCAGGGGGAATTGTTCGATAACATGCGACGTTATCGGCGAATAACCCGCCGAGCCGTCGAGAAGATAGGTATGGATGCCGTGGCTTGTCCTGAAATCGGCCAGGTCGTCGGCAAGGCGCGCGCCGATCCGGTCTTCATAGTTCTTCTGCTCGCCCAGGGCATTGCCGTAGGCGCTGGCAAACGAACACATGCCGAGGGCCAGCATGCAGGCGACAGCCATGGCCCACTTATCCGATCGGCGCCATTGCGCCATGGCCGCCTGCATGACGATCAGTCCGGCGACCAGTACCGCGCCCACGCCCATGAACACGCGCGGTTCGGTTTCCGGCCTCAATAGCAGCAGCATCGGACCGGGTACGCAGACAAGCACCGCCAGTGGCAGCAGGAAACTGGTAACGAGGAGGGTGGGGCCGACCCAGACCGGATGCGTGGAGCGGACGCGGGCCATGTAACGAAGGCCGATCGCCACGGGAAAGAACGCCAGCAAAACCAGAACCGGGCCGAAGTACATCCACCATTGTTCGTTGAAGCATTTTGCAACGTACGTATAGAAATCGACGAGATTCGTTTTCAGTACGGGCAGATCGTGGAATCCGTGAATCTTTTCGCTTTTGATTTTTACCCAGCCGTTGATATGAATACCCACGATCAGCTGGTAAACGAGCATGCTTACGCCTGCCTGCAACGCCCGCGACAGGAATTGCCTCAGCAACAGCCGTGGCGTCATTCCATGAAGCTGGCTGACGACCAGATCCAGCAGAACGAAAATCAGGTAGACATTGATGGCGGGCTGATAGAAGTTGAGACTGGCGAAAATCGCCAGAACGCCCCACCACCAGCCACGTCGGTGGTCTTTCAGGGCGACGATCGGCAACAAGGCGAAGTAAATCGCCAATCCCATGCTCAGGGCGTCGAACTTATACGACAGGTTTTCCAGGAAAAATGGCTGCGCTCCCAACGGGAAGGCGACCAGCGCCGCCATCCACGGCGAACGGATGGCATATCTGCGCGCTATCAGCACACCGACCCACGCAAGCACGGCGATAGCGCCGATCTGGGTCAGGGGCGATATGTCGACCAGTGCACGGTCGTAGCTCTGCAACAGCTTCATCAGCAGCGTGGTCAGCGGCCGACCGTTGGAATCCCAGCCGGTACGCCCGATCAACGCCCGCTTAAGATCGTCGTTGAAGTACCGGTTCGCACGCAGGATCGGAATGATGATCAGGAAATACAGTGAAAGCAGATAAAAAAAGACGCGGACATCGCCGTTCGGACGGTCGGCAGGAGCCTCGGCGGGATGGCGGTGGGGTAGCGACTGACTCAAGGCGGACCACCTGTTTCCGGGCGTTATTTATATAGCGCAGCAGCTTATCACCGCCTTGCATGCTAGCAAGGTTGTCACGCAAACCGTGGTGCATTTCCTGCACATAACCTGTGACGCAAACGGCGTTGTTCGCCTGCAAGCTTTTGGGTTCTTCAGTCACTACAGGGACGATCTCTCGCGGCGCGTGTTGCCCGCGGCTTCGTCGGCTCACGCTCGTGCGTCGGGGAGGCCGCGACCGGGTTGGCCCTTGGGGCCTTCGGCGCCGTCCCTGCGGGAGCGGGCCGTAGCGCCGCTTCGCTCCGTCAGTCAGCCATCGCGGCCCTCGGCTAAGGCGGCCCCAAGGACCAACCCGGCCACGGCACCGTCGACTGTGGTTTGTTGTGGGGAGAGCGTGAGCCGAGCACGTGATGGGACTGGACCGGCATGCGGTCATCACTGGCCATGCATCACGCGATGCTTTCCCCCACGTGACCGCCGCATCCGGAAGAGCCGTCGGCCACCACCCTCGACGCGACTTGCGCAACCGAGCGCGGCGGGCGGAAAAGGCCCGCAGGGGGCGGACCTGGACGGTCCGCCGTTTTTGCTGAGGCAAGGATGCCGAATCAAAAACCCCCGCCCGCAGCGCGGGCGCGACGGGGCGCAGCCATCAGACAAAAGCCGCGCAGCGGCTCTCCTTCCCCGAGCGACGGTGAAGCCGGAGCGTCGAGGGTGGTGGCCGACGGCTCTCCCCGAAGCGTCCGAGCGCTACCGCGATGGCAAAGCCGAGCCCTACCTATACATTATGTCTGTGCGACGACCGATTGCCCAACGCGGCGCTCCCGGCGCCAGGTACGCAGCCCGATCACCGCAAGAACGACAAAAGCGGCATACAGAATCGAGGTGATGAACAGGGACTTGTAGAGATACTCGCCGACGTAAACGACGTCGACCGCGATCCATAGCCACCAAGCCGCGACATGGCGGCGTGCCTGCCACCATTGCGCGACCAGACTGAAAGCGGCCAGCGCCGCATCGAGCCAGGGCAGGGAGGCGTCGGTCCATCGATGCATGACGAAACCGAGGACGAGCGCCGCGAGAATGCCCACCGCCAGATGCATTGTCGCGTCCCCGCGCGACAGTGGCGCTATCCGCACGAGCCCGTCGTCGTCGAGGTTATGCAGCCAGCGATGCCAGCCGTAGACCAGCAATAGCGCGAACACGATCTGCAGCGCCGCGTCGGAATAGAGCTTCGAGTCGGTGAAGATCCACGCGTACGCAAGGACCGATACCAGTCCGATCGGGTAGCACCACGGTTGCCGGCGAGCCGTGAGCCAGACCGCCCAGGCGCTGACGAACGCCGCACCCGCCTCGTAGAGGGACATTTCAGAGGTCATAGGTAACCGACAACCGGGCAAGGCGAGGCGCGCCGGGGAACAGATAGCGATCGCCGCCGGACGTACCGGTGTCCCGCCAGTAAAAATGGTTGAAGACGTTGTCCACGTTCAGTCGCCATGTCAGGGCATGGCCGTCGATGTCCATGTCGTAGCGCAGCCCCGCGTCGAATACGTGATAGGCCGGAACGCGCGCGAGACCATCCGCCGTCGCCGTATTCGTGCTGGCATAGCGCCATCCGCCAAGCAGGCTCAGCCGCGGGGCGAACGGCAGGCGATAGTTCGCGTATACGGCCGTGCGCAGACGGGGAACGTTGACGACCTGATGCCCCTCGAACGCGGGCGTGCCGGTGTCGTGCGCGCGCGCCTCGATCACGTTGACGCTGGCCGTCAGGCGAAGATTCGTACTGATCCTGCCGGCCGCATTCAACTCGATACCGGTATGTACTTCGTTACCGCGCTGCACGAAGGTGAATCCCGCGGCTGACGTGTCCGGCTGTGCGTACTGATACGACTGGGTAATGCGGTATACGGCGGCCTGAAGATCGAGCGCGTCGCTCCATGTGTATTTGGCGCCGGCTTCGATCTGTCGCGAGAGAAGGGGCGGCAATGTCGTCCCGCCATTTGACGTCCAGTACGGGGCGTCATTGCCGAGTGACAGACCCTTCGTATAGCTGACATAGGTGGTCAGCGGCGCGATGGGTTGCCAGAGCAACGCTGCTTGCGGCAGGAATTTCTGGAAGCGGGTATCGCGTTGCGGTGCGCCCGCGTCGTCGTAAGCACGTTCGTGAAGACGTACGAAGCGGCCACCCGCAAGAACCTGCCACGCTTCGCCCAGGTGCACGCGATCGGTCGCGAACACGCTGCGCTGCCAGCTGTCGAGGCGGCGCGCGGACGGGCCAGGTTCGTTCGGCGATGGCGGAAAATAAGGCGGCTGCGCATCGGCGATGTTCGCGGTACCGACGTAGTCGTAAACATAGGGACGCTGATCCACCGTCCGATGGAAGGCGCTGATGCCCAGATTCAGTTCGTGAGCGATTGTGCCGGTGTCGAACGAGCCACTCAGTACGCCGCGCAGTTCGTCGTTCTGCCGCGTATCGTCCGGGCTGCGGTAATCGTAGACATCGTAGTCGCCTTTCGGGGCGAAGAAGTAACCGGGCGTGGCGCCCGTTGCGCATGATTCGGCGTAGAAGCAGCCATAGGCGAAGGCGACGTTGTCGTCGATCTTCGTGCGGCTGTGACCCGCCGAAATCTGCGCGTTCCACTGCTCGTTGAAACGGTAGTTCGCGCGAAGCGATGTATTGCTTGCCGCGATGCCGACGGGTTGTTGCCACGGCTCGTAACCGAGCAAGCGCGTACGAGAGGCGTGCTGCGGGATGTCCGTGCCACCCAGTAACTGGTATCCCGATGCGGAGCGTTGGCCGCTGTGCTGGTAATCCGTGTCCAGCTCGATCGTCGTCTTCGATCCGATTTTCCAGTCCGCTGCCAGCGACACGAAGCTGCGACGGCCATTCGCATGTTCGATGTACGAATGCGTTTTTTCGTTTGCCGCGTTGACGCGCACGCCGAAGGTCGGGCTGAGCCACGCGCCCAGGTCCAGCGCTTCGTACGTCGACCCGTGCGAGTCGGTGCCGGCGGTGACCGTGTGAACGTTCTCCGGCCGCTTGCTGACGTAGTTGATAAGGCCACCGGGTGCGACGATGCCCGCTTCGATGCCGCCAAGTCCCTTGAGTACTTCAACGCTCTGTTTGTCTTCGAGCGCGAGCGGTTGCTCGGCGGACATCATCGTTCCGTTGAAGCGAAAACCGGTCGCCAGATCCAGAGGGAAGCCGCGAATGGATACGTCCTGGTAGTAACCGATCGGTGCGTAGTTATCGCCGATCGCGGCGTCGCTGCGGACCAGTTCGCTCAGGCTTCGCGGCTGCCGGTCGTCGATCTGATCGCGCGTCATGACCGTGATCGACGCGGGAACGTCGTGCAGCGGTGCACCGAACGCGCCCAGCGAACCAAGCTGCGAATCGGTGGCGCGATAGCCATTGGCGACCTTCGCGTTCACATCCACGGGAGCGAGCGTGGTGGTCTGTGGCGTAGCCGGCTCGTCGGCGGCATGCACGAGCGCCGTGGCAGACAGAAGAAGCAGGGTAGAGGTGGTGCGGAGATTGATCATGGTCGTCGTCGAGGTATACGGACGAAGCGACGGAGATCCGGTCGCCGCGGCGACCTGAATCTTTAAGCTCCCTACGCCGGTACTAACCGGATCAGGTTCTAAGGGACTATCTCAGCCCGGCAACGCCAGGCACCCCCGCTTCTAGAACGCGTATTGAACCACGAATCAGCCGGCCAGCGCGCGGATGGCCTGTAGCAGAGCCTGCCCCGGCGGCGTGTCGAACCAGGCGATATGGCCGAGGAGGAATGCCGTATAGGCCACGTCCGCGTCGGAGGAAGAGGCGGTAATGCCATGAAAATACTCAACTTCGGAGAGCGCGAAGTCGACGTGGACGATCGGCAGGATATCCGCGAGCAAGTGGATATCGTCGGCGTCCAGACGACGCTGCTGCCGATAGCCTTCGATCAGGGCAAGAGCGATATCGACACGTGGCGCATCGGGTTGTTCGAGTTGTAGCCATGCAATGGCGTTGCGCTCGATGGCTGTCGCCAGATCGAACAGGGCGAAGGTTTCGGCCGCCAGACCGAAGTCCAGCACAGCGGCGACAGACGCATCGTCCCGGTCGCCGCTCCAGAAGAGATTCGAAACATGCCAGTCGCCATGCGTCCAGAGTCGCGGTTCCCGTGAGATCCGTGGCTGGGCGTGGCCATGCCACGGCGCCAGTGCGCGTCGCAGGTCCGCGATCCAGTCGCGTTCATTCAGATAAGCGGCCAGACCCGGGCGATCGGGAAGCTGTGCCTGCAATGCGGCGATGGGATCGGGAGCCGCGATGAGGTCGCAGCGGGCGACGAGAATATGCGTGTTGCGTTGCGGAGCAACATAATCCGTTGCGGCATCGTGCATGGTGGCCAGCATTCGACCGGCGGTAAATGCATGGCCAACGTTAGCCAGTGGCGACCATGAAAATACGTCCCTGTAGAGATCGATGCCGGTAGCGGCTTCATGCACTTCATAAACCCAGGCGCCCATGGCGGCGACCGAGTTTCCATTGCGATCGCACATGACGCGAGGCACCGGAATACCCATCGCCCGCTGATGCGCGATGAAGCGATGTTCTTCGCTTAGCGTGGCAACGGTCCGGACGCGGCGATGATGCCGCTTGACGAAGAGTGTCGCCGTTTCGGTGCGCACCAGGCATGCCGCCGATAACGGGCGAGGGCTGTGCCATTCGATACCGTGGATCGCGCCAGACACGGCATAACCCCGAAGCAGGTCGTCGACTTCGCTACGGGTTATGGGCGGCCAATCGGGAGCGACATGGTCGCCGGCGACGCCGTGAATGCGATGGGTGATGTCGCTCATGGCTGTTACGCGAAGTCTTCCATATCGTTTTGCGAAAGGGCGGGAAGTCTATCACCCGCACGCGCGAACCCATGCGCTACGTCTCACTTTGTTCGACAAAGATTGCTTGACAGTGGAAGCCGCGCGGGCTTACTTTTTATTTGTATGACAAATACTCTTCGTCGAGATGCTCGGGGGATATCGACGAACGCCCGCTCGTGTGCGTTTCATATCTGAAGGAAGAATTCTTCGATGGAAGACTGTGTATTTGCGCCTCACGATTCGAACATCCCGGCCCACCATGTACGCGATGGGCAACCCTCCCTGCATCGAAACATCCGTTCCCTCTTTCCACGTAGCGCTCTGGCCTTTGGATTGCTCGGGCTTGCATCGATAGCAAGCGCGCAGGTCAATGGCGTTGCCCAGAAGCCGTATCTTGGCTGGAGCAGCTTCAGCCAGCAGACGATCGATTCCGAATTCTTCACCCAGGCCAGCATGGTCGCGCAGTCCGATGCGTTGCTTTTTTCGGGATTGCAGGCACATGGCTACAACTACATCAACATGGATTCGGGCTGGCAGGGTAGCTTCGACGTAAACGGCCGTCCCACGCCGGATACGGTGAAGTTTCCGGATATCAAGGGACTGATCGATCACATCCATCGCAACGGACAGAAGGCTGGCATTTACTGGATTCCGGGCGTGGAAGAGCCCGCTGTTCTCGCCAACTCGCCGATCCTCGGAACGCCGTATCACATCCAGGACATCCTGACGGTGCCGTACACCGCCGGCAACGCGTTCGGTGGATCGGGTACATCGCCCTATCACTACAAAATCGACTTCACCAAGCCGGGCGCGCAGGAATACATCGACTCCGTCGTGGCGTTGTTCGCTTCGTGGGGCGTCGATTTCATCAAGCTCGACGGCGTGACGCCGGGTTCGTACAACGACGACCTCCGTATCGACAATCGATCCGACGTCGAAGCGTGGTCCAAAGCGATCGCGAAAAGCGGGCGTCCCATCTGGTTGACGGTTTCGTGGGCGGTGGGTCAGGACTATCTCGGCACCTGGCAACAGTTCTCCAATGCGCGCCGGATCGACGACGACGTCGAATGCGAAAGTCGCTGCGCCACGCTTTCCAACTGGCCGCGCATCTACAAGCGATTCAGGGATCTGCCCGCATGGCAGAACGCCGCTGGCCCGACGCTTGGCTGGAACGACCTGGATTCGCTCGATATCGGAGACGGCGATCTGGACGGCCTCACGAAGGACGAAAAGCGATCCGCGATGACGCTGTGGGCGATAGCGAATGCGCCGCTGTACCTGGGCGGCGATCTGACGAAGATCGACGATTTCGGCAAGAAGCTGGCGACGAACGATGAGGTCATCGCAGTCAATCAGTCCGGCAAGCCCGCCAAACAGATACTCGGCGGCGATATGCAGGTATGGGTTACCGACCTGGGCGATGGCAGCTACAACATCGCGCTGTTCAACATGAACGCGACGCCGACCGTGGCCAGGCTGCCATGGAACGTGCTCGGATTCGCAGGCGTGCGGCAAGTACGCGACCTGTGGGCACATGCTGATCTCGGCCCATCGTGGGGCGAGTTTTCGACACGGCTGGAAGGTCACGGCGTGCGCTTGCTGAAAGTCCGGTCATCGGTCGATCGTGTGCCTCCCGTGCCTTCCACGAGCTATGAAGCCGAATCCGCATCGCTGGCCGGTGGCGCTGTCGCTTCCGGTTGCGACGGCTGCTCGGGTGGAAAGAAAGTAGGCGGTCTGGGCCTTGGCTCCGGCAACACGGTGACATTCAACAACGTCTATGCGCGTCGTTCCGGCGTGTATCTGATGCGGGTCGATTCGCTGACACTCGGGTTGCGTTCCTATCTGTTCAAAGTCGGTAACGGTCCGTTCCAGACATTCAACTCCGGCGGCAGCAGCTTCCTTCTTCCATCCTCAAGCACGGTTCCGATTTGCCTGCAGGCGGGTTACAACAGCATCCAGTTCGGCAATCCCACCAGCTATCCGCCGGATCTCGACCGCATCGTCGTCAGCGGCAACGGCGATGCCGCCCTGCCTACCGGGACTACCTACGAGGCGGAAGCTGCCAAGCTGGGCGGTGCCGTAACAGCGGGCTTCAGCAACTATGCGTCCGGTCTGTCCAAAGCCGGAAACATCGGCGGTGGCCCGGCGAATACGGTGACCTTCTCCCACATCACCGTCCCCACCGCTGGCACGTATCAGCTTGAAATCGACTATCAGACGAACGGCGTACGCACGTTGTTCGTGTCGGTCAATGGCGGCAAATCCCAGCCGCTGGATCTGAACGGAAGTTCGTTCGACGACCCTGCGACAACGATCGTACGCGTCCAGCTGAAGGCCGGAGCGAACACGATCCAGATGGGTAATCCCAGCGGCAACGCACCCGATCTCGATCGTATCGTCGTCGCGCCATGGTTCGATTCGGGCTGGTCGTTGGGTGGCACGACACAAACGTGTGGCCGGCCATGAAGAACGAAAACGAAGGAAAGACATCGCCCGAGGATCTGCCGCAAGAGCTGGCCGCAAGGCGCCGCTTCCTGAAAATGACCGGCACGCTGACGGCCTTGCTTCCGATGCTTGGCCTGCCGACGTTCACGGCGTGCGCGGCGGTTCAGCGCCCCACGGGCCCGTCGCCGCTCGCGGGACGCAAGCTCGGGCTCTGGTACGACACGCCGGCCGTCGAGGCCAACGTACTTCGCGAAGGATTGCCCATCGGCAATGGCCGTCTCGGGGCCTTGGTCGGCGGCGATCCCACGCGGGATTTCCTTTATCTGACCGATGGCTCGATGTGGCTGGGCGGGCGGAACGCTTCGCTGGATGGCAACGGGCAGTTCGGCTATGCGACGTCGGATTTCGGCAGTCTGGTCATGCTGGCGAAGCTGTATCTTTCGGTGGATGGACACGAGTTTTCCAGCCTGACCGATTACCGTCGCGAACTGGACCTGAGCAACGGCTATGTCCGCGTCTCATACAAAAAAGACGGTGTCGCCTATGTGCGTGAAATCTTCGCCAGCCATCCGGACGATATCGTCGTTGTCCATCTGTCGCAGAGCGGTGGCGGCGTATACAGCGGCGCGATCGATCTGCAAGGAACGCACAACGAAACCACGCATGGCGATGCGGGCAAGCCTTTCAGCTATTTCTCCGGCACGCTGGACAACGGACTGAAATACGCAGCGACCGTGAAGGCAGTGGGTTCGTCGGGCAAGGTCGCGTCCAGCGGATCGACACTCCGGTTCGACGGATGCAAGAGCCTGACCGTGGTCTTCTGCGGAGGCACAAACTACACGCCGAATCTTGCGACAGGCTATATGGACCCGGCGCTGGATCCTCTGACGCTCGCGACGCGCAAGGTCGATGCGGCGCTGAAGCTCTCGTCGCAGGTGTTGCTGCGTACGCATGTAGCCGACCATCGCGGTCTTTTCGATGCGATGAGCGTGGATCTCGGCGCATCGAGCAACGAACAGCGCGGCATGGATAGCTGGACACGTCTTCAGGCCCGCGCCGAAGCCGGCGCCGCCGCCGATCCGGAGCTGGAAGCGACCTATCTGCAATTCGGCCGTTACCTCACCATCGTCGGATCGCGCGACAAGCTGCCGACCGGTTTGCAAGGGTTGTGGCTGAGCGACAACGCGTCACCGTGGATGGCCGACTACCACAGCGACATCAACATACAGATGAACTACTGGTTGCCGGACAGGGCAGGCCTGTCATCGTGCTTCGATGCACTGGCGACGTACTGCCTGGATCAGTTCGATTCGTGGACGGCACTCACGCAGCAGTTCTTCAACGATCCAAGCAATGGCTTCCGCAACAGCTCGGGCAAGCTCGCCGGCTGGACCCTGGCTATTTCCACCAACATCTATGGCGGCAACGGCTGGTGGTGGCATCCGGCGGGGAGCGCCTGGCTGTGCAACAGCCTGTACCAGCACTATCAGTACGTACCGGATCGCGACTATCTGACGCGCATTTATCCGTTGCTGAAAGGGGCCTGCCAGTTCTGGGAGGCGCGCCTGTTGACCGTAAATGTGACCGATCCCGCGACCGGGCTCAAACGCGACGTACTGATCGACGATTCGGACTGGTCGCCGGAGCAGGGGCCGACGAATGCCAAAGGCATCACCTATGCGCAGGAGCTGGTCTGGGACCTGTTCGAAAACTACCGGCAGGCAAGTCGCCTGCTGCGACGCGATGCCGACTATGCCGCGACGATCGGCCGATTGCAGGCTCGGCTATATCTGCCCCAGATCAGCAGCGAAACCGGCTGGCTCGAAGAATGGATGACACCGGACAATCTTGGCGAGACGACGCATCGCCACCTGTCGCCACTCATCGGCTTCTTCCCGGGCGACCGCATCAATACGGACACCAGTCCTCCGGCGCTGATCGACGGTGTGACCCGACTGCTGGAAGCCCGTGGCATGACGGGCTACGGTTGGGGCTGCGCCTGGCGTGCGATCTGCTGGGCACGACTGAAGAACGCGGACAACGCCTATCAGTTGCTGCTCACCAATCTGCTGCCATCGAAGAACCACGGCAACGGTACCTCGCAGAACTTCTTCGATTTCTACAAACTGGACGAGAACTCCGACGCCTTCCAGATAGACGCCAACTTCGGTACTCCCACGGCGATGCTGGAAATGCTGCTGTACTCGCGGCCCGGTTCGATCGAGCTGCTCCCCGCGCTTCCGAAGGCATGGGCTGCCAGTGGAAGCGTCAGCGGCATCGGCGCGCGCGGCGGTTTCAAGGTGGACCTGCGTTGGCGCGACGGCAAAATCATGGCCGTGACCGTGCATAGTGTCGGCGGCACGCAAACCACACTGAAGTACGGCGCGCAGTCCAAGACGATTTCATTGCAAGCCGGTGAATCCATCACCGTCGAGCCGGAGATCGGTTAAGCAAACCAGCGAAGAGGCGACACCGATGACGATCAAGAAGATCGGGCTGATGGCCCTGATGCTGCTGACGGCAACCTGTGGGACGAGCGGTGCGCTTGCGGAAAAGCAGTACAGACATATCCAGCGCATCGCGGTGTGGGCGCCAAGCATGACCATCGGTGGACCGGCCTTCGACAATCAGACCATTCGCATGGTCGTGCATGCGAGTGTCGGCGGGTCGTCGCTGGTCCTGCACCTGTCCAACCTGCGCGGCACGACGCCGCTGGTCGTAGGGAAGGTGAGTATTGCCGCCCAGGCCCATGGCGCCGAAACCGCCGCGGGCTCGTTGCGTCCGGTGACCGTATCGCTTGCCAGGAATTTCACCATCCCGGCCGGTGCGGAGGTAGTCAGCGATCCGATCCCGATGACGGTGGACGCCGGGCAGAACCTGCTGGTCAGCATGTATCTTCCGCAGGCCACCCGTTCGGCGACCTGGCATTCCGACGCGTTCGATACGACTTATCTGTCCGAATCCGGTTCGGGGGATCGCTCCGACGATGCCGACGGTGGCAGCTACATCAAGTCGACTACCTCCTGGTATTACCTGTCCGGCATGGACATTGTTTCCCGTGCCGACGGTACCGTGGTGGCTTTCGGCGATTCCATTACCGACGGCTACAACACGCCTGTTGGCGCGTATGCCCGCTGGCCCGACTACCTGGCGCGCCGACTTGCCGACGACCGCCATCCCATGGGCGTCGTGGACGCAGGCATCGGCGGAAACCGCGTTCTGACGGACGTACCGAATATCTGGCAGGGCATCAGCGCCATCAAGCGGTTCGGCCACGATGCGCTCGAGCAGCCGGGCGTACGGACGGTCATCCTGATGGAAGGGATCAACGATATCGGCAACGACGCCGGTCCGGATGGCGGCCCCCTGACCGCGCAGGACCTGATCGACGGCTACCGGAAGCTGATCCGGCAGGCGCACGATGCAGGCGTTCGGATCGTCGGCGGCACCATGCTTCCGAACAAGGGCGCCGGATACTACACCGAGGCCCACGAGGCGATCCGTCAGGCCTGCAACCAGTGGATACGCAGCAGCGGTGCATTCGATGGCGTCATCGACTTCGATCGGGCCATGCAGGATCCATCCGATCCGCTGGCCATGCGCGCAAGCTACGATTCCGGCGATCACCTTCATCCGAACGCGGCTGGCATGCAGGCCATGGCGAATGCAGTCGATCTTCGATTGCTGACGAAATAGTTATGAGAATCTTCTACAGCAACGAATGATATGAATCGTTATTGCCTATCGGGCTGATCCGAATAATCAATTGGACGTTCCCCGGCTGCGGAGGCGCTAATGCAGCGCGCCTTAGCGCAACCCGCCAAAGAGGACGTCTCATTGAAAACGACAAGTAGTTTCGTGGCGAAATATGCCCTCCTAGCCCTGGTCTCCGGCAGCGTATTCGCAGTCAGTGCGCAGGATGTCCGGTTAACCACCGACGCCGGTGCGCCCGTTGGAGACAACCAGAATTCGCAGACGGCGGGACCGGACGGTCCGGTGCTTCTGCAGGATTCGCACCTTATCGAAAAATTGCAGCGATTCGATCGCGAGCGTATTCCGGAACGGGTTGTGCACGCACGCGGCACCGGCGCTTTCGGCGTTTTTCAGCCGGATGCCGACATATCGTCGCTGAGCAAGGCCAAGGTATTCACGCCGGGCACGACAACGCCGGTATTCGTGCGCTTCTCGACGGTGATGAACTACCGCGGTTCGCCCGAGCAGGCACGCGACCCGCGCGGCTTCGCCGTGAAGTTCTATACGCAGCAGGGCAACTGGGATCTTGTCGGCAATAACATGCCGATTTTCTTCATCCGCGATGCGATCAAGTTCCCCGACTTCGTGCACGCGAACAAGCCCAGCGCGGTGACCAACGTGCAGGATGCCAATCTGGCGTTCGATTTCTTCGCGCACACACCCGAAGCTACCGCCATGCTGACGCGCCTGTATTCGGCTGAGGGCATGCCCGATTCGTACCGGCATATGGATGGCTTCGGCGTGCATGCCTTCAAGCTGGTCAATGCCCAGGGCGACGTGCACTACGTGAAGTTCCACTGGAAGAGTGTGCAGGGTCTGCACAGCATCCGTCCGAAGGATGTGCCCGCGTCGCTGGCTGGGGACTGGAACCACCACACCAACGATCTCTACAAGGCGCTGAAGGCCGGCGATTATCCGAAGTGGGATCTGTATATCCAGGTGCTCGAACCGAAAGATCTCGCCCGGTTCGACTTCAATGCGCTGGATGACACCAAGATCTGGCCCGACGTGCCGGAAAAGAAGATCGGCACCATGACGCTCAACCGCGTGCCGGACAACTACTTCGAAAGCACCGAGCAGTCGGCATTCGCGCCCTCGCGCATGGTACCGGGCATCGAGGCTTCGGAAGACCGCATGTTGCAGGGCCGGTTGTTCGCCTATGCCGATACGCAGATCTATCGCCTGGGCGCCAACTACCAGAGCCTGCCGATCAATCGTCCCGCCGTTCCCGTGAACAACGAGGATCAGGACGGCAACATGAACATCAGCGGCCGCAAGGGCGATATCAACTTCGAGCCCTCGGGCGTCAAGGAAGTGCCGGAAGATCCGCAGGGCAGGCTAGTGAATACGGCGTTGAGCGGTACCACGCAGCAGCAGGCGATCGCGAAGATGCGCAACTTCGTTCAGGCCGGCGAGTATTACCGTGCGCTGTCGGCACAGGACAAGTCCGACCTGATCGTCACGTTGAGTGCCGATCTCAACAACGTGACCAACGAAGGCAACAAGTACACGATGCTTTCGTATTTCTACAAAGCCGATCCGGACTACGGTAGCCGCCTTGCAAAGGCGACCCATGCCGATGTCGCGCGGGTCAAGGCCGCGGCGGCGCAGTTGAAGGACTGACGTTCCATGACATGACTCCGGCGCGTTACAGCCCGGAGTCATGTCGTCACTTTCCCGGGAAACCGCTATGTCCTCTCGTCCGCTCCGGCGACGTCGCACGCTTTACGTCGTGCTGCCGATACTCGCCATTCTCATTGCCGCCGGTGCCTATTTTTGCTTTCCCGCGCTGCGACTGCTGATCCATGGCGACCGAATCCGCGAGATACCGAACGCTCAATGGGTCGATGCCCATCGCTACGACCAGCCGTGGTTCGATGCCGCAAGGGTAGGGCGAACGGATATCCTTCGCGCGCTCAGCGAAGCGCATTACCCCATCGATACCCAGACATCGTCCGGCTATACCGCCGTGATTCTGACCGCCTACGACGAGCAACCCGAAGCGCTGGACTATCTGCTTGGTATCGGTGCCGATGCGTGTCGCGGCGACCGTAACGGCAACACCGCGCTGATGGGAGCGTTATACAAAGGCCATACGGCTATCGCGAAACGACTGCTCGACGCGCATTGCCCCATCGATCAGGCGAACAACTCCGGTGAAACGGCCCTGTCTTTCGCCGCGCTGTTCGGGCGGCTGGAATTCATTCCCCTGCTCGCGGCACGCGGTGCCGATCCCAACCACGCCGATGCACAAGGCAATACACCGTTGCAGGTGGTGCTCAAGCAAGGCAACGAGGAGTCGGCGGCAGCGTTACGCAAGGTGGGCGCGATTCGTTGACGCGTCTTCAGTCCTTGAATATGGCCGGCGTTCCGACCCAGATCATGCGAACGTCGGACTTGCCGGTGTTGCGCATGCTGTACGGATGACGCTGATCGAAATGGGCACTGTCCCCGGCGTTGAGCACGAATTTCTTCCTGCCTACGGTCATCTCGAGCGTGCCGCTGAGGATGTACCAGAATCCCTCGCCCTCGCGGTGGATCGTGGGCGCGGCGAGGCCGGCGGGAACGATCAGCCGTAGCGCTTCCATCTTGCGCTCGGCATGGCGACCGCTCAGCCGCTCGTAAACCACCGGCGAATGCAGGTCGATGCGATCGTGTTCGTCGGCCCGGCAAACGATCTGGCCCGGTGTCGGCACGCCCACGAAATAGTCGACGTCGACATCCAGTGCCTGCGCGATGGCTTCCAGCGACAGCAGCGAAGGGTGGGCGAGATTCCGTTCCACCTGCGAAAGGAACGGAACCGAAAGGCCGGAGCCGTTGGCGAGGCCCTGTAACGTGAGGCCCAGGCCGCGGCGCCGATCGCGGATCGCGGCGCCGATGCTCAGTCCAACGGTTTTCTCCGGCGAAGGCTGTTGGCTCGCCATGGTTACGACGAATGATCGGCGCTGATAAGCCAGCGCGTGCCGACTTTATGAAAGAGCAGCGTGGTCAGGCCCGATACCGTGTCGCCGGTTTCCGGTTTGAGGTGATAGCGGCCGATGACGAATGCGTACTGGGAACCCAGCAACTTCACGTCGATCACCTCGAGCGTCAGCTTGCCCATGCCGGAGGCACCGGGCGTTTTGAAGCGCGAGGCGTACATCGCCTCGATCGCGTCGTAGCCTTCGACGACACCTTTGGCGCTGACATATCGCGTATTCGGAGCCCGTTCGTACAGCTCCATGAAGGTCTTCAGGTCGCCTGCCGACCAGGCAGCGGCGCTGGCATCCAGTGCCTGTCCGATAGCCTGCTGCGGCGAAATGGAAGGTGTTTCAGCCGACACGGTCGCAGCCATGGCGACTGCGCCAACGGCACAGAAAAGGACGGATAGGTTTTTCATGGCATCCCGGGAACATTGTGAGAATCAGCTCTACCGACGACACCAGTAAATGTACCCGACTGGAATGCATCGGCACCCTTTGCAAGCTATCTGGCACCCGCGTTTCGATTCTAACCTAAAACGCTTGACTCCATCAAAACTTTTTGATCTGATCGAAATCGGGCAGGGCCATGAATCGCAAACGCGCGATTAAGCAGGCGGCCAGGCAATATCCGGTGCCAGGGGAATGAAGGCGCAGCCGGTCAGGGACATCTGGCAGTAACCGGACGTGGGCCGTTCCAGTGGATTCATCCACTCGGCGGCCGGGGTAGCAACGCACACGATGTACCGCGAACGCGCCTGTACGACAGGCGTGCGCGGGAGGTATGCAGGTCTTACAGGCCGCTTCTTTCAGCCGCTATCCGGGGAGTCACATGAAACAAGATCTCAGGCACACCCTTCTTTACGTAGCCCTGCTGAGCGCTGCGCTGACTGTCGATGTGGTCCAGGCGCAGGACGCTGCCGGAACCGGTGCCGACCAGACCAAGGCCGACAAGAAGAAAACGCTTGCGTCCGATACGCCGCAGACGCTCGAGGGCATCACGGTCACGGCCGCCAAGCGCGAGCAGGACATCCAGAAAGTACCGATCAGCATGACGGCGCTGACGGGCGAACAGCTCGAACGCCAGGGCGTCACCAGCCTTGCCGATCTCGCGCGCATCGCTCCTTCGCTGACGGTCGCCTCGTCCGGTCCCGGCGAAAATAACCTCATTATTCGCGGCATTTCTTCCAGCGCCGGCTCCGCCGCCACGGTGGGCTATTACCTCGACGACGTGCCCATCGCGGCGTCGAGCAACGCCGCCCTGTTGTCGACACGTGGCGTGATCGATCCGTCGGTGTTCGATATCGAACGCGTCGAAGTCCTGCGTGGGCCGCAGGGAACCATCTATGGCTCCAGCTCCATGGGCGGCACGGTCAAGTACGTGACCAACCAGCCGGATCTGGACAACGTCGAAGCCCGCATCAAGACCGACGTGTCCGGCACGCATCATGGCGGCGCGAATGCCAACGTCAACGGCGTGCTGAATATTCCGCTGATGAAGGACAAGGTGGCCCTGCGCGTGTCCGCGTACTACCGCGACGACGACGGTTACATCGATCGCTATCCCATCAGTCCGTCCAATTACCTTGCGGCGGACCCATCCGGCAAGAAACAGGACAACGTCAACACCTATAAGACGTATGGCGCACGCATCGCCATGCTTATCAAGCCGGACGATACGCTGACCATCACGCCCAGCGTGATCTACCAGTACTCCAAGCTGGGCTCGCCGTTTACCTACGACAAGATCCCGGCCTCGCTGAACAATCCCTACCAGGTTCGCGATGTCAACGAGGCCAATGTCCAGAAGTCGACGATCTCGAACATTGCCATCCACAAGCAGTTCGATACCTTCGAGCTGATGTCCTCCACGTCTTACTTCACCCGCGATATCAGCTTGCGCGACGACAGTTCCAAGGTCATCAACTATTTCTTTGGACTGCCCAGCGTTTATCCGGTCACGATGTACGGTAGCTACAAGAACAAGGAATTCACGGAAGAGGTGAGGGCGACCAGCAAGTTCGACGGTCCCGTGCAGGCGATCCTTGGCGCGTTCTATCACGATGTCAGGGCGCCATTGACGTCCTCCATCCCTTATCCCGCGGGATTCAACCAGACCTTCGGCACCCCGTTCCCGGCGTACTCCACGATTTATGCCGGCGCGCGCAACGCCACGCTCGACGAATACGCGGTGTTCGGCGAACTGTCCTGGAACATTACCGACAAGCTGAAGGCGAGCGCGGGTATCCGTGCGTTCGAGGTGAAGCAGGGCTTTTCGCAAAGCGGCGATGGTCTCCTGAACGGCGGTCCGAGCAGCGTGCATAGCAGCTCGAAGGATTACGGCAGCACGCCGAAGTTCACCCTGCAGTACCAGATCGATGCGGACAACATGGTCTATGCGACGGCGTCCGAGGGCTATCGTCCCGGCGGCCCGAACAATCCCGCACCGGCCGCGCTGTGCGGTACGGAAGTGGCGGGTCTGGGCCTGAGCCAGTCCCAGCTCAACAAGTACAATCCGGACACTCTCTGGAACTACGAACTGGGTTTCAAGAGTGCATGGATGGACCGTCGCCTGCTCGTCGACGCATCGGTCTATCACATCGACTGGAACCACGTGCAGCAGCAGATCGTGCTGGGTTGCGGCTATAACATCACCGCGAACTTCGGCAACGCGGTAAGCCAGGGCGGCGAACTCGAACTGAAATTCCTCCCCGTGGATGCGGTGACGCTGAGCGCGGGTTTCGGTTACAACGATGCACATCTGAAGAACGACGTTCCCGGCACCTCGGCGAAAGACGGCGACCGTCTGGTCAATGTCCCGCGCTTTACCGGGTCCGTTGGCGCCGAGTACCGCCGTCGCGTCAATGCCGATTACGACGGCTTCGCACGCGCCGACATGAGCTATGTCGGCGACTCGAATTTCCTTTACGACCGGAATAGCCCTTTCTACCGTCGCAAGGGCTTCGCCACCACCAACATCCGCATCGGTGTGGAAGGTCGCAACGGCTTCGACATATCGCTGTACGCGACCAACCTGTTCGACAAGCATGGCGAAACCGATCTGCCGGTAGCCATCTCGGCCGACTTGCCGACGACCCGCCGCGTGGCGATCAATCAGCCGCGCACGATCGGTGTAACGGTTCAATACCAGTACTGAGCTTCACGGAGCCACGCGGCGACCATGCCGCGTGGCGATCCGGAATCTTTTATTCCGAACCACGTACCGGGATCGCCTCAGGCGAACCCGCGACAGACTCTGGATGACGCCCATGACGCGCTCGATCGACAACGCTTTCCTTCGGGAGGCACTCCTCGATATTCCCCGATGGGCCCACCCCGCGCCCGCCATCACCGTCGACGAACGGAAGCAACGACTGGCACGCGCCCGTCAGCTCATGGTTCAGGCCGGCGTCGACAGCCTGTTGATCGGTGCCGGCCAGAGCCTGCGCTATTTCACGGGAATATCGTGGGGCATGATCGAACGCCTGCTGGGCATGGTGCTGACGCTGGAAGGCGATCCCGTACTCATCTGCCCGGCCTTCGAAGCGGGATCGCTGGATGCCGCCGTGGAAATCGATGTCGACGTGCGTCTCTGGCAGGAACATGAAAGTCCGTATGATCTGGTCGCCGGTGTGTTGCGCGAGAACGGCAGCCGGAAACTCGCCATCGATCCGGCGCTGCCATTCACCATGGTCGACGCGCTGAAACACGCAACGCGATCGGTCAGCTTCGTCAACGCCGCGTCGATCGTCGACGGTTGTCGCATGCTCAAGTCCAGCGCCGAACTTGCCTTGATGCGTCAGGCCAAGCAGATGACCCTGGAAGTACAGCGGCGCGCGCAAGGTATCCTGCACAAAGGCATCGCCGCCAGCACGGTACGGCGTTATATCGACGAAGCCCACCGCGCGATCGGCAGCGAAGGCAGCACGTTCTGCATTGTCCTGTTCGGCCCGTCGACCGCATACCCGCACGGCTTGCCGTCGGACGACGTGCTGGCGCAGGGCGATATGGTTCTGATCGACACGGGGTGCGCCGTGCAGGGCTACAACTCCGACATCACGCGAAGCTATGTGTTCGGCGAACCGACCCGGTTGCAAAGGGACATGTGGAATCTCGAGAAAGAAGCGCAGCAGGCCGCGTTCGATGCGGCACGTCCCGGCGAACCCTGCGAACGTGCCGACCAGGCCGCGCGCGCCGTGGTGGAGCGTGCCGGACTGGGCCCCGACTACCAGTTACCCGGCGTACCCCACCGTACCGGCCATGGCATCGGACTGTCGGTGCACGAGGCGCCTTATCTCGTCCGCGGCGACCGCACGGAAATGCAGCCGGGCATGTGTTTCTCCAACGAGCCGATGATTGTCGTACCTGGCGAGTTCGGGGTGCGGCTGGAGGATCATTTCTTCGTGACGGCTACCGGCGCCGAGTGGTTTACGGAACGTTCTGCATCGATAGATAAGCCGTTTTCCTGACGATAGACGGCTCGGCTTTGCCATCGCGGTAGCGCTCGGACGCTTCGGGGAGAGCCGTCGGCCACCACCCTCGACGCTCCGGCTTCACCGTCGCTCGGGGAGGGAGAGCCGCTGCGCGGCTTTTGTCTGATGGCTGCGCCCCGTCGCGCCCGCGCTGCGGGCGGGGGTTTTTGATTCGGCATCCCTGCCTCAGCAAAAACGGCGGACCGTCCAGGTCCGCCCCCTGCGGGCCTTGTCCGCCCGCCGCGCTCGGTTGCGCAAGTCGCGTCGAGGGTGGAGGCCGACGGCTCTTCCGGATGCGGCGGTCACGTGGAGGAAAGCATGGCGTCGACGCATGGCGATAGACGACCGCATGCCGGTCCCGTCCCATCACGTGCTCGGCTCACGCTCTCCCCACAACCAACCGCAGTCGACGGTGCCGTGGCCGGGTTGGCCCTTGGGGCCGCCTTAGCCGAGGGCCGCGACGCCTAGTGACGGAGCGAAGCGAAGCTACGGCCCGCTCCCGCAGGGACGGCGCCGAAGGCCCCAAGGGCCAACCCGGTCGCGGCTTCCCCGAGGCACGAGCGTGAGCCGACGAAGCCGCTGCCGACACGAGCCGCGCATCGGCTGTCTTCACCCAAAGAGCGACCAGAAGCGCGAGATCGTCCCCATAGTGCGAGAGGAACCACAAAAAAACCGGGCGTCTGTTACACACCTGTCACAACAGCTACCTACGCTGACGATACCGCATGACAGGGGATGCGGCTCTGTGCAATTCGGCCGAACCACATTCCGAGGAGCTTCGTCATGCGTAAGTTACTGGCCGCAGGCATTGCCTGCGTGCTTACCCTATCCGCTGCCTCGATCGTCGCAGCGCAGCAGCAGGTGGATGTCTCCGCCGACGCGCGCGGCAACGATCAGGATTCCGGCTGGGGTCATGGCGGTCGCGGCAACAATCCGCGTGCCGCTACCCCGATCAAGCATCTGGTGGTGATCTTTCAGGAGAACGTCTCCTTCGATCACTACTTCGGTACCTATCCCTTCGCCGCGAACGGGAAGGGCGAGCCGGCCTTCTATGCGAAGCCGTTCACGCCGCAGGTCAACGGATTGATCCAGAACCTGCTCAACCACAATCCGAACGCCGCCAATCCGGGCAACGGCACCGCCGCGATCAATCCCTTCCGCCTTGCCCGCACGCAGGCCGCCACGGCCGATCAGGACCATGGCTATACGTCCGAGCAGCGCGCTTTCAACGGCGGCAAGATGGATCTCTTTCCGCAGTACACCGGCCGCGGCGAAGTACTGCCCGGCGGCGACCCGTCCCAGGAAGGCAAGGGTCAGGTCATGGGCTATTACGACGGCAACACCGTCACGGCTTTCTGGAACTATGCGCAGAATTACGCGCTTAACGACAATAGTTATGGCACGGTGTTCGGTCCTTCGACGCCCGGTGCGCTCAGCTTGATCGCCGGTCAGACGGCCGGTGTCGTCGATACCCTCAACGGCACCGGTGCCGAGACGGACGACGGCAACGGCGGCCTGACGATGATCGGCGATCCCGATCCGATCGGCGATGTCTGCGCTTCGCCGACTGCAAACCAGGTGACTATGGGCGGCCGCAATATCGGCGACCTGCTCAACGAGAAAAATATCACCTGGGGCTTCTTTCAGGGCGGTTTCGACCTGACCCGGAGCAATTCCGACGGCAGCACGGGTTGCACGCGCCGCACGCTGTCGAAGGTCACCAACGTGACCTCGAACGACTATAGCCCGCATCATCAGCCGTTCCAGTATTACCCGACGACGGCAAACCCGACGCATGCCCGGCCCAGCTCTGTCGCCACGATCGGCAAGAGCGGCGACGCCGCCAATCACCAGTACGACATCGAAGATTTTTACGACACCCTCGAAGCGGGCAATCTTCCGACCGTCAGCTTCCTCAAGGCGCCGGCGTATCAGGATGGGCACGCAGGCTATTCCGATCCGCTGGACGAACAGACCTTCGTCGTCCACGTCATCAACGCCTTGCAACAGAGCGGCAAGTGGCGCGATACCGCCGTGGTTATTGCTTATGACGACTCCGACGGCTGGTACGACCACCAGGCATCGCCGCGCACGAACGCCTCGAGCGGCACGACCGACGCCCTCGACGGAGCCGGGTTATGCAAGGGCCGCGCGACGCTTCCTGGTCTGGACGGCACGACGCCGGCGCAGGGCCGTTGCGGCTTCGGTCCGCGCCTGCCGCTGCTGGTGATTTCGCCTTGGGCGCGCGAGAACGCGGTCGATCACACGCTGACCGACCAGAGCTCGATCACGCGCTTCATCGAGGACAACTGGCTCAACGGCCAGCGCATCGGCGGCGGTTCCACCGACGCGCAGGCGGGCCGTCTCGACAGCATGTTCGACTTTTCGATACCGCGTCTGTTCGGTCGCAAGTTGATCCTCGACGAATCCACCGGTCAGCCGAAGAACCACGCGGGCTGGCCGTACTGGCCGTTCGAGAACGGCGGGCATGGTTGATGCCATCGATCGCCGCCGCTTCCTGAAAGCGGCGGCGTGGACGACCGCGGCGGGCTGGCTCCCGTCGCGGCTGTTCGCTCACGACATGCACGGCATGCACGCGGCCCCGCCGGGACAGGTGGGCAACGACCTGTGCATGCATCCGATGGGCGACACCACCCGCATGCCGGGGCTGGTCGATCCGGGCAAACTCGCGCCCTTCGTCGATGCGTTGCCGATACCGCCGACGCTACGTCCGGACACCGGCAAGCCGCTGCACGTGCGTATGGCGGAGTCGTCGCAGAAGCTGCATCGCGACCTGCCGACGACGACGTTGTGGACCTATGGTGGCCACTATCCCGGTCCGACGATCGAGGCGCGCACGGGTCAGGCGTTCGACGTGGTCTGGGAGAACGCGCTGCCGGCGAAGCATTTCCTGCCGGTCGATCACGCCATCTGCGGTGCCGAAGCCGACAAACCGGAAGTGCGGGCGATCGTGCATCTGCACGGTGCCAAGGTGCCTCGCGCGGACGACGGTTATCCGGAAGACTGGTATGTCCCCGGCAAGTCGCGCAAACACCACTACCCGAATACGCAGGATGCGGCGACGCTCTGGTATCACGATCATGCGATGGGCATTAACCGCCTGAACATGTACGCCGGGCTGATGGGAATGTATCTGTTACGCGACGAGCACGAGCTGTCGCTCGGTCTGCCTTCGGGTGAGCAGGAGATTCCGCTGGTCCTGGCCGACCGCCTGTTGCATACGGACGGCCGTCTTTACTATCCCGACTCCGGCGACGCGAAGGCATCATGGGTGCCCGAAGTCTTCGGCAACCTCACGCTGGTCAACGGCGTTATCCTGCCGCGCGCCGACGTGCAGCCGCGTCGCTATCGTCTGCGTGTGCTGAATGCGGCGAACGGACGTTTCTATCACCTGCGTCTTAAAGATGGACGCCCCTTCCAGGTCATCGGATCGGACCAGGGTCTGCTGGCTGCACCCGTGACGATGAAGGCGATCTTCCTTGCACCGGGCGAGCGCGCCGATATCGTGATCGACTTCGCTGCGTTGCGCGGCGGCGCGGTGGAGCTGATGAACGACGCGCTGCCGTTGATGCGCTTTCAGGTAGGGCAGGGCAACGCGACCGACGATAGTCGCGTGCCGGACATCTTGCGCGACCTTCCGCGGGTGACGGAAACAAGCGCGACGAAAACGCGGGAGCTGACACTGGACGAATACAGCGACTGCGTCGCCACGCCGATGTTGATGCTGCTGAACGGCAAGCGCTGGCATGAGCCGGTCACGGAAAAACCGGTGCTCGGCAGTACCGAAATGTGGAGTCTCGTCAATCTCACCGAGGACACCCACCCGATCCACCTGCACCTCGTGCGTTTCCAGATTCTCGACCGGCGCCCGTACGACGTCGACGAGTACATGCAATCGAATACCCTTCGCTATGTCGGTCCCGCGCAGGCACCGCCGGCACACGAGCGTGGCTGGAAGGATGTGGTGCAGGCGTATCCCGGGATGGTCACGCGTATCGTTGCGACATTCGATGGATATGCCGGACGTTATGCCTGGCATTGCCATCTGGCGGAACATGAGGCCAACGAGATGATGCGGCCTTTCGAGGTTGTTGCGGGGTAAATGGGCAGGTACCGGCGTCTATGCTCCGTAGGTATCGCGCGCAGGCGCGCTCCCACAGAAAGCGGGAAGCGGGTCGTATGCTCCTTGATCTTGATCTCTGTGGGAGCGCGCCTGCGCGCGATACCTACGAAGCGAAAGGCCGGAACATCCCGACCTTTCTTCCTACTCGATCAAGCGGCGCGAATAAGCCCAAGCTGCTGCAACGCCTTCACACCGTCATCCAGGCCGATCTCTTCGACGATCCTGCCGTTTTCGAGACGAAGTACCGTCGTGCCCGTGAAGCGCATCGTCCGGCCCGTGGCGGCAGGGAGCGAACCGATGAGGAAATCGCCGAACGCCGGACCACTGTGCGTACCGCCGCCCACCCAGCGTCCCACGACATAGTCGCCTTCGGCGATAAGGTCGGCGGCACCGGCGAAAGACAGGTCTGGAAACGCTTCGCGAAAGTCGGCCATGAATGCCTTGATGTCGTCGTGACCGCGACGCGGTTCATGCAGCGAATACTGCAGAAGCATATCCGGCGCGGCGAGATCGTCCACGACGGCGGGGTTGTAGGTATCTCCCCAGAACTCGGTAAACCAGCGGCCTACGATGGCCTTGTTATCGTCTTCTTTGGACATGATGCATTTCCTCGAATGGTCGGCAGGGAAGAGAAGCCGTGTGCTTCTCCGTGCACGAACAATATCGATGCCGATCGTCTATCACCCTCCGTTTCTTGCGCTTCGATCACCATATGACATCAGGGCTTTTCGCCGGATGGATCGGACTGGTATTCGGCGAGCTTGCCGCGCAGGAACGTTGCCGAATCGACGATTTGTCCATCGGGAAACCGGATGGTGTATTTGATCCCGGACTCCGACGAGCTGGTGGCGCAGTAGACGATGAAGTCTTCGGCGGTCTTCACGCGGCTACCCGCGAAACGCAGTTTCAGCCGCATGTGCGCCGCGGCTTTCTCCGCATCGTAGGACGTGCCGTTGCGAATAAAGGTCGCGCCCTTCAGGGATGCCACGGAGGCAATGAGATAGTCGATCTTCTGCTGTTCGACGGCGTTCTGGCCGAATGCCGGGGTCAGCCACACGAAGCACAATAGCCATACCGCCACGATTCTTCGTGCGAGTCGACGCCGGTAGCGGCGGTCGCCAGCTATGCGCTGTGTTGCAAAAAGCATGAGGTTGTCTTCCTGTCGGCCGGGCGGATCAGAGCATTCCATCGAGCGGCAACATCCGGAGCAGCATTACCTCCAGGCGGCGTTGCGTGGTGGCATCGGGATCATGGCTGTAACGCAACGGTTTGTCGCCATTGCTTGCCTGCCACCGCATCGTGCCCCGATGCCGCGAATCCCTGCCATCAAGGACCACGTGGTAAGCATTCGCGGGGAGGATGGCGGTATCGAAGAAATGGGTCACCGCTTCGGCAAGCGGGGGGCAGTCGACGATGATGCCCATCTCCGTGTTCAGAAGTTTCGAGCGTTCGTCCATATTCATCGAGCCGATGAATACCCACCGCCGATCCACCACGATAGCCTTGGCATGCAGGCTGACGCCGGAGGACGTTCCCCTGGCGGTTGCTGGCTGGGCTGCGCCCGCCGCGGGCCTGAGTTCGTAGAGTTGCAGGCCGCTTTCGAGCAAGGCGCGACGATAGTGCGCGTAACCCGAATGCACGGCCGGCTCGTCGGTGGAGGCCAGCGAATTGGTCAGCACCTTGACGGTCACGCCATGCGCGACCAGTCCGCCCAGATATTGCGTGCCGCTATCGCCGGGAATGAAATAGGGCGACATCACCAATACTTCCTGTCGTGCGCTATCGGTCATGGCTCTGATCCGCGGTCCGATTCGCAGCGCCGGCTCGTCGTGGTCGGTGGCGATCTTCTCCGGTTGATCGGCGACGAGGGTGGCCTCCCCCCAGAACCAGGAGCCGGGGCGGTCCGCGGAGGGGCCGTTCGGCAGCTCGTCCAGAGTTGCCTGTGCATAGTCCGATTGCGCGAAGGCTCGCGCATCGCGTGCAAGATCGGCGCGCAGTTTCGCCAGATCGTAAAGACTGGAACGCTTGCCCTGGAACGCCGTGACCGGATAGGCGGCATCGCAGTTCCAGTAGTCGTCGAAGGCATGCGACGCCTCCTTTACCACGGGACCGATGGCGATCAGGTCCAGGTCGCGGAAGTTGGTGCTGTCGCCGGCATCGAAATAATCGTTGCCGATATTGCGACCGCCCACGACCGCCACATTGCCGTCCACGATGTACGACTTATTGTGCATGCGGCGGTTGAGCCGGTGCGCATCGAACATGAATTGCACGGCCCGGGACACCACAGACGGGTCGTGCGTGGAAAACGGATTGAACAGCCTTACCTCGATATTCGGATGCGCGTCGAGCGCATCCAGCATATCGATCTCGTTGCGTATATTGATGTCGTCCAGAAGCAGGCGCACGCGCACGCCCCGATCCGCGGCCTTCAGGAGACGCTGCGCAACCAGCCGGCCCGTCGCGTCATTGTCGAAGATGTAGTACTGCAGATCGATCGAATGCTGCGCGTGGTCGGCCAGCACGATGCGGCTCATCAGCGCATTGGTGCTGAGGGTCAGCAGACGGAAACCGGACTTGTCCTGGTGCTGGTCCACCTGGGAATGGACATAGAGCCCGGTCGGCGTGCCGGTGGCGGGCGACATGGCCTTCGACGGCGGCTTGGCGGCATCGCTGCGCGGGGCCGAGCAGGCGCCGAGCACGAGCCCGATCATCGCCAGAACCATCAGAGCATGGGCACGTCGCAACATGAATATGACCAGGCCGGATCGACCACTCGCAGCGGAATCCAGACGAACCGCTCCGCCCGGGGTATTCCTTTGTTATCGAAGCTGCCGGACGGGCGTGGGCCGACGGCTGGATTCACTGCCGGGCACCGCGGGCAGCTTGGGCCAGGGGTTGTGAATACGAAGCGACGCCGGACGGAAGAATAGTGAGAGGCCCGGTCTCCCTCACTGTCGCCCCTGTCTCCTCCTCACCGTCACCCCGGCGTACGCCGGGGTCCGCAGCGACCACGCTGGGTAAGGCTGAAAGCTGCAAAAAACGATGCACTGGCGCTACGGCGAAGAGCTGATCGAGCGCGATCGCGACAACCCCATGCATCGCACTGGGTCCCTGCCTGCGCAGGGACGACGGTGAGGGGGATTATTAGCCGCGCGCATGTACGGGAGTGTTGGCCCGGACGACAACCGCGCCTCCATCGCATCCAATACCGGTGCGGCAACAGCCGGTCGGGCTTCCCCCAAGCGCGCGACCTGGCGATAACGCCCCATCCCCCTGCTTACCGCCGGCACCATCACGATGCGTCGAGTACCCCATTGGCTACACCCCCATGCATTCCGGCGCTTACGGTGTCGCGAGGGTCACGTTATTGTCCGGGGTTTAACGCGAGAAGGATTATCCCGGTGAGCACGGATGCACAGATCAACATAGTGCTGCAGGCGGTCCTCGGGGCTCATTTGCTGTTCGTGGCGGTCTGGCTGGTGGCGATTCCACGCTCGCCGCGGTCGGCGGCGGTCCTCCTGGCGGCGTTCCTGCTGGGAGCCGCCGGTTGCGAGCTGGTGGATATTTTGCAGTTGCTCGGCATTCTGCGGGAGCAGACCTGGCTGGTCGGCGTCTATCTGCCGTGGATGTATGCGTTGCCGCCGCTGCTCTATTTGTATACGTACACACTGACATCGGCGGCCAGATCGCCGGAGTCGCGCCAACTTCGATGGCTGGCTCTCGGGCCGCTGGCGGGGCTGCTCTGCACGGTGCCGTACCTGGCCATGGAAGCGGCACAACAAACGGCGGTACTCGACGTCGGCTACCTGCATATCGGTTCGAGCGCGGCATCGATGAGAGTGCCGCTGCAGCTGGCGATACTGGCTTATCCGCTGTATGCGGCGGGATACCTGCTCGCGAGCTTCCTGCGTCTGCGCCGGCATATGCGCGTGGTGGAGGGTTTTTTCTCCAACATCGAGGACAAAACACTCTCCTGGCTACGTTGGGTCCTGCTGCTGCTTTGCGTCGCGCTTGCGGCCAGTGTGGTCGATACGTTTTCCGAACCGCTGCTGGGTTACCACCTCATCGGCGACACCGCCGCCAATCTGATCGAAGCGCTCTGGGTGTATCCGCTAACCTTTCTTGCGCTGGCACAGCCGCCAATCTTCGCCGACGAAGGGGAGCGCGCAAGCGCTCAGGAGGCCTCCATACCGTCGCCGCCCAAATACGCGCGCTCGGCCCTGACCGGCGTCGACCTGGTGCGGATCGCGGCCAAGTTGCAGCAAGCCATGCATGACGCAAGGCTGTATCGCGATGCTTCGCTGACCCTGCGGAGCCTGAGCGATCTGACCGGCGTACCGCAGAACTACATATCGCAGACTTTGAATATCCATCTCGGCTGCAGCTTTTTCGATTACATCAATCGTTGGCGAATCGAAGACGCCTGCGCCCAACTGGCCGATGGCGAACGCAGCATCCTGACCATCAGCGAAGACGTCGGTTTCCAGTCGCGTTCGACGTTCAACGCGGCTTTCAAAAAGATAGTCGGACAAACACCCAGTATCTATCGCCAGCGCGCATCGGCGCCGGAGCCGTACCAAAGCGAAGCCTAGCGGCAGCTTCGAACCACTCGTCCAGTGAACGAATGCCACTCCGGTGGAGGTACGCGCACGTCTGCGGATAGCCACAGCCGCTCGTTTTATCCCCCCAAACCCCCAGAGGAAACAAGTGATGATGACGGTTCCATATCGCGTCCTGAGTACGCGCGCAGGCTCCAGTACCTCCCGCCGTCGCACGATGACGGCACTCGCGATCGGTGGCCTGTCGCTAGCTATCGCATCGGCATCGGCATCGGCGGCCAGTGGCTTGCCCGCGTTTCCTGCAAGCGCTTTTCGTCCATCAACGGTGAATCAAGCCAATGCGGTCGACATCCGGGGAACGTGGAACATGCCCGGCTCGGGTTACATACTCGATATCGATCGGGAGCATATGGTCGCCTATAGCTATGCAGGCGGCTTGTGCTGGCAGGATCCCGCGCTGCTGGTCTTGCTGGGCGATGGAAAGACCGTTCCTTACTACGCGCAGTCGCGTCGCCCCGTCGATACCGCCTTCGCCGCGGACCTGTATCCCGGTGGGACCGATCAGCTCCACGCGGAAAGACTGGGGTCCGTGCCATCGGTATGCACACGCGCCACGGATCGCAGCACGTCGCTCTACACGTTCGATGCGATCACGTCGACGCTGGTCGATTTCTATCCGTTCGGTAGCGAACGCCAGATCGACTGGGCGAAACGAAAAGCGCTCTTGCGGCCGCGCGCCGCGGCGGCTCGCAACGACGCCGAACTCAAAGGTGTACTGACCGACCTTCTGGCTGGTTTCGAAGATGCGCACACGGCCATCATCGGCTCGGTGGGCGACGAGAGCTTTATTCTCGGCTCCGAAGCCAAGCCGACCGGTCATCGATTGATGGCCCGGGCGCGTCGGGACAACGCAACTCTGTTTTCCGACTGGTTCCTCAACTGGCGCAAGGATCAACAGCAGCGGGTATTCGCCACGTTGAATCCGGCAACACGTCATATGGCCCTGAAAGACGATGCCGTGATGTGGGGTGTTCTCGACGGCAACGTCGGCTATCTGTCGATCGAGAGCATGGAGGGATACGAAGCCGACTCCGGTTTCGGCAGAGACCTGGAGCTGATGCGCCTGACACTGGACAAGGCACTTAACGATCTGAAGGGCACGAAAGCACTGGTGCTGGATATCAGTAACAACTCCGGTGGGTACGGTCAGGTCGGACTGGATATTGCGGGGCGTTTTGCCGATCGCCGCCGGCTTGCCTTTACGGTGCGGATACCCGGGGCTTATAGAGTGGCGCCGCAGTCATTCCAGGTTTCGCCCGAAGGGCAGGGCCGCTATCTCAAGCCGGTTTTCGTTCTGACCAGCGAAGAGACGGTCAGCGCCGGCGAGTGGCTCGCGCTCGGCATGCGGGTTCTGCCCCGAACGGTTCAGATCGGACAAGCCACGCAGGGCGCGTTGACCGGTGATTTCATGAAAGGTCTGCCCAACGGCTGGATACTGTCCACATCCAATGCCGTCCTCCGCGATCCGCATGGCATCGGTTACGAAGTGACCGGCTTGCCGCCGGATATCGCGCTTGAGGTGTATCCCGGCGATCCCTCGGTATCCGATGCCGAGTTCGACAACGGACGGTTGAATGCGGTGCTACGTGTTGCCCAACGTGCCGCGGTTCTGCGGGCGCCCGAATAAGTCGAATCGCGCGGGGCAGGCAAGGATGCCCGCTCCGTGCAATCCCAATTGACCGTAATTGTCCCCGTAGCGCATCGAACGAAACGCTCATGATGCAACGCAAGGCGCAGCCTTTCATGGAGCTGCAGGCGAGGCCAGGCGGTCCGGACCGTGGGCGGGACCCAGTCGTTGAATCGGCCCGAACCGTCCTCACGGATACCTACCCATGGTGAATCACCATAGATTGCGGGGGCATGACACTTTTGCGCTGTTCGTGCGGCACAGCGAAAAGCGATAAGGACTCGTGCCGATAGGGGAGAGGACGGTGCCGTACCGTTCTCACCGGGGAAACGAACTCATGCGGGGACGATGGCGTGGATCTAGCCAGGACAACCCGCTGTCTGGGTCGCTACGAGATCGCCGAGGGGATGTTTTGATGTCTATTCGCCAACGAAAGCTAGCCGTGTGTCTGCGCAGCATCCTGGGTAACGGCACTGTGCTGTCGCTATGTTTCTGCGCCAGCGCCATGGCGCAGGATCAGCCGGCTACCGACGCACCCAAACCGGCAAAGGTCACGAAATCCGCACCGGCATCCGCTGAGGAAAAAGATGCGGTCGCCCTGGGCAACATCACGGTAACGTCGCAAAGTCGTACGCAGGAAGTGCAGGTTGTGCCGATTCCGGTGCAAATTGTTACCCAGAAGCAGATCGATGCGCTGGCCGCGACCGACCTGTCCAAAATGAACGGTTACATTCCCGGCCTGTTCGTCGATGGCTCGCAGCCGACCCAGCCCGTTTATTCGTTGCGCGGTATCACGGTCACCGATTTCGGCATCGGTACCGACTCGCCCATCGGCATCTACGAAGACGGGGTATACACCGGGAAAACGGGTGGTGCGCTACTCACCTTCAACGATATTCAACGCGTCGAAGTGCTGAAGGGACCGCAAGGTACATTGTTTGGCCGCAACAGTGCAGGCGGCGCCATTTCCGTGGTGACGAACGAACCCGAAGACGACTGGGAAGGGAAAGCGAAAGTGCGGCTGGGTAACTATGGCACGCGTTATGTCGACGGCGTGCTGAATGCGCCGATCGCGCCCGACCTCGCGGCCCGTTTCAGTTTTGTCGACACCCAGAGCAACGGATGGTTGCGCGACACCGCCAATGGTCAGCACTACAACAAGAACGACGACTGGGGCATACGCAGCCAACTGCGCTGGAATGCGCCCGGAGATACCAAGGTACGCGTTTCCTGGGAACACGAAAAACTGAATCAGCCCGCGCGCCCGGCGATCGGCCTGGTTCCGGTGCCGGCGGCGCCGGGAGTGTTGCCGTTTCCGGCCGATCCGCAAACCTATCTCAACCCCATCGACGCGCCGGTCTACAACGACGTCAAAGGGAATAACGAGAGGCGAACATTCGATGGCGTGAGTCTGTTTGTCGATCATTCGTTTCCATTCGGCGACCTGAGTTCGATCACGGCCTATCGACATTTTTCCACGTTCAACCTCGAGGACGGCGACGGTACCAACCAGCCCTATCTCTATCTCGACACCAACAATATCGAGCAGAACACCAGCTGGTCGCAGGAATTCAAACTGTCCGGCAAAAACGATCTGCTCGATTGGGTGGCCGGCGTGAGCTACTACCACGACAACGCGCGTCAGGACAGTCAGGTCAACCTGCTCACCGACAGCATCGATACGCTTCTGAACAATACCGGCGTGGCGCCGGGCGGTTTGTACGGCCCTCTGGGGGCTGCGCTGGGACAGCCGGGGTTGCTGCTCAACAACCCGTGGCAGGAAAACATGATCAATCACGGGCGTTATACGGCCGAAGCGCTGTATGGCGACGTGATCTGGCATCTGAGCGATCGCCTGAACCTGACCACCGGCTTGCGTTTCACCCGCGACGAAAAGAATTTCAGTTGGTACAACCCCGTGCGCACGGCGACGCAGCTCGACGCGACGCTGGCTCAATTGCAGGCACTCGGGATTTTCGATATGCCGGGGGTGCCCCCGATAGAGACCTTCCAGCAGAACCTCGAGTTCGCCAGCCCCATCGCGACCAATGCTCCCCTCGCCGTCAAGCGTAGTTGGAACGATTTCAGTCCGCGCGTGGTACTCGACTACAAATTGACCCCCAACATGATGCTGTACGGCTCGGTGGCGAAGGGCTACGAAGCGGGTGGGTTCAATGCGCAGCAGGTCGATGCGGTGTATCAGCCGGAAAGCGTCTGGAACTATGAGATCGGCCTCAAGAGCTATTTCCCGGACTATCGACTGCTGTTCAATGCGTCGGTGTACTACTACCGCTATTCCAACCTGCAGTCGCTGAGCCTGATTTCCAATGGCAACGGAGCGCTGCCGCTATACGAAGTCACGACCAGCGATCAGCACGCGAAAGGGCTCGAACTCGAGGCGCACTGGCAAGCCACTAATGCCCTGCGTTTCAACCTCGCGACGACCTACACCAATGCGACCTATCAGCACTACGTGGACCCGCAGGGCGTCAGCCTGTCCGGTCAGGCAGTGGGTGAGCCGTTGTGGTCGGCCGCGGCGGGTGCGGAATATGTCTGGCACGATGTCGCCAGCGGCGATCTGAATCTGACCGTGCAGCATGCCTATCGTGGGAAGCAGCGCTGCAACAGCGATTCGGCGGCCCAGGGACAATGCCTGTCCACGCCGGCATTCACGCTCGGCGTTGCGCAGAACCGTACCGATTTGCGTATCGGCTGGTCCTCGTCGCGCATGCCATGGAGCGTCGCGTTGTACGCCAACAATGTATTCAACAAGCGCTATGTGCAGAGCATCAACAACATCAGCGCGAGCATTCTGGGTACACCGTTCGCCTACATCACTCCGCCGCGCACGTGGGGGGTGGAGGTAGGCGTGGATTTTTGACCCGTCCATTGCCCCCGCGGAAGAATGCATGTCCGTCAATGAACTGCGTTTCCCCCGGAATTTCCTGTGGGGCGTCTCTACGTCGGCCTATCAGATTGAAGGTGCTTTAGGCGAAGACGGTCGCGGTCCTTCGATCTGGGATACCTTCTGCAGCGAATCCGGCCGCATCGCCAACGACGATACGGCCGGGACCGCCTGCGATCACTACCGCCGCTATCCCGAAGACGTGGCACTGATGGCCACGCTCGGCGTCGATGCCTATCGTTTCTCGATCGCATGGTCGCGCATTCAGCCAAACGGTCGTGGCGCGGCAAATCCGAAGGGACTGGACTTCTATTCGCGTCTGGTCGACGAGCTTCTGGCGAAAGGCGTCGACCCGACGCCGACCTTGTTCCACTGGGATCTGCCACAGGCCCTGCAAGACGCCGGGGGCTGGTTCAACCGCGACACGACCGATCGTTTCGCCGAATTCGCGCGTATCGTGGCCGAGCGTCTCGGCGATCGCGTATCGCGCTGGATCACCCATAACGAAACCTTCGAGCACACCGTGCTCGGCCATGCCATCGGTACGCATGCGCCGGGGCGGCAACTGGGGCTGGACATCTTCCCGGTGGTGCACCACTTGCTGCTGTCGCATGGCAAGGCGGTACAAGTCCTGCGAGCGGCACTGCCGGCAGGTTCGCGGATCGGCATCGCGCAGAGCATGGCGCGCACGCGGCCGGCATCTGGCCGCATCAGGGATCGATGGGCGGCACACCTCCTCGAAATCCTGCATCTGCGCATGCATACCGATCCGCTACTGCTTGGCCGCTATCCGGTAGAGCTTCGCCTGCTGGGCGTGGACAAGTCGGCATTGCTCGCCAACGATCTGGCGACCATTGCGCAACCGCTGGATTTCCTGGGCGTCAATTTCTACAACCCGCAATATGTCCGTGGCGGACCGAAGGGCGGCGTCGTGCCAATCGAAGCGGCCGAGCCACCCGCGCACCTGGAACGCACCGAGATGGGCTGGCCGGTGGATGCCGACGGTTTCAGCGAGTTGTTGCTGTATCTGCGCAAGCGTTATGGCGCCAGGTTGCCTCCGATCCTCATTACCGAAAATGGTGCGGCATTTCCCGACATCGTCGACGCGCAAGGCCGTATCGACGACCCGCGTCGGATCGCTTATTTGCAGGCGCATCTGCAAGCGCTGCGTCGCGCGATGGACGCGGGCGTCGACGTGCGCGGCTATTTCGTCTGGTCGCTGCTCGACAACTTCGAGTGGGCCGAAGGTTATCGGCCGCGCTTCGGACTGGTACATGTCGACTACGCCACACAGAAGCGCACGCCCAAGGCTTCGTTCGACTGGTATCGCCACTTGATAGCAGTCCAGCGATGAACACAGGTGCCACGCATGAGATGAAAGCAGGGGATTCCTCCGGTGCACTGACCGAACCTGTCGCACCGGTACGCTCGCGGTTCTTCATCAGTATGGCGCTATCCAATCTCGCGATATGGATGGCCTTTTTCGCGCCGATTCAGATCCTGCTGGCTCAGCAGATGGAAGTGCTCGCGCCGATGCACAAAGAGTCCGCGCTGGGCTGGGTGACAGGTATTGGCGCGCTGGTGTCGTTGTTTGCCAATCCGCTGTTCGGTGCCTGGTCGGACCGGACTGTTTCGCGCTTCGGCCGGCGTCATCCGTGGAATATCGGCGGCGCGCTGGTCGGCGCATTGGCGCTGGTTGTGCTGGGTCAGCAACATACCCTGCCGGGTATTATGTTGTGGTGGTGTGTCGTGCAGTTCGCGCTCAATGCCATGCTTGCCGCGTTGTCCGCCGAAGTGCCAGACCAGGTGCCGGTAACGCAGCGTGCGGTGTGCAGCGCCTGGGTGGGCGTGACCCAGCCGCTGGGTGTCGTCGCCGGGGCATTGCTGGTAACCCTGCTGGCTCACGATATCGCGCAAGGCTATCTTCTGGTCGCCGTGGTACTGGTGCTGTGCGCGCTGCCATTCGTAGGGCTGGTGCGCGATAGTCCGTTGCGACGCGACGAGCGTCCAGCGTGGAACGCGCGCGCGTTCCTGCGCGGCTTCTGGATCAGCCCGCGTGAATACCCGGATTTCGCCTGGGCCTGGGCAACACGCTTTCTGATCAATCTGGGAAATGCCATCGGCACCCTGTACATGCTGTACTTCCTGCATGACCGGCTGCACTACGAGCAACTGTTTCCGGGAAAAACCTCAGCAGACGGGTTGTTGATCGTCGTGACGGTCTATACGGCTGGCGTGCTGGTCGGAGCCTTTGCGGGTGGCGTGCTTTCCGATCGCAGCGGTCGCCGCAAGATCCATGTGATCCTGTCCAGCGTGGTAATGACTGTCGCCGCCTTGATGTTGATGCCTCCACCCACCTGGCTGCTGGTGCTGGCCGCTGCAGCGGTACTGGGGCTCGGTTATGGCATTTACGTCGCGGTCGACCAGGCCTTGATAACCCAGGTGTTGCCGCTGGCGACCGATCGCGGCAAGGATCTTGGCATCATCAACATCGCCAACTCCGCCCCGCAGGTGGTGGCGCCGGCTATCGCGGCGATCCTGGTGACGCGCTTGGGTGGCTATCCCGGGCTGTATCTGGCCACCGCGGCGTTTACCCTGCTCGGCGGCGTGCTGGTACGTCGGATTCGCAACGTTCCCTGACCGCCGTCGAAAGGTTTTGGCACGATTTGCCCTTTGGTGTCCTTCGGCGGTGTGTTGGACTGAGCACCGATCTGCGACGATGCATATGTGTCCGCAACCGATGGCAAAGACAGGGGCAGGGCCACGATGATTCCCATGCGCTATCGCGCGCTCACGATCTATGCCGCGCTGCAGGCATTGATGCAGTTCGAATGGCTGCGCTTCGCGCCGATCACCACTGAGATCGCCAGTCAGTACGGGGTGTCGCCGAGTGCGATCGGCAACCTGTCGCTGGTGTTTCCCTTGCTGTTTATACCGCTGGCATTGCCGGCGGGTCTGTTGCTCGATCGTGTGCCGGTGCGTACATCGCTGCGCATCAGTGCGGTAGGAATGGCTTTGGCTGCGTTGCTGCGCATACTCGGGCCGAGCTACGGGTTCCTGCTCGCGGGGCAGGTCATGTTCTCGGTGCTGCAGCCGTTGGTCATGGCGTTGGTCGCCCGGTTGGCCGCGGTATGGTTCGCTGAAGACGAACGCCTGCGAGCCACCGAGATATCCAGCATGGCGATATTCGCGGGTCTTGGTCTGGCCTTCGTGCTGGTGCCGGTGATCGGATTCCGGACTTTATGGCTCGATGTGGCCGTGCTGGGTGCACTGGCCGTGTCGACCTTGCTATGGGTACCAGCCGACCCGCGTGAGGCCGCTGCCACGCCGGGCCCTCGACCATCGTGGCGTTCCGGCATGCTGGCGATGCTGCGTGCACCGGCGTTCCTGGTAGTCACGGCGTATTTCTTCCTGGCCAATGGCTATTTCAATGCCATTTCGACATGGCTTGAATCGATTCTGCATCGGCACGGGATCGACCCGCAGACAGCGGGTATCGTCGCACTGTGCATGCTGATCAGCGGGATTGTGTGCATGGCGTTGATCGAACGCGTTTCCAGCTGGTTGAGCTTGCGCATGCTTATGCTGATCGCCGCGCTGGGCTCGATCGGCGTCACCGTGGTGTTATTTACCAGCAGCTCGCCGGTGGTGCTGGGTCTTGCCGGCATCCTGCTGGGCGCCACCCTGTTGGCACCGTTGCCGTTGCTGATCCAGGTCGTGGCGAAGAGCGCCGGCGAGGAACATGCAGGCACCGCGGCCAGCCTGTTTTTCCTGATGGGTAACGCCGGCGCCGCCGCCTTCATCGCTGCGTTCGAGCCGATTGCCGATGCCGGGCAGTGGACACTGGGTTGTTGTCTGCTGATCGCCATGCTGGTCGTGCAGGGCGTCCTTGCGGCCATTGGCGGGCCGCGTCAAAGATGGCCCGCGTAGCCGGGTTTGAGGTTGTAATCATCCGCCAGCAGACATCTGCGCAAGCGGGCTTTGATTAAATTAAGTCACATCAAGTTGGTAAACCCAGACATTATTATCCAGCAAACGTCCCTGCACCAATTCGCTCGTTTTACCATTTGTAACGCGCCATGTTTCACATTGAGGGATCTGTTTGGTTCCGTCAGCAGACAAACCATTCTTGCCATCATTGCGTATCAAATACTGCACTGATTTCGGGAAATCGGAGCCTTTAGGCACGTACTGACCAGCGGCTATCAAGAAATCGAGTTTTATATCAGGTCGTATGAATTCCTCCAGGCGAGGAAAGCCTACATCGGCGCAGATAGTAACGCCATAAGGTATTGAGGTCAGTATTTGATTATTAAATAGCGGCGCGTGACCAGAACGAGTATCGTGCTGAGCCGTTATTTCGCTTAACTCATACACTTCGACACTGAGACCGTCGGAGAGGTGGTATGTATAAATAATTGTATCCTCTCCCTCCACGTTGATATCAACCGATAACCCAAGAAAGTCAATTCCCGCGGTATAACGTTTTGGCCACATCGAAAAATAAGGCACGCCTCGCTCCAGGCCTGGCCCGAAATTATTGGCGGCAAGCACATAGTTAATCGCCTCATAACGATTTACATTTTGTTTGCTTGGAAGCAATAAAGCATTTGTTCCTGGCAGTAAAATTAGCCTGCCCCATTCCGTGGCGGGGAATTTTTTGATTAGTTTCTGGATCTGTTTCTTTACTAAGATATTATAAATATAGGATAATTGATGCAATTCATCTTTGTTTTTTACTGCTTGCCATGGAATATTCCAGTAAATTTCAGGAGCGGTAAAAAATGTCACGGAGGGGTCGAATGGGTCATTTTTTAGCTGTGCAAGTGAAGACTCTAGTGCCTTGGCCAATTTTAGCTGGCGACCCTCAATTTCACGTTTGGCAAAATCGATAATCGACTCATTTTTTTGACGCGGGTGGAGGATATCAGGGTTCAGGGTAATGGTCTGGAGGGACAAAATTTGTACTTTATTGCCTCCATCGGTGCCAAAAAATCCACCCCTGCCACCTATCGCTAAACCAGGTACCGCCAGCATTGACGAGGCGCCAAGTATTTTCCCCACTGCACGACGACGATCAATATTGATTTGGCAAGCACGGCGAATTTTTCTAGGAATTTTTAGCACGAATATCACTGTGTTTTTTGAGTGATACAAGGACCTGCCAGATCGACATAAGTTTCTAGTGGGGGCACGTTCGACTACGAAACGCAGTACGTTCGTGCGGTGTCAAGCCGCACGAATCCCACAAATATCGCCACAGAATTGCATGCCGTTGGCATTCGTCACTCGCGTCAGCCTGCAACTGATTCGTGCGACAACGGCGGCAACTATGCGCGGATGCTGTCGAGCAACAAGAACGAACCCGCCGCTGTAGCGATCGTGGTATTGCGCGGAGACGACATCAGGTCTCTCCGAATGGCATCCATGCATCGACGATGCGACCGTTGTCGATCACGTGTACCGGACCGTAGTGCAGCAAACTGCCTTCGGACTGATACGGGCGAAAGAACACGGTGTCGTTCACCGCGAGCGCATGCTCGCGCGGTCCGTTGAGGATGGACTGGTTGAAGCTGAGGCCAAACTGTTTGTTAGGCTGAAGTCCCACGGGAGAGGCCGGTTGCGCGGGCCAGCCGCCGCCATAGATGAAATAGCTGCGCGCACGCCGCGCGCGTCCGCCGAACAGCAGCTTCGACAGCCATGCCGGGCCCGGCAAACGCGTACCGTCCTGGGCCTTGAGCACGGGCGTGGTGATGAATATCGCCGGCTCGAATTCCGCCAACAGATCGATATCGAATTCGAGCGGCTTGAGCAGCGCCGAGCCAGCGGACACATCGTTGAGCGGCGAGTCGTACCGATGCAGGGCAACGGTCGGACTGCCGGCGCCGTTCCAGCACATCCCCGGTGCCAGTTCGGGATAGCAGGCGCGCGCCGTCGCCTGGAAGGCGCGATAGGCAGCGACCGCTTTGGCGAAACTGGTATCGCGGCTTTCCACCAGCGCCGGCAATTTTCCGACATGCGCGTCGTATCCCATCAATCCGGAAAACTCGAGATGCTCCGGCGCGGCACGTAGTTGTTCGAGCATGACGTGCAAGGCCGCCGGGTCGCTCGCGCCACCGCGGTGCAGGCCGACATCGATCTCCAGGTTCACGCGCAACTTCGTGCCAAGGCCGCACGCGAGCTCCAGATATTCCTGCAGCCGCGCCGGCGTATCGATCAGCCATTGCAGCTGGCGTGCCGGATCGAAAGAAGTATGGCCCAGGTGCTGGTAGAAATGCCGTGCGGCAAGTACCGGCATCGGCTTTCCCATCAGTACGTCGCTGTCTGGGAACCGCTGTGCCACCTGACGCAACTGTGGCTCATGAAACACCATCAGCGAACGGGTATCGGTCAGTTTCATCAGCTCGTCCAGCAGCGCTGGCACGGGCAACGACTTTTCGACCAGGCGCAGTTGCGTGCCCGGTGCGATTAACACCTTCAGGCGCGCGGCATTGCGGCGCATGCGTTCCCGGTCGATCACCACGCTTGGACGAGCGATGCCCGCCTGATTCAACGCATTCTGCAGGCCATTGAAATAGATGTCGTGAGGGCTGGCGTGAATCGCTGGCGAGCGGTCCCGGGTCATGACGTTGCCATTCCGAACAATTGCCGCAGATACGGATTGAGAAACTTTCCGTGCGGATCGAGTTCATTGCGTAAACGGAGAAAGCGCTCGAGGTCGGGATACAGGGAACGCAGGTCCGCGGCATCGACGGTATGCAGCTTGCCCCAGTGCGGGCGACCGCTGTAGTGGCGCAGAACGGGTTCCGCCACGGCGAACAAGGGCCGGTAATCCTGCTTGTGATACTGATGCACCGAGATCGAACAGCGCGCTTCGCCTTGAGCGCCCTGAAAAGGGCTAAGCCAATAATCGTCGGCGGCTATGAAGCGAAATTCGATCGGAAAGAACACGTCGACCTTATTCTTGCTCACCGCCGTGCAGACCTCATCCAGGCAGGATACCCCCGTAGCCAGCGGCACCTGGTACTCCATCTCGTTGAAGCGCACGTTGCGCGACGAGGCGAATATCCTGTGCGACCAGTCGACGCGTTCGGTGGGTTGAATGAAGCGGCCGATCATGTGTTGCAGTCGACGTCCGACGCCAGGCAGCCAACGGGTAAGTTCGCAACTCAATCTCAGCATGGCGTCGTCGGAGTCGGCACCTTGCGCTTCGCCCGAGGGCGGCTGTTCGGTGACATCGAGTGTCTTGACGATGGCCAGCCGGCTATACGGAAAGACCAGGAGTTCGAAGTGCCGATGTTGACGAACCCACTCGTCCATGTCGGGCAGTAACTTATCCAGTGGTAGCAACTGCACGCGCTCGCGCAGACGAAAGGAAGGCATGTTCTGCAGCGTGACCTGGGTGATTACGCCGAGTGCACCCAGCGATACCGCGGCCGCGCGAAACAGGTCGGTATCGCTGTCGCGGCTGCATTCGAGTACCTCGCCTTGCGCGGTCACCAGCCGCAGCGCCGTAGCGCCGGCAGCGATGCAGGGCAGGGTGATGCCGGTGCCGTGCGTCGCGGTGGAAAGTGCGCCAGCAAGGCTCTGCCGATCGATATCGCCCAGATTCGGCATGGATTGACCGATGCCATGCAGCAAGGGGCCGGCGTCGAACAGGCGAGTACCGGCCCACATCCGGGCTTGCTGCGTCTGCACGTCGTGACTGATCAAGCCGCTGAGGCGATCCAGCGACAGAATCGCACCGGACGTCGGTACCAATGGGGTGAATGAATGGCCCGCACCGACGACGCGTACGTTGGTGGCATCGCGTACTTGCCGGCGTAACGCATCTTCGTCCGGCGGCAACCATTTCGCGGAAGGTTGGGCGTGCTGCTGGCCGGACCAGTTTTCCCACGCCGGCTGCGTACCATGCAGACCATCGTCCAGGCCTGTGCGTGGTGCTGGCGGCGTGAAGTGACGGGATAGCATTCCGCGTTTCCGTGGTGTCGCCGAAGGCTGCGGATGCATGGGTTCAGCGGCGGACGGTGACGGCCTTTCGGACATGAGTGCTGGCTCGAGATATCTAGAGCCTTAGTTCAGCACAGGCTTTATGGGCGCTACAGGGGTCGCTAGCGGCCAAATCCGTTGCGCGTCCGCTGTTATGCGCGCGCATTGCGCCGCATGGCTCCCGGTACTTCACCTACCCAGCGTTTGAAAGCTCGACGGAATGCGCGTGCATCGCTGAATCCGAGATGCTCGCTGGCTTCCGCCACCGTCAGTCCTTCATCGCGCAGCAGATGCTGCGCCTCGAGTGCGCGCAGACGTTCGCTCAGTATGCGGAACGACGTGTCCGCTTCGCTCAGACGCCGGCGCAAAGTACGCGAGCTCAGACCAAGCGCGGCCGCGACCTCTTCCACCGACATCGCCACGTTGCCGGTCTGCAGCAATACATGTTCGACGGATGCCACGGTATTGGGCGTGTGCTGACTTTGTGCGCGCGTTTCCAGCAAGGCACGCAATTCCGCGGCTGCTACCGGCGAATGGCTGGCCAGTGGCAGCGCGAACCATTCGCGCGGGAAAAGGCCACGGTTGCGCGGTTGTCCGAACCGCACCGGGCATCCGAATATCTCGGTATAGCGCGCCGCGTGTGGTGGTGCGGCATAGGTCAATTCGAGGGCCTGCGGACGATAGTCGCCGCCCAGAAGAATACGAACCAGTACCATCACGCTGGCGTACAGCTCTTCGACCACGAACGTTTCCACCACCGGATCGCGCGTGCGCGATTGTCCTATCAAGGAAGCAAAGTTGTCGTCGAGCTCAAAGGTGACGTCCATCAGGCCACCGCTTTGCCCTTGATAACGCACGCCGAGTTCGACCGCCTCGCCGAACGTACGCATCGCGGTCATGGCAAAGCCGGGCAGGCCGAAGTGACTTATGTTCTGGCGCCGTCCAAGCTCGAGGCCCAGATCGGTACGGCCGGTCAGTTGTATGGCGCGTCGGACGAGGCGCCCGACCTGGCGATTGGAGATCAGCTCGCCGGCGCACATATCCGCGCTGCTGATGCCTACGTCCGCGCATAAACGCTCGGGTGCAACCCCGAGTTCGCTCACCAGTTCGGTCAGTTCCGCCAGCGCCAGCGGCGCGATTTCGGGAGCAAACTGGCGTGGATCAAGCTTGGGGCGTGGCACGTTTAATCCCCATAGTGGCCGCGATGGTCCCCATACTACGCTGGCTTTCGTCCCGCCGTTCCCTGCAGCGCAGCATCCCCGGCAATTGACCCGATTCGTCCTTATGCCCGGTAAGGGTTGCTGCCTAAGCTGCGCATACGCCTAACATGGCATCCATAGTTCGCATGCTAGCCCAGGAGCTCCCATGGACATCGCCGTCACCCCCGTCGCTGCACTGCAACCCACGCTGCAGCAATTGCGCGGCGCCTGGATGGCGCACCGCCCGGATTACGCTCAGCGTCGCGACGATCTGCGACGGTTGCGCAGCGCGTACAAAGCGCGACTGGACGACATGGCGGCAGCGGTCAGTGCCGACTTCGGCCATCGCTCGAAGCATGAAAGCCTGATCGGCGAGGGCATGACCGTGCTTACCGAGATCGATCACATGATTGCGCACCTGCGTCAGTGGATGCGCAAGGAGCGGCGCAGTGCCGGCTGGCGTTTGTGGCCGGCGCATGCCGAGGTGCGTTACGTGCCGGTCGGCGTGGTGGGCGTGATTTCGCCGTGGAACTATCCGGTCAACCTGGCCCTGGTGCCGCTTGCGACAGCGATTGCCGCTGGCAACCATGCCTATCTCAAGCCGTCCGAACACACGCCACGTACCAGTGAATTTCTGCGCGAACTGCTGGCTGAAGTATTTCCCGCCGACCGTGTCGCGGTGGCTTTGGGCGGTGCGGATGTCGCCAGTGCATTTGCCGCGTTGCCGTTCGATCATCTGGTGTTCACGGGCTCAACGGCGGTGGGTCGCAAAGTCATGGCCGCGGCGGCGGCCAATCTCACACCGTTGACGCTGGAATTAGGCGGCAAGTCGCCAGCGGTGATCGGCGAGGATTTTCCGATAGCGCAGGCCGCCACGCGGCTGGCCACGGGCAAACTGCTCAATGCCGGGCAGACGTGCATCGCGCCCGATTACGTACTGGTGCCGCAGTCGCGCCGCGACGAGCTGGTACAGGCGCTGCGTGAGGAAGTGGCACGACGTTACCCGGAGATCGACGGCAATCCGGATTACACCAGCATCGTCAACGAGGCCCAGTACCGTCGCCTGCGTGGTTATCTGGACGATGCCCGCGCACGCCATTTCGAAGTGATTCCTCTGGCCAACGTAAAGGACACAGCCCGCGCCGAAGCCGAACGCCTGCTGCCACCGACGCTGGTGATCGATCCCAGCGACGACGCAAAATTAATGCAGGAAGAAATCTTCGGCCCCATCCTGCCGGTCAAAACCTATCGCACGCTGGATGAGGCCATTGCCTATATCAACGCGCACGATCGACCGTTGGCGTTGTACTTCTTCAGCCGCAACCGGGCCGACACCGAAAAGTTGCTGTCGCAGGTGGTGGCTGGCGGCGTCTGCATCAACGAGACACTGTTTCACAATGCGTGCAACAGCCTGCCATTCGGCGGTATCGGCCCCAGCGGCATGGGCCACTATCACGGACACGACGGCTTCGTGACCTTCAGCAAGATGATGCCGGTACTGCATCAGGCACGCTGGCCGCTGTCGGACAAACTCAAGCCACCCTACAAGGGTTTCGCCGCGCGCATGATCGATCTGCTGGTGCGTTGAATCCGGCTATCGATCCGCTCACCAAGGCCAGGAAACAATAAGCGGCGAACTGCTGAGCGATGCTTTCCCTTCCGTGGGCGCCGCGAAACTGCCGATGCCAACGACCCATACGCGATCGCGTCCCATCGTCAGCCCCCAGAGTTCGACTCCCTCCAGCTTGCCGTGCGAAGCCTCGACGACATTCATCCATAGCTTCCAGTGCCGGCCGCCGTCCTCGCTGGCGAAAATCAGGCCGTCACGCGTGATGAACCAGCCGTGTTCGGCGTCGCGCATGCGCAAGCGCGTGATGGCTAGGGCTTCGTTTTCGTCGAGCTTTTTCGGTACGTCGACGGTCGCCGGCTGCCACTGCTGGCCACCGTCCCACGTGCACCACACCTTGTAGCCGCCAGCGATGCAGCCGTGATCGGGACCGCTGAAGCTCAGTCCCATAAGATGGACATCGGTGCCGCCGAGGGGGACGACGGTCCATCCGGCACCGGCATCGTCGGTACGCAGGACCGTCCCGAGGCTGCCGATGGCCCATCCCTTTTTCGCATTCGCGAAGGTCACCTGCTGCAAGGCAACGTTCTCGGGCGCGTTGGGCAGCGCGACGCGCTCCCAATGCTGGCCGCCATCGCTGGTGCGCAGGATGCCCGCTTCGACGGTGTCCCGAACGCCCGACTGACCGACGACGACACCATGGTCGGCATCGGCGAATGCGACGGCATAGGCTTTACCCCGGTCGTCGCCGCCAAGGCGTAACGCTTTGTACTGGGGATCCTTGTAGCTGGGGAAGGTCGCGTTGAAGGCTTCCCAGTGCGAGCCTGCATCCAGTGTCCTCAATATCGCGGCGGAGTCGCCAACGGTAAATGCCCGGTCCGCATCGCGGAACACGATGCCGTTCAACGTATTGGCGTACGGCATATGCGTGGCGATATGCCAGTTGCCGGAATCTCCATCGCTCGAGGCCACCTGCAAGCCCGGGCCGCCGACGGCAAAGACGCGGCCGGACGGGCTCACGGCGATGTCGTTGAGAAACGTATCGGCGCCGGGCAGTCCGAACGCGGTCGCGGCGTGACCCTGCGATTGAAGCGGCACGGCAAGTGCTTTGTAATCTCTCGCGGTGAACTCATACGGATTGAGTCCATCGGACAGATCGATGCATTTGCCGCCTCCGCCGGAAGACGGGCAGCGAGGATAGGCTGCCTGCGCCGCCGTCGTGGCCGCGGCCGGAGTCGAGTCTACCTTTGGCGATGGGGCTTGCGCGGAACAGGCGCATAGCGTCAAACCGCACAACATCGAACTGAGCCAACGAATCGTCATGATGAATGGGAGCCTGAATACAGGCTCGCATCCTATAACGGTCCAGCCGTCACTGGCAGTCGCCGGCCCGGACTCCGGGTCGACGACCGACAATCGGCGTTACGAATGCACCCGCCGCCAGACGACCTCGCCATGCGCGCCTTCGGCGGCACCGCTCGATGGCTTGGCCACGGTGTACGTCAGTTCGTCCCCTTTGAGCGTATAGGTCGTATCGCCACCCTTTCCATCCCAGTTCGGAAACGACGCCCGCTGTATGTGGGTACGCATCACCATCCCCTCGACACTCACATGGCCGTAGTGGGAGTTGCTGTCCATCGATGCCGCGCGATATTCGTCGGGCGTGCCTTTGGACTTGTCGTTCGCCGCGAACGCTGTCCGCTTCGCCCGGACGATATGCATCATGTAGTCGCCGTCGGCGTCGATCAGCCAGAGCCCCTCGGGGTTCGGACCGTAGAGTTCGACACGATGCCCGTCGGGATACACGTTGTCGCAGCGAACGAGGGTCCAGGCGCCGACAAGGTCTTTCGGTACCGGCATGTGACCGCCGGCGGCATCGCTGCCCGAGGCCGCCATGGCTATTGGCGATGCGGAGGCCAGCGCCAGAATGGAAACGAGCAGGGAAGTCTTGAAGCGCTGCATGGGATCACCTTGGGTGAGGGAGGGCGTGAGGCATCGTGGCGCCGGCACGTGGATTTGATAATTGGCCTCGATCTGTATTGACCTTCAAATCCTATTTGAAGATGATGCGATGCCCGCGGCCTTCCGCATCAGGGACCGGCAGCATTGAATCGTCTGAGCGACATGCAGCTTCTCGTCGATGCAGCCGACCTCGGCAGCCTGTCCGCGGCAGGTCGCCGCAATGGCCTGTCGCCCGCAGCCGCCAGCGCATGCGTACAACGCATCGAAGCCGCGCTGGGCGCGCGGCTGTTCGAAAGAACGACGCGGCAACTGCGTCCGACCGACGAAGGCCGGACCTATATCGGCTATTGCCGGATCGTCATCGACACCATGCAGGAAGCCGAGCGCGCCGTTCGCAGCGGTACCGATGGCGTCAGCGGCACGCTGCGCATCTCCGCGCCATCCGATCTGGGGCGCAATCTGCTGATCGATATCCTCGATGGATTCATGGGCGTCCATCCCGACGTCCGTATTGTCCTGACGCTATCGGACTCGCTATCGCGGTTCGTCCCCGACGATGTCGATGTCGCCATAAGAGTCGGCCCCCTCGAGGACAGTCATCTCATTGCCCGCCACCTGGCGAACAGCTGGCGTGTCGTCTGCGCGGCGCCGGCCTTTATCGCGGCGCACGGCATGCCATCGCGTCCCGAAGACCTGGCCGATCTTCCGGCGCTGGTGCTGACGACCAGCGCCGGACCGCGCAACGAATGGCGCCTCGGCGAAACGACGGTGCGGGTAAGGCGCTATCACGAGTGCTCGGACAGCGAAGTCATCCGGCTATGGGCGATCCAGGGCAGGGGATTCGCATACCGGCAGCTATGGGCCGTGACGAAGGATGTACGCGAAGGGCGCCTGGAACTCGTACACGCGGACGAATGGTTCGCGCCCGCACCGATCCACGCGCTATACCACCCCAATACATTTCAGCCGGCGCGCGTTCGCCGGTTTATCGATTTCCTGCAGGCGGAAATGGCCGAACGGCTGCCGCTGGGATCGCACGACCGGCCCGTGGCGCTTTAGCAAGCCGACCCGATGCGGTAGATTCGCGACGACAACACGGACGCCAACAAGGGGAGCACATGCGCGGGAAGCCGGTAATTATTCTGTTTACGCTGGTTATCAGCGGCCTGGTACTGCTGTTTTCGATTTCGGGAGCTGTGCATATCGCCGGCAGGCTCGAGATGGTCAGCACCGGTGAAATTTCCGTGCTTGGGTACGCGGGAAGGTGGCTCAGGCTTATCGTCGAGATCGTTCTGTCCGCCTTGACGCTGTATGCCATTTTCAAGCGTCCCTCATGGGGACGAGTCGTGACCGTCTGTTTCGCGGTGATGTTCTGCGTCGTGGGCTTCGAGGCACTCCTCACGCCCGATCCCACACCGTTGTTTCCGCTCAATGGCGCGGCCGAGAAAGCGGGCGCGCAGATCGCGAACGTCGCGATGGGCATCGGGTTTCTTGCCTACCTCGGGTTCGTGATGTTCGGGCGCAAAACGCGCGACTACTTCGCCCGGCCCGCGGCCGCATCGGAAAATCACTCCATCCGTCAGAACTGACGGTTCCGTGACCGGTCGGTTCCCGACGGAAAAACTACGCGGCACACATCGACATTCGTCATTCCGGACTTGCACACCGCGATGCGCGGCACTATTCTGCGCATCCCGTCCATCCAACCACAGCGAGGTATAGAAAATCATGATTGTTGATTGTCACATCCTCGCCGGGTCGACGTTGCGCTAATTCCGCTCGTCCGGATGGCCGCTTTCCGGCACATCCCCATTCGTTTCGCGTGTTGACCCCGGCTTTCGTTCGACCTCCCGCAAGGGCGGTCGCTGCGCTTCGCTATTCATTGGGGTTCCACGCATGTCGTTTCAGACTTTCTCGCTCCACCAGCTCGGCTGGCGGCCGGGTTTTGCCCAGCATCTGACGCTAGAGGATTTCGAGGCGGGTTATCCCGCCCGTGTCGTTGGCGTGCATCGCAATGGCTTGTCCGTGCTGTCCAGCCGTGGCGTGGCCACGGTCGTTCTTTCCCACAACCTTGAATCCGCCGTTACCGTTGGCGACTGGGTACTGCTCGAAATGGACGCCGCGCGGGTGCTGCGCATGATCGAGCGGCACTCGTTGATCGCGCGCATCGCCGCTGGCACCGGGCAGGGCACGCAGACGATCGCCGCCAACCTCGACACCTTGTTCGTCGTCACATCGTGCAACGACGACTTCAGTCTGTCGCGGCTGGAGCGCTATCTTTCGGTCGCCTTCGAGTCGGGTGTCGAACCGGTCATCGTGCTGACCAAGTCCGACCTGTGCGCGGATGTCGACGGCTACATCGACGCCGCACGCACGATAGCGGCCGACGTCGCCATCGTGGCAATCGACGCCACCTCGACGGTATCCGTCGGGCAACTGGCCCGATGGCTGGAACACGGACAAACGGTAGCCTTCGTCGGTTCGTCCGGCGTGGGCAAGTCGACACTGGCCAATACGCTGGCCGGCGACGACACACAGACAACTGGCGGCATCCGCGAGGACGATGCCAGGGGCAGGCATACCACCACCTCACGCGAAATGTTTGCGTTGCCGTCGGGAGCATGGGTGATCGATACGCCGGGTATGCGCGAACTGCGTGTCGGTGCCGTCGAAACCGGGATGAACACCGTATTCGACGACATCGCCGCATTCGCGGCACGGTGCCGGTTCGGCGATTGCAGCCACGAAGGCAATGCCGGTTGCGCCGTCGAGCAGGCGATTGCCGAAGGTCAGCTGGATGCCCGTCGGCTCGTCAACTACAGAAAGCTGTTACGCGAATCGACGCATGCATCAAACACGCTGAAGGAACGTCACGATCGGAACCGTCAGTTCGGGAAACTGAGCCGGGACGTGCAAAGAGCGCAACGCGAGAAGAAGGGGCGCGATTACTGACCGGACGTTATGGGGCGGCCAGTCATTCGCGTCGTCACCCCACGGTGACGACGCGAGCAACCTTCCTTACAGCATCGATTTATCGATGATGCGGGGAATTAGTGCGCGCCTACGACCAACATCGTAAAGCCGCTTACCGGCTGGCCACGTTCCGCATTTTTTGCCCCGACGAGATACAGGTTGTGCGAGGCCGGATCCAGCGCCAGCGTGCGCGCGTACTTCATGGTGGGGACGGTCGCGACCGGGGTGTAATGGTCCGCGTCGTCCTGATGGATGACATTCAGGACGCCTTCGCGACCCGGGCTGAAGATGGTCTGTGTCTGCGTGTCGTAAGCGACGGCATCGGGCTTCTTGCCTACCTGGATCTTCGCGACCTGATGGCCATCGTTCGCATCGGTCACGATGAGCCAGCCGTTCGCGCATACCGAGAACAGACGCTTGTGCGCGCTGTCCAAGGCAAGGCCGGTGGGCCCTTCGCAAGGGGCCAGCGACCAGTTGTGCTTGACTACGCCGGCGTTGATGTCGATGTGTGCCAGCTCGCCTTTGTCTTCCAGATTGACGTAGACGTTGCCGGCGCCATCGCTCGCCGCGAACTCGGGATTTCCCTCGAGCGCGATCGTCTTCAGCTCTTTGCCGCTATCCGGATCGATCACGCTGATCGAGTTGCTGTCGCCATTCATCGTCAGAACGTGGCGCGACGCGCTGTCGTAGATGATGGCGTCCGGGTTCTTGCCGTTAACGGCGATCTTGCCGGTCACCTTGAGCGTATCCAGATCGATCACGCTGACAAAGTTGCCATGGCCGCTGGTGGCATAGGCCCGATGCGGCTTCGGAATAACCGCCACGCCGTGCGCGTGCTCCATGCCGGGAATCTCACCCACGATCTTTCCATTGCTCGTGTCGACCACCGTGAGACGGTCGTCGCGCGCGATGAAAAGGTTGTGCGTCGAGGGATCCAGCGTCAGATAGTCCCAGCTGCCCAATCCGCCCAGCGCATACCGTTGCGTGACCTGATAAGTCTGCGAGGTGGCCGCGGCCGCGCATAAGGGAGCGCCAAGAAAAACGGTGAGTGCGATAGTCCGTGCAATAGTCTTCATCGAGTTGTCCTTGAATGTTGCAATGGGGGCGATCAGAACTGGAAGCGCACACCCGCCAGATAGGTCAGTCCGTAGAATTCGCGCTGGATGGGGCGATCCGTCGTGCCCTGATAGAACGTATGTGGCGTGTCGAGCAGGTTCTTCACGTAAAGATAGATCGTCCAGCTTTCGGGAAACTGATAACTGGCGCTGAAGTCCATCGACGTGCGCGTCGCGTTGTAGACGTCGCTCGTGCGGTCGGTGCCGACGCTGAACAGGTCGGCGGAGGCGGAGTAGGCGGCAAGGTTGAGCATGAAGCCTGCGCGCTTGTAGAACACCGATGCATTCCACGTGTTCTTCGACGTCGACGGCAGCAACGAGTACTCGCCGGGCCGGATTTCGATACGTGAGTCGACCCAGGTGTAGTTGGCTGCCGCACCGAGGCCGTCAAGCCAGCCCGGAAGGTGCTGGAACTGCTGGCTCCAGTTCAGTTCCATGCCGCGCGCATAGGAAGAACCTATGTTCTTATAGGTAAAGACGCGCAGCGGCTGGGAGTTGCCGGGGAAGAGACTGTTATCGAACGTCTGCGTGGTCTGGATCGGAACGATGTAATCGGAAATTTCCTTGTCGAAAATTCCCGCGGAAACAATACCGCCACCCGGCAGATAGCGCTCGATGCTCAGGTCGAAGCTGTTGGCCTTTGCTGGCTTCAGCTGCGGATTGCCGGTGGTGACAATGCCCGATCCGAGGTCCACGTTGAGTGCGGGATTGGCCTGATTGAAACCAGGGCGGCCGATGGTGGAGGAGTACGCGGCACGCAGGATCGTGTCCGGTGCGAGCTCGTAACGAAACTGCAGGCTGGGGAAGAAGTCGTGATAGCTGTGTTTATTGCTGAGCGGCGTGGCGAAGGAATTGCCATTCGCATCCACTCCCGCCGAGAACGCGTTGCTGCGATCCCGGGTCTGCTCATAGCGCACGCCACCCAGAATGCCCAGATTGCCGTAGGTTGCCGTGTACTCGCCGTAACCGGCGTAGATGTCCTCATGCGCGTCGAGGTACTGCTTCTGACTGCTCAGCACTTCGCCAGGCCCGATCGTGCCGTAACCGAAAATCTGCTGAAGGGCTCCCGGAACAATGTCGACGCCGTTCTGGTAGTTGCCGTCGTAATACGTTTCGTTGACGCCACCGGAGACGGCGGTCAGGGGAAGCGATGTCGTGTCGACGGCATAAGGCTGCGATGTCGTTTGCTTGTGCCGCTGGCGGATGCTCACACCGAAGTTGAGCGACTCGTCGGTCAGGTTGCCCCAGCTGACCGATGTCTTCGAGTTGGCCGCATACGACAGCTCGCGGTCGAAATTGCTGGCGGTGCTGTTGTTGATCGCGCTCAGCGTGTAGTTCGCGGGGTCCAGATAGCCCGGCGCACCCGTGATCGTGTACAGAGGCACGCGCCCGGGTCCGGTCGGGCTATAGGAAATCTGCCCGGCCGACATCGACGGCGAGTTGTACGTAAAGGTGGAGTTGTAGTCGTACGGTTTCTTATACGTACCTTCGACGTAGGCGACGTGATAGTCGATTGTCGTATCGCCAAGCGTATTCTTGCCGCCAAGCATATAGAAACGCTCCCGGGAGGTTTCCTTTTCGTCGCGCAGCGACTTGGTGATGGCGCCGGGAAAAGTCAGGGTGTCCTGCAGCGCTCCGTTGGCCTGCGTGGTGGTATTGCCGTCGGGAATCACATCCATGTACTGACGCTTGTATTCCTCCGTATAGCCCGCTTCGAAGGCACGGAAGTACCACTGATTGTCGTCGTCCAGCTGATAGCCCAGGTCCATGGCGTAACCATGCCGGCGGCGATGCAGCTCATAGTCGCGCTGCTCGATGTCGTTGACCGCCCGATAGGGATGCGCGCCGTCGTTGAAGTAAGCGGGCTCGACATCGTCGATACCGCGCGAATCGACGTGGCTGGATGCCGTCAGAACGATGGAGAACGGACCAAACCGTCCGCCACCGGCGAGCGAATAATTGGTGACCGACGTGCCGCGCAATTTTTCATAGCCGCCGCCTACATCGCCTTCGAGAAACGGCCCCTGTTCGTCGGGTGCCGTCTTCGGCAAGACCTCGATCGTCCCGCCCAACGCCTCGGCATCCTGGCGCGGCAGGTTCGACTTGGTCACGGCGACCGCACCGATAAATCCCGTGGGAATGGAATCCAGCGCCACGCCACGATAGCCGCCAAAGGGCGATGCATTGTTCGTCGGCAATAAGCGCACGCCGGCATAGGTCGTGCTGTTCAGATCGGCATCGAATCCGCGAATATTGACGTAGCGACCTTCGCCCTCGTCGGTTTCAAGCGAGACGCCGGGAATACGGCGAACCGCTTCGGCCGCGTTGACATCGGGCAACGCACGGATTTCGTCGCCGGTACGTATGTTGATCAGGTTAGGTGCGTTTTCCTGAGTCTTTCGTGCCATTTCTCCAGTGGTACGCGGTGCGACAACGTGCACGCCCTGCAGGTCTTTCACGTCCTTTTTCGCGCGATCCCGGACTTTGTCGTCGGCGTCGGGCGAAGTATTTGCGGCGTCGCCGGGAGCATCCGTCGCGCTCCTGGCCGTGTGATCGCCCGGCGGAGAGGGGCTGTTCGCCAGAACCAGGCCCGGCAGACAGAATGAGCCCAGGCTCACCAGTGCGGTGCAATGAATGCCGCGTAGCAATGCATGACGTAGTTTCGATGATTGCACTAGCTATTGCCTCGATAGGGAATAAAGTCGATAAGCGCAAGAAAATGCGCCCGATATGAATGAGGTAGCGCATTGAACTTAGGGGGCGGCCGTGACCTTCCCATGACCGGGCGCTTAGCTAATGCTGAGTTGAATGCGATTACCCGTCTCGTTCGGGCCATGACTTGTCCGGCAACCGGAGCTCGCGGAATCGATGCCATTGCCTCGCTTCCGGCTCGAAGGCGAGGGCGGAAAGATTCAAGCAAATACAGAGCACATTCGATATCGTGATCGCCTTCGACGCAGGCGCGGCGTGGATCTATCGAGAATGACTATTGGGATGTGCGTCATGTGGAAAGCCGTTTTACGAACCCGATGGCGCCATGCGCCGGGACCGTCGTTCCCGTATGCCATGACGATGCTCGCTTTCCTGCTGCTCGCGATCGCGACGTCGACGCACGCGGTTACACACGACGAGGCATTCGTCCCCCTTGGGCAGATGCACCACACGGCACTATCCGCACGGGACGGGGTGCCGCCGGATACCTGGGCCATGGCTCAGGATCGGGATGGCTATCTGTGGCTCGGCGGCCCGACCGGGCTGGCCCGCTTCGATGGCGTCCATTTCGATCGCAGCCTCAACCGGCTCCTTCCTTACCGGCAGGTTATGACGCTGCGGGCCGAGCCCAATGGCGACCTGTGGATCGGCGACCGGTACGGCGCGGTGACGCTCGTCCACGATGGCGAGATCACCGTATACAAAGACAACGGCCTGCCCAGGGGCACCATTTTTCCGTTCGTGCGTACGCCCGACGGCGTGCTCTGGAGCGCAACGCCGAATGCCCTCACTCGTTTCGTCGACGGTAAATGGGAAACCATCCGCGACAAGGCGGGTTTCACCGGACACTCGATCGAACAACTGTTTCTCGGCGTCAGCGGAACGCTGTGGGCCATTGCCCGGGAGGGTGCGTTTCAGCTTCGTCCCGGCGCGACCTCGTTCGTCCTTGCAGGCAAGGACGACGCGCGCGCCGATATGGTGGGAATCGCGGGCGCGAGCTGGAGGCCGGACGATCTGTCCGGCGACGAAGTCCGCGACGCCTCCGGCGCTTTCTGGATTCCGACGACCAGCGGTCTGGTGCGGTTGCGCTGGCAAGCCGGGGATGTGCCCGGCAAGCCCCCCGCGACGACGGAGCGATTCACAGGGAAAGACGGCCTCAGCGGGGCGCAGGCGTTGACCGCGTTCCGCGATCGCGAAGGCAATATATGGATCGCGACGGTCACCGGACTGGATCAGTTCCGTCGAACCAAACTGACACCTGTCGTACCTCCCCAGCCACTCTATGCTCCCGCCATTGTCCCCGACCCGAAAGGCGGGCTATGGATAGGCAGCACGACGCAGAATCCGTTGCTGTTGAACGAGGGAATCGTGTCGAGACCCGACATGGGTACCTTCGTCTCCGCCGCCGCCAGCGGACGCGACGGTACCGTCTACCTGGCGGGAAACGCCGGGCTGCGTGCCAACCGCGACGGCGTCACCTCGACAGTGGCCTTGCCGCCGGAACTCGCCGACGCGGGTCTTCGGTTCCAGGGGCTCACCGAAAGCCCCGACGGATCGATCTGGCTGGCGGGGCAGGGATTCCATCGACTGAAGGATGGCCGGTGGACCGATGCCGTGGGCATCTGGGGTGTCCCGAAAGGCTATCCCACCCGCATGCTGACCGCCGCGGACGGAACGATGTGGTGGGGATACCGCGACAACTCCGTTGCACGCATCCAGGGCGAGGCGGCCCGGCTCTACGGGCCGGACAATGGACTGAGCATAGGTAGCACGCTGGGAATGTATAGCCGCGCGGACCGTCTCTGGTTGAGCGGAGACCAGGGGCTGAATCTCCTTGTCGGGGACAAGGCCATGGCGATCGTCGGCACGGGCGACGAAAAGTTCGTCAATGTTTCGGGCATCGTGGAACTTGCCAACGGCGACCTCTGGCTGAACTCGATCGACGGTCTTTATCGCGTGACCGCGAGCGAAATCGCGAAGGCAAAGGTCGATCCCGGCCATCGTGTCGCCTTCGAAAAATTCGATCAGGAAGACGGCCTGCTCGGTCCCACCGATTCGCTACGCCCCGGCCCGACGCTTGTCGAAGGTTCGGACGGCAGGCTGTGGATCGCGACAGGTCTCGGCGTGTCCTGGGTGGATCCCCTGACTATTTCCCGGAATCCGGTCGCCCCGGTCGTCGCCATCGAAAGCCTTAACCGGACGCCGGTCGATCCGCACGATTCAGCGCGCCAACTAGCCAGCGGTACAACGAACGTGGACGTGGCCTTTACGGCGCCGACACTTACGATCCCCGCACGCGCACGATTCCGCTACCGGCTGGTTGGCGTGGATAAGGACTGGGTGGACGCCGGTACCCGTCGCGAGGCGCATTACGCCAACCTCGGGCCCGGCAACTACCGGTTCGAGGCGATCGCCGCGAACGAGGACGGCGTGTGGTCGAAGAGCGCTGCAACACTCTCGTTCGGCATCCTGCCGACGTTCCTTCAGACAGGCTGGTTCAAGGCCCTTTGCGCATTCGCCGTACTGGCTCTGGTATGGCTGGCCTATATGCGCAGGCTCGCTTACGTTACCGCGCAGCTTCGTGCGCGTCTGAGCGAACGCGAATGCATCGCGCGCGACCTGCACGATACCCTCCTGCAAAGCATGCAGGCGCTTCTTCTGCATATAGAGAGCGCCGCCGCGCGGGTAAGCGAGCCCGATGTCCGCAAGGCACTGAGTGCCGCCGCCGACGCTACTCAGGCAGCCATCGTCGAAGGAAGGGATAAGGTCCGTTACCTCCGTATCGAAGCACCGGACGCAGAAGAAGCCGGACGCACCTCCTATTCGCTTGCCGATGTATTGAAGAACGCTGCGTCGAGCACGCCTGTCCAGATCGAGGGCAAAGAAGTGGAACTCGCCCTGGAAGCGGCGCTGGAACTGCAGGCGATCACCCGCGAAATGGTGTCGAACGCGAAACGCCACGCACGCGCGACCAGCATCGTTATACGCGCCAGGTTCACGCCGGGCATATTGACGATCGGCGTATACGACAACGGTATCGGCGTGGACGACGACGTGGCACATGCCCTTGGACGACCGGGACACTGGGGCATCCCCGGAATGCGCGAGCGAGCGGAGCGCATCGGCGGCACGCTTACCCTTCGTCGTCTGTCCGAAGGCGGTACCGCGGCCGAGGTCACCCTGCCTGGACGCCGTGCTTACCGTCGTCGTCGCTGGTCATGGCTGCGCCGCTAGTCACGAGCCATGCCATGCGATGCGTGGAAGCTTCGTCATCCCGGTACGAATCTTCAAGATAGCGATTTTTCAAGGTCCTAGTCTGGTGCTCCAACGCATCACGCGCTCACCCGCGAAGCGGCCCACCGGAGATACCCGATGTCATTCCAGAAACTTGTTACGCCCGACGATTGTGCGTTGGTCCTGATCGATTTCCAGCCCGCCATGTTCCAGGGAGTGCAGAGCCATGACCGTAAGGTCATCGTGGACAATGTCCAGGTGCTCGCACGCGCCGCGAAGCTGTTCAACGTGCCAACCGTTATCACGACCGTCGCGAAAGACAGTTTTTCCGGACCGTTCATGCCGGAGATCACGGACGATGTCTTTCCCGACCACAAGGTCATCGATCGCACCTCGATCAACTCCTGGTTGAACGAAGAGTTTCGCGACGCGATCCGGGCAACCGGACGCAAGCGGCTGATTCTCGCCGGGCTGTGGACGGGTGCTTGCGTGAACTTCCCGGCACTCAACCTGCTTGAAGAAGGCTACGAGGTATTGATCGCCGCCGATGCCTGCGGCGACACCAGCCACGAGGCGCACGAGCGCGCCATGCAGCGCATGATCCAGGCCGGTGCGGTTCCGCTGACCTCGTTGCAGTTCATGTTCGAACTTCAGCAGGACTGGGCGCGCTCGGAAACCTACGACGGCGTGATGGACATCCTGAAGGCGCTCAGCCCGTACGGCATCCAGGTGCGCTTCTCCAAGTGGGCGCTTGGCGAGCACGCGTCCGAGGGCGGTTGAGTCGCCACGGAGCATGTCCACGCCATGTCGAGCTGGCTATCCGCGTAGCCAGCTCGATGCCGTATTGGTCGCCAGCGCAGCGCCTGACGTCACGTTCCGGAGCCTTGTATGAGTTCGTCCCCGTATCCCGACCTGATCCTCCAGCGTGGGCTCGTCACCACGCTGGACCGTGCGAACCCGACCGCCAGTGCGGTAGCGATCACCGATGGCCGCTTCAGTCACGTCGGCAGCGATCACGACGTGCTGGCGCTTGCCGGGCCTGCCACGCGGATTATCGACCTGCGCGGAAGGAGGGTGCTTCCCGGCCTGATAGACAACCATGTCCACATCATCCGGGGTGGACTGAACTTCAACATGGAACTGCGCTGGGACGGCGTCCGCAGTCTTGCCGATGCGATGGCGATGCTACGCCAGCAAGTCGCTATTACACCGGCACCGCAATGGGTGCGCGTGGTGGGTGGTTTTACCGAACATCAGTTCGTCGAAAAGCGTCTGCCGACGATCGAAGAACTTAATGCCGCTGCGCCGGATACGCCGGTTTTCATTCTGCACCTTTACGACCGCGCGCTTCTCAACGCAGCGGCGTTGCGGGTCTGTGGATACGACCGCGACAGTCCCAACCCACCCGGCGGCGAAATCATTCGCGACGCCAGTGGTAACCCCACGGGTCTTCTGTTGGCCAAACCCAATGCGTCGATTCTCTATGCGACCCTCGCCAAGGGTCCGAAGCTGCCTCACGAATATCAGGTCAACTCGACGCGCCATTTCATGCGTGAGCTCAATCGTCTGGGGATCGTGGGTGCCATCGACGCGGGTGGCGGCTTTCAGAACTATCCGGAAGATTATGCGGTGATCAAGGAGCTGTCCGAAGCCGGACAGCTGACGGTGCGACTTGCCTATAACCTGTTTACGCAGAAGCCGAAGCAGGAGAAGGACGATTTTCTCCGCTGGACGGCAAGCTCGACGTATAAACAGGGCGACGATTATTTCAGACACAACGGTGCAGGCGAGATGCTAGTCTTCTCCGCGGCGGATTTCGAAGACTTCCGCCAGCCACGGCCCGACATGGCCCCCGAGATGGAAGGGGATCTCGAAGAGGTCGTTCGCGTTCTGGTCGAAAACAAATGGCCATGGCGCATGCACGCGACGTACGACGAGACGATCAGCCGTGCGCTCGATGTCTTCGAGAAGGTCAACCAGGACATGCCGCTCGCAGGGCTGAACTGGTTCTTCGATCACGCCGAGACCATCTCCGACGAATCCATCGACCGCATCGCGGCACTGGGCGGTGGCATCGCCGTGCAGCATCGCATGGCGTATCAGGGCGAGTACTTCGTCGAACGCTACGGCATGGGTGCGGCCGCCGCGACGCCGCCGGTGTCGCGCATGCTTGCCGCGGGCGTGCAGGTCTCGGCGGGAACGGATGCCACGCGTGTGGCGTCCTATAACCCATGGGTGTCGCTCTCGTGGCTTATCACGGGTCGCACGGTCGGCGGCATGCGCATGTACCCGCAGCGTAACTGTCTGGATCGCGAGACGGCCCTGCGCATGTGGACCGAGAAGGTGACGTGGTTCTCCAACGAGGTCGGTAAGAAAGGACAGATACAGGTCGGGCAGCTGGCCGACCTCATCGTGCCGGACCGCGACTTCTTCGCCTGCGCGGAAGACGATATCGCCGATACGACATCGCTCCTCACCGTGGTGGGCGGCAAGGTGGTTTACGGCGCCGGTCCCTTCGCGGACGCCGATAGGAACCCGCTCCCTCCCGCGATGCCGGACTGGTCGCCGGTCCGTAGCTTTGGCGGATACGCCGGCTGGGGTGCGACGTCTGGAGCACCCCAGTCGCAGCAGCGTCGAATCGCCGCGGCAGCGTCGTGCGGCTGCAATCATCCCTGCAGCGTGCACGGCCATGGTCACGCCACCGCCTGGACCAGCAAGTTGCCCATCGCCGACCTGAAGAGTTTCTGGGGCGCGCTGGGTTGCGCGTGCTGGGCGATCTGATGACGACCGCGACGACGCGAGAAACGGTACAGATGCCGCGCAATGGTCTGGCACGGGGCGCACGCTGGATCGCACGGCTCCTGCTGTGCTCTGCGTATTTGCAGGGTGCGATCTGCAAACTGTTCGATCTGACCAGCGCACAGGCGGAAATGACGCATTTCGGACTGAGTCCGCCTCTGCCGTTCGCGCTTGCCGTCATTGCATTCGAACTGGTGGCCAGCCTGATGACCCTCAGCGGGCGAGGCCGCTGGCTGGGGGCGCTTGCACTGGCGGCCTTTACCTTCGCGGCTAACTTCATGGCCAATCCGTTCTGGACGATGGCGCCCCCGGGCAACATGATGGCCGCGAACGGATTCTTCGAGCACCTGGGGCTGGTCGGCGGCTTCCTGTGGGTCGCGCTGGACGATGCGCGGTTCGTCATCGCACGTCGAAGGAGTGCAGCGTCGTGAGCTCGACCACCCCCGTCCCGCCACAAGGCAGTTTTGCTCCCCTGCGGCAGATGACCTTCGCGGTCATCTGGATCGCCACGATCCTCGGCAACACCGGCAGCTTCATGCGGGATGTCGCCAGCTCGTGGCTGGTCACCGATCTGGGTGGCGGTCCCGCGGCGGTGGCGATGATCCAGGCGGCGGGAACGCTGCCCGTCTTCCTTCTGGCGATTCCCGCGGGCGTACTCTCCGACATCCTCGATCGCCGCCGCTTCCTGCTGGTTGTGCAGTTATGCCTGGCCGTGCTGAGCGGCACGTTGATGGTGCTGTCGCATCAGGGCCTGCTTACGATCCAGATACTGGTCACCGTCACGTTTCTTGGCGGCGTATGCGCCGCGCTGGTGGGACCCACGTGGCAGTCGATCGTGCCCGAGCTGGTGCCGCCATCGGATCTGAAGAACGCGGTGGGGCTGAATTCCCTTGGCGTGAATATCGCGCGTTCGATCGGCCCGGCGGCCGGTGGTGTGCTACTGGCGAGTATCGGTGCCGCATTTACCTACGGTGCGGACGTCAGCAGCGATCTGCTCGTCGCGGCCGCACTGCTGTGGTGGCGCAGATCGAAGAAAGCCGACAACGCTTTGCCCGAACATTTCCTGGGCGCATTCCGCGCAGGCATCCGGTACACCCGTGCCAGTCGCGAACTCCATCGCGTTCTTCTTCGCGCCGCCGTGTTCTTCCTCTTCGTCAGTTGCGTCTGGGCGCTGCTGCCGTTGATCGCGCGCGACGTCCTGCATGGCGGGGCGAGTTTTTACGGCGTACTGCTGGGCGCGGTCGGCGCCGGTGCGATTGGTGGTGCGGTCCTCTTGCCCCGGGTCCGCCAGCGTCTGACCGCGGATCACCTGTTGCTCGCCGCGTCGGTCATTTCCGCTCTTGCCATGCTGGTGCTGGCCCTCGGGCCACCGAAGTGGGTCGCCATCGTTGCGCTGCTTGGACTGGGCGGGGCCTGGATCACGGCACTGACGACACTGAACGGCGTCGCCCAGTCGATCCTTCCCAACTGGGTCCGTGGCCGCGGTCTGGCCGTCTATCTGACGGTGTTCAACGGCGCGATGGCCGCCGGCAGTCTTGGCTGGGGTGCGCTGGCCCAGTCGATTGGCGTGACCTCCGCGCTATGGATTGGCGCCGCCGCCGTGGTCGTGGCCGCGCTGGCGACCTATGCGTTGACGTTGCCCGCCAGCGAAGTGGATCTCACCTCGTCCAATCAATGGCCCGAGCCGTTACTGATCGATCCGGTCGCCAACGATCGCGGCCCCGTGCTTATCCAGGTGGAATACACGATCGCCCGCGAGGACCTGACCGCTTTCGTGGCTGCGCTGGTCCGGCTGTCCGACGAACGTCGTCGCGATGGCGCATACGCCTGGGGCCTGACCCAGGACACCGCGGACCCGGAGCACGTCGTGGAATGGTTCATGGTCGAATCGTGGGCGGAGCATTTACGGCAGCACCACCGGTTCTCCAACGCCGGCGCGGATCTTCAGCGCGAAGCCACGCGTTTCCACAAGGGCGACGCACCCAAAGTGACGCACTTGCTCGCGATCGACCGTACACAAGCCGCCTTCCAGCCATCCTGAATCATTCACTCCACCCCAGAAACGAGGCGTCAGCATGAACGCAGCTTTCTCCACTATTCGCCGCAGTGCGTTCGTCATCGCGTTGCTTTCGGTGTCGGCATTCGCGGCAGCGGCGCAGACGCCGCCCGTGGCAGTCAGTCCGCAGTACGACACCACGCATGTTTACGTTGCGCCCGATAAGGTCGACGCCTTCGTGGCGAGCTTTGCCGCCACCTTCGACGGCCACTCCACCAAACAGTCGGTGGCGACGGTGACACCGACACCAAGCAGCACATCGACGCAGCTGCTTTTCACGCCGGCGGGGACGTTGTCCATCTTTGGCTTCAGGACTCCCGTCCCTTATCCGTTTGGACTGGAACGAACGGGCTACCTGGTCAAGGACATGGATCAGGCGGTGGAGGCCGCGCGCGCAAACGGCGCGGAAGTCATCGTGGCATCATTCCCCGATCCTATCGGACGGGATGCGGTGATCCGCTGGCCTGGCGGCGTCACGATGCAGTTGTACTGGCACACCGCGATTCCTTCCTACGAACCGCTGAAAACGGTTCCCGAGAATCGCGTCTACGTCTCGCCCGATGCGGCGAATGCTTTCGTCAAAGGATTTATCGGCTTCTCGCATGGCCACGTGGTCAGCGACGTGGCCAAGGCGCCTGGCAGCGAAATCGGACGGCCGGATGCGACGTACCGCCGCATTCGCATCGAATCGGATTTCGGCAAGATGGTCGTCCTGGTGACCGACGGTCATCTGCCGTATCCGTACGGTTATGAAATGACCGGCTATCAGGTCGACGATGTCGCGAAGACGCTGAAGCGTGCCTCCGCCGCGGGCGCGAGCGTTCTGGCGGGGCCGTATTCCGCCGATCGCCGCGATGCCGCCATCGTGCAGTTTCCCGGCGGATACATCGCGGAAGTGCATGCGCTGACAACCACACCGTAAGCATGTCCGGACTTTAGTGAGACGATCGTCCGACAATCGTTCAAGCACGCGGTTTAACTGCAATACGGAAGCGGCGCGTGACATCACCATCGATAGCACATCCTTCGTATCGTGCGGAGGCGCTTCGATTCGGGTGTCCGATGAAATGTCTCAAACATCTTCTCGTTCTGCTTTCGCTGCCACTGTCCTGTCTGAGCCTGAATCTTTCGGCGGCACCGGCCCCCGTGCAAGCCGCGCAGGTTCGCACGCAAGGGCCGGGCTTTTATCGCATGATGCTCGGCGACCTCGAAATCACCGCGTTGCTGGACGGCACCCATCCCTTTCAGGCGGATGCCCTGTTGATCGACGTTTCGCGGCAGCAGGTGGACAGCCTTCTGGCGCAGGACCATCTTTCGTCGCCGGTTGATGGTTCGATCAATGCGTTTCTAAGGCCGATGCGGAGTTCTGGTTGAGTCCGGCCAACGAGAGCAGGGTGCCCGGCATCCTGTTGTCGATGTTTACCGGAGCGATGGATTCGTTGCGACCGTACATCGCGCAGGGGAAACTCAAAACGTTCGATACCGATGGCGAGATCGTTCCCGGCATACATGCTATGGCCACGCCGGGTCACACGCCGGGACACACCACGTATGTCGTGACCAGCAATGGCGAGAAGCTGATGGCCTGGGGCGACATCGTGCATGTAGCCGCGGTCCAGCTTGCCCATCCCGAGGCATCCATCCGCTACGACAGCGACGACGCGGTGGCGGCCACGGAACGCGAAAAGGTCTTCGCCGACGCGGCGCGGCAGGGCTACTGGATCGCCGCCGCGCACATTTCCTTCCCTGGCCTGGGTCATCTGCGCCAGTCCTCCAACGGGTTCGTCTGGGTACCGATCAACTACACCCGCACTCCCTGATTTTTCCATACACATCAAGAGAATTTATGAAGAACTTCATTCTTGCGACGGCCCTGGCCGCCGGCATGCTGACGGCAACGACGTCCGGAGCCGCACCAGCCAAAAGCGATGTAACCGTCGTACTCGTACACGGTGCCTGGGCGGACGGATCGAGCTGGAACAAGGTTATCCCGCTGCTTCAGGCCAAGGGCATCGACGTACTCGTGGTACAGAACCCGTTGACGTCGCTCGCCGACGACGTGGCCGCGACACAGCGGACGATGGCTTCCGCCAAAGGTAAGATCGTGCTGGTCGGCCATAGCTGGGCCGGTACCGTTATCACCGAAGCGGGCAGCGATCCACGCGTTACCGCCCTGGTCTACGTGGCCGCGTTCGCGAACAACGACGGCCAGAGCGCCGGCGAGCTGGTCAACAGCTATCCCAAGACGCCAGCACTCGCGACCATCCGCGACGACGGGCACGGCTTCCTTTACCAGACGGCGGACGGCGTGCGGGACAACTTCGCTCCCGACCTGCCGAAGAGCGAGTCGCAGGTGATGGCCGTCACGCAGGGTGCACTCGCGGCAAGCACCTTCGGCGACAAGGTGACCAAGGCAGCGTGGAAAGCAAAGCCCACCTGGTACGTCGTGTCCGCCGACGATCGCGTGATCAATCCGCAGATGGAGCGCGACAGTGCGAAGCTGATGAAAGCAAAGACGACGGTGCTGGCATCGAGCCATGTTTCGTTGCTTTCGCATCCGAAGGAAGTGGCCGCCGTCATCGAAGATACCGTGAAGACCGTGAGTGAGAATCCGTGATGAAAAGCCTCCATATTTCCCGCCGTACCCTTTGCGCACTGGTTGCATTGGCATTCGCCGCTTCCGCGGCACCCGTATACGCGACGGCCCCCATGATGCAGAGGCAGGCCCCGGGCTTCTATCGCATGATGCTCGGCAACGACGAGATCATTGCGCTGTCCGATGGCACCTTCGACCTGCCAACCGACAAACTGCTTGTCGCGCCGGACCCGAAGCGCATGGCAACCCTGCTGGCGCGTGCGCACGACGGAACGGCGGTCGAAACGACCGTGAACGCGTTCCTGGTCAACACGGGTTCGAAGTTGATCCTGATCGATACGGGAAGCGCGGAATTGCTCGGTCCGACGCTGGGCAAGGTGCTCGATAACCTTCGGGCAGCCGGTTACCAGCCCGAACAGGTCGATGAAGTACTCATCACCCATTTACATGTCGACCACGTGGGCGGCCTGCTGAACAACGGCAAGCCCAGCTTCCCGAATGCGACGGTACGCGTGAGCAAAGCCGAGGCGGACTACTGGCTGAATCCGGCAAATAAGGACAAAGCACCCGAGTCGGTGAGGTCGGGTTTCGTCGGGGCGGCTGCGGCTCTCAAGCCGTATATCGACGCCGGGCGTTTCAAGACGTTCTCGGGCGCCGCCGTGCTCGAGCCGGGCATCACCGCCGTGGCCTCGCCCGGACACACGCCGGGGCATGTGTCCTATCGGGTCGAAAGCCAGGGTAAGACGATGCTGTTCTGGGGTGACCTCGTGCATGTCGCCGACGTCCAGTTCGCGGCTCCCGCGATCACCATCGCTTTCGATTCGGACCAGCCGGCAGCTCGTTCGGCTCGCACAGCGGCATATGCGGACGCTGCCCGCAAGGGCTACTGGGTGGCGGGCGCGCATCTTCCGTTTCCGGGCATCGGACACGTCGAGTCGACGTCCGGCGGCAATGTGTGGGCACCCGTGGCGTGGTCGGAGAACCGAGCTGCCGGGCCGTGATTCCCGTGATTCGTAAGGCCTAGCCGATGATGCCGCGACTGAGGGCGATGGTGATCGCGTGGGTACGATTGCTTGCCGACAGCTTGCTCATGATGCGGGCCATATGATCTTTCACCGTCTGGTCCGAGATCCGGAGCTGTCGCGCAATGACCTTGTTCGACAGCCCGCTGGATACGCCGCGTAGCACGTCCACCTCGCGTGGCGACAGAAGATCGTCACCGAGGTGCTCGGCGATATCCTGGGCGACCTCGGACGAAATGCGATGCTGTCCCTGGTGCACGGAGCGGATGGTGTCGATCAGTTCTTCGCGCAGCGCGCTCTTGAGGAGGTAACCGCTGGCACCGGCCAGAAGGGCCCGCCGCGCATGCGCATCGCCACGATAAGTGGTCAGGACGACAATACGCGCGGCGGGAAACTCCCCGCGGATAGCGGCGATCACTTCCGCGCCGCCCAGGTCGGGCATGCGCAGGTCCATCAACGTGATATCCGGCATCAGGCTCCGGAACAGGTCGATACCCTCGGCGCCGGTCGATGCCTGGCCCACCACTTCCATATCGTCATGCAACTCAATTAGTGCCGCGATACCGGCACTGAGCAAGGGATGGTCGTCGACGGACAGAACCCGGATGCGCCGTTGCGAAGGTGCGGGATCGTTCATGGCAAGGTCTACCGGCAACCCGATCGCGCGGCGCAAATCGGCCGCGCGATCAGGATACATCAGGCCCGTCGTCGATCATGAACACCTGCCGGTTACCACGAATACTTGAACTCCACGCCCAGGTAATTGCTGTCGTGTCCACCGGCGCGCTCGAGCGCGGGACCGATCCGGTAGTGCACGGCTTCCAGCGCCAGAGTGAGGTCGGCACGCGCAAGCCAGTCGATGCGCAGCTGACCATACGCGCCCGTGTAGCGGCCAGGTTCGCCGGCTGTACGCGCTACGGGGATGTTGGGTTGGACATAGACCGCATCCGCGGTGGTCATGCGCCACAGGAAGCCGACGGCGGCCATGATGGTCAGGCCGGCGCGCGGCTTGACCGTCACGGACGGTTTAACGTGAATGAGATTCGTGTAACCCGTGTAACCGCCCAGGTTGAAGTAGTAGCCGTTGGGAAACAGCGGATTGAACGTATTCAGTTCGCCGTCGTGCGGATGGCGATCGCCCGATGCCGCATCGGCCTGCAGTCCCAGTCGCGGTGTCCAGGGACCATCGATCGAGTAACCGCCACGGGCGCCTATGGCCCACGCATGAACGGAATCGGATCCGACGCTGCCGTTCTGCAGCATGGACTCCAGATCCCAGTCGACCTTACCCACCTTGCCGGCATAGCGAACGTCGTAAATGTTCCGGCGCTCGCGACCTTTCGCATCCAGATACGACGCATCGTCGAGCAGCCATCGCGAGTAGAAGGCCGATAGTTCTCCGGCATTCTTCAGCTGCCGTTCGACACGCAGACCGCCGTACTGGAACCGGCGATTCGAGTAATCGTCGAATGTATGTTCGTCGCGGTACTGGACGGGATGGCTCCAGAAGCCGATGAGCCGCCAGGGACCGATGGTGTAGTTGCCCCACAACGCATCGAAAGCCTGGCGAACGTTCGGGCCGTCGCGCGCGGATACGAAGCGCTGCAGATCGAAGCTCATTTCCTGACGACCCAGCCGGAGTTTGAGCTCGCCGGGGCCCAGGTCGGCGACATAGGCGATAAACGCCTGTTCGACATCCAGACGATCGTGATCCGCCGGACCCGGCAAAGCCTTGTCGACGGTGCGCGCATCTTCCAACTGCGTAAACCATTGCCAGTGCTCGTTCGGACGAAAGTCCACATGCACCTGCTTGCGATCGATCAGCCATCCGTCGGCACCGCGTGCGGTCGTACCGAACGACGGCGACGCGTTGTACTCGAAGCGCTCGCGTATTGTCGCGCCCAGCGAAAGATACGACTGCGGGTCGGTATCGCTGAGAGAGATGTACTTGAGACTGTCTCCCGCCTGCCGTGGCACCTGCGGATCGGCGAGCACCGACCAGTCTTCCTGCCAGCGATTGCTCATGATCGCCGGACGTGCGGGTCCGGCCGATGCCGTTTGCGCGGACGCGGGTAACGATGCCGTGGCAAGGACGAGGCCAGCCAGGGTCGAGGCCGCCAGCCGTTTCAGCGCCACCGGCTGTTTGTCAGCGGGAACCGGCATCGTTGTTGTCGGCAAGTGCATCGCTGCTGCGACGGGGGTTTCCGCGCGGCAGTTCGCCAAACACGTGCGGACGTACCTGCTGACGCATCCAGCCAGCCACCGGCGACTGCCCGCTCAGGTAGTGCCGGGCCAGCGGAGGAATCTGTTCGCCCAGGAGAATGCCCAGCAGACCGATGAGGGCGATGACCGGCGGTGCAGGGGAGCGCACGTTGAGGAGACCGTAAATGATGCCGACCAGCAGTCCGACGGCGAGGGATATCAGGTAAATCTTCATGGGACCCTTCCTGTTTTCAGGCGACGGCCAGTGGCCGTCGCATATTTGTTATCGGTCGATCTTCAGACCAAGAAGGCGCAGCCCCGCCGGCGTGAGGAGGTCCTGCGTTTCCGGGTGCTCCTTCATATAGGTGGCGACCATCGGACACTCGGGCGTTACCCGCCAACCGGCTTCGCGCGCCTGTGTCAGCGACACCCTGATCAGCTGGGTTGCGATGCCCCGACCACGGAAGGCATCGGGGATGTAGGTACGGATAAACGTCGCGACGCCCTCGGCGAAGGCGTACCGGGTGAATGCCTCGACGCCGTCTACCACGGCAAGAAAGCAGCGGTTCTCGTCGTCATGGGTGATAACGATAGGGCCGCTCATCGGGTTGCCTTGTCGTTCGTAAAACGCTGCGCTACGAAGGATTCGCCTAGTCTGAGGAAGACTAACGATCCGGGCGATCAAACTATTGAAGAATGCAATCGCGTTGCGTCTGCGTGCACCGGGAAAAGACGACCAGCCTCGCCCTGACATGCCGCCAGTCGCCATGCGTGCGGCGTGAGACCGGTCATGCTTTTGAACACGCGGGTAAAGTGGGGCTGGTCGTTGAAACCGCACCGGAGCGCGACGTCCGCAAGCGCATCCTGCGATTCCGACAATAGTTGGCAAGCCAGTTCTATGCGTCTGGCGACAAGGAATCTGTGCGGCGTCGATCCGAACGTCAACTTGAACGCACGGGAAAAATGGCCGCGCGACAACCGACAGGCGTTCGACAGTTCCTGTGTCGTGATGTTGCTATCCAGGCGCTCCATGATCAGTGCCAAAGCCGCAGTGGCCTGCACCTTGCTCAGGCCGCTGCGTGGCCTTGGTGGCCGCGCGGCGGGTGCACCGTTCCGTTGCAGGTGCGCACGCAGGGCCAGCTTCAGGTGATGCGCACACTGGCGGCTGTTCTCGTCGTCGTAGACAGCCAGCGCCGATAACGCGTCCGACAGAAGGCCATGCAGGGCATCCGCCTGGGGCCCGGAGGACTCATGTCCGGGCGTCGCATTGCCCACCGGATGGATGGCGACAACCACCCCTGACGAAGGACTGTTTGCAGGGCGCCATGCGGGATCGCCCGCCTGAGTGAAGAAGGCTCTCGAGGCCATGATGCGCTCCGTACCGATTCGCTGAGAGAAAGGCTAATCTCTCGTCACCCGGAGGCCATCCCCTGTGCGGAGCTATCTGTCTCCCCTGATTGGGGGGTTGATTCGCGAAGCGAATCGCCGATCGCCCCGGCAAATGTCATTGCCGGTCATTCCCCATTTCCTGCGGGGTAAGCGGCGCGCCAAGTTCACGGCCATAGGCCGCGATACGCCGTCCAACGACGGAGCGATCCTTGTCGTAAACCGCCAGCGCGGTCTCGATCGGAAATTCACGAAGCGCCGTTGCCAGTGCCATCGCGTCGCCGGCCGCCTTGGCCACGCCCATCGCGGTATGTGGCCGCACCACGAAGGCGGCGTCGCCGAGCAGCGCGACGCGATCTTTCGTCATGCGCGGCGTCTCGTAGTCGAAGATGGCTTGCACGAAGGGCCTGGGTTCCGCCGCGACGGCAAGGGCGAATGGGTGGGGCAGCAACGCTTCCGCGTCGGCCAGAAGTTCGGCATGCACCGGAGCCGCGATATCGCCCGGTGCGAGCGAAAATCGATGCAGTTTGCCAGTCGCGTCGGTAAGCCATCGATCCAGGCCGTCCTTCGTCGCCGCCTGGCGATACCAGACCCAGTTGTAGCGGCGACGCCCGACGTCCATTTCTCCGTGCGGTCCGGCCACCAGATAGCCCAGGATGTGCGATCCGTGCATGTGATAAAACGCGAAACGTTCCAGCAGCGTATCGGCCGCGTCAGCTGGCAGCTGCGTTTCGGGGAGAAGACCCCGCCATGCGACATAGCCTGCATAGCGGCTCAGATGGTCTGCCGTGCCCATGGCGTCGCGCACCACCGAACCGACACCGTCCGCGCCGATGACCAGGTCGAATGCCTCGCGTTCGCCCGTCGCGAAGACGAGCGCCGCACCGGAGGTGCCGTTCTCCACGCCTGTTACGCGCGTATCGGTCCGGTAGGCATCGGCCGGAACACGATCGCGGAAAGCGCGGTAGAGATAGTCCCAGGAGATCTGCATCTGTGGCGTCGCGTCCCGATGTGCAATGGATCCGGTGCGATCGAGAGTGATCCGTTCGCGTGCGAGCACGCCGACCTTCGAGACATGTTCGCAGCCGACTAGCCTGAGGATCGCGAAAACCTCCCGCTGTCCCACGAGCCCCGCGCCCCGTCCCTCGAGACCGGATCCGGACCGCTCGAAAATACGCACGTCGTGTCCGTCGGCACGCAGCAGTGCGGCCGCGAAAAGACCTCCCATCGATCCGCCAACGATGCCGATGCGCAATGCCATGCCGAGTCCTCTTCGTTAAGTTGATTTTCTGGGTAAGGCGCGGGATCAGGTCCGGCCGAAGGGAGCGTGTCGCATCAGCGGAAGATCGCGAAGAGGGCTTCCCATCACGCGCGACAGCGCTATGGTCACTGCGGCGGCGGTCGGTCCCTGGGCGATCTCCGCCGCGCCAAGGAACGGCAGGCCGGGTCGATCGACGATATGCACGCTGACTTCGTCGGGCACCTGCGAGAACCGCATGATGGGATAGCCCGACCAGTCGTTGCTGTGTACCTGTATTTCGTCGAAGTCGACCGCTTCGTACAGGGTCCAGCTCGTCGATTGCAGAATGCCGCCTTCGATCTGGTTGCGGGCGCCATCGGGGTTTACGATCTGTCCGCAGTCGATGGCGGCCACGGCACGCAGCAGCCGTACGGCGTTCGTGTCCGGATCGTATGCCACCTCCACCGCAATGGCGAAGTAACCCATGATGTTCTTGTAGCGCGAAAACGCGAAACCGGCCGCCTTGCGATCGTCGGTACCCCGGTATGGCCAGCCGAATTCTCGGGCCGCGGTCCGGATGACTTCCACGGCGCGGGGATCGTCCAGATGGCGAATACGGAAGTCCACGGGATCTTGCCCGACGGAGCGGGCGAGTTCGTCGACGGTGGTTTCGATCGATACCACATTGATGTGCGCGCCCAGCGAGCGCATGGCGGACGTCCGGAAGGGCATCTCGGGAACGAAGTTCATCGTCACGTCGAGATTCGGTATGCGGTAAGGCGGAACCGCGTTGCGATCCGCATCGCCCTCGGGATTGGGGATCGGTACCGGTGGCGCGGACACGAAGGGCTTTGCCAGCAAAGTAGCCGGTGCGAGGCGTCCGGCATTCACGATGCGTTCGTTGTGCGGCGTACTCCACAGCGCGAAGTTCCAGTCGCGGAGATTGCCGGCGTCATCCAGCGTCGCCTTCAGATCGGTCGCCATGGCCGGACCGTAGGGTTCCCACAATTGCTCCTGATCCCTCATCCATTGCACTCGCACGGGCTGTCCGGGAACCGCGCGTGCGAGCAGGGCCGCATCGGCCGCTACATCGTCGGCGCCGTTGTGTCCGTAGCAACCGGATCCTTCCACGTGAATGCAATGCACCTTGTCTAGCGGCACCCCGAGCATTTCAGCCAGTCCACCGCGCAGGGGATAGACGCCCTGCGTATGCGTCCAGACCGTCATCGTGCCATCGGCAAGCTGGGCGACGGCGCACGAGGGTCCGATCGATCCGTGCTGCACGTACTGTTTCGTATGCGTGCAGGTGAACGCTGGCTTCGTCGAGACGGGCGCTGTCGAGCGGCTGGCCGTGGGATACACCTTCGCCGGCAACGTGCGTAGCGCCGCATGGATGCCGGCGTAGCCGGGAAGTGCCGGAGCAGCCGTCCAGCCAGCGGCACGGGTGAGTGCGCGTGCCGCGACGATGGCGCGCCATTCGTCGTCCGCGAGCACGCCGATGAAGTCGCCATCGACGACGACGCGTACTACGCCCGGAAGCTTTTCGACGGCGGTTACGTCCAGCTGCTTCAGCCGGGCTCCCGGCAGTGGTGGGCGCACGACGCGGGCATGCAGCATGCCGGGCAGGCGCATGTCCTGAACATACGCGGCTCCGCCAGTCACCTTTCCCGGAATGTCCACGCGAGGAAGAGAGGTACCGATAAGGGTGAATGTCTTCGGATCCACGGCAGGCGATGTTGCATCGGCCTGCCGATGCAACTGGATATCCTTCACGGCCTCGGCGTAGGTGACTTTCCTGCCATCGTCGGCGCGAATCTCCCCGTCTTTGGCGGTGAGTCGGGATACGGGTACGCCGAGGCGCGAGGATGCCGCCGTCAGCAACAGAAACCTCACCTGGGCGGCCGCGTTGAATAGAGCGGTACCGCCATCGGCCATGCTGTGACTACCCGCTGTGTAACCCTCGTCGGGCGTGCGGGCGGTATCGGCGGTAACCAGCGTAATCAATGCGGGCCGGACGGAGAGTTGCTCGGCGGCTATCTGGAGCATGGCTGTCCTGACGCCCGTACCCAGCTCGACCTTGCCCGTACACACGGTTATCCCGCTGTCGTCGATCTTTATCCATGCGTCGAGGAACGGATTGGATTTCAGGCTGCCGGGCAGATTGGGCGCCAGGATGACCGTGCCGAGGGTGTCCACCTTCTGAGCCAGCAGGCGCGCAGGCGCCATGGTCGCGAAAGCGACTACCAGCGCACCGTTGACGATGAATGCACGGCGGGAGATATCGACGCGATCGTCGTGGCGGGTCATGCGTGTTCTCCCGCCGCCACGACGCGAATAGCCGCAAGAATGCGCATGTGTGTGCCGCAACGGCAGAGGTTCGGTTCCATGTGTTCGCGGATGGTGGCCTCGTCCGGATGCGGGTTGGCCGCAAGCAAGGCCTGCGCACGCATGATCATTCCCGAAATGCAGTAACCGCACTGCGCTGCCTGGTGCGCGATGAACGAAGCCTGCAGTGGCGACGGGTGCGCAAGCGTGCCGAGACCTTCGATGGTCACGACTTCGCGCGCGCCGATCGACGACAGCGGCGTAACGCAGGAGAACACGGGTTTCCCTTGCACGATCACCGTACATGCGCCGCACTGGCCCATTCCGCAGCCGAATTTCGCACCATTCATGCGCAAGTCGTTACGCAACACATATAGGAGCGGCGTTTCCGGACCGGCTTCGACCTGGTGCAGTACGCCGTTGACCCTCAGCTCGATCATGGTGGTGCGCTCCCGTCCTTTCCGACCTCTTCGATAATCTTGTTCGTGGCTCGCCATGGTTCCTTCTTGCCGAATCGCACACGCAGGTAAACTAGGAGATTCGCGATGTCCCTGTTGCTCAGCGCGTCGTCGAATGACGGCATATAGACCGAAACTCCAGGCTCGTCCGGCAAGCCGATGCCGTTAACGATGGTCTGAATGGCATTGCGCGGAGTGTCCGCGTGGATCGACGTCGCCATATCGAGCGACGGCCGGCCTTCCATCGCCATCATGGGGGCCGACGGTTCGTGACATCCCGCGCAACCACCTGCGAAAAGCGAAGCTCCCTCGGCGTACCCAGCGGGCATAGAGGGATTGACTGGCGTGTCGTTGCGCACGCCACGCGGTTTCTGCAGCGACAGCACATAGCTTGCGATCGCCTCGACATCGGCACGCGGCAGTTTGCTCAGATTATCGACAACGGGACGCATGGGGCCCGCTGCCGCTCCATGTTCGCTGGCTACGCCGGTACTGAGATAGTCGACCAGCTGGCCTTGCGTCCAGGGACGCGTTGCGCTGTCCAGCCTGTTCAGTGGCGGGGCATCCCAGCCATCGACAGTAGCGCCGTCGTACGGCTTGCCGTGCTCCTCGCCTCCGATGAAGTCGAGTGGCGTGTGGCACGAGGCGCAATGTCCCGCGCCTTCGGCGAGATAACGCCCGCGTTCGACGACGCCCCTTCCGGCCGGTACGGCACCGGACTTCAGGAACAGCAGGTTCCAGAATGCAAGGGAAGGGCGGAGCCGGAACAGTAGGGGCAGTTCATTCTTTCGTGGCGGGGCATCGACCGGTCTGCGGCTCATGAGGAAGGCATACGCATCGTCGATATCCGCATCCGCCATGCGCGTGTAGTGCACATAGGGAAATGCGGGATAAAGGAAATGGCCGTCGCGGGACACGCCGTGCCGCAACGCTCGCCGGAAGGCATCGACAGACCACCTGCCGATGCCGGTCGCGGCATCGGGGGTGATGTTGGTGGAGTAGATCGTTCCGAACGGCGTCTTCAGTCCGTACCCGCCCGCGTACGATGTTCCTTCGCGAGCGGTATGGCAGACGATACAATCCCCCTGCGCGACAACCCGCGCACCGCGAGCGATCGTCGCGGCATCCGCGGGAATGGGCGTTCCCGTGGTTTCGCGCAGCGAAGGACGCCACATGATCGCGAACGCGACCGCACACAGGACGCCCGATGCTGCAAGCAGAACGGTACGGCGTTTCATCGGGTTCGCTCGCGCGCTCATTTGACCTTGAATAAGCTATCGCGCGATTTCGCCCGCATATAGAACAAAAGTAACCCACGCCACGCGCAGCCATACGGGCGGGATACAAGCGTTCCATGGACCGTTCAAACCGCCAAGCCTTCTCATGCCGAAGTCACGACACTATCCGAAACGCGGTGTCCCTCGTGGACCCGGCGGTACACATCAACCTGGATATCCGATATGAAAGTGCAATCCGAACGAACCGCCGGAGCGGCGCCTCCCGTTATGGCTCGCAGCCTGATCGCACTATTCGCATTCTGCTGTGGCGCGATCGTGGCCAATATCTATTACGCGCAACCGATCATCGGCGTCATCGCGCCCGAGTTGGGCATGTCCCCCGGAAGTACCAGCCTGATCGTGTCGCTGACGCAGATTGGCTACGCGGTCGGTCTGTTCTTCCTCGTCCCGCTGGCGGATATCTTCGAGAATCGCCGACTGATGATGGCGACGATCGCGGTGACGGCCGTGAGCCTGGCGTTGGCGGGGTTGAGCAAGTCGCCAGGCACTTTCCTTCTTATGTCCGCGCTTATCGGCGTGAGCTCCGTATCGGTACAGATGATGATTCCGCTGGCCGCCCATCTGGCACCGGAGGCAGCACGGGGAAGGGTCGTTGGCACCGTCATGGGCGGCTTGCTCCTGGGCATTTTGCTCGCACGCCCGGTATCTAGCCTGGTCGCCGATCACCTGGGCTGGCGCGCGGTATTCATGGGCGCATCGGTGTTGATGCTTGCGATCCTGATCCTTGTCGCCGTGACCATCCCTCGACGCATGCCCACGCACAGCGCCACGTACTGGCGGCTGATCCGGTCGCTGGAAGAGCTGTTCCGCCGCGAGCCGGTACTGCGTCAGCGAGCGTTGTATCAGGGATTGATGTTCGCCGCGTTCAGCCTGTTCTGGACGGCCGCGCCACTGGCGCTCATGCGCGAACACGGTCTGAGCCAGAGCCAGATCGCGCTGTTCGCACTGGTCGGTGCGGTAGGTGCCATCGCTGCGCCGATCAGCGGTCGTCTTGCCGATGCGGGCCACACGCACAGGGCATCGATGCTGGCGATGCTCATGGGTGCGGTCAGTTTTCTGCCGTCGCTGATCCACCCGGCTTATAGCGTGATCGGTCTGGCGGTCACCGCTGTCGCCCTGGACTTCGCCGTGCAGATGAACATGGTGCTTGGACAGCGCGCCGTCTATGCGCTGGACGCGGCGAGCCGGGGACGCCTCAATGCGCTCTACATGAGCAGCATCTTTATCGGCGGAGCCATCGGCTCCGCCGCTGCAAGCATGCTTTACGAGAAGGGTGGCTGGCTCTGGGTTGCGTTGGCGGGCAGTGCGCTACCGCTGATCGCTTTCCTGATTTTCTGGAAGACGTCGCGGGCAGGGCAGAGAGAGGCGATCGCGTAACGCTGCCAATCCGATAATGGATTAGCGACAGGTATCGAAATTATGCCGAGTGTCATCCAGAAGAATGAACCGAGCTGCCCGGCGAATTAATCGACATAACTGGTAACAATAGCCATGTAAATTCGTTACGAGCGTGATCCAGTACGCAAATTGCAGAGTCTCGGGCGCGCAATTAATCAACTTAAATCAAATACAAGTTCTTGCGATTAATCGCAAGATCATGCCGCTTGCAAAGCGGCCCGTATTCTTCGAAGAATATGAGGACAGGGAATTCGGTGGCATGGGCCTGCTCCATGCAATCTTTTGAACGGACTCAAGGGGTCAAGCTGATGCGTAATGGGGACGACCCGGGCCTTCCTGCCGACACGCCGATATTCCGGCGGAACAATGCGAACGCGGCAGCTTCAGATCGCCCCGATTACCCAATCTTTCCGATTGGCTGGTCGATACCCAAACCCCTGTGCAAGCCATCGTTTCCAGGTAGTGATACGTCAATCGCGCGGTAAAGGCGATTGCGTCTTTCTTTAGCAAAGGAGCGTGCATGTCTACCAGTTCGAGTTCGTCAGAAGCGATGTACGAAGTGGTCGTCAACCAGGAAGGTCAGTATTCGATCTGGCCGGTGATTAAGGCGTTGCCGCAGGGTTGGACGAAGGCCGGAAAACAAGGCTCGAAAGAATTCTGCCTTGAATTCGTCAGCGAGGTATGGACCGACATGCGTCCACTTTCACTTCGCGCGCGGATGGAGTCCATGCAGTCAAGTTAGCTTCATCGCGAGCGGTTCGTCGCGAGGGGCTAAGTGAAATATAAAAACTGCATCCTATCCTGGGTAGTGACATGCCAGATGAGCGTCTGCTGTTCGTTTGTCTTTACTTTCGGACGCCATGTTCCAGTTTGTCCGCGCGCCCCAGGGGGGGAGTGGTTGCGCGGTCTGCCATGAATTTCAAATTCGCCCACTCACCCAGACCTTGGTGGATGGTGTGATTTCGAGGCGGAACTATGGCCCAGGATGGGTGCGTCGCTTGTGAAAACCATACTTCTTTTTTCAGGACAGGGCTCCCATCATTTTCAGATGGGCCGGGAGCTTTTTGATCGCGATAAGGGCTTTCGCACCACCATGCAGCACGCGGATCGCGTGATGCGCGAACGTTGCGGCGAATCGGTACTGGGCGTGCTGTTTGCGGAACGCAATACCAGGGATATTCCGCTCAACCGTCTTTTGCACAGTCACTGTGCCATCTTCATGGTGGAATATGCATTGGCGAAGTCGCTGATCGACCATGGCGTGCGGGTCGATATGGTCCTGGGCGCGAGCCTGGGCGCATTTGCCGCTGCCGCGGTGGCGGGTTGCATCGACCCGGATGCCGCGTTACTCGCAGTGATCGAGCAGGCGATCGCGCTGGAAGAACATGGCGAGCCTGGTTGCATGATCGCGGTCATGGGCGAACCGGAGCGCTATCTCACACCGGAATTGCTTGCGCTTTGCGAACTCGGGGCGCGCAATTTTTCGACGCACTCGGTGATCTCGTTACCGGAACGGAACGTCGCAGCGGTTGAAGCCGGTCTTCGCGGGCATGGCATGGCGTTCCAGCGGCTTCCGGTCAGCTTCGCATTTCATTCGCGCTGGATCGATACCGCCAGAAAGCCATATCAGGCATTCCTGCAAACGCTGGCATTCCGGCAAGGCAATGTTCCCGTCATCTGTTGCGCTACCGGCACGGTATTGCACACGTTGCCCGCCGGTTATTTCTGGTCGGTCGTGCGCGATCCCATTTTTTTCTCGCAAACCCTTGACCTGATCGAATCGCAGGACAGCTATCGCTATATCGATGTCAGCCCGGGTGGAACGATGGCGACGTTCCTGAAGTACGGACTACCGGTCGATTCGAAATCCCGGGTTCACCATGTGATGTCGCCATTCGGCGGCGACATGGACCGGTTGACCGAATTGACGGCGCATCGAGACGGGCAGGTACAGAACAGGCGCATCCCGGAGTCACGCAAAATGAAGGCAATCATCTTCCCCGGCCAGGGCTCCCAGTTCAGGGGAATGGGCAAGGACCTCTTTCCACTCTTTCCGGAACAGGTCAGGAAAGCATCCGACATTCTCGGGTACTCGCTGGAAGATCTGTGTCTGAACGACAGGCAAGGGCTCCTGTCGCAGACGCAGTACACCCAGCCTGCGCTGTTTGTCGTCAACGCCCTGCATTACTTCCGGCAGCGAGAACTGGACGCCGCTAACGAAGCCGGTCCGCCGCCGGATTTCTTTGCAGGCCACAGTCTCGGTGAGTACAACGCCTTGCTGGCGGCTGGGGTGTTCTCTTTTGAAACGGGGCTTCGCCTCGTTAAAAAACGGGGAGAGCTGATGGGTATGGCCAGCGGCGGCGGGATGGCGGCCGTGCTCGGCACGTCGGCCACGGAAATCAGGGCGATGCTCGATGGGCATGACCTGGGACAGATCGATATCGCCAACTTCAATACCCCTGCGCAAACGGTTATCGCCGGCGATAAAGACGCACTCACTGCGGCATCCGAGCTATTTTCGCGAATGAATCTACGCTGCGTGACGTTGAATGTCAGCGCGGCATTCCATTCCCGCCACATGCGGTCGGCGCAAGCGGAATTCGCCGGTTTCCTGCAGCAATTCTCGTTTTCGGCACCGGAAGTCACGGTGATCGCCAATGCTACCGCCCGCCCTTACGACCCGGCTCGCATTGCCGAGACGCTGGCCAGTCAGATCGCGACGTCGGTGCAGTGGGTGGACTCGATTCGCTATGTGATGGGGAAAGGCGATGTCGAGTTCCATGAGATCGGAGGAAGCGTACTTTCGAAAATGGTGCACGAGATACGAACCACGGAAACACCGATATTAGACGATATGTCGGATGCCCAACCCGTGAACGATCCCGACATGGGTAGCGTGGCGGACGAGCGGGCATCGAATGCACGCGCAGTCGAAGTGGCTCGCGAAACAGACCAGCGCGCCGCGCCGATTCTGGTAAACGCAACATCGCTTGGCAGCGAGGTGTTCCAGCGCCGGTTTGGCTTGAAGTACGCCTATATGGCCGGAGCGATGTATCGCGGCGTCGCCTCCACCGAGCTGGTCGTAAGGATGGGTAAGGCGGGCTTTCTGAGCTTCTTCGGCGCGGGCGGGCTTTCGCTGCAAAAGATCGAGGCGAACATCGTTCGCATACAGGCCGAGTTGAATGCGGGCCAGCCGTACGGCATGAACCTGTTGGCGAACTATGAATACCCCTCTCAAGAAGAAGCGGTGGTCGATCTCTATCTCAAGTATGGGATCAGGAACATCGAGGCCGCGGCCTTCATGCAAATGACGCCCGCCCTGGTCAAGTTTCGCTTGCAGGGTCTGCGTACGAATACGCGTAACGAGATCGTTTGCGACCATCGCATCGTAGCGAAGGTATCCCGTCCGGAAGTGGCAAAGGCATTCATGAGTCCGCCGCCACTCGCGATCGTGGAAAAGTTGCTGGAGCGCCACCAGATAACGCCGCAGCAGGCGGAATGGTCGCAAAGCATTCCCGTCAGTCACGATATCTGCGTCGAAGCCGACTCCGGCGGTCATACCGATGGCGGCATCGTGGCGGTGATGCTGCCACCTTTGCTGCGACTCCGTGACGATATGCAGCGGACGCATCGCTACATGGAGCCCATTTGCATGGGACTGGCGGGCGGCATCGGTGGCCCGGAAGCTGCGGCCGCGGCATTCCTGCTCGGCGCCGATTTCGTCGCGACGGGCTCGATCAACCAATGCACCGTGGAAGCGGGCATGAGTCCGGACGGGAAGTCGATGCTTCAGGAAATGGACATTCAGGACACCGAATATGCGCCGGCGGGGGACATGTTCGAAATTGGCGCGCAGGTTCAGGTGATGAAGAAGTCCGTCTTCTTCCCGGCGCGGGCGAACAAGCTGCTTTCGCTATATCGCCACTACGACAGCCTGGACGATATACCGGCGCGTACCCGGCATCAGCTGGAAAGCACGTTCTTCAAGAAGACGTTCGATGAAATCTGGAACGAGACGGCAAGTTATTTCAGGTCGGTAAATCTGGACCACGAAATCGTCAAGGCCGACGCAAATGCGAAACACAAGATGGCACTGGTGTTTCGCTGGTACTTCGCCTACTGCACCCGCATTGCCATGGAAGGGAAGGGCGACGACCGCGTGAACTATCAGATCCAGACAGGGCCGGCATTGGGCTCGTTCAATCAATGGGTAAAAGGGACGGAACTTGAGCAATGGACCAAGCGGCACGTGGATCACATTGCAATCAAGATCATGGATGCGACAGCGGAACATCTGACGCGGTCCTTTGCCCGCTTTCTCAGTAGCTGAAGCATCGATGGGGAATGGGTGACCCGATTGGCGTCGCCCGGGCGAGGGAGCCCGCCGTTTCAACCCGGCCAATCGGGTTGACGGAAGCAGCATCCGAAAGCAAACACCACAGGATAGGCACGATCATGAATGTCGGTCAGATTCCGCCCCAGGATAGCCAATCGCCATCTACGGACAAGGAAGGGGAGGGACGTATTGTCGATCGTGGCGACGGCGGGGATATCGCCATCATCGGCATGTCTTGCCGTTTTCCCGGTGCCGAAAACTACGACCAGTTCTGGGAGAACCTGTGCAACGGCCTATCCAGCGTAAGCGAGATTCCGGAAAACAGATGGGACAAGGACGCTTTCTATTCGACCGATGTGCGGGAAAAGAACAAGTCCATCAGTAAGTGGGGCGGGTTTGTCGATGGCGTGGAGTTCTTCGATTCCGATTTCTTCGGTGTGTCCGCGCGCGAAGCCGAGGTCATGGACCCGCAGCAGCGGATCATGCTGGAGCAGGCATGGTCATGCATCGAAGACGCGGGCTACGACCCTGCGGTCTTCAGTGGCAGCCGCACGGGCGTCTATATCGGCGTGTTCAATTTCGACTACAAGGATCATCTGGGTAATGCGCTCGATGCGATCGAGGGGCACGTCTCCACCGGAACGCATACCGCTCTCATCCCGAATCGCATCTCGTATTTCCTGAATTTGCACGGCCCGAGCATGCCGATCGATACCGCGTGCTCAAGCTCGCTGGTCGCGCTGCACAAAGCCGCGCACGCGATTCGTCGCGGCGAATGCGACCATGCGCTGGTTGGCGGAGTAAGCGTGCTATGCAGCCCGACTCATTTCATTTCGTTTTCCAAGACCGGCATGTTGTCGCCGGACGGCAGCTGCAAAAGCTTCGACGAGCGTGCCAATGGATACGTGCGGGGCGAAGGCGCGGCCATGGTTCTGATCAAGCCGCTCGACAAAGCCATCCGCGATAAAGACAGGATTGTCGCCGTACTGCGCGGCACGGCCATGAATCATGGCGGTCGCGCGCGGACAGTGACTTATCCCGGATCGTCCGCACAATCGAACGTGATCGCCGAAGCGTTGCGTCAGGCAAGCGTGCCCGTCGGCACCATCGGCTATGTCGAAGCACACGGGACAGGCACGCCCAAGGGCGACCCGATCGAAGTAGAAGGCCTGAAAATGGCGTTCTCCCGCATCGCGACGGATCGCGGGGAAGTATTGAACGAGCATTCCTGCGGTATCGGCAGCGTCAAGACCAACATCGGCCATCTGGAATCGGTCGCCGGCCTGGCCGGGGTGATCAAGACGATCCTGTGCATGAAACACCGGGCCTTCCCGCCACTGGTGCATTACCAGAAGCTCAATCCGCGCATCACGCTGGATGGCAGCCCGTTCTTTATCGTCGACACGGCGCAGCCGTGGCCGGCCTTGATCGCCGACAACGGACAGGCCATTCCTCGTCGCGCCGGCATCAGTTCCTTTGGCTTTGGCGGTGTGAATTCCCACGTCATTGTCGAGGAGTATCTCGAGCCCGAGGGCGCCGCATCAGGCGAGAACAGCGCTGTAGCGGAGCAACCGCCCGTGCTGGTCGTACTGTCGGCCAGGACCATGCCCGTACTGCGCGAGCGCGTGCATCGACTGCTCGCCGCTGTGGCATCGTCCGAAGTCCGTCTCGCCGGGCTGGCCGACCTGGCCTATACGCTGCAAGTGGGACGGCAGGCCATGGCCGCGCGTATGGCGCTGGTGGTCGATTCCTTCGAAACGCTGCAAACGCACCTGGAAGACTGGCTGGCGCAATCGTCCGGATCGGACGATGTCTTTACCGGGCAATTGTCGGCCGAAGTGCCCGCGCTTGCCGGGGACGAGGCGGTAAGCGACAGCTCCCTGATCGCGCTGCTTACTCGTGGGGACCTTCCGGCAATAGCGGCAAAGTGGGTCGAAGGACACGCGTTCGACTGGACGATCCTGCACGACACCGGCAAGCGTCGCCGTATCGCGCTTCCGACTTATCCGTTCGTCAGGGAAAAACACTGGGTAGAGGCAAAGCCGGCGCAAACGTCGATATCGTCGTCGGAGGCGGCCATCCACCCGCTCGTGCATCGCAATACGTCGAACGTCTCCGGACTGCGTTTCAGCAGTCGCTTTACCGGGAAGGAATTCTTCCTTGCCGACCACGTCGTGCAGGGCGAACGCACGTTGCCGGGCGCGGCGCAGCTGGAAATGGCCCGGTGTGCGGCGGGACACGCCGTCGCAGGTACGGGGCAGCAGCGTTTGAAAGACGTCGTGTGGCTACGGCCCATCGTGGTCGGGTCCGGGCCAAAGGACATGCATATCGCGCTGTTTCCGGAAGGCAACGGCGAATTCAGTTTTGAACTTTATGACGCCACCGATGGCGACGAGGCCGTGGTGTATAGCCAGGGTTCGGTGGTTACCGCCCTTGAAAGCGCAGCAGTGACGCACGACCTCGCCGCGCTACGTCAGCAGTGTGCGCGAGTCCACAGGACCGCGGCGGCATGTTATGACGCGTTCGACCGCATGGGCCTGAACTATGGGCCTGGCCATCGTGGTTTGAGCGAACTGTTCGTCGGACAGGCCCTGGCCCTGGCGCGGATAACGCTGCCGGATTCGGTGAAATCGCTGCAGGAAGGTTATGTCCTTCACCCCAGTGTGCTCGATGCGGCACTGCAGGCGACGATCGCTTTTCAGGCCGACGACGCAGGCGGATGGGATGACGCTGCACTGATGCTTCCCTTCGCACTCGGATCGCTGGACGTCATGGCTCCATGCGCCGCGAGTATGTGGGCCGTGATACGCCGCAGCGCCGGTAATGCCGCGGGCGATGCGCTGCAGAAATTCGATATCGATCTGTGCGACGAAGCCGGATTGGTATGTGTACGCCTCGGGGAATTTTGCGCGCGCGCATCGATCCATGCCGGATCCGAAGAGTCGGTACGGACAGCGCTGCTGCACCTCGACTGGTCAGAGCAGCCGGCTATCGCTGCCGGTGCCTCCCACTACGCGCGACATCTCATCATGTTGTGCGGTGGCGTAACTTCGTCCGACCTGCAATCGAGGCTGCCCGGCGCGACGTGCATCGAAATCGGCGCAGACGGCCCGTTGGCGCAGTGTTACGAATCCGCCGCCGGCGCCTTGCTGGAGCATATCCAGTCGCTGGGAAGCCAGTCGGGGCAGCATCTGATTCAGGTGGTCGTACCGGCGCAGGGGATCGGCCAGACCATGGCGGGTCTGGGCGGCATGCTGCGCACGGCGCAGATGGAAAATCCGCGCATCGTCGGTCAGGTCATCAGCATCGAAAGCGGTCAGGACATCGTGCAGGCGTTGCTGGAAAACCGTGACGGCAACGCGCAACAAGTGCGTTACGTCGACGGCGAACGCCAGATCGGCGGTTGGGCCGAACGTCTGTCGACACCGGATGCCGTGTCGCCGTGGAAGGCGCAAGGTGTGTACCTGATCACCGGAGGCGCGGGTGGTCTGGGCCTGATCTTCGCTCGCGACATCGCGCGTCAGGCCAGGGGCGTCACGTTGATCCTGACCGGGCGTTCACCGCTGACGGATGCAACGCAGGCCGCACTCGCCGAACTCGAAGCGCTGGGCGCGACGGCGCAATACCGCCAGCTGGACGTGGGCGATCGCGACGCCGTGACGCAGTTGGTGCACGGACTTACCGAAACCTTCGGCGGCCTGCACGGCATCGTCCACAGTGCGGGGGTCCTGCGCGACAGCTTCATCATCAGGAAGACCCGTGAGGAATTGCACGAGGTACTGCGCGCCAAAGTGGCCGGTACCCTCCACCTCGACGAGGCCAGCCGCGACCTGGCACTCGACTGCTTCGTCTGCTTTTCATCCACGTCGGGTGCGCTCGGTAACGTGGGACAGGCCGACTACGCGGCAGCGAATGCCTTCATGGACGCTTTTGCTCACCACCGTGCCGAACTGGTAGAGCGCGGGGAACGTCACGGACGCACGCTGTCGGTGAACTGGCCGCTGTGGGACGAAGGCGGCATGCAGGTCGATGCCGCCACGCGCCAGAGCATGACGGAGCAGACCGGGTTAATTCCACTGCGCAGTGCCAGCGGCTGTGCCGCGCTGGAACAAGCGCTATCGAGTGGCCTGCCGCAGGTGCTGGTGGTCGAAGGTGCGATACGTCGTTTCATGTCCGGGCTATCCGTTGCGGCGAAGCCTGTCGCGCCGGCGGCCGCAGCGTCGAATGCACCGTCCGACGAGCTGCAGGAGAAAGCCGTACGCTATTTCGTCCGGCTGTTGTCGAGCACGCTCAAACGGCCCGCTCACAGCATCGATGCACGTGTCCAGATGGAGGCTTACGGCATCGACTCCATCCTGGTGATGGACCTGACCCGAACGCTGGAACAAGTATTCGGCCCGCTTTCCAAGACACTGCTTTTCGAGTACCAGACGATTGCCGCGCTGGCCGGTCATTTTCTGCAGAATCACCGCACGCGATTGAGCGAGGTGCTGGGCGAAACTTCGCACGATGCCCCGCAAGCGACGTCGCCGCGCGAAGAAAAAACACCAATCGCCAGCACGATAGCGACGCGCCGCCCCCGCTTTGGCATGCACCAGCGCGGTTTCCAGGATGAGGCGCGCTTCAACCCGGCTACGACAACCAGCGATGTCGGTGAGATCGCCATCATTGGCGTGGCCGGGCGCTACCCGCAGGCAGGCAACCTCGAACAATTCTGGGCCAACCTGAGCCAGGGCAAGGACAGCATCACCGAGATTCCGTCCGAGCGTTGGGACTATAAGCTCTACTACGACGAAGACCGCACCAAACCCGGCAAGACCTACAGCAAGTGGGGCGGTTTCATCGACGGTGTCGATCAGTTCGATCCGCTGTTCTTCAATATCTCGCCGCGCGAAGCGGAGTTGATGGACCCGCAGGAACGATTGTTCCTCGAATGCGTGCACGCCACGCTGGAAGACGCGGGCTACACCAGAGACAGTGTCACCCAACATGCCGGTGCGGGACAGGAAGGCAGCGTCGGCGTGTTCGTCGGTGTGATGTACGAGGAGTATCAGCTGTACGGCGCGCAGGAGCAGGCAAGGGGCCGCAATCTCGCGGTGTTCAACAGCCCGGCATCGATCGCGAACCGGGTTTCGTATTTCTGCAATTTCAACGGTCCGAGCATGGCGCTGGACACCATGTGCTCGTCGTCGCTGACGGCGATCCACCTCGCTTGCCAGAGTCTG
>NZ_SMCS01000006.1 GCF_004342265.1 Luteibacter rhizovicinus
ATTTCGTCCCGAGGTGAGCCGCCCATTCTAGCGTTTTTTTCGTTTCCGTCAACACCCTCAGCAATCTTTTTTTCGAGGTCGTTGGCGGAGCGAAAATTCCCGCATCGGTCCGTCGTGACGACGTTGGGCGACTGCGGGGGGCGAATAATACGAGATGTGAAGAGAATCACAACCCCTTTTTTTAACTAATTTCGAAACCGCAGTCAGATCAGCCGGATACGTGCGAAGTTTCGTTTTCCCACCTGGAGGACACCCTCGAAACCGGCCTCGAAAACGCGCTGAGCGTCTTCGACGATCTCGCCATCGATGCGCACGGCACGCTCCTTGAGCTTCCGGTTCGCCTCGGAATTGCTCGTCGTGATGCCGGCGGCGGTCAGAAGCGCGGGCAAACGAATGCCTTCGGCCGTCACGGAAACGTCCGTCAACGGAAGCAACGACGTATCGCCCTCACCTCTCACCACGGCGTGCCAGCCGGCAATCGCCAGCTCCGCGGCGGCGGCATCGTGGAAGCGCGTGGCCAGTTCGCGCGCCAGGCGCAGCTTCGCATCGCGGGGATTCAGCGCGCCGGAGGCGATATCCGCCTTCATACGCTCCAGCTCCTCCAGCGAGACCTCGAAGCTCAGCAGTTCGAACCAGCGCCACATCAGTTCGTCGCCGATCTTCATCGTCTTGGTGACGATATCGATGGCCGGCTCGCTGATACCTATGTAGTTACCCAGGGACTTGGACATCTTGTTGACGCCGTCCAGCCCCTCGAGCAAGGGCATGGTCAGCACGATCTGTGGCTTCTGACCGTGGTGCTCCTGCAGGGCGCGCCCCATCAGCAGGTTGAACTTCTGGTCCGTGCCGCCGAGCTCGACGTCGCACTCCAGCGCGACGGAGTCATACCCTTGTACCAACGGATAGAGGAATTCGTGAATGGCGATCGGCTGCTGCCCGGCATAGCGCTTCGCGAAGTCGTCGCGCTCCAGCATCCGGGCCACGGTGTGTTGCGCGGCAAGGCGAATCATGTCGGCGGCGCCCATCTTGCCGAACCATTCGGAATTGAACCGCAGCTCGGTACGGTCGCGATCGAGCACCTTATAGACCTGCTCCGCATACGTTTCCGCATTCGCGAGCACGTCTTCGCGGGTGAGCGGCTTGCGCGTCACGTTCTTACCGGTGGGATCGCCGATCATGCCGGTGAAGTCGCCGATCAGGAAGATGACCTGATGGCCCAGATCCTGGAACTGACGCATCTTGTTGAGCAAGACCGTATGACCGAGGTGCAGGTCGGGTGCCGTCGGGTCGAAGCCCGCCTTGATGCGCAGAGGCCTGCCCAGCTTGAGTCTCGCCTCGAGATCTTCACGCTTGATGATCTCGTCCGCGCCACGCGCGATGACCGACAGGGCCTGTTCCAGCTCGTTCATGCCTTCCTCATATATATATGTACCGAACGCGCTACGACGGACGTGACGGGCGCGTGGAGGTTAATTGTGCGTTAACCCAATGAATCGTTGCAAAGCCTTGATGTGAAAGGCGTTGACGCGCTTTACACAAGGCCGCTATGGTACGCGACAACTCGGGGCAAGCGGGATTCTTCAAGCGATGGGTGATGTCAATCGGGTAGCGCACAGCGCACGTCGGCTAGCCATGCGTCGCAAGGCTCAGCGGCGGCACTCCCACTTCTACGACCGCTGCGCGCATTGGTCCTTCAGTCGTACCTCCGGTGCCGAGCCGCCCATCCGCTGGAATCGCGAACGCTGGATCCTCGCGGGTACCGCCTTCCTCATCGTCGTGCTTTCCGCCCTCGTGATTCCCGCGTGGGCCGGCGCCATGAAGAAGCCGGACATCATCCCGCTTGTACATGCCGTCGTTCCGCTCACGCTGCCGAAGCTCGATCCCGAAGCCGCCAAGCCCCTGGTCGCCGTCGAAGACTGGCAGACCGTACAGGTGCAGCCCGGTCAGACGCTTTCGGACATTTTCCAGGGTCAGGGCCTCACGCTTACCGATCTGCAGCACGTCATCGACGGCGCGGGCGGCACGAAGGCCTTCCACCAGATCAAGCCGGGGCAGGAATTCCAGTTCCTGCTTGGCGAAAACAAAACGTTGCAAGGTGTGCGCTTCGACCAGGACGAAGCCAGCATCGCCACGCTTCGCCTCGATGGCGCAAAGCCGGAATTGACGACGCAGTCGCGCGATGTACAGCGTCGCGAACATATCGCGCACGGCACCATCGACAGCTCGCTGTTCGGCGCGGCATCGAAGGCCGGCATGAGCAACGCGATGGTCCTGAAGCTCGCCGAAGTATTCAAGTTCGACATCGACTTCGTGCAGGACCTCCGCGTCGGCGATAACTTCACCGTGATTTACGACGACATCTATCGCGACGGCGCCTATGCCCGCGAAGGCGACATCGTCGCCGCCGAATTCGTCAACCAGGGCAAGCGCTACACGGCCTATCGCTTCAAGAACAGCGACGGCAAGTACAGCTACTTCAGCGAGGAAGGGCGTCCGCTTACGGGCTCCTTCCTGCGTATTCCGGTCGACTTCACGCGCATCTCGTCGCAGTTCAGCGCCGGCCGCATGCACCCGATCCTCGGCAAGATGCGCGCACACAAGGGCGTCGACTACGCGGCCCCCACCGGCACGCCCATCCACGCGGCAGGCGATGGCGTCATCAAATTCCGTGGCTGGATGAACGGCTACGGCAACTTCGTCGTCATTCAACATAACGCCACGATCAGCACCGCCTACGGCCACATGTCGCGCTTCGCGAATCTGCGCGTCGGCCAGCGGGTCACCCAGGGCAGCACGATCGGCTTCGTGGGCATGACCGGCCTGGCTACCGGCCCGCATCTGCACTACGAATTCCGCGTCAACAATACGCAGCGCGACCCGCAGACCGTGACCCTGCCGAAGCCCGAGCCCCTGCCCGCGGCACAGCTGGCGAAGTTCAAGAGCGAAGCGGTCAAGCCCCAGCTGGCCCGCCTGAATCAGGTGGACAGCAGCGTCAAGCTGGCCCGCGCCCAGTCCGATACCCGTAGCGACGACTGATCCGCCATGGCGGACAACAGTGAGCTTTATCTGGGCCTGATCTCCGGCACCAGCGCAGACGGCATAGACGCCGCGCTGGTGCGCTTCGAGGACGAACAGCCGTCCCTCGTCGCCGGACTGACCCATCCGTGGCCCGACGATCTGCGTGCGCGCATCCTCGCGATCGCGCAGGACGAGCAACGACTGGATCTGGATACGTACGGCCGGCTCGACGTCGCCATAGGGCGCCTGTTCGCGGAAGCCGCCCTGGCGGTGCTGGCCCAGGCCGGCGTCGCCGCATCGAACGTGCGCGCCCTGGGCTCGCACGGACAGACGATCAGGCACCGCCCCGCTGGCGAACACCCCTTTACCCTGCAGATCGGCGACGCTTCCGTCATCGCCGAAAGCACGCGCATCGAAACCGTGGCCGACTTCCGCCGTGCGGACATCGCCGCGGGCGGCCAGGGTGCACCTCTTGTGCCCGCGTTCCACGCCCACGTCCTCGCACCGACGGCGGAGCCACGCGTTGTCCTGAATCTCGGTGGCATCGCGAACGTCAGCATCCTCGGTGTCGACGGATCGGTCACGGGATTCGACACCGGGCCGGCCAACGGATTGATGGATGCGTGGTGTCAGCGCCAGCTTGGCGAGCCTTACGACCGCGACGGCCACTTTGCTGCATCGGGCAGGGTCGATGAACGGCTATTGGCAGCCTTGCTCGCCGATGCCTACTTCGCCCTTCCTCCGCCCAAGAGCACCGGCCGGGAGCACTTTCATCTCGTATGGCTCGATGGTCACCGCGAACTGAGCGGTCTGGCCCCGGCCGACGTGCAGGCTACCCTGCTGGCCCTGAGCGCGATCACGGTGGCTCACGATATCGCGCGCTATGGCCACGGCGCGCGACAGGTCGTCGCGTGCGGCGGCGGCGTACATAACGCCGCGCTGATGGAAGCGATCAGGAGTCGACTTGGACCGGTGGAATTGCAGCGAAGCTCCGCTTATGGGATCGATCCCGATTTCATGGAAGCCATGGCGTTCGCGTGGCTTGCCCGGCAGAGAATACTGGGCAGACCGGGCAATTTACCGGCCGTCACAGGCGCGAGCGGACACCGTGTACTGGGAGCCGTTTACCTGGCTCCCACGGCCTAAATCGATTCGCCCGCTTCGGAGTAGTTTTTTGCCGCGGCGGCAAGCGCGGATGGCGACGCCTGCGACAGGGCGTTCAACGCCTCCTGAAAGGCCGCCTGCTCCTGCGCGTCGTAAGCCCCCGTCAGATGCGCGATATCGCCCGGCTCCAGCAGCAATTCGCTGAACACGTCGCCCGCCCCCATGCCCAGGCCGTAACGCAAGGCATGCAGGATCACTTCATTGATCGACCAGCGGCGCTCGCGCGCGAGCGTCTTGATGCGCTCCGCCATCGCTTCGTCGATATGTCTGACAACAATATCCGGCACGTGCGTCTCCTCCTGTATCGCGCATGCCCCCTGTGCGGCCGATTCTTGCACAGAATCGGCGATGTGGTCTCCCCGGCCGGTCGCTATAGACCGAACGTCAGCGAGGGGCCGCGATCGTAGGAATTCGCCGCCACAACAGGGCAAGAACGATCAGGGTCGGCACGATGGAAACCGTGCTGATGAGGAACAGCGTCGTGTAACCGGAATCCCGCACCAGGAAACCGGACATGCCGCCGATCACCTTGCCCGGCAGGTTCGCCAGCGAACTGAGCAACGCGTACTGCGTGGCCGTAAAGCTGCGGTTGACCAGCGAGGACATGAAGGCAACAAGCACGGGCCCCGCGAATCCCTGTGCGAAATTGTCGCCCGACAGCGTCAGGACGAAGCTCCAGGTTTCGCCCGGGTGGTTCGCCATCACGATATAGAGCAGGTTCGACACCGCCACACCGACGCCAGCCACGGCCAGGAGGCGGCGAAGCTCGAACCGGGTAACCGCCCAGCCGCCCGCCAGCGCACCGGCAATGCCCACGACCACGCCGTATACCTTGGAAACTTCGGCGATCTGCGTCTTGGTGAATCCCGTATCCAGATAGAAGGGATACGCCATCACGCCCAGCATCTGATCCGGCAGGCGGAACAGCCCGACGAAAGCAATCAGGCCAAACGCCAGCCCCAGTCCGTATCGCGAGAAAAAGTCACGGAAGGGCCCGATAAATCCTTCCTGCACCGCAACGGCCAGCGACACGCGCTCGCGGACACGATGCTCGGGTTCGCGAACGACCAGCACGCTGACGATCGGGATAATCAGCAGCAGGCAGATGGCCACGTACGCCTTCTGCCAGCCAACCGCGTCCGCGATGATGAGAATGCCCGCGCCGCTGGCGATAAGGCCGAAGCGGTAACCCAGCGTGTAGGTCGCCGCCAGCGCGCCCTGCGCCTCGGGCGGTGCAATCTCGACGCGGTAGGCGTCCACCACGATATCGATGGTGGCGCCCGCGAATGCCGCGATCAGCGTCACGCCGACAAAGCGCGCCAGGGAAGCATCCGGCGGCATCATGGCCATGCCCAACAAACCGACAGTCAGCAACAGCAACGCGAACATAAGCCATCCGCGCCGCTGTCCCAGCCGGCAGAAGAGCGGCAGCCGGAAGCGGTCCACCAGCGGCGCCCACACGAACTTGAAGTTGTAACTGAAGGTTACGTAGCTGGCGAGGCCGATGGCACCGTAATCGATGCCCGATTCCTTCAACCATGCCGAAAGCGTGTTCCCCACCAGAAGGAACGGCAGACCGGATGCCAGTCCGAAGAACAGCATCGTGATGGCGCCCGGCTGTGCGAAAGCCTGAAGAACGCCACGAAACCCCTTGTAGCGGGGTGCCGGAGAGGTTGCCGTCACTCGGCGTAGTCCACGATGAACGGTGCGTGGTCGGAGAAGCGCTCGTCGCGATAGACGGAACACGCACGCAGACGGTCGCGCAGCGAGGGCGTCGCAATCTGGTAATCGATGCGCCAACCCACGTTATTCGCGCGTGCCTGGCCACGGTTCGACCACCATGTGTATTCCACGGCGTCCGGTTTGAGGGCGCGGAACGTATCCACCCAACCGATTTCCTTGAACAGCAGGTCGAGCCATGCCCGCTCTTCCGGCAGGCAGCCGGAGTTCTTCTGGTTCGACGTCCAGTTCTTGATGTCGTTCTTGGTATGGACGATGTTCCAGTCGCCGCACAGCACATAGTCGCGGCCGCTGGCGGCCCACTCGCGCAGGATCGGCGTCAGCCATTCCATGATGCGGAACTTGTACTGCTGGCGTTCGTCGCCGGACGAACCCGACGGGATATAAAACGACACGACGCTCAGGTTGCCGTAGCGCGCTTCGATGTAGCGGCCTTCGCAGTCGAAGTCCTCGCGCCCCAGCGACGTGCGCACTTCGTCCGGTTCGCGCTTCGAATAAATCGCCACGCCGCTGTAGCCCTTCTTGCTGCGGGCGTCGTGATAGAAGCAATGATGTCCGTCCGGTCGGAACATCGGATCGACCAGTTGGGCTTCCTGCGCCTTGGTCTCCTGCAGGCACACCACGTCGGCGTCCTGCGAACGCAGCCATTCGAAAACGCCCTTGGTCGCGGCGGAGCGTATGCCGTTGGCATTCAGGGAAATGATGCGCATGGTGCCTTCGGGGGTCGATGGACGGATCGGCGCATCATACCAAGGCACGTGGACGACCCGATGTCCGGCCATTACGATGCTGCCATGCCGATTCCCCTACGCATCGTTCCTGCCATTGGCAGTTACCGGGATGCCGCCCTGCGCCTCTGTGTCCATAGCGAACAGCGCGCATTCGTGAGCGCCATGCCCGACACGTTCGCGGACATCGATGTATGCCCCGGAAGCGAGGCCCTGGCCATCCTGGAGGGCGACACGGTCGTCGGCTTCGTCCGGATCGAACGCAATGTGTCCGTCGTCACCGGCCGTCCCGCACCCGGGTCGCTGGGCCTGCGCAGTTTCCTGATCGACGCGACGCAGCAGGGACGAGGTCTGGGCGCGGGCGCGCTCGAGGCAATTCGCCAGGATCTGTCGCGGCGATATCCCGACCGGGACCGTATCGTCCTCACCGTCAACCTCAGGAACGCCTCCGCCGTGCGCCTGTACGGCCGCGCGGGCTACGTCGACGACGGGCAGCTGTACCATGGCGGCGATGCCGGCCCCCAGCACGTGCTGTGGCGCCCACTGATTTCCGATACTTCCAAAGAGCCCTGACCGTGCACGATTACCAGCGCGAATTCATCGAACTCACCCTCGCCCGCGACGTACTGCGATTCGGCGAGTTCACCCTGAAATCCGGCCGTACCAGCCCGTACTTCTTCAACATGGGACGTATCGATTCCGGCGGCGCCCTCGCCCGCCTGGGACGCTCGTACGCCGCCGCCATCGAACGGTCCGGCCTCGGCTTCGACATGCTGCTCGGCCCGGCCTACAAGGGCATCGCGCTTGCCGCCGCCACCGGAATCGCGCTTGCGGACCACCACGGCCGCGACGTGCCGTGGGCCTATAACCGCAAGGAAGCCAAGGATCACGGCGAAGGCGGAAACCTCGTCGGCGCCCCGCTCAAGGGGCGCGTGCTGATAGTCGACGATGTCATGACCGCCGGCACCGCCGTACGCGAATCGCTCGACCTCATCCGCGCCAGCGGTGCCGAGCCGGCAGGCGTTCTCATCGCGCTGGACCGGCAGGAGCGCGGCAAGGGCGATCGGTCGGCAGCGCAGGAAGTCACGGCCGAGTTCGGTATACCCGTCATCGCTATCGCCACCCTTGCCGATGTCCTCGCCTTCGCGGGCGAGCGTCCCGATCTGGCAACCGAGCACGGGCGACTGGTGGCCTATCGCGACCAGTACGGCGTCGACGCTTAAGCTCGTCGCCACGCCGAAACGGCAACTGCGTCACGTCAACGTATCAGCGGCCGCGCCTGCGGCCTCATGATGGATATACTCCGGCGCAGGAGGGGACACCATGCGAATTTTGCTTTACGTCGTCGTTTGCGCCGGTCTGTATGCGGGCATCGCTACCGCCGCGCAGGACAACGCCAATGCGTTCCGCTACAAGTGGCGCGACAGTCAGGGACACATCTATTTCAGCGACAGCCTGAGCTCGGAAGCCATCCAGAATGGCTACGACGTGGTCAACAGCCAGGGCGTCGTCGTGAAGCACATCGATCGTGCCCTGACGCCGGACGAGCGCATTGCCGCGCGCAAAGTCGCCGATCAGCGTGCCGCCGACGAGCTCGCCGCGCAGAACCGTCAGCGCGAAGACATGCAGATGCTCAACGCCTATCCCGACGAAGCGTCGTTCACGTCCGCGAAGACGGCTGAGGTCGAAACATTCGAGCAGGCGGCCAGGACCACGCGCCTGAATCTGCAAAGTCAGGAAAAGACGCTGGCCGAGCTGCTGTCGCGCGGCGCGGATCTGGAACGGGCGAAGCAGCCGCTGCCGCCCTATCTGAGCGATCGCATCACCGAACAGCGCAACACCGTCGCCACACTCCGGACCACGCTCCAGCGCCAGCAGCAAGCCAAAGATGCGGCGCGGACGAAAGCCGACGCCCAGCTGCAGCACTATCGCGAACTGCGCGCAGCCCAGAAACCCGGCGGCTGATCAGACTGCCGCCTCGCCCGAATCGCCCGGGTCAGAACGGCAGCGTCAGCGACGGGTCCATCGCGTGGATCTGCTGGCGGAAGACTTCCTTGATCCGCTCCAGCGCCTTGCCGTTGTCGGCCTCGAAGCGCAGAACCAACGCTGGCGTGGTGTTGGACGCGCGCACCAGTCCCCAGCCATCGCTCCAGTCGGCCCGGATGCCGTCGATCGTCGTCAGGCGTGCGTCGCCGAAGCTGGCCTTGGCGCGAAGGTCCTCGACAAAACGATGGCTTACACCTTCGGCCATCGCCACCTTCAGTTCCGGTGTGGACAGGCTCTGCGGCAACGTCTCGAAAATCTCGTCGGACGTCCCACCCGCATCGACATCGCGACCCACGATCTCCAGCAAACGCGCCGCCGCGTAGATGCCGTCGTCGAATCCATACCAGCGGTTATTGTCGGCGAAGAAGAAGTGCCCACTCATCTCGCCCGCGAGAGCCGCGCCGGTTTCCCGCATTTTCGCCTTTATCAGCGAATGGCCCGTGCGCCACATCAACGGCACGCCAGCAGAGTCCTGCACCAGCTTGCGCAGGTGACCCGTGCTCTTCACGTCGTAAATAATCGTGGCGCCCGGATTACGCGACAGAACATCCTGCGCGAACAGCATCAACAGACGATCCGCGTAGACAATCTCGCCGCTGCGCGTGACCACGCCCAGCCGGTCGCCGTCGCCATCGAACGCCACGCCGATATCCGCGCCGGTCTTTTGCACCGACACGATCAGGTCCTGAAGGTTGTGCGGGTCCGACGGGTCGGGATGATGGTTCGGGAACGTACCGTCCACGTCGCAGTACAAGGGGATGACTTCGCAGCCGATGGCCTCGAGCACGCGCGGAGCGACGTCGCCGGCAACGCCGTTGCCACAGTCGACCACCACTTTCAGCCGGCCCTCGGCCGACACGTCCGACGCGATGCGCTCGACGTAATCGCCCACGATGTCCTGCGTGCGCAGGCCGCCGCCGCCCGAATTATCCAGGCGCTTCTCGTCGATGCGCTTGTAGATATCCTGAATCGCCCCTTCGGAAAGGGTCTGGCCGCCGACGACAATCTTGAAGCCGTTGTAATCGGGCGGATTGTGGCTACCGGTCACTACGACACCGCAGCCTGTGTTGAACTTGAACGTCGCGAAATAAACCAGCGGCGTCGGCACCGCACCCAGGTCGATGACATCGACGCCCGCAGCGCGAAGTCCTTCGGACAGTGCGCCAGCCAACTCCGGGCCGGATAGCCGGCCATCGCGGCCGATGACGATTTCGGACAGCCCCTGCTCACGCATCAGGCTACCCACCGCCTGTCCGATCAGACGGGCGACGCCTGCGTTGAGGTTCGTCCCGACGATGCCTCGTATGTCGTAGGCGCGGAAAATCGATGGATCGACGGTCACCGTCTCGGGCTCGCGAGCCTTCGGCGACTCCAGAACGCGCACGGGCGTTGCCAGCCGGGGCGGTTCACGCACGACATCCGCCACCAGCATGTCTTCGGGCTCGGCCACGACGACCTGCCGGGGACGCGATCGCATCCAGAGCAGCGCGATACCGCCAGCCAGTCCGGCGAGTGCAAGCACCAGCGTCAGCGGCCACGAATGCGGCAGCACGATAAAAGCTTTAGGCAACGCGGCATAGATATAGAGCGCGCTACCCGGAATGCGCTGCCCCTGGTCCTCGAGGGTCGGCGACGTGCTGCCCTTTGTCAGCAACTGGAGGTTCGAACCGCCCTCGCCCTGACGAAGCTCGATGCGACCCGATGCGGGCTGGATGCTTTCGAAACGCGTATGCACCGAATCGAACGGGTACTGCAGCCATACGTAGGCGCGAACTGCGCCTGGACCGCCGATGGGCTCGACGACACTCAACTCGCGTTCGGTGCCGACAAGGAACGACTGGACCGGCGACTGTTCGTCCGAACCCAGTGCCGCCATCAACTGTGCCGCCTTGGCATAACCGAACTCGCGGTAATTCGCGCGCACGACTTCATCGAGGCCGCCGCTATAAACCTCGATCTCCTTCGAATCGGGCAGCAACTGCTTCAGGCGTTGGGCGGCCGCACCGTGGTCGTCGATGATGCTGGCCAGCACGGGATCGGCTGCCGCCTTGGCAACCTGGGCGTGCCGGGCCGCGATGACTTCGCCGATATCGTGAACGGCCTGCCGCTGTGCCGAGCGCACGCGTTCCGCCGCATCCGCCTCATCGGCGATCAGCCATGTCTGCCAAACACAGAAGAGTCCGCCCGCGATCAGCAGCGTCGCCCCCACGAGTGGGAGCAAACCTGCGACGTCGATACGAATCCCCTTGCCCGCGCCTCCTGCCTTCCCCGCCATACCCGTGTTTCTCCGTTGGAGACGTCAGCCCACCCCTGTAGAACCGAAGCCACCCTCACCGCGGTGCGACGGCGCAAACCCCTCGACCACGCGCAGACGCGCCCGGCCGACCGGCACCAGCAATAATTGCGCGATCCGGTCACCCGGCGCGATGGTGTAGTCCGCGTTTCCGCGATTCCAACACGAAATCATCAGCGGGCCCTGATAGTCGGCGTCGATAACGCCCACCAGATTGCCCATGACCAACCCATGCTTATGCCCCAGCCCCGACCGCGGCACGATCAGCGCGCACCATGCCGGGTCGCCGATATGAATGGCAATACCGCTCGGCACCAGGGAGCTTTCGCCCGGCTTGATGGTAAGGGGCTGTTCCAACGCAGCGCGCAGGTCCATGCCCGCGCTTCCGTCCGTGGCCGGCTCGGGCAGGGGAATGGTGTCGCCGAGGCGGGGGTCCAGAATTTTCAGTTCGATGTCGATCAAGAGGGCTTACGTCCGTTTGGTGCGATAGCGATCGGCGATGTGCGCGACGAGTTGCCGCGCCAGCTCCGTCTTCGGCATGTTGGGCAGAACCGCGTCGCCGTCGGCCCAGTAAATATGCAGCGCGTTCTCCGCTACCTCGAAACCGCGGCCGGCGCTGACGTCGTTGGCGGCGATCATGTCCAGGCCCTTCCGGCGAAGCTTGTCTTTCGCGTAATCGGCGATCGACTGCGTTTCGGCCGCGAAGCCCACAAGAAAGGGATGCGACGGAAGCACCGCGAGCGCGCCGATGATGTCGGGGTTCTCGGTGAGTTCGAGATGCAGCGGCTGGCCGTCGTGCTTCTTCAGCTTGTCGCTGGCGGGAGCTTCCGGGCGATAGTCGCCCACGGCCGCGGCACCCACATAGATATCGGTGGTCGCCGCGTTCGCCAGCACGGCCTCGTGCATCTCGCGCGCGCTGCGCACGTCGATACGACGGACACCCACCGGCGTGGGAAGACTCACGGGTCCGGCGACCAGCGTCACGTCGGCCCCGGCCTCGTGCGCGGCGGCCGCTACAGCGAATCCCATGCGCCCGGAACTGCGGTTCCCGATAAAGCGCACGGGATCGATGTCTTCGTAAGTCGGGCCCGCGCTGACCAGCACCCGGCGCCCGGCAAGCAGCCGGTCGCCGAACGATGCCACCAGGGCGTCGCGCAATTCGTGGGGTTCGAGCAGACGACCCGAACCAATATCGCCACACGCCTGGTCGCCATCGGCTGGCCCAAGGATGGTGACGCCGCGCTGACGCAGCGTGGCGACGTTGGCCTGCACAGCGGCATGTGCCCACATCTGCTGGTTCATCGCCGGGGCGACGAACACGGGCGCCGCCGTGGCCAGGGCCACCGTCGTCAGGAGATCGTTCGCGAAACCGTGCGCGAGGCGCGCGATCGTGTCGGCGCTGGCAGGCGCGACGATGAACCGTTCGGCCCAGCGCGCCAGCTCGATATGCCCCATCGCGGCTTCGCCCGCCTCGTCCCACAGGCTGACGCGTACCGGCTGACCCGAAAGGGCCTGCATCGTGGTGGGCGTTATGAAGTGGGTCGCGCCCTCGGTCATCACGACGCGCACTTCGACATCGAGGTCGCGCAGCCGGCGAACGAGTTCGCAGATCTTGTAGGCGGCGATGCCTCCGGTCATCCCAACCAGGATGCGACGTTTGGCAAGATTCATGGCAATCTGTCGGCGCTTTCGGAACGGGTAGCTAGCTTAACGGATTTCGCCGGGGTCTCTTCCTGCATCGGCCCACCACGCCCACGGGCGCGGCCCACACGTCGGCCTGGGCGCGACTCATAGCTCCCGTCGGTCCAACGCCGGATCATGGCGAGATGAGCATCCAGCAATGGCCAGAAGGCGAACGACCCAGGGAGCGCCTGCTTTCGCAGGGCGCGGCACATCTCACCGATGCGGAGCTGATCGCCGTGCTGCTGGGGAACGGAACGGTGGGACAGGACGCGGTCGGGCTGGCACGGTCCCTGTTGAGCAAGGCCGGCGGCGTGTCGCGACTGCTCGCCGATCCCCAGAACGTGCCTCGCGTCGTCGGCGTGGGCCCCGCCAAACGCGCACGCCTGATCGCCACGCTGGAACTGGCGCGCCGCGCGCTGGCCGAGCGGCTGCTGGACCTGCCCGCCCTCGCCAATCCACGCGAAAGCGCCGCCTATCTCAGCGCCCGGCTGCGGCACCTTCCTTATGAAGTGTTCGTTTGCCTGTTCCTGGACAACCGGAACCGGGTGCTTGCCTGCGACGAACTGTTTCGCGGAACCGTCGACGGAGCCAGCGTTTACCCGCGCGAGGTCGTACGTGCCTGCCTGAAGCACAACGCCAGCGCTGTGATCTTTGCCCATAACCACCCGTCGGGCGTGGCCGAGCCGAGCGAGGCCGATCGGGATATCACGGAGGTGCTGGGCCAGGCGCTGGCACTGATCGACGTCCGCGTCCTCGACCATCTGATCGTCGGTGAAGGGGAGCCGGTGTCGATGGCGTTGCGCGGACTGCTTTAGCGCCGCCCCAAAGAAAAACGGCGCGGTTGCCGCACCGCGCCGTTGTGGGTCATCTTCCGAGGGAGGGGCTGTCGATGACCCGTGTGCCCGTCGGCCGGGGAGACACCGGAGCACGTGGAGAAGTATCGGCGAGGGCGATGACAGCGAAATGACGACCAGGCGTCGTTTCGACGATTCGTCGGAAAACCAGGGTGGCGGCGGCTAGCGGGAAGTCATCCCGCGGCACCCTGCCGTTTTTGCGCCATTCGACTTATGCACAAACACGAATTTTCTCACTTGGCGGTCACAGCTGTTGTCCACACAGAGGTCAACGCCGTAACTTGCTGATTTAAATCACTTCACCATGTGACGGTACCGAGTCTTTACGGTAAGGCGCCCGGGAGGCAAACGCCGGACGCATATTGCCCACAGAGTTATCCACAGGCTGCGTGGATAAAAGTACCGCCTCCGCTCCCGTCCTTTCGTACCAGCGCCCCCCGCCTACTCTGCTAGGATTGCCGGTTCCATATTCGCTTCGCCCCTCCCGTGAAAGAAGAGCTTCAACATCTCGTACTGCAGGCCATCGACGCCCTGCGGCAGAACGGCACATTGCCGTCCGATTTCGTCGCCCCGTCCTTCGTGATCGAGCGGACACGTAGCCGCGAGCATGGCGATTTCGCCACGAATGCCGCGATGCTGATGTCCAAGGCCGCCAGCCGTAAGCCCCGCGAACTGGCCGAGGCGCTGGTCGCCGCGCTACCCGGAAGCGCCACGGTGGCGCGGGTGGATATCGCCGGCCCCGGCTTCATCAACTTCTTTCTGGCGCCTGCCGCCTATCACGCGGAAATTGTCCGTGTGCTGGCCGAGGGCGACGCCTATGGCCGTAGCCGCTCCGGCGCCGGTCGCAAAGCGGGCGTGGAATTCGTTTCCGCCAACCCGACCGGCCCGCTGCATGTGGGCCACGGCCGCGCAGCCGCGATCGGCGACTGCCTGGCGCGTTTGCTCGATGCCGCCGGCTGGGACGTCGCGCGCGAGTTCTATTACAACGACGCCGGCGTACAGATCGCCAACCTGGCCACGTCGACCCAGGCCCGCGCCCAGGGCGTAACACCGGCCGACACCAACTGGCCGGAACTGGGCTATCGCGGCGACTACATCGCCGACGTGGCACGCGCATTCCTGGATCGCGACTCCGTCGAAGCCGATGGCGAGACCGTCACGGCCAATGGCGACGCGAACGACCTGGACAGCATCCGCCGCTTCGCCGTCGCCTACCTGCGTCGCGAGCAGGATCTGGACCTCAAGGCCTTCGGCGTCGGCTTCGATACCTACTTCCTGGAATCGTCGCTCTATAGCGACGGCAAGGTCGAGGAGACGGTGCGCGAGCTCGTCGCCCACGGCCATACCTATGAGGAAGGCGGCGCGCTGTGGCTGCGTTCCACCGATTTCGGTGACGACAAGGACCGCGTCATGCGCAAGTCCGACGGCACCTATACCTACTTCCTGCCGGACGTGGCCTACCATCTGTCCAAGTGGCAGCGCGGCTACGAACGGGCGATTACCGAGCTGGGATCGGATCACCACGGCTCGCTCGCCCGCGTGAAAGCCGGCCTGCAGGCGCTGGACGCCGGCATTCCCAAGGGCTGGCCCGAATACGTCCTGCACCAGATGGTGACCGTGATGCGCGGCGGCGAAGAGGTGAAAATCTCCAAGCGCGCCGGCTCCTACGTCACGCTGCGCGACCTGATCGACGAAGTCGGCCGCGATGCAACCCGCTACTTCCTGATCGCCCGCAAGGCCGATTCGCAGCTGGTCTTCGACATCGACCTCGCGCGTTCGCAGAGCAACGACAACCCGGTCTACTACATCCAGTACGCCCACGCCCGCGCCTGCCGCGTGTTCCGCGAACTGGCCGATCGCGGCCTGTCGTTCGACCGCGCGAACGGCCTGGCCCATCTGGACCGGCTCGATACCGAGCACGAACAGGCGCTGATGGTCGAACTCTCGCGTTACCCCGAAATGGTCGAGTCGGCCGCGGCCACGCTTGAACCCCATCTGATCGCCCAGTACCTGCGTGACCTCGCCGGCGCGCTGCACAGCTATTATCACGAGCACAAGTGGATCGTGGATGACGCGAATCTGCGCGACGCCCGCCTTGCCCAGGTGGTCGCGACGCAGCAGGTATTGAGGAATGGTCTGGATCTGCTGGGCATTTCCGCCCCGGAGAGCATGTAATGGCACCACGTAAGAAGGCCAAGGGTCGTCAGGCCGTCCGTAACGATTCCAAAGGTATGCCCGGCTGGAGCTGGGCGCTGATCGGCATTCTCGCCGGCGCCCTGCTGATGGCATTCGCCATGCGCGGCACCTGGATGCCGATGATGCGCAAACAAGACGGCCCCGAACCCAACCCGCAGGCCACCGCGCAGAAGGGCAGCGAACCGGGCGTCGTCGATCAGGCCGAACCGGACAAGCCCAAGAAGCCGTCCTACGACTTCTATTCGGTACTGTCCGAGAAGGAAGTACGCATCCCCGACGCCGAAATTCGCGCGCAAGCCAGCGCCGAAGCGCAGCAGCGCCAGCAGGCCGCCGCCCAGCAACAGGCAGCGCAGCAGGCAGCCGCCGCGCAACAGCAGCAACAGAAAGCCGCGCAAGCCAACCTGCCGCAGGCACCGACCCAGACCGTCACGGCGACACCGGCAACACCGACGGCGCCAGCGCAGGCCAGCCCGGGCAGCAGCGGCTACCTGCTTCAGGTCGGCGCATTCCCCAGCGCGGGCGACGCCGAGGCACTCAAGGCCAAGCTCGCACTGCAAGGCTTCGTCGCCAACGTCCAGTCGGTCAAAGTCGGCACACAGACCTACAACCGCGTCCGCCTCGGCCCATTCAAATCCGCGACGGAACTGGAAAGCACGAAGCAGCGCCTGCAAGCCGTTGGCATCAGCGCCATCGCGCTAAAAGAAGGCAGCTAAGCAAGCCACCCGCTGACGGACGGCGGCGCAACACCGCCGTCCGCGCCGTCGCTCCACCCCGCTCCATTCGCTACACTTGCGACCCGCATGCGGGCCTATAGCTCAATGGTTAGAGCAGAGGACTCATAATCCTTTGGTTCCAGGTTCGAGTCCTGGTGGGCCCACCATATTGCAATCCGTCGCCTTCCTGATTGGTAGCCATCCGCCTCAACAAGCTTCGCGTGAACGCCAAGCACCACGCGTTTCAGCCTCAATCGAGAGACGTAATGGAAGCAATGGATGCTGCGCTTGAGGCTTTCAACGGCATCGCTTCAATCCTTCTGCACTGCAATTTTGCAAGGGTTTCGGCGATGGACTTGATCGATGAGGGAGCCGAAAAGTCTCATCTGACCATGGCTATCCAGGCGCACGAGTCCAAGAACTCATTTGGGGTCGCGAGCAACGTGAGGATGGCGATTTACGAGATGATCGAATCTAAATTTGACGTTTCGTCATTCGCGCAAACAAATCAAACGTTGCTGCCTTCGTAGAGTGCGATGCTCCAGTTTTCACGCGTGACCCACAATTCATAAACCAGTACGTGCCGAAGCCTACAGATTATATCCAGCTTGACCGTGCTCCGATCGAGCAGACGCTTCTCAAAGCGGGTATCGATACGACCGCATTCTGGAATCTGACGCGACTAACTCCAAATACATGGCAGGATGTGAACGGAGGTTGGCACCATCATTGGGATTTAGATCTTCTATCTGCTGCAGCGAGCGCCGAACACTCGCAGTATATTCTCGACACTGGCGTCGACATCGTGGTTGCCCTTCATGCTCAGCGAAGGAAAGAACGCCAATGGCAATCCCACACTGCGCAGATCTCGGTTGCCCCAGGTGTCGTCACGCTCTACAGGCGCGCGTCTATGACCGAGGCGCTGGGCGTCATACTTCCCGGCGTTCATACGCTAAATGTGTTTGGATTCACGAACGGGTTTGATGGTCCCTACTGGCACGTTTGGTACTTCGTAAATGAGGCCTACGTCGTGGGATACATCCGACAAGGAGACGCTGATCCGAACCATCCATTTGATCCAAAGCCATTGCCGCTGGTTTGATCGAACCCGGACTATAGGTGTTGCATCAACGTGTCAGGATGACGTTGTTCGACTCAATTCGCCGAGGGCCCAATGCGTTCAACCATCACCACCGCAACACCCACGTCCGATATCAGGACGTCATCGACCGGTCGGTGGCGAGCAAGCCCCGGAGGACCGAATGGCTTAGTTGCTAAAAGAGGCGGTGAGTGCGCTCATGGGCACCAATGCCACCATCTGGGCCGAGGCTATCGAAGGAAGTTATCCACAGTGATGACCGTCATCTGTCGGCATCTCTTATGGGACTCGGCAAGTAATCGTCCGGCTTGAAGGGTCTTCGCATTCGCTGGGTCGCGAAATCGACAAACGCGCGAAGCTTCGGCAGTGACTGACTTCGACTCGGGTAGTAAAGGGAAAGACCGGGAACCTCTTCACAATACGGTTCGAGCACGATCTGCAGATCACCACGTTCAAGATGCGACATCACGAGCGAGTGTGGCAATTGGAAGAGCCCAACACCTCTCAGCGCTGAGCGAACGCAGCTCTCGATATCGTTAATCACAAGAGGACCCGCTACGCCCACCGTGATGCGCTTACCATCGACGACAAATTGCCAGTGATCGAGAGCTCGCACGGATTGACGAAGCAGGATGCAACGAAAGTTCTGCAGATCGTACGGAGACGCCGGCCGGCCATGCTCCCTGAACAACGTCGGGGCACCGACGACAACGAAGCGCTCCGGTGGCGTTAACCACATCGCGACCATGTCGATCTGGACGAAGTTTCCCAGTCGTATTCCCGCGTCGAATCCTTCTTCGACGATGTCAATGGGATGGTCGTCGCCCACCAGTTCGAGTTCAATATTTGGGTGAGCGTCGAGAAAGTCCGGAAGCAAGCGATTCACCAACAGCGGCAAGATGGGCCTGGGCATATTGATGCGCAGTCGGCCGGTGATCTCGCCACCCAAGCCGCTCGCGGCGTCCAATCCTGCGGTGAGCATGTCGACCGCCGGGCGTGCGTGAGCAAGCAGGCGTTCGCCTGCTTCGGTCAGCCTGACGCTCCGTGTTGTACGGGAGAAGAGCGGCGCGCCAATCCGTTCCTCCAGACTGCGTATGGCTTGGCTGACCGCAGACGGCGTGATGCCGAGATGCCGGGCCGCAGCGCGAAAGCCTCGGTATTCCGCCACGGTCAAAAACATGACCAGCCCATCCAGATGGGTTCGAGCGATTGTTAAGTTCATCTACACGGCCCGTTCCGAATATGCCTCATATTCGAATAATAACGCACGGGGTACCGTGAGCCATCAAACCAATGAAGGCGAACGCACATGTTTTTGGTCATGGGAATTACCGGGAAAGTAGGCGGCGCAACGGCCACGCATTTGCTGACGCAAGGCAGGAAGGTGCGCGCGCTGGTTCGCGACCCTGCGAAGGCGGCAAGCTGGGCCGACCAAGGCGTCGAACTGGTTGAAGGCGACTGGAACGATGCGGCCTCCGTCGAGCGGGCACTCAGGGCCGTCGACGGCGCGTTTGTCATGTTGCCTCCCATCTGGGCCCCCTCGCCGGATTTCAGGGAAGCCAAGGGCGTCATCGCGAACTATGTCGAGGCGCTCACCCACGTGCCGGTGCCCAGGGTAGTCGCGCTTTCGTCGATGGGCGCGAACAGAACCAGTGGAATGGGGCTGATCACGGCGCTGTCGCTTCTGGAGCAGGCCTTCCGCGACCTGACCATGCCGATTGCCTATGCGCGAGCCGGCGCATTCTTTGAAAACTATCTTTACGGCTTGCACGTCGCCCAGGGCGGCACGTTGCCCGTCTTCAACGACCCGACACATCGGAAATCGACCATGGTTGCGACCAACGACGTCGGCGCCGAGATCGCATCGCTTCTGAGCGGGCCGGCGTGGTTGGGGCATCGGATCATCGAACTCGGCTCAATGCTGAGCGCAGATGAAGTGGCGGCGCAACTAAGCGAAGTGATGAAGCGCGACGTTAAGGCCATTGCCGTCCCGCGGGCCGATTGGCCACATACATTCGAGCAGTTCGGCATTCCGAAGGGCAAGTCCGCACCGGCTGAAACCATGTACGAGGCCGTCAACGCCGGAGGGATGGACCTCGGGGTCGTGGGTACGGAGCACGTACCGTCGGCGACGCCCGCTCGCGATGTCTTTGCAGCGGCTCAAAGGGCCACCGCAGCCTAGGTCTGCCCTCCGCCAACGATGCGACGTTCGAAATCTACTCCGAAAGTCGCATCCCACCGGCGACAAACTCATCGTCTGAGGTTGGACCCATGGCTAAAGTCTCGTGGCGCCAAGTTTTACCCTTCGTGCTTGCCGCATTTTTCGTCGTCGGTTCACTGGGCAACATCATCGCTCCGAGATCGATCTACGAGGAATACCTGGATTGGGGATATCCCCCCTGGTTCCATTTTTTCACCGGAACGATGGAACTCACCGCTGCCATTCTGCTTTTCCGGACACCGAGCCGCCTGTCAGGTGCGGTGCTCGGCTGCACCGTGATGTTCGCCGCACTCGCGACCGTCATCATTCACGGCGAATACGCGCACGCCGTGCTGCCGCTCGTCGCGGCGACGTTGTCACTCGTCGTCGCCTGGATAAGTTGGCCCAAGCGAACAGCATTACCAGCCAGTGATCCGCATAGGTAGCGGCCGGGCATACAGGCGTTAGTCCTGTAAGACATCGCTTAGCAACACCGTTGATCCACTTCGGATCATTTCGGAAGAGCGACTGAGGGTCGCAAATACAGTAACTCAATGTCTCGCTGGGCGAGAGGAAGATCGCATGTCAACGGTATCCAAATATGCAAGTGCGTTGTTTCTTGCTCCCATCATAGGGCTCTCCCACCCCGTGATCGCATTCGAATCAAGCCATATCCCGATGACGCCGGCGCGTTGGCAAGTGAACGGGGAGGTGTCGTTTCAGCACGATCGGTCCAAGCAGGATGTGCTCTTCGTCAATAAGGGTTATGCGGAGCTGAAGAACACTAACTTCAGCAATGGAACCATTGAATTCGACACAAAATTTGTCGGGGAGCGAATTACGGGAATCACTTTCCGTCAGCATGACGATGAAGCAGACGCATTGTACTTTCGACCCAGCGCGGACTGTGCTGTCTCAGACGAGTGCATCCAGTACATGCCCACCGCGCATCACGTGTTCGAATGGGACTTGTATGGGAAGGATCAAACGCACGCTCCCATTAACCTGCAGGGTTGGAACCACATCAAGCTGGTGCTATCCGGCGCACGCATGAATGTTTTCATCAACGGTGCGCGCGCGCCAACGATGACAATCGGAACATTGGTTGGCGGATTCCCCGACGGCTCGATCAGACTGCACGGACCTGCCTCGTATGCACACTTGAGCATCGCGCCAAATATCGTTGACGGCTTGCCTGCCGTGGCGTCGACCGACCCCGCGGAGGTTGATCTTCGATATGTTCGCCATTGGCTTGCGTCGAAGCCCTTCGTCATGCCCAGTCGAATGGATGCCACGCTTCAGGAAAACACCGGCATCGATCCGGTTTATTCGTCGATGCCACAAGCGACGGCATTGTGGAAGCCGATTGCGCCCGACCCGGGTGGCCTGATCAATCTCACCCGATGGTATGGCGACGCGCAGACCGGGCCGGGCATCACCGGCATTTGGTTGAAAACCACAATCGACGCTGATTATGACCAAATCAAGCATGTGGATATCGGGTGGACCCGAGAGGTCTGGCTCTTCGTGAACGGTAAGCTCGCGTTCCAAAGCAAGAATCTGTACGGCATCAAGGGCGCAAGCAAAGAGCCGGGCGGCCGCTTGTCTCTAACCAACGGATCGTTCGACCTCCCGCTGAAGAAAGGCGCCAATCAAGTCGTCGTGGCTATCGACGACAACTTCGCCGGCGGACAGCAGCATTGGGGATGGGGCCTGGAGATGCGTTTGGCAAATACCGATGGTATTCGTCCGGCGGCCGGCGCCGCCGCGGCAGTCCCCTGACCAGCGAGAGCATGCATGAATCTCTTGAAGACAACGATAGCGCTGGTGGCGTCGCTCGTCGCGGCTGGGCTCATCTGATGACGAGCTGCCCGTTGGTTGTCCTGCCGCCACCCGCGGGAGCTTGCCGCTCTACATGTGGCTTGCGGTTGAGAGCGGCAGGCCCACCGCCGGGCAGCTCCGTCCTGCCATTGGTCGCTTAGGTCTTTGGCGGCGCTCGCCCGGCGTGCGCTGAAGTAGTCTTGCCCCAAACTGCGGCTGTCACTATTTGCGTCTAGAATCGACGCATATGTTGTCCGCGCAAGCCCAATTCGGACTCGTTATGCCCGGTTAGCAGAGACAGCGTATGGGCCGGTGGCTAGATGAGCGGTTCGACGTACTTTCCTTGGTGAGGATTGATTGACGCGGCGCCATGTCCGCTTCCGACCCGAAGCGGACATCGTCGGCATTACGACGGTTGGGATCTCGCTGTCATACCGGTGGTAGCGGCGGAAGAATGACTTCAACCCGGTCACGCTTCGTGACAAGGGTCCAAATTTCCCCTGCAATGTCGTCGGGGTCGATACTGGGAAATCGCGGGTCCAGCTCTATGCCGTTGGCGGTCATGGCACGGAGACCTGCGGAGCGATCGATGGCAGCGCCAATGTTCACTGTGCCGGCGTAGACCCCCTTGGGCATGGCTTCGGCATTAAGTGTAAAGGCGTAGTTGCGGGCCGCAGCCATCAGAGGGGCCACACCACTCAAGCCGTCACCCCGTGGCAAATCAGAACTTCGTCTTTAAGGACACGAATATGAAGTCGATCCTCGTAATAATAGTGACCGGCATTTTCACGTTTGCTGGCATGGCGCGTGGGTCTGCAGCACCTGCGGAGGATGTGACCATGGATGAGCCCGCCTGGCATATGGAGCCTGCGGCCAAAGTGCCCGGTGCTAGTGGCGTGGCCGCGCGCCTGAAGGATCGAATCATTGTCTGGGACAATCCCGGCGGCACCACCCCCAGGGCGGCTACCGAGGTACACCTGCTGATCGATGCCCCTTTCGCCGAGGTCCAGCCAGCAGTGAAGAAAGCACTGGCTGGTCTTGGCCAGTTCGACTCGAGTACCGAAAACAGTCTGCTGGCTTACCAGATCGATGGCTGGGGCGAAGTGCTGCTGTCCCGCCGGCCAGACTTGCGCAATGCATTGGCAAAACATTTCGTCCAGCCACGCCTGGAGCTTGCCCTCAAAGAAGGGTTGCTGACCGCTGCTGAGGTCGACCAGCGCATGGCTCTGGCACGTGCCGACGTAACTTCAGCGCCACAGGCCGGTTATGCCCTTGATGCGTTTCAGGCGACCTATCCCAACTATTACGCCAATCAGAATCGTAGCTATGGCGTACTGGAAAAAAGCCGTAGCAAGCTGAGCATCTATGTATTCGATGTGTCGGCCGCCTTCGGGCATCCGGCGACTGCGGTGCGGATATCCCGCGAAGATACATATCCGAATCCCGATTACAGCACTCTGAGAGAGATTCGCGAATCCAGCCGCCGCAGCATACTTAGTTCAGGGACGCCATCGATACTCACGGGTAGCGTCGTGCCTGCGTCAGCTTTTGACCCGGTGCGGACCGCACTTGCATCTATAGGCGCGGGCCATAGCGTCCGCATTGCCCCCACGCCGAGGACGTGGCTGGCCACCGTGGAGCCCGTGAGGACAGTACCTACGATCATACTGACACCACCGCAGACCGATCGTCCGCCCATAGAAGCCGAGACTGTGCCTTGGGCTCGCATCGCGGGGGCGCAGGCGGATGCGATTACTTATCCACACGATCTGCTGACCTTGCCCGGGGGCGATCTGCTACTCAGTGCTAGTCGTATTGACACTGCACGGGTATGGCGATTGCAGCTGGAAGGTAACCAATGGAAGGCAACCACGCTCTGGCAGGGTGACGAAGGTGGTGGGCGGCAACTGGCGCTCAGCGCGGATGGACGCACCGCATGGTTTTCAGGCGCCTCCAATGCCAAGGAGGCAGCGCTTTTTTCCATCAATCTGGAAACAGATCGAGTAACTGCCTATGCGGTGAACCTGCCTGCCGATGTCAGCAAATCACGCTGGGAATTGATGGGAGACCAACTCCCGGCTTACTTCAACCACTCCTACTCTTATGAAAATAAGGATGGCAATTCGCAGCGCCGGGAATGGGTCGAAGTGCTTCAGGCTGCCGCTAAGCCGCCGGCTGATGGTGGTGCCTGGTCGTTCCAGTCCACGCTCAAATCGGCTCGCCAGTCCATGATGAGCGCGCAGATCAGTCCGGTACGCTGGCGCGGCCAAAAGTCCGTATGGCTCGAGGATCAACCCGGCGTTTCCGTACTCGATGCCGCCAGCGGACGCGTGCTTCGCGCGTTCGCTCTGCCTCAGCGTTTTGGCACTCCGAATAGCACTGATGCTACCGGCCAGGCGCAGTGGGTACCCCGGTCCCTGGGCTCACCCGAAGCTAACTGGATCGCCACAGGCTTTATCTTGATGCTGAAAGATGACGGCAGCCTGCCACCAAAGCTCGATGCCAATCCTGATCGCCACAATCGCTTTGACGGCGATCGTTTTGTCGGCATGCACGTCGTCGATCTAGATGATGGTCATGTACGCCTTTCTGCACTGCTAGGTCGATCCGACTCGCTGGCGGCCGCCGCACGGTCGGCCAACGGACGATGGCTTGCACTAGGCTCCAACAGTGTCCGCCCGGGAGGTTCTAAAGGTCCGAAGGTCGCGCTTTGGGATGTCACCAAGGGTCAAGCCTCCGTGCAGCTATTGGCCCCTCGGAACCGTGACCCAGACCTTCACGCGCTGGCCTTCTCATGGAGTGGATCCGACCTGTGGGCATTTTGTGATGGTGGTCTTTTACATTGGCACCTGCCCGATGCATTCAAGGACGCAGCGAGCCATGGAAGCTTCCCAGACCAATCACATAACTAGGTATTGGCCCGTAAACTCTTTTCACCTACGAAAGCTCGGCAACCTTAGGCTTAAGCCATGTGTCTGCATCCGTTTTCGACCCAGAACGGACGGGACGTTCGACTTACGGACTAAGGGAGGGTTGCCGAAATACGTATAGAAAAGGACGCATCAATAGCTGTTCGCTCTATATGTCCGCTTCGGGTCGGAAGCGGACGTTGCTTTGAAAGCGCGCAGCTCAAGACCTCCCTAGTCCGGCAGGCTAACTACCGGCTTGAAGCCGCCAAAGATCATGCGCTTGCCATCGAAAGGACAGTCACCGGCGGCTTCCATGCGCGGGTCTTGCATGAATTTCGCCATGCCGGCATCGCGAGTGGCCTTGTCGGGCCATTCCACCCAGGAGAACACCACGGATTCATCCTGCGTCGCCTGCACGGCGCGGCGGAAATCGGTGAGCTTGCCGTCGGGCACGTCGTCGCCCCAGCACTCCACCACCCGGGTGGCGCCGAACTCCAGGAAAATGGCGTCGAAGGTACGGGCGTGCACGATGAACTGTTCGCGGTTGGCGTTGGGTACGGCGATCACGAAACCATCGATGTAGGACATGATTGTCTCCTTGGCGTGAAGGATGGCCGGTATGGTCACTTTCATGTATGCGACGAATGAGCGCCTGCGGGATCGACACGGCGCCTCTCTGGAGAAGCCGCCCGCTACGGGTCGGAGGCAGACCTTTTCACAATATAACTGGCCCTACTGCAGGCCAGATCAGCAGTCGGCCGCCCCAGCCGGCCCAAAAGACAAGCACCTCAAATGTCCGGCTCGCCGCCAAAAACGGACGTTTGCAGGCCCCAGGCCAAGGCCGATGTATGCACGCAACCTCTTCTTACGATGGTCACGCCTGCCCGAAAATGGGAAAATTGGTAGTTAATGGCCGCTCTCGCAGCGCCAACTCCCCTCAAGAGACACCGTGAAGACACCCCAAGGCCTACAGGCGCTGATCGATGATGGCGTCATTGACGAAGTACTGCGACCACTCAAGAGCGGCAAGGAAGCGGCGGTATACGTTGTCCGTAGCGGCGACGAAATACGGTGCGCAAAGGTTTACAAGGACATGGCACAGCGCAGCTTCCAGCAACGCGTGCAGTATCAGGAAGGTCGCAAGGTACGAGGCAGTCGCGAGGCGCGTGCGATCGGCAAGGCTAGTAAGTACGGGCGCAAACAGCAGGAAGTAGCCTGGAAGAACACCGAGGTCGATGCGCTCTACCAGTTGCGCGTCGCTGGCATGCGCGTGCCTGAGCCGTATGGCTATTTCCACGGTGTACTAGTGATGGAGCTGGTCACCGATGCCGAAGGCCTCTCTGCACCACGCCTGGGTGAGATTGAACTCAGTGCGGAAAAGGCGAGTGAATACCATCGTGTGCTGGTGCGACAGGTGGTGCTGATGCTGTGCTGCGGGCTGATTCATGGCGATCTGTCCGCGTACAACGTGCTGGTCGGTCCGGACGGTCCGGTGGTGATCGACTTCCCACAAGTCGTCAGTGCCGCGGGCAACAATGCGGCGCGCACGATGCTGCTGCGTGACGTCAACAACCTCACGGCACATCTTGGACGCTGGGCACCCGAGCTGCTGGAGACGTGGTACGGCGAGGAGATGTGGGCGTTGTTCCAGGCCGGCGAGCTGCGACCCGATACGGAACTGACCGGCGAGTTCGAGCCCGACGAAACCGAGGTCGATCTCGACAGCATCCGTCAGTCCATCAACGATGCACGTGAAGAAGCGCTAATCCGACAGCAGGGCCGCGAAGCGGCGGCGGAAGAATAGAACCTGATAGTTGAAGTACCACCAGGCAAATACCTGCTGCGCATGCCATTATTTGCCCATGCATGGCGTACCCCACCTTTTTGATCACCCCGCGGATACCGCCGAATTCCGCCGCCCTGCGCACCGCCCGGGGGTTGAGCTATATCGCGCGCACATTGTGCGCCACGCTTTCGAGCCGCACGTACATGACGGCTTTGGCCTGGGCGCCATCGAATCCGGCGTGGAGCGTTTCCGCTACCGCGGTGCGGACCATCTGGCGCCGCCCGATTCGCTAGTACTGATGAATCCGGATGAGGTGCACACCGGTCGCGCCGAAACGGAGGGTGGCTGGCGCTACCGCATGGTTTATATCCAGCAGGCCGCGGTAGACGAGATCACCGGCGAGCCCGGCTGGTGGTTTGGCGACGCCGTACAGGCAGACGCAGTGGGCGCGCGGCTGATTACCGCGTTGCTCAATGCGCTGTGGCAGGCGCGCGAGCCGCTTGCCTTTGACAGCTTGCTGCTGCAGCTACTTAGCGAGTTCCGCCGTCATGCCCGTGTATCTCGCACGGCACGAGCTGAGGCACCATCGCGTTTTGCATTAGTGATCGACTATCTCCATGCGCACCTGGCCGAGCGTGTCACGCTGGATGATCTTGCCAAGGTGGCGGGACTCAGTCCCTTCCATTTCTTGCGCCAATTCCGGGCGCGCCATGACGCCACGCCACAACAGATGTTGATGGCTTTCCGCCTCTCCGCCGCCAAGCGCTTGCTCGCCGCCGGCGAAGCACCGGCCCAGGTTGCCGCGGCCACCGGGCTGGCCGACCAGGCTCATCTGACCCGCGCCTTTGCGTGCCGCTACGGAGTTACACCTGCGCGTTACCAGCGCAGGCTGCAGCGGTAGCAATCTGGTACAAGACCGTCCGATCGTGTAGCCCGATGCTGCACGCATGTGGACAGGAACGCTCTACGCACTCTGCGCCGGCCTGATGTGGGGCCTGGTTTTCGTCGGCCCGATGCTGGTGCCCGACTATCCGGCCGCACTGCAGTCGGTCGGCCGCTATCTCGCTTTTGGCTTGATTGCGCTGCCGCTCGCCTGGCTGGATCGCCATGCGCTGCGCCAGCTCAGCCGCGCCGACTGGACGGAAGCACTGAAGCTCACGGCCGTCGGCAACTTGCTTTATTACGTGTGTCTGGCCAGCGCGATACAGCACGCAGGCGCGCCGCTATCGACCATGATCATTGGCACTTTGCCGGTAGTCATCGCGATTGCCGCCAACTTGCGTAACGCCCGTCGCGATGGCCACCTGCCCTGGGCACGACTCGCACCGGCGCTGCTGCTGATCGCCGCCGGCATTACTTGTGTGAATCAGTCCGAGCTGGCCGCATTGCGCACCCAGACGCACGCGGATTTAGCACGGTACGGTATGGGCGCTTTGCTCGCCTTCGCTTCGGTGGTGTGCTGGACCTGGTATCCGCTGCGCAACGCCGACTGGCTGCGCCACCATCCCGGCCGCAGCCCGCGTACATGGGCAACCGCGCAGGGAGTCGCCACTTTGCCGCTGGCGCTGGGTGGTTACGTACTGGTGTGGCTGTACTTGCACGCTACCGGTAACGAGTTCCCCATGCCGTTTGGCCCGCGTCCCATGGCCTTTATTGCATTGATGGCGGCGCTTGGCTTGTTCGCTTCCTGGCTGGGCACCACATGCTGGAACGAAGCCAGCCAGCGTCTGCCTACAGCTATCGCGGGCCAGTTAATCGTGTTCGAAACATTGGCAGCGTTGAGCTATGCCTTTGCATTGCGCGGGAAGTTTCCGAATACGCAAACCATGCTCGGGGTGGCGCTGTTGGTAGCAGGCGTGATCTGGGCTGCGCGGGTGAAGCCCGTGTCGCTGGAGTGTTTGGAAGCGGAGCGGTTGTGATAAATCATATTGCCCCTCTTTGCGCAGCCGTTAGGCGAAGCGATAGCCCGGAGACGAGCGATAACATCGATGCAAGCATTTAATGTCCGCCCACCCAAAGCTGCAGACCGCCGGCCAGTTGCCCATTCCCAGCATCGAAGCTGACCACCATCACAAGTGGAACTGACCAGCATCGTCGACTAGCCGACCTCGGCCAGGAACGGACATTCAACGCCTGAGACAATGGGCTTACGGTTCGCACGTCATCTTGGATGGATAAGGCTCCTTGGTACGCGGATTAGGCGAAACGTGCCACTGAATTTTCCCGCGAAACTGGTGAAGTAATTCCTCCAACGCCCATACCTGCACCGGAGCCACTTGACCATAATCTGAAACGCACCACGAGCCACTGGCTGACTCGACCCGAATGATCGCGGAATAGTCGTCCGTCCATTGCCCGGCATATTGCTGCTTCTTTGCAGCCTGCATCGCGCCCTGAACAAGCTGAGTTGCTCTTGCAAAAAGCTCGGGCGAAATTTCCGCCTCGTAGTACTTGATCTGATTGTCCCCAATGTCATTTGTGATCAATGATGCCCGCCCTTCCCTGCGAAGCGTCATGACGTAGATGGGACAGTTACCGAAACACACTGTGCGCTCGAGGGACACTGCCTCTAATGGGAACAGCGCGGCATCCTTGGTATTCGCATTGGGAGGGCCTAATCGGAGGTCACCGGCTTCAATGTGATCTTGAAGATTCATTACTGATTTCGGCGGTGCAGGTTCTGACGGCGGTGCAGGATTTGACTCACGGTGGTACATCAATATCGATATCCACAGAGCAAGGCCTGCAACACCCCCCACTGCAGCCGATAAACCACAAACATTCCACCAGGAAAGTCGTCTGAGCATAGAGGCGTAGTGATACGTATGAGTGTGCCTGACAGGCTAACAGGCTGACGGACGGACTGGGATCGTGTCATGCGTCCGGTGCAAACCTCGACTGGGACCGCCCCACATCAAGCCCCATCGTGCCGTCGTCCATCAACGCTGCGCCCACGGAAGAGGGCGATATGATTTATCACTTGCCGATAACTCATACCGCCCCCTTTGCGCTGGTTCCTTGCTCGCACCGGAGGATTGCACCACCCTACGCACGGTTTCCAGGGTAGTGTTCGGCCGCCCCGGTATGGTCTGGAATTCGACGTGGGGAGCGATGGACGATGAGATGGATGGCGATAGCTCTGGGGTTGGGCTTGATTGCATGCACCGGTGGTGCCAGAGCAACGACCTTTAGCGCGGGGGAGCTTCTCTTCGGTCAGCCCAACTGGGATTACTCGCCCAGCGCCATGGTCGACCTCGATGGCAAGGAAAAGGTCTGGTGGTGTGGCGAGAACGCTGGCGTCGATACCGTGAAGTATCGGGAGCGAACGCCTGGCGGTGCATGGAGCGAACCCCTGATCGTGTTGCGATCCAATCGCTCCACGCCAGGGGCTACGCCTCTGGCGTGGGAGGGAGATTTCACCTGTGATCCCACGGTGGTGCGAGGGAGCTGGCAGGTGAACGGCACGGCCTATGGCTATGCGATGTATTACACGACAGATACGCCAGGAGTGTCCGGCAACAACAGCGTGGGCGTCGCATTTTCCACCGATGGCTTGCATTGGAACAAATGGCCCGACCGGGTCATCCATGATGGCGATCCGGGTGCTTATGGCACGGGACAGTCCGTAGCCTGGAGTGCCGATGCGGGTTCGACCGTACGAACCGTCTACAGCTATATCGATGCCACCGGAGTTCCCGTGTACTTTTACCGGGAAGCAGCGGACGGCATCCATTTCGGCCAACGTCGCGCCTTAAGCACTGCCGGACTGATGCTGAATGGGGTGGCGGGACTCTCACATGCCAATCCCGCCATCGCGTTCGCGCCGCGCGTGGAGAATGGCCACTATTTCTATTATCTGGCGAACGTGTGCGAAACCTATCCGGACAGTCCCTACGGCCCGAACTTTCCCGAGTGGGGAACGGCCAGGGGCATTTGCCTTTATCGTGCGGAAGGCGACGACATCTTCACCGGCACGTGGACTCGCGTACTCGATAGCGCGCACATCAAGCCCGTGGAGGTCGAGCCGGGCTTTCGTACGGATATCTATGGATACCTCAGCGAGTCGAAAGTGACTGTGTACTTCGGCTGTAGCGGAAGCGGCGATCCATATACCTGGGAAATCTGCTGGGCAGAAGGATCGCCCCCTTGATCCTCGCGTTCCTGTACTGGCACTCGATCTGATCGGGGCGGTCAGCGACGGTCAAGGCAATAAAAAAACGCCCGCTTGCGGGCGTTTTTATTGACGACTGCTTTTACAGGCTAATCCCCAAAATTCAACGTTCAACTTCAGCACCTCGCCATCAACGCCCGGCCGCACGTGGCGCAGTTGACCCCCGCACTACCAGATCAGCCGACAGCACCCGCTTGCGCGGCGGCACCGCTGGATCGTTGAGCAGTTCAATCATCATGGTCATCGCTTCCCGCCCCAGTGCATTCTTTGGCTGGGCGATGGTGGTCAATGGCGGCGAGGTGTAGCGCGCGAAGCGGATGTCGTCGAAGCCGACCACGGAGACGTCCTCTGGTACGCGCAGGCCGTGCGAGATCAATGCGCGCATCGCGCCGATCGCCATTTCGTCGTTGGAACAGAACACCGCGCTGAACGATTGCCCCTGCGCCAGAAACAGCTCGATGGCGCGTTCTCCCGCTTCGATCGAAAAGTCACCGATGGCGGTCAGCGTGGGGTTGGCGGAAATCTTCGCCCGTTGCAGGGCGAGACGGTAGCCCTGTTCGCGGTCCACGCATATCGGGCTCGACGATGGACCGGCGATGAAGGCGATATCGCGGTGTCCCAGCGTAACGAGATAGTCGACCGCGAAACCCGCCGCAGCGACGTTGTCGATATAGACACTGGAAATCTTGCTGTCCTTGACGTACTCGCAAGCATTGACCACGGGCAGACGGCCATCGATGGGAATCGCCGGGACACGATGGGACATGGTGATGATGCCGTCGGCCTGGCGTGCCGCGACCATGTCGGCATAAGCCTGCTCGCGTACCAGGCTGCTTTGCGTCTCGCCCAGCAGCACCGAATAGCCATTCTCGTGGGCGACCTGCTCGATACCGCGGATCACCTCCGAAAAAAACGGATTGGTGATGTCGGGGAGCAAGGCGACGATCAGTCGCGTACGCGCCGTACGCAGATTGCGCGCGAGTGCATTGGGCGTATAGCCCAGACGCTTGACCACCTCATGGATGCGCTGGCGCGTCGCTTCGCTGACAAGCTCGGGCCGCTGCAAGGCGCGTGACACAGTTGCCACCGAAACCTTGGCGATGGCGGCAATTTCCTTGACTGTCCGGACACGCGCAGGCTGCGGCGCAGCATTCGTACGCTCGCCCTTGGCGCCCTGCCGCTTACGCTTGGATCCATCCGCACTCACGAGTTTTAGTCCCTTTATCGTCGCTGTGGCGTGGACGATACCAGTTGGCAGCGCCCGAGAACGAAATGTCCAAAGCGGTCGATCCGACCGATATTTGTGCAATGCAATGTAATGGATTACATGAAATCGTTGCATCGGCATTTGCACATCTGTTACATACATTGCCACATTTAAAGCGCTCTGCGACAAGACGCCTGGCGTACTGAACAAAACGCCACACAAGTGAAACGACCAAAGCCAGTGTTTATGCGGATGTAATCGAATACATTTTCACGGCAGCGGCACATCGGAGGGGAAATGGCAGGCCAGTCCATATCGACCAGCGCCAGGGCGGTAACCTGATGAAGAAGCTCGGCATGGGGCTCGTCGGCCCCGGCTTCATCGCTGCGCATCACCTCGATGCCGTGCGTCGTCTGGGCAACGTCGAGATCGTCGGCATCGCTGGCTCCAGCCTCGAATCCGCAAAAAAACGGGCGCGCGAACTGAACGCCGGACGCGCCTACGCAAGTTACCCGGAACTGCTGGCCGACCCCGCCGTGCAGGTGGTTCACAACACCACGCCCAACCACTTGCACAGAGAGGTCTCATTGGCGGCGCTGCGTGCCGGCAAGCATGTGATCTCCGACAAGCCGCTCGCCAGCAACACGCAGGAAGCACGTGAACTGTACGAAGCCGCGCGCGAAGCCCATGTCGCGCACGTCGTCACCTTCAACTATCGCGGCTACCCGCTCGTCCAGCAGGCGCGCGCGATGATCGCAAAGGGCAAGGTCGGCCCGGCGGTGTTCGTCCATGGTTGTTATTTGCAGGATTGGCTAACCGACGAGCGCGCTTATTCGTGGCGTCTGGATCCCAAGCTGGGCGGCGCCAGTTCCGCGCTCGGCGACATCGGCTCGCACTGGTGCGACCTGGCCGAACACGTGACCGGCGCGCGCATTACTGCCGTACTGGCCGATCTGCACACGGCCGTGCCGGTCCGCGAGGTGCCGGCGGCTTCGCCGAAGGCTTTCGCCGGCGCGGCCAAGTCGACACCTCGGCGCAAGATCAAGATCACCAGTGAAGATCTGGCCAGCGTGCTGCTGCGTTTCGACAATGGTGCGCGCGGCTGCGTCACCGTCGGTCAGGTGCTTCCCGGTCACAAGAACGACCTACGCCTGGAAGTAAGCGGGCGACTGGCCTCGCTGGCGTGGCGGCAGGAGCAGCCCAACGAACTCTGGATCGGCCACCACGCGCAGGCAAATACGCTGCTGACGCGAGACCCCGCGCTGCTCGATCCCGCCGCGCGCGGCTACGCGCATCTGCCCGCGGGTCACCCGGAAGCCTGGGCGGACGCGTTCCGCAACCTGATGGCCGATGCCTATGCGTGGATTCGACGCGGCGGCACACCCGAAACGAAGCCTGCCGCGCTACCTACTTTCGCCGACGGCTACCGCAACAGCCTGCTGGTCGACGCGATGCTCAAGAGCCATGCCGCGGGTGGCGTATGGCAGCACGTCGAAGACCCTCTCGGACCACAACGCACAAAGGGGAAACGGGAATGAAATGGCGCCTTAGGTTGATGATGCTGTTTGAGTTCGCGATCTGGGGCGCGTGGTACGTCACGGTCGGCACCTGGCTGGGCCAGACGTTGCATTTCAGTGGCAAGGAAATCGGCGCCATCGCGGGCACCACGGCCATCGGTGCGATGATCTCGCCGTTGTTCGTCGGACTGCTTGCCGACCGCCTGTTCGATACGCGCCGTGTGCTCGTCATATTGCACGTCATCGGCGCCGTCCTCCTGGTGCTCACCGCGCAACAAACTTCGTTCGGGGCGATATACGCCTCCCTGTTGGCCTACAGCCTCTGCTACATGCCGACGCTGGCGCTGACCACCTCGCTCGCCATGCGGCATATCGACGATCCGCAGGAGGAGTTCGGTGCGGTCCGCGTGTTCGGCACCATCGGCTGGATCGTAGTGGGCCTGATCGTCGGCGCCTGGGGCGTGGAAGCCACCGCGTCGCCCTTGCACCTGGCCGCTGGACTTTCGCTCGCGATGGCGGGCTATTGCTTCACCCTGCCCCCGACGCCGCCGCTCGCTCGCGAGCAGCGCTTCAAGATGCGTACGGTGCTTCCGCTTGAATCCCTGCATCTGCTGCGCAACCGCTCGATGGCGGTGTTTGCCCTCGCCTCGTTCCTGATCTGCATTCCGCTGCAGTTCTATTACGCATTCACCAACCTGTTCCTCAACGAGATCGGCGTGGTCAACGCCGCCGGCAAGATGACCGGCGGGCAGATGTCGGAAATTCTCTGCATGCTGCTCATCCCGTGGTTCTTCCGGCGCCTGGGGGTGAAGTACATGCTCGCCGTCGGCATGCTGGCCTGGGTGTTGCGCTATGCCTTGTTTGCCTTCGGCGGCACGGGCGAGCTGATGTGGATGCTCTGGCTCGGCATCATCCTGCACGGCATCTGCTTCGACTTCTTCTTTGTCGTCGGCCAGATCTATATCGATCGCGAGGCACCGACCGCCCTGCGCGCGGCAACGCAGGGGCTGATCACCTTCCTGACCTACGGCCTCGGCATGTTCGTCGGCTCGTGGCTGTCCGGGGTGGCGGTCGACACTTATGTGAAGACCAACGCCCAGGGCGCCACGACGCACGACTGGTACGCGATCTGGATGATCGCCGGTGGCTGCGCGGCCGTCGTGCTTGTCTTGTTCGTGCTGCTGTTCAAGGACCGCAAGGCGACGGCAGACAACCCTGTCACCAACGCCACCTGATTCGACTCCACCATCCCACCTGGCTCCCCGGAAGAACCGTTCATGATGACTCGCAGGCAGTTTCTGACTCGTTCCGCGCTTTGTGGCACGGCGGCGTGGCTCACCCTTGGTGCGCCCGGAAAAATCCTTGCCGCCGCCGCGCAGGGCAAGTCGCTCGGCATCCAGCTCTACATGGTGCTGAAGGCTTACCAGGACGACCCCATCGGCACGCTCAAAACGCTCAAGACGATCGGCTACGTAGACATCGAAGCCATCGTCACCAGCACGGCCAAGACCCTTCGCGATCAGTTGAACGACGCAGGCTTGCGTTGTCCAAGCCTGCACTTCGACAGCCTCGGCTTCGAGCCCGGTATCGAAGCCGCACACGTGCTTGGCGCGCGGTACATCGTCAGCAGCATGCTGCCGTCCATCATGCAGAAGGAGCAGGCCGCGAAGGGAAAGAGCGCACCGGAACCGACCTACTCGCTCGACGAAGCCAAGCGCACCGCGGAGTACGCCAATCGCATCGGCGAAAAGGCCAGGCAGGCGGGGCTGCAGTACGCCTACCACAACCACCATCTCGAATTTACCGACGTGGGTGGTGGGCAGACGTTCTACGACGTGCTGCTCAAGGAAACCGACCACAAGCTCGTCCAGTTCGAGCTCGACTGTGGCTGGGTCCACGCGGGCGGCAAGAACCCTGCGGATTACTTCAAGGCAAATCCCGGCCGCATCCCATTGATGCATGCCAAGGATTTCCTGCCCGGCGCCGGCGGCAAGAACTACCCGGGCGCGGAACTCGGCCGTGGCACGCTCGACTACAAGCCGATCATGGTGGCGGCGGACGCCTCCGGACTGAAGCATTGCTTCGTCGAGCAGGAAGGCCCCTTCGACCGCATGAGCCAGCTCGACGCCGCGCGCATCGACTACGACTACCTTCGCCCGCTGCGCTGAACCGCGCAATTCCCCATCGATCGAAACCTTGTCTCAAGGCAAACGCATGGAAAAGAACACATTCGACGCCATCGTCGTCGGCACCGGTGTCAGTGGCGGCTGGGCCGCCAAGGAACTGACCGAGAAGGGGCTCAAGACCCTGGTGCTCGACCGTGGCCCTATGGTCAAGCATGGCGATTACCCGACCGCCATGAAAGCACCGTGGGAACTTCCGTTCGCCGACGAACCAACTCAGGAAGACATCGCGCGTCATCCGAAACATACGCGTCCGTCGTTCTACGGCATTACGCAGTCCACCAAGCACTGGTTCGTCGACGACATCGACAACCCGTATGAAGAGACCAAGCCATTCGACTGGTTCCGCGGCTACCACGTCGGCGGACGCTCGCTGATGTGGGGACGGCAAAGCTATCGCTTCAGCCCCATGGACTTCGAGGCGAACGGCAAGGAAGGCGTGGGCGTGGATTGGCCCATCCGCTATAACGACATCGCTCCCTGGTACGACTATGTCGAGCATTTCATCGGCGTCAGCGGGTCGACCGAACATCTGGCGCAATTGCCGGATAGCCAGTTCCTGAAGCCGATGGAGCTCAATTGCGTCGAAAAGGATTTCCAGGGCAAGTTGGGTGACAAATTCAACCGCAAGCTCATCATCGGCCGCACCGCCAACCTCTCCGAGCCGCTCAAGCACGACAAGAGCCCGCAGCGTTCGCAGTGCCAGTATCGCAACCTGTGCATGCGTGGCTGTCCTTTCGGCGCCTACTTCAGCAGTAACTCATCGACCCTTCCCGCCGCCGAGAAGACCGGCAATATGACCATGGTCACCAACGCCATCGTCTACGAGGTGATCTATGACGACGCCAAGGGCAAGGCGACCGGTGTGCGAGTACTGGATGCGGAGACCGGCCATCAGACGGAATACTTCGCGCGCGTGATCTTCCTCAACGCGTCCACCTTCGGCACCACGCACATCCTGTTGAACTCCGTCTCCAGCCGCTTCCCCAACGGCTTTGGCAACGACAGCGGCGAAGTGGGCCACAACATCATGGACCACATTTTTGGCAACGGCGCGCGAGCGCTTGTCGACGGCCATGAAGACCGCTACTACTCCGGGCGCCGGCCCAACGGCTTCTATATTCCACGCTACCGCAATATCGGCACGGACAAACGCAACTATCTGCGCGGCTTCGGCTATCAGGGCGGCGCGAGCCGCAGCGACTGGACGCGGCTCGTCAACGCGCCGGTGTTGGGCGACGAGCTCAAGCAGGCCGCGGAGAAACCCGGCCCCTGGTGGGTGTCGATGATGGGCTTCGGCGAAATGCTGCCCAATCACCAGAACATGGTGACCCTTGACCGCAACCATAAGGACAAGTACGGCTTGCCCGTGCTCAACTTCGATGCCGCGCACAGGGAGAACGAGATCCTGATGACTAAGGAGATCGTCGACGATGCGATGGAAATGATGACCGCCGCAGGCTATCGCAACGTGAGCTCCTTCTCGATGCAGGCCAACGTCGGCGCTGGCATCCATGAAATGGGTACCGCGCGCATGGGCCGCGACCCGAAGACGTCGGTACTCAACGAGTGGAACCAGATGCATGCATGCAAGAACGTCTTCATTACCGACGGCTCGGCCATGACCTCGTCCGCCTGCCAGAACCCGTCCCTGACTTACATGGCGCTGACCGCACGCGCGGCCAGTCATGCCGTGGAAGAACTCAAGCGCGGCAACATCTGAGGATATCGCCATGAACCGTCGTGAATGGTTGAAATGCATGTCCGCGCTTGCCGTCGGCGCGGTCGCCGCACCGTCGCTGCTGGCCGTCTTCGAGGCTCATGCCGCTTCGCAAAAACCGGATGCGGCGCCCCGGTTCTTCAACCCCGCGCAAAGCAGCCTGATCGCCGCGGTGATCGACATCGTGATCCCGCGTACCGATACGCCGGGAGCACTCGACGCGGGCGTGCCTGCCTTTATCGACCAGATGTTCAAGGACGTCTATACCAAGGCCGATCAACAGCGATACCTCACCGCGCTGGCCGCGTTCGACCAGGCCGGTGGCAAACCCTTCCTCCAGCTCGACGAGGCCCAACGCAAGAAGCTGGTGACGAAACTACACAGCGAGGCGATAGCCACATCGCGACATGCCACGATGCCACCCGCGGCCGACTTCGTGCTGATGACCAAGAAGTTGACCATGCTGGGCTTCTTCATGTCCCAGCCCGGCTGCACGGAAGTGCTCCAGTACGTCGCCGTTCCAGGTGGTTTCAAGGCCGACATACCGCTTTCTCAGGCGGGCAATGGCAAGGCCTGGGCCGTGGAAACGGAATTGAAGATCTGACCCATGAAACGAATGCCGAGAGAATACGCATGAAAACCCTCAAGGGGCCAGGCATCTTTCTTGCCCAGTACGCGGGAGATGTGGCGCCATTCAACACGCTCCCCGATATCGCCCGGTGGGCGGCGTCGCTCGGCTTTGTCGGCGTGCAGATTCCCACCAACGATCGTCGCTTGTTCGATCTGGAACTGGCGGCGGCAAGCAAGGGTTATTGCGACGACATCGCAGGTACGCTGGCCGAACACGGGCTGGCGGTAACCGAGCTGTCTACGCATCTGCAAGGGCAACTGGTGGCCTCGCACCCCGCGTACGACCGCTTGTTCGATGGTTTCGCGCCCGCCGCACAGCGTGACAACACGCAGCAACGCCAAGCCTGGGCGGTGCAACAACTCAAGCTTGCGGCGACAGCGAGCAAGCATTTCGGCCTGACTGCACACGCAACTTTCTCCGGCGCACTGGCATGGCATCTGTTCTACCCGTGGCCGCAACGCCCCGCCGGGCTGATCGAGGAAGCCTTCGCGGAACTCGGGAAACGTTGGCGGCCCATCCTCGATGCTTTCGACGACGCCGGCGTCGATGTCTGTTATGAACTTCACCCCGGCGAGGATCTGCACGACGGCGCTACCTTCGAGCGCTTTCTCGAGGCGGTAGGGCACCATCCGCGCGCCAACATCCTCTACGACCCCAGCCACATGATCCTGCAGCAGATGGACTATCTGCAGTTCATCGACATCTATCACGAGCGGATCCGTGCGTTCCATGTGAAGGATGCCGAGTTCCGTCCCAATGGACGCGCGGGCGTCTATGGCGGCTACCAGAACTGGATCGATCGCCCCGGACGTTTCCGCTCGCTGGGCGACGGGCAGATCGATTTCGGCGCGATCTTCAGCAAGCTCGCGCAGTACGACTATCCAGGCTGGGCCGTGCTCGAATGGGAGTGCTGCATCAAGGATGCCCAGCAAGGCGCGAAGGAAGGCGCGGTCTTTATCCGCGACCACATCATCAAGGTCACCGAGCGCGCGTTCGACGATTTCGCCGCGACCGGCAGCGACCGCGCATTCAATCGCGACATCCTGGGACTCGAATAACCATGACCACGTCTCCCGGCATCAGCCGCCGGACCGCACTCGGTCGCCTCGCTGCCGCCGCGGCCGCCTTCGGCACGATGCCGTTGCTTGCCTCCGCCGGTACTGGCCCCGGCAAGGCCGCTCCTGAGAAGGCATCTCCTGGACGTCTCAAGCAGTCGCTGAGCCGCTGGACCTCCAAGGCGCCGCTCCCCGAACTGTGCAAGCGCCTTAAGACCATCGGCTTCGCCGGCGTTGATCTGCTGTATGCGGACGAATGGGCGGTGGTGACCGACAGCGGCCTGGCCGTATCGATGGGTTATCCCTCCCGGCGGGATAACTTCATCGCGATGGGCTTCAATGACCCGGCCAATCACGCCACCCTGCTGAAGGAGCTGGAAGCGACCATCCCACTCGCCAAGCGCGCCGGCGTGACCCATCTGATCACCATGTTCGGCAATCGCACGACGGGCATCGACGAGCGCCAGGCCATCGACAACTGCGTCGCGGGCCTTTCCAGGATCGCGCCCTACGCAGCCGAGAACGGCATCACCGTGTGCGTGGAGCTGCTGAACAGCAAGGTCGACCACCACGGCTATCAGGGCGACAGCACCGCGTTCGGTGTCGCGGTGATGAAGGGTATCAACTCGCCCAACGTCAAGCTGCTCTACGACATCTATCACATGCAGATCATGGAGGGCGACGTGATCCGCACCATCCGCGACAACATCCAGTGGATCGGGCATTTCCACACCGGCGGTGTACCTGGTCGCCATGACATCGACGGCACCCAGGAGCTCAACTATCGCGCTATCGCGAAGGCGATCGCGGATCTGAACTTCCAGGGTTTCATCGCGCACGAATTCATGCCGTCGCGATCCGACCCATTCGACTCGTTTGCCGAGGCACTCAGGATATGCACGGTATGAACTTTCATCGAGGGATGCCTTTGAAACGGCGAAGCGCGATTGTCCTTGCCCTTTTCGTTCTCGCAGCCACCGGACAATCGTCCGCATGGGCACAGACCGATCCCAAGGCGACCGAACAGTGGGAGCCGGTGCCCAGGATCGTAGCGCCGGGCAGTCGGGAAAGTACGCCGCCATCCGACGCCGTCGTGCTGTTCGATGGCCGCGATCTCGCTCAATGGGAATCGTCCAAGGACCATTCTCCGGCGCGCTGGAAAGTGCATGACGGTGTGGTGACGGTCGACAAGGCCGCGGGCAACATCCAGACCAGACAGCGATTCAGGAACTACCAGCTGCATCTGGAGTGGCAGGTACCCAAGGACATCACTGGCGAAGGCCAGGCCCGCGGCAACAGCGGTGTGTTCCTCGCCTCGACCGGGCCGGCCGACGAGGGCTACGAAATCCAGATCCTGGATTCGTGGAAGAACAAAACCTATGTCAACGGACAGGCGGCCAGCGTCTATAAACAGACACCTCCTCTGGTCAATGCCATACGCCCCCCGGGAGATTGGCAAACCTATGACGTCATCTGGACGGCGCCGGTGTTTGCCGCCGACGGCATACTGAAGTCACCGGCCTATGTGACGCTGTTCCATAACGGCGTGCTGGTGCAGAACCACACCCAGCTTGCCGGCGAGACCACCTACATCGGCAAGCCAAAATACGCGCCGTACGCCGAAGCGTCGATCAAGCTCCAGGCGCACGGCGATCCCTCGCAGCCCATCAGCTTTCGCAATATCTGGGTGAGGCCGCTGGATTGAACGACCCTTAGGGAGAAAGCGGACGGGCGCAGTTAAATCCAAGCTCAACATAACCACCTCCGTCCCATTTATCGTTACTTGATCGGCTTGCCATCGATAAAGTCGCGCACGGCGGTAATGGTCGTATCCGTTGCCTCTTCCATCAGCCAGTGGCCCGCGCGTGGAACAACAAGCTCCGTGACGTGATCCGCGGCGTTCCTCATCACTATCGCCTCATTCGCACCAAATGACTTTTCACCCCCGATGGCGAGCACGGGCATAGTAAGTTTGGTTGCCATTGAGGCCTTGTTGTCTTCCGCGTCTTGTCGAATGGAGCGGAACTGGGCGAACGCGGAATGCATGGCACCCGGCCTGGCATAGAGTTCGGCGTAATGGCGGCGCGAGGCTTCGTCGAACCGGGTGGGATCACCCGCGAATTCGTTCCAGAACCGGTCGAGATAGATGCGCTCGCGGCCCGCGACAAGACGCTCCATGTCCGGCCCACCAAAGTCGAAGTGCCACAGTGCGGGCAGACGCACGATCTGATCCCACGGCGGAATGCCGGGGACAGGTGCGTCCATCACGATCAGGCGGTCGGTCTTGGTGGGGTACCGTGCGGCGTAGGCATAAGCCACCATCGTGCCTATGTCATGACCCACGACGACAGCGTGATCGATGCCAAGCTTGCTCAGGACGGCACGTATGTCTCCCGCCTGGGTTTTCTTGTCGTAACCGCTCTCCGGATGCGACGAGAGTCCCATGCCACGCAGATCGGGTACGACGACGGTGTGGTCTCGCACCAGGTTGGCGGCGAGTGGCTCCCACATATCCCCAGTGTCGCCGAAGCCGTGCAACAGCACGACGGCGGGACCATGGCCACCGACGCGAACATGGATTGTCGCGCCGTCCGTCTGAATTTCTTGAGTTCGGAATGATGCCGGGAAAGGTTGAACGTCCGCCATGGCAGGCAGGCTGAGTGTCATGAGCAAGACAATGCCGCACAGGATACGAATCATGAGATTGATTCCCTCGTAAAGACGAAGTGGCCAAACCGCCTCGCCAAGCGGGATAGATGACTGGAAAACGGGTTAGCTGCGCGTGATTGAGGTGAAGCCATTGACGAAGGATGCCGCTCTGTCCCCTTTATCCTTTCTATATTCGAACGCCAACCGCCCCACCAACGTCGTTAACCGCCGGGTTCGCGGCCATGGCCAGAAGCCGCACACGGAACCATGCACCACCGCCATCCGCCTCGACGAGGTCGATCCGGCCGCCATGCAAAGCGACGATCTCCTGCACCAGATGCAGTCCCAGCCCAGCGCCCGTGCTGCTTGGGCGCAGTCGATAGAACGGCTCGAAGATACGCTGCCGCTCGTCTGCGGGAATGCCCGGCCCCTGGTCGCTGACGCCGAACGTGCCGTCCGGGCGAACATCGACCGTGATCAGGCCGCGACCGCCGCCATGCGCAATGGCATTCTGGATCAGGTTGGTCAACACGCGCGCAAGCGACAGGGGGTCTCCCATCACCATAACTGGCGTCTCGGGCGCATCCAGCGCCAGCTCGTAGCCGGCCCCTATCGCCAGGGGGGCGACGTCCGCCGTGACTTCACTCAATAAAGACACCAGGTCGAGCGGCTCGAACTTGCTCTCATGTTTGCCCAGGCGCTGGAGGTCAAGAAGCTGCTCGGCCAGATTAGACAGACGCGCAACGTCTATGAGGAGACGATTGCGCATGGCGCCAGCCTCGAGTGTTTCGATCCGCGCCTCGATAATCGCAATGGGCGCACGCAGCTCGTGGGCGGCGCCAGCCAGAAAACGATCGCGGGTGTTATAGCCTTCGTTGAGGCGCTCGAGTGCGGCGTTGAACGCTTGCACCAGCGGCTGCAACTCGCGCGGCACGGTGTGATCGGCAAGACGCGCGCCCCGTTCGTCGATGTCGATTGCCTGGGCCTGCTCAGCCACCTCGGCTACACCGCGCATGGAACGACGAATCAGCCACGGCACCACGATCAGCGTCAGCAACGCCAGCGGCAATGATATGCGCCAGCCGAAGTAGGCCAGGATCAGGGCGAATATGATGCCCACATTCGCCGTGGGTACCCCGCCACAGATGACATAGATGCGCCCCATCGACGTGTCGTCGGTATAGATGCGCATGGCAAGCGCATAAGGCGGGCCGCTGGCGTGAACTTCGCCGCTCTGCAACTGAGTCAGCGAATCCGCCAGCGAACGATAGGCCTCGGGCACCTTGCCATGGATCATACGATGGCCTTTTTCGTCCTCAATGACGAACCACAAGCCAGGCGATGTCCGAAGAAGCGATTGCAGTTTGGCATCGTTCCGAAACGCCAGCTTGCCGGCGTCGTCCATATGCAAGTTATTCACCATCATGCGGGGAACGTTTTCGTCGATATACGACAAATTTCCGACGTATATCATGTACGTCCACGCAATGATCAGCCCCAGAATGACCGCGGCTTGCAAACCGATCAATCGCCATGCCAGCTGCAACGTGAGCGACTTATTCTTCACCTTCATTGGTTCGCTCCTTGAGCAGATAGCCAATGCCCCGAATCACGTGAATGTCCGCGCGCGCTCCCGCCTCGCTCAACGCACGGCGAAGCTTCGATACATGGGCATCCAGCGCGTTGGACTGGATCTCATCGTTGAAGTCGTAGACCGACTCCTGCAGCACTTCGCGGCGCACCGTACGCCCATGTCGCAGGAATAAAGCTTCCAGCACCAGCAATTGCCGTCGTGGAAGCTGCAGTGGTACTGCGTCGACGAAGGCTTCGTGCGCGGAGAAATTAAAACTCAGATTGCCCACCTTTGCCGTGGGTAGCGCCAGTTGCGACGGACGCCGCGATACGGCGCGAATGCGCGCCAGCAGCTCTTCGACGGCAAATGGCTTGACCAGATAATCGTCCGCGCCAAGGTCGAGACCGTCGATACGGTCGGCCAATGACCCTCGCGCCGTCAGCATGATGACTGGCAGATCGGCTCGACATTTCCGCGCGATCCGGATCAGCGTAGCCCCATCGCCGTCGGGTAGCTGACGATCCAGCAGAAGCAGGTCGTGTACGTTCTGGCGCAAAGCCTCGCCAGCCTGCATCAGGTTTGGCGCAATGTCCGCCAGGATGCCGTGACGCTGCAATGCCGTGCGTAATGCCTGGGCCATTTCCGGTTCGTCTTCAACCAGCAGGATTCGCATGGTTGGTATCTCCTTGCCTCACGCATGGCTGCGTGCCGGGCGACTTTAGCATCCACCTCCATCGTATCGGCGCAATGTTGAGGCAATGTAGCGCGCCCATGATCCGTGGCTGTCTGGATTCCCTGGTCTTTGTCCGCCCATGTCGATTGCATCGTTACGTCTTGCCAGCCTGTCGGCTGCTTTGGCCTGCACCGCTTTCTGTAGCTCCGCACTGGCCCAGTCCGCGCCTCAGCAAAGCCCCACCTGGACCCTGGGTCTTGGCGCCGTCTGGAGCCCCAGCCCTTATCGCAGCTACAACAACAAAGCCTGGCCGCTGCCGATGGTCAACTACGATGGCAAGTCGTTCTACGCGCACGGAGCGATCTTCGGGTACCGCTTGTTCAAGACGGACTCGGACGAGTTCTCCATCACGGCTTCGCCGCTGGGGAATCGCTTTCGTCATGACGATACCGACGATGCGCGTCTGCGCCAGCTTTCCAACCGGGACATCTCCGGCATGGTCGGTGTGGCGTGGCGGCATCAAGCGGTTTGGGGCGCGGTACAGGCCAGCGCCCAGAAGGAATTCACCGGCCACGGTGGCGGTAGCGCCTTCGATCTGAATTACAGCTACCCGATTATCCGGGGCAATCTGACCCTGGTGCCGACCGGCGGCGTGACTTACAGCAACGGCGCACTGAACAATTACTACTATGGCATCGGTACCAGTGAAGCATTGCGTAGCGGACTTCCCGCCTACCATGCCGGCGGCGGCTCGTCGCCTTATCTGGGCATGGCCGCCATCTACAAGCTGTCGCATTCGTGGCTGGCCACGGGCGGTCTTCGCTACACCCGTCTGCCAACGTCGGTCAAAGACAGCCCGATGGTCGATGCCGACCATACCGTCAGCTATTTTGTCGCGCTGAGTTACATTTTCTAAGCTATGGGCCAGGGAATCGTCCGTCGCATCGTTACCCTGGCCGAACGCCTGGAGCCGGATCGCAATGCGATCTGGGACTGGCTGTTTCACGCACAGATCGAAACACTCGGTAGTCGGACGGCGATGGAGCTGATCTTTACCGACCAGGGCGAACGGGTCGTGGCCTTGCTGGAGCATGCGCTTCGGGATGAAGAAGGGGCCAGTGTCGTTACTGGCATCCAGCGCTTACCTCGCCACGATCGATAGAGACTGAGGCGGTTAATTCCCAGGATGGAACGCAATCAGCCGGCTGGTGGGTTGCCCGCGTTGATTGCCAACTGGGCGGCGAACGCCCGCTTGTATGCCGGCCGCGCTTCGCTGCGAGCGATATAGGCAGCCAGGTTCGGAAATTCGTCCAGAATGCCCGATGCTCTCAGCCTGAGTATCACCGACGCCATCATCAGGTCGCCCGCGCTGAACGCACCATCGAGCCAGTCGGCGTCGCCCAGGCGGGCAGAAAGTTGGCCGAGTCGATCGCGGATGCGATCCGCGACCAGAGGCAGGCGTTCCTTACTCCAGGGCTTATCGCCCTCCAGAAACCTGACGGTTACGAGTTCAAGGATCGCCGGCTCCACGGTATTGACCGCGGCAAACATCCACGTGATCGCACGCGCCCGGGCATTGGCATCGGCCGGCAACAGACCCGCATAGCGCTCGGCGAGATGGAAGACGATTCCACCTGTCTCGAACAGGGCGAGGTCGCCTTCTTCATAGGTTGGAATCTGGCCGAAAGGATGAAGGCCCATATGCGCGGGCTCCTTCATCGCACGGAACGAAACAAGGCGAACCTCGTAGGGTTGGCCCACCTCTTCAAGCGCCCAGCGAACGCGCGTATCGCGTGCCAGTCCCTTGCCGCCATCGGGCGACCGTTCAAAGGCGGTAATGATGATGGGCATCGTGAGACTCCTCTTGGCAAGAATTGTCGGCTGCGTCTCGCTCATTCGAGACGCGCTGGAGGGAGAGGCCCTCTCAGCCATCCAAGTGCACGTTGTATCCATGCACTCACCAGATCCGGATTCCATACGAAGGTCGCCACGCTTTCCGGCGGCATCGTGTATTCAAAACGAGTCCGTCCCTCGACCACTGAAACGTGACGAGCATTCGCATTGATGTTCACCATCACGAGAACGATCGATCCGTCGAAAGCATTCCGGAACGCCACATTGGCAATGCCCTTGTCGGCGTCGGTGTCCGTGGAGCTCACCCGGACAGCACCTGGAAGGACGAATCGACTGAAGTGCGCCAGCGCATAGTACTCGTCATTGCGACTCACGGACCCCGTCTGCGAATCGATCGCGATCACGCCGTTGCAGGCCACGCACCCGCCAAAATGCGGGCCGTGATCCTCGTCGAGCGCGAGGTTCCAGTAGATGGCGCCACGAGCCCACTGCCTGATCCCCGTAACCAGCAGGTTCCGCGTGAACCAGAGCAGCTCGCCATTCATGCTTAACGGCCAGTCTCCTCCGGAGCACTCGGTGATGTAAGTATCCTTTTGGGGATACGCGCGATGCACGCGCCCCTGCTCATGTTGACTGCCTTCGTAGCAATGCCAGGCGACGCCGTCGATGTAGCGCGAGGCATCGGGGTCGGCGAGCACACTCAATGGCTCCTCGGGATGGCTCCAGTTGTGGTCCCAATCCAGAATGCGTGTCCTCGGTTTGCGGCCTGCCAGCTTCGGCCCGAGGTACTGCGCGACGATGCGCGCCCGCGTCTCCGCGCTCATTGCCATGCCCGGATAGGTAATGGGCGTAAACCTTGGCTCGTTCTGCAAGGTCAAGGCGAAAATGGGAATGCCATAACCGCGGTAAGCGTCGAGATACTTGACGAGATAGTCCGCGTACGTGCTTTCGTACTGCTCCAGCAATTCCCCGCCAATAAGATTCTCGTTGGTTTTCATCCACGCCGGTGCGCTCCATGGCGACGCTACGATCAGTAGCCCGGGATTGATGGAAAGAATCTCACGCACCGTCGGTATCACGTCCTCCAGATTGGCCGCGACATTGAAGTGCTGCAATGAGGGGTCGGTCTGGCCGAAGGGAATATCGTCCAGGGTGTAGAACTTCAACGAAAAATCCGAGGCGCCGATGGTCAACCTCATCATGTTCAAGTTGAGGTTGGGCGGCGGACCGTACAGTTCGTGCAACAAAGCATTGCGTTGCAGTGCATTCAATTTGTTCTGGAGAAGCCACGCCGAAGAGTCCGTCATCGCCGCCCCGAAACCGGTCATGGTTTGGTATTTTGCGTTGACGTCGATGACCACATCGGCAGGTGACGAATCCTGGGCACTCATCTCGATGTCGGGCTGGGGCATCAGCTTCAGTCGGCGATCCGCCGTACTCAGCCAAAGCTCGACGGCCGGCATGATCGGTCGCACCGAAGGGGCGACTTTGGCCTCCACCGTGGGCTGCCGAAAGCGCGGCGCAAAAAGGGCCGCCAAGGTGAGCAGGACGATCAAAGCAATGAACACCACGGCCACCCGACTGGAATCCGACCTCCCCTCATCCTTGGCGCTGGTGGCGTTGATCACGGGATTGATGGACTGCTTGCCGAACGTGTGAGCCAGTTTGCCACATGAGCAACCCGGGTACCCGGCCGGTTATCACTTAAGGCTGCGGCCAAGTTACGCCTTACCGCACAAAGCTCATCAGAATGCCTGACGCGTTCGGACCGGTCACCTGTTCGGAACTTCTGATCGCGGCCTTGGGCGTGTCGCGCGACAAGGCCTCTGCACTGATAGAAGGAGGGCAGGTTTTACGACGGGAACCTGGACTTCACCATCGCACACTCCGGTGGATGGACTTGCTCGATAGCCGTCACGGATCCCTCGAAGGGTGAGAAGCGCTGATAGCGAGCTGGCCCTTTCACACGAAGCCGACCCACACAACCGTTGCTCCCAGGAAGGCGAGCAACAACCCGGAGTAGATGGGGTGGCGTACAAAGCGATACGGACCCGATTGAATCAACTCGTATTCCTGCTTGAGTTGAGCAGCGACACTCCAGATGCGGTCTAACGCTTGGGTTAGGTGGCGACGCGAGTGGCAAAGCGCAAACGATTGCCGTCCGGATCTGTGACAACCATTTCCCTGGAACCCCACGGCGCGTCTTGCGGATCTTCAGTGGGCTTGATGCCGCCAGCGCTGAAAAGATGGAAGCATTCGTCAACGTCGGGTACAACGAAATAGACAGCGCCACCTACTTCACAGTCTCCCGTGTGCTCGGTCAGGAAGATGGTCTGACCTTGCCGCGTCAGCTGTAGAAAGAGCGGAAAACCCGGCTCGAACTGATGCTGCCAATCGACCGTGAAGCCAAGCCCTTGCACATAGAATGGCAAGCTATCGACTGCACGGGTGATCCGAAGCTGCGGTATGACTGTCTGAGTCACGATGTACTTCCCCTGTCGCCTGACTACCTGATACACGGGTCCCTTTGCTGACGATCGTCCCTAAATCATTGCCGGGTAAGTTTCACGTTCGCGAATGAGCGATGCCGTCCCTTATCGATATTGTCGATCGTCCAACGCCAGGAATCCGTTGCACGGTCGTATGCGAAGGTGTTGGAGAGGGAAGGATCGCCGTTCTTGCCGGACCATATAAATGCAAGCTCGGCAGGATTCGATTCGGCATGACCGAACGCCGTTCCAACCAGTCCGTTGCCACCCGTCGAATCTAGCCACAGGCAAGAATACTGTTTTAAATCCGGATTCCAGCCGATGTAGACAATGGCATCGTATTCCGGTGCCCCGGCCGCCGTTCTCGATCGCGATGTTTCGTGAATCTGGATGTACTGATGGGCCAGCACCCATTGCGCCACTATGTCGTGGGTTACCGACTTACCGGCGATATCGCCGCGCAGCACCCACGTTCCGGTCAGGCGATCGAGCAACGGCGCATTAAGAGACTGCGCGACGGCTACATTCTGGGCAACGAAGCTGATCGTTGCGACCAGAATGACTCGCCACAGGGTGCATGTCTTCATTCGATGACCCCAGTCACTGACTTCGGACGATCCTAGTACGCCGCTCCCCGGAACCACAAGCAGACATACACGAGCAGCTGCTTCGGGTGGAAAACTGCAACGAAGGGATCAGCATGGTTTATCACTTGTCGATAAATCATGCTGACTCCTTCGCTGGATCACGCATGCGCTGCGGACGTCACTGCTGCATCAAACGTCTGGAGGAAGTCCGCTCGCGATCTTTCCCCAAGGTCGACAACCTTGCTACCACCTGCGGAAACGAACGTAACATCCTCGATGCCGATGACCTTGAGAATCAGGCGAAGATACATAGTTGCGACGTCCCGATCCCGGATCGGCGAACCCTCTGTGTAGACACCACCCGAAGCCATCAGGATCGTGCACTTTTTCCCATGGACCAGGCCCTCGCCCGTCATGCCAAGGGTCAGGCCTTTGCGTACCAGGTGGTCCACGTAGGACTTGAGGTTTGCGGGGATGTTGTAGTTGTAAACCGGGGTGCTGATGGCAATGTGGTCCGCGGCCAGAAGCTCTGCGACAAGCTCGTTGGATAGCCGAAGGACATCCTTCATCTCGGGAGTGTGCTTCTCCGCGGGCGTAAGGCTGGCGGCCAACCAGGGCAGATTCACGTAGGGCAAGTCCATCTTTGCGAGATCGCGCTCAATGACTTCATCGCCCGGGTGCGCGGCCTTCCATCGCTCCACAAATGTTTTCGCAAGATTTCGGGAGATTGAATGCTCTCCTCGGGGGCTGGCCTCAACAACCAGAAGCTTCGTCATCACGTTCTTTCCTCAATTGTGGCGTCCGCCTACCTGGACTAAAGTACGCGAACAATTTGTTCGTAACGCCAGTATGGGAAGGACGATAACGTGGCACAAGAAGGCACTTTTCCGAGCGAAGCGAACATTTTTGTTCCCGACGGCTCCTTGTCTGCGACCGACTGCAAGGGTCTTGCCGATGTCCTAGCCAGCGTCGGAGACAAATGGACCATCATGGTTGTTGGAGCACTGTCCAAAGGGTCGCTACGCTACAACGAGGTCCAGCGACGCGTCAGCGGTATCTCGCAACGCATGCTTACGCTGACTCTGAAGCGACTGGAGACGGATGGCATCGTTACACGCACTCTGTTCCCCTCAGTGCCACCACGTGTGGACTATGAGCTGACCGAGCTTGGACAGACATTACGGGGAGCGCTTGTGCCGCTCCACTTGTGGGCGTCAAGCAACAAGGAGGCTATCGCTCGCAATCGACTGGAAGCAGCACGGAAGTTGCACGCGGGCTGAGACGCTTTTTGGTCGCCTACGATCACGCGCCTGCGTAGCGCGATGGGGAGCGGCAGGCCCGTTTCTTCGCCATGACTTGAACGGAGCACTTCAGATGTCAGTCGTTGTAAATTGATGCAAACGGCCGCCGCGGATACTGACCTTCTCGAAACACTTGATGGTCAAGGAGACGACTTTAGTGTGCCTCGCGACGTCGACTTCCTTATGCGCGCACCGTCGCACGAAAAGGCAACCGTTGCCGCAGGCTTCATCAATGATCACCAGTACGGCGTTGCGACCACTCAGAAACTCAACGGGGAGCACACCGTCAGTGTCACGATTCACATGGCCATTCAGCAGCACGTTGTCTTATCGGTATCCGGCTTCATGGAGTGTGTTGCATCACTGTTCGGCCTCGACTATGACGGCTGGGGATGCACAGCGCAAAAGCACCAGCCATAGTCGTCGAACCGGAGAGCGCACCGAAAGGGACTGGAGGTAGTTAATGCAAAGGTCCGTTTAACCGACTCCACGCCACCTGCCGGACAACGCGCCACATGCGTTACTCACTACATGAAGCAAAAGCGTCCGAATCGGTGATGCGATATTCCGTTGCATCAAGGCTGGACAGGCGAAAATTACGCTGGCGAAGAACGCTACGAAAGTCGTACGAAGGCGTTGCTCCGACGTAAATTCCGACGACGCCCTTCGGAATTACATAGTGAAACATGTAATTTGGCGAAGCATCGAAAACAATCCACAGATCGTTGTGCAGAGCCGACACAATTTTCGGGGAAAATCTGAGACGCTCATAGTTTGCGGTCTCCGCATCATTGCATTTGCGAAAGTATGCGAATGCAAATCCATGGCCATCAGTAAAACATGCTTGAAATTCATCACTGCAATCGCGCAGCACGGTGTCGTGTAAGCGTGGCGTACGCAGCGTGCCACTGCGGCTATCTACTTCAATGACATCTCCATTCGTTTTCGCAAAGACGGCGTGCAAACCGTCGGGATCACAAAGTGCCGCCTGCGGGAAGGCTGCGGCAAGCAGCACCGGCAATAGCATGGAAATAGAGATACGGTTCGTCATTGGCAACCGCCCACGATAGAACAGTCAAATGGTGCACCAACAGCTTGTGACATTCGATCACCCGCAGAACTCGCACCGAATTCACGCCGAATTACGGGGACGGAAGTAGTTAAACCCAAACTCAACATAACTACCTCCGTCCCTGAAGTGCGGCCTATAGTCAAAGGTCGCCGTGATATTCCCATTGGCATCCGTTTCAGCGAGAGGCGTGCCCTGAGAATCGGTATACACATATGTCACTATCTCGGATTGGGCATGCGCTTGCGCAAAACCGAACGCGAGCAGCAACGGAACGAACCGCCCAAAGCCTTTCTTCATCGGACACCCCCTGTGACAGATTTCTCATGTTCGCCTGTCGCAGTGAGCCGCGCAACTAACCACGTCGACCATCTAAAGGGAGCGGACGTCGGCGCCGGGCATGACCTTCGGACAGGCCAGTCGTAGTTCCACTCAGACTAATCTGAAAATTCGGTCTCTTTTATCCAAATGGGTTGACGCTACACGTCGTCGCCGCGATCCTCATCGCGTCGCCGCACATCGGCGACCGGGAAAGCAAACCCGTGTTTGGCAACTGGCGCTGAAGACGCCGTCTCAAGCGACGTCTTCATGCGTTGCGCTACGTTGTGCCTGCCTTTTACGGTGGGCGTGTCGGGGGGACTTCGGTCCCGCCGGGATCCAGTTGCACCGGTATTTGCTTCCTGGCACGCCCGCCACCCGCATCCTGCGGGTGGCGGACATCCACGGAGAGGATGCCTCTATGAACAGCAATCAAAACGGACCGTCAGCGTCCGCGTCGTATGTCCTGAAGTCCGGCCACGACCTGTCTATTCCCTGCCCGCTTTGCAAAGGTCGCCGCGCTTTGAAGCTGGGCGATATCGATGAAGCGATCACCGAGCGTTTGTCGGGCATGCGTGGCGTGACCGATCTGCTTATCGATGTACCGATGATCGATGCCGAGCAAGGATCGGTGGCGCAGGCTGCGTATGTATTGCGCGGTCTGATCGATGAGGTGGTCGAGATGTATCGGGTGATGAGTCCGGGGGTAGGACAGAGGATGCAAGAACAGTAATCGAGCGATTTTTTGTGGGAGCGCGCCTGCGCGCTCCCACAAGGGGATTGATTCGTGAGGGCTCGCTTATCAGGCGTAGCCCACCCAGCCGCGGAAGGCGAAGCCGGCGTAGAACTGACTGACGTTCGAGAATCCAGCGTCGCGCAGGATGGCTTCGTCTTGTTCGGGCGTGAGGATGTGCAGACGTGCATCGATCGCCGTGCGGGCGGCCTCCGCCTTTTCGGGTTCGATGCCGGAGGTGACCGCGAAGGCGGCGTATCGCGACAGCCACTGCGCACGCTCGCCTTCGCCCTGCGGAAAGCTGAAGTGGGCGACCACGAAAGCTGCGCCCGGCTTCAGGCGTCGCCGGACCTCGGTCACCGTACGTAGCCTCTCTTCTGGCGCCACGAAGTGCATGGTCAAAAGACAGGCCGCCGCATCGAACGGCCCTTCCGGTGCATCGTCGATATAACCCTGATGCAACCGCGCACGCGACGCGAGCGGTCCCATGATCTGTTCGGCCAGCTTCAACATCTCGCCAGCGGGATCGACGCCGTCGAAGGTCCAGCCCGGATGGGCCTGCGCGAACGCCTTCAATTCCAGCCCACCGCCCGCGCCAAGAACCAGTACGCGTGCATTTTCCGGCGCGCGTTCCGCTAACAGGATGGTCGTCATGCGTTGCAGGTCGACGAAGCCAGGCACCAATCGCGGCGGTCCTTCGGCGTATCGCGTCACGGCTTCAGGATCGGAGAAGGGGTCCATGCGTTCGCTCACAACGTGCTCCAGAACATGTGACCGTCGTGGGAAGCAAGGCGGTCGTGAAAGTCGGCGCTCGGCTTAGCCGGGACACATCGCCAGGGGTCCGGATGCCGTCATCGGCTGCGGGACAAGATTTCAAATCTTATCAAACCTCCCCCGCTCTTGTAGGAGTGCGAGACTTCACAGCTCTTCACGACGGATACAACTGCCATAACGCGATGCGCATCGCACATCGGCACATGCGATGCGGCCCCTGACAGACGCCATTTAGACATTGCACTACATTCGGCCTGCCTCTGCGTGTGGCATCGTATTCAATGGCATGGAGTTCGACATCATGACTTTCTTGAGAGGCGTTGGCGCGCGTCTATTTCTTATAGCTTCAATGCTTACGCTTTCAAGCCAAGCGAATTCTTCGGATGCAGACACCGCACTCAGCGTTACCCTGAGCTTGCCTGCATCGAAAGACAAGGCAGAAGCCGGCATCGTGATCGTCACTATCAGCAATAGAAGCAGCACGACCCGACTGCTTCCAAAGCCACTTACCCCACTCCAGAATCCCGACGGCCACCTTCTCAACAACATATTCTCTGTTACGAATGCAAAGGGTGAGAAGGTCGAATTCACAGGACGCTTTGTCCATGTCCTGCCGGAACCGAGGGAACAGTTCTACATACGGCTCGCGCCTGGCGACACCCTCTCAAAAGAAATCAACCTTGCGGCTGATTACAACCTGCGTGCAGGAGGCCTCTTCCACGTAAGGTATACGCAGTCGTTCCACAGCCTGAGAAGCCTTGAGAACGACGATACGCCGGCCGTCCGCGTCGATAGCAACGAGCTCGATATCTGGATAAATACAAGCCTCGTGAGCATGGCCGTCGAACACCGTGCGGCGCTCGGTAAATCATCGTTGCCATTGATGTTAAGTGGGTGCGACGAAGAGGCCGGCTCACTCCGACCCTTGAGAGAGTGCCCGCCATCAGCCCCAAGCAAGACTTAGCGGGAATCTACTTCGCAAACATCCTCGCCCCCGCAACACACAGCACAACGCCGAGGGTGACGACGAGCATGCTTACGCTCACCTGCTCATGCAGCAGGCTTGCAGCGAGGACCAGACCGAAGAAGGGCTGGAGCAATTGCAACTGCCCGACGGCGGCGATGCCACCGAGCGCCAGCCCCCGATACCAGAACACGAAGCCGATCAACATACTGAACAGCGATACATAGGCGAGCCCGGCCCACGCCGCACCGCCGACGCCCGCAAGCGACGGCGGCATGGTGCTGAACACCAGCACCAACATGACGGGCAACGACAGGACCAGCGCCCAGGAGATGACCTGCCAGCCGCCAAGCCGGCGCGACAGTTTGGCTCCTTCGGCGTAGCCGAGTCCGCATGCCACGATTGCTGCCAACATCAACGCATCCCCGACCGGCGATGCAGTCACGCCTTGCGACAGCGCGTATCCACCCACCAGGGCGCTGCCCAGACAAGAGAACAGCCAGAAAGCCGGGCGCGGACGCTCACCACCGCGCAATACAGCGAAGATCGCAGTCGCCAGCGGTAACAGTCCGACAAATACAATGGAATGCGCGGACGTGACGTGTTCGAGCGCCAACGCCGTCAGCAACGGGAAGCCGACGACAACGCCGAATGCCACGATGGCCAGCGAGAACAGATCGCCACGCGCCGGACGCTTCTCGCGAAACATCAGCAGCAGAGCCAGAGCCAGCAGCCCCGCGATGGCTGCTCGCGCAACGGTCAGGAAGACAGGATCGAAATCCATCACCGCCACGCGCGTGGCGGGCAACGAGCCACTGAATATCACCACTCCCACGAATCCATTGACCCAGCCGGTCGTCGCCTTGTCCACCTGATGCCCTGTCTTTTCAGTTCCCGATGGCAGCATGCTCCCCGATCGAACTGGCTGTGAAGTGTCGCATTCATGTCTATTGCAGGGACGGAGGCCGTTAAGTCCCTACTCCACGCGGCCACCTACTCCCCTGCCCACTCAACGAAGCAACGCAGACCACTGCGAGATACTCACCACGGCGGTCGCCCCGATCACCAGCCCCAGGATCGTCGCGGCGTTGCTCAACCCATTCGCAGGCGAGCAATACGCACCCGGTCCGAAGATCGCCGCGGCCATGCCGGTGTAGTGCATGCCGGTTACGGCCAGCCCCATCACCATCGCGGCGCCCAGTCGCGCGAGGATACCCGGCCAGCGTTCGCTGTCGCGCAGCCACGTCATGATCAGCAGCGCTGCGGCGCTTGCCCCGAATGCGATGGCGGCGGATATCCAGAACAGCACCGGACGGTAGGTCAGGCCGTCACCCATCTGCATCGCGTACATGCCGCCGTAGTGCATGAGGCAGACGCCGGTCGCCATCAATGCGGAAGCCAGCAGCCATGAGCCAACGCGGACGCCGTTGCGGATGACGTAGAAGCCGATGCCGCTGACCAGCACCGCCACGGCCCACGAGGCAAAGGTGATTCCCGTGTCGAATGTCACCGGCACAGGCAGCATCAGGGCAACCATGCCCATGAAGTGCATGCCCCATACGCCCGTGCCAAACGCAACCGCGGCCGCACCGATCCATACCCACTTATTCTCGGTGGCCCTGCGCACGCGCGAGGTCATCTCGATGCCGCAGTACCCCGTGAGCGAAGCGATAACGAATGAGTAAACGACCAGCAGAATGTCGTAATGCTTATCCATGCGTGCGTCCCGCAATCTGGTTGAGGTGGATGGGTCAGACGGTTTCGACGCGTTGCTCGTTCGCGAAATGGAAGTACTCCACCTCGCCCGCCAGCATGCTGGCCTGTTCGAGCAGTTCGTTGCTCGCGCGACTGACGCCCATGACCTGCTGGTGGTGTTTGCGCGTACTGGCATCCATACGCGTGACGGTGGCGCTGACCTGAGTGACGTCGGCGGCCTGGTGTTCGCTGGCCGCGGCAATTTCGCCAACGATATCGCTGAGTTTGCGCACGCTGCGCACGATGTTCTTGAAATCTTCGCTGGAGCGGGTAACCAGTTGCGCACCGTCGGCCACGGTCACCTGGCTTTCGCCGATCAGGCGCTTGATCTCGCGTGCGGCCGCGGCACTGCGCTGGGCCAGACTGCGCACTTCACCGGCGACTACCGCGAAACCACGCCCCTGTTCGCCAGCACGCGCGGCCTCGACGGCGGCATTCAGCGCGAGCAGATTGGTCTGGAAAGCTATGCCGTCGATCTCACCCGTGATGTCGGCAATATGTCGGCTGGAAAGATCGATCGCATCCATGGCCTGAGTCATCTGCACGATCACTTCGCCGCCGCGCTCGGCTTGCTGGCGAGCAGTGGCCGCCAGACGATCCGCTTCGCTGGCGTTGTCGGCGGTCCGCCTGACGGTCTGGGCCATCGCGCCCATGCTGATGGCGGTCTGTCCCAGCGATTCCACCTGCTCGCTCATCATCGCGGCCAGCTCGCCGTTACCCGAAGCAAGCTCGCGCGAGGTAACGTTGACGGCGTCCGCACTACCCCGCACGCGGCGGATCACTACGGACAGATGCTCGTCCATTTCGCGGAATGCGGCGCGCAGTTCGCCGATCTCATCGCTGTAGAGCATGGGAATCTGGTTGTCGAGACGGCCACTGGCTACGGTACGCGCAAGCTCAAGTGCCGTGCGGATGCGTGCCGTCACGGAACGCACGAACACGCCATCGCTAACTACGGCCAGCAGCAATCCGGCCAACACGACACCAAGTGCGATGTTGCGGATGCGACGCCCCAGCTCGCTGAGTTCGATGTGATGCGCCTGGGCAGTCGCGAGACGTTGTTCGATGGTGTGCTCGACCGCCGCCCGGTAATCGTGAAGCAGCGGTGCCGCTTCCCCGGCCGCCAGCCTGCTCACCGTAGCGAGGTCACCCTTGGCATGTGCCTGCGATAGACGGGACGACAGCTCATCCCATGGCTTGGCGAACGTTTCGAGGGCCCCACGGTCGACGGAAGAGAGCGACGACAGACCATCATCGGCCGTAACCGGCAACGTGCCCGATGCCATGGCGCGAAGGGAATCTTCCCGGTGGTTAAGCGCGCCAAGCAAACGCGCCAGGGCACCCAACTCGAGCACGTCTTCCCGATATTGCTGGTCGGTGCCTGCATTGGCCCGCTCGATCCCGTAGATGCCGACCAGACTGACCGCCATCAGGAACAGCAGCATCAGAGTGAGCCGCGCCCCCATACGTAATTTGATCGTGTATCGCATCACGAGCCCCCGCCCCTGAGTCCATCGATAAATATCGGCAGTACTCGAGGAGGGCTTGAGAGGAACCGCTGCACGTAATCGGCAAGGCTGTCTGTCAAACCCGTGCCAGTTCGCAGGTTGCGCTAGTGGTTGCTGCCGGATGACGGCGCCTTGCGCCCCGCCCCACCACACGTCGGCGGCCACGACTCCTGACCGTCCGGATGCCAGACGAAAAACTCGCCGGACTTTGGTTCGCCCGTGTCCCGCGCGAACATCAGCGATTTCCCGCTGGGCGAGAACACGGCGCCGATCTCCGAGCCGTTGACGTTGACCTCGGGACCCAGCTTCACTTTCGGCGACCAGCCTTCCGGGCCCATTCGCGACTCATAGAGGCCGCCGTCCGCCATCACGATCAGTCGCTTTCCATCGGCCGAAGGTAACGGCTCGTACTCGTCTCCCGGCGTATTGATAGCAGGCCCGGCGTTCTCGACGATCCATTGCCCGGCGCCGTTCTCGCGAGCGCGCCAGATATCGTTCTTGCCGAGGCCGCCCGGACGATTCGAACCGAAGTACAGCCAGCCGTCGGGTGCCAGTCGCGGAAACCACTCGGCTTCGCTCGAGTTAACCGGCGACGGAAGACGGACCGGCGCCTTCCACTTTCCGTCGCTGCTCCTGTCCGCTTTCCAGATATCGAGATCGTTGCTCTTCATGCTCCCCGTGAGCCGCGTGGAGATGAAGTAAACGGTATGGCCGTCCGGGGTGAACCAGGGATCGGCTTCCGTGCCCGGGCCGGAGAACGGTGTCGGCACGGGTGGCGTCCATCCTTTTCCGTCGCAATGCGAGGTGAGGATTCGCCAGCCGGAAAACGTTTTCGAACTGCGCACGAAGTACAGGTCGCCAGTCATCGGATCGAATGCGGGATGCGATTCGAACTGATTGCTGGATACGCCAGCCGGAGTCCACGCCCACACGGTTTCCGGGTGGTTTTCGCTGGCCATGCACGTCGGCACCAGAACCGTGAGCAGGATCGCCAGACAACGTTTCATGGACATCGCCGGAAACCCCAAGGATGGTTGCCGCGATGGTATCGCAATCGCGACATCCGCCGGGGTCACCCCTCGCGGCTGTCCTCAAGCTCCTTCACGATCCTGCCGGTATCCTGATCCAGCGTCGGCGCCGCGAACGAGGCCGGTCCCGGCGTGCGGCCGAATTTGATCGGATGGGTCACGCCGCGATATTTGCCTACGGCGGGATGCTGGAAGGTCGACACCATCCTTTCAGCGAGTACCTGCGGATGGTCGAACATGTCCTCGATGCGCCGCGCGGCGGCGCTGGGCACGTCGTCGCCGAAAATTCGTTCCCATTCGAGGGCGCTGTGCGCGGCCAGGGCTTCGTGCAGTTGCGGCACGATGTCGGCATAGCGTTCGGCGCGTTTGCGCACCGTGTCGTAATGGGGATCGTCGCGCAGCCGGTCCAGACCGGTCTTTTCGCACAATGCCTTCCAGAACCTTGGCGTGTTGGCTGAAATATAGATGTAGCCGTCGCGCGTCGGATGGATACCGGTGACGCCACCGGATCGCATGTCGCGACCGATGTCGAGCGATTCGCCTTCCGCCCAGATCATGCGTGCGGATTGCATGGTCAGCGCACTGCGCAACAACGACACGCCAACGAACTGACCCAGCCCGCTACGTTCGCGCTCGTACAGCGCCGACGAAACACCTGAAGCGAGTAACGCCGCAGCGTAGTAGTCGACCACCGATCCGTAGATCACTTCCGGTGGTCCGCCGCGCTTGCCTTGCAGCGCGCACATGCCGGTCATGGTCTGCAACACCTGGTCGTAACCGGCTTTGTCCTTCATCGGCCCTTCTTCGCCGTAGCCGGTGACAGCGCAATAAATCAGGCGAGGATTGATCAGGTTCAGGCGGTCGTGATCGATGCCAAGCCGGCTGGGTACACCGGGCCGAAAGTTATGTACCAGCACATCCGCATCGCGCACCATTTTCAGCAGTGTGGCGTGATCTTCGGCACGCTTCAGATCAAGCACCATGCCGCGCTTGCTGCGATTCACACCGAGGAAAGCACGGCTCTCGCTCGCCAGCGTCGATGGATACTGACGGAGGTTGTCGCCGCCCGGGGGCTCGATCTTGATGACGTCCGCGCCCTGATCGGCGAGCAACGTACAGCCGTAGGGACCGGCGATATAAGCACTCAGGTCCAGCACGCGCACACCGGCGAGTGGGCCGGTATGACCATTGCGGGCTTCTTTCGACTCAGTCGGAAAGGTGTCCATACGCTGCTCGTTCATGAAGGTCGATACCCGTTGCTGGAGTCACTTTGCAACAGGCTCCCCTAAAGAAACAGGTACCGTTGATATGTTCTGGCAGCACATATTCTTTTGTGATGCCCATGCAACGGCGTTATTCCAACCTCTTCGGCGCCAGCGGCAGCCAGGTCAGGCGCCACGCACCGTCGACACGGCCGCCCGTGGCGAAATAGGGCGTAAATGTAAGAGGCGCCCGATAGCCGGGATCCAGTGCGATACGTGGCACCTCTCCGGATGACGCGGGCAACAGAGTCAGCCAGCTATCTCTCGGCCCCGTCGGCAAACGCAGCGTTTCCTCGACCTTGAATCCGTCGATCAGGTCCGTTGCGTAGACCAGAGGACCGCATGTAACAGCGGCATATTCGAAATGCAGCACTTCCTGCCGCACTTCGCTGCCATCGGGCGCACGCGATTCCTGAATATTGCGATTGACGGCACGATGCAACGTCGGCCGCGCAGGGAACCGCGCCACGATCTCGTCGCCGCTGCGCCATTCGCGTTCGATCACGGCGTAGTGAGCAGGAACGATCGCTACGCCGACGTCCTCGTTGTTCACGGTGACTGTTGCGCCTTCCGCCCATGACGGGATGCGCAACTTCACGGAGAAACGAGCCTTGCGCTCTGCTGAAATAGTTAACCGGATGTCGCCGGGATACGGGTATACCGTGTCCTGTGCAACACGCACTTCTCCCGCACCCGCCAACGCGAAGGTCGCCTCGCCAGGTCCGTAGAGATTGATCGTCATGCTGTCGTCGGCTTGCACATAAGCGATGGCGGGCAGCTCTTCCAGCGCCATCGCTCCGCTGGACTTGCAACAACGCCAGTACGTGGTGTGTACGCGCCGTCCGTTGGGAAACACGTAATAGCACCAGTCTTCGCCGTTCGGTGCCTGCGCGCCGAGAAGGTCGTTATAGGCGGAGCGCTCGATTTCTTCGGCGTACTTCGCATCGCCGGTAATCGCCAGCAATTCGCGATTCAACTGAATCCACGCGAGCGTCGAACAGGTTTCGACGTAGCCGTACGGGCTGAACACCCCGGCAGGATTGAAGACTTCGCGCGAACGATGCGCCACCCCACCCCACGGACCACCGCCGAGTGTCAGATGGTACTCGCGGATGTTTTGCCATACGTGATCCACCGCGCGTCGATAGTCATCGTCGCCCGTCGCCTTGTGCAGCTTGGCCAGACCGACCAGGTTCCATGCCAGCTGGTACGCCTTGCCGGTGGCAATGCCGGATGCATCGACGCCAGCCAACGCATGCGTCAGCAGCGCAAGATCGCGATGGCTGTCCGCCTGCCGCAACACCCGTTGCGCAAGGTCCAGATAGCGGCGGTCGCCGGTTGCGAAATACAACTCCACGGCGGGGTCCATCAAGACCGTCGCCGACAGGCCGAAATGATTGCCCAGTTCGGTGATGTCGATCCCGCCCTCGGTCAGCGTGTGCAGACACAGGTCGCCGATGCGGCGTGCGGCATCGAGATAGCCTGGCGCCGGAAAGTGCCGGTGCACTTCCAGCAATCCGATCACCAGATACGCGTGTGTCCAGATATCCCATGTGCGTACGCTCGGCGCACCGTCCCAGGTTCCGGGCTTGGGCGGCTGCGGGCGCATGAAGCGGCGGTCCGGCGCGTAGGTACCCAGATAGCCGTCGGCTTCCTGTGTGGAAACGAGATAGTCCGCCACGCGCAGCACATGCGCGCGCAGGACCGCATCGCCACTTCGGGCGGCCGCTTTCGCGGCGGCATAAAGCCATTTCCCGGCGTGCTCGCCATACCAGTCGCCTTCGCGATTTTCCCGACGCCTTTCCGGTGCGAATATCGCAATCGCCGGACTGTGCTCGTCGATGACGAAATGCGAGAGCCGGCCGTGCAGATTGGCATCGAGCGCGTCACCGAGAAGGCCGCGCAACTGTATCGTCGGATGCATCAGGCGGCATCCACGACACATCGGAAACCGACGCAGCCCGAGCGATCCTTGGACGGCGCCATCAGAAGATACTTGCCGTGTTCGTCCAGCCGGTACGCCTGCGGGAAGTACCAGTGCGATGTCTGCGGCTGATAGCTGCTGCCGCCGCGAAGAATGGCCGCACGCGTGTGTTCGTCCTCGTACTCGTCGGTCCACTGCCAGACGTTGCCGACCAGATCCAGCAGGCCGAACGGACTGGCCGCCGCCGGATGTGCATCGACATCGTCCGGCGCGCGCAAAGTCCGACCGCGATTCGGTGCCGGCGCCATCGCATCGTTCCACGCGTCGCCCCACGGGTAGCGCCGGCCATCGGTGCCTTGTGCGGCGTATTGCCATTCCCATTCGTGCGGCAGGCGTTTACCCGCCCATTCCGCGTAAGCGCGCGCGTCCTCGATCGACACCCAGGTCACGGGCTTGTTATCCCAGCCCGGCGGGGGCACACCGTCGCGCCAGTCGCGCAGGAAGTTGTGCGCATCGCCGGGACGCCAGCCGCTGGCGTCAAGGAATGCACGGTACTGCGCGTTGGTCACTGGCGTTCGATCGATGAAGTACGCCGGCATGCTCATCCGTCGCCGGTGGCCGCGCCGTGCGCTGCTCTCCCACGGATACTGCACGTCGTTTCCTTCCCACGTCTGCCCCTCGATCTCGACACCGCCGACGACGAAATCGAAGTCGCCCGCGGGAATCGCCACCATACCTTCCGGTGCCGTGGCGGCCGGCGCGGTGCGCGCGATGTCCTTCAGTTGCTGCGGCAGCGATTGCCATTGGTTCGACAACGATTTCAGTGGAACCGATGCCAGCTTGCGCATGTTGGCGAGGAAGGCGTCCAGACCCTCGATGTCGACACCTTCGGCCACGGCCAGCAACGCACCGAACCCACGCCCTTCCATCGCGAAATCGAATACGGCGCGGCCGTTGTCGTATCGCGGCTGTAAAGGCATGCCGTTCCATGCGTCGTAATAGCGCGTGCTTTCGCGATGCGGTACCGCGATCTGCTCGCCGTCCACGGCGTATTCGTTGCGATTGACCAGCGTCCATAGCGTGAACGCATCGACCGGAAAACGGCTGGCGAACACGCCTGCTTGCAGCGTGTGTTCGTAGGGTCGCCAGTCCATGCTGACCATGGCCGGCGCGAACTGCCGCTCGATGGCGGCGATGCGTCGCAGCGATTCCGCGTCGCGCGGCGTGAGCTGGTTCCAGATGCCCCAGACATTTTCCCAGGCGTTGTAACCGATACCGTTGAAGAAGATGTATTGCAGGTCATGATTGCGGTCGCGGCCCCAACGGTTCTCATAGTTGATCATGTGGCGAGGCTCCAGCCACTTGAACTTCGCGACCGGCGGCACGACCTCGTTCGGTGCTTTCTTGCCCCAGCTCTGCACGTTCCAGATCAGCTGTTCCTCGGCGCTGATGGTGGATTCCGGTTGCAACACGACCGGTCGGCCAACCGCATCGCACGCATCGAAGAACGCGCGAGGCACACCGTTGTAGGTATCGCCGTTGATGCCGTCCGCGCCAACCGCCTTGACCAGCTGCGCCATGGTCTGCCAGTCGTTCAGTCCGGCTTCGCGCGTGCCGTTGTCCCAGGGCATGGTGGGCAGGAAGACGCGTACGCCGCGACGGTGAAAATCGTCGACGGCACCGCGCAGGCCGTCGAGGCCATCCGGCAGGTCGTACGCCAGATCGGTCTTGTTGCGGTCGTCGATACCGATGTTGGGATAAACGAACCAGATCAGCACGCTGTCGATGCCGCCGAAGCGCGCTTCCAGATCGTCGAGATAGCGGTCGACCGTATATCGCCCGGCCACCGGATCGTAGAAGTAGCGATCCTCCACCATCATCTGCGCATGCACGAAGTTGCGCTGCGCCCATTGCAGTTCCGGGCGACGGTAGTTCGCATCGTCGTAGCCGATACGCGTGAGATGTTCGCGCCGCCAGTCGGTCAGCTCGGCGACCCAGTCGTCGACGGTGCCGTCGACGTCCATCTTCCAGTGCCCGATCTCGGCGAACGGCCAGCCCGGTGCTTTGCCTGGCGTGGGCAGGTAGCGGCCGGTGGTGACATGCGAGAACTTGTATTCGGTCTTCACTCGCGGCGCGTTCGCGTCGTCCGTGGATGCCGCATCGCTGGGAAGGTCGGAACGGTTGGTCATGGTATGCGTCGGACTCGGAAGGTATCGGGGTCAGGCGAAGCTGCAATAGATGGCAAGGTCTTCGGTGGTGGCATCCGGACTATCGGCCGCGAGCAGACGTTCGACTTCGTCGTGCGCGGGCACCCCAGCTTGCGCGCCCAGCCGCGTGCAGGCCAGTGCGGAGGCGGCGCCGGCACGACGCAGCGCCTGCCCGAAGGCCAGACCGCGACTGAGTGCGGCGACCAGTGTGCCGCAGAACGTGTCGCCCGCGCCGGTCGTGTCCACAGGCTGCACGGCAAACGCGGCTTGAAGAAATCGCTGCTTGCCCATGCGTGCGCAACATCCGCGCGCACCCAGTGTGACCACCAGACAGGCGACGTCGAGCCTGTCCATGCCCGTGGCGATATCCTCCACTCCGGTCAACGTGGCCAGCTCGTTTTCATTGACGATGAGTATGTCGACATCCGCCAGCAGACTCGCGGGCAATGTCCGCGCCGGGGCAGCGTTGAGCACGACGGCGACACCGGCGGCACGTGCCGCACGCGCCCATGCCTCGACGCTCGCCAATGGCGTTTCCAGTTGCAGCAGTACGTGCGTAACGCCCGCGAGCGGCGGCAGGTGTCCGGGCTCAAGCAGGCTGTTGGCGCCGGGGGCGACCGTAATCGCATTCTCGGCGGTATCCGATAGACAGACGAAGGCGACGCCCGTCGGCTGGCCGTGCGCGCGCATTATGTCGAGTTCGACGCCCGCGTCGCGCAGCGATGCTTCGATCGGTACAGCGAAAGTGTCGTCGCCCAACGCCAGCAACATGCGTGTGACGGCGCCGCCTGCCCGCGCGCTGGCCACGGCCTGATTGGCGCCCTTGCCTCCGGGCATGGTTTCGAACGCGTGGCCCAGCACCGTTTCGCCCGGCGCGGGTACGTGGGATGCACGAACCACGAAATCCAGATTGGCCGAACCGGCCACCAATACGGTGCCCGTACGCGGTGTCGTCATCGCAAAAGCGCCTGATAAACAAGATTGTAGAAATTGCGGCTGATGCGCGGCAGATCCTTGGGGACGTCGTCGCGCGGCAGGTGCTGCAACATGAGAATGGCCACCAGATGCTCTTTCGGGTCGATGGTGTAATAGGTCGACGCCGCGCCGGTCCAGCCGTACTGCCCCAGCGAACCGAGCTGGCCGCGCTTCGCCACATCGATCACCACGTAACCGCCGATACCGAAACCTTCGGCGTCGCTGAACTGGGTCACGGGAGGATTCAGCATCGTGAGGTGGTTCTGCATCATCAGTTCCACCGTCTTCCGCCCCAGCAGGGTCTGCCCATCCAGCGTGCCGCCATTGAGAAGCATCTGCGCGAAACGCGCATAGTCGCCCGCGGTCGAGTACAGCCCGCCGGCACCGCTGGTATAGGCATTGAGCGGTTCGCCCGGATGCGCGGCGCTTGCGCCATCCGCAATCGTCAGTTTTCCGTTCTTGTCCATGGTGGTGATGTCGACCACGCGCATACGCTGCGACACCGGTACGCTGAAGTCCGTGTCGGGCATCCGCAGCGGATCGAAGATGCGCTGCCGCAGGAACGCTTCGAACGATTCCCCCGATGCCACCTCGACCACACGCGCCAGCAGTTCCGTCGACGCACCGTCGTAACCGAAGCGCGTGCCGGGATCGGCGGCGAGCGGAACACGACTCATGCGTTCGGCGAAGCCGCGCAGGTCGGAAGCGCCGTGCGGATCGGTACGCTCCATCAGCTTGACCGCTTCTTCGTCGCCCTTGAGGCTGGCCGGATAGCCCGCGGTGTGCGTCAGCAGCGCGTGGATGGTGATCGGCCTGGCGGCTGGTCGCAGTCGCGGTGCATCGGCATTCCCACCGGCGAAGACCTGCGGCGTCGAAAATCCTGGCAGGTAGCGCGATACCGGATCTTCGAGCGTGATCTTGCCTTCTTCCACCAGCATCATCACCGCGACCGACGTCACCGTCTTGGTCATGGAATAGATGCGGAAGATCGTGTCCTTGCGCATGGCGTCGTGGCGCGCGATGTCGCGATACCCATATGCCTGCCAGTCGACGATCCTGCCGTTGCGCATCACCAGCGACACGCCGCCAGGATACCCTTCGGCATCCGTGGCCTTGCGCATGTACTCATGCAACCGCTGAAGACGCACGGCCGACAGGCCCTGCGATTCGGGAGTGGCTTCCGGCAGCACCGCAGCCTCCGTCATCCGCGCCGATGCGAGGCATAGCAGGATGACCGCTACCGCGCCGGTCCAGTCCCTGCCTCTGCGAAATCCGATCATCGATGGTTCCTTGTCACCGATCCGGCGCCCCGGGTAGCGGGCGCCGGATCGGTCGTCCGTCACGCCCGGATCACAACGTGATCGAATACGTCAGCGAAGTCACGCGGCCACGACCGGCCCAATAGTTCTGGTAGCCGGCGAGCTGCGACCAGCTGAGGATGTACTGCTTGTCCAGCAGGTTCTCGACGCCGAGCGACAGCTTGCCATGTTGCTGCATGTCGTAGTTCACGCCCAGATCGAACAGCGTGTAGCCATGGGTCTGTTCTTCGTAGCTGAACTTCGCGCCGTCGTAGGCCCGCACGTCGTTGCCGGAGATGTGACGATTGAACAGCGTGGTGGAGCCCAGCGTAGCGTCGGCATTGGGCAGGAATTTCCAGGTGACCGACGCGGCGAACTTGTCCGGATTGATGTCCAGCACGCCCATCGGCTTGTTCAGCCCGCCCGAGCCATAACGACCCGCCGGATCGGCCGACCAGAACGCCGTCTTGCCGCGAATGCGCGAGTACAGTCCGGTGACTTTCCACTGGTCGTCGAAACGCCATTCGCCGGTCAGCTCGGTGCCCTCGATACGCACGGGTGCGCGCGATAGGATGAAGTCGCTGGTGTGCGGGTCGATAGCCAGCGACGCACCGAACGGCGACTTGGAAATGTAGTGCGTCGCGCCGAAGGCACCGTGCTGGCCGCGCCAGTTGAAGCCGATTTCGTTGTTCTTGAAGATGATCGCATTGAGATCCCTGATGCGATCGACGGATTGTCCGGGCACGTTGATGTTACGCAGCGGAATACCGATGTTCGGCAGGGTGAAGCCTTCGCTGTATGAGCCGAACAGCGACCACTCGTCCGTGATGCGCCAGATCGCGCCGGCATTCTTCAGGTTTTCTTTGTACTTCACGCCACCGCCCTGAACGAAGACGCGATTGCGGTAGTAAGTCGTGGTGTAACTCTTGACGTCCAGCTTGTCGTCTTCGCGACGGTACCCGCCACTGAAGGTCAACGGCCCGATATCCCAGGACAACTGGGCATACGGTGCGACGCCCTTGTAGTTCATCGGCGGCACCCACAGACGATTGGTCAGCGCCAGCCGCTGCTGGGCCTCGTCCTTGGTCACGTCGACGCCCGTATGCAGTTCCAGCCCGGTGATGTTGAAGATATCCGGCCGTGTCCACGACGTGCGGATGCCCTTTTTATGCGAGGTAATTTCCGACTGGTCGAACAACGTGTTCAGGGGCGCGATCAACGGGTCCTGCTTGTCTTCCGTGTTCTCCGGCAGGTAACGCATCGCCTGGTCGGCCTTGTAGATATTGATATCCAGCGAGCCGCCGAAGAACTTGTTGTTCGTGTACTGCACGTTGTATTGCTTGAAGTCGTTGAACGCGTCCTTGGAGCCGAAGATCTGTCCCTTCTCGGAGGTATTGGTATGCGGCACGGCGCACGGAGGATCGTCGGTCGGCCCGCGACAGCCAATCACCTGGATGTAGTTGCCCTTGCCGGTGATCTTGAAGCGGCTATAGGTCGCCTGCAGGCGCTGGTCGTTGTTCTCGCCGAAATTGAAACCCGCCTTGAGGAACAGGTTCTTCGACGTGGAATCGGCCAGCGAACCGCTGGTATTCATGCCAATGCGGCGGCCGTTTCCGTCGTAGGAAATGCCGCGATCGATATACGACGCCGCGGCCAGCACATCGTATGACTCCTGCTTGCGCGCGAAGGTCACGCCCGTTTTCCAGCCGCCGCTGTCGCTATAGCCCTGGGTCTGGTAGCGCGTGGTGATCGTGGTTTCGTTGCCTTCCTTGGTCGGCACCTTGGAAATGTAGTTGATGATGCCGCCCGCGGCGCCGATACCTTCGGATGCGGATGGACCGTTGATTACCTCGACGCGACCGATCACGCCCATATCGGTGAACGTGCCGTTGCGCGTACCTTCGCGCAACGGCGAGCCCTGCGGGATACCGTCGAACAAGCGCAGCGGGATGCGTCCGCGCAGCGTTTCGCCAGTGTTGCTCATCGCCTGCGACGATTCGGCATAGCCCGGAACGGTCCGCGCCAGTACGGCCGTCGCATCCTCGGTTACCAGCAACGTATGCTGGATCTCTTCCTTGGACACCACCGTGATCGCACCGGGGATCTCGTCGATCGCCTTCGGGGTGCGCGTACCCGTCACGATGACCTGTTCCAGGTTGACCGCGGCCTTCTCTTTTTTCTTGGCGTCCTTCGATGTATCGGGGTTGGTATCGCTGGCGGGCGTGGCGCTTTGCGCATGCACGCTGTCCCCGATGACGGAGATCAGCAGGATGCTGCTGATCGCTACGAATAGTGGCTTTCTCATGTGGTGTCCGAATGGTGTGCTGATGGCTGCGGGTTGGCCAGATGGCCAGCCCGGCGCGTCGCGTGCGATGCGCTAGGGACGATGTGCTGCGTCTTTGTCTGGCGGCGCCCTCCCCGGCGTCCCAACAACCCTGTGCTATTTCACGAGTGAGCGTATGCGCTTCACCCTCCGCATAGAACCGATGCGGACTATGTTCAGAGACTAGTTTTTGTTGCTTACGAACGAAGCAAAAGTTTGTCGCGATGCAGCATTGTTGTCGTGCATTCGCGATAGTGCGCGGACGTCAGCGCGACTTCGCTTGCATGGCCTGCATGGCTTTTCGGCTTTCCTGAAGCAGTACCGTCACCAGCCGGACGCGTACGCTGGAACGCGACCACACGATGCCGATACGACGCGGTACCGCAGCATCGGGAAGTGGAATGCGCGCCAGCTGCAATCCTTCCGGCCAGGGTCGCGCCCAATCCGGCACCAACGACACGCCCAGTCCGCGGTCGACCATCACGGCGATCGCGTTGAGTGCGTTCAGTTCGAAGCGCTCGTGCGGAACGATGCCGCGAGCGTGCAGGTACTCGTCGGCCTGACGGCCGCCCCATTGATTGCGGTCGTAGCGGATCAGCGGTTGTGTCGCGAGCAGTTCGTGCGGATCCCGGTCGGCCATGCTTTTCGGCGCGAGCACGATCAGCGGCTCTTCGCGCAACAACTGCCATTCGCAGGTTTTGGGCAACGGAAAGGGTGCCTGCAACACCACCGCCGCATCAAGGTCGCCGGTCTCCACCGCGCGGTAGAGGTCTACCGAGTAGCCAGGCTTGATGAAGACGTTGATCTGCGGAAAGGTCGCGACCATGCGAGCGAGTACGTCGGGCAACATGCCGGCCAGTGCGGTCGGACAGGCGCCGAGGCGCAGTTCGCCGGAGACCCCGCTTTCGTTGGCGACGCTGCGCAGGTCGGCCACGTTGCGCAGCAAGTCGCGCGAGCGAGCCAGGATGCGCGAGCCTTCCTCGGTCACGCTGACGGTACGGCCGACGCGTGCGATCAGGGTGGCGCCGATCTCGCGCTCCAGCGTCCTGATCTGCTGCGCCACGGCCGCCGGCGTGATGTTCAGCACGCGTGCCGCGGCCGCCATGGAGCCCTGGTCGACGATGGTGATGAAGGTATTGAGGAACTGGGTTTCCACGGCGACTCGCTTGACGTGTGAAGCAGGCTACACGAGGCCGGAGCAGCCTGCCATGGCCGTTGGTAAGGGTGACATCCGGGCGGATTCCGGCGCGCACTGGAACGCGGGATGCCTCCGCACCTTAAAGGTGCCTCGCGACTTCATCGCCCTCACCGTCACCCCGGCGCACGCCGGGGTCCGCAGCGACCACGTAGGGCGAGCCCAAACACCGACGATCCGACGCGAAAGCGCCGAACGCGGCCGCGACGACCGCACGCCTCGACGCGGGTTCCGGCGTACGCCGGAACGACGATGGGGAGGATCGGGCAGCAATAATGCATGCGGTGCTACTCCTCCACATCCGCATAAATAGTCAGACCCTTCAGCGAACGCGTCGGCGCCGGGAAGAACAGGCTCGCCACGTAGCCGATCACGATGCACAGAAGGATTGAAATCGCGAGATAGAAGTACGGGTGAACCAGATGGAACGTCCATGCGATCAAGGTCAGACAGATGCTGGACGCGATACCGATGGCCACACCCGGTGCGTTGGCACGGCGCGTAAACATGCCAAGGGTATAAGCACCGGCAAAGCCGCCACCCAGCAGACCGGCAAGCTCGATCGACACGTCGAACAACGAATGCACGTCGAAACGCGACAGCAATAGCGCTGCACCGATACCGATCAACCCCACCACTACAGTCATCATCTCGGCGAAGAACACACTCTTCTTCTGCGAGGGGTCCTTGACCAGCTTGTCGTAGAAGTCCACGGAAATCAGCGTCGCGACACTATTCATGATGCCGGACAACGTGGCCATCGCCGCAGCGAAAATGCCGGCGACGATCAACCCGGTTACACCCATCGGCAATTCGGCGGCAATGAACAGCGGGAACGTCGCGTCGATGGGCAGCAACGGATTCATGCGTTCCGGGTGTGCCTTATAGAACACGAACAGCGCGGTGCCGATCAGGTAGAACACGAAGCCACCCGGAATCATGATCGCCGCGAACGCCCAGATCGAACGCCCGGCTTCCTTGTCCGACTTGGTCGACAAGGTGCGCTGCATCAGCACCTGATCCTTGGGGAAAGTGAGCACCACGTCGAACAGCACCAGGAAGAGGAAGCCCCAGACGGTGGCCTTCGTCAGATCGAAACTGAAGTCGAACACGTGCATCTTATTCTCGGCCATCGCCGTGGCCATGAACTCGCCCACGCCGCCATGCAGGCTCCACACGATGAAGCCGATGGCGAAGATCGCCCCGCCCATCTTGACGATCACCTGCACGAAATCGGTCCAGATTACCGCCTTCATCCCGCCCATCGCGGTATAGATGATGGTGAAGCCGCCCATCAGGATCACGCTCCAGGTGACGCTGATGCCGGTAATGGTGGCGATCGCCAGCGCCGGCAGGAACAGGATTACGCTCATGCGGCTGCCGATCTGGGTAAGGATGCACAGCGCGCTGGCTAGCATCCGGATCGCGGGATGGAAGCGCGTTTCCAGATACGAGAACACCGACATCAGATCGAGTCTGCGCAACAGCGGCACGATCCATACCGCGACGAACATCAGTCCGAACACGGCGATCAGGTTGTTGGTGAGGTATTGCCAGTTGCTTTCGAATGCCTTGGCCGGAATAGCGATGAAGCTGATGGAGCTGGTGTTGGCGGCGTAGAGACTGACGCCCGCGGCCCAGAAGGGGATGCTGCGGCCACCGACGAAAAAGCTCGACGTGGAACCGCGCTTCTCGCGCAGGTAGAAATACAGCCCGATGCCGATCATCGCCGACAGGTAGACGACGATCACGATCCAGTCCAGCCACCTCAGCAGCAACTTGCTGGACTGCACCTGCGCGGACGCGAACTCGATGCGCTTGCCATCCGCGTTGGGCGCCGCCCATAGCAAGCCGTCCTGCCATGATGCCGACGCCAGAGGATTTCCGATGGATACGCCGGGCAGCGTCGCCCACGACCCGGTAATGGTCTGGAAGGTCATCGCGCGCACCGGTGCGTTCGCCGCATCGCGCACGAGATACAGCACGTGCGCCTGCCCCATCGCCCGGCCGGTACCGGGAACCACGACGCCCGGTACCACGCCACGCGCCACCCAACCGGTGCTGGCGGACCAGCGCCATAGCCGCTCGTGGCCATCGGTCGCATCGGGCACCGTCGCGAACACGCCGGCGGTCTGTACCACCAGCGATGTCGCCGGCACCGCCTGAGGCCATCCATCGACCGTCGACCAGGTCGGACGTTCGGCATCCAGCATCATCTGCAGCAACTGGATTTTCGATCCGGATTGCCCGGTGAGATAGATAACGTTTCCACTCAACGCGCCCTGCACCGCCGATAGCGGCACCGGCAACGGAGGCAGCGGCTGCAACGACAGTTCGCTACCGGCAAGCTGGACTCTGGCCACGCTGGCGATGGCACCGGATCGCGACGCGCCGATGAGTGCATAGGTCCGCTTGCCATCGCCGAACAGTGCGGCGATGTCGCCAGGCGCCGTGCCGGACTTCCATGCGATGGGCCGCCACGCGTTGCCCTTATCGTCCAGGCGCCATGCCGTGTTTTCCAGTATCGCGACCGCTTGTCCGTCGATGGCCGCGATGCCATCGATCCGGCCAGTGGCTTCGATCGCAGGCAACGCGACGCTGCGCATAGGGGTCAGGCTATCGGCGGCAGCCGGTGCGACGACCAGTGCCATGCAGATGGCGGCAAGCCATCGCAGGCCATGCCGGGAGAAGGTCGGGCGGATCGTTTTCCGAGGATCGACTTGCATGATGCTCCGCGACGAAAATGTCATTCCGCCGCTGCCACGATCGCCTGGGCGCGCTTGAGGAACGGCAAGTCGATCATCTTGCCGTCGACCACGAAGGCGCCACGACCGGCATCTTTCGCTTCGCGTGCCGCGGCGACGATCCGCTGTGCCGTCGCAATCTCGGTGTCCGAAGGCGCGAACGCCGCGTTGGCCAGCGCCACCTGCGAAGGATGGATGCAGCTTTTTCCGATGTAACCCAGCCTGCGCGCCATCTGTGCCTCCGCCGTGAATCCGGCTGTGTCGTCGAGATCGGCAAAGGCGCCGTCGATAGCAAAGATATCCGCCTGTGCCGCCGCCATCCTGACCGCGAACATCGCGGCGTGCACGCTGGCACTGTCGCGCCGGTCGATGGCATTCGGCTCGAACAGGTCGCCCAGCCCCAGCTGCAACCCGGCAACGCGTGGATGCGCGGATGCCAGCGAGGCGGCGCGGGCGAGCGCCCTGGGCGTCTCGACATTGATCAGAAGACGGATAGGTGTCGTGACGCCGTTGGCCACCTCGGCGTATTCCAGCACATCGATTGCGCGGAGCAATGCCGCCACCGACTCGATCTTGGGCAGGTTGAGCAAGGTGACGCCATCGCGCGCCATCGCACGCACGTCGTCTTCGAAGTACGGCGTCTTCGGTGCATTGACGCGGACGATGATGACCTTGGCGGCAGTGCGCACCGCGTCTCTTGTCACGAATTCGGCGACCTGCTGCCGCGCTTCGCTCTTGAGTTCGGGAACGACCGAATCCTCCAGATCGAAGGAGAGAGCATCGGCCTGGCCGGCAAGCGCCTTCGCGAACAATTCCGGCCGCGCCCCCGGCACGAACAGCTTGCTACGCATAGAGTCGCCTGTCGGATGTTGTCCTTGTCATGAGCCGCAGTGTGCGGCAAGACACCATGCGGATCGACTACGGGTGGCATGTTCAATAGATAGTTTTTCTATTGATTGGGCAGCGGGCGCAGGAACGACGGTGAGGGGGCGTGGTGCCACGACTTAACCCACGGTCAGCTACCTATCTGAGCGATGCCATGTCGATGACGAACCGATAACGGACATCGCTCTTCTGCACGCGCTCGTAAGCCTCCTCAAGCTGGTCGATATCGATCAGCTCGATCTCGGAAACGATGTTGTGCTGGCTACAGAATTCCAGCATCTCCTGCGTTTCCTTGATGGAACCGATCATGGACCCCGCCAGCGTGCGACGCTGCGGCACGATTGCGAACGCACTGACTGGGACAGGCTCTGCCGGCGCACCCAGCAGCACCAGTGCGCCATCGATCGCCAGCAATCCGAGATAGGCGTTCCAGTCCATCGCGGCGGAAACGGTGCTGACGATGAGGTCGAATGTGCCGGCGAGCGTTTCGAAGGTCGTCGAATCGGCGGTCGCGAAGTAATGATCCGCCCCCAGCCGAAGCCCATCCTCCTGCTTGGCAAGCGTCTGGCTCAGCACCGTGACCTCGGCGCCCATGGCATGGGCGAGCTTGACGCCGATGTGCCCCAGACCGCCCATGCCAACGATGGCCACGCGCTTGCCGGGACCGGCTTTCCAATGGCGCAGTGGCGAGTAAAGCGTGATACCGGCGCATAGCAGCGGTGCCGTCGCGTCGAGCGGGAGGTTGTCGGGAATGGACAGGACATAGCCTTCCTTCACGACGATGTGGTCGGAATAGCCGCCGTAGGTCGGCAGGTCGCTGCCGGGTTCGATGGCGTTGTACGTCCCGATCAGACCCGGCCGGTATTGCTCCAGTTCGCGATCGCGTTCGGCACATGCGGTACACGAATCCACGAATACGCCCACGCCGACGCGATCCCCGACCTTGAACCGCGTAACGCTGCCACCGACGGCGGAAACGATGCCCGTGATCTCATGCCCGGGAACCATGGGATAAATGGCGTTGCCCCAGTCGTTCGCGGCCAGATGGATATCGGTGTGGCATACGCCGCAGTACTTGATGTCGACCACGACATCGTCCTCGCGTGGCGCGCGGCGTTCGATCGTGAAGGGGCGCGGAGGCATCCGCGCCGCGGATACCGCATAGGCTTTGGCCGTTGTCATCTTGGGTTCGCTCCGGGGTGTCATGGACTGGGCTGAGAGCCTGATCCCCGCAACACAAACACCGTTATCCGCATCCTCCATGTTTCATGCACGATCCTGCAAACGGGCGAATTCCCGGTATGCCGCCGTGGCAAACCGGATACGATGGAGCCGGCGAATAAATCGCTCTATAGCAGGTAAATGTGGATGAATCCCCAGTCCGGGCCATTTCTGGAAATCGCTTCCATCATTGCCCGTTATGCCACGGACGAAACTTATACGGGCACGGCTATCGGCTCGCTTTTCTTCAGCCGCCGTTCGTCGCCAAGCCAGTGCCTGCACGTGGCGCAGTCGCCCTGTTTCGCGCTGGTTGTCCAGGGCCAGAAAAGCATCACGCTGGGTCACGAGACCTATCGCTACGGCGTGGGCGATTTCCTGTTGGTGTCGCTCGAACTACCGGTGGTATCGCAGGTCACGCAGGCCAGCGAGGACGAGCCGCATATGGGTCTGGGCATGTCCATCGACAGCAACGCGCTGGCTGACCTGATGAGCCGGATAAGCATCCCCCATCGCGCGCTTGCCGCCACCGACAGACTCGGTGTCGCGGTGAATATCGCGTCGCCCGGACTGCTGGATGCCACGCTGCGATTGCTCCGGCTGCTCGACAGACTGGAAGACATTCCCGCGCTCGCGCCGTTGGCGGAGCAGGAAATCCTCTACCACTTGCTGACCGGTCCGTGCGGTGCGCAACTGATCCAGATCGCCGTGGCCGACAGCCCGGGCAACCGCATCGCCAGAAGTATCGCGTGGCTTCGCGACCATTTTCGCGAACCCCTGCGGGTGGACGAGCTGGCCGAACGCGTGGGCATGAGCGTGTCGTCGCTCCATCACCATTTCAAAGCCGTCACGGCGATGACGCCCATGCAGTATCAGAAGCAGCTCCGGATGCACGAGGCGAGACGGCTGATGCTTCTGGAAAAGCTCGATGTCGGAACGGCCGGCTATCGCGTGGGCTATCAGAGCACGTCGCAGTTCAGTCGCGAATATGGCCGCCTGTATGGCTTGCCGCCGCTACGCGACATCGAGCGCATCCGCGGCCTGGACACACACTGACGCTTACGACGACGCAGGTCGTGCCAAAGCCCGTGCGTCCGCGATCGCGATCAGCAGCTCGGAAAGATCGAACGGTTTGAGCAGGATGCGCGCACGCTCGGGAACGAACGCGTGATCCGTATGCCCATCGCTGGTGACTGCCACGATGGCCATATCCGGATGAGCCGAACTGACTTCGGTGGCGAACGAGAACGGCGTGCTGTCGCCGTGCAGATGGCCGTGCGAAATCAGTACATGGACATGATCGTGGTTCACCATGCGCTGCGCGATGCCGCGACTCATGGCCTGGAGCGTGCGATAGCCATTGGCCGCCAGCGCCACCGCGATCGACTCGACGATCAGCGGCTCGGGATCCACGATAAGAATCGTTGCTGCGCTGGGTTCGCTCATGCTCTTTCCGTAACTGGCCGTGCCGGCGCAACTTTGCCAAGCATATGACTTCTTCGAAAACGGAAGGGAAATATATCCCATCTCCCCTTATTCTTTGCCGCAACGCCGCATGTAAACGTTTTCATGCGAGGCTATGATCCGCCCCTTGCCCCCAGGACTGGACGCTTCATGCCCTTGCCTTGTCTCCGCGGCGCCCTGCCCGCATCGCTTCGCACCTCGCTTTTCCTGAGTGCGCTCCTGATCGGCTCCCACGCCATGGCCTCGGACAGGGACTTCCCGGCGCGATCCCAATGGCGGGCGTCCAGCTCGTCGCAACAGGTGCCCGCCCTTGCGCCGGAACACGCGATCGATGGCGACCTGACGACCCGCTGGGGCGGCGCCTTCAGCGCGGGACAATGGTTCCAGGTGGACCTGGGCAAGGTGACACTGGTCGGCGGCGTGATCATTCACTGGGACAGTGGCTTCGCGGCGTCGTACGACATCGAAACGTCGACGGACGGTCGCGACTGGCACAAGGCCTATGCCACGACGGATAGCATCGGCGGGACGGAATATCTGTTCTTCCCCGACGTTTCCGCGCGCTATGTGCGCCTGGCAAGCGTGCCGCGCACGGCCGACTGGGGCGTATCGGTTTTCGAATTCGAGCCGTTGGCCGCGAGCGATGCCGCGAAAATCAGCGGGCTTTCGGGCAAGGGCGCGCAGGCGGCGCTATGGAGCGCCGGCTCGCCACAAGTCGTCGGCGCGAAGGGAAAGCAGAAGGACACGCGCGAACTGCACGTGGCGTTGCCACGTCCCCTGCCCATCGCCGGCCTGGATGTCGCATGGGCGGGACCGCACCGCGACGCACGCCTGGAAGCACGCGACACCGCCGGCGTCTGGCACGAACTGGCATCCGATCCCGGCGCCGTCGGCACGTCGTCGTATCTGGCCGCGCGCGAACCGGTGACGGCCACCGAGCTGCGCCTGACCGCCGGCCAGGTCGACGGTGCGCCGCTTTCGGTCCAGCGACTGACATTGCTCGCTCCGCCGCGCGTCATGACGCCGATGAAGCGATACCAGATCGCCGCCGCACGCGCGCATGCGGAACTCTTCCCGTCGTCGCTGCACATGCAGCAGGTTTACTGGACGGTGGTGGGCGTACCTGCCGGCATGCAGAAGTCGATCTTCGACGAATACGGCGACATCGAGGCATTCAAGGGTGCGCCGATGGTGCAGGCCGTGTGGCGCGACGCGTCGGGCCATGCCGCCGTGGCGGACGGCAGCGAGCGCAAACATGCCCTGCGCGAAGGCTGGATGCCCATGCCGACCGTGGGCTGGACGGCGCAGCCGGGCCTTGCCGTACAAAGCGAATCCTTTGCCGTGGAACAGAACGGCCAGCCGGTGACGCTGGTTCGCCATCGACTGACGAATACCGGCACGCAAGCTGTCGATGGCACGGTTTCGCTCGTTGTCCGGCCGATGCAGGTCAATCCACCGTGGCAGAACGGCGGTCCGTCGCCGATCCACGACATCGCTGTCGAAGGTACGAACGCCCAGACGGACGTCCGCGTGAACGGTCGCCTGCTGTTCCAGTCGCTGACGCCGGTCGACACCCGCGGCGCGGCACCGTTCGGCGCGCACGGCGAATCCGAAATCACGGCGAGCGTGGCGGCCGGCACGCTGCCCACCGCCACGACGGCACACGACGACGATGGTCTCGCCGCCGCCGCACTGGGTTATCGCGTGCAACTGGCGCCGGGGGCACACAAGGACATCGTCATGGCGATGCCGCTCGGCACCGTGGCCTTCGATCCGAAGGCCACCCGCCTGCCCGACGCGCCGGCGGTCGCCCGCGCGGCGCTGCTCGGCACAGGCAACAATGCGGGGGCGAACTTCGACGTTATCGCGACACGCGTGGCTGCCGACTGGCAGAAGCGTCTCGGCGGCGTCGGCCTTTCCCTGCCCGATCATTCGCTGGTCGACATGCTGCGCGCGCAGGGCGCGTACATGCTGATCAACCAGACGGGACCGGCGATGCAGGCCGGCCCGCGCAACTACAACCGGTCTTTCATTCGCGACGGCGCCGCGACATCGTCGATCCTGCTGCGTCTTGGCGAAACGAAAGCCGCGCGCGACTATCTGCGCTGGTACGCCGACCATGCGGTGCATCCGAATGGCCTGGTCTCGCCGATCCTCAACGCGGACGGCACGGTGAACACTGGCTTCGGTTCGGATATCGAGTACGACAGCCAGGGCGAATTCATCAATCTGGTCGCCGACGTGGCGCGGCTCGACGGTGGCGCATCCACTGTGCGCGACTATCACCAGAAAGTTCGTCTGGCGATGCAGTTCATGCAGGAACTGCGCGAGCGCACGCTGGTACCGGGCTACCTGTCCGGCCGTCCGGCACCGGAGCGTTTCCACGGCATCATCGCCCCATCGATCAGCCATGAGGGTTATTCCAGTCCGACGCATAGCTACTGGGACGACTACTGGGCGTTGAAGGGCTGGCACGACGGCATCTGGCTGGCCGACCAATGGGGCGACAAGGAAATGGCGACCTGGGCACGCGCGCAGTACGCCGCGCTTCGCGAATCGGTCGCCGCGTCCATCCGCGCGACGATGGCGTGGAAGGGATCGGACTTCATCCCCTCCGCCGCCGATCTCGGCGACGGCGACCCGACCGGCGTGTCGATCGCCCTCGATCCCACGGGACAACAGGACCTGCTGCCCGCCGATGCGCTGGAACGTACGTTCACGCGCTATCTCGACGATGTCCGCGCGCGCGAAAAACCCGATTCGCTCTATGCGTACACGCCGTACGAAATGCGCAACATCCTTACCTATGTGCATCTCAACCGGCCGAAGGATGCGAACGAACTTTTCGACAACCTGATGCGCGACCGCCGTCCGCTGGAGTGGCAGGAGTTCGCGGAAGTGGTTCATTCGCGACTTCGCCACCCGGGCTACCTGGGCGACATGCCGCATACGTGGATCGGCTCCGAATACGCACGCGCGCTGTTCGGCATGCTGATGCGCGAGGCCGATGACGGGTTGTATCTGTTGCCCGGCGCGTCGCCGAACTGGCTGGCAGGCGACGGTATCGGCATCGACAAACTCCCGACCGCTTACGGCGCCCTGACGATGACGGCACGACAGCAAGGCGACACGCTTCGCTTGACGCTTGGTACCGGATTGCGCAAGGACGTACCGGTACGCGTGTTCTGGCCGAACCGGCAACGCCCCACGAAGGTTACCGTCGACGGCAGAACCGTGTCGGACTTCGACGTCAATGGCATCGCCCTGAAGAAACCCTTCCGTACGCTGGAAGCCGTTTTTTAAAGAGTGCCTACAGCCAAAGCCATATCTTTTCTGGGAGATTGATGCGATGGATCGACGCACCATTCTCGCTATAGCGGGCTGATTGGCAGCGTTGATTAGCCCTTCACGGCGCACTTGAATGGGTGCCGCTCTCACCGATAGAGAAAGTCGCTGCGAGACTAGGTAGCGACTACCGCGAAAGACAATTTGCGATAGCCGAGCAGGCCCGATAGAACTTATTGTACCGTCACGGGATCGCAGAAAAAACGGCTGCCCCTCCTGCGGAAGTGACAACGACGACTCATACCCGTTAACGTTACGATCTTTACGTGTGCACACACGACCATGAAGATCCTCGTTACCGGTAGCGCCGGCCACCTTGGCGAAGCACTCGTACGCACATTGCGCGACCGCGGCGACGATGTCGTCGGTGTCGACCTGCTCGCCTCGCCATTCACCACGCATGTCGGCTCGATCGTCGACCGGACGTTCGTACGCGATCGCATGGCGGGCGTGGACGCCGTACTTCATGCGGCCACGCTGCATAAGCCGCACGTGGCAACGCACGGCACCCAGGACTTCATCGACACCAACATCGCCGGCACGCTGAATCTTCTGGAGGAAGCCGTTGCCGCCGGCGTGCGCTCGTTCGTCTACACCAGTACCACCAGCGTCTTCGGCGATGCGCTCGTCCCGCCCGTGGGCGAGCCGGCCGCATGGATCACCGAAGAGGTGGTGCCCGTTCCCAAGAACGTCTATGGCGTAACGAAATCGGCGGCGGAAGATCTCTGCCAGTTGATGCACCGGAACAAGCATCTGTCCTGCATCGTGCTGCGCACGTCGCGTTTCTTCCCTGAAGAGGACGACAGCAAAGCGGCGCGCGAGGCCTATACCGATGCGAACATGAAGGCGAACGAGTTCCTGCATCGCCGTGTGGATATCGAAGATGTCGTCGGCGCGCACCTGTGTGCGATCGAGCGAGCGCCCGCGCTTGGCTTCGGCCGTTACATCGTCAGCGCGACGACGCCGTTCCTTCCCGAAGACATGCCCTTGCTGCGAACGGACACGCCCGCTGCCCTGCGCCTGCGCGTACCGGGCTTCGACGCCGCATACGCGGCGCTGGGATGGCGTATGGCGCCGCATCTGGATCGCGTGTACGTCAACGAGCGCGCACGGCGCGAACTCGGCTGGCAGCCGCGCCACGACTTCGCTGGCGTTATCAGCCGGCTGCGGGAAGGCGGCGAGCTGACCAGCGACCTTGCCCGCGCGGTCGGCGTGAAGGGTTATCACACCGGGACCTTCGAGGAAGGCCCGTACCCCGTCTAGCGTTTCAGGCGTTGGCGGCGCGGCGCAGTCCGTCGATGTCCAGCTTCTTCATGGTCATCAGCGCTTCCATCGCCTTCCGTCCTTTTTCGGGGTCGGGGTCGGAAAGCAGCTCGAACAATGCCGTGGGCACCACCTGCCAGGACAGACCGAAGCGATCCTTCAGCCATCCGCACATCTGCGCCTTCGGATCGCCGCCGTCGGACAGACGGTTCCAGTAGTGATCCACTTCGTCCTGGGATGTGCAGTTCACGACCATCGAGACGGATTCGTTGAACGTGAAGACCGGGCCGCCATTCAGCGCCGTGAAGCGCTGGCCGGCGAGATCGAACGCCACGGTCATGACCGAACCTTCCTTGCGGCCCGATGCCTTGGCCGACTCGGCGCTGTACCGGTTGGTGGTGACGATGCGCGCGTCGTCGAATATCGCGACGTAGTACTTCGCGGCCTCTTCGGCCTGGTCGTCGAACCAGAGAAACGGGGTGATGCGCTGGAAACGGGTTTGCATGGCTACTCCTCGCTGGGTTCCTGTTTTCTCGTCGAACGAACAGGCGCCGAATCGACAAAGGGCACGTCGTTATTCCTCTTCATCCACCTGCCCCGGCCGGATATGCCGGGGATCTCCGGAACCCGTGGTTTCCGGCGGCTCCGGACCGTCCGGCACCGCGTGCGAGGGATCGCCGGAGCCGGTGGTCTCTTCCCCGGGACGTATCCGCGGAACACCTGATGCGCCCATGCTCGCCTCCACTGTCGGTACGGTTTCCCGACTTTACGATGCCGGTCATGACGATCGGGTGGATGCCGGATGATTGCGACATGCCAAGGCCTCTTGGGTTTGTGTGTGGGCGCGCGACCTGGATGGTTGTCGTTTCTACTCAGACTATTCTGAAAATTCGGTCTCTTTTAGCGTTATGGATTGACGAGTGCGTGCATGGCCGCGATGCTCTTTCGGTCGCCGCACATCGGCGATCGGGTGTAGAAAGCCTGTGTTTGCCATAGGCGCTGAAGACGCCGTCTCAAACGACGTCTTCATGTGTCGCGCTACGTTATGTCTGTCGTTTACGGCGGGCGTGCCGGGGGGACTTCGGTCCCACCGGGTTCCTATGGCACCGGTCTTTCTACCCTGGCACGCCCGCCACCCGCATCCCGCGGGTGGCGGACATCCACGGAGAGGATGCCGCCATGAGCAGCAATCAAAACGGACCGTCAGCGTCCGAGTCGTATGTCCTGAAGTCCGGCCACGACCTGTCCATTCCCTGCCCGCTTTGCCAAGGCCGTCGTGCCCTGAAGCTGGGCGATATCGACGAAGCGATCACCGAGCGTTTGTCGGGCATGCGTGGCGTGACCGATCTGCTTATCGACGTACCGATGATCGATGCCGAGCAGGGATCGGTGGCGCAGGCCGCGTATGTTTTGCGCGGGTTGATCGATGAGGTCGTCGAGATGTATCGGGTGATGAGTCCGGGGGTGGGACAGAGGATGCAAGAACAGTAATCGAGCAATTTTTTGTGGGAGCGCGCCTGCGCGCTCCCACAGGGAATCCGGGATGCCGGCACGGAGGTGGCGTTTCAGAAAACGTCGCGTCTGGTCAGAACCAGACGCGCACACCCGCCACCCACTGCAGATCGGTGACGCGCCGCCCTTCGCTGCGGATCAGGTCGGCGGTGTTGCCCATCGTATGGACGAACTTCACGCCCACGTAGGGTGCGAACGTCCGGCGAATTTCGTAGCGAAGACGCAGGCCAAGCTGAAGATCGGAAATTCCGCTGCCGATGCCACGCGCCGGATCGTCCTTGCCATAGGCATTGACCTCGAATTCCGGTTGCAGGATCAGGCGCTGGGTAAAGAGGACTTCGTACTCCGCACGTACACGCGCGGCGGTGCGGCCGCCCTGCCCTGCATACGCCGTGGCCTCCAGTTCGAACCAGTACGGTGCCAGACCCTGCACGCCGAATGCGGCCCACGTACGCCCCGGACCTTCGCCGAAATCGTGACGCGCGCCTAGCTGCGTGTTCCAGAAGGTGGCAATCGCATGACTCCACAGTGCCTCGATGTCCGCGTCTTCCAGCGATCCGCGGGCGCGCTCGCCTTCCGTGCGCACCCACAGACGATTCGTATCGCCGCCATACCAGCCCTGGGCTTCCCAGCGCTGACCGTGATCGTCGCGTCCCGCCCATGATTCCAGCTGATCGATCATCAGCATGCCGACAGGGGCCGAATCGTCCATGTCCATATGCTTCATGGGGCTATGGACCAGACCGTCCGAGTAATCGGGACTGCGGGCATCGGCCGGCGCCTTGCCGCCCTGCATGGGGGCCATCGACATGCCGCCCATATCCATATCGCCCATGCTGCCATGGTCCATGGCGCTGTGATCCATCTGAGGCGCATCCGTCGCTGGCTGGGCCATGGACGAATGATCCATCGATCCGTGGTCCATGCTGCCGTGATCCATGTCCATCTTCGGCTGTTCCGGTGCGGACTGCGCGTGTGCCTGCGCTATCAGGAACAGCGCCGCGATGACGACCCAGGGCCGCCTCACGAAACCACCACTTCGCGGAACATGCCCGCTTCCATGTGATAGAGCATGTGACAGTGGAATGCCCAGCGGCCCGGATTGTTCGCCGATACGGCGAATGCGATCCGCTGCGCGGGCTGGACATTGACGGTGTGCTTGCGGACCTGGAATGAGCCGTCCGGCGCTTCCAGTTCGCTCCACATGCCATGCAGGTGGATGGGATGATTCATCATCGTGTCGTTGACGAGCACGATGCGCACGCGTTCGCCAAGCCTTAAGTGAATCGGCTTCGCGTCGGAGAATTTCACCCCGTCGAACGACCACATGAAACGCTCCATGTTGCCGGTGAGATGAAGCTCGATATCGCGTGACGGCTCGCGTCGATCCATCGATCCGCCCACGGTTTTCAGATCGGCATAGGTCAGCACGCGCCGCCCGTTGTCGCGCAGGCCGATACCGGGATCGTCGATATTCGTGCGCGGCGTATCCACGCGCATGTCGACGCCCGGACCGTATTCCGTGGAAGCATGACGGGCGACGGGGCCAGCGCTGTCCATGGAACCCATCATGTCGTCCATGCTCAGCCACTGCCGCGCGTCGACGGGGGGAACGGCCGCGACCATGCCTTGCCGGGGCGACAGTGTGCCACGCGCATATCCGGACCGGTCGATCGATTGCGCGAACAGCGTGTATGCCTTCGCGTCGCGTGGCTCGACAATAACGTCATAGGTTTCGGCAGGCGCGATACGCATCTCGTCGATGTCGACCGGCTCGATGTCCTGACCGTCGGTGGCGATGACGGTCATCTTCAGACCGGGAATACGCAGGTCGAAGATCGTGGACGACGAGCCGTTGATGACGCGCAGCCGCACCTTTTCGCCGGGCTGGAACGAGCCCGTCCAGTTTCCGGCGGGGCTGGTTCCGTTCATGAGATAGGTGTAAGTCGCACCGGAGACATCCGCCAGGTCGGTAGGATTCATCCGCATGCGGTTCCACATGCCGCGCTTCGACCATGCCTTGCGCACGCCGTCGGCACGGGCATCGGCGAGAAAGTCGGCAACGGTCGGCTGCGAGAAATTGTAGACGTCGCTGCGCTTTTTCAGCTTTGCGTAAACGCGCTCGGGGTTTTCGTCGGTCCAGTCGCTGAGCATCACGACGTAGTCGCGATCGGTTGGATAGCGCTCGGGACCGGCCGGCTCGATCACCAGCGGCCCATAAAGTCCGGTCTGTTCCTGGAAACGCGTATGCGAGTGATACCAGTACGTTCCCGCCTGACGCACGTCGAAGCGATAGGTAAAGGTTTCGCCCGGCGCGATACCGTCGAAGCTCAGACCCGGCACGCCGTCCTGACTTGCAGGAAGCACGATGCCGTGCCAGTGGATGGATGTCGGTGTCGACAGCCGGTTGGTCACGCGCAGCGTCACGGTGCTGCCTTCCTTCCAGCGCAACAGCGGACCGGGCACGCCGCCATTGACCGTGATCGCACGACGTGGGGTTCCCGTGTAGTTGACCGGTGCCTCGACAATATCGAGCGCGAATTCCGTACCTTGCAGCGCCGTCGACTCACCGGGACTCGTCAGCGCCCACGCCTGACCGGGGCGCGCGACTCCGAATCCCAGCGCGAGACCGCCCATAGCGATGCCCTGGACGAATCGTCGGCGTGAAAGCATCTCGTCGTCGCGGCTGAATGTCATGTCGGCTCCCGGTGATACGACTTGGGAGCGTAACGGGCACGTCGGCAATACCTCAAGCTGGAGCAGGCTACATGCGGCCTGCGACGCCCCTGGAACAACTAGTCGTACGCGACATGGACCGTGATGTTCGCATCGCCTCGTCCCGCGGAGAACGGCCGGCCATTGCGTTTGTAGCGAGCCTTGAACGCGTACTGGCCGCCAGCGGCACGCGGCGTCAGCACGATCGGCTTGGGACTGTTGGGTACGGCGGCCATGTCGGGCTGGATGCTGCGCAACTCGATACCCACGCCGGCGGCTCCACCCGTAACCGCGAAGAGACCGGCGTCGCCGGCATCGGCCTGACCCGCGAAAGACATCCTGACCGCGTTGACGTTCGAGCAACCTGCCGACGTAACGCTCCCATGTATCCACGGACTTCCGCCGTCGGCACCCAGGTTCCCGAACAGGACATCCCTGAGCGGGAAGGATGCGCTCGTACCCGAAAAGGCGCAGGTCGGCGTGGGTGCCACTACCTCGATTGGCGTGAGGTCGAGCGTGATCTGACGGCTACCGTCATGCCCCCAGGTGGCGACTTGTCCTCCGCCAAGCGTCCCGGAAGACAGGGGCCCGGTTTTAACGAGCTGCACCTTGAACCGGAAGTTCTGCATGATCCATGACACCCTTCCTGGAAAGTACTCGTTCCAGGGCACTTCCCGCTGCGGCAGATGATCGGACGTCGACATGGTGTAAATCCGGATGCCGAGGCCGGCAATGCCTGTCTCGTAGACCCCCTGCCCATAACTGGACAGCGTCGTGAATCGCGAAAGCTCGCCGCGACGCGTGGAGTTGTAGCAAATGTAATTCAACGTAGGAGTGGTATACGCCGGCGTCGAAAGTATCTCGGCAAGAATGCGTCCATCTTCCACGCCGACCGGGACCACCAGCCGTCCGAAGCCGACCCTCTGCGGTACGCCCTGAAAATGCAACGGCTTGCATCCCTGCTTCGCCGTTGCAACCGGACACGACACGGACAACGCAAGGAAAATGGATAGTACCCGGAGCATGTATCTGTTCATTCGTCGGCAAGATCGGGAGATCGGACAACAGTAGATCGCGGCACGGAACCGGACTATCCGTGGCGCCCGCGATCTTCCCCCATCGTCGTCCGACAGCGCGTAGTCGGTTGCACGAATCCACACGCCACGCATTCTGCAGGAGCTCGCTTGCGGGCTCCTGCAAAGCGGTTCGTTCGGTCTGGCGCGTAGGAATTTTTCCTACTCCGGCGAAATCCCATGTAACGGGGATGAGACAGGTGCCCCGGCAAGCCTTGCCACACCTCGCCAACGCAAGAAAAAAGACTTATTACGCAATAACTTACGATGCATGAATGGGCTTCCATCGCGAGTAAGTGCGAGCTAGTTTCACGAGGCCAGCGTTCGATGAACAGGGGGTCGACACGCTGTCGCGATCTTATCCATGGGAGATACAACATGCTCGCGAACCTCCGCCGCCATGTCCTGGCGGCTTCTTTGTCGGCCGTGCTGTTTTCGTTTTCCCTCGCCGCTTACGCGCGCGATGAAGGCCCCACCATCGACCTCGGTTCGGCGGACCCCAACCAGACGGTGAATGTCACGCTGGTATTGAAGCTCCAGCACACCGAGTCGCTCGAACAATACGTCTACCAGACCGTGACGCCTGGCAATCCCCAATACGGGCACTTCCTTTCCACCAGCCAGTTCGCATCGCGTTTCGGACCCAGCGATCGCGACCTTGCCCAGATCGGTGCGTTCCTGCAAAAGAACGGCATCGCGGAAGTCGAGGTATTGCCCAGTCATCTCGCCATCAGGGCAACCGGCACGATCGGCCAGTTCAGCACGGCATTCCAGACGCCGGTGCATGAATACGAGCGCGACGGGCATCGCTTCCATCGCCCGAGCCATCACCCCGAGTTGCCGGTAGCGCTGTCCAACACACTGGTGATCGCGGCAGGTCTCAGTAACGAGCCGAAATATATTTCCCATCGCGTGAACAGCAACAAAGTTGTCGCGCTGACCGCCGCGCCCGCGATCGCCACGCTGACGACCGCGTCCGGATCGACGGCCACGAATACGCCTGGCGAATACACCGTCGGCGACGTGGCGAATTTCTACAATATCAATCCGCTGTATCAGGCAGGCATCAACGGCAAGGGCACGACCATCGGCATTGTCACGCTTGCCGGATTCCTTCCGCAGGACGCCTACGACTACTGGTCGCTGATCGGTCTGACGACCAAGCCCGGCCGTATCACGCAGGTGCATGTCGACGGCGGCGGCGTTATCAGTTCGGCGGCAGGCAGCGGCGAAACGTCGCTTGACGTGGAACAGTCCGGCGGCCTCGCGCCCTTCGCGGACATCCTCGTCTACGACGCACCCAATACCAGCGGCGGCTTCCTCGGCGCGTTTTATAAAGCTGTGTCGGATAACGTCGCCGACAGTATTTCGGTGAGCTGGGGCCAGCCGGAAATATTCTATTTCGATTCGCCATTGACCGGCGGCGATTACACCAGCGAACTCGTCGCGTTCCACCAGGTATTCCTGGAGGCCGCCGCACAAGGCATTTCGATGTTCGCGGCTACCGGCGATTCCGGCGCTTACGACACCGTGCGCGCGCTCGGCCATACCGACTTCAGTGCACCGTTGACCGTGGATGCACCGGCCTCCGACCCGTTTATCACCGCAGCCGGCGGTACCACGCTGCCCTTCACCTTCAGCTTCGCAGGCGGACCGAAGGCTTCGATCGCTACGGAACAGGTATGGGGCTGGGACTATCTGCAAACCTATCTGGATAAGGTACGTCCCGGCGTCTACGACCTCTTCGCGACCGGCGGCGGCGGCGGCGTAAGCATCTTCTGGCCGACACCGTTCTATCAGCGATTCACTCATGGCATCCGCCAGAGCGAAGCCAATCAGTCGCTGGTAGCGCAGAACCCGAGCGTGAGCCTGCCGGGCTATACGCAGACCACGCCGCTGACGCTGCTGACGCTTCCGGCCCATTACTCGGGTCGCAACTTGCCCGATGTGTCGCTGAACGCCGATCCGGAAACCGGCTATCTGTTGATTTCGTCTACCGATGCGGAAAACGGTGTCGTGACGGGCGAGGGCGGTACGAGCTTCGTGGCGCCCCAGCTCAACGGCATCTCCGCTCTGCTGACGCAGAATGCCGGTCATCGCGTCGGCTTCTGGAATCCGCAGGTATATCTGCTGCAGGATTTCCTGGGTTATGGCAAATATTCGCCGGTGAGCGACATCAAGGCTGGCGACAACTGGTTCTATCAGGGCAAGAACGGATATGACCCCGGTGCGGGCCTCGGCACGCTGGATGTAAGCAAATATGCGCGATTGCTGAAGTTTGGGTTCTGATCGGTAGCAACGGCGGGCGCCCCGTGCGCCCGCCTTCCGGGGCAAGGGCTGTCGCTTGGGACCGTTAAGCCAGTAGTCTTCAGATCTTTGCACGCCTCCGGTCAAGCATGCTCGCCTCGATTCCCGCCTTTCTGCGCATTCCCCTCGCCTGCCTGCTGCTGGCCGCGAACGTCGTGCTTCACGTCACGCCACTGTTCGTGCTGACGTTCTTCAAGATCGTGATCCCCGTGCGCCCGATCCGTCAGGCCATCACCCATGGCCTGGTCGCCATCGCGGAAAGCTGGATCGCCGTCAATTCATGGCTGTTCGATACTTTCACGCGCATCCGCTGGCAGGTCGAAGGGCTCGACAGTATCGAGAACCACGACAACTTCCTCGTCGTCTGCAATCACCAGAGCTGGGTCGACATCCCGGTGCTGCAGAAACTGTTCAATCGACGCGTGCCGTTCTTTCGGTTCTTTCTGAAGAGCAAACTGATCTGGGTGCCTTTGCTCGGACCGGCGTGGTGGGCGCTCGATTTCCCGTTCATGAAGCGCTATTCGCGGCAGACGCTGGAAGCGAAGCCGGAACTGCGCGGTAAAGATCGCGAGGCGACGCGCCGGGCCTGCGAGAAGTTCCGGAGCATCCCCGTGTCGATCATGAACTTCACCGAAGGCACGCGCTTCACGCCGGCCAAGCATGACGCGCAGAAATCGCCGTATCGTCACCTGCTTCGACCGAAAGCGGGCGGCGTGGCTTTCGTCGTCGACGCCATGGGCGATGCGATGCGTTCGCTGCTGGACGTCACGATCGTGTATCCGCAAGGCGCGGGTAGCCTGATGGACCTCATCGCCGGCCGCGTCCGCGAGATTCGCGTTCACGTGCGCCAGCTACCAATCCTTGCCGAACTGCGTGGCGACTACGACGACGATGCCGTTTTCCGCGAGCGGTTTCAGGCTTGGGTGAATGACCTCTGGGCGCAGAAGGATGCGCGGATCGGGCGGATGCTGGCGGAGTAACACGCCGCTCTCGACCGGTCCCATATCTCACCGCCGCGCTTGCGCAGGCAGGGGCCCAGGGCGACCACGCATGCATGAGTGCTATCGCCTGGGGTTGCTCTCTCAGAGCGTGAATGTGCGTTATCGCGACAACCGGTTGCACCGCACTGGGCCCCTGCCTGCGCAGGAGCGACGGTGAGGGGAACCTGATCTCTCGTTCTTACTTTCCGGCACGCTCTTTCGCCAGCCGGTCGTCGAGCTTCTTCTTCGACGCCGTCGCGTAATCCCGGCACGCATTTTCGCTGCGCAACGACTTATGCGCGTCGACCTTATCCATAAGGTCCACCATATCGGGATGGACCGTAATCAGGATGTCGCACGGCAAGCTCGCCACGGTATCCAGCGATTTACGATAAGCCGCCACGCGGCGGGGATCCGCACTGAAACGATACCCGTCCGCCGAGAACGGCGTGAGGCTGTCGCCATAGACGATGTTGACGCACCCGCTGCCTTCGCACGAACGCCACGTCCATGTCGTGCCGCCCGGCGTATGGCCGGGTGTCGGATGCGATGCGAGGGCCAGGTCGCCGACGCGCACCGTCTCATTGGGTTTCAGCTCGTCGACTTCCTTCACCGCGGGGAATAGCGGCGCATCGCCATGCTGCGGATCGTCCGGATCGTTGCCGCCAAGCCGCATCGCACGCGCCCCGGCGGGACTTGCGCGCACTTCGGCGCCGCTATCGTGAGCCAGCTGCGCGATGGCGCCTGCGTGATCCGCATGCGCATGGGAGTTGAGGATCACGCGAATATCTTCCACGCGGAAACCCAGTGCGCGGATGTTCGACTCGATCTGCGCCGCATTGACGTCCAGCGTGCCGTCGATCAGCACGTGACCTTTCGGGGACGTAATCAGCATCGCCGACAGGCCGCGCGTGCCGACGTAATAGGTATTTCCGTAGACCTTGAACGGTGCCTGCGGCTGAGTCCACTCGGCATCCCCGGCGTACGCCGTGGCGGCGCTGGCTGCCATCGCGCCCACGAGTGCAAGCTTTGCGGCAAATATCATGACGTTCCCCTTCGATGAGTCGCGCCACGATAGGTCGACCAGATGGCGATTTCCGGGCGCAGCCGTGTCGATCGTGAGTTCAGGTCGTGCGCATGGCCGGTGGGCGGTTTCTACGCGCACGCCAGAACAGGAAACCGGTGACCATAAGGAACATCGGCAGCACGCCGGTGATGCAGGCAACGACACGCCACAGCGTGCCGCCTACCGCCGCCGTGTGGATCGGGAACAGCGTATTGGCCAAGGTACCGCCGGTGCCCAGTCGCGTGGCGTCTTCGCCGCCGATCACCCTGGCGTCCGGCGCATCGATCCAGAGCGTGCTGCGGCCGGCGATATTCCATTCGCCCGGACGCCGGATGCGCAGGACCAGTGCGGCGCCATCGCGCACGGGCAACATGATGCGTGTGATTTCGGCGTCCGGCGCAGCGGCGTGTGCCGCGTTCAGCACAGCCGGCCAGTCGACGAGGCTGGTCGACGACGGCACCGGTGGCGGCTTGCGCGGTGCGGGCTCTCCAAAGGCGCTTACAAGGCCCGCGCGCACCGCACCGCGATAGGCCATGGTCGTTCCCGTGCCGAGCATGACCAGCAACAGCGGGAAGGCGACCACGCCAACGAATCGATGCCAGCTGGCCCAGCGGAGAATCGCAGGACGCGGGTGAGGGCGCAGATGGGTGAGGGCGCGGCGGCGTCCCGGCCAGTAGAGCCATACGCCCGACAGCAGCATGAAGAGACCCGCCCACGCCACCACGCCGAGGATCGTCTCGCCAACCGGCCCGGACAGAAGATGCGTGTGCCAGTCCTTCAGGATGAGCAGTCCGTCGCCCGACGCTTTGCGGCGCAGAACCGGCTCGCCCGTGGCGGCATCGAAGTAGACATGGTCACCGCCTTTCAGGCCGCCATCCCAGACCGGAAGCGCCTCGTCGGGCGGCGAGATGCTGCGCAACGCGCTGCCGTCGGGCGACCCGAGAATGTGTTGCAGCGCGCGACCCTGCGTCGTCGGATCGGGCACGGCGTGACCGGTAAGTTCCGGGTGACCGGCGACGACGAGCTGATCTTCGAATAGCAGCACGCTTCCCGACAGCGCCACCAGCGCCAGCACCACGCCAAGCGAAAGGCCCAGCCACAGATGCAGTGTCTTCAGCAGCGTGCGGGCGCGACGGGGCGATCGGTGAGCGGTGCCGGATCGGGTCATATCAGAAATCCACCGAGGCCTGTACGTAGTATGTGCGCGGCTGACCGACATAGATGCCGTCGTTGTTGTCGGTAGAGCGGGTGAAGTAGCGGCGGTCGAAGATGTTCTTCACGCCGACGCCCAACCGCAGGTTCGAAGCCGACGGCCCGAACGCGTACTCGGTGCGGGCATTCCAGGTCGTCCAGCCCGGAATATCGCCGAGGTCGCCTTCGGGCGTCCCGATCGTCTGGTATTGCGTGGGATGGTTCGGATCGAAGCTGGGCGTACCCGGCGAATGTTGCCGCGACTGCGAGAACGCGTCGACGTTGAACGTCCATGCGGCGCGTGTATAACGCAGACCCGCATTCGCCGTGCGGCGGGAATAGAACGGCAGGTCTTTTCCTTCGAACGAACCGAAGCGATAGAACGCATGCGTGTACGTGGCCGTGCCCCAGAGCGACAGGCCGCGCAGGCTGTCGTCGAACGCGCCGAGGTCCACGTGGGCTGCCGATTCGATGCCCTTATGCGTCGTGGCACCCAGACTGGTCCAGCCATCGTACGAATCGACCACGCCGGGCAGCTTGCCGACAAACTGCAGCTCGTGATCGAAGTTGATCCGGAACAGCGACACCTCGCCACTCCAGGCGGCGGTGTCGTAGCGGGTACCGATCTCGTACGTGCGCGCTTTTTCGGGCTGAAGTCCCGACGCGAACTGGCTCGTCGAATCCTTCTGGCCTATCTGGAAATATTGCAGGCTGCCGAACGAGGTCTCGGCGTTCGCGTAAAGCTTCAGCGCTTCCGTCAGGTGATAGATGACGTTGAGCGAGGGCAGCGGCTGCGAATAATGCTCGCGCCGGAAGGTCGGACCCTTTACGACGACCGTACCGCCGGGATGCGCCTGCCACCAGCTGTTGATGCGCTCGTAGCGCAAGCCCGGGGTAATGGTCCAGTCGCCGGCGTTGATCGTATCGTCGATGTATACGGCGTGTGCCTCGTTACCGCCCGTGTTGTCGCCGGAAAGCACGTACGGCCCACCGTACGGGAAGCTGTCGTAAGGCGTGTAATCGAGGGTGGACGTGTACTTGTTGTTGCGCAGCGTGCGCTCGTGCATCGCTTCATTGAGATAGCGATAGCCGACGCTGATCTCATGCGTCCACTGGCCCCAGTCGAAAAGCTGCGAGTAGCGCGGTTCGATGGCGAACGTGTGGTAGTCGCGCGGATAGGCCATCAGCTGATGCGTATAAGTACCGGCCACCGTTCCGGGTGCAATGGTTTCGATATGGCTGCCGCGAAAGCTGTCCGTGTAATACGTCTGGACTTCGAATGTACGGCGATCGTCGCGGTGGCTGTATTTCAGCACCGCGTCCTTGCGCGTACCGTGGAAGTCGTCGAACGGACGGCGCGACTGGAACGGATCGGCATCGTAGTCGGCCTGGGTCAGGCCGCCGGGCATCCCGGCCTGACCGTCGTAGTAATGCAGGCTGCCGGTCAGTTCGTCGGTATCGGAGAATTTGTAGCGCGCCTTGAGCATGATGTCGTCGATGCTTTCGTTGTCCTCGCGCTCGCGATAACCCGGCCCGTGCGTGCCGTTGTAAAGCAATGCGACGCCAAGACCCTGCGCGGTGGTACCGCCAACGAAGAGGTTGCTTTGCGTGCGGATGCCGCCATGCTCGCCACCCTGCAACTGCACGCCCGCGCTGCCGCCGAAGGTTTCGGGGATATCGCGTGTGACGAAGTTGATGATGCCGCCGACGTTCTGCGGCCCGTAGCGAACGGAACCGCCACCGCGCACCACGTCGACCGCCTGCAGATTACCCAGCCCGACCGGCGCCATCGACAGCTGCGGCTGGCCGTAAGGCGCCACGGCGATGGGAACGCCATCCAGAAGGATGGTCGAGCGCGGCGAGAGCCGCGACGTGAGGCCGCGCACGCCCACGTTCAGTGAGACATCGCTGCCGCCCGTGCCATTGCTCTCCTGAACCTGCACGCCGGGAACCCGGCGCAATGCGTCGCGCAGGTTGACCGCGCCGCCCTCGGCCAGATCTTCCCGCCGCACCACGGTGCGCGCGCCGGGATGGTTCGCCACGGTGTTACGGCTGGCTTCGCCCAACCAATCGCCCACGACCTTTACACCCTCCAGCTCGGCCGCGGGAGGCGGCGGTGCCGCCTGGCCGGAAACGATGGGCGAAAGCAGGCCGCTGGCCAGCAGGGCAAGCGACAGCACGGTAAGACGTGAAGGCATGGAGAGGCATCTGGGGGAGGAAACCCGGCAATGCTAAGTGCGAATCATTCTCATGGCAATCAGCTTTTCGGTTGCCCGGCGCTATTCCAGCGCGGACGTTACCCCGAAGAATTCGTAGTGCACGTCGTCCCACGGCACTCCCAGGGCGTCCAGATGAACCCGTATCGCGCGCATGAACGCCAACGGCCCGAGGACGTAGACATCCAGATTCAGTATGTCCGGCAGCCATGCACGCAGCCGTTCGCGGGTAACCAGACCGGTGCAGGCATCGTCGGTATCCCCGCGTTCGTAACAATAAAACCGCCTCAGGCGCGGGTAAGCGGCCGCGAGTTCGTCGACCCTGTTGCGAAAGGCATGCACGCTGCGCTGGCGCGCCGCATGGATGAAATTGATCGCGCGGCCGGCCTGTACGGCGGATTCCAGCATCGCCATGACGGGCGTGACTCCCACGCCGGCGCTGATGAGGGCCAGAGGCCGCGAGCCCTCCTGCAACGTGAATTCGCCCGAGGGTGGATAGAGCGCCAGCGTCTCGCCGATGGCGACCGAATCGTGGAGATAGTTGGATACGATGCCGCCGGGTTCGCGCTTCACGCTGATGCGATAGGTATGTCCGTTCGCAACGGCGGACAGCGAATAGTTGCGCCGCAGTTCTTGCCCGTCGATCGTGACGTTGAGGCCGATGTACTGGCCCGGGCTGTGCCGTATGACCTCGCCGCCATCGAGCGGCCGAAGACGCAACGACACGATCTCGTCGCATTCCATCGTTCGCGACACAACGACGAAGGAACGAAGACCCCGCCAACCGCCGGATGCGTTTTCCTGACTGTCGTACATCTGGAATTCCGCCCCTACCAGCACGCCAGCGAACTGCGCGTAGGCGATACTCCAGGCTTTGATCAGACTGTCCGTCGCCGTTTCTTCGCCAAGTACGTCGCGAATCGTACGCATGAGACATTCGCCTACCAGGGCGTAGTGCTCGGGTTGCACGTACTTCGAGACATGCTTGCTGCAGATCGTCGATATGACGGGACCGAGTTGTTCCATGCGGTCGATATTGCGCGCATACGCCAGAATGCGCGCCGAAAGCGCACGCGCCTGTTCGCCGTTGATCTGCCTGGATTGATTGAACATCGAACGGAGTTGCGGATGTTCGTCGAGCAGCAAACGGTAGAAATGGCTGGCAAGTATTTCTCCATGCACTTCCAGCAGAGGCACGGTGGCCTTTACGATGGCGATATGTTCCGCGGATAACATGCTCGACCTCACAACGATGGATGTCGTTGCTATTCGCAACGATCGTTGTCTTCTGCAATCATCATTCGTGCCATCGTAAGATGCGATGTAAAGCAAGCGCTTAATCATGGCTTGCGTCACTATGACTCCCAGCTTTTGCTGTCGAATGGACTCGACGTTGTCTCTATGACTCCTGCTTCCCTGCTTTCCGGTTTACTCCCCCTCGTTGCCGACCTCACGCACGACATCGACGATGCCGAGCGCTACAAGCGTCTTCTGAAGACATTGCGCGAGCATTTTCCCTGCGATGCCACGGCGATCCTTCGTCTCGATAACGACATCCTCGTTCCGCTAAGCGTCGACGGTCTCAGCGAAGACACGCTCGGCCGGCGCTTCTCGATTCACGAGCATCCACGTCTCAAACTTTTCGTCGCCAACGAAGACCCCACGCGGTTTCCTCACGACAGTCCGCTTCCCGACCCGTACGACGGCCTGATTCCGAATCAGCAGGGTCGTCTGCTGGTACATGACTGCATGGGATGCCGCCTGCGTGTCGACGGCCGCACATGGGGCGTGATCACACTCGATTCGCTGGCTCCGGGAAGCTTCGAGTCGGTGGACCTGTCGGCGCTGGCGTCGTTCGCATCGCTGGCGGCGGCGACGGTCGTGGCGTCCGAACGCATGACGGCGCTGCGCATTTCGGCCACCACCGAACGACGCCGTGCGGAGGCCTATCGCAATGCGGTCAAGGAACGCACGCCTCGTGGACCCATCGGCCAGAGTGAGATCTATCGTCGCCTGATGGAAGAGATCCGCGTCGTCGCCACCAGCGACCTGAACGTGTTGATCCAGGGTGAAACCGGCACGGGAAAAGAACTCGTCGCACGCGCCATTCACGCCGCGTCGGCTCGGGCGACGCAGCCGCTGGTCAATATCAACTGTGCGGCACTGCCCGAAAACCTGGTCGAAAGCGAACTGTTCGGTCATGTGCGAGGCGCGTTTTCCGGCGCGACCGGCGACCGCCGAGGGAAGTTCGAGCTAGCCGACAAAGGCACGCTGTTCCTTGATGAAGTCGGCGAACTCAGCCCCGGCGTGCAGGCCAAACTATTGCGCGTAGTGCAGACGGGACAGTTGCAACGTGTCGGCTCCGATCGCGAACACACCGTGGACGTACGCGTCATCGCAGCGACCAACCGGGACCTGGCGGAGGCCGTGAAGGTCGGCAGCTATCGGGCCGACCTGTTTCATCGCCTGAGCGTGTATCCATTGACGGTGCCGGCGTTGCGCGAACGTGGGCGCGACGTGCTGCTGCTTGCCGGTGCATTTCTGGAAGAGGCGAGGGCGAGGGCCGGTCTGGCAGGCATTCGTCTTGCCGCCGATGCCCAGGACGCGTTGCTCGCCCATCCATGGCCGGGCAACGTACGGGAGCTGGAACATCTGATTGGCCGCAGCGTATTGCGGGCCATGGCGAGTCGCCGCGATCACGACGCGTCGGTCCTCACGCTGACTGCCGAGACCCTCGACCTTTCCGGATCGGAACCACTCGAACCGGAAACGCCACTGCCCGAAAGCGAAGCGCCGCGCGGTACCACTCTGCGCGCCATGCTCGAATCCCACGAGCGCCGCATTATTCAGGACCAGCTGGAACGCCACGATGGCAACTGGGCTGCCACCGCCCGGTCGCTGGGCGTCGACCGGGCGAATCTGGCACGCAGCGCTCGCCGGCTGGGGCTGCGCTGAGCCGGCGGATAATTCGATTCCGTTAGAGTTCGATGATGCCGCGCCGGAGCGCCATGGCCACCGCGTGCGTACGGTCGTTGGCCTGGAGTTTTGCCAGGATGCTTTTCATGTGCGCCTTGACCGTTTCCTCCGCGATGCCAAGCGCCAGCGCCACGTCCCGATTGGCACCGCCCGCGGCGACGTGACGTAACACTTCGGTCTCGCGTGGGGTGAGTTCGTCTTCATGCGCGCGACCGGCGAGTTCGTGCGCTATCTCGGCCGGGACGCGACGCTTGCCGGCGATGATCTGGCGAATCGTCTCCACCATGTCCTTGCGCAGTTCGCTTTTCAGCAGATATCCCTGCGCACCCGCCTTGAAAGCGCGCAATGCCTGCACGTCGCCCTTGTACGTGGTCAGCACCAGGATGCGTGCGTCCGGAAATTCGGCGCGAATTCTGACGATGGCTTCAAGCCCGCCCATGTCGGGCATCTGCAGGTCCATCAGCGTCAGATCGGGCCGGTACTTCCGGTAGAACTCGACCGCCTCGCGTCCGTTGCTGGCCTCCGCGACAAGCGCCATATCCTGTTGGCCCTGGATCACGGCGGCGATACCCTCGCGCAGCAAGGGGTGATCGTCGACCGTCATAATGCGGATGGGCGCGGATTCGGAGCTCATGGGCCTGGATCGAAAGAAGGAGCCGCACGAGTATCTCGCAAGCATGCCCATCCCGCGACGACGGATCGTCCACCGCCACCCTGCCAGTGTGCACCCTCCATTACCGAGAGCCTTCGTATGGTTTCCATGCAGGACCAAGCCAGGACCCAACCCGGCCACATCCGCAGCGGTATGGGAGGCTGGACCTATGCACCGTGGCGAAACAACTTCTATCCCGCCGGTCTCGTTCAACGGCGCGAACTGGAGTACGCAAGCCGCCAGGTCACGGCGATCGAGATCAACGGTACCTATTACAAGGCGCAAAGCCGGGAAACATACGAGAAATGGGCCGCCGAAACGCCGGCCGGCTTCGTGTTCTCGGTAAAGGCGCCACGGAGCATCGTGCAGACCAAAACGCTGGGACATGCCGGCGAGCAGATCGAGCGATTCGTCGAAGGTATCGTCTCACTGGGCGACCGTCTTGGCCCCATTCTGTGGCAGTTGCTCCCTACACGTGTTTTCGACCCCGAGGCCATCGGGGCCTTCCTGGATCTGTTGCCGGCGAAAGTCGGACAGCTTTCCCTGCGTCATGCCGTCGAAGTACGGCACGAGAGTTTCAGGTGCGAGGCCTATCTGGCCCTGGCGAGGAAGCATGGCGTCGCCACCGTGTTCACCGATTCGCCCAACTATCCGTCCTTTGCCGACCTGACCGGCGACTTCGTCTACGCCCGGTTGATGAGGAGCAGGGCGGGCGAAGAAACCGGCTATCCGGCGCACGAACTCGCGACATGGGCGCGCAGGGCGGACGAGTGGGCGAAGGGCGGGGACCCCGCCGACCTGCCCCATGCCGGCAAACCCGGGCAAAAACATGCGGGGCGCGACGTCTTCCTGTACTTCATCTCCGCCGCGAAGGAGCGCAATCCGGCGGCCGCTATCGCACTGCTTCAGCTACCTGGCATGTCGAAAGCCTCATAATCGTGCCCTGTCATCACCCATGTCCGACCGGAGCCCTATGGAACGGCTGATCCAGAACTACCTGCTCGACCTGTTCGCCGAACACGGCATCGAACTCGACGAACCCGATGAGCGCGACGAGGACGAATGGCTGCTGACGGAAGGCGATTTCCCGGCCATTGGTGGCATCTGGCACGAGGGCAAGGACGGGCAGGTCGGTCGGCTCGACATCGATATCGTGCTGGATGAGGAACGCCGGATCGAAGAGATTTTCCCGGGCATCGGCGGCGGTAAGGCCGGATGCCGCGACGCGCTTGCCACCTTTGCGAGCAACGATTTCCACGTGATGCTGGCGGCTTGCTGGCATACCGTCGACAAGTCGAAGCTCGCGATCGAGCGCATCGTCATCGGCGGACGCCCGTGGGATGCCTATATCGGCAACTTCACGCTGCGCGGCGAGCGTACCGAGCCTCTCGACGTGCCCGACGAAGCGATGACGGCGCTTCAGGCGGTCATCGCCACAGAGCCGCTGACTGGCGAATTGCACTGGGTCCGCGTTTTCTACGGCAATATGGGCGATGGTCGCACGCAGATCGAAGTACTGCTGGACAACAAACCCTGGGCCGCGGGCGACAAGGCGTTGAGTTCGGTGAACTGGCCTCGCGAGGATCGGTATTACAGCCTGCGGAATTTTATTGCGTTGGTGCCGGTGGAATAAGGCGCGCAAGGCGGTGAGGGCGGCTCGCTCGACGCCCTCACCGTCACCCCGACGTACGCCGGGGTCCGCAGCGACCACGTCGGGCGAATTCCAACGCTGACGATCCGGCGTGAAAGCGACGAACGCAGTCGCGAGAACCGACCGCCTCGCCGCGGGTTCCGGCGTACGCCGGAACGACGATGAGGGGCCGGACCTCTCATCGATAAAACATTCATCACTATTCCCCAAGGGTTGAGAATGATCGACAACCTGCTCGAACTGACGGTCTTCGCCCGGGTGGTCTCGGCAGGTAGTCTCTCGGCCGCCGCGCGGGAGCTGGACCTGTCGCTGGCCGTCGTGAGCAAACGACTGACCGCGCTTGAGACAAGGCTGGGCGTGCGATTGCTCCAGCGCACGACGCGACGCCAGTCGCTAACGGAAGAGGGCACCATCTTCCATGCGCGTTGCGTGCGCATCCTGGCCGAAGTGGAAGAAGCCGAGGCTGCCGTATCGCATACGCGCGACACCGTTACCGGCGTGCTTCGCATCACCGCACCGCGCGGCTTTGGCCGCCGTCGCATCGCACCGCTCGCGGTCGCCTTCCAGGCGTTGCATCCGGAGCTGCGCGTACACCTCGTACTAACCGACGCGCTGGTCAACCTGGTCGAGGAAGGCATGGACCTGGCCGTGCGCTTTGGCCGACTGGCGGATTCGTCTCTGATCGCACGACAGCTGGCACCGAATTTCCGTGTCGTATGCGCTGCGCCTTCTTATCTTGCGCGGCACGGCTTTCCCTCCGATCCGGCAGCGCTGGCAACGCATCACTGCATCGTGTTCGGCGAACACCCCACCAGCGACTGGCACTTCCAGTACGAAGGCGCCGCGATCGTCGCGCACGTACGGCCGACCTTCGTCACCAACGATGGCGAAACCGCGCAGACGCTGGCACTGGAAGGGGCGGGCATCGTCATCAAGTCGATCTGGGATGTCGGCGACGATATCGCGGCGGGGCGCCTGGTGCGGCTGTTGCCGGATTACACGATTTCCGCGGCGCCGTTACAGGCGGTCTATGCGAACGCGCAACACCTGGCGCCGCGCGTGCGCCGCTTCGTCGAGTTTTGCAGCGAGCGGCTGCGAGAAGAATGGCACTGGGACTGACCGTGCCTTTCTGCAAGAGCGCGCTCCTACAACGAAGCGTGCGGCGAGCCCCATGTTTCCGGCGTGACTACCGCGAAGCCATGATCGCGCGACGTCCTGCGCGATAGCCGCAGCAGCTCGGCGTCGCGACTGAACAGCACTTTCGCTCCCGCCGTCGCCGCCAGCTCCAGGAATTTCTGATCATCCGGATCACCGCAGCGCGGCAAGGCCGGTACGGCGTCGATAGCGACAAACGGCGTGACGTAGCGGTCGTAAAGCGCGCGGCCCGTCTCCCGGGCCGCGTCATCCAGCCCCAGACGGGCGTATTCCAGCACAGCCAGCCACTCGTCCCGGCAATCCTCGCGGGTTACCGCGGCCACGACGCCCCGATCGAGCGCATCGCGCAACGCCGCACACCTCGGGTCCCCGAACACGAACAGGTCAAGGCAGACATTCGTGTCGAGGACGATCCGGCGGGGCGTCATGCCGCCTGACGTTCCGCCAGTGCGTCGCGCGCCTGTGCCACCAGTTCGAACGAGTGCATACGCGCGGTGTGATCGAAGATCTGCGCCGTCACCATCAGTTCGTCGGCGCCCGTGCGTTCGATAAACGACGCCAGACCTTCGCGCACGGTGTCGGGCGATCCCACCACGGCGCAACTCAGCGCGTGATCCACGCCGGCCCGCTCAATGGGCGTCCATACGCCTTCCATGGTATTGACCGGCGGCGGCAACTGGCCCGGCGTTCCACGACGCAGATTCCAGAACTGCTGCTGCAACGACGTGAACAATCGCTGCGCCTCTTCATCGGTATCGGCGGCGAATACGTTGATCCCGAGCATCGCGTAGGGTTTGTCGAGCACATCGGAAGGCCGGAACATCGTCCGGTAGACCTTCAGTGCGTTCATCATCAGATCCGGCGCGAAATGCGATGCGAAAGCGAAGGGCAGGCCCATTTCAGCGGCAAGTTGTGCGCTGAACAGGCTGGAGCCCAGAAGCCAGATCGGTACGTTGGTGCCCATGCCGGGTACGGCGCGCACGGTCTGGCCCGGCTGCTGCGGCCCGAGATAACGCTGCAGCTCCACGACATCTTCGGGAAAACGATCGTCGCTTGGTCCCATGGCCCTGCGCAATGCGCGGGCCGTACCCTGATCCGTACCGGGCGCACGGCCGAGGCCCAGGTCGATACGACCCGGATACAGCGATTCCAGCGTACCGAACTGCTCGGCGATGACCAGCGGCGCATGGTTAGGCAGCATCACACCACCGGAGCCCACACGAATCGTCGACGTACCTTCCGCGACATAACCGATCACGACCGACGTGGCGGCGCTGGCGATACCCGGGAAATTGTGGTGTTCGGCGAGCCAGAATCTTTTGTAGTCCAGACGCTCGGCATGGCGTGCGAGCTCGCGTGTATTGCGTAGCGCATCGGCAGGCGTAGCGCCACGCACAATGGGCGAAAGATCCAGAACGGAAAACGGAATCATCCGGGGGCCTCGGCATCGGGAGGCGGCTGGGCCGCCGATGTATCCCATATGGGCTGCGGTGTAGGCATTTGCAACCCGGCCGCGAAGACCTGAGTAAATTCTTCATACCCGCTATGTCGGCCGCGACCGTACGCGACCGTGGGCATAACCGGAAGGTGTTCTGTTCGCTGCCAAAACGCGATCCCGGCGTGGTTTCATGGCCACGCTTCGCAACCTCCCGCCTATCGGCCGCGAAGCACTACTCCACTTCAAGGAATGAATCCCATGACCATTCGTACGACTGCCGCCACGGCACTGCTCGCAGCACTCGCCATCACCGCGACCACGGCTTTCGCCGGTCCAGCTGCCCAGGTCGAACCCCGTTACTTCGCCGTCCAGCTCAGCAGCGCGCCGACCATCGAGGCGCAGGAGTTCATCATCAAGGTGACCGACAAAGAAAGGCTCGACGCCACGCTACAGGCCATGAACGGAAAAGGCGACGCGCCGCGCTCGGTCCTCGGCAAAGTCGTCCGTGGGCGCGAGAGCTACAACAGCCACTGGAATTTTCACCTGGCGCCGGATTCGATCGGCTTCTTCGACTTCGCCATCACCGGCTGCCAGTGGCCGGCAAACTACGTCGAAGACAACATCGAAAACCTCAACTCGTTCCTCCCCGACAACACGCTATGCCTGACCGGTTCGCGTGTCGTTCGCGAAGTTATCCGCTAAGCGGATCGCGCCCCGACGGCATCGTCGGGGCGCTTTTTCAGAAGTGCATGATGACGTCCATCACCGCCATCCACTGTGTGTGCTTCGTTCCGCTGTCGTATGCCGCCTGGTCGGAGGCGTGGTCGTAGCGGACTTCCGGACGGACTTCGAGATCGGGCGTCACCCAGCGGGTCATGCCCAGTGTGCTGGTGACGTAGTGCGTCTTGTAACCCGTGCGCTGGCCGTCCGCGTCGTTATAGAACTCGTTGCGGAACGACAGCATCGTGCGCGGATTCAGCTCGTAGTTCATGTAATTGACGATGCCGTACGCATTCGCGTCCTTGGTCTGGCCTTCGGGCAAGGTGGCCAACGCCACGCTGTTGACGGTCAGCTGGTAGGCCTGGGTCAACATGTGCAGACGGCTGTTGAAGCGATGACCCCAGGTAATCACGTATTCCTGCAGGTTGTTGTACGTCTGGCGTTTGTTGTTGTACGACTCGACGCAGGGATAAATCATGTCGTCGTTGGATTTGGACACCCAGCGCACGCAGACCTGCCCCGTGAGCCGTGCGTCGCGATTCCAGATCGCCACGTCGTCGCCGCCATGCAGACCGACCTGAAGCGTCCACTGATCGTTGAGCTTCGTCGTCGTGAGGATGCCCATGTTGGTATAGGCATCCACCGTGTACAGCACCGAATGCGTCACGAGGTAATTGTTCGGCGAGAACTGCGCTTCGATATCGGGAAGCGAAAGATAACGACCGAAGATCACTTCCATGCCCTGCGCGACCCACGGGATATAGATGTTCCCGTAGAAAATCATCGGGTCGTATCCGTTCACGCGATTATTGTTCAGCAACTGGTTGCTGACGACGCCCTTCATCGCCGTGTAGTGATAGTCGTAGCCATAGAGCTGGTCGAAGTGGAAACCCCAGTCGATATGGTCCGTCTGCACGGTATCCGGCAGGCGCTGGATACGCAGAAGGAACTGATCGAACTCCACGCGGTTCGGGCGGCTGACGTACGAGACCGGATAGTTGGAATTGTCCGACGAGCTGAAGTTGATCGAGGGAGCCATCCAGCCGTAGACCTGGATCTTGTTGCGGTCGAGCCACTGGCCCAGCGCATTGCAGGAAAGCGCCTTCTCCAACGGGTACCGCGCATTCGTATCGGGCACGCCGACGTTATTGTCCACGCCGCCAAGCTGCCATTCGGACGAGGGAAACGGCGGAGAATCCAGGGGCGCATCCATCGCGCGGCGCGGCGGCGCATCGCCGGGTGCCGACGGCTGCGCATCCTCGCGGTATGCCGCCGCCATGCGGGAAATGAGGCCGCGGTCGCAATCGGACGACGCCGTTTCCGCGTGGATGTTCCCCGCCATGCAAAGCGCGACCATGCCTGCCGCGAAGGCGGCAAACCAGGGGTGTTTCATGACTCATCTCCAGCCCGCGCACGCAGCGCGGGTTCGATCGGTTGGAAAGCGGTTCAGATACCGGCGTAGCCGCCGAGCTCGTACTCGTCCCTGTCCGTGGCCCAGGCCATGGATATGTCGCGCATCGCGCTTTCCGGGCACCTTGCCGGAAAAAGTCGGACCACCGTGTCGCGGTGATCCGGGGCCGGGTCCGGAAACATGGCGCGGTCGCTGCAAACGTCCATGACGTGTCGTCACTCGTTGGGGAACGGACGTATTGTCCAAAAACGCATGAAAAAACGGGGTAGCGTTTCCCTGCCGGGGCGTATCGTTTCCGTAAAGAGTGTCGTCAGGGAAACAATCCGTTCCCTTGCCGGAGGCTCCGCGACACCGGAATCGGCGGAAAATGCGCAGCCATCACCACCTGCCGGTCACTACCGGGGAGCAAGACATGATCGACGTGAAGAGCTTTGCCAGCCTCGGCGGCGCCAACCACGGTTGGCTGGACGCCAAGCATCATTTTTCGTTCGCCTCCTATCACGACCCGAAGCGCATGGGCTGGGGCGGGCTGCGCGTCTGGAACGACGACACCATCGCCCCGGGCACCGGCTTCCCGCCGCATCCGCATGCGGACATGGAAATCATCACCTACGTCCGCGAAGGCGCGATCACCCACGAGGACAGCCTGGGCAACAAGGGCCGTACGGAAGCGGGCGACGTGCAGGTCATGAGCGCCGGCACGGGTATCCGCCATGCCGAATACAACGCGGAACCGGGCGCCACCCAGATCTTCCAGATCTGGATCATGCCCAACCGCGGCGGCGAGCAGCCCGCGTGGGGCGCGAAGCCCTTCCCCAAGGGCGATCGCTCCGGCCGTTTCGTCACGCTTGCCAGCGGTATCGCCGGCGACGACGAGGCACTGCCGATCCGCGCGAATGCCCGCGTGCTCGGCGCGAGCCTGAAGGCCGGCGAATCGCTGGACTACGCACTGGCGACGGGCCGCTTCGGTTACCTCGTACCGGCCAAGGGTGCGCTGGAGATCAACGGCAAGCGCGTCGAAGCACGCGATGGCGTCGCGTTCCGCGACGAACCGGCGCTGACGATCAAGGCGCTGGACGATGCCGAACTGGTGCTGGTCGATACCGACTGACCATGACGCACCGGTTGCGAGGTGGTTATGCTGACGCGAAGGAGCGCGCATGAACCACCTCGACAACCTCGTTCTCAATACCGATAGCTACAAGGCCAGCCACTGGCTGCAATATCCGCCGCGCACCGACGGGACGTTTTTCTACGTCGAATCGCGCGGCGGCGTGTATGAGAGCACGGTGTTCTTCGGCCTTCAGGCCATCCTGAAGGCGTGGTTGTCGCGACCGGTGTCGCACAAGGACATCGACGAAGCGCGCGATTTTTTCGCCGGTCACGGCGAGCCCTTCAACGAAGCGGGCTGGCGACACATCGTGGACGCGCACCAGGGCCGGCTGCCGCTGCGCATCCGCGCGGTGGCGGAAGGTAGCGTCGTTCCCACGCACCAGGCGCTGGTGACGATCGAGTCGACCGATCCCCAGACTTACTGGCTGCCTTCTTATCTGGAAACCCTGTTGCTGCGGCTGTGGTATCCGGTGACCGTCGCCACCATCAGCTGGCAGGTGCGGCGCACGATCGCGCACTATCTCGACCGGACCAGCGACGACGCAGCGGGCCAGTTGCCTTTCAAGCTGCATGATTTCGGCGCGCGCGGCGTATCCAGTGCGGAATCGGCCGGTCTTGGCGGTATGGCGCATCTAGTGAACTTCATGGGCACCGATACCGTGTCGGGCGTGCTCTATGCCCGCGCCTATTACGGCGAGCCGATGGCCGGATACTCGATTCCCGCCGCCGAGCACAGCACGATCACCAGCTGGGGCAAGGACCACGAGGTCGACGCCTATCGCAATATGCTCCGGCACTTCGCAAAACCCGGCGGCATCGTCGCCGTGGTATCCGATAGCTACGACATCTACGCCGCCATTCGCGAGTACTGGGGAAAAACGCTGCGCGACGAAGTGATCGCGTCCGGTGCCACGGTCGTCATCCGTCCCGATTCCGGCGATCCGGTCGAAGTGGTGCATACCTGCCTGACGCTGCTGGACGAAGCGTTCGGCAGCACGATCAACGGCAAAGGCTACAAAGTCCTCAACCACGTGCGCGTTATTCAGGGCGACGGCATCAACCCGGAAAGCATCCGCGCCATTCTGGAACGCATCGTGGGCGCGGGCTTCGCCGCCGACAATCTTGCGTTCGGCATGGGCGGCGCACTGCTGCAGAAGCTGACGCGCGACACGCAGAAGTTCGCGTTGAAGTGTTCCGCCGCGCGCATCGACGGTCGGTGGGTCGACGTGTACAAGGACCCGGTGACCGACGCGGGCAAGACGTCCAAGCGCGGCCGCATGACTTTGCTGCGGCATCGCGAGTACGGCAGCTACCGAACGGTGCCGTTGCCCGATGGTGTCGTCGAACTCGACCCGTCGACGATCGAAGCCGGATGGGAAGAGGCACTGGCAACCGTGTGGGAAAACGGCGAGCTGGTGCGCGAATTCAGTTTCGCGGATGTCCGGGCGCGCGCGGCGCGGACCTGAGCCGCCAGATCGTCGTCCCTGCGCAGGGGCGACGGTGAGGGCACAGGGGGCTTTCCGGCTAGCGTTACTTCCCCGCCTTCGCGTCGTACTTCATCAACCCGTTCGTAAACAGATACGCCGCGATCTGGTAATAGCTGACCGCCGCATTCGCATCGGCCTGGTCTATCTGCTCCACCGGCGTGGTTTCGCCGGTATCGCGGTTGGGCACGACCTGCTTCACCGGGTCGCGAGGTACCAGCGAGGTCAGCTTGTCGCCGTGCATATAGCCCAGCTCCTGATACGTGCTGATGAAGGCACGCTCGCGGCCCGGCTCGATCTTGAACAGGTCGTAGCCGAAGAACCGCGTGGTGTAGCTGAAGTTGAGCAGGCCCAGCAGCGTCGGCGGAATATCGATCTGGCTCATCAGACGGTCCACACGCCCCGGCTGGACGTGCTTCGGCGAATAGATCAGCAGCGGGATGTGATAGCGGTCGACCGGCAGGCTGGTCTTGCCCGCGCTGGTGGCGCAGTGATCGGCGGTAATGATGAAGATCGTGTCGTCGAACCACGGCTTCGTCGACGCGCGCTTCAGGAAATCGGCGATGGCCCAGTCGGTGTACTTCACCGCGGCGCGGCGGCTGCCCTGGGGCATGTCGACGCGATCCTTCGGGAAGGTGAAGGGCCGGTGGTTCGACGTGGTCATCACATGCCCGAAGTAGGGCTTGCCAGCCGCGAATGACTTATCCATCTGACTGATCGTCAGGGTGAACAGATCTTCGTCGGCGACGCCCCAGACGTTCTCGGCGTGGATGTCCTTGTCGGCAATGGCGTTGCGATCGACCGCTTCATAACCATTCGTGCTGAAGAAGTGGTTCATGTTGTCGAAGTAGCCGTAACCGCCGTACAGGAACTGCGACGTATAGCCCTTGGTGTTGAATACGTCGGCCAGCGAGAACAGGCCTTCGTTACCGGGGCGCTTCACGATGGATTCGCCCGGCGTCGGCGGCACGGAAAGCGCCAGCGCCTCCAGGCCGCGGACGGTACGCGTGCCGTTCGCGTACAGCTGCGTGAAGAACAGGCTCTTGTCGGCCAGCGTATCGAGGTTGGGCGTCAGGTGCTCGTGCTTGCCGGTGCTGCCGGCGAGCGCTTCCATGTAATCGCCCGAAAGGCTTTCGACGCTGATCAGCACGACATTCAGGTGCTTTTCCGGACCCTCGTTGGTCACCACGCGGGTGAGGTTGTGCGGGTCGTCGCTGACGAACTTAGAGTCCGGCGTTTGCAGCAGGCCGCGCAATGTCCTGAATGCCTCGTCGTTGTCGATCGTCTTGTAGTAGCGAGCGTAATCCAGCTCGTTGTTCCGGAACGCCGCGAAGAACTGGTAGATACCGTTGCCGGCCAGTTCGTTGACGTAGTTGTTCTGTGCGCGGTCCTTCATCGATCCGTCGATGGCGAACGAACCCGCCACGGTGAGGACCAGCCAGACACCGACGACGGCGGTGCGGCCGAGGAAGCGGGAACCGCTGTCGCGGGCACGCAGGGCGCGGCGCGAGAACAGGAAAATGAGGATCGTGGCAATCAGCAGATAGATCGACCAGCGGACGATCGGGTACGACTCCTGGATGTTCCCGACCACTTCGTGCGTATAGACCAGATAGTCGACCGCGATGAAGTTGAAGCGGGCGCCAAACTCGTTCCAGAACACAAGCTCGGAAGCGGCGAGGTACAGCACCGCGAAAAGCAGGACGAAACAGAAACCGAGGAAGATGGCGTGGCCGATCCGGGAGAGGTAGGCACGGCGCGGCAACAGCCAGAGCACCAGCAGCATCGGCCAGGCGAAGTAGACGTAGGTCATCAGGTCGTAACCCAGACCGACGCCAAAGAGATAAAGCCACTGGAGCGGATCGTGCGGCACGTCCTTGCCCGTCTTGATCAACAGGACAAGTCGCGTGACGAACGCGAGGACGACGAAGACCACACCGAACCAAACCAAGGGGGCGAAACGCTGGCGCAAGGCACCCGGGACCGACGAATGGGAACGCATGGAACCTCGCTTGGGCGTGACACGGGCCGGGTTGGCGACCCGCGTCGGGTGTGAATGGGCGGAAAGGATCGAAGCGTAGCTTACGGCAACCTCGCCGGGTGCCGTCCAGGTACGAACGCTCTACGCCTTCGTACGTTCACTGTGGCACCCTACACGACTTTACGAAAACTGCGGAGCCATCAGGTCAGTGCAGCTAGAACGGGGAGCGGAAGTCCCAACGACCGACACAGTGCTGGTCCGTCCAGCAGTCTATGTAACCCTGCTGCGCCGGGCGGGCGGCCCGCTGCTGTCCGTCGTATTGCTGTGCCTGGCGCTCTGGGCGCTGCACGCGATGGCGAGCGAGGTGACCTATCGCCAGATCGCCCGGTATTTCCACGGACTGCCGAATAGCCAGATCGGGATCGCCGTTCTGCTGACCGCCCTCAGCTACGGGGTCATGACCCTGTACGACTGGTACGGCCTCGACAGCATCGGTAAACGCCTGCCCATGCGCCGGGTGGGTCTGATCTCGTTTATCAGCTACGCCTTCAGCAATGCGCTGGGCATGTCGTTGCTCGTTTCCGGCTCGATCCGCTACCGCTTCTATATACAGGCGGGTCTGTCGACGGTGGAAGTAGCCCGGGTCGTCCTCTACACCACGCTCAGCTTCTGGCTGGGACTGGCCGCGATTACCGGCGTGACCCTGCTCCTGGTGCCGATTTCGGCCGACGTGCCGCTTTCGGAACTGCGTATTCCGCTGGCCATCCTGCTTACCCTGGTACCGCTGGCGTGGTTCGTGAGCGCCGTCATGGCTCGCCGGCCGCTTCGCATCTTCCGCTGGCGCTTCAGCCTGCCGCCCGCGAAGGTGGCCGCGCGCCAGATCCTGATCGGCGCCCTGGACTGGGGACTGGCCGCCGGCGTGCTCTATGTCCTGATGCCCGAGGAAATCGCGGGCGGTTTCGGCCATTTCCTTGCGATCTTCGTGCTCGCGCAGATGGCCGGCGTGATCAGTCATGTGCCGGGTGGACTCGGCGTATTCGAAGCCGTGATGCTGGCCGGCTTCGGCGCCACGGGCAATCAGGGTCTGGAAGCGCCGATCCTGGGGTCGCTGGCGGCCTACCGGGCCGTCTACTACCTGTTGCCGCTGTGCGCCGCGACGGTGCTGGTGCTGTGGCGCGAAGCGCGCGGTCTGCGCCACGCCGCCCTGCTGACACCCTGGTTCACGAGCCTGCTGCCGCCCTTTTTCGCCGGCCTGACGCTGGTATGCGGCGCGGTACTGCTGTTTTCCGGCGCCACGCTGGCTATTCCCGGCCGCATGGAGATTCTCCGTGGATTCGTGCCGTTGCCTCTGGTGGAGGTCTCGCACTTCCTGAGCAGTATGGTCGGCATGTTGCTGCTGATCCTGGCGCGCGGCCTGCAACGCCGTCTGGATGCGGCCTACGTCCTCACGCTGGTGTTGCTGGTGATCGGCGCTGTTCTCTCGCTGCTGAAGGGCATCGACTACGAGGAAGCGACGCTACTGTCCTTGCTGGCACTGGGTCTGGCGCCGGCGCACAAACACTTCTATCGCCGGGCGTCTCTGTTCCGCGCCACCTTCTCGCTGGGCTGGATGCTCGCGATCGTTTCCGTTCTGGGCTGCGCGACCTGGCTTGTGATGTTCAGCTTCAAGCATGTCGAGTACAGCAACAACCTCTGGTGGGAATTCAGCTTCCACCACGGCGGTGCTCCACGCGCATTGCGTGCGCTGGTGGGCGCGGCGGCCGTCGTCATGCTGTTCGCGCTGGCCAACCTTATCCGTCCCGCGCGCCCGCGCCGCATTCCGCCCGGCGAAGCCGAATTCGCCCGCGCCCTTCCGCTGATCAAAACCTTCCCCTCCGCCCAGGCCCATCTGGCGCTGGTGGGGGACAAGACCCTGCTGTTCGCGCCCGACGATCGTGCCTTCATCATGTACGACATCGAAGGACGCAGCTGGGTCGCCATGGGCGACCCCGTCGGCAACGACGAAGAAGCCCGGCGCGAACTGGTATGGCATTTCCGCGAACAGTGCGAGCGGGCCGGTGGATGGCCTCTGTTCTATCAAGTGCGCCCTGAAGATCTCGACATTTATCTAGAAGTTGGCATGAATTTGTTGAAAATCGGCGAAGAAGCACGCGTACGGCTCGAAACGTTCAACCTCGACGGCAAGTCGAAGAAGACGCTGCGTGGCACCGTCAACAAGCTCGCCCGCGATGGTCTTCGCATGGAGATCGTCCCGATCGAACAGGTTCCGGCGCTGCTACCGCGCCTGAAGGTCATTTCCGACACATGGATGCGCGACAAGCGCGTCCGCGAAAAGCGCTTTTCGCTCGGCCTGTTCGACGAACGTTATCTCTCGCGCACGCCGATGGCGGTCGTTTGGCTGGGCGAGGAGATCGTCGCGTTCGCCAACGTCTTCACCAACGATACGAAAGAAGAGGCCTCGGTCGACCTGATGCGCCACCTGCCCGACGGCCCCTCCGGCATCATGGATTTCCTCTTTATCGAACTGATGGTCTGGGCACGCGCCGAAGGCTATCGCTGGTTCAACCTTGGCATGGCGCCTCTCTCCGGACTGCAGAATCGCCGCTCGGCGCCGCTGTGGAGCCGGTTCGGCGCCATGATCTTCGGGCGCGGCGAGCGCTTCTACAATTTCCGCGGCCTGCACCGGTACAAGGACAAGTTCGATCCCGAATGGGAACCGCGATATATCGCGGTGCCGGGCGGTATCGCGCTGCCCCTGGCCCTGGCCAATGTAGCCAGTCTGATCTCGGGCGGCCTCAGCGGCGTGGTGCGCCGATGAAAAAGATCCTGCGTTATACCCTGCTGACGCTGGGCATCGCGATCGCCGCCCTGGTGCTTATCTGGCATCCATGGGTCCGCATACCGATCGAGAAGGCGACGGTCGAACTGGGCGCCCACGCCACGCCGCCCGCCGGACAGGAAGATCTGCTGGCCATCATTTATTCGGGCGACGGCGGCTGGGCCGATCTGGATCAACGGCTGGGCGACGTTTTCGCCAATCGGGGCATACCCGTGGTCGGCGTGAGCGCGATGCGGTACTTCTGGCGCGAACGCCTGCCGCAGGAGGCCGCGCACGATCTCGACACGCTGCTGGACACGTATACCGTCCGCTGGGGCAAGCGTCGCGTCCTGCTGGTCGGCTATTCGTTCGGCGCGGACGTATTGCCGTCGATCCTTGCCTATATCCGCCCGGACAACCGCGCCAAGATCGAACAGCTCGTCTTGCTGTCGGCCAGTCGCGATGTCAACTTCGAGATCGAACTCGAAGGCTATATGCACAAGAATCTGTGGACGACGACCACGCAGAACTTCCTGCAATGGCTGAATCCCGTGCATCACTACGACGCGATGCCTCCGATCCGTGCCCTGAACGGCAAACCGCCGATTGCCTGCTACTACGGCGTCGACGATGCCGACGACAGCGGCTGTACCGATCCGGGTTTGCCGGCGTTCGTCACGGTGTACCGCAAACCGGGCGACCACCATTTCGACTACGACTACGAAAAACTTGCGACCGAACTGATCGAACGCATGCCTCCGTCCGCCGGAACGACGTCCACGCCGCCTTAACGCGGCGAAGCCGTCGCGAGACGGCTTGGGATGTCACGAAATCTTCACCGGCACGCCACCGAAATTTCCTCTCTGACGGCCCAATCTCGATAGCGAGGAGGGCTGGCCGGAGATGAACATGCAGCGATCACAGCAAAAAAGGGACTACGGCTCGTCCGATCCGGCGATGCTGCGCAGCCTTGCGAGCAAGGGTATGCCCATGCCCGCGATGACCCGGCCCGCGCCGCCGTCGATGCAGCGCAGTGCGAAATCCGTCAAGCACAAGACCAGCCACCCCTCTCCTTGACGGGTCAGGTTTTGGTTTTATCGCCAGCAAGCGCCTCGTCGACATTCCGCGGCCGACGCATACGAAAGATCGTATCCGGCTCAACGCCAACGTAATCGGCCAGGTAACCGGCACGCAGTACAGGGCGCGCCGAGCCCGTGTCGAAAAGTCCGTCGCGCAGAAACGCCGGATCGATATGCACCGCAACCACTTGCCCGAACGCTACATAGGTGTCGGTCGGCGTGCCAGCCAGATCGTCCAGCCTGAGTATTTTCAGAAGCCGGCATTCAAGCGCGGCCGGCGATTCCGAAACGCGCGCCGGGCGCACCAGACGGCACGGTGCCGGCGTAAGACCCACCGCCACCATCTCGTCCTCGCCATGAGGAAACGATGCCGAACTGCGACTCATTTTCTCCGCCAACGCGCGCACGGCGAGATTCGCGACGAATTCGCCGGTTGCCTCGATGTTGCGGATGCTGTCCTTGTAGCCGGAGCTCGCGAACGCGACGATCGGCGGCGCGTCGGAAAATGCATTGAAAAAACTGTAGGGCGCGAGGTTCCCGCGTCCCTGCCCATCGCACGTGGAAATCCAGCCGATGGGCCGTGGCGCGACGATCGCCTTGAACGGATCGTGAGGGAGACCGTGTCCCCGCGCGGTTTCGTAGAAATAGGTATCCGACATGTCTCAACGATAGCAGCAGCGCATATCTGCGCGATTGAGGCGATCTCACCGTACGCGTATGTACGGCAATATCCGTCAGAAAATTAAGAATCTTCCTATTCCGATAGGGGTTCCACCTACGCAAGATGCAGGTGTGCCCGAAGCGAGACTGCAAGGGCTACTAAATTGTCGATGACCGATCTCGGTGGCAGGACGCCATCGGCTCCGCATGCGGAAAGATCGATCCCCCCTTCATCGGCAATGGCGCCGCGTCGACTCATGTCGGGCCGCGCATGACGGGTTCCCTGTCCCGTCCGATCCATGGATGGCAGGCATGGTCCTACGCGTGAGCGTGAGGACCATGTTTTTTTCTGTCGTATCCTCGACACATGGGCTGCTTACCCCTTCCGCTTTTTCTACTGTTGGGTTTCGGTATCGGCTATCTCGTCGATGGCCGTTCCGGATCCGTCTGGGGCGGAGGCATCGGCCTGCTGGTCGGGTTGCTGCTTACCGGATGGCTGCTACGCAAGATGCGCCGCGCGAACCGGCAGTAGGAGCGCGCTACACGCCTCAGCGCCGATCGAAGAAAATCGATATACCCAGCCCCGCAATAACCGACGGGCCATGCGCTCCAATGCGATGCAACGCGTACGCGTCGAGCTGCACGTGATCGGTCACGCTCAGCGCTGCGCCACCGCCCGCCTGGAATTCGTTGCCGTCCTGCGCGCTGTGAATAGCATCGAACTCGCCGTAGACCATCCAGTTCTGGGCAATATTCACACCGAACGTAGGCGCCAGCGTCCATGTATTCCGGCCGCGAAGACGGTCCACGTTGGCATACAGGGTGGTCACATAGCGTTCGTTGATGGCCCATTGCGCGGTAGCGCCGAGCGTGTACTGACGTGCGCCGTTGCTGAAATCCTGATCGCCATTCGCGAACGTGACCACCCCGAGGGCGGACCAGGAAAAATCCCCGGACAAGGTGGGAGCGAGTTTCAACCCAAGACTGCTGTCGCCGTGACCCACCGAATAGCGGCGCACGCCCTGACCACGTTCTTCCAGTCGATTCCAGGCGGAGCCGCCGATCTGCAGCTCGGCCGGTCCGCCCAGACCGATCCGGATCAGACTATTGGCCGAGTACTGACGATCCAGCAGGCCGCCTCCGCTCTGACGCGTATAGGTAGGAAGTCCCTGTTCGAGCGCCAGCGTGCCGAAGGGCAGCACGCTGGTGGCGAAGCCCGCGCCGGGCTGGTCGAAATCCGGCGGATCGGCGCGGGCAGTGGTGGTCAGAGCGAGAGCGAAAAGTCCGAAAAAGAAGCCGGTACGCATGCGATTCATCCCTGGTGCGTGGGTAGGCTACGGATGGCCCATTGTGATCATCCCACGTCACGGTACCGTCATGGCTCAGGGAAGGACGGACTCCGGAATCGTTACCGTGGCCTGTCCCTCGCTCTTCGTCGCCGACGAACCGACGCGTACCGAGTACGCACCCGCTGCCACACGCCAGCGATTTCCCTTCGTATCGAAACGAGCCAGTGCGAGCGGATCGGCGGCGATCTCGACGCGCTGGCTCTCACCGGGCTTCAGCCAGACCTTGCGCCAACCCGCCAGCCGCGCCGTGGCACCCGGTGCCGTGACATAGAGCTGCGGCACATCGGCGCCGGTCGTTTTACCCGTATTGCGCAGCGTGAAGCGCGCTACCGGCTTGCCGGACGCATCGACCGAGGTCTCGAAGTCCGAGTAGGCGAACGTCGTGTAACTCAGGCCAAAACCGAACGGGAACAGCGGCTCGCGCTTCGTCTTTTCGAACCAGCGATAGCCCACGTCGGCGCCTTCGATGGTGTAGTCCACGCGATCGGCAGGTGCCGCCTTGGAACCCAGACCCGCGCCCTGAACCTTCGCCCGTGGCAGCTGGGACTCGTCCTTCGGCCAGCTCATCGGGAGATGTCCCGAAGGCGTGACTTCGCCGAACAGCAACCGGCCGATCGCCGCACCGCCACCGGAACCCGGATACCAGGCCTCCATCACGGCACCTACGTCGTTGAGCCACGGCATGCGCACGGCGCCATTGGTTTCGAGGACGACGACCGTACGAGGGTTGGCCTTCGCGACCGCCGCGATGAGAGCGTCCTGATTGCCGTCGAGTGCCATGTCGGCATGATCGAACGACTCGGCCGCCCACTGCGTGACGAAAACCACCGCCACGTCGGCGCCGGCGGCCGCTTTCGCCGCTGCCGCGATATCGGTGCCGGAGTCGTAGCTGACCTTGCCCTTCGCCAGCGCCTTGATCGTCGTCAGCGGCGCCGAGGGATGAAACCGCATCGGTCCGGGCCAGCCCTGCGGCATAAGTCCTTCGACCGGACTGCCCTCGACATCCAGCACCGCGGACGAACCGCCGCCCGAGAGCACGCCCTTGTCCGCATGACCGCCAATCACGGCGACGGAGCGCACGCTACGGGCAATCGGCAGCAAGGCTTTCTCGTTTTTCAGCAGCACGGCGCCCGCTTCGGCGGCCTTCTGCGCGACGAGGCGATCCTCCGCATAACGGGCCTTGCGCGGCACGACGGGATCGTCGATCACACCCTTGGCAAACATCGTGCGCAGGATGCGATGCGCCATGTTGTCCAGACGCGATTGCGGCACCTCGCCCTTCTTCACGGCCTCGCGCAGCGGGGCATCGAAGAACACCTGCTTGTCGAATACCTCGCCGGCGGATTCCTGATCGAGGCCCGCCAGCGCGGACGGGGCGGCGCTATGCACCGAGCCCCAGTCGGACATGACATAACCCTTGAAACCCCACTCGCCCTTGAGCACGCCGTTGAGCAACCACTCGTCCTCGCAGGTGTACTTGCCGTTGACGCGGTTGTACGAACACATGACCGAACCGGGATCGCCCGTGTGCACGGCGATCTGGAAGGCGAGCAGGTCCGATTCGCGCAGCGCGACGGGATCGATATCGGCGCTCAATGTATTGCGGCCGCTTTCCAGGTCGTTGAGCACGTAGTGCTTCACCGTGGACACGACCTTCTGGTCCTGCACGCCGCGCACGGTGTATCCGGCCATGGTGCCGGCCAGCAACGGGTCTTCGCCCGCGTATTCGAAGTTGCGGCCGTTGCGCGGATCGCGCACGAGGTTCACGCCGCCCGCCAGCAAGACGTTGAAGCCCTTGGAACGGGCCTCGCCGCCGATCATCGCGCCACCGGCATAAGCGATAGCGGTATCGAAGCTCGCTGCGGTGGCCGTGCCGGCCGGAAGTCCGATCGCGCCGGTCTTGTCCGCACCCGGACGTGTCACGCCAAGGCCCGCATCGGTTTCCTGAATGGCGGGAATGCCCAGGCGTTCGATGCCCGGCGTGTAACCCGCCGAACCCAATGCACCCACGGGCGCGGCGATACCGTCGTGCTCCTGGCCGAAATCGGCGCGGATGATCCGGAATTTTTCTTCCTGGGTCATCTGCCCCAGCACCAGATCGGCGCGTTGGTCGGGGGTCAGAGACGTATTCATCCACGGCCGGGACGGCGTGGCGGCCGAAGCCAGCACAGGCAACAGCAGGGAAGCGATGGAGATGGCCAGCAACGAGCGGCGCGCGGATACAGTCATGAACGGTCTCTTTCATGCGCGGAGGGATCGGGCAGGGTGGGCCAGTAACGTTTTCATCGCAACCCGCGAGACCGTACAAGCGTACTCTCCAGCTTGAGCGCACGGACTCGCGGCCCCACTTAAGTAACTCAATGAGTTCACATTTGTCGATGCCACTGAAGGATTTCCATCCCGCCGTCACCGCCTGGTTCGAGAGCGCGTTTCCCGCGCCCACACCAGCGCAGGTCGCGGCGTGGCCGGTCATCCGCTCTGGCCGCCATGCCCTGGTGGCGGCACCGACGGGCTCGGGCAAGACGCTCACGGCCTTCCTGGCCGCCATCGACACGCTGGTATGCGAAGGCGTGCGCGATGGCGTGCTGCCGGATCGCACCACGGTGCTTTACGTCTCGCCGCTGAAGGCGTTGTCGAACGACATCCGCATCAACCTGGAAACCCCGCTCGAAGGCATCCGCGCGGAACTGGTCAAGCGTGGCCTGCCCGATATCGAAATCCGCACCGCCGTGCGCACAGGGGACACGCCTTCGGGCGAGCGCGAAAAGATGCGTCGCCGGCCACCGCATATCCTCGTCACGACACCCGAGTCGCTATACGTGCTGCTGGGTTCCGAGTCCGGCCGCGCGATGCTGGGCGACGTACGCACCGTCATCGTCGATGAAATCCACGCGGTGGCGTCGAGCAAGCGCGGCAGCCATCTGGCGCTGTCGCTCGAGCGGCTGGAATCGTTATGCGGCCGCCGGCTCACGCGTATCGGCCTGTCGGCCACGCAGAAACCCATCGAGAAAGTCGCCGCGTTCCTGGGTGGAGGCAATGACTGCGCCATCATCGACATAGGTCACGCGCGCGAACGCGATCTGGCGATTGAAGTACCGCCCGTACCGCTGGAAGCGGTGATGTCGAACGACATGTGGGAGCTGGTCTACAACCGGCTCGCCCAACTGGTCGAACAACACAGCACGACGCTGATTTTCGTGAACACGCGACGTATGGCCGAACGCGCGGCGCGCCACCTTTCCGAGCGGCTTGGCAAGGAAGCGGTCGCGGCGCATCACGGCAGTCTTTCGCGCGAACAGCGACTCGATGCCGAACAGCGGCTCAAACGTGGCGACCTTCGCGTACTGGTCGCGACGGCATCGCTCGAACTCGGCATCGACATCGGCGACGTGGATCTGGTCTGCCAGCTTGCATCGCCACGCTCCATCGCCGCCTTCCTGCAGCGCGCGGGGCGCGCGGGACACGCGGTGGGCGGCACACCGAAAGCACGCCTGTTTCCCAGCTCCCGCGACGATCTGGTCGAATGCACGGCGCTGCTGGACTGCGTGCGTCGCGGCGAACTCGACGCGCTGATCATCCCGCGCCAACCCCTCGACGTGCTGGCGCAGCAGATCGTCGCGGAAGTCGCGTGCCAGGAATGGGACGAAGACGCACTGTTCGATACGGTGCGCCGCGCATGGCCGTATGCCGACCTGTCGCGCACGACCTTCGACGATGTGCTGCGCATGCTGGCCGACGGCTTCACCACACGCGTGGGTCCGCGCGGCGCCTATGTGCATCGCGATGCGGTCAATCGTCGCCTGCGTGCGCGACGCGGTGCACGGCTTACCGCGGTCACCTCGGGTGGCACCATCCCCGATACCGGCGACTATTCGGTCGTGCTGGAGCCGCAGTCGCATATCGTCGGTACGGTCAACGAGGACTTCGCCGTCGAAAGTCTCGCGGGCGATGTGTTCCAACTGGGCAATACGAGTTACCGCATCCTGCGCGTCGAACGCGATCGCCTGCGCGTGGAGGATGCGCATGGCATGCCTCCGAATATTCCGTTCTGGCTGGGCGAAGCGCCCGGTCGGAGCGCCGAGCTGTCCATCGGCGTCGCACGGCTTCGCGCCACGATCTCCCAACGTCTGGACGAAGGCGGGAAGGGCGCGGCGCTGAACTGGTTGATGGAAGACGTGGGGCTGTCCACGGCGGCGGCGGAACAACTGGTCGACTACCTCGCTCGCGCGAAAGCCGCGCTCGGTGCGCTGCCGACGCAGGACACGCTGATCATGGAGCGTTTCTTCGACGAGTCCGGCGGCACCCAGCTCATCATCCATACCCCGTTCGGCAGCCGCGTGAATCGCGCTTGGGGACTGGCGCTGCGCAAACGATTCTGTCGCAAGTTCAATTTCGAACTGCAGGCCGCGGCGACCGAAGATGCCATCGTGCTATCGCTTTCCACCAGTCACAGCTTCCCGCTGGACGAAGTCGCACGCTACCTGCATTCCGCTTCGGCGGAACACGTGTTGATCCAGGCGTTGCTCGATGCGCCGCTGTTCGGCGCACGCTGGCGCTGGAACGCCACGACGGCGCTTGCGCTGCCGCGTTTCGTCAGCGGACGTAAAGTGCCGCCGCCACTGCAACGCATGAAGAGCGAGGACTTGCTCGCCACCGTATTTCCCGATCAGGTGGCCTGCGCGGAAAATCTCGTCGGCGAACGCGAGATACCCGATCACCCGCTGGTCGCGCAAACATTGCATGACTGCCTGCACGAAGCCATGGACAGCGAGGGACTTCTGACGGTGCTGCGCGGACTCGAATCGGGCGCCATACAGATGATCGCGCGCGATCTCGCCACGCCTTCGCCGCTGGCGGCGGAAATCCTGAACGCGGCGCCGTATGCCTTTCTGGACGATGCTCCGCTGGAAGAACGCCGTACGCAGGCCGTGCAATCCCGGCGCTGGAACGACGCCGAAAGCGCGGACGACCTGGGTCGTCTGGACCCGGGCGCTATCGATTCGGTTCGCGAGGAGGCGTGGCCGGAAGCGCGCAACGCGGATGAAATGCATGAAGCGCTGATGCTGCTGGGCGGCATCACCGATGCGGAGGCTAACGATAGCTGGGCCCGGTTCCTTCGCACGCTGGCGACCGACGCGCGGGCCACGCGACTGACCGATGGATCGCATGCGATCTGGATCGCGACAGAAAAACTTCCCACGTGGCGCGCACTGCATCCGGAAGCAGCCATGCAACCGGCGGTCGCGGCGCCCGCCGAGTTCGCCGCACAGGTGTGGACGCGCGAGTCCGCGCTTGTCGATCTCGTGCGCGGGCGACTGGCGGCCCTGGGGCCCGTGCCCGTCGGCGTGCTCGCCACGACACTGGGCGTGCCGGTTACCGAGATCGACCTGGCCCTGACCTCGCTGGAAACCGAAGGCTATGTCATGCGCGGCATGTTCTCGCCGGGTGCGACGGAAACCGAATGGTGCGAACGCCACCTGCTGGCGCGTATTCACCGCTACACCATCGGACGGCTGCGTCGCGAGATCGAACCCGTCGCGCCGCGCGATTTCATGCGTTTTCTGATGGACTGGCAACATGTCGCGCGCGGCACGCAGGTCAGCGGACCGGATGCGCTGGCCGGCATCATCGGCCAGCTCGAAGGCTTCGAGGCGGCGGCAGCGTCGTGGGAATCGGAACTGCTGCCTGCCCGCGTCAACGACTACAGCATCGGCTGGCTAGACGATCTGTGCCGCGCGGGTCGTGTCATATGGAGCCGGATACGCCAGGGCACCGGAACAGCCGGTCCCGTACGGGGCACGCCGATCGTCCTGCTGCCGCGTCGCCAGCTCGCCCTCTGGTCCTCGCTCGCACCCGAGACCGGAGAAGCCGTGGCGCTGTCCTCGCGTGCACAGGCTGTCGCCGACGCATTGCGCGACGAGGGCGCGTTGTTCTTCGACGAAATCGCCACGACGACCCATCTGTTGCGTACGGAACTCGAGGATGCGCTCAGCGAACTCGTCGCCGCCGGCCGCGCCACGGCCGACAGCTTCGCCGGCCTGCGCGCCTTGCTGCTTCCTTCCGCAAAACGAAACGACAACCGGCATCGTCGCGTGCGCCGGCACATGCTGAACGGCATCGAGGATGCGGGACGCTGGTCACTCGCGCGACGCGGAACGGACAAGCGCGACGATGCGGATACGCTTGAGCATGTCGCGCGCACGCTCCTGCGCCGTTACGGCGTCGTCAGCTGGCGGATACTGGAACGCGAAGCGGCATGGTTGCCGAGCTGGCGCGAGCTTCGCCGCGTTTATCACCGGCTGGAAGCACGCGGCGAAATTCGCGGCGGACGTTTCGTCGAAGGGCTCGTCGGCGAGCAGTTCGCACTGCCCGAAGCGCTCGCACAGTTACGGCAAATCAGACATCGCCCGCACGACGGCGAAATCGCATGCATCGCGGGCAACGATCCCCTGAACCTGGTCGGCACGATACTCGCCGGCACGAAGGTGCCTTCGATCGTCGGTACGCGGATCGCCATCCGCGACGGCGTACCGCTGGCGGCGCTGGTCGGCGGCAAGATCGTTGCGATTACGCCGCTGGAAGGCGATGACGAGCGGGATGCGAGGATGGCGTTGCAGCGGCGGACTGTGCGGGCAGCTTCGATCACCTGAGTCGCGACAACCGATCGTGTCGCGGCCAACAGCGTCCGCACACCTCCCAGCAACGCTTCGACGTTCATCCGCTCCATGAACGTGCTGTAGGTCAGCAAAGCGAACAGGGTGCGCGGATCGAACGTGCATCGCGCTTCAGGCGGATCATCTTGGAACTTGCCAACGCGTTGGCCATCATCATGGCCGCATTGCCGATGGCTTCCGCCTGGCGTTCGACCCAGGCGGCGATCACCGGATGACCGATCTTCACAGAGCGCAGTTCGGCGAGCGCCACCTGAGACGACCCCGGATCGGAGGGGGTGTATGCCGGACGAGGCAGCTCGTGGGCGCCGGATGCGAAGAAGCGTTCGGCGACGTCCGGACACCAGTCGATCGCCTTCAATACCCCGATATGCGAAGCCGCCTTGTGCAGCAGCTTCGCCGCAAGACGGATCGCATCGCATTCGGTTTCGATGCTCATGGGAGGAAGCGTGAGCTTCCTCCGGAACTGGCGCTAGCGAAAATTTACCTAAATCGGGCCCGACTACCGGCCCCGATTACGATTTTGTGCAGGAGCGCGCTTGAGCGCGCTCCTGCAACAAGCACTCAGCGGAGCTGGATGTCTCCCAGCACGCGGAACGTCTTCTCGGGTTTCCCCGTGAAGAACAGGCACAGGTCGTGCGTACCGGAAACGGCTGGCAGCTTCGCATGCAGCGTGGCGCGGCTGTCGCGCGGAAGCGGCAGCGTCGCGAGGCGTTCGCCATCGCAGCTGTCCTTGCGGATTTCGAACTCGCCGTTGCGGGTCGACATCTTGCGGCCGACGACACCTGCCGCGTCCTTCCATAGCTGGTAGTTGTACGGAAGACGGTCGATCGTGACGTCGACGGCGGTCTTCCCGTCGAGTACCGCACCCTTCCACTGCCAGCACGTATTCATGATGTCGACCTTGTAGATCGCATGCGGGCTATCCGGCGACACGGGGCCCAGGCGCAGGGTGAGCTTATTTCCGCACGTATCGAGTTCGTCGCTGGTACGACGCGCCAGCGATGCCGCATCGATCGCGCGTTCACGCGGACCGGCCAGCCCGAAGCCATTGGCGAACGCGTTCGCGCGCACGGTCACGGGAATGGCGACCTCGAACGGACCTTCATAGCCCGTCGACTGAGGCATGGGTGCGCTGCCGTCGGTCGTGTAGCGGATCGTGCCGTAACCGCTCTGGTTGGCCAGCGTGACGCGAGCCTTGCCCGGCACTGTGGGAGCGACATCGACGCGCACGGCATAAGCGCTGTCCGCAGGCATGATGCCGGCCTCGCGATAGCGGTCGAACTGCGCAGGCAGTCGCGCGATAAAACTGTTCCAGTCGCCCTTCGGCGACCACGTGAGCTCGGCGAGAGCGGCAACGCGCGGGAAAATCGCGTGCTGGGTCCGCTGCCATGTCGGCAGGTATTCCGAGAAGACCGTGACCTGGGCCCCGAGTACGTGACTTGCCTTGTCCGCCGCGATGTCGGCGGGGACGGGCTCGAAGTCGTATACCGAACGCAACGTCTGGATCTGCGGCCGACCCGGCTGTTCGCTCGGGAGGTCGCTCTGGAGATAGTCCGTATAAAGCGTGGGCGAGGGCGCCAGTACGACGTCATGCCCCTGATTGGCTGCCTTGATGGCACCTTTTACGCCGCGCCACGACATGACGGTCGCCGAAGCGGGCACGTCGCCGTCGAGGATCTCGTCCCAGCCGATCAGGCGCCGATGGTGCTGGTCCAGATAGGTACCGATGCGCGCGATGAACCAGCCTTGCAGCTTTTCATAGTCGTCGATGCCGAGCTTGCGCATCTGTGCCTGCACCGCTTTGGAGTGTTCCCACTGATCCTTGGCCGCTTCGTCGCCACCCACGTGGATATAGGTGGACGGGAAGACATCCATCACTTCGTCCATCACGTTCTGCAGGAAGGCGATGGTCTTTTCGTCGGGGCTGTAGAGCCAGGTATTGACACCCCAATCCGTCGACACATTGGGCTTCTTGCCGGTTACGCCGAGTTCGGGATAGGCGGCAATAGCGGCCTGCGCGTGCCCCGGCATCTCGATCTCGGGAACCACGACGATATGGCGATCGGCGGCATAAACGACGATGTCGCGCGCCTGTGCCTGCGTATAGAACCCGCAATAAGGTTTGTCGCTGCCGCCCGTGAGCTGGGCGTCGGGACCGACCGCCGCACGACAGCCACCTACCGACGTCAGCTTCGGGTAGCGTTTGATCTCCAGCCTCCAGCCCTGGTCGTCGGTCAGGTGCCAGTGAAAGGTGTTGAGCTTGTGCAATGCCATCTGGTCGAGCAGGTGCTTGATGTCGTCGACCGACTGGAAGTGCCGTCCCGAATCGAGCATCAGGCCGCGCCATGCGAAGCGCGGTGCATCGACGATACGAACCGCGGGAACGCCATCGCGCGCCGAGGGATCGGTGGCCAGCTGCCATAGCGTGACGGCACCGTAGTACATGCCGTGCATATCGCTGGCGGCGATGCGCACGTGAGCGCCGTCGACATCGAGCGTGTACGCCTCTTCGCCCTTGACCGACGGGTCGGCGATCAGCGAAATGGCGCCGGTGTCCGGGCCGCCTTCGACGATCGCGAGATCGAAACCGCGCGCGCTCTTGATCAGGCGCGCAAGCTGTTCGGCGACGTGCCGGACGTCGGGACGTCCCGCGGGAATGAGAATGTGCGTGTTGGCGCCAAGCGGAAATTGACCCACCAGGCGATCGAGATGGGCCGGCTGCGGAAGCAGCGACAGAGGAGTCTGTTCGGAAGCGACGGGTCGCAGCGACGCCGGCTTCGGTTGGCTCGCGCACGCTCCGAGGACCGCGGTCAGGGCGAGCAAGGCGAATCGGACGGACGATCTGTGGCGCATGCGTACACTCCGGCTTGGCGCCGCATGGTGTCACGAAAGGCGCCATGGATAAAAAAAGCGGGCCCGACAGAGAGAAGTTCGGGCCCGAGGGGAATGGTGAAACTTTGAGGTCGCGGCCGTCCATGGCCGCCAATCCAATGAAACGTATAACGATTACAGGGCGAAGTGCACCGCTGCCATGTAACGACGGCCGGTCGTGTACTTGGCGACCGGGAGGTCCTTCGTCTGCAGGTACTGGAAGTACGTTTCGTTGGTCAGGTTCATGCCCGAGAGCGTGAACGAGATGGCATCGTTGAGCTTGTAGCCGAGCGTGGCGCCAAGATCGGCGTACGCATCGGTGGTGGCCGGCGGCGCACCGGAGATGTAACCGCCGGAGAGGTACGCACTACGCCAGTTGTACGAGATGCGGGCGCTGAACGGGCCCATTTCGTAGTACGGGCTGATCGAGTACGAGTTCTTCGAGTTGTACGGAAGCGCACCACCCGAATCCAGCGTGCCCTTGGCATAGGTGTAGCTCGCGGTGACACCGAAGCCGGTATCCCAGAACGACTGCTGATAGCTCAGGCTACCGCCACGCACCTTGCCCGACCCCGTGTCGCGCGGACGGCTGATGCTGTACGTGCAGAAGCCATCGGGCGTGCACAGACCCTGCGCAACCTGACGCGCGAACGTCTCCTTGTCGTTGAAGATGCCGGAGTTGAACTGACGCTCGGGAGCCGAATCGACGAAGGTGTAGTTGTCGATCTTCTTGTAGAAGCCGGTCAACGCCAGGTACGACTGCGGAGCGAAGTACCACTCGCCTGCGAGCGAGAAGTTCTTCGACTTGTACGGGTTGAGGTTGGGATTGCCACCGCTGCCCGTGAGTACCGAGTCGTTGAGGAACAGGTTGTTGACCTGCATGTTGTACGGCGGACGGGCAATGACCTTGGCCGCTGCGAAACGCAGGATCACGTCCTCGGTCAGGTCGTACGCCACGTTCAACGACGGCAGCCAGTTCTTCTGCGTGGTCGAGCTGGTCTGCCACGAGCCTGCCGGAGCCGGCAGCACCGGGGCGCCGCTGTAGTTGAAGCCGCTACCGTCGGTGACGGTATGCACATAACGAATACCCACGTTGCCGTGGAACCCGCCGCCGGCGAAGTTGGCCTGCGCATACGCGGCGTTGGTCTTCTCGACCAGCTTATACGTGCCGTTGAGGTACGTACCCGCGTCTTCGTTACCGCCGTTGGTAGCGCGGACCCAGGCGTACTGGGCGTCCTTATCCGGCATGACGTGGCTGGCCGAACCCGGCAGCGAGTCGAAGGCACCCAGCGTATCGGTGTAACCGCCGAACCCGAGGGCTGCCATGTTCGTCGGCGCGTTGCCGCCATAGACATGCGCCTGCATGCCTTCTTCGTGGCGGTTGAAGCGGTAGCCAACGAGCACCTGGTTCACGAAGGTGTCGAAGTCCTTGGTGAAGTCGAGCTGTGCATACGTGTCGCGGGCCTTGGCGGAGTAGTTGCCATAGTTGCCGGGCCAGCCGCCGAGGCCGGGGACGTCACCCATGTGCCAGTTGGCCGGATTGCGGGCCGCCGACGGATTGTCGAACGCGAAACCGCGGTTGATATCCCAGGTGTAACCGCCCGCGTAGACGGGCTCCATCACGGCCTGCGAGATGCTGTTGTTCACAGCCTTGCTGTAACCGGCGGCACCGCCGAGGCTCCAGCCTTCGCCGCGATAAGTCGTCTTCAGATCGAACGCCGACGTGCGGACAACCGATTTGCGGATATTGCTGTCGAAGGTGTTCTGCGCGATATCCGGGCAATTGGCCGAGTCGTTGCCGCAGACGTGACCGCCCGTGATGACGCCATTGGGACCCGGGGTGAAGCTGGTGACGTTACCCGGCGTCGCGCCGGTGAACGGATACAGCGACTGGTTCCAGTTGTCGAAGTTCTCGCGAACGAACAGGCTGTTGAAGTCGATGTCCCAGTTGCTGGTCGGACGCAGCTGGATGCCCAGCGTGGCGCTGTCGCGCTTACGCTTCTGCTGGAACCATGCCGAGTTGACCTCGTCGGGCACCTTGTCGTTCGGGTTCAGCGTGCCATTGGCGATGCCAGCGGCGACGGCCGGGCTGGAAGCCCACTTCGAAACCGGGCTGTAGCTGAAGATTTCGAAGCCCTGGCGATCGATCTTCTCTTCGAAATGCTGCGCGGAACCGATGATGCCGAAGGTGTTGTCGGCGTTCTTCCAGCTATACAGCACCGAGCCATTCGGACGCGAACCGGCCGAAGCCTGATCGTTGTACGACAGACCGAACGAGCCACGGATCGTATTGGCCGGCAGGTCGAGCGGCTGCAGCGTGTGCAGCAGGATCGTGCCGCCCAGGCTGCCTTCCGGCAAACGGGCTTCGGGCGACTTGTAGATTTCCATGCGGCCGACGATTTCCGGCGCGAGCATGGTGAAGTCGAAGCCACGATTCGGCTGCGCGCCGTACTGCCACGGCGTCTGCGAAATCGGCTGGCCATTGAGGAACGTCAGGTTCAGGCTGGGATCGGTGCCGTCGATGCTGACACGGTCGCCCTGGCCGAACGCGCGATCGATCGTGACGCCAGGAACCTGGGTCATCGCTTCGGCGACGTTGGTATTCGGGAACTTGCCGATGTCTTCGGCCGTGACGGCCTCGACGACGGCGTCGGCATTGCGCTTCGTATCGAGAGACTTCTCGAGACTTGCGCGGATACCGGTAACGGTAATGCCTTCGAGCTGAGCGGCCTTAGCGGCGTCGGCCTTTTCCTGAGTGGTCTGCGGCTTTGCCGGAGCCGGTGCCGCATCCTGAGCGAGCACGTTTCCGGTGAAACAACAGAGTCCGGCGATAATGCTCGCCGCCAGCAGAGTTCTACGATGCGACATGATGTCCTCCCCTCAGAGGATGTCAGCAACGAGTGGTTTCGCTACCACGCGCGCTGTGTTGCGATCTGGGCGGATGCCCGGCTTTTGTTGCAAAGGTCTACGCGTCCTTCCTTCCCGCTCTTCACTGAGCATTCGGGCCATGCATGTAGAGACCGGCAGCGCCGATCACGCCAAGCTGGCCGTGGTCCATGAGTCGTACGGGTACTTGCTGGAGAAAGGCGCGCATGACGCCCTTGTTGAAAAACCTTGTCGAAAAGGTGCTGGCGAGCAACACGTCGCGTACCTGGGGCAGGATGCCGCCGGCCAGGTACACGCCACCGCGCGCGCCATAAAGAAGTGCGAGGTCGCCGACGAAACTGCCGAGCAGACCGCAGAAAACATCCAGTGCCTCGACCGCGGCCTCGTCGCTGCGCGCGAGCGCGGCACGGGTAACGTCGGCGGGTTCGACCATCGGCGCGGACGTACCGCGCAACGTACTGATGGCCTGGTAGAGATTGACGAGACCCGGGCCCGAAAGCGCGGTCTCGTAGGAAACGTAATCGCGGTTCTTCGCGAGCAGGCGCAGGATTTCGACCTCGCGCTCGTTGCCCGGTGCAAGCGAAATCTGACCCGCCTCGGTCGGCAGCACGGTCGCGTGCGGCTTGCCGGGAAGGAGTACGGCGGAACCCAGACCGGTGCCCGGACCCATGACCAGGACGGGGCCAACCGCCGGCTCGGCGCCGGTTTCAATGACCGGTGTCGTATCGGCCGTTGCAAGAAATTGCGTGGCGTAGGCCACCGCTTCGAAATCGTTGACGACCGCCAGACCGGTAAGACCGAGCGTGCGGCGGATGTCGCCGATCGACACGGGCCAGGGCAGATTCTCGTTGACGATCGCATCGCCAAGGACATATCCGGCGCTGGCGACGGCGCAATGCTCGATGTGGACGGCTATATCCAGGCGGCTGACGAAGTCCTGAAGTACGGCGGTCAGGCTGGGCCATTCGGCGCAGGCATAACGCTCGTAACGAAGCACGGTGATCGGTGCGGCGTCACTGCCGCGGCGAACCAGACCGATGCGCGCATGCGTTCCGCCGACATCGGCCGCGAGAAACGCGCCGGAAGCCGACATTGCATGCAACACATCCTGCTGTTTAGCCGACTCGCCCACACCTTTCCCCTTAATCCCATTGCCGCCACATGAAATGTTTGTGACGCCCCAACTTGAACGGAGTCTGGGAAGGCATGACAACGTTGTCAACAGGACAAATTTCCTAGACAAGCCGCGATCCGTAACGCACCGCAACATGGCATGCTGGCCGGCTCCGGCACTGAATGTCCCGCGCGGACAAAACCACGGCGTTTGTCGCGATTTAAATTGAAATTCCCCGGTCAATCAAAAGCATGATGCGTCGCCACATCGAAAGTGCGAACTCGACGCAAACCGCCATTGACCCGCAATGACGCGAATTGACAACGTTACGCTTACGAGTCAATAAAGGGACATTCGGGGCGTATCCGCATCGCGCGGGTACCGACAGAGAAGCAAAAGACGGGGAGTCACCTATGTCCGCCACACCGGTCACCGTCGAGGAAACTCGGCATTCGAGCCTGCTACCGATGATTATCATCGGCGTGCTGTTCTTTATCTTCGGGTTCGTGACCTGGCTGAATGGCCCGCTCATCACCTTCGTCAAACTGGCTTTCGACCTGGACGACGTCAACGCGTTCCTCGTACCGATGGCCTTCTATCTGTCGTATTTCTTCCTTGCCCTGCCCGCCTCGGCGGTACTCAAGCGCACGGGTATGAAGAAGGGCATGGGTCTCGGTCTCTTCATCATGGCCATCGGTGCCGTGCTGTTCGGACAGTTCGTCACCATGCGCGTCTACCCCGGCGCATTGACCGGCCTGTTCGTGATCGGCGCCGGTCTTTCCCTGCTGCAGACCGCGTCCAATCCGTATATCTCGATCCTCGGCCCGATCGACAGCGCCGCGCAGCGCATCGCCTTCATGGGCATCTGCAACAAGATCGCCGGTGCGCTGGCACCGTTCGTGTTCGGCGCGCTGGTCATGAGCAACATCGGTACGTTCGACAAGCAGATCGCCGCGGCGGCTTCGCCGACCGAACGCGACGCGCTGTTGAATGCATTCGCCGCCAAAGTGCACATGCCGTACATGATCATGGCCGGCCTGCTGGTGCTGCTGGCGATCTGGGTGGTGCGCTCCTCGCTGCCCGAAATCAAACCGTCGGGCGCCAACAGCGAACGCGAGATCGGTCATGCGAAGGGCGGTATCTTCAGCTTTCCGCACCTGTGGCTCGGCGTGCTGTGCCTGTTCCTGTATGTCGGCGTGGAAGTGATGGCGGGCGATGCCATCGGCACCTACGGCCAGGGCTTCGGCATGACGCCGGAAGACACCAAGCACTTCACGTCCTATACGCTGTTCGCCATGCTGATCGGCTACATCGCCGGCCTGCTGCTGATTCCGCGTTTCGTGTCGCAGCAGCGCTATCTCGCCATCTCGGCGGTACTCGGCGTGATCTTCTCGATCGGCAGCTACCTGACCACCGGTTACGCCTCCGTGGGTTTCGTCGCCGCGCTGGGCTTCGCCAACGCCATGATGTGGCCGGCGATCTTCCCGCTCGCGATCAAGGGCCTGGGTTCGCTGACCGAGCGTGGCTCGGCGTTCCTCATCATGGGTATCGCCGGTGGCGCGATCGTTCCGCAGATCTTTGCGCACCTGAAGCAGCACTTCGATTTCCAGGCCGTTTTCCTCTGCCTGATGATCCCCTGCTACCTCTACATCCTGTATTACGGCTACGCTGGCCACCAGGTGGGGCAGCGTCGCGCCCAGGGCTGATATCAATGGAAGGGCCGGCCTGAAACCGGCCCTTCGCTTGTGTCATGGACGTCCGGTAGGATGGGCAGCTAACCGAGTCGAGGCCATCGTTTGCGTAGTCCCACGATCAAGGATGTTGCCGAACGGGCGGGCGTGTCGCTGAAGACCGTTTCGCGCGTCATCAACCACGAACCCTCGGTCCACGCACGCACCCTCGACAAGGTGCAGCGTGCCATCGAAGCGCTGGATTACCAGCCCGATCAGGCCGCGCGCAGCCTGCGCAGCGCGCGTACGTTCGCGCTTGGCCTCGTCTACGACAATCCGAACGCCCACTACGTCATTGCGATGCAGAACGGCGTGTTGTCGGTCTGCCGCGAACGCGGCTTCGGTCTGCAGATCCATCCCTGCGACTCGTCGGCACCGCGCCTGGCCGAGCAGTTGTGCGACCTGGTCCGCCGGTCGCGCCTCGCCGGACTGGTCCTGGCGCCGCCCATGTCCGAACAACCGGAACTGATCCGCATCCTGGCGGAACAGAAAATTTCGTTCGTCCGGATCATCTCGGCGCGATACGATCCGAAGGATGGCTATCCCTGCGTCTTCGTCGACGATCGCGATGCCGCTTATGCGATCACCGAACACCTGATCCAGCTCGGTCATCACCGTATCGGTTTCCTGTGGGGCGGCAAGGAACATCGCTCCAGTCCCGAGCGCTACCGGGGCTACGAAGATGCGCTGCGCGAGTACGGTCTTCCGCTCGACAAGAAGCTCGTGGTCGAAGGCGATTATTCCTTTGACGACGGTTTCCGCGGCGCACGCAAACTGCTTGCGCTGAAGGAACCGCCGACCGCCATCTTCGGCAGCAACGACGAAATCGCCGCAGGCGTACTCGCCGCGGCACGATCCGGCGGCATCGACGTGCCGTGGGAGCTTTCGATCGCCGGCTTCGAGGACAGCCCTTTCTCCAAGCAGTCGTGGCCGGCGCTCACCACCGCGCGACAGGCCACCGAGGAAATCGGCCGCCATGCCGCGCAACGGCTCATCGCGGAGCTTCAGCGCGAAGTGGACGGCACCGTCGAGCCCATCGCGAACGAAGGCTTCAGCCCCGAGCTGGTGGTACGCGGTTCAACGGCGCCGCGTCGGCTGTAAAGCGGGCGAATGATCGTCCTCCCTGTACCTGTGGGAGCGCGGGCTTCGCGACTACACCGTCGCAATGATGGCGATCGCCGCAAGCGCAAGAACGATACCCGCCACATTGATGCGATTCAGCCGCTCGCGAAACGCGAGCGTACCGACCAGCGTACCCAACACCACCACGCCGATATTCATCGCCGAAAATACCAGCGAAGGTTGGTCCGGCACCGCCTGGTGACCGCGCACGTAGAAGAGGATGTTGGCAAAATTCGCCACGCCCAGCGCCACGCCAAAACCGATGCTTCGCCATGACAACGGGGCAATCCGCGCGAGCGCCCGGTACGCCACCGCGACCCAGCAAAGCACGGCGGCAAGCAGGAACGACGCGAGCAATGCGCTGGCAAACGGCGCACCGGCCAGCGCGACGCGCTTGAACAGAATATCGATGACACCGAAACCCACGAACACACCCAGAGGCAGTAACCAGCCTCCCATGCCGTCATCCGCACGCTGCGTTCCCCGCTTCCAGAGAACGCAGACCACCGCAACGACACCCAGCGCGATACCGGCGCCCTTATGCACCGACAAAACGTCTCCAAAAACAACGAACGCGGCGATCAGGGGGAGGAACAGCGAAAGCCGCTGCGCGACGTCGGTACGCACGATGCCGGCACGCTGCACCGACCAGGCGAGGATCACGAACACCGCCGGGAGCAATACGCCAAGCAGGGTAAGCGGTACGAGCGGTGCGCCCGGCGCCTGTAATGCAGGAAGCGATGGCGCCAGCAGGACAAACGAGAGCGCGGCGGCGACGATGTAATTCGTAGCGATAGCCTGCACGACATCGACGGAGGCCCGGCGAGCGAGCTTCAGGAGAACGGAAACCGTGACGCTGAAGGCGACGGCCAGAGCGATGTAGAACATGGGAAGTTACCAGTGACTAGCGCGCGGGCATAGTAGCCGCAGTGAGCACGAAGGGCCGCTTGTCTGGCCGACGCCCCGGTGTATACTTTCGTGCATCGCAATTGCAACGCAGGAGGGCTCCATGAAATCAGCGACCATTCCTTCGCTGCGCGTCGAGCCGGAACTCAGGGAAGCCGCGGAAAGCGTTCTTCTTCCTGACGAAAGCCTGTCGGCTTTCGTTGAAACCGCTTTGAGAGCAGGCATCGCCCGCCGCCAGACACAGCGCGATTTCATTGCGCGAGGCATGGCGTCGCGCGATGAGGCTCGTGCCAGCGGCAAGTATTTCACTGCGGCCGAAGTGCACGCCGATCTCGAAGCGATGCTGCTCGCAGCCACGACAGGCAAGGATGCCTCTTGAGTTTTGACGTTCGCTATACCCGAACCGCCCGCGAAGATCTTGTCCGGCTTTACCGGCTCCTTCTCGAACACGATCGGGAAGTGGCTGCCCGGTCGCTCGATGCTATCCGCAAGAGCGCCGATGTACTCGCCGACTTTCCATTCACGTGCCGCAAGGCCGACCCGAACAATCCTTTCGTAAGAGAGCTGGTCGTGCCGTTCGGCATTGCCGGTTATGTCGCCCTCTTTGAAATCGAAGACGACAGAACCGTCACTATTCTCGCGGTGAGGCATCAGCGCGAGGATGATTTTCACTGAGCCTGAATCAGCGCACGGCCAAGCCGGCAGCTTCGCGCGCCAGTGCTTCGATGCCAGAAAAATCGCCAGACTTCAGCATGTCGGCAGGCGTAAGCCACGACCCACCAACGCAAACCACGTTGGACAACCCGAGAAAGTCGCGCGCATTGGCGAGGCTGATTCCACCCGTTGGACAGAACCGGATCTGCGGCAACGGACTGGCCCACGCGCCAATCAACTTCGCGCCACCGGCAGGGACGGCCGGGAAAAACTTCTGGAAGCGATAACCGCGTTCCAGCAGATTCATCGCCTCGCTGGACGTCGCGGCACCCGGCAACAACGCCAGCTCGGAATCGTCGGCCGCATCCAGCAAGCGCGGCGCGCTACCCGGCGACACGGCGAACTTCGCACCTGCCTTGAACGCATTCTCGAGATCGCGCGCGGTAAGCACCGTACCCACGCCCACTACCGCACCCTCCACTTCCGCCGCGATCGCACGCACGGCGTCGAGCGCGGCGGCGGTACGCAACGTGATTTCGATCGCGGGAATGCCGCCCGCGACGAGCGCGCGCGCCATGCCCACGGCACTGGCCGCATCGTCGATGATGACGACGGGAACCACCGGCGCCAGGCGCAGGGTGGCTTCGACCAGCTTTTGTTTCGCTTCGGTACTCATCGGATCGCTCCAGTCATCAGAAAACGCCCGCACCGAGGTCGGCCGTAACGGCGGACTGACGGAACATGGCGAAAAGTTCGCGGCCCATGCCGGTGTGGTGCACGGACAGATCGACGCTCGCGCATTCGCGCGCCGCCCATTCGTCGGCGGGCACCAGCACTTCGACCGTGCCCGCATGCGCATCCAGCCGCACGAGATCGCCCGTGCGGATGCGACCGATGGGACCGCCGGCCTCGGCTTCGGGCGTGACGTGAATCGCAGCCGGCACGCGACCGGATGCACCCGACATGCGCCCGTCGGTCAGCAATGCCACGCGCCGACCACGGTCCTGCAAGATGCTGAGCGTCGGCGTGAGCTTGTGCAGTTCGGGCATGCCGCGCGCACGCGGCCCCTGGAAACGCACGACGGCGACGAAGTCGCGATCGAGTTCGCCACGGTCGAACGCCGCTTTCACGTCGTCCTGCTCATCGAAGACGATCGCCGGCGCTTCGATGACCATGCGGTCTTCGGGAACGGACGAAATCTTGATGACGCCGCGCCCGACGTTGCCCGAAAGCATGCGCAAGCCGCCATCGTGACGGAACGGCTCGCTGGCGGCACGCAGCACGCCGCGATTGCCGCTTTCCTTCGAAACGGGCGTCCAGACGAGCTCGCCGTCCTTCAGTTCCGGCACGTTCCGGTAATGGTGCATTCCCGGTCCCATGACGGTGTTGACGTTCCCATGGAGCAGGCCCGCATCGAGCAGCTGGTCGATCAGGAAGGTCATGCCGCCGGCATCGTGGAAATGATTCACGTCGGCATAGCCATTCGGATACACGCGCGCCAGCAGCGGCACCACCGCCGAAAGCGCATCGAAATCATCCCAGCGCAGTTCGACGCCCGCCGCCCGCGCGATCGCGACCAGATGCAGCAGGTGATTGGTTGAACCGCCCGTGGCATGCAGACCGATCACACCGTTGACCACGGCACGCTCGTCCACGATATGTCCGACCGGCATGTAGTGCTCGCCAAGGCAGCTGATGTCGATCATGCGCTTGACGGTGGCGGCGGTGATCGCGTCGCGCAGCGGCGTATCCGGCGGTACGAAGCTCGCGCCCGGCATGTGCAGGCCCATGATTTCCATGAGCATCTGATTGGAATTGGCAGTGCCGTAGAACGTGCAGGTGCCGGCGCTGTGGTACGAGCGCGCTTCGGCTTCCAGCAGTTCCGCGCGCGTGGCTTTGCCTTCCGCATATGCCTGACGGACTTTGGATTTTTCTTCGTTCGGGATACCCGACGGCATCGGGCCGGAAGGCACGAACGCGCTGGCGAGATGGCCGAAGCTCAGTGCGCCGATCAGCAGGCCGGGCACGATCTTGTCGCAAATGCCGAGGTAGAGCGCCGCTTCGTACATGTCGTGCGATAGCGAGACGGCCGTGGCCATCGCGATGAGGTCGCGCGAGAAGAGCGAAAGCTCCATGCCCGGACGACCCTGCGTCACGCCGTCGCACATGGCCGGCACACCGCCCGCGACCTGCGCCGTGGCGCCGAGCGAACGCGCGACGTTACGGATGACTTCCGGATAACGCTCGTACGGCTGATGCGCGGAAAGCATGTCGTTGTACGACGTGACGATCGCGATATTCGCCGCGTGGCCGTTACGAAGCGCGTCCTTGTCGTCCGTGCACGCGGCGAAGCCGTGCGCGAGATTGCCGCAGGACAGGTGATGCCGCTTCGTGCCGTGGCTGCGCGCGGCGTCGATCTTCGCAAGATACGCGGCGCGCGACGTGCGACTGCGCTCGACGATGCGCTCGGTGACCTCGGCGATCACGGGATGGATGGTCATGGCGAACTCCTGAGCTTTGACCGGTGCGATGCGCGCGACCCCCGCGCGCAGCTACCGAAAGGCATCGCAACGTGCCGATGCCTGCGTCCCGCGCATAACGCGGAACGACTGTTCTGGGATGGCGACGGCCTCACGGACTCCAGTAGACGTCCAGCGGCGTACGCGTTTGTTTCAGCACCGAGGCGATCGGATAGTCCCTGGCGATGGCATCGTCCAGGACCTGTTTCTTGTCGTCGCCTTCGATATGCAGATAGAGCGCATGCGATGCGAGGATACGAGGCAGGCTCAGCGTGATACGCGGCTCGCCCGCGCCTTCGGCGCGCATGGAAAGCACGCTGCGCGTGCCATCCAGCGCAAGCGCCTGCGCAAGATGATCGCCGCCGGGGAAAAACGATGCCGTATGGCCGTCCGGACCCATGCCGAGAAGCACGACGTCGAACGGCTGCGGCAACTTGTCGATACGAGCATTGACGTTGTCCAGCGCGTCGTCCGGCGTCGGTGCGTTTTCGTACAGCGGAACGAAGGTGGCCTGTTCCGCGTTCTGCTTCAGGAGCAGGTCGCGGACCATGCGCGCGTTCGAGCGTTCGTTGTCTTCGCCGACCCAGCGTTCGTCGACCAGCGTGACGGTAACTTTCGACCAGTCGAGTACGGAGCGCGCCAGCACCGCGAAGAACACCTTCGGTGTGCCGCCGCCGGAAACGGCGAGCGTGGCGTGACCGCGCGCGGCGATCGCCTCGCGCAATTTTTCCGCTACCTCGTGGGCAAGCTTGTCGGCGAGGGTGAGACGGTCTGCGAAATCGTGGCGGCGTACGGTAGCGTTCATCAGCTTGCGTCCTCGGCCCAGGTACGGCCATCGCGTTCGATGAGCGCCACGGCGGCGCTCGGACCCCATGTACCGGCAGTGTAGGGTTTGGGTGTCTCACCGCTGGCTTCCCACGCCTCGAGGATGGGACCTGCCCAGTTCCATGCCGCCTCGACTTCGTCGCGGCGCATGAACAGTGTGGGATTGCCGCGCACCACGTCGAGGATCAGGCGTTCGTAGGCGTCGGGCTGCTGCACGCCGAAGGCCGTGGCGAAGCTCATATCCAGCGGCACATGGCGCAGGCGCAGACCGCCCGGACCCGGATGTTTGATCGTCAGCCAGAGCTTCACACCCTCGTCCGGCTGCAGGCGCAGCGTCAGACGGTTGGGCATCAACGGACCGCTGGCCGGATCGAAGATCGAATGCGGCAACTGACGGAACGTCACCACGATCTCCGAAACACGCGTCGGAAGGCGCTTGCCGGTGCGCAGATAGAAAGGCACGCCGGCCCAGCGCCAGTTACCGATCTCCGCCTTGAGGGCGACGAAGGTTTCGGTTTTCGACTGATCGCTGCCGAGTTCGTCGAAGTAACCCGGGACGCCCTGACCTTCGGCCGCGCCGGCGCGGTACTGACCGCGTACGGTGAACTGGCCGGCGTTACTGCTGTTGATCGGGCGCAGCGAGCGCAGCACCTTGAGTTTTTCGTCGCGCACCGCATCGGGCGACAGCGACGAAGGCGGCTCCATCGCCACCATGCAGACCAGCTGCAGGATGTGGTTCTGGACCATATCGCGCAGCGCGCCGGCACGGTCGTAATAGCCGGCGCGATGGCCGACGCCCACCGTTTCGGCCACGGTGATCTGTACGTGGTCGATATGCGAGGAATTCCACAGCGGTTCGAACAGGGCGTTGCCGAAGCGCAGCGCCAGCAGGTTCTGCACCGTTTCCTTACCGAGGTAATGGTCGATGCGATAGGTCTGCGATTCGTCGAAGACACGACCGACGGCATCGTTGATCGCATTGGCACTGGCCAGATCGCGACCGATCGGCTTTTCGAGCACCACGCGCGAACGGGGGCCATTGAGACCGAAGCTGCCCAGACGCTCGCAGATGTCGACGAACAGTTCGGGAGACGTCGACAGATAGAACACCCGGATGTGATCTGGCTGCTCGCCGACCATCGCCGCGAATTCTTCCCAGCCGTCGGCCTTGCGGGCGTCCAGCGAGCGGTAACCGATCATGCCGATGAACGCGTCGAGCGTCGCTGCAACGGTTTGGGGCACGGATGCTTCGACGGCGTCGCGCACCTGGGCGCGGTAACCGGCGTCGTCCAGACCTTCGCGCGCCACGCCGACAATGCGGCTGCTGGCGGGAATCTGGCCATCGACGAAGCGGTGGTAAAGCGCTGGCAGCAGCTTGCGTACCGCGAGGTCGCCGGTGCCGCCGAAGATCACCAGATCGAAAGGCTCGGTCGGCAGGAGAGAAGCAGTCACGGTGGTCACCTCAATAGATCCGGGAGGGGGAGTGGGACGCACGGTCGATCATACCAGTGACATACCAGGGCGGACCAGCCCCGTACCAGTGAGATCTGCCGCTTTAAGATTTTTGCCGGAATGATTACGAATGTAACCGTTTACTGACGCCATTTAAATCGTGCAAACGACCGTTTGAAATGAATGTAGCGCTGCGGCATTTCGTCGCCGCTTGCTCCAGTGGTCGTCAATTGGTATCTTCTCTGGTATGGAAAGCGCACTCGTCGCCGAATACCAACGTCTGCAGCACGACCCGTCCGCACGCCTGCCGCTGGCGTATATGCGGCTGCGTCGCGCTATCCGGAATGTGATCGAGAACGGCGAAGTGCAGGTCGGTAACGCCCTGCCTAGCGAACGTGACCTGGCCCGCGCCCTCACGCTGTCCAGGGTCACGGTTCGCAAGGCCATCGGCGGTCTGGTGGAAGACGGTCTGCTCACCCAGCGCCATGGCGCCGGGACGTTCGTGTCCGAGCGCATCGTCAAGCCGCTGTCGCGGATGACCAGCTTTACCGAAGACCTGCGTGCCCGCGGACTCAATCCCCGCTCGGAATTCTTCGAACGTGCCATCGGCGAAGTCACGCCCGAGGAAGCCATGGCGATGAACCTCTCGCCCGGCACCCAGGTCGTCCGCCTGCATCGTCTTCGTTACGCCGGCGACGAACCGCTGGCCATCGAGCGCAGCGCGGTGCCTCTCTCGCTGCTGCCCGACCCGTCGCTGGTGGAAGACTCCCTTTACGAAGCGCTCGACAAACTCGGCTGCCGTCCGCGCCGGGCGCTGCAGCGCCTGCGCGCCGTGGTGCTCGGTCCCGCACAGACGCGGCTGCTGCGGCTCAGTGCCGGCAGCGCCGGCCTGAATATCGAGCGGCGCAGCTTCCTCGACGACGGGCGCATCGTCGAATTCACCTGTTCCTGGTATCGCGGCGATATCTACGATTTCGTCGCCGAACTGCAAAGCGAATGAGACCCCCATCACCATGACGATCCAGCCGCACGACACCCTCATGTTTCGCGAGGCGCACGAGACCGCCGACGTGATCGAGCGCCAGCTCGCCGCGAACGAAGCGGTGGTGAGCGAACTCGCCGCCCATCTGCGCGCGCATACGCCACGCATGATCATCACCTGCGCCCGGGGCAGCTCCGATCACGCGGCGATGTACGCCAAGTACGTCTTCGAAACCCAGCTTGGCGTGGTCGTCGCATCGGCATCGCCATCGGTCACGTCGATCTACCGCGCGCCGCAGCAACTCGAAGGCGCCTTGTACATCGCCGTTTCGCAGTCGGGCAAAAGCCCCGATCTGGTACGCAACGCACAGGCGGCGAAAGAAGCCGGTGCGTACGTCGTGGCCATGGTCAATGTCGTCGATTCGCCGCTGGCCGAAGCCGCCGATGTCGTGATTCCCCTGCACGCGGGCCCTGAAAAGAGCGTCGCGGCGACGAAGAGCTACCTCGGTGCGCTGTTCGCAATCCTGCACCTTGCCGCACGCTGGAGCGAGGACCCCGAAGCCAATCAGGCGCTGATCGACCTGCCCGCCCAGCTGCGTGCCGGCTGGGACGCCGACTGGAGCGCACTGACCGACGGACTCGTCGATGCGCGCAACCTCTTCGTCGTCGGCCGCGGCTTCGGTTTCGCCGGTGCGCTCGAAGCGGCACTGAAGTTCAAGGAAACCTGCGGCCTGCACGCCGAGGCATTCAGCGCGGCCGAAGTGAAACACGGCCCGATGGCGCTGGTGGGTCCGGAGTTCCCCGTGCTGTTCTTCGCGCAGAACGACGACACGCTGCCCAGCGTCCTGGATGTCGCGGCGGAATTCCGCAAGCGCGGCGCGAAAGTATGGGTCGCGGCACCCGGCGCCGTCGGCGAAGACATCCTGCCGCTGACCGCCACGGCGCCTATCGCCGCGCCGCTCGTCACCGTCCAGAGTTTCTATCGCGCCACCGCGGCGCTGGCGCTGCGCCGCGGGTTCAATCCCGACGTACCGCCGCACCTCAACAAGGTCACCGAGACCGTCTGATCCGGAGCAACCCATGACTATCGCCCTCGTCAACGGTCGCGTGCTTACCGACCACGGTTTCCAGAGCGGTTTCGCCGTCCTCATCGAGGATGAAAAAATCGTCGGCCTTGCACTGCCGTCCGATCCACGCGTACGCGCCGCGGATCGGCACGATCTGGGCGGCCATATTCTGCTGCCCGGCTTCATCGACTGCCAGGTCAACGGCGGTGGCGGCGTGCTGTTCAACGACGCACCGACCGTCGATACGATTCGCCGCATCGGCGAAGCCCACCGTAAGTTCGGCACCACCGGCTTCCTGCCCACGCTGATCAGCGACGACGCGGACGTGATGGAACGCGCGATCGACGCGGTGAACGAGGCTGTGGAACAGGGTGTACCGGGCGTGCTTGGTATTCATCTGGAAGGGCCGTTCATCGCACCGGAGCGCAAGGGCGTTCACGACTCCGCGAAATTCCGCGTGGCCGGGGCCGACGACGTCGCGCTGCTCGCCCGCCGCCACGGCGGCGTCACGCTGCTCACCCTGGCGCCGGAGCGCACGACGAACGACGTACTCAGCCAGCTCGTCGCCAACGGCGTTGTCGTCGCGGCCGGACACACCGCCGCCGACTACGACACGACGCGCGCCGCACTGGTCGCGGGTGTGCGCGGTTTCACCCACCTGTTCAACGCCATGACGCCGTTCACCAGCCGCGAACCCGGCGTGGTCGGTGCCGCGCTGGAAGATCACGACAGCTGGTGCGGCCTGATCGTCGACGGCCATCACGTGCATCCGGCGTCGCTACGCGTTGCCATTGCCGCCAAGGCGAAGGAACGCATGATGCTCGTCACCGACGCGATGCCGCCAGTGGGCTCGGACAATCCGGACTTCGTACTCAAAGGCGAAACGATCACCATGCGCGACGGCGTCTGCCAGACCGCCGACGGCACGCTCGCCGGCTCCGCGCTGGACATGGCCACGGCCGTGCGCAACACGGTCGAAATGGTCGGCGTACCGCTCGACGAAGCGGCGCGCATGGCATCGACCTATCCCGCTGCTTTCCTCGGCCTGGAGAAAACCCACGGCCACATCGCGGCAGGCTATCGCGCCGACTTCGTGGTGATGGACGATAACTTCAACGTGGTGGAAACCTGGATCAGCGGTAGCCGGGCGTAATAACACCTGGCGCTGCGGGAACGCTCTTGCTTGGCTCGTCGCTCTTTGGTTGAGGACCGCCGCTGGGCGGCTCGTGACTTGGCGGCCTGACGATCGTGCGTCGACGCGATGCTTTCCTCCACGTGACCGCAGCGTTCGGAAGAGCCGTCGGCCACCACCCTCGACGCGACTTGCGCAACCGAGCGCGGCGGGCGGAAAAGGCCCGCAGGGGGCGGACCTGGACGGTCCGCCGTTTTCGCTGAGGCAGGGAGGCCGAATCGAAAACCCCCGCCCGCAGCGCGGGCGCGACGGGGCGCAGCCATCAGACAAAAGCCGCGTAGCGGCTCTCCTTTCCCGAGCGACGGTGAAGCCGGAGCGTCGAGGGTGGTGGCCGACGGCTCTCCCCGAAGCGTCCGAGCGCTACCGCGATGGCGAAGCCGAGCTGCCGCCCCCCCCCAATTACGGAAAGAACCATAAAAAAGGCCGACGATCCGGCGCCGGCCAACGACAGGGGAGTCGAGTGCGCGCCCGGGTACATTGCCCGGGCGCGCTGGTGTTCGCTCTTAGAGCGAGAAGTCGTAACGAACGCCGAAGCGGAAATAACGCGGCGTCTGGAACGCGATTGCACGACGGTAATCGTCGCTTGGACCGCCCGTGTTGACTTCGCCGACGTCGACCTGCGCCACCGGACGCTGGCTACCGGCCACATTGAACACAGCCGCGGTGAATGCGAGCGGCTGCTGTGCGCCGGCCCAGAGCGGACGGTATTCGGTATTCAGGTCCAGCTGCCAGGTGTATGGCAGACGGCCTTGCGAACCGCGCGGTGCGGGTTTGCCGCCGCATTCGAAGTACGAGGCGCCGTACTGGATCGCATCGACCGGATCCAGGCCGATGCAGTTCCGCGGACGACCCGACGCAATTGCCAGGTTAGCGCCGAACAACCATTCCGGCGTCGCCTGGAAGTAACCGTACGCCTTAAGTGCATGCGTGCGATCGTTCGGCAGCGGACCGTTCGTGTATTGCATGATTTCCGGTGCATCCCAGTCCTGCGTCACGGACGGATCGAGCTGGCCGATGTCGGACTTCAGCTGGCCTTCGGAGTTACCGTAGCTACGCGAGAACGTGTAATCGACGCGACCGTACCAGCGCGAATCGAAGTGGTGTTCCAGGTACAGGTCGAGCGAGTAGTAGCTACGCTTGAGGTCCGGGAAGGCCACGCCGGCCGGCGTGACGAAGTCGTCCTTGGTCAGCGCGAACGGGACCAGCGTGCCCTTGCCATCGATATCCACCTGGAAGGTGCCGCCCTTGCCGGGATTGAACAGATAGCAGCCCGGGATGCTGGCCTTGCTGATGTCGATGCCCTTGCGCGTGGCGTACTTCTCGAACGGACGCGAATCGCAGAAGTCGTCGATCGAACTCTTCAGCTTGCGATAGGTGAACTTGGCGCCGTAGCTCCAGTCCGCATTGATCGCCTTGTCGAAGCCCAGGATGTATTCGTCCTGGTAGTAAGCATCGATGCCCTGGGCGGCAACGGTCTTCGGATTCGGCGTATGGCCGTCCTCGCCGTTGAGGTAAGCGCGATTGCCGAGCTGGGTCAGACCCGTGGGTTCGCCGTTCGGACCGATGCCCGAATAGGTGTAGTACTCGCTGTAATACATCGATGCCGAGGCGCCACGGATAGCCACGTTCGACGGGATCGCCAGATGGTAGCGACCGGCGTTCGCGTAGACCTTGAAGGTGGAGTCCCCGAAGACGTCCCACGTCACGCCAAGACGCGGCGCGAGCTGATGACGCTGCTTGACGTAAGTTTCGCCGGCACCGTTGAGGTTTTTGAACTGCTCGTTACGCAGGCCGATGTAAGCCATCCAGCGATCGGTGACCTGCCACTTGTCTTCGATGAACTGCGCTTCCTGCTCGACCTTGACCGAGGCGCCGGTCTGGAAGAGACGTTTTTCGGCGACGTACTGCGTACCCGCCGGCGGAACGATGTCCGGACGGCCGGTGACTTTACCGGCATTGCGGTAGACCCAGCGATAGCCGCCTTCGTAGACATTGCCGGCGGTCGACTCGAGCGTCTGGTTATCCACACCCGCGCGCAAGTCGTGGTCGCCGATGTGGTATTCGACGTCCAGGCGGTAGCCGTGGGTCTTGTCCTTCGCGCCTGCACCAAGCACCGTGCCGTTGACCAGGCCGCAACCGACGATCGGACTGGAGATGCCGCGGCGGCTATCCGTGATCCACGGGCAGTTCGGCGAACCGGCGTAGTTCAGATCGCGAACATGGTTGGTGGTGGAGTGACCGTACAACGCGTTGATTGTGAGGTTGTCGGTGATGTAACCGGTGTACTTGCCGATATACACGTCGCCGCCAGGCGCCGAACCCGCGCCCGCATCGAAGTTCTTCAGCTTATCGGTACCGATAAAAGTACCCTGGGTGCCGGTCGCGTAGTTGTACTTGTAAACGCTGCGATCGACGTTGGTCTTGTCGCCGATGCCGGTCAATTCCAACAGATGGCTATCGGTGATGTTCCAGTCGACCTTGGCCATCCACTTGGTAGCTTTGGACGTCTGATTGGTTTTCTGCGGCGCCAGGATGCTGCTGACATTCTTGCTGTCGGACTTGGTGAAATCAGCCGCGGCGTACAGGAACAGCTTGTCCTTGATGAGTGGACCGCTGATGTAGCCGGTGTACTGCATGTCCGTGCTCTTGTTGTCGCCGCGGTACTGGAAGAGCTGACCGTTCGTACGATAGATGCTGCGCGGCGACTGACGGAAGTACTGCGGCGTGATGTACATGCCGACGCCGGCCTTCCACTCGTTACCGCCGCGCTTGGTGACGACGTTGATTACGCCACCGGTCGAACGGCCGTATTCGGCGCCGTAGCCGCCGGTGAAGATCTGCTGCTGGTCGATGGCGTCGAACGGCAGGCTGGTGAAGCCGAGACCGGTCAGCGCATTGGTCACCGCGTAACCGTTGATGTAGTACTGGTTTTCCGACGCGGACGAACCACCGAAGGACGCCACGTTGCCGTAACGGCTATCGCCTGCGACAACGCCTGGCGCGAGAAGCGCGGCGGCGGTGACGTCGCGGGCCAGCGGCAGCTTCTGCAACTGCTGGGACGTGAGGACGGTGCGCGAGTCGACGGACGAAACGTCGATCGCCGGCAGGATATTGCCGGTGACCTGCACGCCTTCGAGGGTCTGGGCCGATCCCGGCGCGGCTGCACCGGCGAACGATACGTCGACACCGCCGCCGAGCGAGACCTGGACGTTATCGCGGGTTTCGACGGTCTGACCGCCGCGTTCGACGGATACCTTGTAGCGGCCGACCGGCAGCGAACTTGCGCGATAGCGGCCGTCGGCATCGACGCCGACGTCACGGGTCAGGCCCGTGTCCAGGTTCTGCAGATGGACGACGCTGCCTTCGGGCTGCGCGACGCGGCCGAAAACGACACCGGAAGCATTGGATTGTGCCAGGACCGCGCCGCTTGCCAGACTCAGGGCAAGCGCGGTGCACAAAACGGTACGACGCAGCACAGGGCTGCGGTTGATGGAGCGCTGCATGTTGTCTCTCCCCAGAAATTAACAGCAAATGAGACGGTCGCAAGCTGCAACCGAACTCTGTTCGAACCCAGACCATCCGCACTTTCGACGGCAGCGCCCCCCTCCGGACGGCTGTAACTGGCGATAGTGCCCCTCTCGTCCAGGGATTTCCCCTGGACCGGACGCTGAGCTCACGCCGACCCTACTCGCAGGTTTTTGCGTCGGTCAAGTGCCGTTCTTACGATTTCGTGAAGAAATTCCGTAAACGAGTTCTTAACTTGCTGGTTTTGAGGCGCAACGCTAAAGTGGCGCGGTTCGGGTGTCCCGACGGCGTCCGCCGGAAGGATTAAACGGGAAGCCGGTGCGTCGCCCTTTTAAGGCGCGACAAGGCCGGCACTGCCCCCGCAACGGTAAGCGAGTGGAATACCGGCAATTGCGGTATTCCCGGATCGGCGAGACGCCACTGCGCCAAGCGCGGGAAGGCGCCGGTCCGGACGTGTGCAGACACGTCGTGCGCGAGTCCGGAGACCGGCCCGATAGCTCGTATGCGCTTGCAAGCGCGTACGCGGCGCTTTATTGGCTGGTTCGCGGAGGGCGAATCGGGGACCTTTGCGCGGCCTTCAGCGGCTGCGCGTCGCGTTCGCGATGTCTTCCCTTCCAGCCTCACGCTGGCTAACACCCGCGCTTCAACGCGGTAGAGGAAGAAACGTTCCATGAAGAAGACCCTGCTCGCGACCGCCCTGCTGTCGTGCATCGCCGCGGCCCATGCCGCCGACCAGAACACCGCGAACAAGCTCGATCCGGTTGTCGTGACGGCCACACGTTCCGCCATGCCGTTGGACGAAACGCTCGCGCCGGTCACCGTGATCACACGCGACGATATCGAGCGACTGCAGCCCCAGTCGGTGGCGGACCTGCTTACCGGCCTGCCGGGTATCTCGATCGCCAATTCGGGCGGCCTGGGTCAGCAGACCTCCCTCTTCATGCGCGGATCGAACTCCAGCCACACGCTGGTCCTGGTCGATGGCGTGCGCATCGGCACCGTCGGCGCCGGCATTCCTGCGTACGAACAGCTGCCGGTGGAGCAGATCGACCACATCGAGATCGTGCGCGGTCCGCGCTCCAGCCTTTACGGTTCGGACGCCATCGGCGGCGTCATCCAGATTTTCACCCGCCACGGCCAGGCCGGTGAGGCACCGACACCCTCGATCAGCATGACCGGCGGCAGCCACGGTCTGGTCGGCGGCCAGTTCGGCCTGTCCGGCGGCGACGGCCACGGCTGGTACAACGCCAGCCTCGGCGGCCAGTACACCACGGGCATCAATGCCTGCCGCGTCGGTGCCGCCAAGGCGTTCGCCGGCTGCTTCGTCGACGAGCCGGATAAGGATTCCTATCGCACTTATAACGGCGCGCTGAGCGGCGGCTACCGCTTCGACGACGGCACCGAGCTTGCGGCCAACTGGCTGCGCAGCAAGGGCGACATCGAATACGACGGCAGCTACCAGAACTTCACGCGTCGCTCGCAGCAGGTTGCTGGCGCAAAGCTCGCCTTCAGCCCGCTCGACATGTGGCGCATGACGTTCAACGTCGGCCAGAACATCGACCGCGCCGACAACTATCTCAACGGCGCCGAATACAACGCCAACATGAAGCGCACGGGGTATCTGTACTCGAAGCGTAACCAGGCCTCCTGGCAGAATGACTTCACCCTCGCTCCGGGCCAGATCCTGAGCGCCGGCGTCGACTACCAGAAGGAACACCTGGACAGCGACACGGGCTACGCACGCGACAACCGCAACAACACGGGCGTCTTCGCGCTGTATCAGGGCATCTTCGGACCGCACGAGATCCAGCTGTCGGTGCGTCGCGACCACAACAGCCAGTTCGACAACCACACGACCGGCGCCGCCGCGTACGGTTTCCGGTTCGACAACGGTATGAAGGTCACGGCGTCGTACGGCACCTCGTTCCATGCGCCGTCGTTCAACGACGTGTACTACCCGTATGGCGCGCCGGTCGTCCTGAAGCCCGAAAAGGCGAAGACGGCGGAAATCGGCCTGTCCGGCACGCCGGGCATCTGGAACTGGGCGGTCAATGCCTACCAGACCAAGTTCGACGACCTCATCGGTTTCGATTCGCATTTCCTGCCGATCAACGTGGACAAGGCTCGCGTTCGCGGTGTGGAAGGTCAGCTCGGCGCCGATGTCGACGGCTGGCACGTCCGCACGTACCTGACCTGGCAGCAGCCGCGCAATCGCACGGAAGGCGACCAGTACAACAACAAGCTGGCACGCCGCCCCGATCAGACCGGCCGCATCGACCTCGACCGCGATCTTGGCGACTTCACGATCGGTGGCACGCTGACCGCTGCGGGCAAGAGCTACGACAACGCGGCGAACACCCGTCGCCTGGGTGGCTACGCCACGGCCGACCTGCGCGCCACCTGGCGTTTCCAGCCGGGCTGGAGCCTGCAGGGCCGCGTGGCGAACGTGTTCGATCATTCGTATGAGACGGTGGCGTTTTACAACCAGCTGGGTCGGACGTATTACGTGACTGTGCGGTATATGCCGGGACAGTAAAGTCCGCAGGGGCCGGAAAGGTACGGGTGGCTGGCGATTCGCTTGTGAGAGGGGATCGCCTGCCACGCGTGGTCGCCGCGGATTCCGGCGTGCGCCGGAATGACTTAGAGGGGATGGAGATTCCCTCGAACGACCTAACCCTCACCGTCATTCCGGCGCACGCCGGAATCTACGGCGAGGCAGTCGGAATTGCGTCGGAGAAACACGCTTTTCGGCGCGGCAAATACCCTCGACGGCACGAAGAAACACACCCACCACCCAACTCCCGGCCCCTGAACCTCCCCCCTGCCTTCCGGCAGGGGAGCGACTTAAGGCACACGTAACTGCAACGAACGGCGGGCATAAAGTCCACTGTGCGCGGTTATGCTTGTCGCGCTACAGGGAGTGTTCGTGAATATCTTTGCCCCATTCATTCGCCGGCCTATCGGAACGTCGCTACTGGCGGCGGGATTGCTGATCGCCGGCTTCATCGCCTATCTGCTGCTCGGTGTGGCCGCGCTGCCCTCCGTCGACGTGCCCGCCGTTTTCGTGTCCGCGCAGATGCCGGGAGCCAACGCGCAGACGATGGCCTCGACCATCATCGCGCCGCTGGAACGCCATCTCGGGCAGATTCCCGGCGTCGACCGCATGTATTCGAGCAGCAACGAAGGCTCGGGCTTCGTGCAGGTCCGTTTCACCATGGATCGCAGTACGGACAAGGCGGCGCGCGACGTCCAGGCCGCCATCAATGCGGCGGCGAAGGACCTTCCGACCGGCATGCCCTCGCCCCCGCAGTACTTCAAGTTCGACACGGGCTCGATCCCCGTGCTGCTCGTAGCGATCACCTCGAAAAGCCTTCCCCCGGACAGGCTCTACGACACAGTGGACACGCTGCTGGCGCCGGCCGTGGCTCAGATTCCCGGTGTATCGCGCGTGCAGGTCTTCGGCGGTACCCCGCATGCGGTACGCGTCGAACTGGATACCAATGCCCTATCGTCCAAGGGGCTGACCACCAACGACGTGTCGAACGCCCTGCATGCGGCTAACGTGAATTCGCCGCAGGGCACGATCAGCGACGGCGTCACCCAGATGACCGTGCTGGCCAATGACGGTCTGCGCGAGCCGAAGGATTTCGCTGCCCTGCTGATCGCGGTACGCAACAACGTACCGGTGCGCCTGGGCGATATCGCGAAGGTGCAGGCCGGTGCGCAGGACGAATACCAGGCGGCCTGGTTCCAGGGCGAGCGCGCCGTCAGCATGCAGATCAGCAAGCGCCCGAATGCCAACTCGATCGAAACGGCCGAAGCCATTCGCGCGGCGTTGCCCCGCTTCGCCCACTCGCTCCCCGCCGACGCCATCGTTACCCCCATCTTCGACCTGACCCAGACGACGCGTTCCGCGCTGCACGAGGTAAAGGTCGCGCTGCTCATCAGTATCGTGATGGTAGTGGCGGTGATGATGGTGTTCCTGCGCCGCATGGGCCCGACCATGATCGCGACGCTTTCCGTGCCGCTTTCGCTGGCTGGCGCATTCGTCATCATGTGGTCGCTGGGATATACGCTGAACACGCTGTCCCTGATGGCGCTGGTGCTATGCATCGGCTTCGTCGTCGACGATGCGATCGTGGTCATCGAGAACATCGTGCGGCACATGGAGAGGGGTGCGGGCCCGATGGAAGCCGCGCTTGAGGGCGTGCGCGAGATCGGCTTTACCGTCGTGTCCATCACACTTTCGCTGGTCGCCGTCTTCGCGCCGCTGCTGTTCGGCAATAACCTGATCGTGAAACTGCTGCGCGAGTTCTCGGTCACGCTGGCCGCCGCCGTGCTGATTTCGGCCATCGTGTCGCTAACGCTGACGCCGGCGTTATGCGGCAGGTATCTGAAGCACGAAGGCGAAAACCGTAAAGTCTCGCGCTTCGAGCGCGCGCTCGAGCGCTTCGACAATGGACTGCAACGCGTCTATGAACGCGCGCTCGACTGGGCGCTTCATCATCGCCGGATCATGCGCTGGCAGCCCATTTTCCTGCTGATCGCCACGATCGGTCTCGGTTGGGGCGTCGTCGCCACGGCCGGCGGCGGGTTCATGCCCGAGGAAGACACCGGCATGATGCAGGCGCAGGTCAGCGCCGATGCCAATATTTCGCCCGGCGAAATGGCGCGTCGACTGAAGCGCGTGGGCGACATCATGCAGCAGGACCCCGCCGTACTGGACGTCACCACGATCCTCGGCGGCGACAACGGCGGCGCGGTCGGCAGCAACGGCATGATGTTCGTGGATCTGAAGCCTTACGGCTCCGGTCCCGGCGAGCGCAAGGACAACATCAAGAAGGTGATGGAGCGGCTCGGCAAGACCTACGAGAAAATCTCGGATGTCCAGGTCTTCATGAGTCCCGTGCAGTTCCTCGGCGGCGGTGGCAACAACGGCAATCGCGGCGCATATTCGTTCCAGCTGATCAGCACCAGCGGCGAACCGTTGCAGGACTGGGCGCTGAAAACCGTACGCAAACTTCGCACGGTCAAGGAAATGCGCGATGTCGGCAGCGACTTCGACATCGTCGGCAAGCAACAGATGCTCAAGGTCGATCGCGATGCCGCGGGCCGGCTGAACGTCGGCATGGGCGATATCGACTCGGCGCTGTACAACGCGTTTGGTCAGCGCCAGGTGTCGATCATCTACTCGGATATCAACCAGTACTGGGTCGTGCTGACCGCGGCTTCCGCGCAGACACTGAGCCCGGGCGCGCTGCTCAATACCTATGTAAAGAGTTCGAAGGGCACGATGGTGCCGCTGTCCGCGGTCGCGCACATCCAGCCGATAGCCACGCCCAGCGCCGTGACGCACCAGAACCAGTTCGAATCGGCGGATATCACGTACAACCTCGCGCCGGGCATTTCGCCGGACAAGGGTAATAAGCTGGTCGAGCAGGCCATTCTGGAGATGCAGTTGCCCGAAGGCATTCGCATGGACTTCACCGGCACGAACCAGCGGCTGAAGGATGCCCAGTCGAACGGCATGGTGCTGCTGATCGGCGCGATTCTCGCCGTCTACATCGTGCTGGGCATCCTGTATGAAAGCCTGGGCCATCCGCTGACGATCATTTCCACGCTGCCGGCCGCGGGTGCGGGTGCTTTCCTTGCCATGCTGGTCACGCAGACCCAGCTCACGCTGATGGCGATCATCGCGGTGCTGTTGCTGATCGGCATCGTGAAGAAAAACGCGATCATGATGGTCGACTTCGCACTGGTGGCCGAGCGGGAACACGGCAGGACACCTCTGGAAGCGATCAGGGAAGCCGCGCTGGTGCGCTTCCGCCCGATCACGATGACGACGCTTGTCGCGATGGGCGCCGCTTTCCCGCTGGCGATCGGCTTCGGCGTCGGTTCGGAAATGCGCCGGCCGCTGGGTATCGCGATCGTCGGCGGCCTGCTCGTGTCCCAGCTGCTTACGCTGCTGAGCACGCCCGCCATTTATCTGTGGAACCACGACCGCAAGGAACGCAAGGCAAAGCGCAAGGAACGCCGCGCGGAGCGTCGTCGGCTAAAGGCCCTGAAGCAGCAGACGGTGAGCGAAGGCTAAGGTCAGTCCTCGACCTTAGCCGTCATCGCCGGCGTGCCGACGCCCGTGGTCGGCGCCTGGGCCGCTTCCGGTGCTGGCTCGGCCAACATCCGCGCCTTGCGCCATCCGCCGTAGCGGTAGTACGTCATCGCCATCGTGACGGCCAGCAGCGAACTCAGCGGGAAACTCCACCAGATGGCGTCGGCGCCGAAGCGCGGTTCCAGCAAGGCCGCGAACGGATAGCGCACGCCCCACATGGACACGGTCAGGATGACCAGCGGTGCCATGACCGCACCGGTCGCGCGGACCACGCCGAAGATCACGAAGGTCACGCCGAAGAAGAGGAACGACCAGACCACGATCGCATTGAGGTGCTGTGCGATGGCGATGGCGTCTCCGTCACCGGGAAGGAACAGCCCCAGCGCGTACCGGTTGAACAGATAGATCAGCACCACCAGCGTGCCGGTCATCAGGAAATTGAAACCGACGCCCACGCGTCCGATCCGCGTCACGCGATCCCACAGTCGCGCGCCGACGTTCTGCGCCACCATCGACGACACCGCCGCACCGATAGCCAGCGCGGGCATCTGGATATACGTCCACAACTGCGCCGCCGCGCCATAGGCCGCCGTGGTCTGCGAACCGTGACGGTTCACCAGCGAGATCATCACGATCGCCGCCGACGAAATGACGATCATCTGCATGCCCATCGGCAGGCCCTTCAGTACCAGCGAACGAAGCACCGCCGGATCGGGACGAAGCAGTCCCCATTCGTGACGCTGGATGCGCAGGAAATGTTTATGGCGATACAGGTGCGCAATCAGGCCGAACAGCGCCAGCGTCTGGGCGATGAGTGTCGCCACCGCCGAACCGGCGATACCCATGCGCGGCACCGGACCCCAGCCGAAGATGAAAAGCGGATTCAACGCCACGTCGAGCACGACGGAAACCAGCATGAATACGAAAGGCGTACGCGAATCGCCCGCGCCGCGCAGCGTCATCATCAGGAAATTGAAGAAGTACATCGCCGGCAGCGCGATGAAAATGATGCGCAGATAGGCAATGGCATAGGGTTGTGCGTCGATCGGTGTCCCCATCGCGCGCAACAGGCCCGGCGTTCCGATGAAACCGCCCAGCGCGACCAGCAGCGAAAGCACCACGAAAAACACCGTACCCGTACCGACGACACGCTTGGCTTCGGCCAGATCGCCGGCGCCGGTCGTCTGTCCGACCAGGATCGTCGTGGCCATGCTGATCCCGAACACGACGCCGAGCAGGAAGAACAGAATGAGGTTTGCGTTCGACGTAGCGGCGAAGGCGGATTCGCCGAGGAAATGCCCGACCCAGATCGCATTGACCGAGGCGTTCAGCGATTGCAGGACGTTGCTTGCCAGGATCGGCAAAGCGAATAACAGAAGAGTGCTCGCGATGGGCCCTTGGGTAAGGGTCGCCGTGCGATGCGCGGGCGGGGCCATGGTGTGGGGCTTTCCTTTCAGTGCTGTGGACCGCGCGCCGCGGCGGCAAGTTTCCGGATATGGTCGCGCACATCGGCGGGCCATGGTTCGATGAGGCTATCGAAGCGTGCCTGATCCAGGCGATGGAATGCGCGGGAGGCTTCTTCGTAACCGGGAAGATTACCCGCCAGCACGTACATAAAGCGGTCCACCGCTTCACGCGCCTCGCGCAGGCGATCCGCCGGCGCGGCTTCCCGGCTGGCGGCTTCGACAAGTCGGCGCAACGCCACCGATGCGCCACCTCGCTGATCGGCCAGCCACGCCCAGTGACGGGGCAGTAACGTGACCTCGCGCGCCACGACGCCCAGTTTCGGACGCCCCGGGCCACGCTTCGCTGCGGCATCGGGTTCCGGCGTGGCGATCCGCGCAAGAACTTCGGGGGTGTTGCCCCGATAGTCCACATCGACGGGACGACCGGTCGCCTCGTCGTAGACGATCGGCGTGGACGAGGGATCGGCGTCAAGCAGGATCTTGCAGCGCTCGATCACGCTGGCAAGCGAACCTTCGGCGACCCGGCGCAGACCGTCGAAGGCAATAAAGGAGGGGTCGGACATGGCAGCAAACCGTTGATGAAGGCGGATGCGCGCATATTACCCGGGCTAAATACAGATAACAATACACCCGGATGAAATTGGTTTCGCGGGACCGTTGTGCAGGAGTGCGGTCAGCGCGATGTGCCTGCCGTGGCCAGGTCGGCCAGCCTCTCCAGCGGCACCGGCCGCGAAAACAGATAACCCTGCATCTGGTCGCATCCGGCGGCGAGCAGCCATGCGCGCTGGCCTTCCGTCTCCACGCCTTCGGCAATGATGCCGAGACGCAGGCTTTGCGCAAGGAAGATGATCGAGCGGCAGATCGAGGCATCGACATGATCGTGCAGCAGCGCGGACGTGAAGTGCCGGTCGATCTTGATCTTGTCCAGCGGCAGGCGGCTCAGATAGGTCAGGTTGGAATAGCCCGTACCGAAATCGTCCAGCGCGATCGACACGCCCATGGCCTTCAGTTCGCGCAGCGTGCGGATCGCGCGATCGGGATCGGTCATGAATGCGCTCTCGGTCAGCTCAAGCTCCAGGCAATCCGCGCTCGCGCCGGTTTCGGTCAGCACCTGCGCCACCAGCGCGACCAGATCGGTATGAACCAGTTGTTGTGCGGAGATGTTCACGGCGACGCGGCACGCATACCCGACGATGTCGGCGATGGCCCGCTGCTGGCGACACGCCTCGCGCAGCACCCATTTGCCGATGTGCACGATGGCGCCGGTTTCCTCCAGCAACGGAACCAGCTGATCGGCGCGGGACAGCTCGCCAGGACCGGACGGCCAGCGCAGCAACGCTTCGACGCCGATGATCCGGCCATCGGCACCGGCATGCTGCGTCTGGTAATGCAACGAAAGCTCATGGTCCAGCGATACGCCGGACAATCGCGACAACACGGCGAGGCGAGCCATGGCGATGTCGTGCATCTCCGACGAATACCGCCTCCATGTATGCCGGCCCTTGCGTTTGGCGTCGTACATCGCGGTATCGGCGTTGCGGATCAGCGTGTCGGCATCGTTGCCGTCGCGCAATGCGAACGCGACACCGATGCTGCATTTGAGGCGTTGCTCGGTCCCCGCGACGATAAGCGGAGCTTCGATGGCGCACTGGATCACCGGCAGCATGTCGAGCGCCCGGCCGGCCGAACCTTCGAAAGGAATGGCGGCGACGAACTCGTCGCCGCCGAAACGGCCCACATAACCGCGGTCGTCGATGGCGTCGCTCAGTCTCAGCGTGACGTCGCGCAGCACGTCGTCGCCCAGTATGTGACCGAGGGCGTCGTTGATGAATTTGAAATGATCCAGGTCGATAAAGAGCAGCATCAGACCGGTTTGCCGTGCCGCCGCTTCCACGATCATCTCGTCCAGACGGATCTGCAGGGCGCGGCGATTCGGCAATCCGGTGAGCTCGTCGTGCGTGGCCTGATGGGCCAGCCGTTCCTCGTAGCGTCGCTGGTCGGTCAGATCGCGCACGATGATCTGGGTGCCCCGGCCCTGCGCATCGCGATATTCCGATAACGCCATCTCCGCCTCGAACGGCGCGCCGATCTCGGGATTCAGCCAGGCACTGATGCGCGTACCGTCCACCTCATAGGTATCGGTGGCGGCCAGCGCGTCGCTGTCCATGAAGTCGGCGGCCGACCGGCCCACGAGCATGGCTCCCTCATGGCCCAGACGGTCTTCGGCGAGACGGTTGGCAAAGGCGATTTCACCGTTGCGCACGATAAGCAGCGGCAATGGCATCTGCTCCACCAGAAGGCGGAAACGCGCCTCGCTGGCGGCCAGTTCGCGATCGGCAACCACTTTCGTCGCCTGCAACCGGCTGTGCGCATCGTGCAACGCCGTCACGTCGATAACGGTGCCCGCGATGATGGCCGCACCGCTTTCGTCGCTCGTTCGCTCGCCGCGCAGACGTACGTAAGCCTGCGTACCGTCCGGCCGGCACAACCGATGCTCCAGCTCGAAGGGGCCTTGCGCGTGATCGAACAGCGCCAGCCAGTCGAGCAGCGGTTGCCGGTCCTCCGGAGGGACCAGCGTGAAGTAAGTCGCCAGTTCGCCGGCCAGGAGATGCTTTGCAACGCCGGTGATGTCGTGTACTTCCCCGGACCAGGTAATGACACCGGTCGCGAGGTTCATTTCCCACAGGCCGATATGGCCTATGCGCTGCACGTGTCCAAGATGACGGGCGCTTCGCTCCAGCGCCTGGGTCAGCTGGCCCTGACCGCGATAGGCGCGGCTCAGCCAGACGGTGAAACCGATAAGCAGCAGGATCAGTGTCAATGCCGCGAGGACGGAGGGCAGCGCCTGGCGATACCACGCCCCGGCGATAGCCATGCGATCGACGCCGACCAGCACGACATAAGGATGGGTTCGCGATGCGGCATACGCATACAGCCGGCCGTCGGCACCCAATGTGTCCCATGTACCGGTCGCGCCGGGTATCGACATGGAACGATCCCACGCGTCGCGATCGTCGTCGCGATTGGCGACCAGCCGCCGGCCTTCGCGCGACAGCACCGTAATCGCCGCGTGCGGACCCAGCCCGGTGTGCGCAAGACTTTCGCGGACCCTGCTGGCATCGATCTCGGTGCCGAAAGACGATGGCATGGGGATATTCGAATCCACGATCACACGGATCGCGCTGGTCCCGTCTTCGCCGGCGGCGACCGCCACGCGCACGGGTACGCCGAGCATGTTTCCGCGCGGCACGCGCAACGCGGGTCGCCAGTCGGTGGACGAACCGCCCGCCCGAGCGATAACCGTTCCTTCATCGTCCAGCGCCACGAAACCCGACAGCTCCGGGTGACGGGCCCAGACCTCGGCCAGCCGGGTGTGAAGCGGGTCCGCGGCCGGGCCGTCGATGGCGTTGCGCAGCGCGATAAGCGGACCGAGGGTGGCATCGATCTGGATGTCGACGACCCGCACGACGCCCCCCACGACACCCTCCGCCTGCCGGCGGGCCGAGGCGAGCATCGAACGATAGCTGTCGATCTGGACCGCAGCGACAAGCACGACCAGGCCGACCGAGATGATCGAAGCGACCGTCCACGTGGCATGCCGGAAACGACGCATGCGCGCGGCCGATGCCAGTCCGTCCTCCGCCCCTACCGCCACGTTTTTCTCCCCCCGCACGTCCCGGAGGACGCCATTTGCTTCGCCGGCCGCAAGGTCGCCGTCTAACCGTATCGGCCACGGAAGGTCCCCCTTGAGGCCGATGTCCTCCCCCTTCGGGAATCCTCGCGGACGGGAATATGTCCCGGCGCGCCTTTTCGGCAAGAAAAAAAGGCCGGTCGATGAAAAGATTTTACGGTCGAGGCCCTTTTTTCACGCGCATCGAACACCATTTACCGAACCATTCAGTTCATAAACGTCCCAAGTGAAGGAAATACGCTCCATGCACGTGTCCCGTATCGCCTGCGGCCTGGCTGCCGCGCTAGCCGTTACCGCCTTCTCCCTGCCCGCCGCGGCACAGACCCGCATCGAGGTACAGGGCGGGCGCAGTTACATGGATGACCACGGAACCAACGCGTTTTTCATCGAATCCGTCTTCAATCCCTACCCGCTGGGCAACACCCGCTTCACCTGGGCGCCCGACGTCTCGCTGGGCTACATCGAGGGTCGCAAGATCGGCCGGTTCGTCGGTTCGCATCCCGGCGTCACCGACGATGTGCTGCTCGCCGCGGCGGGTGCCCGATTCCACTATGGCAGCGCGGGCGACTGGTATCAGCCGTTCTTCTTCAGCTTCCAGGTGGCGGGCCAGACCGGCCGTACCCAGGCCCTCAGCACCGCTTACGAATTCGTAAGCACGCTCGGCTGGCAATACCGGAACTTCAGCTTCCAGGTGCGGCACATCTCGAACGGCGGTTTCACGAAACCGAACCGCGGCGAGACGATGGCACTCGTGGGCGTCGGTTTCGATCTGTAAGTCACACGCAAACCTCCTGCCGCGATAAGGCAGGAGGTGCGTCTTATTATCTGTAGGAGCGCTCTTGAGCGCGATAGCCGACGGAGCGTAGAAACGGACGCTCACATTCGCCAGCCCCGATCCGCGGGCTGGCGTTGCAACGCATGGCGTCTACGCCTCGTCGGCTATCGCGCTCAAGCGCGCTCCTACAAGGGAATCGCTATCGGGTCGGCATCCCACCGGTCGCCGGGCTCATCACCCGATACATCTCGACGACCTCATCGATCAACCCGCGCAAAACATACGCGGCCTGCGCCACCGATCCCTGCTCGGCATCGATCATCGGTACGTCGATAAGCAGATCGGTCACGCCACGCATACCCGACAAACGCTCGGTGATCGCTTCGTCGATATCGCCCAGCTTCAGGGCGCGACTGCCTTTGCAAAGCGGGCAGGGAATGGACAGGTCGTGGCCGGACTTCAGGACGTACGACTCAGACGATTGGTCTTGCTTGCTGCTCATGGCGGCATCCTCTCCGTGGATGTCCGCCACCCGCAGGATGCGGGTGGCGGGCGTGCCAGGGCGCAAACACCGGTGCCATAGGATTCCGGCAGGACTGAAGTCCTCCCGGCACGCCCGCCATAAGAGACAGGCATAACGTAGCCCAACGCATGAAGACGTCGTTTGAGACGGCGTCTTCAGCGCCTATGGCAAAGCACGGGTTTGCGCACCCGATCGCCGATGTGCGGCGACCGAAGAAGCATCGCGGCCGTGCGTGCACACGTCAATCCATAACGCTAAAAGAGACCGAATTTTCAGAATAGTCTGAGTAGAAACGACAACCATCAAGATCGCACGCCCTTGTAGGGGCGTCAGTGCCCCGACGCGGCCGGTCCCGCCTTCGCGGCGAACGGCGGCTTGGCCAGCCAGACCACGAAGATTAGACCGACGAAGATCCAGCCCAGCACATGGAAGACCTCGTTGAACGAGATCTGGAATCCCTGCTGGGTGATCATTTGGTTGATCGACGCGGCCGCGAGCTGGTTGTCGCCGTGGCCTATCTGCGCGATGGCCGTCTGCGTCCCCGGATCGAACGCCGTGATGTGCTCGGTCAGTTGCGCATGGTGCACGACCGCGCGGCGCTCCCACAGATACGTCGTCAGCGAGGCGGCGAAACTGCCGCCAAGCGTACGCAGGAACGTCGCCAGACCCGAACCCGCGGCGATTTCATTCGGTTTCAGATCCGACAGCAGGATGCTGAGCACCGGCATGAAGAACAACGCGACGCCAAGACCCTGGATCAGCTGCACCATCGCGACATGGTAGAAATCGATGTCGAGATAGAACTCCGAGCGCATGAAACACGTCGCTCCCATGATGATGAAAGCACCCGACGCCAGGACGCGCAGATCGAACTTATGCGCGTAGCGACCGACGAAGGGCGTCAGTATCACGGGCAGGATACCTAGCGGCGCGGCGGCGAAACCCGCCCATGTCGATGTGTATCCCACGTTGCGTTGCAACCACTGCGGTACCAGCAGGCCGATCGCGAAGAACGCCGCGTACGCGAGCACCAGCGCCAGCGTGCCCATCGCGAAATTGCGATGACGGAACAGGCGCAGGTTCACGATCGGGTCCTTGTCGGTCAGTTCCCAGATCAGGAACACCAGCAGGCCGACGGCGGCGATGATGGCCGTGATCACGATGAACTGCGACGAGAACCAGTCTTCGTCGTTGCCCTTGTCGAGCACGATCTGCAACGCGCCAACGCCGATGACCAGCGTGATGAGGCCGACGTAATCGACCTTCGGCCGCTCCGTGACTTCCGGGCGTCCCTTCATCTGGTTCGCGACGACCATGCTGGCGAAGATGCCGATGGGCACGTTGATGAAGAAGATCCACGGCCACGAATAGTTATCGGTGATCAGACCGCCGAGAATCGGGCCCGCGATGGGCGCGACGACGGTGACCATCGCCAGCAGGGCAAGCGCCATGCCTCGTTTGGCCGGTGGATAAATCGAGATCAGCAGACTCTGCGTGATCGGATACATGGGGCCGGCGACGGCACCCTGGATCGCGCGGAACAGGATCAGCATGCCCATACTCTGCGCCATGCCGCACAGGAACGAGGCAAGCGAGAACAGCAGGGTCGCCCAGACGAAGAGTTTCACTTCGCCGAAGCGGCGCGTAAGAAAGCCGGTGAGCGGCAGCGCGATGGCGTTGCTCACGGCGAACGAGGTGATGACCCACGTGCTCTGGTTCGAGCTGACACCCAGGTTGCCCGCGATGGTGGGCAACGAGACGTTGGCGATCGTGGTGTCCAGCACCTGCATGAACGTCGCCAGCGAAAGGCCGATCGTAGACAACGCAAGGTTGGGTGGACGGAACGTGGTACTCATCGGGTAGGCCTGATCCGGAAGGGGTTACCGGGATGACCGGCGGGGCGGCGCTTCATGCGCCACGCCGCCCGTCGCTCCCACGGCTGGGAGTTCTTCCGCTTGCTTACTTCGGCGCCTTCGTGTCGCCGGCTGCCACGTTCTCGTGGATGATCGACTCGATCTCGATATCGGCACTCTTCAGCTGCTGGTCGTATACGGTGGTGCTGAAAGCCGGCTTGGTCGGCGCCTGCTGCGCGAGCAGCGGGCCGTTCTGGTCGTGCAGACCGACCGTTACCTTGGTCGACAGGCCGAGGCGCAGCGGGTTCTTGTCGAGCTGTTCGGGCTTGGTGAACACCACGCGGACCGGCACGCGCTGGACGATCTTGATCCAGTTACCCGTGGCGTTCTGCGCGGGCAGCAACGAGAACGCGCTGCCGCTGCCGATGCCCAGGCTCTGTACCTTCGCGTCGTACTTCACGCCATTGCCGTACACGTCGGCAGTGACTTCGACCGGCTGGCCGATGCGCATATGGCCGAGCTGCGTTTCCTTGAAGTTGGCATCGATCCACACCTGGTGGAGCGGCACCACGGCCATCAGGGCCGCACCCGTCTGGACACGCTGACCGACCTGCACGGAACGCTTGGCGACATAACCGTCGAGCGGCGCCACGAGCGTGGCGCGTATGTCGTCCAGATACGCCGAACGCAGCTTCGCCGCGGCGGCGCGCACGTCCGGATGCGAAGCGACGACGGTATCGTCGACCAGCACCTTGCTGCTGTTGTACGACTGCTGCGCCGAGGAAAGCGAGCTTTCGGCGGAGGTCAGCGTATCCAGCGCGTGCGACAGTTCTTCGGACGAAATCGCACCGGACTTCGCCAGGTCGCGACGACGGTTGTAGTCGGCGCGGGCCTTGTCGACGGCGGTCTTGCGCACGGCCATATCGGCCTGCGCGCTGGTCACGTTGTTGTACAGGCCGCGAACCTTGCGCACGGTGTTGGCGAGGTTGGCGCGAGCGCTTTCCAGCGCGACATCGGCATCGCTCGGATCGAGCTTCACCAGCACGTCGCCCTGGTGGACGAGGTCGCCGTCGTCGGCACCGATGCTGATGACCGTGCCCGGCACCTGCGGCGTGATCTGCACGACGTTGCCGTTGACGTAAGCATCGTCGGTATCTTCGTACCAGCGGCCGTCGACGAAATACCAGACGACCCATGCGGCGATGGCGAGCACGAGAACGACGACGAGCAGCTTAAGGAAGAACCCGCGACGGCTCTTCGGGGGCGGCGCAACGACGGCGCCGGCGGGGGCGGAAGTTTCAGTGGACATCGGAGCAGCCTCGGGACTTAGTTATTGACTGGCGCGACGGCGGCGACCGGCTGGTCGCCCGCCTCGGGGCGGAAACCGCCGCCGAGCGCCTGAATGAGTTGGACGGAAAGATCGACCTGCTGCGAACGCAATGCGGCCATGCGCTGCTCGGACTGGAGCAGTTGCTGGCGCACGATCAGCGATTCCAGATAGCTGCCGACACCGGCCTTGTAACGCTGCTGCGACAAGTCGTAAGCCTGCTGCGCGGCGTCCTGGGCGCGTTGCTGCGCGTCGATCTGCGTGGTCATCGATGCCAGGCCCGACAGATCGTCGGACACTTCGTTAAGCGCACCGACCAGCGTCTTGTTGTACTGCGCGACCGCCAGGTCGTAGTCGGCATCCTTGCCGGCGAGGTTCGCGCGCAGACGGCCACCGTCGAAGATCGGGAGACTGACCGCCGGGGCGACCTGATAGAAACGGTCGCGCGAACTGAACAAGCCAGCCGACCCGCCGCTGACGAGAGCGCCGAGAGCGCTCAGGCTGACGTTGGGCAGGAACTGGGTCTTTGCCGAAGCGATGTCTTTCGACGTCGCTTCGACGCGCCAGCGCGCGGCGACGAGGTCGGCGCGACGGCCGACAAGTTCGGCGGGCAAGCTGGACGGAACGGCAACAGCCGCCGGATTCAGCGTCGCCGGACGAGCGATATCGAGACCGCGGTCCGGCCCCTTGCCCAACAGGACGGCCAACTGGATGCGGGCGGAGTCGATGTCGCGTTCGGCAACCGCCACTTCGCGCTCGGCGCTGGCGACTTCGGTCTCACCCTGCTTCAGCGTGATCTGGTTGTCGACGCCGGCGGAAACGCGCTGGCGGGTCAGGTCGTACGACGACTTGCTGCGGTCGAGCTCGGCCTTGGCCACGTCGAGCTGCGCGAACGCATAACCGAGCTGCGAATAGGCACGGGCGACGTTGGTGGACAGTTCGATACGCGCCGCGCGTGCATCGATTTCCTGCGCGTGGGCCGAGCCAACCGCCGCTTCCCATGCGGTCCGCTTGCCACCCCATACGTCGAGGTCCCAGCTGAAGCTGGCGTAGCCGTACTTCACCCACTCGAAGTGACCGCCGATGGGCGAGGGGATCAGCGAGTTCGGCAGACGGGCACCCGCGAGGCTGGCGCCGGCGCTCAAGGTCGGCTTACGCGTGGCATCGGCCGCACCGGCCTGCGCCTGCGCCTGACGCGCACGGGCATCGGCCGAGGCGAGATCGGGGTTGTCCTTCAGTGCTTCTTCGATCAGCGCGTTGAGCTGGCTGTCGCCGAGTCCCGTCCACCAGTCGGCGGCCGGCCACGCGGCCGGCGAAACGGCGACCTTCGAAAGGCTGCGCTCGGCGTGAAGCGAATTGGGGTCGGTGAGGGTACCGTCCGGATGCAGGCCGCCGCTGCTTGCGCAGCCAGCAAGAACCAACGCCAATCCGGTAGCCGCCACGAGTGTGTGCAGACGCATAAGTAATTGCCTGGGCAGGGTTTCTAATTGCGAAGGGCGTTGAGAACGCGCTCTAGATAGTCGTGCAGACGATCGCGCTCTTCCTGATTCAGATCGCGCTGGGCGCATTCCAGCGTGGCGACGTTGCTCTCATGCATGTGTTTCCAGAGTGCTTCGCCGGCTTCCGTCAATTCGATGCGGAGCGCGCGCCGGTCCTGCTCGTGCGGTTGCCGGCGCAGATAGCCCTTGGTTTCCAGCTGGTCGAGAAGGCGCGTCATCGCGCCGCCGTCCAGATCGATGGCGCGGGCCAGCTCGGTGGCGGACATCGAGCCGCTGACGGCGAGCCGCTTCAACACTAGGAACTGGGTGAAGCGAAGTCCAACCCCCTGCGCGGCCAGCTCGGCCTCAAGCCGACGGACGATCTCCGTACGGACCTGGCCGACCAGAGCGCCGAGGCTGTCCCTGCCGTCGATCGGAAAGCAATAGGGGGTGTTCATGGCCGCGTATTCTATTGCTCGCAATATAGTTGTCAAGGCAAATAACCCAATGACAGCTAAATTGAGTAATTTCTCAATTCGCGGCGAGATTCATCCGAGTTCGTCCGCGATCAGGGCGGCCAGGCCTTCGTCGCGAATCTGGAATAAATCGAACACGCCCAAGGCCTTGAGGGTCGGCAGCTGGGCCAGCAAGCGCGGCTCCAGGGTTCGCCGCAACGCCTCGGGCGTCATCGGATCGAGCATTGCCAGAGCACAGGCAACGAAGGTAGTCAGGGCATCGGGCGCTTCGTTACCGCGCTCGACGACTTGCAAACGGGCATGACGGTGCATCGGAATCTCCCACGGGGATAGGGGGAACCGGCCTTCAGCTTGCGCGTGGGTTCGGTCGCCCAATAGGGCGAGCGAACATCCTAGGTGCGGAACGTGGCGTCCTGATATCGTTATCGGGTCAACTTATGTCGAGAATCGGCCAATGCTGCACGAGCTGCTGTTGCAGGCGCTGGAACGCGCCGACGGACCGCCGTTGATCGCTTACCGCGCGGAAGGAGATATTCCACTCGCCGAATCGGACTGGCATCGCCACGTGCGCGGTCAGTTCTTTTACGTAGAGGAAGGTCTTTTCATAACGCGTACCGAAAGCGGGTCGTGGCTGTTGCCGCCGCATCGGGCGGGCTGGTTGCCTCCGGGCGTGCTGCATACGGTCAGCATCGCCGGCCCCAGCCGTGGCTGGGGTGTCTTCATCGCCCCCGATGCCGCTGTCGGATTACCGGATCACACCTGTGTCGTCGGCGCGAACGATTTGCTGCGTTCGCTGGTCGAGCGCGCAGCTAGCTGGACGTACACCGACGACCTGGTACCCGAGCAGGAACGCATCCTCTCGGTACTTCTGGACGAAATCCGCCGCGCCCCCGTCGAATCGCTGCATCTCCCCATGCCCATCGACCGTCGCCTGCGCCGCGTCGCCCTCGCGATGATGGAACACCCCGACGACACGCGCGGCATCGAGGACTGGGCAACGTGGGCAGGCATGTCGTCGCGCACGCTCAGCCGGCTGTTCCGACAGGAAACCCAGTGCAGCGTCGCGCAATGGCGCCAGCAGGCACGCCTCACCCGCGCACTGGAACGCCTTGCAACAGGCGAGGCGGTATCGAGCGTCGCCGATGCATTGGGCTATGCAACGCCCAGCGCATTCGTGGCGATGTTCCGCAAGGCATTCGGCGAATCGCCGGGACGGTACCTGGCCCGGCAGGCCGCTGGGTGATGTCGCGGAGCGCAGACGGTATGGTCCGCGCAACTTTCGATCTTGAACTTGTCGACGCCGCGCTTCGTGTCGTGGCGTTGCAGTAAAAGTACGCCTGAAGACCCTGTGGGAGCGCGCCTGCGCGCGAAAGCCAACGGAGCGATGAAGCGGGTGGCTAAACGTCGCAAGCCCGGATTCCGGGCTGCGATGGTCACGCACGGCATCTGCGCTCCGTTGGCTTTCGCGCGCAGGCGCGCTCCCACAGAGAACCACGTAACCGTCGCGGTTGTTACTGGCCCAGCTTTTCGCGGAACAGTTCGTCGATACGGCGGTATTCGTCGTACCAGGAATCCGCGTGTACGAAGCCGTGGCGTTCCATCGGGTACAGCGACATCCAGAAGTTCTTCTTGTGCAGCTCGATGAAGCGCTGGTACAGGCGGATCGAATCGCTGGCGAGTACGTTGTCGTCGATGAGGCCGTGCATGATCAGCAGCGGATCGGCGAGTTTGTCCGCGTATTCGATCGGCGAACTGGTGCGGTAGGCCTCGGGGTCGATCTGCGGATCGTTGAGGATGTTCGACGTGTATTCGTGGTTGTACGTCGTCCAGTCCGTGACCGGACGCAGCGCGGCGCCGGCCGCGAATTCGCCCGGTGCGCGCAGCAGCGACATCAACGTCATGAAACCGCCGTAGCTGCCGCCGTACATGCCTACGCGTTTCGGATCGACACCCTGGTTTTTCACCAGCCACGCTTTGCCGTCGAGCAGGTCGTCGAGTTCCGGGTGACCCATGTTGCGGTAGATCGCGGTGCGCCACGCACGGCCATAGCCTTCCGATGCGCGATAGTCCAGATCGAGAACGACGTAGCCGCGCTGCACGAGCAGGTTATGGAACATCTGCTCGCGGAAATAGGCCGGGTAGGACAGGTGCACGTTCTGCAGATAACCCGCGCCATGCACGAAGATCACGGCGGGACGACCGCTTGCCTGCGCGGCATCCGCCGGTCTATAGAACTTCGCCCAGATCGTGCCGGCGCCGTGCGCCGAGGGCACTTCGACGATCTTCGGCGCGATCCATTCGCGCGTTCTGAAATCCGCTTTACGCGTATCGGTCAGCTCGCGGGGAGCCGTCCCTTCGACGCCCGCCGCGGCAAGCTGCGAAGGCATGTACGAGGTCGAGTGCAGCACGGCGAGCTGGCGGCCATCCGGCGACAGGACGAAGTCGTCCATGCCTTCATAATGCGTTACCCGCTGCATGTCGCCACCGGCGGCCGCGACGCGGTAGACGTCGTAGCTATACGGCGCGGTCCGGTTGCTGCGCAGGTAGAACCAGCGGCCGTCGTCGGAAAGAACCGGGTGGCTCACCTCGAAACGACCGGACGTCAACGCCTTCGCCGACGCGCCAGCCTTGCGCATATATAGCTGCGAATAGCCCGATTCCTCGCTGAGGTACCAGAGCGTACCGCTGTCTTTCAGCCAGCCAAAATCGTTGAAATTCCAGTTGATCCACGCCGTATCCGTCAGACGGTGTTCGCTGACCAGCGTGTGATGCGCGAAATCGACGGACGCGATCCAGCGATCCTTGTTGTCGATGGCGCGCAGTTCGACCGCGACATGGCGACCGTCGTCGCTCCAGACGACGCCCGGGCTGTAATCGGCGTTGACGATGACCGGCCGCACCGCGGGCGCCTTCAATGCATCGGCTTCGTCGTTCTTGCCGGCCTTGCGCAACGCGGCGGCGCTCTGGGAACGCAGCGCGGCGAGCGGGTCCTGTCCGATACCCGGCAGTCCGTCGGTTTTCAGGGCATAGCGCTGGCGCGAACCCAGATCGAACAGCAACAGCGACTGCGGCGCCGGGTCCTTGCGGCCGACGTACGGGCGTACGTCCTCGTCCTCCGCATAACCCGAGTCGGTGACGTAATGGGTGAGCTTGGGCGTCTTGCCTGCGTCATGGTCCTTTGCTTCGGTAACCACGAGCATCCAGCGGCCATCGGGCGAAAGTTCGGTGTCGACGATTTTCAGATCCTTGCCGACGTACAGCGGACGCGGTGCGCGGCCCGGATCGGCGGCGGCAAGATCGCGTTCGGCGTCGCGCTTCGCGTCCTTGTCGGCTTTCAGCTTGCGCAACGTGCTGAAAAGCGCCTGCTGGCCGTCTTCGAGCGTATCGGTGGCTTTCTCGTCCGGGTCATCGCCAGCCCGCAGCACGACCGCGGGGGCAGCCACGGCGGCGGCGATGTCATAGACAAACCAGTCGTTGCCGACGCGGTACTGAAGCGTGCGGCCATCGGCGGAGAACCGCGGGGCCGTTTCCTCGTCGCTGGTGCGCGTGACCTGGATGGTGCGCCCGCCTTCGCGGAGGAACACGTCGCCATGACGGATGAACGCGGCACGCCGATGCTCGCGGTCGAACACCGCCTGGCCATCGGCCGCCGCCACGGCGGCCGGGTCGAGGCGTTCGGGCGTGCCGCCCGAGGCGGATACCCGCCACAGATCGCGTACCGGACTGCCATCGCGCTTCAGCGAGTAGTAGATCGTCTGCCCGTCGATGCTCCAGTACGGCTTTTCGACCGCCTGACCGATCCAGTCGGGATTGGCCATGATCTTTTCCATGTCGAGCGGTTCGACAGTGGCGGCCATGGCGGAACCGGTGCCGAGAGCGGCGAACAGGGCAACGACGAGGGAACGCATGCGGGACTTCCTGCGGGCAAATATTTCAAAGCATAGCCGAGCGGCCAACGACCGCAACCGCCAGGGGTCCCGCTGACGGGAGGGCCGGCACAGGGGTACCCTCGGTGTTTTCACCCAGTGGAAGACAGACATGCGGTCCACCGTCCCCTACATTTTCGCGGCCGCGCTTGCGCTGGCCGGCGCCGCGCACGCCGCGACCTCCCAGGCTCCGGCCACGCCGAAGCGCATGGTTTCCGAAACGTTGGCCGGCATGCCGGTCAACGACCCGTACCGCTGGCTGGAAGATGCGAATTCGCCGGAAGTGAAGACGTGGATCGAGGCGCAGAACGCACACACGGAAGCGACGATCGCGGCGATGCCACACGGCAAGGAGCTGTCGGCGCGTATCCGCGAACTGGCGATTACCTCCACCACACGGTCGTCGCCGACACTCGCAGGCGGCACGCTGTTCTATATGCAGAACACGCCGCCGCAGCCGCAGCCCGTCCTCGTCGCGCAGAAGTGGCCGGACGGCCAGCCGCGCACGCTGGTGGACCTCAACGCCAACGGCGGCGGCACTGCGATCACCGAATACTGGCCTTCGCCCAGCGGTCGTTATCTCGCGTACGGCACGGCCGAAGGCGGTAGCGAACTGACGACGATCCATGTACTCGACACGGAAACCGGCAAGGCGCTGAACGATTCGCTGCCCTACGCCGGCGGCGGCACGACGCCGCAGGGTCTGGCGTGGGATGCGGATGAAAAGGGCTTTACCTATGTGCGCTTCGACGCACCGAAGGCCGGCGCCGAGGTGAAGGAGTTCGATGCGACGCTCGCGCATCACCGCCTGGGCGACGCCGTTGCGCTGGATAAGGCGGTGTTCGGCAAGGGCTATTCGAAAGTCGCCGAATACATCCTGCTCGAAGCGCCCGGTGGCAAGGACGTCGCCGTTCTCGCGAACGAAGGCGACGGCGGCCCGGCTGAGGTGTACTTCCGCCGCGACGGCAAGCTCGAGCGCGTACTCGGCCGCGATGCCGACGTTCGTTCGGCCAGCTGGGTCAACGGCCGTCTGTTCGTGGTGGCCTTTGAAGGCGCGCCGCGCGGGAAGATCGTTGCGATCGATGCTTCCGGCAAACACACAGACGTCCTGCCGCAGGGCGATACCGCCATCCAGCACGTGGCCCCCCTGGGCGATGGCTTCATCGTGACGCGCAGCGCCGGCCCCGACTGGTCGGCCGAGCAGTACGACGCCAGCGGAAAGCTGGTGCGTCGCGTACCCCTGCCAGCCAGCGGCGTTTCGATCAACGGCATCGCGTCCGAATCGGGACAGGACAAAGCACTGATCACCTACGCCGGCTGGACGTCGCCGACCCGCTGGGCGGAATACGACGGCAAGACCGGTGCACTGAAAACCGTGTTCGAAGTGAAGGCTGCGGCCGACTATTCGAAGGTTCGCGTCACGCGCATCGACGGCGTATCGAAAGACGGCAGCAAGGTACCGGTGACGATTATCGCGATGGACGGCGTGCAGGCGAACGGCAAGCGCCCGACCATCCTGTACAGCTACGGCGGCTTCGGCATTCCCGTCACGCCGGGTTTCATCGGCGCGAACCTGGCATGGCTGGAACGCGGCGGCGTGCTTGCCTACGCGAATATCCGTGGCGGCAACGAGTTCGGCGAGGGCTGGCACGAACAGGGTCAGAAGCTGCTGAAGCAGAACGTCTTCGACGACTTCTACGCCGCCGCCCAGGCACTGGTGAAGACCGGCTGGACCGACACGAAGCACCTCGGCATCCTCGGCGGAAGCAACGGCGGGCTGCTGATGGGGGCGTCGCTGGTCCAGCATCCGGAGCAGTACCGCGCGGTGGTCGGCAGTGTCGGCATCTATGACGTGCCGCGCCATGAGACGGCTTTCGCCAACGGCCCGTATAACGTCAGCGAGTACGGCACGGTGTCCGATCCGGCACAGGCGAAAGCCACGCTGGCGTATTCGCCGCTGCACAACGTCAAGGCAGGCACCGCGTATCCGGCCGTCCTGCTCACGACGGGTGCGAACGATCCGCGCGTCGCGCCGTGGCAGTCGCGGAAGTTCGCGGCGGCACTGCAGGGCGCGACCACGTCGGGCCAACCCGTGCTGCTTCTGACCCGCATGAACGCGGGGCATGGCATCGGTGCGCCGTTCAGTCAGCGCGTAGGCAACGCGGCGTTGGCGATGACGTTCTTTGCGACGGAACTGGGGTTGTAAAAGCACTCGCTCGTTGTAGGAGCGCACTCCTACAACGAGCTTCTGAAGTCGCGATTCATCGCGGTGCCGTTTAGTGAGACCCCTTAGATTGTCAGTGCGGCGTCACACCACCGACCCGATGGCAATGGCGATCACGACACCAATCAGGGCCCCGATTACAGTCATCAACGCTCCCAAGGCATGGCGAATCAGCATTTTTCGTCTGACCGAGAGAAGAAGCTCTTTAGCGTTGCGTAGCCCCGCACCATCATCTGGGCGAATGAAGCTCCCCGGACGAAAAAGATAGTCAACCCTAAGGGAGGGAGAAAAATGGACATCTAATAATTCTCCATTTTGCCGCGCGATCTCCTGTGCCTTCGCAGTGACACGCTGAAGCTGGATCATATTTCCGACGATATAACTCAGTCCCGGAGCTGCGCCCAGAAAGAAGCCGTACGCACCTGAATCCATAACATCACTCCTTCGGCAACTTATCTTCATCACTCTTCGCAGGCTGGACCGGCGTGGAAGATGCTGTCGCCCGCGAGCCGCCGGCGCGAGGATATCGCGGCCCCCATGGTACGCAAGCCGAACCGGGTGGCGACCCGTGCGTATATCAGGCGCTGGCGCCCGTTTTCGATGGGCGGCACGCGCTGATCTGCTCGCGGACCGTCCGCAACCGGAAACGACAAGAAGTAAGCGACTGATACCATGGACAGCCGTCTGTATCGGAATCGATCGCCATGCCCCTGCCCACCGTCGAACAAGAAACCGGCGCACAGCCGACGCATGCGATTATCTGGCTGCATGGCCTCGGCGCGGACGGTAACGATTTCGCACCCATCGTGCCCGAGCTCGTCGACGACGCATGGCCGGCGCTGCGCTTCGTGTTTCCGCATGCTCCGGTACGCCCGGTCACGGTCAACAACGGCATCCCGATGCGTGCGTGGTACGACATCAAGGGGCTCGCGCTGGCGGACAAGCAGGACGCCGAGGGGATCCGCGCATCGGTGGGCGAAGTCGAAGCGCTGATCGCCAGGGAGATCGAGCGTGGGATACCCGCGTCGCGCATCGTGCTTGCGGGATTCTCGCAAGGCGGCGCGATCGCTCTGGCCGCCGGGCTGCGTCATACGGCCACTCTTGCCGGCATCGTGGCGCTGTCCACTTATGTGCCGATGCACGAGACGGTGGAAGCGGAACGCCACGGCGCCAACCACGAGACGCCCATTTTCTGGGGCCACGGCACGGCCGATCCGATCGTTCCCATCGCATTGGGGACCCTGTCGCGCGACACGCTCGTGGCCCTCGGCCATCAGGTCGACTGGCATACCTACCCGATGGGTCATCAGGTCAGCCTTCAGGAGATCGCCGACCTTCGCGTGTGGCTGGGCAAGCGCCTGACGAACGGGTGACGAAGCGCACGATGGCGCCGCGGCCCATCGTGCATACTCCGCGCCATGTCGACCAGCACGCCAACGCCCGAACGCACGCGCGCCGCATCGGCGGATCTTCCCGACTTCTGCAGCCTGCCGGTCCTGTTCGCATTGCTGGTCGTCGGTGCGCTGACCGTCTCCCTGATGTGGCTGGCGCCGGGCAACGATTCCGCCCTGCGCGGCTACTGCGTGGCGATGCTGTTCGTGGTCTGGCTCGCCATGCTGCTGACGGTCGCGCTGTGCAAACTGCGACCGTGGATGCAGCGTCTGTCCGGTCTGTGGCCTTATGCGGCCGTCTGGTTGCTGCTGGTATCGACAGTGCTCGTATCCAGCACGGTAGTCGCATGGCTCGATCACGCCATCGGTACCGGTCTGACGCCTCCCTCGCTGTCCGGTTTCGTGCGCGACTGCGGTATGGCCACCGGACTGCTTGGCGCCGGACTGCTGCGTTACTTCTATGTCGTGGCGCAATGGCAGGCGCGTCTCGCCGCCGCCGCGCATGCACAGGTGGCGGCGCTGCAGGCGCGGATTCGTCCGCACTTCCTGTTCAACAGCATGAATACGGTCGCCGCGCTGGTGCGCGTCGATCCGGACGCCGCCGAGCGCACCGTGCTCAATCTCGCCGAACTGTTTCGCGCGGCGCTTGGCAGCGATACGTCGGCGGTGGGAACACTCGGCGAGGAACTGCTGCTGGTCGATCGTTATCTGGAGATCGAATCCCTACGCCTTGGCGATCGTCTGCACGTGGAACGCGATGTCGATGTACCCGCCGGGTTACCGCTACCGTGCATGTTGCTGCAACCGCTGGTGGAGAACGCGATCCGTTACGGCATCCAGCCGCTACGCGAAGGCGGGACGATCCGGTTGACGGGACGGCGGGTGGATGGCGGCATCGAGCTGGTCGTCGACAATCCGCTTCCCGAATCGCCAGCCGCTGGCGGTACCGGACACGGCCTGCGCAGCGTGCGCGAGCGTGTCGCCTATCATTTCGGTGCACGTTCCCGAGTAGACGTCGTGTCCGGAAACGGGCGTTTCGTCGTCACCATCCATCTGCCGGAGACCACGTCGCATGCGCGTCCTGATCGCCGATGACGAGCCGCTGGCGCGCGCACGGCTGGCGACGCTGCTCGCCGGTGCCTCCGATGTGGAAATCGTCGGCAGCGTCGCCGATGGCGAGGCCGTGCTGACGGCCTGTGCCGACCGCCAGGTGGACCTGATTCTGCTCGATATCGAAATGCCCGGCATGACCGGCACCGCGCTCGCGCGGCGCATCGCCGGACTGGCGCAGGTACCGCAGATCGTTTTCTGCACCGCGTACGACCAGCATGCCCTGCATGCGTTCGAGCTGGGCGCCACGGATTATCTGTTGAAGCCCGTACGTCCCGAGCGTCTGGCCGAGGCGCTCGATCGCGTCCGCGAGCGACGGACGGCGCGCCCGCCTGCCCAGGAAGCGTGGCTACGCGCACGCGCGGGCAGCGAGGAAGTCCGTGTCGCCCTTGCCGATATCCACTACCTGCTCGCGGACGAAAAGTACGTAGCCCTGCATCACGCCGGTGGCGCCTGGTTGATCGACGAGTCCCTGCGCCAGCTCGAACAGGCGCATGGCAGCCGACTGGTGCGGTTGCACCGCAACTGTCTTGTTCCCCGGCAGCGGCTGCTGGGCCTGAAAACCCTGGCCGATGGCCGGGTGCTGGCCCGGCTGGCCGGCACGGAGGTCATGCCCGAGGTCAGCCGACGCAATCTTGCGACCGTGCGCCAGTTGCTGCGCGCACCGGGCGTGTGACGTCGGGCCGCGCTGCGCGGACGGGTGAATTGCGGGACAATCCGCGCCTGCCCGTTCACAGCCAGGACTCCGATGATTCAGCCGCTACGCATCGCCACCCGTAAGAGCGCGCTCGCGCTTTGGCAGGCCGAGCACGTGGCCGCGTTGCTGCGTCAGGCCCATCCCGGCCTGCACGTCGAGCTGGTTCCCATGAGTACGCGGGGCGACGAAATCCTCGACCGTTCGCTGGCGACCATCGGCGGCAAGGGGCTGTTCCTCAAGGAACTGGAAGTGGCGATGCAGGAAGATCGGGCCGATCTTGCCGTGCATTCGCTGAAAGACGTGCCCTCCCAGCTCGAGCCGGGCTTCGTGCTGTCCGCGATCCTGCCGCGTGCGGATTCCGCCGATGCGTTCGTCAGCGTGCACTTCGCCAATCTCACCGAACTGCCGCACGGTGCGCGTGTCGGCACTTCGTCGTTACGGCGGCAGGCGCAATTGCGCGCGGTGCGGCCGGATCTGCAATTGCTCGATCTTCGCGGCAACGTGAACACGCGACTCGCGAAACTCGACGCCGGCCACTACGACGCCATCGTGCTTGCGTGCGCCGGACTCGAGCGGCTGGGGCTGGCGGATCGCATCAGCTCGCGCCTGATGGCCCCGGAATGGTTGCCGGCGCCGGGCCAGGCGGCTATCGCAGTCGAATCCCGCGCGGGCGACACGCGCGTCGCGGAACTGATGGCCGCACTGGACGATCCGGAAACCCGCCTGGCCGTCGACGCCGAGCGGGCGATGAACGAGGCGCTGGGCGGCAGCTGCGCGGTATCCATAGGTGCGTGGTGCGTGGTGGCCGAATATGGCCTGACGCTCCACGGCCTGGTCGGCAATGCGCACACTGGCGAACTGCTGCACGCACAAGCCGACAGCAACAACGATGTCCCTGTGGAACTGGGGCGTACGGTGGCGACGATGCTGCTCGAACTGGGCGCCGACGAATTCCTGACCCCGCATCAGAACTGAAAAGCGACGTCGCCAAGGCGCGTCGCTTTTGCTTTGATGCTTATGCTTTCTGTGGGAGCGCGCCTGCGCGCGAAAGCCAACGAAGCGGCGATGCCGTGAGTGGCATTCGCAGCCAGAATAGCGGGCTGACGGATGTGCGCATCCGGCTTCCTCGCCTTGTTGGCTTTCGCGCGCAGGCGCGCTCCCACAGAACGGGATGGCCTGTACCCTCATCGAGATTTGAGTACCGGTTTCCCTTCGATCAGAAGTTATAGACGAGGTTCGTCGTCATCAGCTTGTCCGTGGCGACCGTGCCCGGCTGCGTGTTGCTGTTGTAGCGGATCTGGTAACCCACCTTCAGCGCCATCTTCTGCGTCATGCTGACCGACACACCGACGTCGTTCTGGTAGTACTGATTCTTGGAGCCCGCTTCGACCAGCAGCGTGTCTTCCAGCGCTGTGTTGTCCGTCAGGCGGTACTTGGCGTTGATCAGGCCACGGCCAACGGCTTCGCTCTCGGCGTTCGGCTTGTAGCTTTCGCTGATCGTCGCACCGGGATTGGCGGGATCGGGAACGTCGCGCGTGCTTTTAGCCGGCTGATAGCGCTTGAAACCGGGACCGATTTCGAACGACAGTTCCGCCCGTTCGTTCTTGAGCGCGATGTAGCCGTAGCCGATCGAGACGATGCCCTGCCAGAGGTTCGCGCCGAAGTCGTCGTGCTCGTAACGGGCCGCGGTCACGACGTAGCTGCGCGGGTCGAACTTGTAGCCCACCGATGCGCCGGTGTCGTAGCGGTTCGCGGTGGTGCTGAATTTGTCGACGGTGTTGCCTGCGGCGTCCTGCACATCGACGTTGCCCTTCGAGCGCAGGCCGTTGAGGTAGAAGTTATTTTTCCAGACCTCGTTTTCCTGGCTAAGGCCCAGCTTGGCGTTCGCGTTTTCCGAACGCGAATTGCCGCGAGCCGATGCGAAACCGAACTCACCCGAACCCGACCAGCCGCCATTGTTGGCGGCATTGCCCGACGGCGCTGCCGGGGGCTGGAAATCGTCGGCCTGAGCGGCCAGCGGCAACGCAATCAGGATGAGTGCGGCGAGAGTAAGTTTGTTCATCGTCTACCCGAGTATTTGAAAAGAAAGGTGAAGTTTTGCGCGGTCCATGGGGGGAACATGAGCCGCATTGGCCGCCTGGACGGCCATGTCTGAAGACTGAGCGTAGTGCGTAACGCGCGTTACGTCTTCGATCCGTCCAGCGCGAAGGCATAGGCGTAGCCATAAAGGCGTTGCTCGAGGCATTGACCGACAACGCAGCTTAACGCCGCCAGACCGGCGACACTGGCGTGCATGCCCCCGCCGTGCACGACCAGCAGCAGGCAGGGAAGTCCGACCGAAAGCGCCGCGGCCGCGAAACGCCGGCCCAGCAACGATACAGGCGACACCCCGGGCTCCAGCCGGACGATGGCGCCACGTTCTTCGGCGAGGCGCCGCAACGCCTGCCAGCGCGTGCCTTCGACGACACCAAGCACCAGGGCCACCGCCAGCAACGCCAGTCGCCAGGGGCTGACCGGGTCGACCGGCACGTCGGTCTGAAGGTCAACGCACAACCAGAACCACAGGCCCCCGGCGAAAACGGCGGACACCGTGCGACCCAACGGAAGCACGTTGGCCAACGATGCCACGCTTACCGACATCCGCCGCGACACGCCGCGCGCTGTGTAGATCAGGGTCGCCAGACTGCACAGCATCAGCGCCGCGCCCGCCAGACGGGTCGCCCAGAAATCGTTCTCGCCCCGCGCCAGACCCGCCAGCGCCAGCATCGGCAGGTAGTTGGCCATGGCCACCATACCCTCGCGGGTCGGCATCGTGCGCTTCAGGGGATTCCATCCATGCCACTCCGGCGCGAAGCGCAGATGCATGCAGGCGGCGATCAGACCCAGGCTGACCAGCACGAGACCGAGCGCCAGCGGCGCCAGGACTTCGCCCCGTCCGTCGCTGTACAAACCCAGCGCCAGCGCGGTACCCAGGACCATCCACAGGCCGTAACCCGTCGCCGTCGCTACCTGAAGCAGGACGCCGGAGAACGAGAAGAGTGTCTCCATGCGCACAGCGTCGTCCGACCGGCCCGACGTGCCGGCGTCTGCATAAGACGCATCGTTATGTTCCGCCATGGTCGGGGAGACGCCCTTGTGGCGAACCGCAAAGCGTGCATTTTTGCGCCGATCGGCATTCGACGCAACGCCGGGCCTTCCGGCGCTTGCGGTTCGCGAAGGCCAAGGCCATGCTTGGCGCCTCGCAGGGCACGAGACCGTAGATGCACACGTCACGCCCCCGCGGACACACTGCAGGGCCTCTTTCGCGTCACAGCCGGCGACTTCCATGGACCGCTACGAGCGCATTCTTACCCTCCACCGATTGCTGAAGTCCGCGCACTATCCGGTTCCGCTTTCGCGCCTGATGGACGAACTGGAATGCTCGCGCGCCACGCTCTACAGGGACGTGGCCTTCCTGCGCGACGGTCTGGGCGCCCCGGTACAGAGCGTCCCGGGCGAACAGGCGTCCTTCCGGTACGAAGCCGAGCAGGGCGACAGCTTCGAGCTTCCGGGCCTGTGGCTGACCAGCGACGAGCTTGCCGCCCTGATGGCGCTGAACGAGCTGATCGGCCGTTCGGACCCGGGCGTACTCGCGGGCGCGCTCGCGCCATTCAAGGCGCGCATCGAAAAACTGCTGTCGGATCACGGCAGCGGCAAAGCGCTGCCCGTCGATCGCATCCGCGTCATTTCGTGGGGCGCGCGCAAGATGGACCAGCAGGTGTTCCGCATCGTGGCGGGCGCGGTGCTGGAACGGCGTCAGCTACGCTTTCGCTACCGCGCACGCACCACCAATTCGGACAGCGGCCGCACGGTATCGCCGCAACGCCTGACGCATTACCGCGACAACTGGTATCTGGACGTATGGGACCACGACCGCGAAGCGCTGCGCAGTTTTGCCGTCGACCGTATCGTCGATCCACGGCCGCTGGACGCACCGGCACGCGACGTCGAGGACGGCGAACTGAACGATATGCTCGCTTCCAGTTACGGCATTTTCGCCGGCAAACCAAAAGCGTGGGCCACCATCCGTTTTTCCGCGCACGCGGCGCGCTGGGTAGCCGACGAACACTGGCATTCGCAGCAACGCGGCGAATGGATGCCCGACGGCCGCTATGAATTGAAAGTGCCCTACTCCAATTCGCGCGAACTCCTGATGGACGTACTCAAGTACGGGCCGGACGCCGAGATCGTGGCGCCCTTGCCGTTGCGCGAGGAAATGAAAATCCTGCTCCAGCTGGCCCTGACGGGTTACCAGCGCACCCATTGAGTCCGCCTGCATGAGTAATACCGATATCGTCGCATCCGGTGCGGTTCCCGCCGTAAGCGGCGTCTCGCGACGTCCGCGCATCGCCCTGGCGCTTGGCGCGGGCGGAGCGAAGGGGCTTGCCCACATCGGCGCGATAGAAGAGCTGGAAGCGCGCGGTTTCGAGATCGTCGCCATCTCGGGAACGTCGATGGGCGCCCTGATCGGTGGCATCTACGGCATGGGCAAGCTCGATATCTACCGGGACTGGGTCTCGACGCTGGCGCGCTTCGACGTGCTGAAGCTGGTCGACTGGAGTTTCTCCGGCGGCGGCTTCATCAAGGGCGACAGGATCATCGGCGCACTACGCGAGCTGATCGGCGAGGTGAATATCGAGGACCTGTCCATCGGCTATACGGCGGTGGCAACCGATATCGATCGCGAACGCGAGGTCTGGCTGACGCGCGGCCCGCTCTTCGACGCTATTCGCGCATCGATCGCCATTCCCACCATCTTTCGTCCGCACCTTGTCGGCGGACGCCGGTTGGTCGACGGCGCGCTGCTCAATCCGTTACCGGTGATGCCCCTGATGCGCGAGAACGCCGACTACGTGGTCGCCGTCAGTGTCGACGGCGCGGCGGAACTGCAGGCGCCACCGGAACGCAACGCCTCGATCGCTGGCGACCAGAGCAGCTATCGCCACAGGATCGGCGCGTTCCTCGGACGGGTCATTCCCCATGTCGATGCCAGGCCGAAGGACCCCGGCGCCTTCGATCTGATGACGCAGGCCATGGACCTGATGCAGTCGAACCTGTCGCGGATTCGTCTGGCCGCCTACCAGCCCGATCTGCTGATCGAAATTCCGCGCAATGTGTCGACGATGTACGAGTTCTACCGCGCCCGCGAGCTGATCGAGCTGGGGCGCGAACGCACGCGCAAGTCGCTGGATGCGTGGCAGCCGGCGATGGAGCTGGATCAGCGGGCCTGACACGCGCGCTCCCGCAGAGAGCAAATAAGCCAGCAGCAAATCTTGCCGGTCCCGCTCAGAGCTCTTCGGTACGCGTAACCTTGCCCCGGCGCATCAGCCACGCCACGCCGCGCAGATCGGCAAGGCCGACCCACAGACGATCGAGCATGCCGTACTTCGAGGTACCGGCCGTGCGCGGACGATGGCCGACCGGCACGCTGATATTGGCGAAGCCAGCGCGCTTGACCAGCGCCGGCAGGTAGCGGTGCATGTGGTCGAAGTAGGGCAGGCGCAGGAACACTTCGCGCTCGAACAGCTTCAGGCCGCAGCCGGTGTCCGGCGTGTCGTCGCGCAGCATGCGCGAACGGACCGCGTTGGCGACCTTCGACGAGATGCGCTTGTTGAAGCTGTCGCGCCGGGTGACGCGCCAGCCGGCGAACAGACGCACGTCGGGACTGGCGGTTTCGCGAGCCGCGATCAGCTTCGGGATATCCGCCGGATCGTTCTGGCCATCGCCGTCGAGCGTGGCGATCCACGGCGATCGCGCGGCACGGACACCGTTCCATACGGCCGTGCTCTGGCCGCTGCGGGTGATATGGCGGATAACCCGCAGTTCCGGGTAGTCGGCACGCGCGGCTTTGAGCACCTCGACGCTGTCGTCGGTGCTGTCGTCGTCGACGTAGATGATCTCGAAGTCGATCCGCCCGCGCAGGGCCGATGCGATCTCGGCGAGAAGCGGTGGGATGTTGTCGCGCTCGTTGAAGACGGGCACGACCACGGCGAGCTGAGTCATCGCTTGAGGATCCGGGAGGGGTCGGGGCGACATTATCCCTCAAGGGATAGGGGATTGGGGCTCCCATCCCCGAACGGACCCCTCAGATCTGGGTCAATACCGGACCGCCCGCCCCATCGATGGCCATCCGCCAGCCCGCCTCGGCGGCGTCCAGCGCACGCGGGTTCGCGTTCTGCGCCAGCACCACCAGGGTGCCGTTGTTCAGCGGAATCTCGCGTCCCGTCCAGCCGTCGCGACTGAAGTCGTCGGACTTGTCGATCATCTTGCCGGGCATGTACAGCGCTACCACGGGCTGGTCGTCCACCCGCGTCACTACATGCACGGCCTTGTACGGGCCTACCTGGCAGTCGTGCACATAGGTGACTCCCGCCGGCATCGGTCCGCGCATTTGCGTGCCGCGCTCGGCGAAGCCCTCGACGACCATCGTCTCGCCGATGGGTTGGGTCAGGGCAAGCGCCGCACGCTCGATCGGCATATGCGCGACCGCCAGCGCCGGCAACGATCCGGCCTGTGCCTGTTTCCACATGACCGTGCCGCCGCCCACGGCGATCAGCACGCTGGCGGCCAGGGCCATCCAGCCACGGCGGCGGACCACCTGCTGGCGGCGCACGCCGGTCGCCTGGGCGAGCAGGATGCGGTCCGCCAGACCGGCAGGCACCGGCACCGCCATGGCTTCGGCCAGTTCGTCCTCGAAGCGCTGGGCACGCTGCCAGAAGGCCATGCATTGCGCGCATTCGTCGCGGTGAGCCAGCAGTTCCGGATCGTGCGAGTGCGGCTCGGCCGTGATGCGGCGACGGAATTCGAGGCAGTTCATGAAAGGCCTCCTTCGGCCGCGGCCCGTCCGCCGAGCAGCGACTTCAGTCGCTGGCGCGCACGGAACAGCTGGGTCATCACCGCGCCGGGCTGCTGTTCGGTGGCGACCGCGATCTCGTCGCAGCTCATCCCTCCAAGCACCTGCATCGCCAACGGCTCGCGATATTTCTGGGGCAGTTTCATCATCGCGTCGCGCACGCCCGCGGCATCGCCGCTGCGTTCCGGGCTGGCCCACGCCGTGTCTTCGGGTACGGAATCGTCCAGTTCCACGGTATCGAAACGTTTGCGCTCGTACAGACGGGCGTGCTCGCGGCGCAGGATGGTAATGAGCCAGGGCTTGGCCAGTTCCGCGTCGCGCAGCGAATCGAGGTTTTTCCAGGCACGCAGGAAGGTTTCCTGCACGAGATCCTGAGCCAGGGTTTCGTTACGGCACAGCCAGAACGCGAACCGGTAAAGGTCCGCGGACCAGGCCCGCACCATGGCTTCGTATTGTCGCTGCTTCGGATTCACATCCTTATGGACCGGAGCCATGGCTATTTCCTTTCAGCGAAGGGGTGGTTTTACCGAACCTTGCTCAGGATGCCATCGAGTTCGTCGAGGCTGTGGTAGTGGATGACCAGCTTGCCCTTGCCACCACGGCCCTGCGCCACTTCGACGCGGGTAGCGAAACGTTCGGCCAGTTCGCGCTCCAGATTGGCGACGTTCGGGTCCTGCGCGGCCGTCTTCGCCTTGCCCTTCGGCGCCACCTGGGCGCGACGGGCGGCTTCTTCCAGCTCGCGCACCGTCCAGCCGTTGCGCGCGGCTTCCAGAGCCAGCGGTTCGGCGATCGTGGCCGGCAGCGTCAGCAGACAGCGCGCGTGACCCATTTCCAGCTTCGATTCGTCGAGCAACTGCTTGATCGACGCCGGCAGTTCCATCAGGCGCAACATGTTCGACACGGCGGCGCGCGAGCGACCGACGGCATCGGCGGCCTGCTGGTGGGTCAGATCGAATTCGTCGATCAGGCGCTTCAGGGCCTGGGCTTCTTCCAGCGGCGTCAGTTCCTGGCGCTGGATGTTTTCGATCAGCGCCATGGCCAGCACGGACTGCTCGGGCACGTCCTTCACCAGCGCGGGAATCTCGCTCATGGACGCGCGCTGCGCCGCGCGCCAGCGGCGCTCGCCGGCGATCAGCTCGTAGCTGTTCTTGCCGATGGCCCGCACGACGACCGGCTGGATGAGACCCTGGGCCTTGATCGACGCCGCGAGCTCGTCGAGCGCTTCGTCGTTCCAGTGGCGACGCGGCTGGTACTTGCCGGGCTGGATCTGCTGGATAGGCAGCAGACGCAGCTCGCCTTCCTGTTCGACCACGGACGGACCGCTGTCTCCACCGCCAAGCAAGGCGTCCAGACCGCGTCCGAGGCCACGTTTCTTCGCTGCTGCCATGAAAACTCCTAGTGGGTCGTCGGCGCGACGTCGGGCGCCGAACCGGCCGCGGCGTCTTCGGCTTCGCGCGCATCCTCGGCGGCCTGATTGCGTTCGCGACGGATAATTTCGCCGGCGAGGCCGATGTAGGCGATGGCGCCGCGCGAACCGCGGTCGTAAAGATGAATGGGCTGACCGTGGCTGGGCGCCTCGGCGAGGCGCACGTTGCGCGGAATGATCGAGCGCAGCACCTTGTCGCCGAAATGCTGGGTCAACTGGGCGGAAACCTCATTGCCGAGGTTGTTGCGCACGTCGTACATGGTGCGCAACAGGCCTTCGACTTCCAGCGCCGGATTCAGGCGCTGGCGTACGGCCTTGATCGTATCGAGCAGGCTGGACAGTCCTTCCAGCGCGAAATATTCGCACTGCACCGGAATCAGCACGCCGTCGGCGGCCGTGAGCGCGTTGAGCGTCAACAGGTGCAACGACGGCGGGCAGTCGATAAGAATCGTCTGGTAGCGGTCCGCGACCTTGGCCAGCTGTTCCTTCAGGCGATGCTCGCGTGCGAGACCGTCCATCAGCTTCAGCTCGGCAGCCGTCAGATCGCCGTTGCCCGGCATCAGGTCGAAGCCCGCTTCAGTGCGGACCAGCACGTCGTCGATCGAGACTTCGTCCAGCAGCACTTCGCAACCGTTGGGCTTGGCCTGATGCTTGTCGACGCCCGACGCCATGGTGGCGTTGCCCTGGGGGTCCAGGTCGACGAGCAGCACCTTGCGCTTCGCAGCGGCGAGCGCCGCCGCGAGGTTCACGGATGTGGTGGTCTTGCCGACGCCGCCTTTCTGATTGGCGACTGCGATGATGCGGGCCATGAAGTCGTCGATGCCGTGCGCGGAAAGGGCGCTAGCGTAACATCGACCGCCCATCGGACCCTAGGAGCGATCAGCCTTCACGGCGGATCACGACCAGATGCCGCTCGGCATCCAGCCCGGGGACGTTCAGCAGATGGATGCCTTCCACGCGGAAACCGGGCGGCACACCGTCCAGTTCCTCCGCCGGATGGCGGCCCTTCATGGCCAGCCATACGCCATTGCGCGCCAGCAGGTGACCGCCCCAGCCCAGCATGTCGGCGAGGCTGGCAAAAGCGCGGGCGGTGATGCAGTCGAAGCTCCCCTCGACGCCTTCCACACGGCTCTGGACGGCGTGGGCATGGGTGAGCTTCAGCGAACGGATGGCCTCTCGCAGGAAGCGGACCTTCTTGCCGTTGGAATCGACCATCGTCACCTCGCGCTCCGGCGCGGCGATGGAAAGCGGGATGCCCGGCAAACCCGGTCCGGTACCCAGATCCGCCAGCGTTGCGCCTTCCACGAAGGGAATGATCGCCAGCGAGTCGAGCAGATGGCGGGTGACCATCTCGGCGGGATCGCGCACGGCGGTCAGGTTATAGGCCGAATTCCAGCGGTGCAGCAGTTCCTGGTAGTCGAGCAGGCGCGCGACGGCGCCGCCCGGCAAGGACGTACCGAGCGCGGCGATGCCACGTTCGAGCTGGGTTTGCAGAAGATCGCGCCCGGACATGCGGCTACCTGGAGGAACGGCGGGGCGGAAAGTATCGTGGGGTTGGCCGGCGTAAGCCAGCCGGAGATTACGCGGCGGCGTCGAGTTCGACGCGGGTAACCAGCATGCCGCTCTCGCGCAGCGAGCCGTTCATGGTCTGCTTGAGCAGGTTGCCCGCCATGCGGCGGTCGGCGATTTCCATGGCGGCATCGTGCAGGGCATCGACGGCACGCTTGCGGATCATTTCGTCGGCCCGGTCGATGACCGCGTCGGCCCGCTCGGGCTCCAGCACCTGCCAGTACACGGTGCCGCCGTCGAAACGGAGCACCTGGCCGTTGAGGTCGATCTTGTGGGAAACCCGCTCGAACATGGGCATCACGACATGGGTACCGGCCGTCAGAAGAGCGACCTGACCGCCTAGGCGACGCACGCTATAGACCTTGCCTTCCGGGATGCGCTTCACCGACAACGCCGCGAGAGCGACGATGCAAAGGGCGAGGCTGGTAAGGATAGGAAGGTACATAGCGTTATAATTCAGTTGGTTACCAGTTATTCCTGTTCAGATGGTCGTCATATGACGGGCATCTCGATGAATACGGCGTGGTTAATTCTAATTTAACGCGAGTGGTTAACGCTAGCTTTACATACCACCCTATTCAGTTAGCGGTCGGTTTGGTCAAAACTTGAGCAGTTGTCCTGCCGTCGTCCCGGCGCAGGCAGGGACCCAGTGCGGTCAGTGGGGTTTCGCGACTACGCTCGATCAGCTCTTCAGAGCGTTGCGACGTGTGAGGCAGTGAGCGCGCTTGAGCGCGATGTCCTCGAGGTTGCGGGAAGTGCCGAACTACCGTCATCGAGAAAACCCACCGCACCGCACTGGGCTCCTGCATGCGCAGGAGCGGCGGTGAGGGAATAGGCGCGTTGCGCGTCGATTACGTCATCACCTTCGCCGCGGCGCATTTGGCGCGGGCCGCGGCAACTATGTCCGGCCGAAGAGTGCCCACGCCAGAATGACGGCGAGCAACGCCGACATCGTAATGGCGACGAATGGTTCCCACGTTACGTCGATGCCACGCCTGCGCTTCAGCGGAAGCACGCCCGCTTCCGCCGCCGCCGCGCGTAATAGTCGTACGTCGATGCCGCCATTCGTCGCGGCCAGCACACCGTAGAGGCAACGATCCATCACCAGATGGATACGCCTCGGATTGCCGCGGCTGTCTTCGTAGAGTGCTTTATGTGCGGCCGAGTCCAGTGAAATCCGCCCTGCCGCACCCGCCGTGGCGAGGCGGTAGTCCACATAGCGCCGCGTCTGTTCCGCATCGAGCGGCTCGAGTACGACATGCTTCACGATGCGCGTCGCCAGCTGACGGATATCATCCCGCGCCAACAATGTCCGCAACTCCGGCTGGCCGCAAAGCACTACCTGGAGCAGCTTCTCCTGACCGGTTTCCAGATTGGACAGCAGACGCAGCAGCTCAAGGCTTTCCACCGCCAGGTTCTGCGCGTCGTCGATCACCAGCACACAGATCGCCATCTCGTTCCAGCGCCGCACGAGGAAGCGATTCAACGTGTCGATATCCGTGGCCATATCGGTTGCGGACTCCAACCCGAAATCGCGCAGAACGGCGGTAAGCAGGGCACTACCCTGCAGGAAGGTGTTGAACACGAGCGAGACGGTGACGCCGCCCCCTTCCAGCGTGTCGAGCAGATGCCGCACGAACGTGCTCTTGCCCATGCCAACCTCGCCCGTCAGCAGCACGAAACCTTTTCGCTCGCGAAGACAGTGGGTGACTTCCGCCAGTTCGCGTTCCAGCGCGGGCGTGTGGAAATAGCATTGCGCATCTGGCGTCGGCGGAAACGGCGGCCGGGTCAGGCCGAGCTGGGACAGGACGTTTCCTGCAAGCGGGTTCATGGCTGCATGACCTCTACTGTGCGTAGCGTGTTGTCGCCGATGAGCGAAACCGGCAAATTCATGCGTGTGCGGGCGAGCCGCTGGCGCGTACCCGTCGCGTCGCCACCATCGGCGACTCGTGCCTGCGACGCAGGCACCGACAACGGTTGGGTTTCGACAATGGCGATGTCGTTGCGCTGGATGAAGACAGCGCACGAAAAGGCGAACCCGGCCAGCGCAGCCAAGGGCATGCCAAACCACAGTCCATGGCTCGGCCGGACGGCGCGGGTCAGGTCCACGGTGGGCAAGGCCATACCTGGAGTACGCGCGTTCTCCTCCGACTGCATCCGACGCAGTGCGCTGTACATCAGGCTCAATGGATCCTCCGGGTTTACAGGCTCGCGACATGCGGGCTCTATAGAGGTATGCGCAGGCGACGGCCAGAACCCGCCACACCGTCTTCACATTTGATGTACGCTGCGCGGCGGAAGGGGCGGTGACCCGGGACGGAGCGATCGACGCTCGCCCGCGATCGCTGTTCGGGGGGAAAACGCATAGTCACGTCTGGCCAGCCATCTGGCCGCATCCGGCGTGCGCTTGCGTCACCCGGGAGCTTGCATGACAACGGATTCCAACAGTCCAGCCGATATCGCGTCCGACGCCATAGCGCCGGTGAATCGCGACGAGATCACGCAGCTGCTCAACGCCGCGCGCCTGGGGCAGGACGACACCGCGATCGACGAAGTGCTGAAGCGGATGTACAGCAGTCTTCACCGCGTGGCGCAGTCGCAGCTCAAACGCGAGTTCGGCGACTGCACGCTCAGTGCGACGGAACTGGTCAACGAAGCGTTCCTGCGCATTTTCGCCGGTGCCTCGCTGCCACGCATGCAGGATCGCGGCCACCTCATAGGATTGGCCGCGCGCACGATGCGCCGCGTGCTCATCGACGCCGCGCGATATCGTCAGGCACAGAAACGTCCCAACTCCGCCGATCGGGTAGCGCTTACAGAGGTCGCGGGATCGCTCGGGCAAGAAGCGTCTCCGGACGATCTCGACGATGCGCTTCGTCGGCTGGAAGAACTGGACGAACGTCAGGCGCGCATCGTCGAATTGCGTTTTTTCGTCGGTCTTAACGAACGCGACATCGCGACGGCGCTCGACATTTCCGAGCGAACGGTACAGCGCGAGTGGCGCATCGCGCGCGAATGGCTGAAGCGCGAACTCAGCGGGGAATAAGCGTCACGTTGGGCACGCGCAGACGCTGCGCGTGGGCGATGGCATCGACCGCCGCATCGCGGTTCGAGCGCGCGGAAGCATTCAGGTCGACCGGATTCATCGCAATCAGGGGATCGAGATAGGTATCGCGAATATCGCGCGCCGTTTCGTCTTCGCCGATCGCCATCAGTGCCGTGTAGTAACGCCCCGCGCTTTCCAGCGTATGTCCATCCATCGCCCCATACAGACGAACGCGCCCATCCAGTGCTTCGCCGTGGGCGGCACTCGCGTTTTTCCAGTCGCCGCCTGCCTGATAGATGCGGGCGATAAGGTCGAGCGTGGCGTAGGTGATGGGATGGCTCGCGCCGAGTACGCGTCGTTGCCCCGCCAGCACGTCCTGAGCCACGCGCAACGCTTCGGCATGCTGTCCTTCGATATTGAGAAAGGTGGCGAGGCCTCCACGCGCGAACAGCGTGTCGGGATGGTCCGGACCAAGCACTCGCGTTCGGCCTTCGACAATGCTTCGCTGCAGCTTGGCTGCCGCAACCATATCGCCGACCTTCGCCAGTAGCCAAACCAACTGGTTCATCGACCCCAGCGTTTCGGGATTGTCGGCGCCGAGAGAATCGCTACGCGCGGCAATGACGTGCTCGAAGATACGTTTTCCTTCGTCGTATTGACGAAGGCGCATCAGGTTCATCGCAATCATGTTTTCGTCGCGAAGCGTCGCGGGATGGTTGGCGCCGAAACGTCGCGTGCGGATAGCCGCGACCTCGCGGGCCAGCGCAAGCGAACGCTCGTATTCGTTCTGATTATTCAGAAGGTCGGCCAATGTCGACATGGTGTCGAGCGCCGCGGGACTCTCGTTGTCGGTGCTGTTGCGATAGCGGCTGTCCAGGGACTCCAGTATCGCGCGGGCCTCGTCCCGTCGTCCGAGCTTGATGAGGATATCGGCTTCTTCGCGACGGGTTTGCAGCAAGAGCGGATCGTCGTCGGCAAGCCTGGCCGCCAGGAGCGTGGAAAGGCTTTGCTGCACGGCCAGGGCTTCGACCGGATGCCCTTGCTCGTACATCACTCGCGCCAGACCGGCGGTCGTGGCGATACGCAGCGGATCGGTCTCGGGAAGGTTCACGGTCTCCGCGTTGGCGTCGGTAAACACTTTCGCCGCATTGGGTAAATCATGGCGACTCAGCAGCGCCCTGCCGAGATCGACCTGCGCGGACAGCCGGGCTTCCTGGCTCGCTGGCAGCGCCTTGCGAACATCGATGACTTTGTTGAGTTCGCCTATGGCGTGATCGGTACTTCCGATGGTGATGAGCACACGGGCGAGCGACTGGCGGATATTGGCCGCAAGCAACGGATCGTCGATAAAACGCGCGTCCAGCGAATCCAGCGCATGCGTCACGATGTGTTGGTCCAGTGCTTCGCGCGCGATGTCCGATGGCGTCAGTGCATCCAGCGCCCGTTCCATCCGCGGATCCGTCTTACCGTCGAGGATTTTGGCCATCGCACGGCGCAATCCGACCTCGATCGAATGCCCCATCGCATCGATGTCGGCCCCTTCGAGCAGCGATTGCTGGAAGTTCACGGCGCGCCGTAATTCGGCCTGACGTAGTTCGGCGAGCTGTTGCTGCTCCCTAGCGCTGGAGAGCGCCAGCAACGCGGCGATCAGTCCGCTAAAGATCGACGCCGACACCAGGGATGTACCGGCGATCATCCAACGGTTGCGCTGCACGAAACGCCGCGCGCGATAACTCAGGTGCCCACGGTGGGCATACACCGGCCGCAGATCGAGGAACCGGCGCACGTCGGCGACGAATTCCGCCACGGACAGATAGCGATCGGTGGGCTTGCGACGCATCGCCTTGAGGACGATCGCATCGATATCGGTGGGCACCGTGTAAGGCGCCTTCGGCGCGCGGCGGCCTTCTTCGTCCCTGGACTTTCGCATCTGCCGGCTTGGCGCGACGATATCGCCGCCCATGATGGCGCTGTACAAAAGATGCGGCGTGACGATCTGCTGGAACGGACGAGCGCCGGTGACCAGTTGGTAGAGAACGACGCCCAGCGAGTAAACATCCGCGGCGGTCGTGAGCGCTCGTTTCTCGATCTGTTCCGGACTGGCATAGGCCAGCGTCAGCGCTTGCTGCGACGTCGCGGTCAGTTCCATGTCGCCCGTGGGGTCGATGAGGCGCGCGATACCGAAGTCGAGCAACTTCGGCTGACCGTCGATCGTGACCAGGATATTCGCGGGTTTGATGTCGCGATGGATAATCAGGTGGCTGTGCGCGTACTCGACGGCGGCGCAGACCTTCAGGAACAGTTCGAGCCGTTCGCGCAGCGACAGCTTGTGTCGCTCGCACCAACTGTCGATGCGCTCGCCATCCACGTATTCCAGCGCAATGAAGGGACGGCCATCCGCGAAAACGCCGCCATCGAGAAGGCGGGCTATACCCGTGTGTTCCAGCCGCGCCAGCAACTGCCGTTCCTGCGCGAAACGGTCCAGTGCCACCGGCGAGGCTTCCGCGTACGCATGCAGGAATTTCAGCGCGACCTGCTGGACGAATCCGGTATCGGTGCGCTCCGCCAGGTACACCACACCCATGCCGCCTTCGCCCAGGCGCCGCCCGATGCGGTAGTTGCGGGGCGTCGTGTTGGCGGCTTCGAGACCGTCGAGGTCGAGTGCGACGCGTGGGAGCTCGGGCAGATCGGTCGTATGGCTGACCTCGATCGCATCGAGCATCCACTGGACTTCGGCGCGCAGGTCGTCGTCGCCGCCGGTCGCGCACGCAAGGAATGCCGCTCGCTCGTGAACGGGCTGTTCCAGCGCTTCGTGTGCCAGGTCCTTCGCAATACGGTACCGGTCGCCATTACGAGCGTCGTTCATGGCCGGCCCCCCTCCGACGTTGTGACGCGGAGTATAGAGCCGCGTGGTTGCTTCGGTTTGACCCCTGAGTTCTAAATGATAATAATTATCAATTAGGAAACTACTCTTCGACCTCGGGCGCTTATGACCCTCCTCGCGTGCGCCATGGCCTTCGTCGCCGTGACCCTTGTCTATCTGACTCTTCCGAGCCAGCGGCTGCTGAAGCGCGGCCTTGGCCGGGGCATGCGGCTGGTCGGCGTGGCGCTGTCCATCGGAGCCGTTGCCTTGTGGGCGTCGGTCGAGCGCGGCCTGCCGGGCTTCTTCGCGACGCTGACCGCCGCGATGCTCGGCGCTATCGCATTGCCATATCTGGCGTGGTGGCTGCGTCCCGGCGCCGCACGCCAACGGGAGCGCACCTGATGATCGCCCGCTGCTTCGCCGGCATTTTGTTAGGGCTACCGCTATCCATCGCGCTGATTGCCTGCGCGATCTGGGCATGGCCCGGGTCCAGCGAATCGGTGGTCATGCCTTTCCTGATCCTGTTTTTTCCCCTGTGGATCGGCGTGATGGCAGCCTCCTTCCTGTTCCGCAGCGGCGCGCGCGCCTGGGCGTGGCTGGCTGTTGCCGATGTCGGCGCGTTCGCCCTGCTGTGGGCGCTTAAACACACCATGCCCGGTCTCTAGATGAAACCCGCCACGCTCCGTATGTTCACCGCCGTCCACACCTGGACCGGCCTGCTTGCCGGCTTCGCCCTGTTTATCGCGTTCTACGCCGGCGCACTCGCGGTATTCCACGACGAAATCGACACCTGGGCCGTGCCGAAAACGGCTGCGGTCGAAACGGACACCATGGACCGGGCGCAGCGCATGCTGGCCGATATCGTGGCCAGCCATCCGGCGGCGAAGGAACAGATCGGCGTGACCTACCCCGCCAATCATCCGTCGCACGAGGTCGCCGCCTACTGGTTCGACAAGGACGGCTGGAAGACGCAGACGCTTGCCGATAGTGGAGCGCGCGACTCGGAAGATCACGAACACGGCCTGGCCGACTTCGTCTACGAACTGCATTACACGTTGGGCGTTCCCGTCGCCGGCATTTACCTGATGGGCGTCGTCAGCATCATCTACGGCCTGGCGCTCCTGACCGGTCTTCTGATCCATCTGCCCCATCTCGTGCGCGATCTGGCGGCGCTGCGGCCGGGGCATAACCTGAAGCGGCTCTGGCAGGATGCCCACAACGTCATCGGCATACTCAGCCTGCCGTTCCACATCGTCTTCGCCGTGACGGGCGCGTTGCTATGCCTTTCGCTGGTGACGATGATGGCTTTCGACTACGCCGCGTTCGACGGCAAACTGGTACCCGCTTCGGAACGCATGACCAGCGCGATGCCCGCGACGCACGCCACGGGCCGCGAGGCCACGATGCTGTCGCCGCGGGATCTGGGTGGACGTGCGCGCCGTGCTGCCTTGGCAGCGGGCGCGGCCGACTTCGAGCCCGACTACATGCGCTACATGCACTATGGCGATGCGGGCGCGGCCGCGGAGGTCCGCGGCACATCGACGAAGACGCTCGGCGAGTACGGCATGGTGTCGCTGGACGCGGTCGACGGACATGTACTTGCCGTGCAGGTAGCGGGCGCGCGCGATGCAAATCATGCGACGTATTCCGCGATCTTCGGGCTGCATTTCGGCAGCTTCGGCAACCTGTCGGTGCGCTGGCTTTATTTCGTGCTGGGCCTGGCCGGCGCCTTCCTTTTCTATTCGGGCAACCTGCTCTATATCGAGACGCGCCGGAAACGGCGGCAGGCCGATCAGCCGCTGAAAGTGCGGGCCATGGCCACGGCGACCGTCGGTGTCTGCATCGGTTCGTGCCTGGCGATTTCCGCCACGTTCGTCGCCAACGTGCTGGCCCCCGTTTTCGGCGGACGCCCCGAAGCTATCGTCCAGCCGGTCTGCTTCGGCGTATTCGCACTGGCCGTGGCGTGGACCTTATGGCGTCGTCCCGCCCGCGCGGCGGTCGACCTGCTCTGGGCCACGGCAATCGCCAGCCTGTCCATTGCCCTGCTCGATATGGCGATCAACGGCGAACGCCTCGCGCGATCGCTTTCGGAAGGTCGCTGGGCGGTGGCGGGTGTCGATGCGGTGGCCATCGCCATGGGCGTCGGCTTCGGCTGGCTTGCCGTCGCTACCCGCCGACGCGTCGTCGAGGGTGATCAGAACAGTGTCTGGGCAGGCCATCGACGGGCCGGACCGACGCTCGCTCGGGACGTTGCCTGACACGACAGTCTTTCAGATGGTCGAGATTCGCAAGGTTCCGCATGCTGCGTCGCCGCATTTGGGAATCGCGTCGCAAGCTCTTGAGCTGACATGAATTCTTAACTATTCCGACACATTTCCCGCGACCCCCGGGCCAATCCTCCCGCAGTGCAGCAAGCGCTTGATTTAATAGGCTTTACAAGTTCACATGAAAACGTTTACGTTCCGCGCCGACAGCCCATCAAGGGGCAGGGGCAAGGGTAGGCGAGACACTGTGAGCGTCACCATCAAAGACGTCGCAAAAATGGCCAACGTATCGGTGGCCTCGGTTTCGCGTGCCCTGAATGGCCACGGCGGCGTGACTCCGGAGACGCAGAAGCGCATCCGCGAAGTCGCAGCACGCCTGCGTTACGTACCCCATAGCGCCGCCCGCAGTCTGATCACCCGGCGGACGCAGACGATCGGCGCGCTGCTGCCCGACCTGCATGGCGCCTTCTTCTCCGAACTGATTCGCGGCATCGACATCGCCGCCCGCGCACGCGGCCTGTACCTGCTGGTCTCCAGCTCGCACGGCGATGCGGCCGAAGCGGCTGTCGCCCTGCGCGCCATGCAGGGACGTGTCGACGGTCTGCTGGTGATGTCGCCGCATGCCGACCAGGTGTTCCTCGACGACAACCTTCCGGTCCTGCTGCCCACGGTGCTGATGAACAGCCACGTGACGTCGGACCGTCATGCCGTACTGGATGTCGACGACTACGGCGGCGCGCGGACGATGGTCGAGCACTTGCTCGCTAGTGGCCGTCAGCGCATCGCGTTCATCGCCGGCCCCGAGGTCAATCACGACGTACAGGAACGCGCTCGCGGCTATCGCGACGCGCTGGAAGTTGCGGGCAAGGCCGACACGGCCTGCATTCTGCCCGGCGACTTCACCGAGGAATCCGGCTACCGCGCCGGCAAGCAGGTGCTGGAGATGTCGCCCCGTCCGGACGCGATTTTCGCAGCCAACGACATGATGGCCATCGGCTGCCTGTCCGCGCTGGAAGAAGCCGGCGTGTTTGTCCCCGAAGACATCGGCGTCGCCGGTTTCGACGACATCCCCATGGCTCGTTACGTCTCGCCGCCGTTGACCACGGTGCGCGTGCGGATCGCCGAACTCGGCGCCGCGGCGCTCGAACGCCTGGTCGGAATTATCGAAGCACCCGACGACGCACCGCCCCTACCCCGAGAGACCGTGAGCACCGAGCTGGTGATCCGGGCCTCCTGCGGCGGCGGCGAAACCGTACCCCGACGACTCTGATTCGCATGGCCGGGCATAACTTCGCCTCGCCATGGAAACGATTACACAGGACGGCTTCAACACCAAGGACGCGCGACATCCGCTGACCCGGGCACGCGGGAAGGCATGAGACACGGACAACAAGCTCCAGACAAAGGGTGGCTGCGACCGCCCGAAACGACACAACGACGTCGGTATCCGTGCTCATGGCCAGTCGCGTCGAAACACTTAATTCAGCACCTTTTGGGAGGGGAATCATGAGAGCCTCGATGCAGATCAAGAAGAAGTTACTCGCCAGCGTCATCACCGCCAGCGTTGCCGCCGCTGCGGTCTCGCCGATGAGCGCTTATGCCCAGTCGGCCGATGCCAGCCTGCGCGGCAAGGCCACGCCTGCCGCTACCGTCACCGCCAAGAACATCGCCACGGGCACCACCCGTCGGACGACGGTCGGTGCGGACGGTAGCTACGGCCTCATCGGCCTGCCCCCCGGCACCTACAAGGTCGACGCCGGCCCGGGTACCGAGAAGACGGTGACGCTGACCGTGGCTTCGAACGCCACACTGAACCTCTCCGCCGAAGCGGCTGCCGCCGCTACCACCACGGCTAATGCGGCCAACGCCGCGTCGCTCGAAGGTCTGACCGTCCAGGCGACAACGCTGACGGAAGTGAAGACGCCGGAAGTCGGTCAGACGATTTCGCTGCACCAGATCAGCACCATCCCGCAGGTATCGCGCAACTTCCTCGAATTCGCCGATACCGTTCCGGGCATGGTCTTCAGCGTCGACGCGCAGGGTCATACCTCGCTGCGCGGCGGTGCCCAGAACAACAGCTCGACCAACGTCTACATCGACGGCGTGGGCCAGAAGAGCTACGTGAAGGAAGGCGGTATCTCGGGCCAGAACGCCAGCCAGGGCAACCCGTTCCCGCAGCTCGCCATCGGCGAGTACAAGGTCATCACCTCGAACTACAAAGCCGAATACGACCAGGTGTCGAGTGCGGCCGTGACCGCCGAAACGAAGTCCGGCACGAACGAGTTCCACGGTGAGGTGTTCGGCACCTACACCAACGATGCCTTCCGCAACCGCACGGCGGCCGAAGAATATACCGGCAAGAAGTCGACGTCGGACTCGAAGGAATACGGCTTTGCAGTCGGCGGTCCGATCATCAAGGACAAGATGCATTTCTTCATCGCGTATGAAGAAAAGAAATTCAATTCACCGATCTCCGTCGTCCCCGGCACCGTCAACTACTCCAACGTCCAGTCCCTGCTGCCGGCTTCCGCGCAGGCGGAACTCGGGCCGACGAACCTGCCGTTCAACGAGAAGTTGTACTTCGGCAAGATCGACTGGGAACTGACCGACCGCGACCGCATCGAAATCAGCACGCAGGTTCGCCGCGAAACGCAGCTGGACGGCGTGGGCTCGGGTCCGATCGCCGGCTCCGCGGGCTTCAACAACGTCAATCACGATACACGCGCCACCTTCAAGTGGCAGCACAGCGGCGAAAGCTGGTTCAACGAGTTGATGTTCACGTACGAAAACGCGTTCGTGAACCCGACACCAGTGAACGATGCCATCGGTTCGAGCTACACGTTCAAGCCGCAGCAGGATGCACTGATCCTGCAGACCGGTTCGGCCTCGCCGCTGGCCACGCAGAAGAAGAGCCAGGAAGGTCCGTCGATCCAGGACACCTTCACGTTCAACGATCTGCAGTGGAAGGGCGACCACGTCGTCAAGTTCGGCTATAAGTTCAAGTCGGTCGAGCTGAAGGCTCAGGATGCCGCCGCGAACAATCCGCAGTTCTACTACGACGTCGATCCCGTTAACGGCACGGCCGCTACTCCCTGGAAAGCGTTCTTCGCGACGCCGATCCCGGGCCTTTCGGCTGTCTCGCAGACGACGTCGCGCCAGTACGGCATCTTCGCGCAGGACGACTGGGCGGTTAACGATCACCTGACCCTGAACCTCGGCGTGCGCTGGGACTACGAAGTCACGCCGTCGTACACCAACTTCGTGACGCCGCAGAACGTGATCGACGCGCTGAACTCGCAGGACACGAACAAGGGTGCGCCGGTAGGCCAGACGTACGCACAGTCGCTCGCACTCAGCGGTCTCAACATCAACGACTACATCAGCACGGGCAAGAACCGTAAGGCGTACAAGGGCGAATGGCAGCCGCGTCTCGGCTTCTCGTACGACCTGTTCGCCGATGAAGCCCATGTGTTCCATGGCGGTGCCGGTCGTGCCTACGACCGCAACCTGTACGACTACCTGCAGCTCGAGCAGACCAAGTCGTCGCTGCCGCAGACCACGCTGTACTTCAATGGCGCTCCGGGCGGCCGCACCTGCGACCTCGCCGCATCCAACTGCGTGCAGTGGGATCCGCGCTTCCTGCAAGGTCAGGCGGCTCTTGCCGGTGCCGTTGGCGCGACCAACGCGGGTCAGGAAGTCGACATGCTCAACAACAAGCTGAAGGCTCCGTACTCGGACCAGTTCAGCTTCGGCATGTCCAACCGCATCGGTGAATGGCAGACCGACGCGACCGTCACCCGCGTACTGACGCACGACGGCTTCGTGTTCACGCTGGGCAATCGTTACCCGACCCCTGGCTTTTTCCAGGACAAGAGCCAGCCGTGGGGCAACCCGATCCCGGGCTTGGGCGGTCTGATCATCGGTAACAACGGCATCGCTACCCGTACCACACAGGTTCTGTTGTCCGCACAGAAGCCGTATACGGTGGAATCGGGCTGGAGCGCGACCTTCGCGTACACCTTCACGCATGCCAAGCAGAACCGCGCCATCTCCGAGCACTATGCGTTCGACGAGGCGTCCATCAGCGACTATCCGTTCATCACGTCGGATGCCGCCGCGAAGCATCGCTTCGTTGCAACCGGTGCGCTCGATCTGCCCTGGGGCATCACGGGCTCCATCAAGATGACGCTGGCCACCCCGCTGCCGAAGAACGACATCGCCTGCTACGACGCCGTGTTCTCCAATGGCAGCGGTTGCCGCCCGGTCTCGGCCATTCCGCGTGGCTCGAAGTTCCTGGTCGGTGGCGACATCTGGGGCTACCGCGATATCGATCTTCAGCTGACCAAGGACTTCGTGATCAACGCAGACACGAAGGTCTATGCACGCTTCGATATCCTCAACGTCTTCAACTGGAAGAACTACAACGACTACCTGACGAACTGGGGCTCCAATGGCGTGTTCAACGCCAACGGCGCGCAGTACAACCCGAACGGCAACATCACGTTCGTGCCGCGTACGGCCCGCTTCACGGTCGGCCTGAAGTTCTGACGAACTGTGCGACGGGTTCCGGCACGGAACCCGTCGCACATCGTTATGGTATCGGGGCCCTTGGGCCCCTTTATTTGCCCTGACGACGTAAACGTTTACGTGCATGCCACGGCCGGCATGCATACTCTCCCACCTGGAGGCTCCACCGCCGGTTCCGCCCTTAGGAATCCGCCCCGTACCGTTTAAGGATCCACGTCATGCAAGTGAACAAGATCAAGCGTCTTTCCCTCGCCCTCGGCGCGCTGCTAGCATGCGCCGCTCCGTTCGCGGCGACCGCCAAGGCACCGGTGAAGAAAGAGAAAGAAGTCGCAACGGCATCGGCACTGAAACAGGTGCATGCCGTTCCACCGATGATCGCCGATCTTGAGAAGCGGACGTTCCAGTGGTTCTGGGACAGCGCCAATCCGTCCAACGGACTTATTCCCGATCACTATCCGACCGACTCCTTCGCGTCGATCGCGTCGGTGGGTTTCGGGCTGACCGCTTATGGCGTCGGCGTCGAACGCGGATACGTGACCCGTCAGCAGGCCATCGAACGCACGCTGACGACGCTGCGCTTCTTCAACAACTCGGCACAAAACGATTCGGAAGACGGTGCGACCGGCTTCCACGGTTTCTACTACCACTTCCTCGACATGCAGTCCGGCAAGCGCTTTGCGCGCTGGGTCGAAGTGTCGACGGTCGATACCACGCTGCTGCTCGGCGGCGTGCTGTTCGCGCAGAGCTATTACGATCGCGATACGCCCGAAGAGAAAGAAATCCGCCAGCTCGCCGACGACATCTACCGCCGCGTCGAGTGGACCTGGGCGCAGCAGCGCAAGCCGCTGATCAGCATGGGCTGGACGCCGGGCGGCAAGTTCATTCCGCACGACTGGAAAGGTTACGACGAAGGTATGCTCGTCTACATCCTCGCATTGGGTTCGCCGACCCATCCGATCGGCGACGATGCATGGAGCGCGTGGTCGGCGACGTACAACAAGACCTGGGGCGAGTTCTACGGCCAGACGCATCTCGGCTTCGCACCGATGTTCGGTCACCAGTACAGCCACACCTGGGTCGATTTCCGCGGCATCCGCGATGCCTGGAGCCGCGATCACAACCTCGACTACTTCGAGAACAGCCGCCGCGCCACGTATTCGCAGCAGGCGTATGCCGTCGCCAATCCGGGCAAGTGGACGGGATACGGCAAGAACGTCTGGGGTCTCACGGCCAGCAACGGCCCCGGTGGCCTGATCGTCAAGAACGGCGACACCGAGCGCACGTTCCACGGCTATACCGCGCGCGGTGCCGGCATCGACTACATCTCCGACGACGGCACCATCGTGCCGACGGCGGCGGGCGGATCGATCGCGTTCGCGCCGGAGATCGTCATTCCCGCGCTTGAAGAAATGAAGCAGAAGTACGGCCAGTACGCCTATACGAAGTACGGCTTCGTCGATGCATTCAACCTCAGTTTCCACACGCAGACCGATATCCGTACGGGTCGTCTCGTACCGGACGTGGGCTGGTTCGATACCGTGCACCTGGGCATCGACCAGGGTCCGATCGTGCTGATGATCGAAAACCATCGCAGCGATTTCGTCTGGAACGTGATGAAGAAGAACCCGTATATCCGCAAGGGTCTCGAGCGGGCGGGCTTCACTGGCGGCTGGCTCGAGCAGGGCGCCAAAGCCGAATGAGCAAACGCGGCATTCGACGTGGCGGGATCGTGGCGCTGGCCCTCACCGGCGCCATGATCCTTGCCGGTTGTGCGAAAGAAGACGCATCGTCGCGCACGCTCGATTTCTGGACCATCGGCCGCGAGGGACAAGCGGTCGAGAAGTTACTGCCGGAGTTCGAACGCGAACATCCCGGCTTGCACGTCAACGTGCAGCAGTTGCCCCTGACTGCCGCGCACCAGAAACTGTTGACGGCATTCGCGGGCAATTCGACGCCGGATGTCACGCAGCTCGGCAATACCTGGGTGCCCGAAATGGCGGCGCTTGGCGCGCTGGAACCGCTGCAGTCGCGCGTCGACGCATCGAAGATCATCCGGACCGACGATTACTTCCCCAGCATCTGGGCGACCAACGTCATCGACGGCACGCTTTACGGTGTGCCCTGGTACGTGGACACGCGCCTGCTGTTCTATCGCAAGGACCTGCTGGCCAAGGCTGGCTTCGACCATCCGCCTCGCGACTGGGTCGAATGGCGCGAGATGATGGCGAAGCTCAGTCAGCCGGTCGGTACGACGTACGGCATCCTGATGCCGACGAATGAATTCGAGCAGTTGCTGTCGCTTGTGCTGCAGCAGGACGATGCGCCGCTGCGCGATAACAATCGTTACGGCAATTTCCGTAGTGCGGGATTCAAGCGCGCGCTGACGTTCTATGTCGATACGTTCAAGCTGAAGCAGGCGCCGTTGATCACGAACGTCGGCGTCGGCAATCCGTGGGCCGCCTTCGGCCAGGGGTATTACACCTTCTATCTTTCGGGTCCGTGGAATATCGGCGAGTTCCGCAAGCGTCTTCCCGAAGCGCAACAGAAAGACTGGTCGACGGCGCCGCTGCCGGGTCCGACCGGTCCGGGTGCATCGAACGCGGGCGGCTCCAGTCTGGTGATCTTCCGCGCGTCGAAGCATAAGGACGACGCCTGGGCGCTTATCGACTTCCTGTCGCGCCCCGACATACAGGCGCGTTTCTACGAGATTCTGGGCGACATGCCACCGCGTCGTTCGTCATGGGAAATGGACGCGCTGCGTAACGACCCGGAAGCCGCCGCATTCCGCGATCAGCTGGAACGCGTGAAGGCGACGCCGCCCATTCCCGAGTGGGAACGCATCGTGACCGAAATGCAGCTGCTGGCGGCGGAAGCCGCGAGCGGCAAGAGAAGCGTTGACGATGCCGCGGCCGAACTCGACCGGCGCACCGACGCGATCCTGGAAAAGCGGCGCTGGATTCTCGACCACCCCCGGAGTGACGCCAAGTGAATACCTCGCGCGCCGCCTGGCTGTTCCTCGCTCCCGCGCTGATCGTGCTGGGCATGTTCTTCCTGTTGCCCGTGCTCGCGGCGTTGATCCTCAGCCTGACGGACTACGATCTCTACGCGCTGGCGGATATCCGCAACCTGCGCTTCGTCGGGCTGGAAAACTACTGGACACTATTGCATCGTCCGTTGTTCTGGTCGGCGCTTGGACACACGGTGTATTTCGTGGCGGTAGGCGTGCCGCTTTCGCTTATCGCTTCGCTGGGTGCGGCCATGCTGCTGAACTCGCCGCTCGCGCGATGCAAGCCGTTCTTCCGTACCGCGCTGTTCGCGCCGGTCGTGACGACCGTAGTCGCGGTCGCCGTGATCTGGCGTTATCTGTTCAATACGAAGTACGGCCTGGTGAACTCGGTGCTCGATGGCATCGGCGTCGCACCCATCGACTGGCTGGGCGATCCGCACTGGTCGATGCCGACGATCATCCTGTTCGCCGTGTGGAAGAACTTCGGCTACAACATGATTATCTTCATGGCCGGTCTGCAGGCCATTCCCGCCGATCTTTACGAAGCCGCGCGCATCGACGGCGCCTCGGCGCTGCGCCAGTTCCAGCACATCACGCTGCCGATGCTCAAACCCACGATGGTGATGGTGAGCATCCTGACGGTATCCGGTTACTTCCAGCTGTTCGCCGAACCGTATGTGATGACCGAAGGCGGTCCGTTGCAAAGCACGACCAGCGTTCTGTACCTGATGTACGAAGAAGGCTTCAAATGGTGGAACCTCGGTTCCGCGTCGGCCGTTGCGTTCCTGCTCTTCATCATCATGTTCGCCGTCACGGCGGTCATGCTGCGACTGTCGCGCCGCGGAGGTGAAGTATGAATCCGCGTATCGCCAAAGCGATCATCAATGGCTTGCTGATCGCAGGCGCCGTCGTCGCATTGCTGCCGCTGTTGTGGATGGTATCCGTATCGTTCATGACGCAGGGCGAGGCCAGTTCGCTGCCCGCGCCGCTGTTCCCGAAACATGCGACCTGGGCCAACTACCGCGAACTGTTCGCCAACGCGGGCATGGGCCGCTACCTGCTCAACAGCCTGCTCGTTTCCACGGCGATCACCGCCGTCTCGCTCGCGTTCAATCTGATGGCTGGTTACGCGTTCGCCAAGTTGCAGTTCGCCGGTCGCGAACGGCTGTTCCAGGGGTTGCTAGGCGCGCTGGTCATTCCCGCGCAGGTGGCGATGCTGCCGCTGTTCCTGCTGCTGAAGTACCTGGGTCTGGTCAACACGTACGGCGCGGTCATCGTGCCGGCCATGGCCACCATTTTCGGTATCTTCCTCGTGCGTCAGTATGCGCGCGGCATTCCGGACGATCTGATGGAAGCGGCGCGGATCGATGGCGCCGGCGAGATGCGCATCTTCGTCACCATCGTGATGCCGTTGCTGAAGCCGATCATGGTGACGCTGGCGATCTTTACCTTCCTCGCCGCATGGAACGACTTCATGTGGCCGCTGATCGCGCTGACCGGCCAGGAACATTACACGTTGCCGATCGCGCTGGCGTCTCTGTCGCGCGAACACGTGCAGGACAGCGAACTGATGATGGCCGGCTCGGTGGTAACGATTCTCCCCGTGCTGCTGCTCTTTCTCGCACTGCAGCGCTACTACCTCGAAGGTCTGCTGCTGGGCAGCGTCAAGGGATAAACACATGCTTCTTCGTTCGATCCTCGCCACAGCCGCGCTCACCGCCGGCTGTCTGCTGCCTTGCGCGTATGCGCAGACGGACGCCCGCCTTCTCGACGGTTTCGACCGTGCCGCGAACTGGACAGTCGGACATACGGACGACGTCAGTGCGACGCTGCGTCAGGACGGCGGTTCGCTGTGCCTGGATTTCGACTTCAACGGCGTATCCGGTTCCGCGTCGCTGAAGCGCGAGCTGCCCATCGACTATCCCGGCAACTTCGCGCTTTCGTTCGACGTGCGCGGGTCGATGTCGCCGAATACCTTGCAGCTGAAACTGATCGACGACAGTGGCGACAATGTCTGGTGGTATCAACGTCCCGCTTTCGTGCCCACGAAGGATTGGCAGCACATCGAAGTGCGTCGCAAGGATATCGAGTTCGCATGGGGTCCCACGAAGGACCGGGTGCTCACGAAAACCGCCGCCGTCGAATTCATGATTTACGCGGAGAAGGCCGGCAAGGGTCGGGTCTGCTTCGACAACCTCCGCCTTAAACCGTTGCCGCCCGAGCCGGCGAATGCCGCTCCGTCCACGGCAGCCGCCACGCCACCCAAAGTGTACTTCCAGGCGCAGGCGAAGAAAGTACGGCGCGGACTCTATCCGCGCGGATTCTCCGGCGAACAGTCTTACTGGACGCTGGTCGGCGTCGACGGCGGTAGCGCGGAGTCCGCACTGATCTCCGAGGACGGCGCGATCGAAGTGAACAAGGGCGGTTTTTCCATCGAACCCTTCGTGCTGGACAACGGCAAGCTTGTTACCTGGGCGGACGTTCGCGCGTCGCAGTCGCTGCTGGACGGTTATCTCCCGATACCGTCCGTTCAGTGGAAGACCGGCGCGCTGGGGCTCGAGACGACGGTGTTTGCCCAAGGCGAAGCGGGGCGCTCCGAACTGGTTATGCGTTACCGCGTGTCGAACGATGGCGATGCCGCTCGCGATGTCACGCTGGCCTTGATGGCCAGGCCGTTCCAGGTCAATCCACCCACGCAGTTCCTCAATTCACCCGGTGGCACCAGCCCGATCCATGATTTCGCCTGGGATGGAAAGAAGCTCACTGTCAATGGCGTGCACGTCGTCGTTCCACTGCAAAAGACGGATGACTTCGTTGCCAGCAGGAATACCGATGGTTCATTGCCCGAACGCATCGCGGCGGGCCAGCATCCTTCGGTTGCCAAACTGCACGACGACCTCGGCTTCGCCCAGGGTGCGTTTCTCTATCGCTTGCATGTGCCTGCGAAAGGCCACGTCGATCTTGGGCTGGTCGTTCCTTCCATTTCGTCCGCGCATGTCGACGTGCCCGCGAACACGGCAATGTGGCTGGAAAGTCGGCTCGATGCCATCGCGTCCACATGGCGCGAAAAGCTGAACCGCGTCTCGATCGAAGCCCCCACGGCCGCGCAACCCATCGTCGATACGATGCGCAGTGGCGTCGCGCAGATACTGATGTCGCGCAACGGTCCCGCGTTACAGCCGGGCACGCGTTCGTATGGACGTACCTGGGTACGCGACGGCGCGATGATGCTCGAAGGGTTGCTGCGCACCGGTCATGCCGACGTCGCGGGCGAGTTCGTCGACTGGTACGCGCCGCATCAGTTCAGCAACGGCAAGGTGCCATGTTGCGTGGACGCGCGCGGCTCCGATCCGGTACCGGAGAACGACAGCCACGGCGAACTGATCTTCAGCGTCGCCGAGCTTTACCGCTATACGCACAATCGCGAGCAACTGACGGCATTGTGGCCTCACGTCGAACGCGCGGTTGCGTACATGGACAAGCTGCGGTTAAGCGAGCGCACCGACGCGCAACGCAACGGCCCGCTGTATGGACTGATGCCCGCCTCGATAAGTCACGAAGGCTATTCGGCCAAGCCGATGCATTCGTACTGGGACGATTTCTGGGCCATGAAGGGCTATGACGATGCGGTCGATCTGGCCGCGACGCTCGGGAAGACGGGCGATGCGAAACGCATGGGCGAGTCGCGCGATACGTTTCGTACCGATCTGCATGCATCGATCGCCGCCGCGGTGAAAGAGAAGGGCATCGATTTCATTCCCGGTTCGGCGGAACTCGGTGACTTCGATGCGACGTCGACGACGATCGCCATATCCCCCGGTGACGAGCAGACGCGGTTGCCGGCCGACCTGGTGCAAGGCACCTTCGAACGCTACTGGCAGGGTTTCGTCGCGCGACGCGACGGCAAGACCGCGTGGGACGATTACACGCCGTACGAACTGCGTACGGTAGCGACCTTCGTGCGCCTCGGCTGGCGGGATCGCGTGCAGGAGTTGCTTGCCTTCTTCTTTGCCGATCGTCGACCCGCCGCCTGGAACCAGTGGGCTGAAGTCGTGGGCCGCGATCCGCGCAAGCCGCGCTTCGTCGGCGATATGCCGCATGCGTGGATCGCTTCGGACTATGTGCGGTCCGCGCTGGACCTGTTCGCCTATGAACGCGCCAGCGATCACGCGATGGTGCTTGGCGCAGGCGTGCCGATGACGTGGCTGGATGGCAAAGGCATCGCGGTACGCGATATGCGTACGCCATACGGGAAGCTGGGTTACACGCTGCGTCGCGAGGATGGGAAGGTTGTGCTGACGATTACCGGCGATGCGAATCCGCCGGGGGGTTATGTGCTGGCGTTGCCGAAGGGTGAGGTGCGGGTGGCGAAATCCGCGACCCATCTCGACGTTCGGCTGTAGTCGCGCCCTCAGTGGGAGCGCGCCTGCGCGCCCCCACAGTTCCTCGTCCTTCGTAGGTAGCTAAAGGCTCAGTGAGTCGCCACGCGAGTCCGCAGCAGCGCATCCACTGCCTGCTGCCATTCCGTCGATCCCGACTTCTGCTGCGGCGCTTCCTCACCGAGCTTGGTCTGCACCGCCGAGTTCCACTCAGGCGTGCCGGGTGCCGGGCCGTGACCGTCGTCGCTGACGGCAAGGGTCCGATCGACCCAGGCATACCAGTCCGGCGAACCCAACGCGGGATTGGCGGGCGCGGTCTTACCCGGTGCGGGTTCCGTTGCCGGCGCGGAGGCGGAGGCGGAGGCGGTTTCCGGGGAGGAGGGCGAGCACGCCGCGAGGATCGCGGCGAGGGTGAGCGGAGCGATGGTAAACAACAGACGCATAGGCGGGTCCTGCAGGGGAACGGATACCCCAAGCCTAGCCACCCACGCGTCCGAAACGATTAACCCCGCTTAACATCAAGGTCTTACGACCCGCCGCCGTTCAGCTACGGGCAGCAACTTCGTCGATATGAAGCAATAAGTCCGCAGGATCGGCGAAAACGCGGTATGCGCCCGCGCGCTCCAGCTCGTTCTCGCCATAGCCGCCCGACAGGAGGCCAATACCCAGCGCCCGTGCCCGTTGGGCCGCGAGCATGTCCCAGATGCTGTCGCCCAGCACCAGCGCGTCCCGGATGTCCGTGCCGAGGCGCTCCGCCGCGGTAACGAACAGGTCGGGATCGGGCTTGGCGTGACGCACCTGATCGCGCGTGACCACGGGCACCTTGTTCGGATCGACGCCAAGCGCCGCGATATTGTGCGCCGCGGTTTCCATGCGACCGCTGGTCGCTATCGCCCAGGGAATGCCCGCGTCGGTAAGCCAGGCGAGCAGTTCCCGCGCACCGGGCAGCGGACGAACGGCACCCGCTTCCGCCAGTCGTCCGTATGCCTTCGCATGATTGATGCGAAGGCGCTCGATGCGATCCGGGGTGATCTCGGTGCCGGTCTCGCGCAGGAGGATATCGGTGAACAATCCGCCGCTCATGCCGATTTTCCGATGGATGCGCCACACCGAAAGATCGATGCCTTCCATATCCAGCGATTCCTTCCACGCCAGAACATGCTGGTAGACGCTATCGACCAGCGTGCCGTCGAGATCGAAGAGAAAGGCGTGCTTAGCTCTGGACATGGGGGATCACAGGAGTGAGTCGGGGAACGCCGATCTTAGAACTTGCCCGCGCGGAAGTCCGCGATGGCTTCGTGGATCTCGGCCTGCGTGTTCATCACGAACGGACCATAGCGAGCCACCGGCTCTTTCAGCGGACGACCCGCGACGAAGAGCACGCGCGCGGCCTGATCTGCGGCGAACGTGACGCGATCGCCCTTCGAAAGCACCGCCAGTTCGCTACGTTCCAGCGATTCGCCGGCCACCTCGGCCTTCGTTCCTTCGAACACATACGCGAATGCACTGTGGCCTTCGGGCACGCTGAGGTCGAAACGGGCGCCGGCTTCCAGCGCGATATCGAGATAAACCGGCTCCGTGGCAACGGCGTCCACGGGCCCGCGCACGCCGCCGACGTCGCCGGCGACGACACGCACCGTTACGCCCTCGGCCGGATGGGCCACGGGAATGCGCTCCGGAGCGATGTCCTGATAGCGCGGTGCGGTCATCTTGTCGCTGGCGGGCAAGTTCACCCACAGCTGAAAACCCCACATCAGGCCTTCTTCCTGCTGCGGCATTTCCGAGTGGAGGATGCCGCGACCGGCCGTCATCCACTGGACGCTGCCGGCGGTAAGGTCGCCGCGATTGCCGTGGTTATCGCCATGGAGCATGCGGCCGGCGAGCATGTAGGTCACGGTTTCGAACCCGCGATGCGGGTGCTCGGGGAAGCCCGCGATGTAATCGCCGGCCTGGTCGGAGCGGAATTCATCCAGCAGCAGGAACGGGTCGAGCATGTCGAGCGCCGGCTGGCCGATGACGCGCTTGAGCTTCACGCCCGCGCCATCGGATGTGTCCATGCCGCGTACACGGCGGGAAATGCTGCGGTCGGTCATGGGAAGGTCCTCGTGTGAGAGACACCTACAATGCGGCTTACAGGCACACGCGCCAAGCGTGCAACGGCGAACGGATTGTTTCCACGTAGCGGCTTGTCGCTTGCACGTATCCGCTTGCCGCTTGTGCAGGAGCGCGCTCCTACACAAAACCGATGCGGGTCAATGCACCCAGTGGCCGCTGCGCTGGCGCGGCGGGCCGTCTTCGCCTTCTTCGTTACGTGGCTTCAGCATGGCCTGAACTTCGGCTTCGGTCGGCTGGTGCGTATGCCAGTAATCGCCGACCGCACCCAGGACGACCGGGACCTGCGCGAGGCAGTCGTCGTATTCGTCGTCGGTCAGCTTCTCGAATTCGGTATCGGCGGAGAGGATGCCCTCATCGACGGCCAGGGCCATGATCGGGCCCAGTAGTTCCATCAGCGTCGGGTCTTCCGCAAGACGCGTTTCCCAGAGTACCGCGCGCATATCGATGCCGCGACTGAAACCCTCGCACCAGCCGGCGGCCGACAGCATGGGACCGCTCTCCGTGTCGATCTCGCCGAGAATCGGCTCGTAAGCGTCCACTTCGAGCTCGGCGCCGATGGAATCGTTGAGCTTGGCCAGCAGCGCCAGCACACGATTGCCTTCGCCTTCGTCGGTGAAAGCGTCATGCAGCACTTCGGGGAGCCATTCGTCGGGCAGCACTTCCAGCGGACCCACGGCGATGGCCGAGAGCATGCCGTGGACGCCGTCGAGCATCAGATCGCCTTCGCCCGCGTGCGCACGCAGGTAGCGGTCCAGTTCTTCCAGTTCCTTGTCGTCCAGCGAGCTGGGCCAATCGGACTTCGGGGTATTCATTACAGGGCTAGCTCCAGCGCCACCGGGGTGTGATCCGACGGCCGTTCCCAGGTCCTCGGTGTGCGATCGATAACGGACGATGTCGCGAGCGACTTGAGCGCATCGCTGATCAAAATAAGGTCGATCCGGAGACCCATGTTGCGCCGGAAGGCCGCCTGACGGTAGTCCCACCAGCTGAAATGGCCGGCCTCCGCTTCGAAGAGACGGAAGCTGTCAGCAAGGCCCAGCGCGGTGATGGCGGCAAGGCCGGCCCGCTCCGGAGGAGAACACAGGATGTCCTCACCCCAGGCCACGGGATCGTAAACGTCGCGATCGTCCGGACAGATATTGAAATCGCCCAGCACGACCAGTTTCGGGTAGCGGACGATTTCCTCGGCGAGGAAGTCGCGAACGCGGGCGAGCCAGTCGAGCTTGTACGCGTACTTTTCGTCGCCCACGGCTTTGCCGTTGACCACATAGAGATTGACCACGCGAACGCCGCCCACGGTCCCCGCGAGAATCCGTCGCTGGGGATCGTCGAGACCCGGGATGTCGGTAACGACTTCGGTGATCTCGCCGCGAGCGAGGATCGCCACGCCGTTATAGGTCTTCTGCCCGGAATAGACGCTGCGATAGCCAAGTGCCGCGATCTCGTCGACCGGGAACTTGCTGTCTTCGAGCTTGGTTTCCTGCAGGGCCACCACGTCCGGCGCGGCGTCGGCCAGCCACTGCTGCAGATGCGGCAGGCGGACCTTCAGCGAATTGACATTCCACGACGCGATTTTCATGGCGTCATTGTAAGGGAAAGGCGGCGCACCCCGGCTAGGGTGTGCCGCCTTTTCCGCCTCGTCGCCCCGGAATCAGGCCAACCCATAGCTCTTCAGCAGGGCGTCCGGCCGCGGTTCGCGGCCGCGGAACGCCACGAACGATTCCAGCGCGGGACGCGTCGCGCCCACCGCCAACACCTCACGGCGGAAAGCGTCGCCCGTCGCGCGGTCGAGTACCCCGGCGGCCTCGAATGGTTCGAATGCGTCGGCGGACAGGACCTCGGCCCACAGATAGCTGTAATAACCCGCCCCGTAACCGCCGGCGAACACATGCGTGAAGGCATGCGGAAAACGCTGCCACGCCGGCGGATACATGACGGCAACCTCGTGGCGGACTTTCTCCAGTACATCCATGGGACGTGCGCCGCGCGCCGGGTCGTATTCGAGGTGCAGGCGGAAGTCGAACAGCGCGAACTCCAGTTGCCGCACCAGAAACAGGCCGGCATGAAAATGCCGGGCGGCCAGCATGCGTTCGTACAGATCGTCGGGCAGCAGTTCGCCGGTTTTGTAGTGCCGCGCGAACAGCGCCAGCGCCTGTCTGTCCCAGGCGAAGTTCTCCATGAACTGGCTGGGCAGTTCGACCGCGTCCCACTCGACACCGTCGACGCCGCCCACCGAGGGAATATCGACCTCGGTCAGCATATGGTGCAGGCCATGGCCGAATTCGTGGAACAGCGTCAGTACGTCGTCGTGGGTCAGCAAGGCTGGCGCGCCGTCCGTGGGCGGTGCGAAGTTGCAGGTCAGGAAAGCCACGGGCGACTGGACCTGATCCCCGTCCCTGAACCGCGACGCGCATACGTCCATCCACGCGCCGCCACGTTTGCCGGAGCGAGCATACAGATCGATGTAGGCACCGGCGAAGATCCGGCCATCGGCATCCATGACGTCGTAATAGCTTACGTCCGGGTGCCAGGTGTCGACGTCCTCGCGCTTCTTCAGCGTGATGCCGTACAGGCGCTGGATCACGGTGAAAAGACCTTCGACGACCGCGGGAAGCGGGAAGTAGGGCTTCAGCTGCTCTTCGTCCAGTTGGTAGCGTTCCTGACGCAGGCGTTCCGACGCGAAGCCGACGTCCCAGGGCTCGAGGTTGTCCAGCTTTAGCGTGTCGGTGGCGAAACGGCGCAGCTCGTCCAGTTCGCGACGGGCGACGGGACGCGCGCGACCGGCCAGATCGGCAAGGAAATCGAGGACAACCTGCGGCGAGGTCGCCATTTTCGTGGCCAGCGATTCCTCGGCGGCATTGGCGAAACCGAGCAGCTGCGCGGCTTCGTGACGCAACGCCACGATCTTCTCGAGCCGCACGGTATTGTCGAACTTGCCCGCGTTCGGCCCCTGATCCGAGGCACGCGTCTGGTAGGCCCAGTACACACGTTCGCGCAGTTCGCGGTTCTCGGCGTAGGTCAGCACCGCCTGCACGCTTGGCTGTTTCAGCGTCACCAGGTAACCGTCGAGATCCAGGTCCTTCGCGTATTCGCGCAGGACCGCACGACCGGACGGCGGAATGCCGGCGAGATCGCGTTCGTCCGTGACGTGCTGGTGCCAGGCTTCGGTGGCATCGAGTACGGCATTCGAAAACTCGGTGCTCAACTTCGACAGCTCGACGCCAATTTCGCGAAAACGGGTGCGCGCCGGTTCTTCCAGCGCAACACCGGACAGACGGAAGTCGCGAAGCGCATGTTCGACGGACGCTTTCTCCGCGATGGAAAGCGTCGCGAAATCCGGCCGGCCGGCAACCGCCTGGACCGCCGCGTACAGGTCCCGGTTCTGTCCGACTTCGATACCGTGATCGGTGAGCTTTTCTTCCGCCGAACCATGCGCCTTGCGCAACGCCTCGGAATCGACCACCGAATGGAGGTGGCTGACGGGCGACCACGCACGGGAAAGCGTCTGGTCGAGCCGCTCCTGGGCGAGCATGACGTGGGCGAAATCGCGCGGCGCGTCGGGCGTGGCGATGGCGTCGATAGCGGCACGCTGTTCCGCGATCAGGGTGTCGATGGCCGGCTCGACATGCTCGGGCCGAATGGCCGAGAAAGCGGGCAAAGTATTTTCGGCAAGCAGCGGATTGCTATCCATGGTGGGTCTCCTTAGGCCGCAAGCGTGGTGCTAGGACGGTATCAAATCAAGCCGGGTGCGGCGGCCCGCCCCGTATTTGTCATGTTGGTCTGCGAGCCTCGTCCCCCATGCTGCTGCCACACGATGTCGACGCCCTGATCGAACGCTCCGGTACGTTCGGCCACCTGGGCGCGGGCGCACGGTCGGCGCTGGCCCGGCGACTGATCTGGCTGTCGTTACCGGGCGGCGCCACGCTGTTCGTGCAGGGCGAGCCGTCGGACGGCATGTACCTGTTGCGCAGCGGAAGCCTGGCGTCGTTCGCGCCGGACGGTTCGACGGATCATCTGATCGTTGCCGGCGGCATCGTGGGCGACGTCGGCCAGATCACGGGCGACTGTCGTCGACGTACCGTTCGCGCGCTGCGCGATTCGGAACTGTTGTGGCTTCCGTCCGCGGCCTTCGCAGGCCTGGCTGCGGATCATGCGTCGGTGCTGCTGGCCACCGCGAGAACCGCCGTGCGCCGTCTGCGCGACTCGCTGGCGGATCAGCGTGCGGGTTCGCCCCGAACGTTCGCCGTGCTTGCCCACGACCCCGGCGTGCCCGCGCGCGCCTTCGCTACCCGGTTGGTCCAGGCGCTCGCCGAACATGGCCGGTCGGCTTTGATCGGTCCGGAGCACGGGCTAGGGCGCAGCGGTGCCTGGTTCGCGGAACGCGAAGCCGAACTGGACTACACGGTCTACCTCGACACGGAGGGGCAAGGCCTGTGGCGGAATCGATGCCGTCGCCAGGCCGATGCGCTTCTGCTGCCCGTTCTCGCCGCACAGCAGCCGGCGGCATGGCCCGAGGACTGGACCCGGATGGCTCCGGACCATCGGCCCCATCACCTGGTGCTGATTCATCCCGGCCACGACGTGGCGCACGGTGCGGCCGCCCGCTGGGCGGCGACGCTTGCCCCGGCGACGCGCCAGCACCACGTCCGCGCGGGCGCCGACATCGACCGTATCGCCAGACTGGTATCCGGCAATGGGCGCGGGCTGGTCCTTGCGGGCGGCGGCGCCCGCGGCATGGCGCACCTGGGTGCCCTGCGCGCGCTCGGCGAAGCGGGTCACACCTTCGACGCCGTGGGTGGAACCAGTATCGGGGCGATCATCGCCGCCGGCGTGGCCATGGGCTGGCCCGTCGAAAGAATGGCGGAAACCATGCGGGAGGCCTTTGTTTCGGGGCGCCCGCTGTCCGACTGGACGCTGCCGCTGGTCGCGCTTACCCGTGGTCATCGCGCCACGCGCATGCTGCGCCGGACATTCGGCGCGATCGACATCGAAGACTTGCCCATACCTTATTTCTGCGTATCCACCAGCCTTAGCGGCGAGGGTAAGTCGGTGCATCGCGAGGGGCCGCTGTGGCTATGGCTGCGTGCGACCAGCGCCATTCCCGGCGTGCTGCCCCCCGTCACGCACGGCGGAGGCGTGTTCGTCGACGGTGCGCTGGTCGACAATCTGCCGACCGACGTCATGCGCGACGACGGCATCGGTCACATCACGGCCGTGGATATCCGTGCGGGTACCTCGCTGACCGCAAGCATCGACGAGGCCATCAGTCCGAGTCCCTGGCATGTATGGTTCCAACGAAGACGGGGCATCGTGCGGCCGTCGCTGGTATCGACCCTGGTGCGCGCGGCCATGGTGAACGCGGAGGCGGCAAGCGCCGAACGCCGCGCCCTGGCCGACCTGCTGCTGTCGCCGCCGCTGGAGCATATCGGCATGCTGGACTGGGGAAACTGGCGGCGAGCGGTGGATGCGGGGTATGCGTATACCGCAGAAGCACTCAATCAGCCGTTGTAAGAGCGGCGTTACCGCAGATATTCGTCTTTCAGCTTCACGTAATTCGCCGCGGAATAATAAAGCTGCTCCACCTGCTTGTCGGTCAGCACACGCACCAGCCGCGCTGGATTACCCAACCACAACTCTCGCTCGCCCACGACTTTGCCGGGCGATACGACAGCACCCGCGCCAACGAAACCGTTCTTCTTCACGACGGCACCATCGAGCACCGTCGCATGCATGCCGATAAGACACCCATCCTCGATGGTGCACGCATGGATCACCGCACCGTGGCCAATCGTCACATCCTCGCCGATCAGCGTCGGAAAGCCGCCCGGCGAATAGGGACCGTCGTGGGTCACGTGGACGATGGCGCCATCCTGCAGATTGCTGCGCGCGCCGATGCGTATGTAGTGCACGTCGCCACGCGCCACGGCACCCGGCCAGATCGACACGTCGTCCCCCAGGACGACGTCGCCGATAAGCACGGCAGCGGGATCGACGTAGCAGCGCTCGCCAAGCTGCGGCATCACGCCTTTGAAAGGGCGAACGTGGCTCACATGAATTTCCCGCCGACGATGCGGCCATCGGCATCCAGCTGCGCGAAGTACCGGCTGTTGTCGTGACGCATCTCGCGCGTGGCCATCGTGCCGGGCGGCACCAGCGTCACGTCGGGATAGGTCGTCTTGAACTGCTCGACCGTCGGATGCGTCGCGATAAAGGCATCGAACGCCTTCATGTCGGTCACGACACCGGCGACCGGCTTCGGCTGCGCGGCGACATTGCCCGTGTGGCAACCGGTAAGGGAAGCGCCTGCGAGCGCGACGGCGAGGATAGCTGCTGACATACGAAACATAGGAAGACTCCTTTCATCGACGTAACCGAATTATGCAGCGAAGCACTTTTGTAGGAGCGCTCTCGAGCGCTCCTACAAGGGGCAGATGCCGGACTTACTGGAACGAACCACCCGTGATTTTGCCCTGCGCATCCAGCTTCGCCGAGTAGCGGCTGTTGTTCATGCGCATTTCCATCGTCGTGATCATGCCGGGCAGCACCAGCTGCACATCGGGATAGGTGGCGCGGAATTGATCGGGCGTCGGATGCGTGGCGATGAAACCGTCGAAGGCTTTCATGTCGGTGACGAAACCGGAAACCGGCTTGGGCTGCGCGGCGACGTTGCCGGTCTGGCAGCCGGAGATGGCCATGGCCGAACAGGCGACGGCGAAAGCGATTGCGGGCAGGTAACGCATGGGGCACGCCTTTCGTGGAATGTCCCGCCGATTATGGACTCGCAATTACAGCTGGAACTGAATCCGGCGTCGCTGCGTGCTGCGCACCGGCTGACCATCGCGGGTCGCAGGGGTGAATTCCCAGCGTTTCACGGCGCCCAGGGCCGCCAGATCGAACACATTGCGCGGATCGGCATCCGCGACAGCCGCCTGGCTTACCTTCCCGTCGGGCTCGATCGTGAAGCTGACCTCGACCCAGCCCTGCCGCTTCTGGCGGCGTGCATCGGCGGGATAGAACGGCGGGACCTCCCGGCGAAGCACCGGGGCGGTTTCGGTATGCGCGACGGGCACGGGCGCGGCTGCCTGCGGTTCGGCGACATGCGGCGGCGCCGCTGCGGGGACCGTCTTCGCGACGGCGTGTTGCACCGGCGGCGTGGGCATGGGTGCCTCCGGCATTCGCGCCACGCGGGCAGCCGAGGCATCGACATTGCGCATGGCCGCGGCTTTCGCTTCGTCTTCCGCCGTGACGACGCGCTGCTGCGCATCGAGCTTGGCGCCAAGGATCACGAGCGTGTAATTGGTCGGATCGAAGTCGCGAAGCAAGGCGATTTCACGACGCGCTTCGTCGAGTTCGCGCTGGTTGATCTGTCGCTCGACCTCGGTGGAAGCAAAAGGCAGCGTTTCGCGCAACGCATCCAGCGCCACGGGATTCTCCGGCTGCAACTGCACGACGCTGAGGTAGTACTCGTAAGCGTTATTGCCCTGCGGAGCGATCAGCCGGTTTTCCTTCATGGCGTCGCGCGCCAGACCGAGCAGGATGTCGACTTCGCTACCGCCTTCCGCCGGCGCGGCCGCGCTGGCGACCTCGCCCGGTCCGGTGGCCGTCTGGTTGGGGCTATCGTCGCGACCGCGCAAAACGAAGTACGCAGCCGCGCCCACGACGGCGATTACCGCCGTCGCGATAAGCGCGCGCCGCACGAGTGCAGCAGGAATAAGAGAGGACATGACAGGTGACGCCAGGGGGAACCCGCATCCAGAACGTCCCCCTGTCGGACGTCCCCGGCGGGCGCGTCACGGTAACGGGATTGTGTTGCAACGATGTGGCGAGCCTGCCCGGCGCAAGAACCGGATGTTCCGCCAAAAACGGACGCGCGATGCTGGACGCCACCTCCCAACACCGGCCACGTCGATGTCTTTCCTCATTTCCGGTCTCGACCCCACCCCCTTCCTGTCGCTATACGGCTTGTCCGACGACGAGCTGCGCGCGAAAGGCGTGCGCCGCTACGTCGCCGATGCGCCCACGGGATTTCCCGACCGCATCGAGCTACGCGATGTAGACCCCGGCGAAACCCTGCTGCTGCTCAACTACACGCATCAACCGGCCGATACGCCCTACCGTGCCAGCCACGCCATCTTCGTACGAGAAGGCGCGACCGAGGCATATCGCTGCGAAGATGTCGTACCGGCGGTCCTGAAACGTCGCCTGATCTCGCTCCGGGCATTCGACGCCAACCACGATATGGTCGCTGCCGACGTGGTCGATGGAGAGAAGCTCGGGGAAGCTATCGAAGCGTTCTTCAAGCAACCGGATGTCGACTACATGCACGCGCATTACGCAAAGCGCGGTTGTTACGCCGCGCGCGTGGATCGGTCGCACGGATAACGGCTAGACGGTCGCCGCTTCAAGATGCGCGAGGTAGTTCATCGCCGAAACCGTATCGACGCCGCACATGTCCGGCTGCGGCATCAGGCTGGAACACACGGCCGGCCTTTCCGGCCGGCCGAAGATCGCGCAGCGGTTGTCGTCGGTGAGCTGGATGCAGCGGACGCCGGCGGGTTTGCCGTTGGGCATGCCCGGGATGGCCGAGCTGATCGACGGGGCGATGCAGCAGGCACCGCAACCGGCGCGGCAGATCAGGCTCATCGCTTAGCCGTAGCGCTCGCGCAGCACGGCGTAAACCGGATCGGTGTCGGGGCGTCGGCCATGCCAGCGTTCGAAGGCGTCCGCCGCCGTTTCGATCAGCATGCCCAGACCGTCGTGGATGTATTTCGCATGGGCGGCTTTTGCCCAGCCGACGAAACCGGACGCTGCCGCGCCGTAGCAAAGGTCGTAGCAGAGGGCGCGGTTGCCGACGAGGTGGGTCGGCAGGTCGAGCCCGCCACCGACTACGCCGGCCGAGGTGGCGTTGACGATGAGGTCGAAGCTGCCGAGGTTCGCCAGGTCTTCCCAATAGCGGGTATGCGCGCGTTCCGGTTCGCCGATGGCGTCGGCGAGTTCGTCGGCTTTTTCGGGCGAACGGTTGACGATGGTGAGCGTGTCGACGCCGGCATCCATCAGTGCCCACGCCACGCCGCGTGCCGCGCCGCCGGCACCGAGAAGGAGGGCGTTGTGGCCACGCAGGTCGAGGGAATGACGTTCGGTGATGTCGCGGACCATGCCGTCGCCGTCGGTGTTATGTGCCTCGATGCGGCCTCCAACCAGCGGCGTCAGAACGTTGGCCGTGCCACAACGCCCGGCCATGGCGGTGTGTTCGTCGGCCAGCAGGCACGCGGCGCCCTTGTGCGGCAGAGTGACGTTCGCGCCAAGTCCGCCTTCGGCGAAAAAGCGGCGTACGGCCTCGGGGAATTGCTCTGGCGTCGCATCGATGGCTTCGTAGCTCAGGCGAATGCCGCACTGCGCGGCGAACGCCCGATGAATTTCGGGGGACAGCGTGTGCGCGATCGGATGACCGAACACGGCAAAACGGTGCGCGACTGCGCTCATGCTTCTCTCCTGGGACGGAACACCGGCGAAGAGCCAGCTAGCGCCATTGTAACGGGCCGCACCGGTCCGGGAGCAGTCCGGCCCGGGGTCGCGATCCGTGAGACGGGCGCTGCCTAATCTCGGGTCCAGACCTGGGAGGAACCGCCATGATCGACCGTCACGAATCGCTCTCGCCCCGCCGTGTCCGCGCACTGATTGCCCTGGGCTGGCTCGCCGCCGGCACGACGCTGCTGGCGCTGACCCCGTTGCCGATGCATAGCGAAAGCCTGGGCTGGACACCCGCGTTCTGGCTGGTGCTGGCGCCGGCGAGCCTGCTGGTGGCGCTGCGCCGCCGGGGTTGAGTCTCCGCGACACGCTGTTGTAGGAGCGCTCCTGAGCGCGATAGCCCACGGAGCGTAGAAACGGACGCTCACATTCGCCAGCCCCGATCCGCGGGCTGGCGTTGCAACGCATGGCCTCTTCGCTCCGTCGGCTATCGCGCTCAGGAGCGCTCCTACAGAGGGATCGTGGATCTTGCGTTAGCGGGGGAGGCCCAGCCGCTTCAGTTCCAGCCGGCGCATGAACTCCTGCATGATCCGGATGTAGAGATCCTCGCCCAGGTACGCATCCTCGACGCCCGCGTCGATGGACGGGTTGTCGTTGACCTCGATGACCACGGCGCGATCGCCGACCTGCTTCAGGTCGACGCCGTAGATACCGTCGCCGATGGTCTGCGTGGCCTTCAGCGCCAGCTTCACGATTTCGCTGGGCGCTTCGCGCACGGGTACGGTCTTGAAGCCGCCGGATTTGGCGGTGCCTTTGGCGCCGTGGTTATAAATCTGCCAGTGGCCGCGCGACATGTAGTACTGACACGCGTAAAGCGGCTCGTGGTTGAGCACGCCGATGCGCCAGTCGAAGTCCGTAGGAACATATTCCTGCGCAATCACCAGCGCGCTGTGGCTGAAGAGTTCGGCTGCGCCTTTCTCCAGCGCTTCCTGGGTTTCGACCTTGACCACGCCTCGCGAGAACGAGCCGTCGGGAATCTTCAGCACGATCGGCAGGCCCAGTCGCTCGGGCAGGTCGCGCACGCGTTTCGGATCGTCGCGGTAGAGGATCTCCGTCAGCGGCGTGGCAAGCTTGCGCGCCACCATCAGGTCGTTGAGGAAGATTTTGTTCGTGCAGCGCAGGATCGACGTCGGATCGTCCATGACGACCATGCCTTCCTTCTCGGCCCGATGCGCGAAGCGATAGGTATGGTTGTTGCTGGCCGTGGTTTCGCGAATGAACAGACCGTCGTACTCGGCCAGGCGCTGGTAATCGTTCTTGCCGATCGGGTCGACTTCGATACCCAGGTGCTTGCCCGCTTCGATGAACTGCTTCAGTGCCTTGCGGTTCGACGGTGGCATCGACTCATTGGGATCGACGAGCATGGCAATGTCGTAACGGAAGCGCTTGCGCGCGCGCGGCTTGCGCCAGAGCTTCTTGGAGAATTTGTCGAGCGCCTGGGCGAACGCGTCTTCCTGCGCGTCGTCCAACGTGTGCAGTCCGACCGGCTTGATGGCCGCGACCTGCCATACCCGATCGCGCTCGAACTCGATGCGCATCAACGGGCAGGGGAATGTTTCGAACACCTGCCTCGCAAGATCTTGCAGATCGGGATAAGCCGTTTCGCCGAAGTAGACAAGCACGCCGAAGTCGGTCGTGTCCCGCCCACCGGCGGGCAGGAAGTTGGCGAGCTTCTGGTTGAGGTCGTCGATATCCAGGCCGTAGAGGGAGCGGCGGCGCAGATCGTTGACCGAGCGCACGGACGGAATGACCCGATGGCCACGCGCTTCGGCCAGAAGGGACACGTAATAGCCCGTACCCAGGTATTTATAGCTGCGGCAGAGGTTGATGACGTGCGTGCGCTCGTCGTCGTCGCCACCTACCGGCTCTCGCAGGTAATCCATTGCGGTAACGACGTCGACGGAAGGGTAGTACGAGCCCCAGTCGGAGGCTTTTTCCACGACGATGACGAGCCGACTCATGTGACCTCGAGATGTGGGCGAAGCACGCGACAGGCCCCTCATGGGCCCACGGTTCACCACGTGCGCAGTGTGGGGTTGACCATGCAACGGTACAAGGCCGCGCGCTGAAGCTGGCGTAAACGTCCGGCGAAGAAAACGATTGATAGACACCCACGCGAGGACTAGAGTGCCGCGCGTGTCGCTATCCTCCCCCGGCTCGTCGCCGCCCTACACCGCGCCGGAGTCCATCCGCATGCGTCCCCCCCCGGTTACCGTTCCGGTGCGAGTCCGTCGCGCCGAAGTCAGCGATCTCGACGACCTCGTCGCCCTCGAGGAAAGCAGCTTTGCGCACGACCGGCTGAGTCGCGCGCAATACCGTCGACATCTGGATAGCGAATCGGCGCAGGTGCTGGTGGCAAGCGCCAATCATCGACGCTTCCTCGGTACCGCCGTGGTGTTCTTCCGCCGCGGCTCCAAGGTTGCCCGCCTTTATTCCCTGGCGACGAAACCCGAGGCACGGGGCAAGGGCGTGGGCTCGGCATTGATCGAAGCCGCCGAAATCGCTGCCCGCGCGCACCGTTGCCGGTCGCTCCGTCTGGAAGTGCGTACGGACAACGTCGCCGCCATTGGCATCTACGAACGCCTGGGCTACACCCGCATCGGGACCTACCCGAAGTACTACCAGGACGGGGCGGACGCGCTACGCTTCGAAAAGCTCTTCGCCTAGGCCATACTCGGGCGCGTATTTAAGAGGATCCGAGCCATGCGTCGAACGATTCCACTTCTGGTGCTCCTGCTCGCCTGCATGGCGCTGGCGGGCTGCGGCAACAAGGGTCCGCTGGTTCCCGCGCCGCCGAAGCCGAATGCGCCCGCCGTGAAGACGGTCGCGCCGACGTCCATGGCTGCGCCTGCGCCCAGCACGACCGCGCCGCTGACGCCGTTCAGTAACCACATGGTGCAGTAGGCCATCGTGAGCATGCGCTTTACCAAGATGCACGGCATTGGCAACGACTTCGTTGTCGTGGACTGGCGGGACGACGTCAAGTTGCCGCCCGCGGAACGCATTGCCGCGCTCGCCGACCGGCACACCGGTATCGGTTTCGATCAGCTGCTCAGCGTGGAACCGGCGCGCGATCCATCCTGCGACTGGTATTACGGCGTCTGGAATGCCGATGGTTCGCCGTCCGGGCAGTGCGGCAACGGCGTGCGCTGCGTGGCAGCATGGCTTTATCGCGAAGGCGTCATCGCCCGCGATACCGACGTGCGCCTGGAAAGCCCGTCGGGCCCGGTGACCGTCAGGGTGCTGGCGGCGGATCGCGTGACCGTCGATATGGGCGAGCCGGATTTCACACCGTCGCACCTCCCGTTCGATGCGCCGCAGGAAGCCAGCTCGTACATGCTCGATGTCGACGGAACGCCCGTCACGATCGGCGCCGTATCGATGGGCAATCCCCATGCCGTGCTGGAAGTGCCCGACCTCGGCGATCCGCATCTGGAAAACCTCGGTCCGGTCGTCACGGGCCATGCGCGCTTTGCCGATGGCGTAAACACCGGCTTCGCGCTGCGCGTGGACAGAAAGACGATCCGTCTGCGCGTGCACGAACGCGGCAGCGGCTGGACCCGCGCCTGCGGCACCGGCGCATGCGCGGCCGCCGCCGTCCTCCAGCGTCGCGGCCTCGTCGATGCCGTGGTGGACGTCTCCCTGCCGGGCGGCACCCTGACCATCGAATGGCACGGTCCCGGCCATACTCTGTGGATGACCGGCCCCGCTGCCTTCGTATTCGAAGGCGAGATCTGACGCGTCGCTGGCCCGCGACGCGTAAACGCAGCACACTCATCCCCAATGCCGCACCAGGACGTACCCATGACCGACACCGCGCTCGAAGGCGATCTGAAGCCAGCCACCGTGGCGTCGTACCTGCGTCGCCACCCCGAATTCCTTACCGACTACCCCGATCTGGCCACGCAGCTGGTTATGCCGCGGTCGAACGGCCCGGCGGCGTCGCTGTCGCTGTATCAGTTGCAGAACCTGCGGGAAAAGAACGCCGCGCTCGAAGCCCGGCTGGCCGAGCTGACGGACATCGCCGGCGACAACGAAAGCCTGATGCAGCGCGTGCACGCACTGATGCTGGCGCTGCTTCAGGCCGAGAGTGTCGAAGACACCGTACGCCGCGTCGTGACGCGGTTGGCTGACGATTTCCATTCCGAGCGCGTCCGCGTGCTGTTCTACGGCGACCTCAACGGTCTGCCCGACGAAAGCTGGCTGCTGCGCGAACCGCGCGGCGTGGCGGGGCTGCCCGAGTTCGAAAGCTTCCTCGCGCAGGGCGAATCGATGGCCGGCCGACTGGCGCAGCCCAAGCTCCAGCGCCTGTTCGGCGACGATGCCGGCGACGTGCGCTCCGCTGCGCTGATGCGTATCGGCGACGACGCGATGCTGGCCATCGGCAGCGCCGATCCGGACCGTTTTCAGCCGGGCATGGGCACGCTGTTCCTGAAAATGATCTCGACGACGGTCGGTTCGGCCATCGAGCGGGCGCGGAAAGTGGCGTGAGTCCGGCCGAGGCCGTCGACGCCTTCCTCCGGCATTACGCCGCGGAGCGGGCGCCGTCGGCGAACACGCTGGATGCCTACCGGCGCGACCTCGGCAAACTGCTTCGTTTCATGGAGGCCGAGGGCCTGTCCGACTTCGACAGTCTGGCGCCCGAACGGCTGCGCGGGATGATCGCCCGCGAACATCGCGGCGGCCTGGCGCCGAACAGCATCCAGCGACTTCTGTCCGCCTGCCGTACGCTGTTCCGCTATCTCACCCGCGAAGGCCACCTCGCGCACGATCCGGCCGCGGGCGTTCGGGGACCCAAAGTCCGCCGCAAGCTACCCCAGGTGCTGGATGCCGACGAAGCCAAGGAACTGGTGGAAACCGATGTCGGCGGATCGCTGGCGCCGCGCGACCGGGCGATGCTCGAACTCTTTTATTCCAGCGGCCTGCGCCTGTCCGAACTGATCGGCCTGCGCTGGGGCGACCTGGACCTGGACGACGGGCAGGTCAGGGTGCTGGGCAAGGGCAACAAGGCGCGCATCCTGCCGGTGGGCCGTTTCGCCATCGCAGCCTTGCGCGGACTGGCGGCGCTGGGCGGCATTGCGCCGGAAGCGCCCGTCTTCAAAGGACGTGGCGGCGCGCACATCAGCGCGCGGGCGGTGCAGCTACGCATGAAACACCTGGCGCTGGCCCAGGGTCTGGCCAAACGGATACATCCTCACTTGCTGCGGCATACCTTCGCCAGCCACATGCTGGAATCGTCGGGCGACCTGCGTGCGGTGCAGGAACTGCTCGGCCATGCGGATATCGCGACGACGCAGATTTATACCCATCTGGACTTCCAGCACCTGGCCCGCGTCTACGATTCTTCTCATCCCCGGGCGAAGAAGAAAACGGCCCGCTAGCCCCGGAAACGGCGCCACTGCGTACGTTGAGGTTTCAGTAAGGCAGCGCGCGCTAGGTTCGCGCGTTTCGCTTGCGGTAAGTCCGATGGTCTCGTCGTTGTTGCTGGTGTTTGCAGCCGCGGTAGCCGCGTTCGCGGTCAGCGCCATGAGCGGCGGCGGCGCCGGCCTGGTGCTTCTGCCCGTCCTGCGGATGGTGCTGCCCGCCGCGATGGTGCCGGCCGCGCTGTCGATCGGCAGCACGATCAGTTCCGCGTCGCGAATTACCCTGTTCTTCAAACACATCCGTTGGCGGGTCGTGCGCTGGTTCGTCCCTGCCGCGCTGCCGTTCGTCTGGCTGGGCGCGTGGTTGCTGACGTACATCGACCCGGTTTACCTCGAAGCCGTTCTGGGCCTGTTCCTCCTCGCGAACCTTCCCATGCTGTTCCGGCGACAGTCCGAACCGTCCGACGAACGGCCAGGCCCCGTCTGGGCGCTTTGCATCGTGGGCGCCGCGGCAGGCTTTATTTCGGGTCTGACCGGCGCCGTGGGCCTGATCTTCAATCGGTTCTATCTGCGCTATGGCCTGTCCAAGGACGAAATCGTCGCGACGCGCGCGGCCAACGAGATCATCCTGCACCTGATCAAGCTCGTGCTTTACGGGTTGTTCGGGCTGCTTACGGGCGATGTCCTCACCGTGGGCGCGATCGTCGGCGCCGCCGCATTGTCGGCGACGTGGCTGACCCGCCGGGTTTTGCCCTACCTGAGCGAAGCCATGTTCAAGCGCATCGGATACGCGGCCATGGTGCTTTCCGGCGCGATCATGTCGACCAACGCGGGCGGCGCGATCGCCACCCGCCACGGGATCGGCCTCCAGGCAACCGGTACGAAGAACGGTTTCCACGGGTATCTCGACTGGGCGGACAGCCGCGTGACCCTCGAATTCGCCTACGACGAGGGTTTCGAGATCGAAACCGTGATCGACTGGGACGACCTGCCCGACGACCGGAAAGCCGTGGCGGCCGGGCTGATCGAAGCGGCCGACCGGATCATGGTGGAGGAAGTCCGATCCATCGGCCGTCGCAGCTATGAGTTATACGTGTATCGCGGTGGGGTACTGAGCAAACACGAGCTTTGAGCGGGGCTGGGCAAGGCGCTCGCCGACTCTTGGTCTGTCTCGCCCCCACCCCCACATCTCTCGTCTCCCCACCCAACGGACCCCACCCGATATGGAATCGATGCACGCCACGACCATCGTCTGTGTCCGCCTGAACGGCAAGGTCGTTATCGGTAGCGATGGCCAGGTGACGCTCGGCAACACCGTGATGAAGGCCAATGCCCGCAAGGTACGCCGGCTCGGCAAGGGCGATGTCCTCGCCGGATTCGCCGGTGCGACCGCCGACGCCTTCACGCTGTTCGAGCTGTTCGACGAAAAACTGATCAAGCACAGCGGCAACCTCACCCGCGCCGCGGTCGAGATGGCCAAGGAATGGCGTACGGACCGTCGTCTGGGTCGCCTGGAAGCCATGCTGGCCGTTGCCGACAAGGAAGCGTCCCTGCTGATTTCCGGCAATGGCGATGTCCTCGAGCCCGAACATGGCCTGATCGCGATCGGCTCCGGCGGACCGTATGCCCAGTCGGCCGCGCTTGCGCTGATGGAAAACACCGACCTGGATGCGCGCACGATCGTCGAAAAAGCGCTCAAGATCGCCGGCGATATCTGCATTTACACCAATCACAACGTGTCGATCGAAGAGCTCTGAGCGCCACGCGCCGAGCTTCGATCGTCTCCCTAACGAATCCAAGAGCAGACCATGTCCGAACTCACGCCACGCGAGATCGTCAACGAACTCGACCGTTTCATCATCGGCCAGCACGACGCCAAGCGTGCCGTGGCCATCGCCCTGCGCAACCGCTGGCGCCGCATGCAGCTCGATCCGACCATGCGCGACGAGGTCACGCCGAAGAACATCCTCATGATCGGACCGACCGGTGTCGGCAAGACCGAAATCGCGCGCCGTCTCGCCACACTGGCGAACGCGCCCTTCGTGAAGGTCGAAGCGACCAAGTTCACCGAAGTCGGCTACGTGGGCAAGGACGTGGAATCGATCATCCGCGACCTGGTCGACGTGTCCTACAAGCTCGTGCGCGACCAGGCCAAGGGCCGAGTGCAAAGCCAGGCCGAAGACGCGGCGGAAGACCGGCTGCTCGACGCGTTGCTGCCCCGGCGTCAGCCCAGCGGCTGGGACGACTCGGCCGCGACGACGCCTGCGATCGATAGCGATACCCGCCAGAAGCTGCGCAAACAGCTGCGCGAGGGCTCGCTGGACGACCGCGAGATCGAGCTGGATTTCGCCACGAACATCGGCGTGGAAATCATGACCCCGCCGGGCATGGAAGAAATGAGCCAGCAGCTGGGCAAGATGTTCCAGAACCTGGGTGGTACCAAAACCCAGAAGCGCCGCATGACGATCCGCGCCGCCCGGCCACTCCTGGTCGAGGAAGAGGCGGGCAAGCTGGTGAACGACGAAGAGCTGCGCGCCCGGGCCGTGGAAGCGGCCGAGCAGAACGGCATCGTCTTCATCGACGAGATCGACAAAGTGGCCCAGCGTTCGGAATGGGGCGGTGCGGGCGTCAGCCGCGAAGGCGTGCAGCGCGACCTGCTGCCGCTGGTGGAAGGCTCGACGGTGTCCACCAAGTACGGTGCCATCAAGACGGACCACATCCTGTTCATCGCCTCGGGCGCGTTCTCGCTGGCCAAGCCGTCCGACCTGATTCCCGAGCTGCAGGGCCGTCTGCCGATCCGCGTGGAGCTATCGGCGCTGTCCGTGGACGACTTCAAGCGCATCTTGCGCGAACCGAACAATGCACTTACAAAACAATATGTTGCACTTCTCCATACGGAGGGTGTGGCGCTGAACTTCACCGATTCGGGCATCGATCGCCTGGCCGAGGTGGCTTTCCAGGTGAACGAGCGTACCGAGAACATCGGCGCCCGCCGCCTGCATACGGTGATGGAGCGCCTGCTGGAGAAGATCTCCTTCGAAGCTGCGGATAAAAACGGCGAAAAGTACGAGATCGACGCCGATTATGTCGATAAAAGCCTGGCCTCGCTGGTCAAGGACGAAGATCTCAGCCGTTACATCCTCTAAACATGGAAAGGCCCCCCTCCTGCTAAACTATTGACGTATATGGGCAAGATCATTCAACTGAAAACCAACGGACAGCGAGCGAGCCTGCGCGAAGCGCAGGAATCGAAGCAGCTGGTCCGTCTATGGCGCGGCGAACTCGAACACGGCAGCTTTTGTGGCTACGTCGGCGGGGTCGGCCGCGAATTTTTCCTGCTGTGGGTCATCGGCGACGGCATCAGCTATGACGGCATGTACATCATGCGTCATCGCGATATTTCCGAACTCGAGGTCCCGGACAAGCATTCGTCCTTCCTGGAGAAGGCGCTCGCGCTGAAAGGCATCGTGCCGACGCCGCCCGCGGACTTCCCGCTGGACGACATCGCGCAGGTGGTCGGCGCCGCGTCGAAGCATGCGCCGGTGATCGGCGTGCATGTCGACAGCGAGGACGAGGCCGAGGTCTGCTACATCGGGCGCATGGTCAGTGTCGAGGAAGACGGCTTCAACATGCAGGAAATCACCCCCGATGCCGAATGGCTGACCGAGCCGTCGTTCTTCGCGTGGGATGAAGTCTCGACCGTGAGCCTCGAAGACGCGTACGCGCAGTCGCTGCTCGCCGTGGCCGGCGATCCGCCGCCACTGGAACAAGGCGATGCCGGCGGTGGCGTCGGACACGCCCACTAAGTTTGCGTATGACCGGAACCCCCGCCTCATGGTGGGGGTTCTTTTTTTCATCCTGTTCGCAACGATGTGGCCCGTCGCCTCAACGAAGGGAGAAGAGGCTGTGAGAACCCAACGCATCATCGTCGTATACGAGGACGGACCGTCGTCTCCCTCGGCGCTGGCCGCCGAAAACGCGACCGGAGTCGTCCGCGTACGGGACATATCCCAACTCGACGGAGCGCTCGTGGAAATCGTCGGCGACGAACCCATGGAAAGCGTGCTGGCACGACTTCGCGCACAACCGGGCGTGCGCAGCGCACAGCCGGACGCTAGCATGCGCGTCTCCCCGATCCGCGGACCCGCGATCCGACCGTGAAACCCCATCCCATCGATATCGTGTTGCACGCCACGTCGCGCGTGCTCGAAGTGGCGTTCGACAATGGCGAACGCTTCCTGCTTCCCTGCGAATACCTGCGCGTGAATTCGCCCAGCGCCGAAGTGCAGGGGCATGGGCCCAGCCAGAAAGTGACCGTACCCGGCAAACGCAACGTGAATATCGCCGCCATCGAACCGGTCGGCCATTACGGCGTATTGCTGCGCTTCGACGACGGCCACGCCAGCGGCATCTTCGGCTGGGACACGCTTCTGGAACTTGGCCGTAGCTACGACACCGCATGGCCTGCGTACCTGGCGGAACTCGAAGCGAAGGGCTTGTCGCGCGAATGAAGCTACATGACGACAGCACATCCATGAAAGCCGGTCCGCGACGATGGGATTATGCTTGTCGGCGGCCTGACCGGATCGTGTAACAACGGACCGGTGTTCTCAAACGCTTCCGTGGAGCAGTACATGACGCGCATTGTCGTCATCGGCAGTATCAATATGGATCTGGTCACGCTCGCGCCGCGTTTCGTCGCGCCGGGCGAAACCTTGATCGGCGAACGCTTCCTTACTGTACCGGGCGGCAAGGGCGCCAATCAGGCGGTCGCCGCAGCCCGGCTGGGCGCGAAAGTCGCCATGGTCGGCGCGGTAGGCGACGACGCGTTCGGAACGCAGTTGTACGACGGCCTGGTCGCCGAAGGCATCGACGTCGCGCATGTCTCGCGCATGGACGGTATCGGCAGCGGCACGGCGTCGATTACCGTGGCCGGCGGCGAAAACCAGATCGTCGTCGTGCCGGCGGCGAACGCGCGCGTGATGCCGGCGCATGTCGAAGCCGCCTCGCGCGCGATCGAACAAGCCGATGTCGTGCTGGTCCAGATGGAAATTCCGCTGGCTTCCGTGGAAGCCACGCTGCGCATCGGCAAACGCGCCGGCGTGCCCGTCATCCTCAATCCGGCGCCCGCGCAGCATCTGCCGCTGGAGTGGCTGTCGCAGGTGCGGTACCTGACGCCGAACCAGCACGAACTGGCGACCGTACTCAACGCGGATCCCTCGTCGGATTTTCGCGACCTGATGCGTCGCGCACCCTGCCCGGTCGTGCTGACGCGCGGCGAAGAAGGCGCCTGGTATCGCGAAGATGGCGAGCCTGTGCATCAAACCGGATTCAAGGTGGACGCCGTGGACAGCACGGGCGCCGGCGATACCTTCAACGCCGCGCTCGCGGTGTATCTGTCCCAAGGCTTGCCGACCGCCGTACGCATGGCGTGCGCGACCGCGGCGATCGCGGTATCCCGGCTGGGCGCGCAAGGCGGCATGCCGCGCGCCGACGAAGTCGAACGTTTTCTGGAACGACACGCATGAAACGGAACGGTCTGCTGCACGCCGAACTCAATCGCATCATCGCGGCGATGGGCCACACCGATACGCTGGTCATCGGCGACGTCGGGCTACCGGTGCCTCATGGCGTTCCCTGTATCGACCTTGCCGTGCTTCCCGGCACGCCATCGTTCCAGATCGTATTTGACGCCGTGTTCGCGGAACTGGCGGTAGAAAGCGTGACCTTCGCTCGCGAGATCCACGAACGCAATGCCGCGCTCGCGTCTCTCGCGGGCAAACTCAGCAACGAAGGCGTGTCGGTCGACGAAGTGTCCCATGAAGAGTTCAAGCGTTTCTGCGCACGCGCGGTCGCGGTGGTCCGTACCGGCGAAACGTCGCCGTACGCCAACGTCATCCTTCATGCGGGCGTGACCTTCTGATGGACGCCCCGCTGATCCGGATGGAAGGTATCCACAAGGCCTTCGGGCCGGTGAAGGTACTGGAAGGCGTCGACTTCGAACTCCTGTCCGGCGAAGTGCACGCGCTGATGGGCGAGAACGGCGCCGGCAAATCCACGTTGATGAAAATCCTTACCGGCATCTACGCGCCGGACGAAGGCCGCATCCTCGTCGACGGCAAGCCCGTCACCATCACGACACCCGCGGATGCCGAACGCTATGGCATCGCCATCATTCATCAGGAACTCAACCTGATCCCGTCGCTGACCATCGCGGACAATCTATTCCTTGGCCGCGAGTTGCATCGCTTCGGTCTGCTGGATCGTAAAGCCATGCGCGAACGCGCGAAGGAATGGCTGGCGCGCATCGGTATGTCCGCGCTCGATCCGGACACGCGCATCGAAAAGCTTTCCGTCGGTCAGCAACAGATGGTCGAGATCGCACGGGCTATCGGCCAGAACGCGCGGGCCATCATCATGGACGAGCCGACCGCCGCGCTTACCGAACGCGAGACGACGACGTTGTTCGCGCTGATCCGCGACTTGCGCACGCAAGGGGCGGGTATCGTCTACGTCTCGCATCGCATGGAAGAAATCTTCGCGCTGTGCGATCGCATTTCCGTCCTTCGCGACGGCAAGTTCGTCGGCACGCGACCGGTACCCGGCCTCGAGCTGGACGAAGTCGTGCGCATGATGGTCGGACGCACGCTCGAAGCGCGCTTCCCCAAGCGTACGTCCACACCCGGCGAGGTGCTGCTGAAGGTCGAAGGCATCGGCGACGGTGCCGTGCACGACGTCAGCTTCGATCTGCGCGCTGGCGAAGTGCTTGGCGTCGCGGGACTCATGGGCGCCGGACGCACCGAGCTGGCACGTCTGCTGTTCGGCATCGACAAGCCTACGCAGGGCCGCGTTCTGCTCGACGGCAAGCCACTTACCGCACGCTCGCCGAATGAAGCCATCCACGCCGGCTTCGGTTTCGTTACGGAAGACCGCAAGGCACTGGGTCTGGTACTGGACATGAGCCTTCGCGAAAACGTAAGCCTGCCGAAGGTGCCCGCGCATGCGGGTCTCGTGGATCGCGGCAGCGAAAAGAAACAGACCCGCGGACTGATCGACCAGCTGAAGATACGTACGCGGGATATGGAACTGGACGTGCGCGCGCTGTCCGGCGGCAATCAGCAGAAAGTGGTGCTGGCCAAGTGGCTCGCACTGAAACCGCGCGTGCTGATCCTCGACGAACCGACGCGTGGCGTCGACGTCGGCGGCAAGGCCGAGATCTATCACATCATCAATCAACTCGCGGAGCAGGGCGTGGCCATTCTCATGATTTCCTCGGAACTCCCGGAGGTGCTCGCGATGAGCGACCGCATCCTGGTGATGCACGAAGGACACGCCACGGCGCTACTCGATGCGGCGACGGCTACGCAGGAAACCATCATGCGCGCCGCGACGGGAGGCAAGTGATATGACGACGCGCTTTTCGTGGAATGGTTCGCTCGCACTGATACAGCGTCTTGGTTCGGTCATCGGCCTGATGCTGCTGTTCATCGTGTTGTCGATCATGAGTCCGGAATTCCTGACCACCGGCAACCTGCTCACCGTGCTGCGCCAGGTTTCGATCAATGCACTGATCGCTTTCGGCATGACCTTCGTGATTCTTGCCGGCGGCATCGATCTTTCGGTCGGCGCGATCCTCGCGCTGTCCGGCGCCGTCACGGCCGGCCTGATGGCTGCGGGTCACGGTGTGGTTCTGGCCGTTGTCGCCGGTCTTGGTCTGGGTGCTTTGCTCGGCGTCATCAATGGCGCACTGGTGTCGTGGGGGCGCGTGGCGCCGTTCATCGCGACGCTGGGCACGATGACGCTGATTCGCGGTCTGACGCTCTCGTATACCGAAGGACGTCCGATTCCAGTTACCAACAACGGTTTCGCGTTGCTTGGCGGTGGCTATGTCGGGCAGCTGATACCCATTCCCGTCGTGTTGATGTTCGTGGTGTTCGCGGTCTGCGGTTTCCTGCTTCGCGGCACGGTATTCGGCCGGCATGTCGTCGCCATCGGTGGCAATGAAGAAGCGTCGCGGCTTTCCGGCGTTCGCATCAGTCCGATGAAACTCGCGATCTACGGACTCTCGGGTCTGCTGTCCGCATTCGCCGGCGTCGTGCTCACGTCGCGCCTGTATTCGGCGCAGGCGACCGCAGGCGTCGGCTATGAACTTGATGCCATTGCCGCCGTGGTACTTGGCGGCACCAGCCTGTCGGGCGGTCGCGGCTGGCTCTTCGGTACGCTGATCGGCGCGTTGCTGATCGGCTTCCTCAACAACGGTCTGAATCTTCTGGGCGTGTCCTCGTTCTACCAGCAGGTGGTCAAGGGCATCGTCATCCTCATCGCCGTACTGCTCGACCGGCGGTAACGAACCGTCGCACCTCTGGGAGAACGTCCATGCGTAAACTTGCCTACCTCGCCGCAGCTGCGGCCACGCTCCTCGCCGCCTGCAGCCAGCAAGGCCCGGGCGAATCGTCCACCGCGCCGGCATCGACCGCGGGCGCCGCGCCGGCCAGCGGCACGCCGACCATCGGTCTGGCCTTGTCGACCCAGAACAATCCGTTCTTCGTCGAACTGAAGGATGGCGCGCAGAAAGCAGCCAAGGACGCGAATGTCTCGCTCGTCGTCGTCGATGCGCAGGACGATCCCGCGCGTCAGATCTCCAGCGTGGAAGACCTGATCCAGAAGCATGTTTCGGTCATCCTGCTTAACCCAACCGATTCGTCCGCGCTCGCGGGCGCGGTGCAGTCGGCCAATCGCGCGAACATTCCCGTCGTCACGCTCGACCGGGCGGTAGACGGTGCGGCTGTCGCTTCGCATATCGCCTCGGACAACATCGCCGGCGGCAAGATGGCCGCCGATTTCCTGGCAAAGCAGCTGGACGGCAAGGGCAAGATTATCGAGCTGCAAGGTGTTGCCGGCACGTCGGCGGCACGCGATCGCGGCAAGGGTTTCGACGACGAAATCGCGCAGACACCGGGCCTGAAGGTCGTTGCCCAGCAGCCTGCGAATTTCGATCGCGCGCAGGGCATGTCCGTCAGCGAAAATCTGTTGCAGGCCAATAGCGATGTACAGGCCATCTTCGCGCAGAACGACGAAATGGCCCTGGGTGCGGTGCGTGCGCTCGATGGCGCCAAGCGCAACAACGTCGCTGTCGTCGGTTTCGACGGAACGCCCGATGGCAAGCAGGCGGTGAAGGACGGCAAGATGGCCGCGACCGTGGCGCAGCAGCCAGCGGAAATCGGCCGTCTCGGTGTCGAAACCGCGAAGAAGCTCATCGACAAGCAGCCGGTGGAAAAGACGATCGCCGTACCGCTGAAGCTCCTGACAAAAGACACCCCGTAATAGCAGGTCTTATGTAGGAGCGCTCTTGAGCGCTCCTACAGTCGCTTTATCGGAAAGTTTTTTCGGCTAATCCGTCGGCCCCGGCGCGAGCACCTCGCGCTGACCGTTGATACCCATCGACGATACGAGCCCCGCCGCTTCCATCGCTTCGACCAGACGCGCCGCGCGGTTGTAGCCGATACGGAACTGCCTCTGCACGAACGAGATCGACGCGCGACGCGAGCGGAGTACGAACGCCGCCGCTTCGTCATAAAGCGGATCGAGTTCGGCATCCGCATTGTCCTCGCCGAACATATCGCCCGAACCTTCCGCAGGTGGCCCGGCAAGGATCTCGTCCTTGTAATCGGGTTCGCCGAACTGCTTCAGCCACGCGACGACGCGATGCACTTCCTCGTCCGCCACGAACGCACCGTGGATGCGCTGCGGATAGCCCGTCCCCGGCGGAAGGAACAGCATATCGCCCTGGCCGAGCAGGCTTTCGGCACCCATCTGGTCGAGGATGGTTCGCGAATCGATCTTCGACGACACCTGGAACGCGACGCGCGTCGGGATGTTCGCCTTGATAAGACCGGTGATGACGTCGACCGACGGACGCTGCGTGGCAAGAATCAGATGAATGCCGGCCGCGCGCGCCTTCTGGGCGAGTCGCGCGATCAGTTCTTCGATTTTTTTCCCGGCGACCATCATCAGGTCCGCCAACTCGTCGATGATGACGACGATCATCGGTAACGTATCGAGATGCTCGGGTACTTCCGGATGCGCAGGGAAGGGATTGAACAATGGGCGACCCGCGGCGCGCGCCTCGCGAACCTTCTGGTTGTATCCGGCGAGATTGCGTACGCGCAGATCCGACATCACGCGATAGCGATTCTCCATTTCCGCCACGCACCAGTTGAGCGCGTTCGCGGCGAGCTTCATATCGGTGACGACCGGCGCCAGAAGATGCGGAATCCCTTCGTATACCGAAAGCTCCAGCATCTTCGGATCGATCATGATCATGCGCACCTCGTCGGGCGTCGCTTTGTACAGCATCGACAGGATCATCGCGTTCACGGCGACGGACTTGCCGGAACCCGTGGTGCCAGCAACGAGCATATGCGGCGCTTTCGCAAGATCGGCGACGACGGGTTCCCCCGTGATGCCCTTGCCCATGGCCAGCGTCAGCAACGAATCGGAATCGCGGTATTCGCCAGAGTCGAGAATCTCGGAAAGCGCGATCATCTGGCGCTGCTCGTTCGGTAGCTCCAGACCCATGCACGTCTTGCCAGGGATCGTTTCGACCACGCGGATTGACGTCCGTCCGAGACCTCGCGCCAGATCTTTCATCAGCGCGACGATCTGATTGCCGCGTACGCCGACTGCGGGCTCCACTTCGAAGCGCGTGATCACGGGACCGGCCGATGCGCCGACCACGGTGACGGGCACTTTGAACTCGCGCAGACGCTGCTCGATCAGTTCGCCCGTTTCCATGAGCTGGGCTTCGTCGAGCGAAGTAGCAGGCTCATGTGCCGATGCGGACAGAAGGGAAAGCGGCGGCACGCCGACGGGCGAGGGTGTGCGCGAAACGACGGGCGTCGCAGCTGGCGTAACCGTTACGGCGGGAATGTCGGCAATGCTTTCTTCGTTTGCCGCTTTCCATCTCGCCGGTATGGCCGCGACAGGCGCGGCACGTACCAGGCCCGCCGTTGGATCGACTTCTTCGACGCGCGGCACCGGCGCGACGACGATCGGTTCCGGCGCAGGTTCGGGCGCAACGGGTAATACGTTCGATTCGGCTACGGGCATCGTAGCAATCGATTCGTATCGCTCCGGCGCGCGTGGTGCGGGCGTTGGCGCTGCCGCCATGATCGGCATCGATGCAGGCGGTACGCGCGGAAGCTGCTCCGGCGGTGCCGGCGCATTCCTCGGCGCAAGCCAGGGTTCCCGAATCACCGTTTCGCGCATCGGCGTATGTCGACGAGCGGGCGGTGCGGAAACGGGACCGGTACGCGTCGGCACGGTGACCGCTGCTTCCACCGTGGTCTTTTCGCGCCGCACGGCCGGCGACACCGACCGTCTGCGCGCTGCCGGCCGATCGGCACGACGTACCGCGCCACCGGAACGACCGCCGCGGCCCCGCGTAGTCAGGCGAGCGAATGTCTGCCGGGTGCCTTCGATCGCCAACGCGCCGAGCGGCTCGAGCGCCCGCGTCGCACCGTTGAATGCGCCGCCCCACGAGACGCCGAGATACCAGGGCAACGCGGCGCCGAGCGCGGCAAGCATCAGCAACGAGGTAAGGAATCCACCGAGCGATTCGCCAAACGCATGGCCGAGAACGCGACACAGATAACCGCCCATGGCGGGATCGTCGGTGTAATGCGCGATGACGAGGCCCTCGAGCGTCATGCTCGCGACAAGCACGACCAGCGCACCGGCCCAGAACCGTATGGCGCCTTGTCCACGAAGGACGTCGGGACCGCGCCGCAGCAGCCCGCGCGCGACACGCCAGATAAGAGGAATCAGCCAGAGAACGGAAACGCCGAGGCCGCCGAAGACAAGATTGAGCATGCGTGGAATCGACTGTCGTGAGCGCACGGACGGAGGGACATCCGTGCAAAGTCAGACAGTTTAACGCAGTTGCTCACGTTCGATATGGGGTTGTCATGCAACCATTTGACGTTGTTGATGTTTGCTTCAGGCATATCGAACGTGACCGTATAGCGCGCGCTTGAAGAAGCGCACCGTCATGCCATTCCTAAACAGGACACGTAGCGCACCTCCGAAGGAAGGGACATCATCCGGTCCGCGACTTCCGGACCCGATGCTCGCCCGGTGCGGCGCCTATACTTCGATGCCTTGCCGCGCTGCAAAGGGGATACCTTGATATATACGCTCCAGTATCTGCGGGCGATTGCGGCCATCATGGTCGTGATGTCGCACATCGCCTTCAAAAGCACGGTGGCGGGCGCCGACGTCTTCGGCGGATTCCGCATCGGCGCAAGCGGCGTCGATGTGTTCTTCGTCATCTCGGGATTCGTCATGGCGATGATCTACTGGCGGACACCCCACGGGATTCCGTCCGCCGGAGACTTCTGGCTCAAGCGTTTCGTGCGCATCTTCCCGATGTATTGGCTGGTAACGACAGCGGCCCTTGCGCTGTATCTGCTGAGTCCTTCGCTGGTAAACGCCAACAGCGGCCCAACCAGCATCTGGCGCTCTTATACCTTGATTCCTACTCTTCAGCAGAGCGATATCACCTTCCTCATCGGGCCGGGCTGGAGTCTTAGTTTCGAGCTCTACTTCTATACGATCTTCTCTCTCATTTTTCTGATCCCTGCGCGCCGCGCGGGATTGACGACGGCGCTGGCAATCGTCCTGCTTCTGGCTTGCGGGTCGTTGTCCGGTATGTTCGTTACCTATCTGTTTACGAGTCCGCTCCTGCTGGAATTCGCATTCGGCATGCTGATCTTCGCGTGGTTCGCGAAAGCCCGTGGGCGACTGCCCGTCATGGCTGGACTTGCCTGCCTCGCCGGCGGGATCGGTGGGTTCGCGCTGCTCAATATGCCCGGCGCGTTCGTACTGTCCGAGCGATGGTGGCAGGCCGGTATTCCCGCCGCGCTCCTGATCGTGGGCGCACTGTCGCTGGAACCGTGGGCCATGGCGAGGCCGTCGCGATTGTGGTTGCTGTTGGGCGACGCGTCGTATTCGTTGTATCTGATTCACGTTTTCGTTCTGGGTGCCGCGTCCCGTGCATTCGGATTGCTTCAACTCAGGAACTACGGGCCTGGCGTGGAGATCGCTTTCTGGTGCGCCACGCTTCTGGCCACGATTGCAGCCGGCTGCATCGCACATCGGCTTATCGAACGTCCGATGACAAGGTGGATCGCGTCGCGTGTCCGTTCGTGGATAGCGTCGTCGTGGAAGTTCGCGGATCGTGCGCCTGCCTGATGGCGGGCCGAGCGATGCTCTACTTCCCGATACAGAACGAACTGAAGATTGCCCCGAGCAGGTCGTCGGACGTGTAGGTGCCGGTGATTTCGCCGAGCTCCTGCTGCGCGTGGCGTAGTTCTTCCGCGGCAAGTTCGCCGGAACGGGTTTCGTCCAGCACGGTCGCTGTGCGTACAAGATGGGCGGCGACGTGTTCGAGTGCGACGACGTGGCGGCGGCGCGCGCTGAACGCGCCTTCGCCCGCACCGGCGGTGGCCAGGGTCTTCAGTGTCGAGCGAAGCGCATCGAGGCCGTTGCCGCTTTTCGCGGATAGCCATAGCCATGTCGCGCCATCGCGTTGTTCGGTATGCGCGTTGCCGCCGGCGATGTCGATCTTGTTGACGACGACGATGCGTTCCGCGCTATCGGGAAGGTTTGCGAAGAACGTCAGATCGTTGTCCGCGTGCGATGCCTCCGTGACAAGCAGCGCGACATCGCAGCGTTCCAGTTGCGCGCGCGCTCTGCGCACGCCTTCCTGTTCGACGATGTCGTCCGACTCGCGAAGGCCAGCGGTGTCGGCGAGTTCGAATGACACGCCGTCGATCGCGACGGATTCGCGCAGCACATCGCGCGTCGTGCCGGGAATATCGGTGACGATGGCGCGTTCGCTACCCGCAAGCGCATTCATCAGACTCGATTTTCCGGCATTCGGACGTCCGACGATGGCGACCGCGATGCCATCGTTGAGACGAACACCGCGTCGCGCTTCGACGAGAAGATCGGCAAGACGTACGCGCAATGACGTGAGCTGATTCTCTATCGCCGGATCGGCGAGGAAGTCGATTTCTTCCTCGGGAAAGTCGATCGCCGCTTCGACGTGAACGCGCAGCGCGACGAGATCGGCCAGCAGGTCGTCGACTTTCGCGGAGAACACGCCTTCCATGGAACGAAGCGCCGCGCGCGCACCGGCTTCCGATCGCGCGGCGACAAGGTCGGCGACGGCTTCGGCCTGGGCAAGATCCAGCTTGCCGTTGAGGAATGCGCGTTCGGTGAATTCGCCGGGGCGCGCAAGGCGTGCACCGAGTTCGATGACGCGACGAAGCAGGGCGTCGAGAAGAACGGCGCTGCCGTGTCCCTGGAGTTCCAGTGTGTGCTCACCGGTATAAGAAGCAGGACCGGGAAAGAACAACAGCAATCCGCGGTCGACGAGTTCAGCCGACGCGTCGCGGAATGCGGCGAAGTGCGCGTGACGCGGACGAGGTTCGCGACCGAGCAGGGTGGCGGCGATGAAGGGAACGGCCGGACCCGATACGCGCACCACGCCGACGCCCGCGGCGCCCGCACCCGTGGCGATGGCGGCAATGGTGTCGTCGTGTTGGGTCACTTCGCAGGCCTCATAGCGAAGCGGCGCGTCTTTCGACGCGCCGCTTCGGGTTATCAGGACGTCCGGGCCTTGAGCTCGGCGCGGTCGACACTTCGTGTGATCCACCACTGCTGAAGCAGGCTGGTGGCACCGTTGACTGTCCAGTACAGCACCAGACCGGACGGGAAGAAGGCGAAGAAGACGCCGAACAGCAGCGGCATCACCTTCATCATCTTGGCCTGGGTCGGGTCCATGCCGGTCATCGGCGTCAGGCGCTGGGTGGCCAGCGTGACCATCATGTACAGCACCGGCAGTACGTAATACGGATCGGATGCCGACAGATCGTGGATCCAGCCGAAGAACGGTGCGTGACGCAGTTCGATGCTTTCGGACAGAACGCGGAGCAGACCGATGAAGATGGGGAAGGTGATCAGGATGGGCAGGCAACCCGCCATCGGATTGACCTTCTCCTTCTTATACAGCTCCATCATGGCCTGCTGCATCTTGACCTTGTCGTCGCCGTAACGCTCCTTGAGCGCCTGGACGCGAGGCTGCAACTTGCGCATGCGTGCGCCCGAACGGAACTGCGCGTCGGTCAGCTTGTACAGCGCGGCCTTGATCAGCAGCACGAGCAGGATGATCGCGACGCCCCAGTTGCCACTGATGGCGTGCAGCTGGGAGAGCAGCCAATGCAGCGGCTGCGCGATGATCGTCAGCCAGCCGTAGTTGCTGGTCAGTTCCAGGCCCGGTGCGATCGCGTCCAGCGTGCCCTGCAGTTTCGGACCGATGTACAGACGCGCGACGCTGTCGACGCTCTGTCCCGGCGCGGCCTGCAACGACGGACCGAATGCGCGGACGAGATAGCGCGGATTCGCGGTATCCGGATTGACGGTGGTCGTCGTGTACGTGACGGCCTGGTCCGCCGGCGGAATCCACGCAACGAAGAAGTAATGCTGGAGCATGCTGATCCAGCCACCGGTGATCTGGCGGTTCAGCGGCTTCTTGGCGAAGTCGTTGAAGAGCAGCTGGTCGAACTTGGTTTCCGGGCTGTACCACGCGGCACCGAAGAAGCTGTGCTGCGCCGGATCGGTATAGGCCTTGAACCAGTTGACCTTGGCGGCCGGTACGCGCTGCAGCTGCTGGTAGGCGTTACCCGTCCAGGCCGTGGCGCTGCCGTTCTCGATGCGCTGATCGAGGTCGACGACATAGTCGTTGCGCTTCAACGTATAGCGCTTCACGACCTTGATGCCCGACGGATCGGTCCAGGTCAGGTCGACGCTGACGCTCTTTTCGCCGTCGGCGAGCGTGTACTCGGTTTTCTCGGCGTGGAAGAGGGCGTTGTGATCGGGTGCCGCGCCGGCGCTGCTGACCAGACCGTCCTGTGCCGCGAAGAACTGCGCGTCTTCGTCGTCGAGCAGACGGACGGGCGGCGAATCCGGATTCTTCTTGGTGCGCGGCTCGCTGGGATAAGCCAGCAATTCGGAACGAACGACACTGCCGCCGCGCGTATTGATCGTCAGACGCAGTACGTCGGTCGTAACGGTGACGAGTTGCGCCGGACCGGTGGCGTTAGCCGATTCGGAGGGAACGCCAGCGGGAGCGGCGGCGCCTGGAATGCTGGAGTCGCCGGCAGCGGCCTGCCCGGTGGTCTGCGCGGCGGACGTCGGTGCAGGAGGCGGAGTGACATAGTCTTTCTCCCATTCCATCCAAAGCATGTACGCCACAAACATGAGCGCGAAGAAGAGGAACGTGCGCGTTTGATTCATTGCAGGGCCAAATCCGAAGGGCGCCGCGGTATACGACCGCGGAAGGACGGTGGGGACAGGAAGGTCAACGCGCGATTGTGACGCTCGACTGCTCAGGCTTCAACGGCCGCAACTTCTTCCACAGGGCATCGAGTTCGGCCAGGAGGACGGCGCCGGATTCGGCGACCGCGATGTCGCGGGCGGTCACCAGGACGTCTACCGTGGGAAGACCGGGCCGGGCGCGACGGAAAGATTCGCGCACGAGGCGCTTGATGCGGTTGCGATCAACCGCGCGCTTGGAACAACGCTTCGAGATGGCAAGGCCAAGACGGGCCGTGTCGGTCTCGTTGTTTCCGAAACGCAAAAGAAAGCAGCGGCCGCCGAGGCGGCCGCTGACAGTACGCAGGGCGGCGAAATCGGCGGCGCGGCGGAGCCGCGCTTCGCGCGGCATGGCAGCGGCACGCACGACGGCGAACCGCTTACGGGATCAGGCGCTTACGACCCTTCGCGCGGCGCGCGTTGAGGATCTTGCGACCGTCCGCGGTCTTCATGCGAGCACGAAAGCCGTGGGTGCGGGCGCGCTTGAGCTTGCTTGGCTGGAAAGTCCGCTTCATGGCTCTTACATCCGGGTGAAGATTAAAAAAGGCTAGAAAGTATGCGGGGTTATTACGGGAGTGTCAAACGGGGGTGACGGACCCGATCCCTGCGCCGACCTCTGGGAGAGGGCCAAGACTGGTAGACTTTGCCGTCCACCCCGCGCGCAAGCGCCTCTTCTGTGGCAAGCATACCTAATGAGTGATCTTTGGCGGCGCTGTCTCGAGCGTCTGGAAGGCGAGTTGAGCGCCGAGGACGTGCATACCTGGCTGATGCCTCTTCAGGCTCGCGAAGATGCAACCGGCCTCTATCTCTTCGCGCCCAATCCTTACACGCTGGATACCGTACGCGAACAATATCTGGAACAGATCCAGACGATCGTCGAACACCTGCTGGGCCGCCCCGTGCCCGTGCGCGTGGAAGTCGGGTCCAGTGGCGGGCGTCCCGCACCGGCGCGCACCGTCGTGCCCAACCCGCCCACGCAGCAACAACAACAGCATTACGCACCGCCTTCGCGCATGCCGGACGTGCCGGCGGAAGCCGCGCATATCCACAATCTGGATCCGCACTACACGTTCGAAACGTTCGTGGAAGGCAAATCGAACCAGCTGGGCAAGGCCGCGGCGATGCAGGTCGCGATGAATCCCGGCCGGGCGTACAACCCGCTGCTGCTTTATGGCGGCACCGGTCTGGGTAAGACGCATCTCATGCATGCGGCCGGCAACCTGATGATGGAAAACAATCCGGGCTTCAAGGTGCTTTACCTGCGCTCGGAGCAGTTCGTCAGCGGCATGGTGAAAGCGCTGCAGCAGAAGAACATGGACGAGTTCAAGCGGCGCTTCCGTTCCGTGGACGCGTTGCTGATCGACGACATCCAGTTCTTCGCGGGCAAGGACACCACGCAGGAAGAGTTCTTCCATACGTTCAATGCGCTTTTCGAAGCGAAGCAACAGATCATCCTGACCTGCGATCGCTATCCGAAGGAGCTGGACAAGCTCGAGCCGCGTCTGAAGTCGCGCCTGGGCTGGGGTCTGTCGGTGGCTATCGAGCCACCGGACTTCGAAACGCGCGCGGCGATTCTTCTGTCGAAGGCGCACGACAAGGGTATGGCGGTGTCCGAGGACGTCGCGATGCTCCTTGCGCGGCGTATCCGCTCGAACGTCCGCGATCTGGAAGGCGCGCTCAATACGCTGGCGGCTCGCGCCAACTTTTACCGCAAGCCCATCACGACCGATTTCGCCGAGGAAACCCTGCGCGACCTGCTCAATACCCATGCGCAGGCCGTGACGGTGCCCAATATCCAGAAGCAGGTGGCCGACTACTATCAGGTTCGGCTGTCCGACCTGCTCTCCAAGCGCCGTGTGCGCTCCCTGGCGCGTCCGCGACAGGTAGCCATGGCGTTGTCGAAGGAACTGACCGAACACAGCCTGCCGGAGATCGGAGAGGCTTTCGGCGGCCGCGACCATACGACCGTTCTCCACGCGTGCCGCACCATTCGCGGTTTCTGCGAGAAGGACGTGCGGATGAGGCAGGATTGGGAACAACTGATACGTATATTGACGGGCTGAAAACCTGTGGATAATAAGTGGATGATCTGAGGACGGCTCCAGAACCCAAAGTTATCCACAAGACACCCACATGCAGTCCGTCTTTCAGGCCAGTCGATATGAAAAGACAAGTCACTGAATATAAACAATATTTTTGACTTCTCCAGTTATCCACCGGCCCTACTACTACCACTAAATAAATCTTAAAAACTCTTTAAAGCAAAAGCAGGGGACACGCATGCAATTCAGCATCCAACGAGAAGTACTGCTTAAACCCCTGCAGCAGGTGGTCGGCGTCGTGGAACGTCGTCAGACGCTGCCAGTACTGGCGAACCTTCTCGTGAAGGCCGACGGAGACCAGGTTTCGTTCACCGGCACCGATCTCGAAGTCGAAATGGTCGCCACCACGGCAGCCGAAGCGGTTCAGAACGGCGAAGTGACGATTCCGGCACGCAAGCTGTTCGACATCGTTCGCGCCCTGCCGGATGGATCGAAGATCGATGTGAAGCAGAACGGCGAGCGCATCGCCCTGAATGCCGGTCGCAGCCGATTCACGCTGGCCACGCTGCCGTCGACGGAGTTTCCGACCATCGACGAAATCGAACTTCTGGAGCGCGTATCGCTTCCCGAAGACGTTTTGCGTGAGCTGATGGAACGCACGGCATTCGCCATGGCGAATCAGGACGTTCGCTACTACCTCAACGGCATGCTCCTGGATCTTCAGGAACACACGCTGCGTTGCGTCGCTACCGATGGTCATCGTCTTGCACTGAAAGAAACCCAGCTGGAAAGCTCGGTTTCCACGCGTCGTCAGATCATCATTCCGCGCAAGGGCGTGAACGAGCTGGTTGGCTTGTTCGAAACCGGCGAAGGCCAGGTCGAGCTGGAATTCGGGCGCAATCACCTGCGCGTACGCCGTGGCGGCGTGGTTTTCACCTCCAAACTGATCGATGGCCGTTTCCCGGACTACGAGTCGGTTATTCCTCTCGGCGCGGACAAAACTGCGACGATCGAACGCGATGTCCTGCGTGGCGCCCTGCAACGCGCGGCGATTCTGTCGAACGAAAAGTATCGCGGTGTGAAGCTGGAACTCAGCCCCGGCAAAATGCGCATCGTGGCCCACAACCCGGAGCAGGAAGAGGCCGTGGAAGAGGTCGAAGCCGAAACCAGCGTTTCGGATCTGGCCGTTGGCTTCAACGTGGGGTACCTGATGGACGCACTCAGCGCACTTCGCGGCGACAAAGTCCGTCTGAACCTGCGCGACGCGCAGTCCAGCTGTCTCTTGCAGGAAGAGGGCAACGACGAGGCGCGGCACGTGATTATGCCGCTGCGCCTCTGACGCGCCGTAAACTCAGGGTTCGGCTTGTGACGCCGGGGTTGTCTCGCACACCCCGGCGTCTTTGCGTTTTACGGGGTAAACAGAGCGGATGAAGTTCGAAACGCTGCGAATCGCGGGATTGCGATGCCTGGAAGGCGTGTCGCTAACTCTGGCCCCGGGCATCAATGTTTTTACCGGCGCAAACGGGGCCGGGAAAACCAGTGTGCTCGAAGCCGCCTATTTGCTTTCGCATGGTCGGTCGTTTCGTAGTGGTTCCCGCGACGTCCTCCTGAAGCGCGGTGCTTCGGCGCTTTCGGTATTCGCCGAGCTGCGGATGCAGGACGGCAGGCTGCATCGTCTTGGGCTGGGACGCGAGAGCGGACGCTGGCAGGCGAGGGTGGATGGCGAAACCGCCGCGACGCTGGGGGCATTGGTCCAGTCGTGCGCGGTGGTTTGCTTCGAGCCCGGTTCCCACGCACTGATCGCGGGGCCGTCGGAAGAGCGGCGCCGGTTCCTCGATTGGGGTCTGTTCCACGTGGAACATTCCTTCCTTCTGGCCTGGCGTCGCTATCAACGCGCGTTGAAGCAGAGAAATGCATTGCTCCGGGCCGGGGGCGCGCCGCCGGACAATCTCATTGCCCCTTGGGAAGCGGAACTAGCCCAATCAGGCGAAATCATCGATGCACAGCGAAAAGCCTACATCACGGCCTTGTCGCCGCACATCGATGCCCTGGCCCAAACCACGCTTCCCGAGCTGGGAGCGCTAAATCTCCGCTACAAACGCGGGTGGGACGAGGGGATGGACCTTGCCGAGGTGCTGGCCGAACGTCGGTATCGCGACGCGTCGAGGGGGCACACCACCGTCGGGCCCCATCGAGCGGACTTCGTCGTCAGCTTCGAGCATGCTCCGCTGCGAGAGCATCTGTCCCGTGGTCAGGAGAAGCTTTGTGCGCTGGCTTGCCTCATCGGGCAGGCGGCACATCATGCCGAAGCGCGCGGAGAATGGCCTGTCGTCTGCCTGGACGACCTTGCATCCGAGCTCGATCGTACCCATCAAGAGTGGGTTGTAGCGCAACTTCTGGATCGCGACATCCAGGTCCTCGTGACAGGTACCGAGGTTCCCCACGCGCTTCTTTCGGCCCCCAAGACAGTGTTCCACGTGGAACAGGGCAATGTGGCGGGCCTGCTATAATCGACCGACTGTCCCGACGCCTTATCGCGCCGTGCCGGGACCGCTGTTTGGCGCCACCATCGGGCATCGCATGAACGAACATCTCGAACCGACGAATTCGACCTCGTACGACTCAAGCAACATCAAAGTGCTGAAGGGCCTGGACGCCGTTCGTAAGCGCCCTGGCATGTACATCGGCGATACCGACGATGGCACCGGACTACATCACATGGTCTTCGAGGTGGTGGATAACGCCATCGACGAAGCCCTTGCCGGCTACTGCGATTACGTAACGGTGACCATTTACCAGGATGGTTCCGTTGGCGTGACCGATAACGGCCGCGGTATTCCTGTCGATATCCACCCGGAAGAAGGGCGGTCCACGGCCGAAGTGGTCATGACCGTGCTTCATGCGGGTGGCAAGTTCGATGCGAACTCGTACAAGGTCTCGGGCGGCCTTCATGGTGTCGGCGTTTCCGTCGTCAACGCGCTCAGCCAGCGTCTTTGGCTGACCGTCTGGCTCAATGGCAAGGAATATCGTCAGGAATACGCTCATGGCGAGCCCGTAGCGCCCATCGGCCCTGTTGGCGATACGACACGACGCGGCACGATGGTGCGTTTCCTGCCCAGCCCGGCGACGTTCACCAATAACATCGAATTCCATTACGACATCCTGGCGAAGCGCCTGCGCGAACTGGCGTTCCTCAATTCTGGCGTCACGATCGAACTGATCGACGAGCGGAACGATCGCAAGGATATTTTTGCGTACGAAGGCGGCATTCGCTCCTTCGTCCAGCATCTGGCCCAGTTGAAGACGGCGTTGCACCCCAACGTCATCTCCTTCAGCTCGGAATCCGACGGCATCACCGTCGAGGTGGCCATGCAATGGACGGACGCGTACCAGGAAACGATGTTCTGCTTCACGAACAACATTCCCCAGCGCGACGGCGGCACCCATCTCACGGGCTTCCGCGCCGCGCTGACGCGCACCCTGCAGAACTACATCGAGCGGGAAGGGCTGGCGAAGAACGCCAAGGTCGGCCTCTCGGGCGACGACATGCGCGAAGGCATGATCGCTGTGCTGTCCGTCAAGGTGCCCGATCCGAAATTCTCGTCGCAGACCAAGGACAAACTGGTCTCCAGCGAAGTGAAGACGGTGGTCGAGCAGGTCGTCAACGACAAGTTCGCCTCGTTCCTGCTGGAACATCCGGGCGAGAGCAAGGCCATCGCTTCCAAGGTGGTGGACGCCGCCCGTGCGCGCGAAGCCGCCCGCAAGGCGCGCGAGATGACTCGCCGCAAGGGTGCGCTCGATATCGCGGGCCTGCCGGGCAAGCTCGCCGACTGTCAGGAAAAAGATCCCGCGCTTTCCGAACTGTTCCTGGTCGAGGGTGACTCCGCCGGCGGTTCCGCCAAGCAGGGTCGCAACCGTCGTACGCAGGCCGTGCTGCCGTTGAAGGGCAAAATCCTCAACGTCGAGAAAGCCCGTTTCGACAAGATGATTTCCTCGGCCGAGGTCGGCACGCTGATCACCGCGCTTGGCACGGGTATCGGCAAAGACGAATACAACCCGGACAAGCTGCGTTACCACCGCATCATCATCATGACCGATGCCGACGTGGACGGATCCCATATCCGTACACTGCTGCTGACCTTCTTTTACCGCCAGATGCCCGAGTTGATCGAGCGCGGCCACGTGTATATCGGCTTGCCGCCGCTGTACAAGGTGAAGCAGGGCAAGCAGGAGATGTATATCAAGGACGACAACGTCCTCAACGATTACCTCATCGCCAGCGCGGTCGACAATGCGACGCTGATGCCGGAAGAAGGTGCTGGCGCCATTTCCGGCGAGACGCTGGAAAAGCTCCTGCACGACTATCAGACGGCGCTCGACCAGATCGCCCGCCTCAACCATCGCTTCGATCCCGCGATGCTGACGGCGTTGATCGAGCATGCACCGCTCGAAGAGACGATGTGGGCGGACGCCAGCGTCATGCAGGCCTGGCTCGACGGCGTTGCCTTACGGCTCAGTGCCAGCGGCCTGGGCAAGCCGACGTACAAGCTGCGTCTGCGTCCGGCAGCGGGCGAGCAGGGCGCGGCGATCGAGCTGGAGCGTAACCAGCACGGCCTCAGCCATACCTGGATCCTGCCGCAGTCGTTCTTCGGCGGCATCGAGTTCCGCGCCATCCTTTCGATCTCGCAGCAGCTGCAACAGCTGAAGCTGGAACCGGGTGCCGTGGTTCGTCGTGGCAACGGTTCGCGTGGCGTGGTCAGCTTTGCCGAAGTGCGGAACTGGCTGCTCGACGAAGCGAAGAAGGGCCGTACGATCCAGCGCTTCAAGGGCCTCGGCGAAATGAACCCGGAACAGCTGTGGGAAACCACCGTCAATCCGGAAACCCGTCGCATGCTCCAGGTCGGTGTCGAGGATGCCGTTGCGGCCGATCAGATGTTCTCCATGCTGATGGGCGAAGCCGTCGAACCGCGTCGGGACTTCATTGAAGCGAACGCGCTCAAGGTCTCGAATCTGGACGTTTAAGGGCTAAAGCGGGCGGCAAAAAAGGCCGCCCGCGAACCCCCGTCAATACTCTCTTAACAAGTCATTGTTTTGACTATTCTTTTTTGCCGCACTGCGACTTGTTCTTAGGAATGAATTCAGGTTAACCTCTGTAGTCCCCCGGAGCACGGTCACGTGCGACGACTCCTAAACAGAGGTCAGGCAATGAAACAGGGTTCCCTCATCAAGGTGGCGGCTGCAACAGCAATCGCTCTGTCGCTGGTCAGCGGCGCTGCCGTGGCAAAGGACACCGCTTCCAAGGACAAGAAGGAAGCGCTGTACCCGAACTCGAGCCGACAGGAACCCAAGCTCGACCTCACCAGCGAAAAAGACCAGAAGGCCCTCAACGAAGGCCTCGACGCGGTCAACAACGGCGAGAAAGACAAGGCGATGCAGCTTCTGCAGCCGATCGCCGACGGCACCAGCACCAAGAGCAAATACGCTCAGGCGCTCGCCCTCCAGGGCATGGCCAACATGAAGTACAACGACGGCGACGTTAAAGGCGCCATCGAGCTTCTGAAGAAATCCCTCGATAACGGCGTTCTGTCGAACGACACCTACTTCCAGCTCAAGTACATGCTCGCCCAGTTCTACGTGGCCGACGAGCAGTACGCGCAGGCTCTGACCACGCTGCAGTCGTGGCGCGCGGAAGGTAAGAAGGAAACCGCCGACTCGTACGGTCTCGAAGGCAATATCGATTACCGCCTCGAGAAATTCCCGGACGCGATCGTCGCGATCAACAAAGCGAAGTCGATGCCGGACGCGAAGCCCACGTCGATCGACGGCTGGAACCAGATCCTGGCTGCCAGCTACTCCGAGACGGGCCAGGGCGACAAGGCCGCCGCGCTCGCGACGGAAGCTCTGCAGAAGAATCCGAATGACGCGACCGCGCTGAACAACGCTGCGTCGACGCTCATCCAGGCCCAGAAATATCCTGAAGCGATCACGCTGCTGGAGAAGGGCCGCGCCGCCGGCGCGTTCAAGGACGAGAAGCAGTACGTCAATCTCGCCAAAATCTACCTGATCGACGGTCAGGACAACGAATCCCGTACCAAGACGAATGCCTCGAAGGCATACCAGGTGCTGGATGAAGGTCTGACCAAGGGCGTCGTCAAGCCGGGCTACGATGTTTACAAGCTCCAGGGTGACTCGTCCTACGTTGCAGAAAACCATGCGCAGGCCATTGCCGCCTACACGAAGGCCCAGCCTTTCGCGAAGGACGGTGAGGTTTCACTGCGCATCGGTCAGCTCCAAATCACCGATAACAAGTATGGTGAAGCAAAGAAATCCCTGCAGGATGCCATCAGCAAGGGCGTGCAACATAAGGGCTCTGCCTACATGATGCTCGCGGAAGCCGAGCGTGGTCTGAAGAACAAACCGGGTGCAATCGCCGCCATGAAGCAGGCAGCGCAGGACCCGGAAACCTCTGCCAAGGCCAACGCCTGGTTGAAAACCGCAGGCGCCAAGTAAGCGTCTGTAAAGTGCCTGAAGTACGGGTTTGACTACTTCGTAAATCTGCCCTTCAGGCGCTATACAAACGCTATATGCTGGTGTACCTTGCATCTCTTTCCGCTTGCAGAAACCAGTGATTTCGGCATATACAGCCGAAATTGCCGGCCAGCAGTGCGGGCTTCACTTCCGCTTGATTAGCTCTTGATAGTGACTGATGGCCTCAAGTAACGAATCAACCGGCCAAGCGCCGTTTAGTTGGGGGCGCACAAGTGCTTTGGCAGTTGCCATTGCGCTGCACTCGTTCGCCTTCCTGCTGCTGGTAGCGCCCATGGCGCCGCCCAAGTCGCAGGAAAAGGAGAAAGAGAAGATCGTGCAGGTGGACTTTATCGAGCCACCGCCGCCGCCTCCCCCGCCGCCGCCGCCGCCTCCGGAACCTCCGAAGGCGCCGCCGCCGAAAATCATTCAACAGGTCAAGCCACCACCGACACCTCCGCCGCCGGCTCCGCCGCCGCCGGCCGTCGACGAAGCTTCGACCAACGCGATTCCGGCTCCGCCGCCGGCGCCTCCCGCGCCGCCTGCTCCGCCGGCTGATATCGCGCCGAGCGAAAATCTGTCGTACCGTCAGCGTAACCCGCCAAAGTATCCGCCGCAGGCGGTTCGCCAGCGGCACGAGGGTACGGTGGTCCTTCTGGTCCTCGTTGGTGTTGACGGTTCGCCGAAAGACATTAAGGTCGATCAGTCCAGCGGTTTCCGTGAGTTGGATCGCGCTGCAGAAGATGCCGCAAGGAATTGGCGATTCAACCCGGGTAAGCGTGGCGGCCAGGCGGTCGAAGGCTATGCGCGTGTCCCCGTTACGTTCAACCTAAATCAGCTGTAATTTCCTCATTACAGTTAATTGTTCACGCTTGACTTCCCAAGGGTAGCGTTATGTTGCAAGACACCTCCGCTCAGCCTGCCGTGCCAGGTACAAACTCCAACGCCGATGCCCTGAAGCAGATGGGCTTCGACCATCTGATCCAGAATTTCGATTTTCTGGGTTGGATCGTCTTCGTCGTCCTTACGGCCATGTCGATACTTTCGTGGTATTTCATCGTCGCCAACTTCATCCGCAACAGCCTCGTCCGCACTCGTGCCGACAAGGTGATCCAGGGTTTCTGGAACACTGCTTCCACGCAGGATGCGATCCGCGTTCTTGAAGAACAGCCGAAGGGCGAACCGTTCTCGAAGATCGCCCTCGACGCCGCTTCGGCGGTCGCTCACCACCAGGCAGCCGCTGGCGGCCGTCTGGCAGAGACCCTGTCGCGTTCGGAATTCATCGATCGCGCCCTGCGTCAGGCCGTTGCTCGTGAGAGCCTGCGTCTCGAAGGTGGTCTGACCCTGCTCGCAACGGTCGGCTCGTCCGCTCCGTTCATCGGTCTGCTCGGTACGGTGTGGGGTATTTACCACGCACTTATCGGTATCGCAGCCAGCGGCAGCGCCTCCATGGATAAGGTCGCCGGTCCCGTCGGTGAAGCTCTGATCATGACCGCGTTCGGTCTGTTCACCGCTATCCCGGCCGTGCTTGCGTACAACTTCTTCATGCGCTCCAACCGCCTGACGTACGCCCAGTTCGACGAATTCGCGCATGACCTGCACGACTTCTTCGCCACGGGTGCCCGCGTCGAAGGCACCGGTACGCCGGTCGCTAACGTCAAGAAGTGAGGAACTGACCCATGGCTATGAGTAGCGGGGGCAACAGCGGCGGTCCGATGTCGGAAATCAACGTCACGCCGCTCGTCGACGTGATGCTGGTTCTGCTGATCATCTTCATGATCACGGCTCCTCTGATGTCCCATCGGATCCAGATCGATCTGCCGAAGGCTAATCCGAATGTTAAGGATGACACCCCGGTCGAACCGATGGATCTCGCGATCAAGCCGGACGGCACGTACTTCCTGAACGACGCCGAGGTCAGCGATGCTGAACTCAAGGGCCAGTTCGCGGTTGCGGCGGCGAAGTCGCCGCAGCCTGAATTGCAGATCCGCGCCGACCGCACGACGGAATACAAAGTCGTGCGCAAGGTCCTTGGCGCTGCCAAGGAAGCAGGCATGGTTCATGTCGGCTTCCTCACCACCGGCAAGGAGTGACGCACCATGGCATTCAGTTCAGGTAATTCCGGTGGTCCGATGTCGGAAATCAACGTCACGCCGCTCGTCGACGTGATGCTGGTTCTCCTGATCATCTTCATGATCACGGCTCCGATGCTGTCGCATAAGATCAAGATCGATCTGCCGCAGCCGAATCCGAACATCGTAAACCCCGAAAATCCGCCGGATCCCATCCGGCTGCAGATCCGCCAGGATGGTTCGCTGTACTGGAACGACACGCCGGTTGACGAGCTGGGCCTCAAGGCTCAGATCGCGGTAGTCGCCAGTCAGTCCAACCAGCCGGAACTGCAGATCGATGCGGACGACGCGGCTCAGTACGAAGTCGTGGCTCGGGTTCTTTCCGACGCCAAGGGCCAGGGCCTGACCAAGATCGGTTTCGTTAACTCGAACTGATCCCCAGACTCTTCCGGCTCCAAGAAGAAACCCCGCTTCGGCGGGGTTTTTTTTTTGGTTCCTCGCGCACTACGAGGGTGGTGGCCGACGGCTCTTCCGGATGTCGCGGTTACGTGGAGGAAAGCATCGCGTCCATGCGGGATCGATCAGGAAAGAATATCGAGGTACGCGCGTACCGTATTCGACAAGCCCTGGTACAACGCCTCGCCGATCAGCGCATGGCCGATCGATACCTCGGCCAGGCCCGGAATAGCCGACTTGAACGTACCGAGATTCGCCTGACTCAGATCGTGCCCGGCATTGACCGCAAGGCCGGCCTGCTGCGCACGCTGCGCGGTATCCGCGAACGCCGCGAGTTCAATGCGTGCATCGCCGCGTGCGAATGCCTCGGCATAAGGCCCGGTATAAAGCTCGATGCGCTGAATACCCGCAGCCGCGGCTTCCGCGAAACCCTTCGCGTCGGCGCCGACGAAAACGCTCACCCGGCAACCGAGTTCGCGGAACGCAGCGACGATCGGCGATAGTTTCGGCAGGTCGGTCGTCAGGTCGAAACCGTGATCGGATGTGATCTGGCCGTCCGAATCCGGAACCAGCGTGACCTGGGTGGGACGCACTTCCTTGGCCAGCTCGAGGAGCCCCGGATACTCGCCGCGCGCCGGCGCGAACGGGTTGCCTTCGATGTTGTATTCCACCCGCCCGCGCAGAAGGCCGGCAAGTACGCGGACATCGTCGGGCCGCACGTGGCGCATGTCGGGTCGCGGATGGACGGTAAGGCCGCCGCAACCCGCATCGATGCAGGTATTCGCGGCCGTGGCGATATCGGGTTCATTGCCGCCGCGCGAGTTGCGCAGTACGGCGATCTTATTCAGATTGACGCTGAGAACGGTCATGGGATGCCTGAAAAAAAAGCGCACGCCAGGCGGCGTGCGCAATGACTGTCTTCCCAGCATAACGCGCTACGTCCCTGTAGCGAACTTCCACGACTTGCCAGAAATCAGACTCGGCTCGCGAGGAAATGGTTCAAGGCGTCGATGGGAAGGGTTCAGTGTCTTGCGTCATGAGACGCACTGTCCGTGAAGCCCCGCGCCATGCGATCGCGCCGGCGAATCCCGCGCGCACGTCCAGAGGCTGAACGGTCCATGCCGTCGCCGGCGCAATCGCACCATCGAATGCGACAGGGTGTGCTCTCCCCTCCACCACGTGGAACGACGCGCGATGCAGTCCGTAAGACAGTCCTCCGCCGTGCGCCTTCAGCACGGCCTCCTTGGACGTCCACAACGCAAGGAACATGTCGAGCCGCGTCTCCTCCGTGCACGAGCGCAACAAGGCGGCCTCGCTGGGCGAAAAGAATCGCTCGGCCAGGGCGAGCAGTCGCGGCCTGGGGCGAACCCGCTCGATATCGACGCCCAGTTCGAATCCGGCGTCTCCGCGCGCGATAGCGCACAGCGCCGTATCACCGCTGTGCGACCAGCTGAAGGCCAGCTCGCCCAGTGGTGCGGATAGCCATGGCTTGCCGTGCTCGCCGCGCACGATCGGTAAGTCGTCGGCGGGAACGGACGCATAAGCGGCGATGAGCGGGCGAAACAGCGCCTCGGCCGAAACGCCACGCCAGGGCACGCACCATACGTGGACATCCGAGCCTAGCGTGGCGGCCACAGCCGCAAGATCCTTGGAATTCATCCGGCGATGGTGCAGCGCCCGGCGTCGCCGGGCAAGGCTCGCCGCGAAAGCACTAGAATGGACGCGGTGAATCTCGGGGAGCACCAACCTTGATTGCAGGCTGGCTACTGCTGCTGGTATCGCTCGTCTACGTGGGCCTGCTGTTCTGTGTCGCGTATGCGGGCGACCGCCGGCCTCTGTATCCCAGCAAGCCGCACCTGCGACCGGTGGTCTACAGCCTGGCGCTGGCGGTTTATTGTTCGTCGTGGACTTTCTACGGCGCCGTCGGCACCGCTGCTCGCGACGGCCTTGCCTACATACCGATCTATCTCGGTCCCCTGCTTCTGTTTGTCCTGGGATTCGGCCTGATCGAGCGGCTCGTCCTTGTCGCCCGGCAACGCAACATCACATCCATCGCCGACTTCATCGCGGCACGCTTCGGCAAGTCGCATGGCCTTGCCGCGCTGGTGGCGATCATTGCCGTACTCGCCGTCATTCCCTATATCGCGCTGCAGTTCAAGGCGGTTGCGATGTCCTTCGCCGTCCTCGGCGACATGGGTGCCGGCAAGCCTTCGTGGTGGCTGAGCGATACCGCATTGTGGTGCGCGACGCTGCTCGCCGTGTTCGCGATCCTGTTCGGTACGCGTACCATCGACGCGACGGAACACCACCACGGCATGATGCTCGCGGTCGCGCTTGAGTCGTTGATCAAGCTGCTTGCGTTCGTCGCCATCGGTGTCTACGCCTTCATCAAGGGCCCCGGTCTGGAAGCGACGTTGCGCGAGCCCGTCATGCAGCTTGAGCACGGTGGCTTTCCACCGGGCTTCGTCGCACAGACGTTGCTCGCGTTCTGTGCGATGTTCTGTCTGCCACGCCAGTTCCAGATCGGTGTCGTCGAATGCGAAGACCCGCGCGATCTGCGCAAGGCGCGCTGGCTGTTCCCGATCTACATGATCCTGGTCATGCTCGCGGTGCTTCCCATCGTTGGCGCGGGCATGAACATCGCCTCGGTACGCAACGGTGCCGCGGATGCGTGGGTATTGAATCTTCCCCTGGCGCATGGCGACAGCAGCGTTGCCCTCCTCGCATTCGTCGGCGGTTTCTCGGCGGCCACGGGCATGGTCATCGTGGCGGCCGTGGCGCTTTCCACCATGATCAGCAACGATCTGGTGATGCCGGCGTTGCTACGCATTCGTTCGCTGAATCTCGAACAGCGCAGCGATGTGTCGCATATCGTGCTTCGTGTCCGGCGCGTCGCTATCGTCGCGCTTGCCGCCATGGCATATGCGTACTACCGCATCATCGCCGATGCGGAAAATCTTGCCGCGACCGGCCTGCTCGCGTTCGCCGCCGTCGCACAGTTCGCACCCGCCATCGTCTCCGCGTTGTACTGGCGCGGTGCCAGTCGCGTTGGCGTGTATGTCGGTCTTCTCGCGGGATTCCTGTGCTGGGCCTACACCTTATTGCTGCCCGCCATGACGCGCTCAGGCTGGTTGCCAGCCCACTGGATGAACGACGGACCGTTCGATATCTCGTGGCTGAAACCGCAGGAACTGTTTCACCTGAGCGGGTGGGACCCGGTCACGCATGGCACGTTCTGGTCGTTGCTGATAAACGTCGCCAGTCTGATCTTTATCTCTCTGCGTTTTCGTCCGAGCGTCGCCGAACGCCTGCATGCCGCGCTATTCGTCGATCCTTATGTACGTATCGCATCCGGTGCGGGCGACTGGCGCGGTCGGGTCACGGTGCGCGACCTGGGCACGATCGCTGGTCGTATCGTCGGCGAACGCGTCACGGTAAAAGCGTTCGCCGAATACGGTCAGCGTAACGGCGGCGCGCTGCAACCGACGGACGCCGCGGATCGTTCCCTGATCCAGTTCACCGAACGTCTGCTCGCCAGCGCCGTCGGCGCGGCGAGCGCACGACGCATGCTGATGGGTGCGTTGTCCGGCACCGGCCTGGATATCGCCGAAGCCATGGCGCTGATGGACGAAGCGTCGCAGGAACTGAGGTTCAATCGCGAGCTGCTTTCCACCACGCTCGAAAACGTATCGCAAGGCATCAGCGTCGTGGATGCGGAAATGCGGCTCGTCGCGTGGAACCGGCGATATCTGGAACTGTTCGATTATCCCGAGGGCATGGTTTACGTCGGTCTTCCCGTTGGCGATCTCATCCGCTGGAACGCCGAACACGGCGAGTGCGGTCCGGGCGAAGTCGATCAACATGTCGCCAAACGCATCGGTTACATGCGCGCCGGCTCGCCTCACCTGTTCCAGCGCATACGACCCGACGGCACCGTCATCGAAATGCGTGGACGCGCCTTGCCAGGCGGCGGCTTCGTCACGACATTCACCGACGTCACTGCATACAAGCACGCCGAGCAGGCGCTGATCGAAGCGAATGAAACGCTCGAGCAGCGCGTGGAGGTTCGTACCGCGGAACTGTCCGAAGCACTTAGCGCCACCGCACTCGCGCGACGCGAAGCGGAAGCCGCCAACGTATCGAAGACGCGCTTCCTTGCCGCGGCCAGCCACGATCTTCTGCAACCGCTGAATGCGGCACGACTCTTCACGTCCGCACTACGACAGCATCCGGGATTGGACGCCGATGCTGCGCAGCTCGCCGAACGCATCGACGCGTCGTTCCGTGCGGCGGAAGATCTGCTGGACGCACTACTCGACGTATCCCGCCTCGACGCCGGCAGCTATCGGCCGGAAATCGTGCCTTTCGCGCTTGCGGATCTTTTCGATTCGCTCAAGCAGCAATTCGCGGTGGTCGCGGAGCAGCGCGGTCTCTCGTTACGTGTCGTACCTTGCGGATTATCGGTACGCACCGATGCGCAGTTGTTGCGCCGTATCGTGCAGAATTTCCTCTCCAACGCCCTGCGCTATACCCGTTCTGGCGGCGTACTGCTCGGCGTACGTCGCATCGGCGACAGCCTTCGCATCGAAGTATGGGATAGCGGTCCGGGTATCGCCGCCGAGCAGCAGGCGCGCATCTTCGGAGAATTCCAACGTCTGGAACGCCCTTCTCCCTGGGGAGAAAAAGGTCTGGGACTGGGCTTGTCGATCTGCGAACGTCTCGCTGGCATTCTCGGACATCGCCTCGACCTGCGTTCGCGCGTGGGCCGTGGGAGCTGCTTCAGTATTACGGTGCCGCGCACGGCGACCGTCGCACGCAAGCGCGTTCAACCGATGGCGCGACCGGGCGGCGAACAACTGCCGTTAACGGTGCTCTGCCTCGATAACGACGAATCGATTCTGGAAGGCATGAAAGCACTGCTCGGACGTTGGGGCGTGGATTGCCGCGTGGCGCTGACGGTCGACGATGCGCTTCTCGTGCTGTCGGAAACCACGGTCGATCTCATCCTCGCCGACTATCATCTTGGCGAAGGCATGGATGGTCTGGAGGCCCTGCAATACCTGAGTACCCGCGTCGTCCTGCTACCACCCGCGGCGATGGTCACGGCGGACGGAAGCACGGAACTCAAGCAGCGTGCGCGGGCGTTGGGCTATCCGTTGCTGCACAAACCGGTTCGACCGGCGGCGCTGCGTGCGTTGCTGGTGGCGCTGGCGAAGCGAGCGGGAACCACGGCGGCCTGATTAATCGGAAGCAGGCGCGATGCTGGGAAGGGTTTCTTTTTCCACGTCCAGATGACTGGCGGCCAGAGCGACCTGCGTGCGATTCGATACGCCGAGCTTGCGCATGATCGCCGTCATGTGTGCTTTCACCGTAGCTTCGGACACGCCGAGGTCGTAGGCGATCTGTTTGTTCAGAAGACCTTCCGCGATCATGTTCAGCACGCGGAATTGCTGCGGCGTGAGCGAAGCCACGCGAGCGGCGACGTCGGCTTCGTCGGCAACCAGTTCCACGCTGCCGCCAACCATTTGATGCGGCAACCAGACATCGCCATCGAGTACGGCGCGTACGGCTTCGACGATATCTTCCACCGCCGCCGACTTCGGAATGTAACCGGATGCGCCGTGTGCAAGTGCGCGCCGCGCGACCTGCGCTTCTTCATGGCCCGATACGACGATGGTTGGCAGGCCCGGATACTGGCCGCGGATATGCGCAAGCGCCGAATACCCGCGTGCGCCGGGCATGTGCAGATCCATCAGCAGGAGATCGGCTTCGGGTTGTGCTTCCACCAAGGCCAGCAGCGTGTTTACGCTGTCGGCCGTGTGCACCGTCGCGCCGGGCAGTGCCGCAAGTACGGCGCGCTGTAGCGCGTCGCGGAACAGCGGATGGTCGTCGGCAATCAGTACGTCGGGCATGGCTCGATACTTCCGTTATCTGAACTGCGATAGCGGGATGGCACCCGCTATCGCAGTTAAACCACTATTTGATCAGGCGTTCGTCAACGAGGTTCTTTACTACCGACGGATCGGCCAACGTCGAGATGTCGCCCAGCTGATCGGGTTGGTTCTCGGCGATCTTGCGCAGGATGCGGCGCATGATCTTGCCCGAGCGCGTCTTCGGCAGACCCGGCGCCCACTGCAGATAATCGGGTGCCGCGATGGGACCGATTTCCTTGCGGACGCCTGCGATCAGTTCCTTGCGCAGCGCATCGTCGCCGACGACGCCGGCGGTCAGCGTGACGAACGCATAGATGCCCTGGCCCTTGATCTCGTGCACGCAACCGACCACGGCCGCCTCGGCCACCTTGGGATGCGCCACGAGCGCACTTTCCACTTCGGCGGTACCGATGCGATGCCCCGACACGTTGATGACATCGTCGACGCGGCCGGTGATCCAGTAGTAACCGTCTTCGTCGCGTCGTGCGCCGTCGCCGGTGAAATAGCTACCGGGATAGGTCTTGAAATAGGTTTCGATAAAACGTGCGTGATCGCCGTACACGGTACGCATCTGGCCCGGCCAGGAATCGGTGATGACCAGGTTGCCGCTGCACGGGCCTTCCTGCACCTTGCCCTCGGTATCGACAATGGCCGGCGTGATGCCGAAGAACGGCAGCGTTGCCGAGCCGGGCTTCGTATCGATGGCGCCCGGTAACGGCGTGATCAAAATGCCGCCGGTTTCGGTTTGCCACCAGGTATCGACAATCGGGCAACGCTCGCCGCCCACCACGCGCCAGTACCAGTTCCAGGCTTCCGGATTGATCGGCTCGCCGACCGTGCCCAGCAGACGCAGCGAGGCGCGCGAGGTTTTCTTTACCGGCTCTTCGCCTTCGCGCATCAGCGCGCGGATAGCCGTGGGTGCGGTATAGAACAGCGTCACTTTGTGCTTGTCGACCACCTGCCAGAAGCGACTGAAGTCCGGATAGTTGGGTACGCCGTCGAACATCACGACGGTGGCGCCGTTCGCCAGCGGACCGTAGACGACGTAGCTATGGCCGGTGATCCAGCCGACGTCGGCGGTGCACCAGTACACATCGTCCTCGCGCACATCGAAAATCAGTTCGTGGGTCATGCTCGTATAAACGAGGTAGCCGCCGCTGGTGTGCAACACGCCCTTGGGTTTGCCGGTGGAGCCGGACGTGTACAGCGTGAACAGCGGATCTTCGGCGTTCATCGGTTCGGGCGCGCACTCGGCGGACTGCCCTTCCATCAACGTGTGGTACCAGCGATCGCGCGGCGACTGCATGGGAATGGCGCCGCCCGTACGGCGCACCACCACCACGGTTTCCACGCTGTTCGTGCCGGCGCGGGTCAGCGATTCGTCGACATTCGCCTTCAGCGGAATCTTCTTGCCGCCGCGACAACCTTCGTCCGCCGTGATGACCAGCTTGGCCGCGGAATCGGCGATGCGGCCGGCCAGCGAATCGGGCGAGAAGCCGCCGAAAACGACCGAATGGATGGCACCGATGCGCGCGCAGGCCAGCATGGCCACGGCCGCTTCCGGAATCATCGGAAGATAGACGATGACGCGATCGCCTTTCACGACACCAAGATTCTTCAGCGTATTCGCGAACTTGCAGACTTCGCCATGCAGTTCCCGGTACGAGATGTGGCGCGATTCGCCCGGATCGTCGCCCTCGAAAATGATCGCGGTCTTGTCGCCACGCTTTTCCAGGTGGCGGTCGAGGCAGTTCGCCGACACGTTCAGGACGCCGTCTTCGTACCAGCGGATATGCAGGTCGTCGGCGGCGAACGAGACGTCCTTGATCTTGCTGGGAGGAACGATCCAGTCCAGCCGTTTCGACGCCTCTTTCCAGAAGCCTTCCGGATTGCCGACCGACTCGGCGTACATGCGCTCGTAGTCGTCTTTGCGGATATGGGCCCTGGCTGCGAAGGCGGGGTCGACCGGGTGCTTCTCGGACATGCGTGCTCCTGCGAAATCTAAGGTCTGGTTTGATTTATGCGGCAATGCGGCAGTGTAGCGTCGCGGCGTGTTTCCTAGGGCGCGTCGCCCTACGACTTTGGTCGAGGTTCGACCTTTGGCGAATGGTCTGGGCTGTCCTGCATGGTCATGCTCAGCTCGCCAATGGTTGGGGAGGCCATAATGAATACGATCCGTGTCGGGAGCCGTAAGGCTATCGCTTTGAGCATTGCCTGTGCACTGATGCTGCCGATGGCGGCGCATGCGCAAAAGAGCAAATCCACTACCACGACCCGCGAACAGCAACTGGAATCGCGCGTCAATCAGCTCGAGCAGCAACTCGCCGAGCTGAAAGCGATGATCCAGGAACAGAAGACCGCCACCGCGCAGGCCACGGCGACGGCGCAAGCCGCGCAGACGCAGGCACAGCAGACCGAAACCAAGGTCGCCACGGTGGCCGCGCAGCCGTTGCCGAAGCCCGTGTTTTCCACGGCGCCCGGCGTTTCGGTCGCGTTGCACGGCTTCGTCAACGCCAGCGCGTTCAGCCAGAGCCGGAGCTACACCTTCGGTAACGGCCAGAATGCCGAGTACCCGCTTCCGAGGACCGCCGCTCACAGCGACGGCACCCTGAGTGGCGTGGACGTACGCAATACGCGTTTCTGGCTCGACTTCAGCGGCGCCAAGTTCGCCGGCGACTGGACCGGCGGCGGCCGTATCGAAATGGACTTCTTCGGCGGCTTCAACGGCACGGGTCCGTATAGCCAGCAGCAGCCGACGCCGCGGCTGCGCCAGGCCTATATGGACATCGCCAACCCCGAGACGGGAACGACGATCCGTATCGGTCAGCAGTGGGAGCTGATGTTCCCGCTGGACATCATTCCCCAGTCGCTCTCGCACATCGCATTTCCGCTGGGTTACGGCACCGGCATGATCGGTTGGCGCTTCCCGGGCGTGGTCTGGATGCAGGAGCTGAATCACAACAGCGAAGGCGCGAAGTGGCGCCTCGACCTTGGTGCGTTCGAGGGCAACTGGAACAACGGCGACGCGGCGACCTATCCCACCGGCAACGTCAACTACCTGACAGCCGGCAACGCGGGCTTCAAGCCGCAGCTCGAAGCGCGTCTGCGCGTGCAGGACAAGACCTGGCTCGCCTTCTTCGCCGCGCATTACAGCAAGGTCGATCTGCACGGTGTCGACGGCACCGCGCTCACGCCGATCCAGAGCAACATCAAGAGCACCGCATACGAACTCGGCGGCATGTGGTCGCCGGGCTCATGGGTGTTCAAGGGACTGGCCTATACGGGCAATGCCATCGGCCAGATATTCGGCGATCTGTCGCAGTTCGGCGACATCAAGGACACGGGCGGTTATCTGCAGGCGGGCTACAAGTTCACGCCGCACTGGAGCGCCTATGCGTTCTATTCGCAGAGCAAGCCGGACAAGAACGACGTGGTTCGCTGGATGGGCCGCGGATCGACGGGTCTGCTCAAGAACCGTCAATCGGCGCTTAGCCTGCAGTACTCCGCCGGAGCCTACGACCTGAGTGTGGAGTGGATCCGCGCGAATCTCGATTCCACAACCAACGGTGTGAATCGCGTCAAGACATCGGGTAACGAATTTACCCTCAACGGCAACTACAAGTTCTGATCGAGGGGAAAAAGATGGCCAACGTGAGCAGCTTGCCCAGATCGGGCAGCATCGGCACCAGTCATAAACGCGTTGTCTTCGCGTCCAGCCTTGGCACCGTTTTCGAATGGTACGACTTCTATCTGTATGGCTCACTGGCTGCCCTGATCGGCAAGCAGTTCTTCACCGGTCTGAACGAAACGAGCCAGTTCATCTTCGCGCTGCTCGCTTTCGCCGCCGGTTTCGCGGTGCGTCCCTTCGGGGCCATTGTCTTCGGCCGTATCGGTGACCTGATCGGCCGCAAGTACACCTTCCTCATCACCATCGTCATCATGGGTACGTCGACCTTCCTCGTCGGCGTACTGCCCAGTTACAACCAGATCGGCATGGCCGCTCCCGTGCTGTTGATCCTGTTGAGACTGTTGCAAGGCCTGGCACTCGGCGGCGAATACGGCGGCGCGGCGACCTATGTGGCCGAGCACGCACCGCAAGGCAAACGCGGCCTGTATACGAGCTTCATCCAGATCACGGCGACCTTCGGCCTGTTCCTTTCGCTGCTGGTCATTCTCGGCACGCGTCTGGGCCTGGGTACCGAATCGTTCGAGGCCTGGGGCTGGCGCATTCCATTCCTGGTCTCGGCTGTGCTCGTCGGCGTCTCGGTGTATATCCGCATGCAGTTGCAGGAGTCGCCGGTATTCCAGCAGATGAAAGCCGAGGGCAAGGGCTCCAAGGCGCCGCTGACCGAAGCATTCGGGCAGTGGAAAAACCTGAAGCTGGTGATCCTCGCGCTGTTCGGCGCCACCGCGGGCCAGGCAGTCGTCTGGTACACGGGCCAGTTCTACTCGCTGTACTTCCTGACGCAAAGCCTGAAAGTCGACGGCACCACGGCGAATCTGTTGATTGCCGGAGCGCTGTTGATAGGCACGCCGTTCTTCGTGTTCTTCGGCTGGCTGTCGGACCGGATCGGTCGCAAGACCGTCGTGCTCGCGGGCTGCCTGATTGCCGCGGCCACGTACTTCCCGATCTTCAAAGGACTGACGCACTACGGCAACCCGGCCATCGAATCGGCAGCGGCAGCGGCACCCGTCAAGGTCACCGCCGATCCGAACGCATGCAGCTTCCAGTTCGATCCGGTCGGCAAGAAGACCTTCACCAGTTCGTGCGACGTGGCCAAGAGCGTGCTTGCCAAGAAAGGCATCCCATACTCGAATATCGATGCACCGGCCGGCACGGTGGCGACGGTCACCATTGGCAGCGATGTCATCGGTTCGTTCGAAGGTGCCAGCCTCGACAAGGCAACGTTCACGGCGCAGAACAAGGACTTCACAGCGAAGGTCGGCGCACAGCTGAAAACGGCCGGCTATCCGGAGAAAGCCGATCCCGCGCAGTCGAACTATCCGATGCTGGTGCTGTTGCTGGCCCTACTCGTGATCTATGTGACGATGGTGTACGGGCCGATCGCGGCATGGCTCGTGGAAATGTTCCCCACGCGCATCCGCTATACATCGATGAGTCTTCCGTATCACATCGGCAACGGCTGGTTCGGTGGCTTCGTGCCGACGATCGGCTTCATGCTGGTGGCATGGAAGGGCGACATCTACTACGGCCTTTGGTATCCGATCGCCGTCGCGTTGATGACCTTCGTAATCGGTCTGTTCTTCGTTCGCGAAACCAAGGACGTTCCGATCGATCAGTAAGCATCGCCGATGGACGTAAGCAGAACCGGACCCCCGCGACACCCGTCGCGGGGGTTTTTCTTTATGCCATCACGGCAGCCACGAACTGGCGACCTGACGCGTCGCGACGTTCAGCCGGTTCCAGACGTTGATATTGGCGATGGCGAGCAACAGCACGGACAGCGCCGCCTCGTCGTAATGACGGGTCGCTTCGTTCCAGATGTCGTCGGATACGGCGTCCGGACGGTCGTTGATCCGCGTCACGGCTTCGGTCAGGGCCAGGGCCGCGCGTTCCGCGTCGTTGAAATACGGCGTGTCGCGCCATCCCGCCAACGAGAAAAGTCGGTCGTCCGTCTCCCCCGCTTTGCGGGCCATGCGCGAATGCATGTGGACACAGACGCCGCAGCCGTTGATCTGACTGGCGCGTAGTTCGATCAGGTCCAGCGTCGTACCCGGGACACTTCCGTGGGAGCGCGTGACGGCAGTTAACGCCATAAGGGCTTTCATGGCATCGGGAATGGCGACGGCGGGGTTTTTCTGTCGTGCTTGCATGGTCTTCTCCAGTGGGGTTTGACTTGGTGTCACTGGGTAGACGAACGAAGGAACGGATTTGTGACCGACGGGACGACTTTTCGATGGCGCCCGGCTTTCGGCTCTCTGCTCTCTGCTCTCTGTGGGAGCGCGCCTGCGCGCGAAAGCCAACAGGGCGAGGACGCCGGATACTCACATCCGCGAGCCCTATCTTCTGGCTACGGATGCCACCCACAGCATCGTCGCTCCGTCGGCTTTCGCGCGCAGGCGCGCTCCCACAGAGAGCCAGGAGAGCCGAGAGGCAAAAGACAAAAACTAGTGGCTTGCTCAGACTAATCTGAAAATTGCGACGGAATTACGTCCGGCGGTTGACCCTCGGAAGCGGCACCGTGATTATTCACGGGTCGTCGCAACTTGCGGCGACCGGGTGTAGGAACCTGCGTTATACGGTTAGCGCCGGGAAGTGTCGTCTCAAACGTCGCTTCCCGGCGTTGCATTACCTTACGACTCGCCCTTTTACGGCGGGCGTGCCGGGCGAGCGCAAGCTCGGCCGAATGGTATAACCGGTTTCCTACCTCGGCACGTCCGCCACCCGCATTGCGGGTGGCGGTCATCCACGGAACAGGATGCCGCCTTGAACCATCGAAATAAGCTCTTGCGTCACTCCCCTATCACCCACACGGTCCCCGTAAGCGACCTCGACAAAGCGATAGAGATACGCCTCGAAGCCGTCCGTGGCATCGCCGAAGTCGCCGCCCAGACGGCACAAAGCTTACGCCAGTTCGTCGCCGAACTGGATGCGCTGCAAAAGCTCAGGACCGCCGGTACCGTGGAACGTGTCGCCAACCGTGAGACACCGGCTGGATAAGCTTGTGCCATGTCCGAGCCCCTACCCACAACGCGCGCCCTGAAAGGACGCGGCGCCGCCTCCAACCCCGAAGGCCGCTTCGAGCGCACCCGGCACCAGGCCGAAGACGATGGCTGGTTGCAGGAAGTAGAAGAGCCCGTTCGTGTCGAGACCAGTGTGCGCGAAGAGCGGGCACGTAGCGTCATCACGCGGAACGATTCGCCGGATATCTATTTCGATCAGGCGCTGAATCCGTATCGCGGTTGCGAGCATGGGTGTATCTATTGCTTCGCGCGCCCGTCGCACGCATATCTCAATCTGTCGCCTGGCCTGGATTTCGAAACGAAGATCTACGCCAAGACGAATCTGGCGGAGGTGCTTCGCGGCGAACTGACGAAGCCGTCGTACACGTGCAAGCCGATCAACATCGGAAGCAACACCGATCCCTACCAGCCCGTCGAAAAGCACTGGCGGCTGACTCGCGCGGCGCTACAACTGCTGCACGATTGCAAGCACCCTTGCACCATCGTCACGAAGAACGCGATGGTCGAGCGCGATCTCGACCTGCTGGTCCCGATGGCGGAGCAGAATCTCGTGCAGGTCTTCGTATCGATCAACTCGCTCGACAACAAACTGGCAGCACGTCTTGAACCGCGCGCCAGTGCGCCGCATCGGCGGATGAAAGCGGTAGCGACACTTGCCGAAGCCGGCGTTCCCGTCGGCGTGCTCGTGGCGCCGATCATTCCGGCGTTGAACGAACGCGACATGGAAGCCATCCTCGAACAGGCCGCCGCCGCAGGTGCGCGATCGGCCGGTTACACGGTGTTACGTCTTCCGCACGAACTCAAAGGCTTGTTCCGCGAGTGGCTGGATGTCCACGTACCGGACCGCGCGGCACATGTGATGAGTCTGGTTCAACAGATGAACGGCGGTCGCGACTACGACTCCAACTTTGCCACGCGCATGCGCGGTCAAGGCATCTTTGCCGATCTGTTGAAGAAGCGCTTCGAGATTGCGTCAAGGCGATTCGGACTCACGCGTGCGCGCGAGCTGGTGCTGGATACATCACGCTTCGTCGCTCCGCGTGTCACATCTCCGCAGGGCGAGTTGTTCTGAGTCGAACTCACGTCGTTGCTATCTCAAGTTGCCACGCTCGGAAGTACGTAGTCATTGCTTTCGAAAGCCACCGAGAATTCCGCCCCCGGCGACGTATTGACCGCCGCGATCGTCCAGCCATGCGCGAGCGCAATTTCCCGGCAGATCGAAAGTCCCAGTCCGGCGCCTTCCTGACTTCCCGCTCCACGCCAGAACCTCGAAAAGAGTTTCGGAAGGTCTTCCTCGGGAATGCCGTTCCCGTCGTCCTTGACAGAAAGATAGCCGTCCGTGAATGCGATGGCGACGTGACTACCCGGAGGCGAATGGCGTATCGCGTTCTCGAGGAGATTCTTGATCAGGATGTAAAGCGCGCCGCGATCCGCCTGGACAAAAACGGGATCGAGAGGAACGATAACCGCGACCAGGACGCGTCGCTGTTCCGCCAATCGGGCCAGGAAGTCGGTGACTTCGAGAGCGGTGACCACGGGGTTCACCTTTTCGAGTACATAGTTCTGGAACTCGCTGACTTCCGCGAGTTGCAGCAGCTGCTGGACCTGCCGACTCATGAAATCGACGTCCTTAAGCAGCGTGGCGCGATCGGTCAGTCCTTCCAGTTCGATCTGGCCGCGAATCAGGGAAAGCGGCGTCTTCAGTTCGTGAGCGACGGTCGCCAATAGCTCCTGCTGCACTTTATAGCCGTGTTCCAGTCGGGCAAGCGCGAAATTGAACGCGGCTATCAACGGATGGATATCGGTGGGTAGATCGGCGTACTCGAGGCGTGCCGCAAGATTCCTCGGTTCGATTTGCGCTGCGGCTACCGATACGTCGTGCAGGGGTCTCAACACGCGACGAAGTGTCAGCAGGACCACCGTACTGAAAACCAACATGGCGACCACGGCGGCGGTCAGAAAGATCCTCATCATCAATCGCGCATCTCGCGCATTGGCGATTTCGCGTATGCGCTGGCTGCTGGTTACCTGGATGTAGTACGTCTTTCCTGCATGCTGGAACCGCCCGATACCGACGTTCAGTGGAATGCCATTGCGGCTGATTTCCAACGAGCGGAAGTCGGAGTCGAAAGGCCCTGCGACAAGGGGAGATGTCGACCCGTTCGAAGCAAGCAGCACGTGCCCATCCGCATCGAGAATCTGATAGATAAGATCGCTTGGCAGGATCGAATACATCGCCCGCTTGTCGGCGGTCAATATGACCTCTACGGGAGGTCCCGCATCGCTATAGCGAATGGCATTTTCCAGCCGGCTTATGGCATGCGACAAATCGCCTTGTGCCCACATGCTTTTGCTCAGCGGCAACACGGCTATCAAGGTGCATACCGTCAAGCTGGCCGTCAGCACGATAGCGACGATGGAGGTCGTCAGTAATTTTCCCGAAAGACTACGAGGCCATATGGCTTTCACGTAATGCATATCCATGGCCTCTGACATTGGTAATGGCTACCTCGCATCCGATGGCAGCGAGCTTCTTGCGTAAGCGGTGTAGCGCTACGTCGAGCGCATTTGGCGTGACCGCATCTTCCAGACCCCAGGCAGCGTGTTCGATGCTTGTGCGTCGCACCGCCTCGCCCTGTGCTTCCACAAGACAAAGCATGATCTGCAGTTCCGCCGGTGCCAGCGAGACGGACTCGTCGCCGCAAATCATCAGGCCGGGATTGGGATGGATTTTCAGATCCGCGAAAGTAGGAGAAAGACTCTTGAGCGTTTCCGGTCGCCGAAGTAACGCGCGTACGCGAGCTACCAGTTCTTCCATGGAAAACGGCTTGGGCAGGTAGTCGTCGGCGCCGGCTTCCAGACCCGCGATACGGTCGTGCAGGGCATCGCGAGCGGTGAGCATCAGGCATGGAATCCAGCGTTCTGCCTGGCGCAGACGTCGCACAAGACTGAGGCCATCCCCGTCGGGCAGACCCCGGTCGAGAATCAGCACGCTGTACGGCGTCGAGGCAAGCGCCCGCCAGGCGGATTCGATACTGGAGAACGTATCGACCTGGACGCCTGCGCGCGAGAGCGCGAGGCGCACCAGTCCCGCTAACCGTACGTTGTCTTCCACCAGAGCAATACGGTTCATAGGTGACGCGGCTACTCAGAATGCATAGAAATAACCGAATGCCACGGTGGGGACGGAACTGCTGTCGACCAGGGGGCTGTCTTTGATCTTGGAGCCTAGCATCGTCGCGCCCACGTCGAAGATCAGGTGCTGATGTTCGCTGAGTTTATAGCCCACTCTCACGCCGGCACGCGTGTTGACCGTGGAACCGCCCACATAAGCCGCACGATTGGCCCGTACTTCTTCCGGTCTCACGCCGTAGTAATAATCGACGTATTTCTTGTCCAGCCATGTCGCGCCGAGGTACGGCGTGATCTGGAACAAGGGCGAGATCGTAAAATCTTTCTGGAACGACACAGCCGCCTGCTGGCCTTTGCTTTCGCCGGATGCGTCGGCGCTCCAGCTTACGGCCATGTCGAACCAGTCGTTGTGCCAGTTGGCGGCCGGCCCTATCCAGATGCTTCCGTTGCGCCTTCTCATGCCCTGCAGATAGGACGAATCGGAAGCCTTATAGCCGTCGCCCAGCGCGAACGAGGCGCGCAGCGATACCGAGAAATTGTCGGAAAACTTCGGCGCCTTCAGGCTGAGCGTGTTTCCGAACAGGCTTATCCACTTGCTCTGGTACGTCACCAGCGGGAACGGCGTGACCTTGCTCCCGACGCCCCGGTACGGCTGCTGCTGGGCGGCAATACCGACGCCCAGCCCCCAATGGGGAGCGTCCTCTTTTTGTTTCTGCGATAGCGGCACCGGTTCGTCGGCATGACTCAATTGAGGCAATGCGCCTGCAAGGATCAAAAGCCCCAGATGGCTGAAACGGATCGATGTAGACATAGCCAATGCTTCGTAGTTAGGTACGTCTACTATTTTGCCGGGGTACTTACTCGATACTTACTGGGGAGAGCCGCGTAACGGGCGGGGTGCACTACGGCTTCGGATGCGCCTCGGGACGCGTCGCCCATCGAATGGCGGCGTCGAAAAGAAGCATGCCCTCGGGCGTCAGGTTGCCGAAGGTTTCGTTGTCGAGGAAAAACATGACCCGTCGCGCGGGTGCGACGGTTTCATAGTCCATGGTGGCGCCCTTTTCATAGCCGAAGATCGCAGCTTTCTCGGGTTCGCCGGGCAGCGTCGCAATCGTCGTTGCGCCAAGGCCGGGCTTGCCCCAGTTCATGGGCGCATTCTTCACGTAGACATTCACGATGCCGGCGTGCAGGCCCGCCTGAAGCGGATGCGGTGCATTGACGAACCATAGTGCGTGCTGCTTTTCGCTTTTGCCGAAGTCCACCTCGGGACGCTTGCCGGTCATCGCCATGTCGTCGAGAAGATCGCTTTCCCAGGTGACCAGCGGCACGGGTACGTCGCGATACGCACCCAGCAGATCGCGAGAACGCACCGTCGAAGACAACACCACGAGGTCGACTTTGTTCGCCTGCGATGCAGGCTTGTACTGGTCATACAATGTGACGCGATAGCCCAGTTGTTCCAGGTGTGCCTGGATCGCCTGATCGACAGCGAGGCTCTTGCCGTCCTCTCTTACGACGAGCAGCACCGTCGGCGCGTTCGCGGCCATCGCAGGTGTGGCTATCCCCGCGATACAGACCGCGCAAATCAAGACAAGAGAACGAAACCCGTTGGCGACACGCGACATGATGTTTCCTTATAGATCGAGCTGGACGCTGAGTTTCGCCGTACGCGGCTGGCCCATACCGAGGCGGTTGTTGCCGGCCGCAGCCCAGTAACGCTTGTTCATGACGTTGTCGACGTTGACCTGCCAGGTAACGTTCTTCCGGTCGATGGTCGTGACATAACGACCGCCGAGACCGATGAGCGTGAAGTGCGGGAGATAGCCCTGGTCCAGATCGTTCACCGCACGGCGGCCGGTGTAGTAGACGCCTGCATTGAGCGACAACTTCGGCAGCATGGGCACCGTGTACTGGGCAAACACGCTGCCGGTGTACGTCGGCGTGTTCTCGGGCGTGCGGCCGAGCAACTCGGCGCTGATGCTTTCGAAGCGCGCATGGAGATACTGGCCCGAGACCTGCACCGACCAGTCGCGCGATACCTGTCCCTGGGCGGACCACTCAATGCCGCGGTAACGCTCGCGACCGCTCTGCACGAACAGATTGTCTGAGTTGACGTAGCTGGCGGCACGGTTGATATCGAACGCGGCAATGGACAGGAGAGTCGTCTGGGTCGGCTGCCAGCGAAGGCCGGCTTCTTTCTGCTTCGATATGCCGGGTGGCAGCGCTTCGTTGACGTTGGTTGCCGTGTTGGGTGCGCGATCGCCTTGCTCGATGCCCGTCGCATAGGAGGCGTAGGCCATCAGCTGCGGAGAAAACTTGTAGATAAGCGCGGTAAGCGGGGTCGTCTTGCTTGCCTTGTAGTGATTGGCACCCTGGTCGCTGGTGTACTTCGTATATCGCGCGCCGAGAATGGCCTGCCACTTGTCCGTCAGAGCGATGCGATCCGTGGCATAGATACCCTTGTCGACAGCAGCGAGCGGTGCGGTATACGTCGTACGGGTGGTGGCCAGCCAGGGCAGGTCGACGGGGTTATAGAGGTTCTGGGAACCGGAAAAAAGTCCGGTATACGTGGGACTTTGATCGGAGCGCGTCTGTGCCGCGCCGATCGTCAGCTCGTGTCCGATGGACCCGGTGGCGAAGCTGCCGAAAAGTTCGGCGCGCAGATTCCTGTTCGTCCACGAAACGTCGCGCTGCCGGTTGCCGCTGATGGTGCCCTGGCCGGTAACAAGGTCGTAGCCTTTGACCTCCGTGAACGACCGTTCGTCGCGGGTGAGCTTCGCTTGCCCGGCCTCGAAGGTCGCGATCCACCGGTCGCTAAGCGCGTAGTCGGTGTGGAACAGCAGATTGTTTCCGTGCGCCGCGAAGTTCGCCCACTCGGGAGAAAGGCGATTGGACGGGTCGGGAACGCGCGGAATGGCGATGACGCCGTTCTTCGCGGCAGGCAAGGTCACGACGCTTTGCTCGGCAATCGTGCGCTGGAAGTATTCGCCGTCGAGCCGGATATTCATCCGTTCGTTGACGCGCCAGTCGAACGCCGCGCTGATCATTTTTCGCTCGCCGTCGATGCCGCGTACCGGCGATTGCAGCGAGCCGCCCGCCGCGTTCACGCGCAGGCCGTACTGCTGTTCCGAACCGAAACGGCGTCCCACGTCGACGTTGCCGACGATCGTGCCGTTGTTGTCGGTCGATATGCCGACGCGGGTATTCGGCGCGTTGCCCGCCCGCTTCGTCACCATGTTGACCACGCCACCGGGCGCGGTATAGCCGTAATAAAGAGCGGACACGCCCTTCAGTACTTCGATGCGCTCCTTGTCTTCCAGCGGAAGCTGCATCAGGTTCAGCAGCGGCAACGAGCCGTTGAGGCGGTAGTTGCTCCGGTTGTCGAGGATCATGCCGCGAACGGCGAGGTTGTCGAGCGTTTCCCCACCCAGTTGCTGCCGCGTCACGCCAGCGGTATTGCGCAGCACGTCGTACAGGGTCACGGCGGCCTGGGTCTCGATCAGATCGCGCGTGGCGACATTGACCGTCGCCGGCACGTCCATGATCGACTGGTCGCGAAAGGCGCCGACGCCTACCCGCTGGCCCACGTAGCCGTGGTCGGCATTGCCATAAACGGTAATCGTGTCCAGGGACGTGGAAGGGTTCGCCGCCGTCTGGGCGTGCGCGTATGCGACGACCAGCAGCGAGGCCGCGGGGATTAGACGATAAGGGAGACGCATTGAAACCCTGTAGAGATAAGGAGGGAATCCCGATCTCTTCCGGCGATCAAGGACTTAAATACGAACGATTCGCATTACAGTCTACGGGGATTCGTCCGGAATGGTCAACGTTCTCTTACCGGCGAGATGGAGGCACCGCCTGTGCCGACGGTTGTCCGCATGTCCGCGTCGCATTTGTCCGCGGACATGGCGATCTGTCCCGGGGTGCGGATAGCGAGCCTTCCATCGCATGGCACGTCGCTTGCTTAGTCACTGATTACGGGCTCAAAAGGGACGACTTCGATATGTTTGGATACTACCTACAGCTCGGCCTGCGCAGCCTGAGACGAAACCCCATGCTGACCGCGCTGATGATCGTCGTCATCGGCGTAGGCGTTGCGGCATCGATGACGACGTACGCGGTGTTCCGCGCAACGTCGGGCGATCCGATTCCGCAGAAGTCGTCGCAACTCTATATCGCGCAGGTGGACAACTATGGTCCCGAGTCGCCGGGCGCCGAGCCGTTGCGCTGGCTGACATGGCGCGATTCGATGGCGCTGATGCAGGCGCGGCAGGCGAAGCGGCAGACGGCGTTGTATCCGATCGGCGTATCGGTGCTCAGCGACGATCCCTCGAAACTGGCGTACCCCGTTCGGGGCTATGCCGTATTCACCGACATGTTCCCGATGTTCGATGTCCCCTTCCTCTATGGTGGCCCATGGTCGGCCGAAGACGACGAGGCCCGTGCCCGCGTCGTGGTCATCGGCAAGGATCTGAACGATCGCGTGTTCGGTGGCGTCAACAGCGTTGGCCGCGAGATCGATCTCGACGGCACGAACTTTCGGGTGGTGGGAGTCACGGCGCGCTGGGATGCGCGACCGCGCTTCTTCGATCTCGATGTCCAGAAGGGCTTCGGCGATCTGGGCGATCTGTACATGCCGTTTGCGCGGTCCATCGCCGATCAGCAGCCGACCCAGGGAGGAAACACGTGCAACCTGCCGTCGGGGCCAGGCTGGGATAACTTCATACGTTCCGAATGCGTGTTCGTCAGCTTCTGGGCCGAACTTCCCGACGTCGCATCCGCGGATCGCTATCTCCGTTTTCTTCACGACTATTCGAACGAGCAGCGCAGTGCAGGCCGATTCCGCTGGGACCCCAACGTTCGCCTGCGCAATGTCATGGAATGGCTGTCGTACAGGCGCGTGGTCCCGCCGGAGGCGCGCATGAGCCTCGTGATCGCATCGGCGTTCCTGCTGATCTGCCTGGTCAATACGATCGGACTGCTGCTGGCGAAGTTCATGCGTCGCGCTCCGGAAATCGGCGTACGAAGGGCGCTCGGCGCGTCGCGCCGTGCCATCTACGCGCAGTTCCTTATCGAGGCGGCGTCCGTGGGCCTAGCCGGCGGTTTGCTGGGCATCGTCCTGACCGGGGTCGGGATGATGGGCATCGGACTGGTATTCGATCCCGCGATCGCAAAGCTGGCTCATATGAATCTTTCGCTGCTGTTGCTGACGGTCGCCGTTGCGCTGGTCAGTACTCTGATCGCCGCGTTCTATCCCACATGGCGCGCGTCGCAGGTGCAGCCGGCCTGGCAATTGAAATCCAACTGATACCGGGGCCGACCGACATGCAGATTAAACCGATCCTTTCCGCGCTCCGGCACCACAAATCCGGCACCTTGCTGATCGCGCTGCAGATCGCGCTCACACTGGCCATCGTTTGCAACGCGCTGTTTATCATCCAGGGCCGCATACAGAGACTGTCGCGTCCCACCGGTATCGCCGAAAGCGAACTAATGGTCGTCAACAACAAATGGGTCGGTCGCCTCACGGACGCGCCCGCGCGGCAGGCTGCCGATCTGGCCACTGTGCGTGCATTGCCCGGCGTAGCCGATGCCTACGTGACCAACGCTTTTCCATTGATTGGCAGCGGTTGGCAGAGCGGCATTCGCCGCTCGCCCACCGAAAAAAATCTCGATTCGGGTACGGCGGTGTACTTCGTGGACGATCACGCGCTGTCGACCCTCGGCGTAAAGCTTGTCGCGGGAAGGAATTTCCGTAGCGACGAGATAGGCAGTCTCGAAGAGAACGGCTCTCCCGATGCGCCCACCATCATCGTCACGCGTGCGCTCGCACAGTCGCTGTATCCCGACTCGGAAGCATTGGGCAAGTTGATCTATATCGGGACGTCGGACGCCCGTCCCAGCACGATCGTAGGCATTGTCGAACACCTGCAGTCGCCCGAAACCGGTGCCGGCGAAGACGATCGCTGGAAGAACGTCATTCTCGTTCCCATGCGTCTTACCAGCGCGGGGGCATTCTTCGTTATCCGCGCGAAACCGGCACAACTCCAGACATTGCTGAAAACGGTACCCACCGCGCTCAAAGCAAACAGCACGCGTCGCGTTATTCCCGAACCCCACGGCGTCATTACGTTCGCCCAGATACGCGACATGGCCTATCGTGGCGACCGGGGACTGGCCTGGATGATGGGTGGCATCAGCGCGATTCTCCTCGTGGTCACGGCGGCCGGTATTGTCGGCCTCACCAGCTTCTGGGTCGGGCAGCGCCGCCGGCAGATCGGCATACGGCGGGCCCTGGGCGCCACGCGTCGCGACATCGTCATGTACTTCCTGACCGAGAACATCCTCATCAGCGTGGGTGGCATCGTCGGCGGCGTCGTGCTGGCGCTGGTACTCAATCGCTGGATGATGATGGAGTTCGAGACGGCACGCCTCGCCGCGATCTACATTGTCATCGCGGCATTCATCCTGCTGGCGCTGGGCCAGCTCGCGGTATTGGCGCCAGCGCTTCGCGCCTCGCGCGTTCCACCGGTGGAGGCGACGCGTACGGTGTGATGCACGCTTTCACACCGCATGTCCCCAAACAAAAAAACCGCTCCCGGGTATGGTTACCCGGGAACGGAATCTGGGGATCTGCAGTCTCTTGTTATGTGTCGCTAGAGTCTGGTCAGAAGTCGTACTGCACCGATAGGCGGAAGTAGCGCGGGGTCGAGTAGTCGATCGAGCGCTTGTAGACCGCCAGAGGATTGCCGCCATTGGCCGTGGCCGCCTGAGCGGTGCTGAGAACCGGGCCACCCATTGCGCGCTCTTCGTAAACCGTAGTCTTCATCGTATTGAGCAGGTTGAAGACGTTGGCGCTGAAGGCCAGTTTGTGATCGGCGAAACCAGGACTCCACGTCACACCAAGATCCAGCTGATACGTCCAAGGCATGTTGCCTTTCGCGCCGCGGGGCGAGGGGGTGCCGTAGCAAACGTGATACGCGCCGCCAGAATTACCGGCGCGCATGTACGCGCCTGACGGGTCGGTGTACACGCCATTCGCGTCGGGGAACCATGCACCGACACAGCTTTTGGGACGACCCGAGTTCGCGGTCGCCGTAGCGCTGAGCATCCAGTCTTCCGTCAACTGGTAATAACCGAATCCGCGGATCTGGTGACGACGATCGTTGGGCAGACTGCCGTTCGCGTACCGCATGAACTCGGGGAAATCCCAGTCCTGTGACGCCGCAACGTCCTGCTGCGCGATATCCGATTTCACCTGGCCTTCCGTATTGCCATAGCTATGCGACCACGTGTAATCGACGCGACCGAACCACTTACCGTCGAAGGCGTGTTCCGCATACAAATCGAGCGAAACATACTTGCGCTTCGGATCCGGCATGCCGAGATCCTCTTTGCTGAGCTTGATGTGGCGTAGATCGGCGGGGGCAGAGGGGTCGGCGGCGACATTCACGTCGAACTCGGCGCCATGGCCTGGGTTGAAAATGACACCTTGGTACGAGAAGTTGTTGATGCAGTCGGCCACGGACGCAAAGTCTTTGTAGTTAGCGACCATGTATTTGCAGACTGGGCGCGAATCGGAGGTATCGTCCACCTGCGACTTCAGATTGCGATAGATAGCGCGTGCACCGACGGTGTATTCGGAGTTCAGCTGCTTGTCGAAGCCCAGGATGTACTCGTCCTGGTAGTGCGATTTCAGACCCTGAATGCGCGCGGTGCGCGGATCGCGCGGCTGCCCGAATTCGCCGTTGGCGGATACGGCAGGACCAAGCGACGTCAGACCGATGGGACGATCGGTGGCCGGATCGACACCCGTGAAGGTGAACTGCTCCGTGGTGAAGAGGGAACCGCCCGCGCCACGCACCGCCACGCCGTTAGGCAGGGCCAGAAAGTAGCGACCTGCGTTCGCATAGACCTTCAGCGACGAATCGCCATTGACGTCCCAGCTCACACCCAGGCGCGGTGCCCACTGGTTCTTCTTCGAAATGAAGATCTGGCCGCCGCTGTTGTAGTTTTCGAACGATTCGTTACGCGCGCCGACGTACGCCAGCCAGCGGTCCGAGATCTGCCAATGGTCTTCGAGATAGTACGACTTCAGATCGACCTTGTACTTGCCGCCGCTCTTAAGACGCGAGATCTGGAGGGTACCCAGCGGATGCACGCCGGTCGGATCGGCGAGATACAGGTATTCACCACCAAGTGCGCCGTACTTGTCGATGTTGGCACTACCGCTGCCGGTAACAGACCGCAATACCTGGTGATCGATACCTCCGCGAAGATCGTGCTGACCAAGGCGGTATTCAATATCGAATTTCCAGCCGCTGGTTTTGTTTTCCTGGTTGATATTCGGGCGCTGATTCGCGTCCGACTGGTAATTGTGCATCTGGCTTGCGACGGGGCTGTCGCTGTTGGCGCGGATGAACAGGTAGTCGGGAATATTGGTTAGGTTGGGATCTTCGGTCTTGCTTCGGCCGTATAACGCGTTAACTGTCAGGTCGTCGGTGAGGTAACCGGTGTACTTGGCGATGTAGAGGCGATTGCTGTTCTTTGTCGCGGTATCCTGCGCGACGCTGCGGCCCAGGCGCGAAAGCGTCGCGTAACTCCAGCCGTAGACATCGTTTTTCTTGCGGGTGTTATCCGCAAGTCCAGTGAGTTCGAGCAAATGGTTGTCCGTGATGTTCCAGTCGACTTTGCCGTACCACTTCACTGCGTGCGCGCTGGTATCGCGATAGCCGGCGGTTTTATTGTTCGCCGTCGCGGCCGTCAAATTCCCGTTCGGCGAATATGCCGCCGTGCCGTTGACTTCCTGACCTTCGTTGCGCTGGAAGCTGGCTGCTGCATACATGAACAAACGATCTTTGATCAGCGGTCCGCCGAGCTGTGCGCTGTAGAGCGTCTGCGAATCCTTTGTCCGGGAGCGATACTGACGCAGCTTGCCGTCGGAGCCAAACGGTGCCGTTATGCCCGCGCCGCCATGGTTGAAGCCGCCGGTATTTCCAAAACCCAGGTCCTCGGGGTTTTTGTCGTTGTAGAGGTTCTTCGGCGAAGAGCGCAGCGACTCGGGAATCCAGTCCACGCGAACGCTGGCCTTCCATTCGTTCGTACCGCGCTTACCGACGGTGTTGACCACACCGCCCGTGGTATGGCCGAACTCGGCGCCCGCACCACCGGTCAGTACCTGGAGCTGGTCGGTCGCAAGGAAGGGCAGTTCGAAGAATGTTTCGCTGCTGAGCGGATCGGTGATGTTGTAGCCGTTGATCGTATAGGCGTTCTCGGAAATACCCGAGCCGCCCATGGTGAGGCGAGGTTTGCCGTCGGCGGCGCTGAAACGGCTGTCGCCGGCCACGACGCCCGGTGCGAGCAGCGCGGCGGCGGCCACGTTCTGCGCGACGGGAATTTTCTGCAGCTGTTCGGCGGTCAGCACCGTGCGCGTATCGACCGACGAAACGTCGATGGAGGGCGTGGTATTCGCGATGACCGATACGCCTTCCAGCGTCTGTGCCGACGCTGCGGACGTACCCGCAAACGACACTTCGGCCGCGCCGGCGATGGTGACGGTGACGTTTTCGCGGGTGGTAACGGGCTGACCGTTTTCCTGCAGCGTCACCTTGTACGTGCCGACGGGTAGCGACGTCGCGCGATAGCGGCCATTGCTGTCGACGGTAAGAGTGCGCGAGAGGCCGGTATTCGCGTTCTCGATAACAACGGAGGTCGCGCCAGAGGCGTTACCGACGTTACCGAAAATCGCACCCGCCGAGCTTGACTGGGCGGCGGCCTGGCCGACGGCACCAGCGAGACAGGCGCCCAAGGCTAAAGTTAAGGCCGAGCGACGCCATACGCGTCCCCGAAAGGATTCGTTCGAAAGCATTCTATGATCTCCCCAAACTTACAGTTAAGTGAAAACAGTCGTTCAATTAACCTGCAGCCGACTTCGAACCTTGCGGTCTCCCTCGAAGCCGACTCCCCTAAGAGACGCGGTAGCGTCCGATGCAAGTTATAACTACGAAAATTCTCAAGCGCAATAAATTGCGCTATGTCGCATTTTCTTGACGCAATGCGGTATGGATTCCGCAAGTAATAACGGATATGACTTAGCTAGCCCTTCCGTTTCCGTAAGATTGTGGTCATTTTCGTAAAAACTCCTGCTGGATAACATAAAAGCTTCGAGACGATGGAGAGACGTTCATGAGTTCGACGATCGGCCCGAGAGCATTTATCGCAGGCCTGCTCCTGTTCGCCACGACAATCGGCGGTCTTCAGGCTGCAACGCAGCAACGGAGCGGTAACCCGGTTTTCCCTAGCTGGTACGCCGATCCCGAAGCCGCGATCTTCGACGGGCAGTACTGGATATACCCGACCTGGTCGGCGCGCTACGGCGAGCAGACCTTCTTCGACGCGTTCTCGTCGCCGGACCTTGTGCACTGGACGAAGCACGGGCATGTGCTCGAAGCGAAGGACGTTCGCTGGGCGAAGAAGGCGATGTGGGCTCCGGCGCTGGTGGCGAAGGACGGCAAGTACTATTTCTTCTTTTCGGCCAACGACATCCAGAGCGACAAGGAGGTCGGAGGTATCGGCGTGGCGGTAAGCGATAAGCCCGAAGGACCGTTCCGCGATCTGTTAGGTAAGCCGTTGATCGGTGCTTTCCACCACGGCGCGCAGCCTATCGACCAGTTCGTGTTCAAGGACGTCGACGGGCAGTACTACATTATTTACGGCGGCTGGAAGCACGCGAACATCGCGAAGCTGAAGTCCGACTTCACCGGTGTCGTGCCGCTCGACGACGGTAGTACTTACCGTGAGATTACGCCGGAGCATTACGTCGAAGGCCCCGTGATGTTCCTGCGCAACGGGAAGTATTACCTGATGTGGTCCGAAGGGGGCTGGACCGGGCCCGACTACTCGGTGGCTTATGCCATCGCCGATTCACCGCTCGGGCCTTTCCGGCGGATTGGCAAGGTGCTGCAGCAGGACCCGAAGATTGCCACCGGTGCGGGCCATCATTCGGTGATCCATGTTGCAGCGGACGATAGCTGGTACATCGTTTATCACCGCCGTCCGCTGGGCGACAGCGAGGCGAATCATCGCGTGACGTCGATCGACCGGATGTATTTCGACGATAAGGGTTTTATCAAACCGGTTGTCATTACGAATGAGGGCGTTGAGGCGAATCCGTTGCGCTGACGTCGTTTCCCGAAGCCTCACCGTCGCCCCTGCGCAGGCAGGGGCCCAGGGCGATCACGTATGGAAGAGGTGCGGTGCGGATGGTCTGGGTTCGAGAGCGCCAACAGGCGACGTCGCGAAAATCCGTTGCACCGCTCTGGACCCCCGCCTGCGCAGAGGTGACGGTGAGAGGAGCTTATTTAGCCGCCGCCTCAAGCGCCGCAAAGTCCTCGTCGCTCAACTGAAGATCCGCCGCGCCGACATTTTCGATGAGGTGATCGACGCTGCCCGTACCGGGAATCGGCAGCATGACTTTCGAGCGCTTCAGCAGCCATGCCAGCGCCACCTGGCCATTGCTGGCCTTCAGGCGTTCGGCGATGCGGCTGAGGACCGAGTCGGGCGTGGCGAGCTTGCCGGCCGCCAGCGGGAACCAGGGGATGAAGCCGATCCCGTGCTTGTCGCAGTAGTTCAGCACCTCTTCGCTCTGGCGATTGGCAAGGTTGTACAGGTTCTGGACGGTGACGACGTCGAAATGTTTGCGGGCGGCTTCGATTTCCTCGACGTTGACCTCACTGAGGCCCACGTGCCGGATCAGGCCCTCCTTCTGCATATCGGCGATGACGCCGAACTGTTCTTCACGCGGAACCTTCGGGTCGACGCGGTGCAGCTGCCAAAGGTCGATCCGTTCGACGTCGAGGCGGCGCAGGCTCATGAGGACGCACTGGCGCAGGTACTCGGGACGGCCGACCGGCGCCCAGATATCCGGCCCATGGCGGGTCAGGCCGCCTTTCGTCGCTATCACCGTATTTTTATAAGGATGCAGGACTTCACGAATGAGGTCCTCGCTGATGTAAGGCCCGTAACTGTCCGCCGTGTCGATCAGGTTGACGCCGAGGTCGGGCAGCTTCGCCAGCGTTTCGCGTACGCGCGAGGGGTTCTCGGGATTGCCCCAGATGCCCTTGCCCACGATGCGCATGGCACCGAAGCCGAGTCTGTTGACCTTAAGGTCACCGCCGATCAGGAATTGTCCGGATGCCGCCGCATTGGGTTGGGTTGCCATGTTTTTGATCCTTGGGAGGGGAAGATCGTCGTTAAGACATCGGGACGGGGTTTCTCAACGACAAGTGCTTCCAGATATGAACTTTTTTACATAGAAACCCGGCCGGCAGGGGCATATGCTCGTCGGAAGTGCCTGCACAGGCCGATAATCTGAACACCCCGGAGACAGCTATGTTCGTACTGCGCGTCAATGGCGAAGACCGTACGGTCGACGTTCCCGCCGACATGCCCTTGCTCTGGGTATTGCGGGACGTCGTCGGTCTGACCGGCACGAAGTTCGGTTGCGGCATCGCCCAGTGCGGTGCCTGTACCGTCCATCTGGACGGCCAGCCGATACGATCCTGCGTGATGCCCGTCGGGAGCATCGGACAGAAAGCGATCACGACGATCGAGGCCATCGGGGAGACACCGGAGGGGCAGAAGGTCCAGAAGGCCTGGCTCGATGTCGATGTGGTCCAGTGCGGCTACTGCCAGTCGGGACAGATCATGTCCGCCACGGCGCTGCTTACCCGGACGCCCAATCCCAGCGATGCCGATATCGACGCGGCGATGTCCGGAAACATATGCCGCTGTGGCACGTACGTGCGCATTCGTGCGGCGATCAAGCAAGCCGCGACCGGCAAGCCCGAAGTCATGCAGACGATCGTGAGCGGTCCGGCCGGAGGTGCGCCATGAGCATCGTCGATCCGACATATCGGAATGAGCGCCAGAACGACATCGATCTTGGCCGGCGCAAGGCCATTCAGGTGGCTGGCGGTGGACTGGCCATCGCGTTTTTGTGGATGGGCGGAGCGGGCAAGGTTGCCGCCGCCATCAACGCTCGCCGCCAGCCGGACGATGCCGCGGCAGCGGCGGCCGATGGCAATCCTCCCTTCGCTCCCAACGCATTCATTCGCATCGACAAGGATGGCAGCGTCCGTCTGGTGATGCCGAACGTCGAAATGGGGCAGGCGATCTATACGGGCGCCTGCATGATGCTCGCCGAGGAACTCGGCGTGGGCCTCGACCAGATCAAGGCGGAGCATGCACCGCCGAACGAACCGCTTTACGGCACGCCGCTGCTTGGCGGTCAGATCACCGGCGGTTCGACCAGTACGCGCGGTACCTGGCAGACGCTGCGCGAAGCGGGCGCGGTGGCGCGAGAGATGCTTATCGCGGCGGCGGCGGCGCAGTGGCATGTCGAGCCGGAAAGCTGTGCGGTATCGCGCGGCGTCATTACACATGTACCGTCCGGTCGCACGATCGGTTTCGGCACCGTCGCCGATGCCGCGGGCGCACTGCCGCAGCCTGCCCAGGTGAAGCTGAAGGCACGCAAGGATTTCGAGCTGATCGGCAAGCCACTGCGCCGTGTCGACTCACCGGACAAGGTCACTGGCGCGACCCAGTTCGGTCTGGACGTGCGCGTACCGGGCATGAAGATCGCCGCGGTGAAGGCATGCCCGACGTTCGGCGGAAAGCTTGGCCGCGTGGACGATGCGAAGGCGCGGGCCATGCCCGGTGTCATCGATGTCATTCGCATCGATAACGCCGTCGCCGTGGTGGGCGAGCATTACTGGGCCGCGAAGCAGGGCCTGGACGCGCTGGATATCGAGTGGAATCCCGGTGCGAACGCCAACCTGACCACGGAGAAGCTGGTCGCCGATCTTATGGATGCCTCGCTCAACGGCAAGGCGATCGTCGGTCGCCAGGATGGCGAAGAGAACGTGTCGGGCAAGGCGATCGACGCGGTGTTCCTGTCGCCGATGCTGGCGCACGCGACGATGGAGCCGTTGAATACCACGGTGCATGTCACATCCGGTCAATGCGAGATCTGGGTCGGCACGCAGGTGCCTGTGCGCGCCGTCGAGGCCGCCGCGAAAATTACCGGCCTGCCTGTCGAAAAAGTGATTCTGCACAATCACTACATCGGCGGCGGATTCGGACGCCGGTTGGAAACGGACTCGGTCGAACAGGCCGTGCGGCTGGCAAAGAACGTGTCCTATCCGCTCAAGGTCGTGTGGAGCCGCGAGGAAGACATCCGTCACGACATCGTGCGGCCCATGTACTACGACCGCATCTCCGCCACATTGGGAACCGATGGCCTGCCGTCGTCCTGGCGGCATCGCATTACCAGCGGAACCGTTCTCGGGCGCTGGGCACCCGGTGCCATGGGCAAGAACGGCATGGACAGCGACGCCATCGAATCGGCAGCGGACCTGCCTTACGACCTGAAGAACGTCCATGTGGAATGGGTCCGCCACGATATGCCCGATGGCCTGGTAGTCGGCTGGTGGCGTGGCGTCGGTCCGACGCATAACCTTTTCATCGTCGAGAGTTTCGTCGACGAGCTGGCGCATGCGGCAGGCAAGGAGCCGCTCGAATACCGTCGTGCCATGTTGCAGAAAAACCCGCGTGTTCTGGCGCTGCTGAATCTCGCGGCGGAAAAGATCGGCTGGGGCTCGCAGCCCTTGCCGGCGCGCGTGGGTCGCGGCATCGCCGTCGGGTCGCCCTTCGGAAGTCATGTCTGCGCGATTGCGGAAGTGGAAGTCACCGCACAGGGAGAAGTGAAACTCCGGCGTTTCGTCGTAGCCATCGACACCGGCATCGCGATCAATCCGGGGTCCATCGAAGCGCAGATGCAGGGTGGACTGCTGTTCGGCCTGAGCGCCGCGCTATACAGCGGCATCACCGTGAAGGACGGCGCTATCGAACAAAGCAATTTCCACGATTACCGCAACCTGCGCATGAACGAGGTTCCGCTGGTCGAGGTGCACCGCATCGACAATGACGAAACGCCCGGAGGCATCGGTGAAGTCGGTACGGCCATCGCCGCACCGGCGCTTGCGAATGCCATCTTCGCGGCCACGGGCGTGCGCTTGCATAAGCTGCCCGTCGACCGTTCGCTGTTGATAGCCGGTCCGGATGCACTGAAACAGACGGTCGCTTCGGCGACGGTCGTGGCGGGAGGAACGCAGGCATGAAACGCTTCCTCGGATTTATCGTCATCGTGGTGGTGCTGGGCGCCGTTGCCTATTTCCTGCTTAATCGCACGGACAAGAACGACGGTGCCGCGCCGGCCATTGCCGGCGCGCCGGCGACCGCCGATGTGCTCGCGCGAGGCGAATACCTGACGCGGGCCGCCGACTGCATCGCGTGCCACACCGTTCCCGAAACCGGCAAACCATTCGCGGGTGGCGTGGCCTTCAAGCTGCCGTTCGGCACGATTTATTCCAGCAACATCACCGCCGATGCGGAAACCGGCATCGGCGGCTGGAGCGACGACGACTTCGTGCGCGCCGTGCGCGAGGGTGTGCGCAACGATGGCAAGCATCTGTATCCGGCGTTTCCGTATACGTCGTACACGCAGTTGAGCCGCGCCGATGTGTTGGCGATCAAGGCTTATCTCTTCAGCCTTCCGAAGGTGAAGCAGGCCGATCGGGACAATGATCTGTCCTTCCCGTTCAATCAACGCTGGGCCATGGGCTTCTGGAACGCGGCCTTCTTCCGCAGTCAGCGCTTCGTCGCGGATGCGTCGAAATCGCCCGAATGGAATAGCGGCGCGTATCTCGCGGGGGCGCTGGGTCACTGCGCCGAATGCCATACGCCGCGCAACATCGGCTTCGGGCTGGAAAACAGCAACGCGCTGGCGGGTGAGGAACTCCAGGGCTGGCGCGCGTACAACATCACGTCGGACCCGAAGTACGGCATCGGTGGATGGTCGGACGATCAGGTCGCGCAATACCTGCGGACGGGGCATGCAGATGGACATGCGTCGGCATCGGGCCCGATGGGCGAGGCGATTGCACATAGCCTGCAATTCCTCACGCCCGAAGACACGGCCGCGCTGGTCGCCTACCTGCGTACCGTGCCGGCGCGTGAGGGCAAGCATCCGGTCGACATCGATGCCAGGCCGGTCGCCGCGCTGGCCTCGACGAATGCCGCACCCGGTGGCGACGATGCCGCCAACGCCATGGGACTTCGTTTGTTCGAAGGCGCGTGCGCGAGTTGCCATCAGTGGAATGGTGCTGGCCAGCAGGTGTCGCGCGCGAGCCTTATCGGCACGCGCGGTGTGAACGATCCGAAGGGCGCCAATGTCACGCAGGCCATCCTGCAAGGCGTCAAGATGCGCGTGAACGATACCGATGTGTACATGCCGGCATTCGGTCATGCCTACACCGATACCGAAGTGGCGGCGCTCGCCAACTACGTCATCGCGCACTTCGGCAACAAACAGGGAACGGTCACACCCGACGATGTCGCGAAGAAAAGAGCGCTATAAGAAATAGCTCACTTTCAGAATCAGGCACTATTTTGGTGCCTGCCTCCCGGTAACGATGGCGATCCCCAAAAACGCGGCGTCCCCACGCCGCGCATCGTTCCCAGGAGATATCCATGTCTACGGACAACAGGAGCGGCGTTCTGCCGCGTCGTTCGCTTGTGCTCGCTCTGGCAGCCGCACTCGCACCCTTCTCATATGCTTCGGCTCAACAGGTGGTTGCGGGACCGACCGAAATCCTCACACCAGCCGCCGGAACCTATACGACAACAGCGGATGGCGAGCCTGGCCATGCGTTCCGCGCACATGGTGGCGGCGTTATCAATGCCGTCGACGACATGATCCTCACGACCAGCGGCGCGGGCGCTTTCGGTATAAGCAGTGAAGGCGCCGGTTCGTCGGTCACTGTCGCTGGCGGTCAGATCGCCACGACAGGCTCGCAGGCACATGCGGTTTCGGCCACGTCCGGTGGCGAGATCTCGATTACCGGCAACGATATCAGTAGCCCGATGCACGTCCAGACATCCGGCGTGGATTCCCACGCGGTTCGCCTGTCCGGTGCGGGTACGCGAGGGACAGTCAGCAAAACGAATATCGCTACACTGGGAAATGGTTCGTATGGCGCGCGCATCGAAGGTGGCGCCTCCATCGATTTCGCCGGCGGAGTCGATGTACGCACGGGCGGAACCGATGCGCACGCTATTTCGGCGACAGGGCAAGGCAGTAAAGTCACCGCGCAGGCAACGTTCATCACCACGGGCGGCGATCGCTCCGTGGGATTGTTCGTTCAGGATGGCGCGCGCGCCAACATCGCCGGTTCGGTCATCGTTACCACGGGTGCGCAGTCGCACGGCATGGATGTAGCCGGTAGCGGTACGAGTGCGATTTACTCGGGCGGGTCGATTACCACGTCGGGCGACGGCGCCTTCGGCATACGCGCCACCGATTCGGGTATCGTCAATCTGTCGTCCACCGATGTTTCGTCCAACGGAACCGCGAGCGCTATTTACGCCGATAATGCGAACGTGACGCTGGACGCGACGAATGTGTACTCGCTGTACTCCGGCATCGGTGCCTTGCACGCGACGAACGGATCGACGGTACGCATAGTCAACGGCAGTACCGTAGGCGTTGAATACGAACAGGCTGCGGGTATTACGGTGGAAGGTGGCGCGGCAGGCCCGACACGTGTCGATATCGTGGACAGCAGGGTCTACAGCACGTTCGGCCCCGCCATTCGCCTGGGCGCCGGCTCCACCCATGTGCGCGCGGAGAATACGCGGCTCGAAGGCGAAACGACAATGCTTCACGCCACCAGCGGCGCCGATGGCGTACTGGAACTCGTGCGTAGCAACGTAACAGGCGATGCCATCGCGGATGCGGGCGCACGCGCTTCCGTGTTCGTTGCCGAAGGATCGGTCTGGTCCGGTGCCGCGAATCATCTTGCCGACATCTCCATCGACGGAACCAGTCGCTGGAATATCGCGGCGGATTCCACGGCGGCTCATCTTGCCCTCGACGGCAACGCCACCTTTACCGGCCCCGTTGGCGGTTTCTCGACGTTGACGCTTGCCAATGACCTCACCGGCAGCGGCGGCGTCATCGGTATGCGTGCGCGTCTGGGCGACACATCCGGCTTGCCCGATGCATCGGACCGCGTCCTGATCGAAGGTAATGTCACCACGACCGGGACGACCCTGATCGATGTCGCCGCGCAGGGCAGCGGTGCATGGACCGATTCGAATCGCGACGGAAAAATAGACGCGACCGAAGGCTTGTCGCTGGTTCAGGTGGCCGGTACATCTCGCGCCGATGCGTTCGCCCTGCGTGGCGGTTATGTTGCCGCCGGTCCCTTTCAATACGTGCTTAAAGCGTTCGGTCCCGGTGAGGCCAGTCAGTCGCAGAGCGCGTTGGCCAGTGGCCCGATACAGTGGGACTATCGTCTGGGCAATACCTTCCTGTGCGAAGGTAAGCCATGCGATCCCACGGATCCCACGGATCCCGGCGAAGGCGACAATGGCGCCGGGCATGACGAGGGCCGTCCGGCGGTGGTGCCGCAGCTGCCTTCCTACCTCGTTGCGCCCACCGCCTTCCTTGCCTATGGCGGCCAGGTAACCGACACGCTGCACCAGCGACTCGGCGAGATTCGCAACGTCGTTCCGGGAAGTCATACGGGCGGCGAGATGTTCGTTCGCTATATCGGATCGCGCCAGTCCTATCGCAGCGACCTCGATTTCAACCGTTACGGTTATGGGTTTCGCCAGCAGAACAACACGCTCCAGCTGGGTGGAAGCATTCTCTCGTTCGCCGCCGATACATCCGTACTGCGCGCGGGCTGGGCCATCGACAAGGGCACGACGAGTGTCACGCCTTCCGCCGCCGACGGCCGCAGTCACGCACGCTACGACGCCAGTGGCGTGTCCGCGTGGCTGACCTGGCAGGATGTTGGCGGTATGTACGTGGACGGCATTCTCGGCGGGCGTCGCTTCAGCGGCGACGTCGGTACCGATCTGCGCGGCGAAGACGTGGCGCGTCTGCACGCATCCCAGGTGTTCGCTTCCGTCGAGGCAGGCTATCCGTTTGCTATCGGAAACGGCTGGACGCTCGAGCCGCAGGTCCAGGCACGCTGGCAGTCGGTGCGGCTACGCGCTTTCGACGATAAGGACGGTGTGGCGGTGGACGAAACTTCCGCCAGTCAGACCACGCATCGCATCGGCATTCGTGCCGGGCGCATGTCCGATCCGGTGTTCGCGCCCTATCTGCGCGCCGACCTGTTGCATACCGTGGGTCGCCGCCAGTCGCTGACCGCGGGTGACGGCACGACCGACTACGCGTTCGAACTGGGGCGTCCCGGCACGCAGTACCGGGTGGGCGCAGGCGGCACATATCGTTTCGCCACCGACTGGTCGGTCTACGGCGAAGGCGATTATCAGGGCAGCATCGGAAGCACAGGCTTCCGGGGTTTCAGCGCGACGCTTGGCGTACGCCTGAACTTCTGACCGGCATCAATGGGCGTCGACCTGCTGTGCCGGGGTTGGCGCCCCTACCGGTCTGACCAGTAGCACCAGCGGCAGCGCAAGGACGAACAGCATGGCCATAAGCCAGAGTACGTCGGCGAAAGCCAGCGTCGTCGCTTCGCGCCGGACAAGACGGGCGAGCATGGCGATGGCCTGCTCGCCGGCCTGCGTCGCGTCCGATCCATGCTGGATCAGGTGTTGCCGGATGCCGCCGATCGTCGCCGAGGCGCCGGTCATGTGTTCGTTGAGACGAAGCCAGTGCAGGTTGAGGCGATCGTTGAGCACGGTATTCACCGCCGCGATACCGACGGCGCCGCCTAGATTGCGCATCGTATTGAACAGCGCGCTGGCCATCTTCAGGCGCTCGGGCGCCACCGATCCGAGCGCCATGTTCGTCGCGGGCACGATGCAGAACAGGATGGCGAAGCCGCGTACCACCTGTGGCCAGAAGAGTTCGGCACCCGTCCATTCGCTCGCGATAAACGACATCATCCACAGACCCGCGGCGAACATGCACAGGCCGAAGGCGATCATGATGCGCAGGTCCAGGCGTCTGGACAGGTTCGCGGCGATCGGTGCGGATGCGACCATCGCGACGCCCGCGATGAATACCGCATTGCCGATCTGGTGGGCATTGAAGCCGCGCACGCGTGCAAGAAACAGAGGCAACACGTAAACGGCGGCGAAGATGCCGAAGCCGGTGACGAAGTTGAACAGGCATCCCAGTGCGAACGTGGGATTGCGCAATGCTTTCAGGTCCACCAGCGGATGCACGCTGCGTAGCGTGCGGACGATGAAAGCGATACCCGAGATACCGGCGATCCACGCGACGCCGCGAATCGTCTCGTCGTCCATCCAGTTCCAGCGATAGCCTTCTTCCAGCACATATTCCAGTCCACCAAGCGACATGGCGAGCAAGATCAGCGATATGAAATCGAAGTGCTTCATCAGGCCGGGATCGGGTTCGTCGACGCGCCCGAGAATGGGAATGGTCGATACGATGACGATGCCGGGGAGAATGTTGATGAAGAACAGCCAGTGCCAGGACCACGTGTCGGTGATGTAACCGCCCAGCGTCGGGCCGATCGTCGGCGCCAGTGCGCCGAGAATGCCGAGCACCGCGGGCACCATGGCACGCCGCTTGCCTTCGAACAGCGCGAAGCCTGTCGCGAAGACCGTGGGGATCATCGCGCCGCCGACGAACCCCTGGATGGCGCGGAACGCGATCATCGATTCGATGTTCCACGCCAGTCCGCAGGCGACGCTCGTGACGGTGAACGCCGCCGCCGAGGCCGTGAACAGCCAGCGCGTGGAGAATGCCCGCGACAGCCAGCCGGACAGCGGAATCATGACGATTTCGGCCATCAGGTAGGCGGTCTGCACCCAGGACGATTCGTCGGGACCGGCCGCGAGACCTGCCTGGATATCGTTGATCGAGCTGGCGACGATCTGGATATCCATCAGGGCCATGAACTGGCCCAGCGCCATCAACGAGAACAGGAGCAGCTTGCGCGACTCCGGCATGCCGGCGATCGTCGACGTCATCGCGGAGCGTCGCGCGTATCGACCGTTGCGATAACCGAAAGCCCCGGGCGCAACCGACCCAACGTGCCCGATGCGCCTTCCAGCCGTACCCGCACCGGCACGCGCTGGACGATCTTGGTGAAGTTGCCCGTGGCGTTTTCGGGAGGCAGCAACGAAAACTGCGCGCCCGTGGCCGGCGCGATGCTTTCGACGCGACCGTCGAAGCGCTCTCCGGGCAACACATCCGCGCGGATATCCACGTGCTGTCCCGGGTGCATATCGGCGAGCTGGCTTTCCTTGAAGTTCGCGTCGATCCACATGCCCGACGCCGGCACGACGGACATCAACTGGGCGCCAATCGTCGCGTAAGCACCGGGGCGTGCGGAGCGATTGCCGACCACGCCGTCGATAGGCGCCACGAGACGCGTGTGCTCCAGGTTGAGCTCGGCGACGCGCAAGGCCGCCTGCGCCTGCGCGAGCGTCGCGACCGCCTGGCTGCGCTCCGCATCGATGACGTCGAGCTGGCGCTCGCTCGCTTTCACGGCCGAGCGCGCACGTGCGTCGTCCGCGAGACTTTTCTTGTGCGTGGCATCGGCTTGATCGAGTACCTGCCTGGATACGGCGCTACCCACGATGTGCCGGTAACGCTCGACATCGGTTCCCGCACGAACGACTTCGGCGGCGGTGGCGAAGGTCCCGGCGCGTGTCTCGTCGATGGTCGCCGACTGCAGGTGCCGCCGCGCGTCGAGATTGGCGATGGCGGCCTGCGCCGATGTCACCGCCGCCGCAGCCTGTTCCGCCTGGGCGCGGTAGTCGCGATCGTCGAGCCGCACCAGCAATTCGCCCGCATGGACCCGCTGGTTATCCGTTACGCGTACTTCGTCGATGAAGCCGGCGACCTTCGGTGCGATCGCCGTGATGTCGCCGCCCACGTATGCGTCGTCGGTCGTGGCGAGGAAGCGTCCCAGCGTCCACCAGTGCCAGCCCCACACCACCGCGCCCAACGTCGCGACCAGCGCGACGCCGAGCAAAAGGACTCCCCGTCGCGTGCGACGGGGGCGAACATCGGCGGCGACAGCGTTCACGCCCAGGGAGCCAGATAAGCGGCCGGCGTAGCATTGAATCCGGCTTTCACCGCGCGCGACGTGTCATCGGCAAGTACCTCTTCGGCGCCCGCTTCCAGACCTTCCATGACCCGGGCAGCGACATCTTCGGGACTGATCTTCGGCGCGTTCACGGCGCGGACCATGTCCGTGTCGATAAATCCGGCGTGGACGGCCATCACCAGCGTGCCCTGCTGACGCAGCTCGTTGCGAAGACCGTTGGTCAGTGCCCACGCGGCCGACTTGGAGACCGAATAGGCAGCGATGCCGGAAAGGCTCGTCCAGCTAAGCGCGGACAACATATTCACCAGCGCACCGCCGCCGTTGCGTGCAAGGATCGGTGCGAACGCCTGGCTGACGGACAGGACGCCGTAGAGATTCGTATCCAGCACATTGCGCAGCGAGGCCGTGCCTTCGGCACTGGCGAGGGCGGCAGGACCCGAAGCGATACCCGCATTGTTGACGACGATCTGGACGTCGCCGTATGCCGCAGCCGCAGCGGCGACGCTGGCCGGATCGGTCACGTCGAGTTGCACGGATATCAGTCCGACATCGGGCACGGTGGAGGGATCGCGCGCGCCGGCATAAACCTTCGACGCGCCGGCTGCCAGCAACGCCTTGGCATAGGCCAGGCCGAGACCGCGATTGGCACCGGTAACCAGTGCGACGGAACCTTGGATTTTCATGGTGAAGCCTCGTGATTCAGGAAGGTCGGAAAGGCGTTCGGCGCCTTTGCAATGATGGTCATAATCTAATATGATACCCATCATTCCAAAACGCAAGAGACGCAGGGCGGCCGTACAATCGCCCGATCGAGTGGAGTCGCGAACATGCGCTACGACAAAGGCCATAAAGAAATCACCCGCCAGAGAATCCTCGAGGCGGCGGCCGGGCGTTTCCGTTCCGAAGGCATCGAAGCCGTGGGCGTCGTCAGCCTGATGAACGAGGTGGGCCTGACGCAGGGTGGTTTCTACAACCACTTCCCATCGAAGGAAGACCTGGTTCGCGAGAGCCTTTCAGACGGTTTCGAGTCGACGCTGGATCGCCTGAAAGCCCGCGTCGCCGCATCGCGCGGCGATGGGCTGAAGGCGTTGGTGACCGGCTATCTCAGCGTGGAGCATCGCGACCATCCGGAACGCGGCTGCACCGCGGCGGCGCTTTCGTCCGAAATCGGCCGCCGTCCCGATGCGACGCGCGCGGCCTTCACCGAAGGGTTCGGCGATGTCGTCGAATTCGTGGGCGAGAACCTTCCCGATACGTTGAAGCCGAAACAGCGTCGTGCGCTGGCCATGGCCATCTTCGCGTCGATGGTGGGCACGATATCGCTGGCACGCGCCGTCGACGATCCGGCGCTATCGGAAGAAATCCTCGTGGCCGGTCGCCAGGCGGCGATCAGCCTGGGGTCTTCAAGCGTGTAATCAGTGTGCCGGCGGCTGACCCATGGCCGCTGTCTTCTCCGCGATCTTCGCGCGGATCGCGGGAATGGCGGCCAGCGCCGCACGTTCGCCTTCCAGAATGGCCACGTTTTTCTGATCGAAATCCGTCGGACCGATCATGCCGACCTTGGGACGGATGATGATGTCCGCGCGCGCCAGTTCCTGCTCGGCCAGCTTTCTGCCCATGATCGTGATCGACTGGCCGACGATGCCGACCATGTTGCCAGGATTGCTGCCGCTGGGTTTGGTCGAGATGTCCACGGCAATGACGATGTCGGCACCGAGCTGACGTGCGGCATCCACGGGGACCGGACTGACCAGGCCGCCATCCACGAAATGCTTGCCTCCGATTTCCACCGGCTCGAAAACGCCGGGGATGCTGCTGGATGCGCGCACGGCCTGACCGGTGTTGCCGCGTACGAAGATCGCCCGTTCGCCGGTTTCGAGTTCCGTGGCCACGGCGGCGAACGGTGTGCGCAGCTTTTCTACCGGCAGGTGGTGGACGAGTTCGTTGACGTAGTCTTCGAGTTTCTGACCCTGGACCAGTCCGCCGGAAAAGAAGCGGACGTCGCGGATCTTCGATTCGTCGAGTGCGAAAGCCTGCTGCTGCAACGCGAACGCATCCATGCCGCTGGCATACATCGCCCCGACGACGCTGCCGGCGCTGGTGCCCGAGACCACGTCGACATGAATGCCGCTGGCCTCCAGCATTTTGATAACGCCGATATGCGCGAAGCCCTTCGCCGCACCGCCGCCCAGCGCGAGGCCGATACGCGGTTTCGGACTAAGGACGGGAAGCGTGGTAGCGGGCGTCGTGTCCGGCTTCGTGCCGAAACACCCACTGAGGAGCACCGTCATCAGAACAGGAAGCCAGGTGCGGGCGGAGCGGAACGGCATGGGATGGCCTTGGGACAGAGCGTCGGTGATGCCGGATGATCGGGCGTGCACGCGGCGCGCCGCAGGCCGAAACATGGCGGGGATGAGACGCGCGACAGGTTGTCGCGCGTCTTCCATGCATTTACTCGCGGGTATCGTCCGCTTCGACGTGGTAACGCGTGGCGATCTCGATTTCGTTCTTCGAGCCGAGGAACACGGGCACGCGCTGGTGCAGGGCGGTCGGCTGCAGATCCATGATCCGTTCGCGACCCGTCGTGGCGGCGCCGCCGGCCTGCTCGACGATGAACGCCATGGGGTTGGCTTCATACATCAGGCGCAACTTGCCGGTGCCGCCACTGGCCTTGATCTTGGCATCGATGGGATAGATGAAGACGCCGCCACGGGTCACGATGCGGTGGACATCCGCGACCATCGAGGCGACCCAGCGCATGTTGAAGTCGCGACCACGCGGACCGGTCTTGCCCGCCAGCAGTTCGCCGATATAGCGCTGTACCGGAGCTTCCCAGTGACGCTGGTTCGACATGTTGATGGCGAATTCGCTGGTTTCCGCCGGAATCATGGCGTTACGGCGCGTCAGCACGAAGCTGCCGTGCTCGCGGTCCAGCGTGAACTCGTGCACGCCGTGGCCGAAGGTCAGCACCAGCAAGGTGCTGGGTCCGTAGACGACGTAACCGGCCGCGACCTGCTCGGTGCCCGGCTGGAGAAAGTCGTCGACTTTCGGCTCCGTAACGTCGTCCGGGCAACGCAACACCGAAAAGATGGTGCCCACCGAGACATTCACGTCGATGTTCGACGAACCGTCCAGCGGATCGAATAGCAGCAGGTGGTTGCCCTTCGGATACATATCCGGAATCGGCTGTGGATCTTCCATTTCCTCCGAAGCGCAGGCCGCCAGATGACCGCCCCAGGCGTTGGCTTCCAGCAGGATCTCGTTCGAGATGACGTCGAGTTTCTTCTGGGCTTCGCCCTGCACGTTGTCGGTGCCGGCGTTGCCGAGCACCCCGCCGAGCGCACCCTTGCCCGTGGCGACCGAAATACGCTTGCAGGCGCGCGCGACGACCTCGATCAGCAGGCTCAGCTGGGCATTGATATGCCCCGCGCGTTTTTCCTCGATAAGGAACTGGATCAGCGAGATGGGTCTGGACATGGGCGGCACGGATTCCTGGCGCGAAAGGCAGCATTGTCCGGGTGGCGGGTGAACAGCGCCAGAGGCACTGCTGACAGTACGTTGTCAGTAGCACCCCCTCAGACTCTTACTCCACGGTTAGGGAGAGGGAACGGTCATGCGCGACGCGGTGTATTTCCTGGTGTTCGATGGTTTCGCCGACTGGCAGACGGCGTTGGCGCTCTATGAGATCCGGCGGCCTTGCGACTGGCGGGTCCGGGTCGTCGCGCAGTCGATGACGCCGGTGCAGTCGGCCAGCGGTCTTCGGGTGACGCCCGACGAGACGCTGGATGCGCTGGAACCGGCGCGCGCCGCGCTGGCGATTCTGCCCGGCGGCCACTCGTGGGAGCGCGGTCGACTGGATTACGTGGCAGCGGCGGCCCAGCGCATTCACGACGCCGGAGGCACGGTCGCCGCCAGCGGTACGGCCATGCTCGCCATGGCGCACCTGGCCGGCAAGGAACGTTACTTCTGCGCCAGCGAGCACGGCAGCGTGGAATTCGCCAGGGGAGTCATCGCCGCGCTGGATCTGTACGACCCGTCGGACCGGGAGGACTGGTACCGGCTGTTCAAACACGGCACCCCGGCCATCGCCTGAGGAGACATCAGATGAATCGCTTTCTCGAACGTCTCGCTATCGCTTACGCGCCGCTGGGTCAGCGCGGCCTGCTCTTCGACGGACAGTATCGCTTCGCGGAAAAAACGAGCGACGACGTACCGCCGGCCGAGCGTCGCAACGTGCGCCCCGCAAGGGCGAGCACGGCCTCCACGCTTCGCATTTACGCACGGACCAAAGGAATCGCCCGATGAAGAAGACCTATCACGGCAGCTGTCAGTGCGGTGCCGTTCGTTACGAGACCGATCTGGATCTCGCCGAAGGTACGGAAAAGTGCAACTGCTCGATCTGCGGGAAGTTGCGCATCTGGGGCCAGATCGCAAAACCCGCGGCTTTCCGTCTGCTGGCAGGCGAGGAGCATCTGATCGACTACCAGTTCAATACCAAGGCCGTACACAACCTGTTCTGCAAGACGTGCGGTGTCCATTCGTTCCATCACGGACATATCGAGGAAATTGGCGGTGACTACGTGCAGATCAATCTCGCGTGCCTGGACGACCTGGATCCGGCCGAATTGCTGGGCGCGCCGGTTCAGTACGCGGATGGCGCGCACGACAACTGGCGCAACCAGCCCGGCGAGACGAGGCATTTGTGAAACGGGCTTTCCCCTTCGTGGCGCATGCCTTCCGGCGCTGGCTTCTTCCCGTTTCTTCCGCAAAGATCATCGAATGCGTCGAGCCGACCGCTTATTCCTCATCATCAATGCGCTACGTGGCAGGCGGACAGCCTTGCCCGCGCGCCAGCTGGCAGCCACGCTGGAGGTTTCGCTACGCACGGTTTACCGCGACGTGGCCGATCTTCAGCTTTCCGGCGTACCCATCGAAGGCGAGGCCGGCGTCGGCTACGTGCTTCGCAAGGGCTCGGATATCCCGCCGCTGATGTTTTCCGCCGACGAACTCGAGGCGCTGGTGACGGGAACGCGTTTCGTACGCGCTTTCGCCGGCGAGCGCCTTGCCCGCGAGGCGCAGTCCGCGCTGATCAAGATCGAGGCCGTGCTTCCGCCCGACCTGCGCGAGCGTTCGGCGCAGTCGCGCATTTACGCGCCGATCTGGCGCGATGCCTTCCAGACCCGGGTCGCTGTGTTGCTGGATCAGCTGCACGCGGCCATCGTGGCGCGCAGCGTACTTTGCCTGGACTATCGCGACGGCGAAGGCCGTACCAGCGTTCGCGAAGTCGAACCGTTATGTCTTTCGTTCTGGGGCGGCGCCTGGACGCTGGGCAGTTGGTGCCGGATGCGGCAGGGTTTCCGTAACTTCCGGCCCGATCGCATCGACGCCTGCCGTGTGTCGGGCGAAACATTCGACGACGGTCCGGGACGGAATCTCGAGGCGTATCTGGGGACGATGCGTGGGGATTACGAAGGGTTTGAGTGAGTTGCGATACATGCACCGCTCCAGGTATCTCCCCGTTCGGTTCCCTTTCCGTCATTCCGGCGCACGTGTTCCGTGCCGGGACATAGGTAACAGGTGTGCCAGGACATGGGTTACACCTTACGCCGGTTCATTAAGGTCAATCGTTCCGATCCGGTGGT
>NZ_SMCS01000007.1 GCF_004342265.1 Luteibacter rhizovicinus
GCCAGCAGCGGCAAAGCCAGCAGCTCGGACCAGGCATCGGCCAGGTCCCGCTCCGAGACCAGACCCAACCGCGCCATCAGCGCGGTCAACGTGCCTTCGGGCGATTCGTCGTGCAGACGGCGGGCGCGGGTCAGGTCGCTGTCTTTAAGACGGCCACGCGCTACCAGATAGGCGCAGATCTCGACCTCGCCCGGTTCGCCAGTCAGCATGTCCTTATGCGCGGTCGTCGCCGACATGCGTTCTCCAGATCCAGTGCGATCGTTGGGGTTGCGTCCGCACAATCCTGTACGTACGGGCCCACATTGTTATCACATACCGGGCACGCTCGGCGACCACCGTTCCGGGTAATGCGACGCAACTCAAACAACGAGGGCCGGCGCACAGCGCCGGCCCTGCGTGATTTCCCGAAATTCCCCAGCGGAATTCCGGCCTGTTTACCAGCCGATACCTACACCCACGCCACCGGAACTCTCACTTCCACTGACGGCGGCACCGAAGGTGACGTTGGCGTTGGGAGCAAGGGAACGCGAGTACCCAACGGACAACGCCGCCTGGCCCCGATAACCGCCCACGCCCACGCCGATACGATTATCCGTATTAATGCCCTGGGTACTGAATGCCATCTGCGACATCGCCGCACCCATCGCCCCCACCTTGTTCAGCTTGTCGTCCAGACGCGTGAACCGGTTATCCGTATCGCGCTTGAACTGGTCGAACGACGAACCGCTGACCATCGAGCCGACCTTCTGATCGGTATATGCCTTGGCACTATTGAGCGTCTGCACATCGCCGTTGTCCGCGTACTGCTTCGCCGTCGTCAGCGCCTGATCGACCTGCCCCACATTGGCGGCATCGGTAGGCGCCGTGCCCGCCGCGACGTTGACCACACGACGCTGCGCCGTGGACGTGCCCACGGACACGGTGTTTGCCTGATCCGCGACCGAGCCCGCACCGAGCGCGACGGCGTTCGTCGCATTAGCTGTGACGGTCGCATTCGTGCCTATGGCGGTGCTGTTATCCGCGCCGATCGTGGCGTTGTTGCCGATAGCGAGATCGCCCGGATCCTTGGCATGGCTACCGGTACCGATCGCGATGCCGTTGCCGGTGCCTTCGGCAATGGCTGCGGGCGTCACGGCAGCGGGTGCCGCCACCGCGGGCGGTGCGACTTCGGCTTCGACACGAGGCGTGATGATTCCGCCGCCACCACCACCGGACCTGCCACTTTCGAGCGAGTTCACGCGACCGTTCAGGCTGGTCAACGCGCCGTCCAGTGCACCCAGCGCGTCGCCAATGCTGTGATACGACGATCCCTGGGCCCGATAAACCGGCCCGATGAAACCCGTCGCCCCCATGGTCGCGCCGCCGCCCAGAGCCTGGGCCACCGCGTCGCCATAGCTCGCCGCACCGGCGGCAACGGCATCCATGGCGGATACCGCCTCGCCCAGCTGCTTCACGTTCACGGCATCGGTCGCACGCGTACCGGCCGCCACGTTCGTAATCTGCCGCTCGTTGCCGGTGCTGCCTACGGAGACCGTATTCGCACGATTGGCGGTCGAGTTGGCGCCGAGCGCCACGGAATTGGCCCCGTTCGCGGTAGCGCTATATCCGATCGCGGTACTGTTTGCCGCCGACGCCGTGGAATGGCCGCCGATCGCCACCGTGTGATTCGCGGAAGCGGCAGCCAGATAGCCGTTGGCAACCGATTCCTTTCCGCTGGCCAGACTCTCCGCACCGGTAGCCGTCGCACTTTCTCCCGACGCGGTGGCGTAGTAGCCGCTCGCCGTTGCCTCGACACCCGATGCTTCGCTCAATGCACCCGTCGCCAGCGCGCCGTCGCCACTCGCCACGCTTACCGCGCCGACCGCGGTCGACTGCTCGCCGCTGGCCAGGCTCTCGGCACCGTTTGCCGTACCGTATTCCTTCGTCGCCTGCGCTTTCGCACCGGTAGCGGTCGAACTCGCTCCCAACGCCGCCGCGTTGAAACCGCTGGCAGTCGCATTCTTCGCCGCCGCCGTCGCACCGCTACCCAGGGCCGTCGTGCCATCTCCGAGACCGAAGGACGATGAGCCGACCGCCGTCGCGTACTTGCCCTTGACCTCCGCATCGTCGTTACCGTCGCCGGTCGCGGCGACGTAGCGGCTGGCGGCGCCGACATGGTCCGCAAGATGGTTCAACTGATCGACGTTCACCGCGTCGGTACCCGTGGTACCGGCGGCGACATTGGTCACCTGGCGTTCCTTGCCGACGTCGCCGACCGACACCGTATTGGCTCGCGTGGTCACTGAGTTCGCACCCAACGCCACCGAGTTGGCCGCATTCGCCGCCGCCTGGTATCCGAGGGACGTGCTGTTCGCGCCCGATGCCACGGCGAGGCCGCCGACCGCGGTTGCATTCGCGGTAGCCGCATAGCTGCCGCTGCCGATGGCGGTCGCGAAATCGCCGTCCGTCGCCGCACCCGCGCCGACCGCCGTCGACTGGACGCCACCCGCGCTCGACTGCGCGCCGATAGCACTGGCGCCGAGATCGCTTGCCGACGCCGTTTCGCCGAAGGCCACGCTGGAGGCACCGCGAGCGGTACTGTTCCAGCCGATCGCCGAAGCGTACTCACCCGTAGCCCACGAACCCGCGCCCAGTGCCACCGCACCGGCTCCGCTGGCCATGGCCGGGAAGAGCCCGAAGGACGACCCACCGATCGCAATGCTTTCCACGCCCGTCGCCTGCGCGCTTTCACCCACCGCGACGCTGCTCGCACCGGCCGCGGTACTCTGCGTGCCGACCGCCGTCGAGAAATCGCCAGTCGCGTTGGCTACCGCACCCAGCGCCAGCGACTGACCACCCGCCGCGTTCGCACCCACACCGAACGACGACGCCGCGAAACCTTCCGCCTGCGCACTCGCGCCGACCGCCGTACCGCCGACACCCGCACTTGTCGCCCCGGTTTCCACCGGCACGCCGCCGCTGGTGATCAGCGGATTGCCCTTCTCGTCAACCGCCACGCTACCGACCGCGACACTGCCCGGGCCGTGCGCCTGCGCGCTCGCGCCATACGCCGAGCTGTTGATGCCGTCCGCGACACTGTTGGTACCCGTCGCCGTGGAATTCACGCCCAGCGCAATCGCGCCGCTGCCCAGTGCCGTCGCACCCTGCGCCGCCGCGAACGCCGCCGAACCCACCGCCGTTGCGTACTGACCCAACGCCTGCGCATCGTCGGTGCCATCGCTCAGACCGTTGGCCTTGAAGTAATGGCTCGCGTCCGCAACGCTGCCCGACACCGCATCGAGCTGCCCCTTGTTCACCGCGTCGGTCGCTTCCGTACCGGCCGCGACATTCGTGATCTGCCGCTCGCTGCCGACATCGCCAACCGATACCGTGTTCGCCCGGTTGTTGACCGAGTTCGCACCAAGGGCGACCGAGTCGACGGCACTGGCCGTCGCATTCGCGCCAAGCGCCGTGCTGTTATCCGCCTTGGCATATGACGCCGCACCGACCGCCGTGCTGTTCACACCTCTGGCATAGCTATTCCAGCCGAGACCCGTCGCATAGTCCGCCGTCGCCCAGGCACCGGCACCGAAGGCCGATGCACCCAGCCCCGTCGCTTGCGCGGGAATAAAGCCGAAGAAGGTCGAGCCGCCGACGGCCACGCTTTCATCGCCGGTCGCTTGTGCACTCTCGCCCACCGCGACGCTGCTCGCGCCGGCCGCCGTGCTTTGCGTACCGACGGCCGTCGACAGGCTGCCTGTCGCGTTCGCGACCGCACCCAGCGCCAGCGACTGACTGCCCGCCGCGTTCGCACCCACACCGAACGACGACGCCGCGAAACCTTCCGCCTGCGCACTCGCGCCGACCGCCGTACCGCCAACACCCGCACTCGTCGCACCGGTTTCCACCGGCACACCGCCACTGGTGATCAGCGGATTACCGTTCTCGTCGACCGCGACGCTACCGACCGCGACACTGCCCGGACCATGCGCCTGCGCACTCGCACCGTAGGCCGAACTATTGATCCCGTCCGCGACACTGTTGGTACCCGTCGCCGTGGCATTCACGCCCAGCGCAACCGCGCCGCTACCGAGCGCTGTCGCACCCTGCGCCGCCGCGAACGCCGCCGAACCCACCGCCGTTGCGTACTGACCCAACGCCTGCGCATCGTCGCTGCCATCGCCCAGACCGTTGGCCTTGAAGTAATGGCTGGCGTCGGCAACGCTGCCCGATACCGCGTCGAGCTGGGTCTTGTTCACCGCGTCGGTACCTTCCGTACCGGCCGCGACATTCGTGACCTGCCGCTCGTTACCCACATCGCCGACCGATACCGTGTTGTCGCGACTGGTAAACGAATTCGCGCCGATCGCGACGGCGTTATTCGATGCCACCAGCGAACCCGCACCCAGTGCCGTGCTGTTGTCGCCGAACGCCCAGGCTCCCGAGCCAAGCGCCACCGAGTTCGCACTCTCGATACCGAGTCCGGCGAAACCCGTTTCCGCACCATTGCCGATAGCGACGCTATTGGTACCCGAAGCACTCGAACCCGTACCCAGCGCCACCGCTCCGCCGCTATACGCCGCCGACCGATAGCCCGCGGCAAGCGACACAGCGCCGGCCGCGTAGGACTGACCGCCAAGTGCCGTCGCGCCCGCGCCGGATGCCTCGGAAAGATAACCGGCCGATGTCGACTGCTCGCCAGCGGCGAATGCCGCCGTGCCAAGCGCCGTGCCGAACTTTCCCGCCGCCTGCGCGCTTGCGCCGACCGCCGTCGACGACAGCCCGGACGCATTGGCGGGACCGACCGCCTCACCCGTCGAGCTGTACGTAATCAGTGGCTTGCCGTTTTCATCGACTGCCTGACCGCCGATGGCCGTCGCACCGTTCGCCGATGCACTGGCACCCGCGCCATATGCCGAACTCTGCACACCTTGCGCCGTGCTGTTGAAGCCGGTGGCCGTGGACTGATTGCCTAATGCCGTTGCGCCGCTGCCGTACGCCGTCGCACCGGTGCCATGCGCGAATGCACTTGAGCCCGCCGCCGTTGCGAGATCGCCATCGGCCTGCGCATTGTCGGTCCCATCGCTCAGACCGTTGGCCTTGAAGTAATGGCTGGCGTCCGCGACGCTACTCGACACCGCGTCGAGCTGATTTTTGTTCACGGCATCGGTGCCTTCCGTACCGGCCGCGACATTCGTGATCTGCCGCTCGCTGCCGGCATCGCCAACCGATACCGTGTTCGCCCGGTTGTTGACCGAATTCGCACCGATGGCGACCGAGTCGACGGCATTGGCGGTGGAGTTCGCGCCAAGCGCCGTACTGTTATCCGCCAGCGCAAACGCCGACGCACCCACCGCCGTACTGTTCACACCTTTGGCGTAACTGTTCCAGCCGAGACCCGTCGCATAGTCCGCCGTCGCCCAGGCACCGGCACCGAAGGCCGATGCACCCAGCCCCGTCGCTTGCGCGGGAATAAAGCCGAAGAAGGTCGAGCCGCCGACGGCCACGCTTTCATCGCCGGTCGCCTGCGCACTCTCGCCCACCGCGACGCTGCTCGCACCGGCCGCCGTGCTTTGCGTACCGACGGCCGTCGACAGGCTGCCCGTCGCATTGGCGACCGCACCCAGCGCCAGCGACTGACTGCCCGCCGCGTTCGCACCCACACCGAACGACGACGCCGCGAAACCTTCCGCCTGCGCACTCGCACCGACCGCCGTACCGCCGACACCCGCACTCGTCGCACCGGTTTCCACCGGCACACCGCCACTGGTGATCAGCGGATTACCGTTCTCGTCGACCGCGACGCTACCGACCGCGACACTGCCCGGACCATGCGCCTGCGCGCTCGCGCCATACGCCGAGCTGTTGATGCCGTCCGCGACACTGTTGGTACCCGTCGCCGTGGAATTCACGCCCAGCGCAATCGCGCCGCTGCCGAGCGCTGTCGCACCCTGCGCCGCCGCAAATGCTGCCGAACCCACCGCCGTTGCATACTGACCCAACGCCTGCGCATCGTCGCTGCCATCGCTCAGGCCATTGGCCTTGAAGTAATGGCTGGCGTCGGCAACGCTGCCCGACACCGCATCGAGCTGGGTCTTGTTCACCGCATCGGTACCTTCCGTACCGGCCGCGACATTCGTAATCTGCCGCTCTTTCCCGACATCGCCAACCGACACCGTGTTGTCACGGGTGTTGTACGAATCCGCACCGATCGCGACCGAGTTATTGGCAATCGTCCATGCGTTCGCACCGATCGACGTACTGTTATCACCCAGTACCCAACTGCCCGCACCGACCGCGACCGCGTTCGCGCTTTCCAGACCGAACAAACTGAAGCCCGTTTCGGCAAGATTGCCGATGGCGATGCTGTTCGCACCCGCCGCGCTCGCACCGCCGCCGATGGCGACCGCACCCGCGCTGTACGCCGCTGCCTGATAACCCGATGCCAGCGACAGATCGCCCGCCGCATAAGCCTGGCTACCCGTCGCGGTCGCACCCGCGCCAGAGGCCTCGGCGAGGAAACCCGCCGCCGTCGACTGCTCGCCAGCGGCAAAGGCTGCCGTACCGAGCGCCGTACCGAACTGCCCTGCCGCCTGCGCACTTGCGCCCACCGCCGTCGAAGACAGGCCGGATGCGCTGGCCGGACCGACCGCTTCGCCCGTCGCGTTATACGTAATCAGTGGTTTGCCATTCGCGTCCACCGCCTGGCCGCCGATGGCCGTCGCGCCATTCGCCGACGCACTCGCACCCGCGCCATACGCCGAACTCTGCACGCCTTGCGCCGTGCTGTTGAAACCGGAGGCCGTCGATTGATTGCCGAATGCCGTCGCGCCACTGCCGTACGCCGTCGCACCGGTGCCATGCGCGAACGCGCTCGATCCCGCCGCGGTGGCCAGGTTGCCATCGGCCTGCGCGTTGTCGCTGCCGTCGCCCAGGCCATTGGCTTTGAAGTAATGACTGGCATCGGCAACGCTGCCAGCCAGCTTGTCGAGCTGCGCCTTGTTCACCGCATCGGTAGCGGTCGTACCGGCAGCAACGTTCGTGATCTGCCGTTCCGCGCCCGCCTTGCCGACGGAAACGCTGTCCGCCCGATTCGCCACGGAGCCCGCGCCGATCGCTACGGCGTTATCCGCCGTCGCTTTGGCGTTCTGCCCGAGGGCCGTGCTGTCGTCGCCCGTCGCACGACTGCCCTGACCCACGGCCGTACTGGCATTGCCGGTCGCGCGGCTGCTGTCGCCAACCGCCGTCGACGTCGCGCCGGTCGCGCGTGCGCCGGTACCCAATGCGCTGCTCTGAACACCGCTCGCGCGGCTGCCCTGACCGATCGCGATTGCCGATGTCTGGCTTGCCACGGCGTCCTGACCCAGCGCCGTCGCCTGCAGGCCCGTCGCGCGACTGCTCTGACCCACGGCAGTCGCATAGTCCTTCGTCGCCGCCGCGTCCTGACCGAATGCCGCGCTCGCGCTACCCGTCGAGCGGCTCATGGTCCCCACGGCCGTGCTGTACGCGCCGGAGGCTCGCGCCGATACACCGCACGCAAATGCCGAATCGCCCTTCGCCACGGGCGCCAGGCCGGAAAAATCGCCCGCGCAGATCGTGCCCGCCTGTGCGGGTACGCTGCCCAGCGCCAGCAGTGCGCCGGCTGCCAGCGGCAGCACCATCATCGATGCACGAACGCGCCGGGCACTCCCGCCCTTGCCGTTCGCGCGAGCTAGCTCCGAGGCAACGACCAGCATGCCGAGCGACTTGTTCCAAACCTTGCTGTAAATGGTGTTCACAGACTTTCCTCCCACGGAAACCGCGTCTGAGCGAATGAGTGACGGCGCCTGAGGCGCCACCGGACTGCGTGCTGTACGTACGTCGCCCATACGCGGCGTACCGGAATTCACGCGGCCGCCGGGTATTGACCCGTTCGGCCGTCCATACGTCGATATCTGTCTTCCCCTGCCCGCGCTGCGCGGGCCCCTTGAAAGAAGTCCCGGCGAACCGGGACTTCTTCTTTCAGCCAGTTACTGCGTATAACCCGCGTACACGGAGACACCCGAGAACGCCTTCGTTCCCGCGCTTACCTTCAGGTAATACGTGGCTGCCGCCCTCGGCGCGGCGATCGTCACCGCTTCGGTATTGCCCGGCCGCTGCGACACGAAGTCGTAAGCGGTCGTGGTCGGCTCGGCATCCGCCTTGACGTACAGGGTCACGTCGCCGGTCGAACCGCCGAATGTGCGGAACGAAAGGTTCTTCGCACCCGCCGGAACGGTGATCTTGTAGAGCACCGAACTACCCGCCGCACCGTTCTGGCCGCCGAGCGCTACGCCGTTGGCAAGCACGATCGCGGGCGTACCCGGATTGCTGCCACCGGAGCCCCACGCATCGAACTGCTTCTGCGTTTCGGCGCTGGAAAGGCAAGCGTTGAGGCTGGTGGCCTGTGCCGCGGTGATGAGACCATCGGCCGCAAGCTGCGAGGCATAGCTGGCGATAGCCGTGCGGTAGTCGCCCACGGAGGCCGCGGCACCCGCGAGCACCTTCGCGTTCGAGATCACATTGGCACCGACGATCACGCCACCCGGCACCAGGGTCGGAATACCCGTGTCGCAGGTAAGCAACTTCTGCGTCGTGGTGTTGAGGCTCCAGCCGATGTCCTTGAACAGTGCCGGTGTCAGGTCGACGTCGACCTGGCCTTCGAGATTCTGGCTGATCGCGTATTCCATGATCGCGTTCGGCGTCAGACGCGTGTCGTAATGCGAGAACGACGAACCCTGTGCGAGTACGGTCGGGGCATAGATCAGCACGTTGCCGGCCGCATCGGCGCCGGCAAGACCGGAACCCAGTGCAACCGCGCCGGTCAGACCGGTCAGGTTCGCCTTCAGCGTATTGCCGTCCACCTGGCTTACCGCGATGACCGGAATGGTCACCGGCGATGCGGGCGTTCCGCCCGGGGTGATGGCACCCGCCTGGTTGTTCGCGATGATTACGCCGCTGGCGCCAGCGGACTGTGCGTTGAGCGTCTTCACCGTGAAGTCGCAGGTACCGCGATCGATAATGGCGATCTTGCCCGCCACGTCGGCCGCATTGGTAAGCGCGACGCAACCGAGCGAATCGGCGCCGCTCTGCGCCCTGACGACGCTACCGGTGAGATTCGACGACGTCGCGGTCGGCCCGAAAGCCGCCTGCGAGAAGCCGTAATCGCCCGCGGCGCCAGCCGGTGCGGAAACGCGGAACACCTGGGGCGTGGTCAGTGCCAGCGGTGCTTCGGCTTTTACCGTCGCGCCGCTGAATACGAGTTTGCCGTCGTCCAGCGCGGCGGTAACGCGCTGCGCATCGGTCAGGTCGTACCACTTCTTCTGCTGCGTGTCGGAGTAAACGAAGGTCGAATAGATATCCGGATGCGGAACGCCGTTGCTGTCCGGATAACCCTGACCCGTCGTCAGGCTGCCGAAGCCGGAGAAGCCCAGGCCATGCGCCATTTCGTGGAGCACGACATTGAGGAAGTTGATCGAGCCCGCGGGCGTCTTGCCGTCGAGACCGAAGTACCACGACGAACCCTCGAGACAACCCGGCGTACCAAGAGCGCCGTTGAACTGGCTCTGGATATCGGCGGTGCCGGGCGCGCCGTCTTCGTGCGCGAGTGCGTCGGTCAGAGCGGAGTGATACCAGGTATTGGCCACCGCGCCTGCCGGCAGATTGGCCGCGTCGAAGGTGAAGATGCTGACCGTGCCCGACGAACCGAGCACACCCGAGGTCGCGTCGCAGGACAGCTTTTTGAACGTCGCGTTGTTGATGATCGGCACGTCGCTTTGCAGGACGGCACCCCAGATATCGGCGGCGAACTGATAAACGATCAACGCCTGCTTGCCGCGCGTCGTCCCCGGATTGCCGCCTACCGGCACCGCGGGAGTCGGATCGTCGAGACCCTTGCCTGTGCCGGTGTCCTGGTTGACGATCTTGATTTCGGCAGCCGACGCGGTAGCGATGGTGCCGAACATTCCTACCGCGGCAAGCGCGGTAAACAGCAGCGTACGGCGGATCATCGCGTCACCTCCGGTGCCTTCGAGCTCGACGGCGTCTGGCCGTCGTCGTGATGGATGGCGAGGCTGCCGTCCGGCAAACGCTCGGCCACGACACTGCTCATCAGGCTCGCCGGCACTTTCACCGACGTAGCCGTCGCACCGTTGCGGAACTGAACCTTCTTGAAGGTGGAACGCGCCTCGACTTCGTTGAGCGGCTGACCGACGAAGGCACTTTGCTGCAATGCCTTGGCGCCGATGGCCTGAGAAAGTGCCGCACGCTCGGCGGCGGTCGGCTCACGCAAACGGCCCGTTGCCGGATCGATGGCCACCTGGACGCCCTGCAAGGTGACTGTTTGCTGGGCGGCCTGCGGCGTATCGGCCGCGTATGCACTGCCAGCTACGGTGAAGATGCCCGTCAGCACGAGGCCTGCGGCCTGTGCCAGTGATCGTGAAGTCATGAAGCTTTCTCCCATGATGTGGCGCCGGGACCCCTCCCTGCGCGCCGGCCGGCGAAGGCCCCCCTTCACCGACGAAAACTCGTGGCGTTGCCGAATTACGAGTGCCCTGATTCCGGAGCGGGTGGCTGCACTGGTCGTAAAACCGTGCGGACCTCGCTCTTTCTTACGGTCTCAGCTAGCGGCGACAGCGGGTATCCGCCATCGGATGTAGACCGGGTGGGCGCGTAGCCCGACATGGCCTGGCGCAATCGGACGCGCCCGCGACGGGCAAGGACATGCCCGGCATGAGGAAGGAACGGCACTTCCCCGGATAAAGACGATCTACCATTCGCACTACTCCTTCAGTGGCATCGCTGCGGCGACCGGAGACCGGTCGGTACCCCTTGCATCCTTCCTGGACGTCATCGATGGAAGCGCTCCCCCCGGAGCTCCCGTTCCCCTGCTTGCGACGTCAATAAATTGACGTCGTCATGGAACCTAACAGCGCACGAACTTGCGAGTCAATCGTTTGACGCATGAATTTTCGACACATCGAAACGGGTCCCAATGGAATGCAATACGAGAGATAATTTCCCGTATTTTCAAACAGATGCAGACCTGGTCAACATGCTCCATTCCATTCAAACCATCGTTACAAAGCGAAAGAAAACATGGACTTGATCGACATCGGCGCCAACCTCACCCACGAATCTTTTCGTCACGATTTTGACGACGTACTCGCCCGCGCCACCGCGCACGGCGTTGGCAAAATGGTGATTACGGGCGCATCGAAGGAAGGCAGCGAGCACGCGCTGACGCTCGCCCGTGCATCGGGAGGACGCCTGTTCGCGACGGCGGGCATACATCCGCACCACGCCATCGACTACGACGACGATGTCGATGCCCTGCTACGGACACTGGCCAGCGAACCGGAGGTACGCGCGGTCGGCGAAACGGGACTGGATTACCACCGCAACTACTCGCCACCCGACGTCCAGCGCGCCGTCTTCGAGCGGCAATTACAAATTGCCGTCGACCTCGGCATGCCGGTCTTCCTGCACCAGCGCGATGCGCATGACGATTTCATCGCGTTGCTCGCGCGCTATCGCGACCGCCTTCCCGCAGCGGTAGTGCATTGCTTCACGGACACACGCGAGGCCATGCTCGACTACCTCGCACTGGACTGCCATATCGGCATCACCGGCTGGATCTGCGACGAACGTCGCGGCAACCATCTGCGCGAATTCGTGCGCGACATTCCGGCGAACCGGCTGATGCTGGAAACGGACGCACCCTACCTGCTGCCACGCACGGTGCGGCCACAACCGAAGCATCGCAGGAACGAGCCCATGTACCTGGCGCACATCCGCGACGAGGTAGCGAAAGACCGCGGCGAATCGGTCGAGGCGCTGAGCGAGGCAACGACGCGCACGGCGGAGGCATTTTTCGGTATCTGAACCACCCGCTCCGTGTAGGAGCCCGCTTGCGGGCGAAAGCCAACAAGGCGAGGAAGACGGATGCTTACCTCCGCGAGCCCGGTCTGTGGGCTGCGGATGTCACGCATGGCATCGCCACTCCGTTGGCTTTCGCCCGCAAGCGGGCTCTTACAGAAATCAGGGGCGTCTCGGTGTCACCTTCGCATCCAGTACACGCGTCTCGCCCGGCGCCAGACCATCCAGCGCATAGCCCCCAACCTCTTCGCGCACCAATCGCAGCGTCGGCAATCCTACCGCCGCCGTCATACGCCGGACCTGCCGGTTACGTCCCTCGCGCAACGTCATGCGCAGCCACGACGTGGGAACCGTTTTGCGAAACCGCACAGGCGGATCGCGCGGCCACAGCCAGTCCGGCTCGGACGATAACGCCTCGACACCCACGGGCAGCGTCATGCCGTCGTTCAACATGACGCCACGCCGGAGCCGCTCCAGCGCGTCGTCATCGGGCATGCCCTCGACTTGCACGACATAGGTTTTCGGCTGCTTGTGCTTCGGGTCCGTGAGGCGATGCGCCAGTCCACCATCGTCGGTGAGAAGCAGCATACCTTCGCTGTCGTAATCCAGCCGTCCGGCCGGATAGACGTCTTTCTGCCGTACGAATTCAGCCAGCGTGCGACGCCCATCGGCGCCGCTGAACTGACAGAGTACGCCGAAGGGTTTGTTGAATGCGATCAGCACGGATCAAGGCGTCGTGGCGGGCTTCACGAAGCGCAGCGTCATGCGATCGGATTCGCCGATTTCGCGATATTTAGCCTTGTCCTGGTCGCCCAGCTGATAGGTTGGCGGCAGGGTCCATACACCCTTCGGATAATCCTTGGTGTCCTTCGGATTGGCGTTGATCTCGCTCTTGTCGTCGAACTTGAAGCCAGCGTCGGTCGCAAGGCCGATCACGTAATCCATGGGGAGATAACCCGACTCCTTGACGCTGGCCAGCGTCGCGTCGGCGGCGGACCGATGATCCACCACGCCAAGCACGCCACCGGGCTTCAGGGCCGCGAAAAAGCCCTTGAACATGACGCTGGCCGTATCGGCTTCCACCCAGTTATGCACGTTGCGGAACGTCAGCACCATATCGGCCGAACCCGCCGGACCGAACGTCGGCGACTTCGGATCGAAAGCGATGATTTCGGCCTTCGAGTACTCCGCCGGATCGCCGTCGAACTTCGCCTTCAGCGACGTTTCCACCTTGCTCGATGCCTGCACCGCGGCAATATAGCGACCGTTTTCCTTGAGGAACGGCGCAAGCACTTCCGAGTACCAGCCGCCACCCGGCGCAATCTCGATCACCGTCATGTCGGGACGCAAACCGAAGAATTGCAGCGTCTCGCGCGGATGGCGATACACATCGCGCGCGCTGTTCTCCGGTGAGCGCCACTTGCCGGCCAGCACGCGATCGAGCTCGCCACCCGCCAACTGTCCCGCCGTGGTCGGCGGTACGGCGGCGGCCGGCTGGTCGGCGGCGGCATTGGCCTGGCCATCCGTCGACGCCGTCTTGGCGCATGCGGAAAGGGAGAGCAGACAAGCGAGTGCGAGGGCGGTCTTGTACATGAGCATCGATGCGTAGGGAAGGTAGGGCGAAAGGCTAGCATGGTGAAGCGCTCTTCACTGGCCGCACCCGCCCCGACCGGCGACACTATGCGCATTGAGCTCAAGCGCTACTGGATTTCGCATGTCCCACTCCCCCGTCCGACCGCTGGTCGCCTGCGGCATGGCCGCCTTCGCCGCATCGGTTTTCGCCCAGGACGCCCGGCCGGCACGCACGAACCTCGCGCCCGTCGTCGTTACCGCGACGCGTACCGCGCAGGAGCCCTTCGACGTCGCCGCAGCGATCGATGTCGTGGCGACGCCGCCGGATGGCACGCTCGACGTCAACCTGTCCGAACGGCTCCAGTCGATTCCGGGTGTCGTGGCGCGCGACCGGCAGAACTACGCGCAGGACACCCAGATATCCATTCGCGGTTTCGGCGCGCGCAGCACGTTCGGCATACGCGGCGTGCGCCTGTATACCGACGGCATACCGGCGAGCATGCCCGACGGACAGGGCCAGGTATCGCATTTCAATCTCGATTCGGCCGACCGCGTCGAAGTGCTGCGTGGGCCGTTCTCCGCGTTGTATGGCAACGCATCCGGTGGCGTGATCCAGTTGTTCACCGCCGACGGGACCGAACCGCCCGAGGTGCGCCTGGGCGTCGCCGGCGGAAGCAACGGCAACTTCCGCGTCTCGGCGAATGCGCGCGGCGTGGAAGGCCCCATCGATTACAACGTCGATGTCAGCCACTTCCGCACCAGTGGCTACCGCGACCACAGTGCCGCGCGCCGCGAGTCGGGCAACGCCAAACTCGGCTGGCAGATCGACGACGATCGCAAGCTGACCCTCGTACTCAATGCCCTCGACGTACCCGATGCGCAGGATCCGCTCGGCCTGACGCGCGCGCAGTACCAGGCCAATCCGCGTCAGGTGGCCAGCGTCGCGGATACCTACAACACGCGCAAATCCGTCGACCAGCAACAAGCCGGCCTGATCTACGAGCAGCGGGTGAACGACGCCAACAGCTTCCGTGTCATGGGTTATTACGGGCAACGCAGCGTCACGCAGTATCTGTCGATCCCGAAAGCCACGCAGCTTTCGCAACCCGGCAATTCCGGCGGCGTGGTAGACCTTGGCAACGAATACGGCGGTGGCGATGCGCGCTGGGTGTATAGCGATCAGCTCGCCGGCCGGCCGTTCGAACTGGCGGCTGGTGTTGCCTATGACAACCAGAATCAGCATCGTCAGGGCTATAACAACTTCGTAGGCGACACGCTGGGCGTACGCGGCCTGCTTCGCCGCGACGAAATCGACCGCGTCTACGACTTCGACCAGTACGCTCAGGCCACGTGGCGCGTGGCGGACGACTGGACGCTGATGGGCGGCGTGCGCCATAGCACGGTGAAATTCGGCTCGAAGGATCGCTTCATCGCCAAGGGCAATCCCGACGATAGCGGCCGCGTCGATTACAGCGCGACCAGCCCGGTACTCGGTGTGCTCTATCGCATCGCCCCGATCGCACACCTGTATGCCAACTGGGGCAAAGGCTTCGAAACGCCGACATTCTCGGAACTGGGCTATCGTGCCGACCGTGGCGCTGGCCTGGCGTTCGACCTGCGCCCGTCGCACAGCCGGAACGCGGAAGTGGGACTTAAGCTCCAGCCGCGCGATGGCACGCATGCCGAGATCGCGCTGTTCCGCGCCGATAGTCGCGACGAACTGGCCGTCGCCACCAATCTCGGTGGTCGTACGACGTACCAGAACATCGCTCGCTCGCGGCGGCAAGGCGTCGAAGCCTCGCTGGATACGACACTCGCGAGCAACCTGAAACTCGTGCTTGCCTATACGCATCTGCAAGCCACCTTCCGCAGCCCCTTCCTCACCTGCGTATCGGCCGGCTGCGCCGCGCCGGATACACCGGTGGCCGCGGGAACGCGCATTCCCGGCGTTCCGCGCTCGAATGGCTACGCCGCGCTTCGTTACGGCGCCGAGCGCGGCTGGCAGGCAGGCATCGATGCCAACGCCATGGGCGCCACGTCGGTCAACGACCTGGGTACCGAATCGGCGCCTGGCTATGTGGTGTTCGGACTGTCCGGCGGCTACGTTACGGAACGCGACCACTGGCGTATCAACACCTTCGCACGCGTCGACAACATCGCCGACCGGCACACGATCGGCTCGGTCATCGTCAACGATGGCAATGGCCGGTATTACGAGCCGGCGCCGGGGAGGACGTTCTTGGTTGGGGTGGATTTGCGCTGGAAGGAATAAGGGTATGCAGTTCTGACCCGACCAGCCTCCACACCCCTCACCGTCATTCCGGCGCACGCCGGAATGACGGTGAGGGAACCCATGACAATGAGGGTATGCGGATCGCCTACCCCGAAATCGCCAACCGCTCCGACCGATACAGATACGCCGTCGCCACCACCGCAATCGCCGCAGCCGCGAAACCGCCCGCAAGACACAGCATCACCTGCTCGCCGGTCACCCCATCGCCCCGCAGCAATTGCACGATGCCAAGGTTCTGCCCGAGCAACGGCACCGCGTACATCCACGACTCGGCCTTCACCGGTATCACCGAAAGCAGCGCACTGGGCAGCACAGGGATAATCATCAGGATCGACTGATACGTCTGCGCTTCCCGATAGCTCTTCGCGAACGCCGCCACCAGCGACTGCAACGCGGCCAGCAACACGATCAACGGCAGCATCAACAGGACGACATGCGCGGCGAAGCGGAACCCGAGATCGAGCGCGATGCCAAGCTTCTCGGTGGGGATAAACAGCGGTGCCGTAGCGAACGCCGCGACACTGAGCAGCAGGCTCACCGTCGAGAACGAACAGATCGCGGCGAGCTTGCCGGCCAGTATCTTCCAGCGCGCGACGGGATTGACGAACAGCGGCTCCAGCGACTGCCGCTCGCGCTCGCCGGCGGTGAGGTCGATCGCCAGATACATGCCGCCAAGGAACACCGTAAGCACGAAAAAGTACGGCAGGAACGAGAACATAAGCGCCGAGCGCGACTGCGATGTCGCCTGATCGCGGTCGGCGACCTGCACGGGCCATGCGGTAATCGGTGCCAGCCCACGTGCGATCAGGCGCATCGCGCCTTCGCGCCGACCGTAACTCTCCACCACCGAACGCACACGCTGCACGGGTGTCGATGCGTCCCGGCGCGAGGAATCGTAGATCAACTCCACCTGCACCGCCTGCCCTTTATTCCAGGCTTCGGCGTAGTCGGGTGCGATGCGGATGACGATATCGGTACGCTGGTCGTGCACGGCGGCTTCCGGGTCCGGCAGCGCCGGCAATGCGTCGATACCCGCCGACTTCAGCGCACCGATCAGATTCGGCGCCAGCTCCGCGCCGATCACGGGAACCGCAATGGGCTTGTCGGCCTTGGCCAGCTCGCGATTGACCATCACGTTCATCAGCATGATGAACATCACTGGCCCAAGTAGCGGCCCGGTAATCAGCGCGTTGATCAACGTGCGCCGATCGCGCAGATTTTCGCGGACTTCCTTGAGGAAAACGACGAATGCGGGGCTCATGCGGCAAGGCCTTCGTCGGTACCGATGATTTTCACAAAGGCATCTTCGAGGTTCGCCTCTCCCGTCTGCTCGCGCAGCGCGTCGGGCGTTTCGTCGGCCACGACGCGACCGTGCGCTATAACGACGATGCGATCGCACAGCGCCGCAACCTCTTGCATGATGTGGCTTGAGAACAGCACGCAACGCCCCTCGTCTTTCAGTTGCCGCATGAAGCGGCGCATCGCGCGCGTCGCCATGACGTCCAGACCGTTGGTCGGCTCGTCCAGCAATACATTGCGCGGATCGTGGACCAGTGCGCGGGCAATCGCGGTTTTCACGCGCTGCCCCTGAGAGAAACCCTCCGTACGCCGGTCGGCGATATCGTCCATCTCCAGCGCGGCGATCAGTGCTTTACGGCGGGTCGCCAGCAATGCCTCGGGCATCCCGTGAAGACGCGCGAAGTAGTCGATGTTCTCGCTGGCGGTCAACCGCTTGTAAAGGCCACGCGCATCGGGAAGCACGCCAAGCTGGCGACGCACCGCTAACGGATCGACCGACGCGTCGATGCCGTCGACCAGTACCTGGCCGCTGTCGGGCTGCATCAGCGTATAGAGCATGCGCAACGTCGTGGTCTTGCCGGCGCCGTTCGGTCCGAGAAGGCCGGTGATCTCGCCGTCGCGAGCCTGGAAGCTGACGCCGTTGACGGCGCGCACGTCGCCGAATGCCTTGTGCAGATCTTTTACTTCGATCATGGCGTCGCTCCGTTGAATCCGACGAAGACAGGGATCGGTCCCATCCGCTCCAGGCACGAGGTGTCCAGGCTCGCTGGCTGCGCCTTGTCGACGAAGTTGTCGAGCACACGCGGCATGCAGCCGCGAGCGATCACGTTATGCCCCTGCCCTTTCAGGACGACGTGCTTTGCATTGGCGAGTCCTTTGGCCACCTGGTCGCCATAACGCGGCGGCGTCACCGGATCGAACTCGCCCGACATCAGCAGCGTCGGCACGTCGCTTCGCAGCGGCTCATGGAAATCGGCGGGCCGCCGACCGTGCGGCCAGATGGAACATGCGGCCCGGAACGCTTCGATCATCGTGTCGCCGAGAATCGTGTCGGCATCCTGCGGACGTGGCTTCAGCAGATCCGCGTCCTCGGAGCAGATCACCGAATACTGCATGCCGCCGTCCATCGTATCGCCCAGATCGCCGGTAAGCAGCTTGGCCTGCCCCAGCAGCGGTCCCACGTCGCCGCGAGCGGCGGCATCGATCGACAGCGGTAACAGCGCAGCCGTTTCCGGCGAATAGGCGAACATGCGCACGACGGTAGCCAGCGAGTGTTCGCTCAGCACCCGCTGAACCGACGAATAGTTCTGCGGATCGCGGAAGGTCACCTTGTGCGGATTGGCGCGCAGCGCGTCGCGCAACTGGTACAGCGTCTGGTACGGATCGGTAAAGCGTTCGCTGCACGCCTTGTCGGCGGCGCAGCGGGCGAACTGCGCTTTCAGTGCCGCATCGAGGTTCACGGCAAAGTCCTCGCCAAGGATCAGCTCGTTCGGCGCCACGCCATCGAGCACCATGGTGCGCACGGCATCGCGGTGACGGTGCGCGTACTGCTGGGCGACTCGCGTACCGTAAGACACGCCGATCACATCGAACGCCGGCGATCCCAGCGCTTTGCGCACGTCTTCCAGATCGGCCACCGCATCGGTAGTCGTATAGAAACGTACGTCCGCATCCTTCGACAATTCCTTAAGACATGTTTCGGTTTCGCGACGCAGACGGCCGACATCGAAGGCGGTGCTGTCGTCGGGGCCACCGTGTGCGCCGGTATCGCCATCGTCGCGGCAACTGAGCGGATGCGAACCACCCGTTCCGCGCTGATCGACGAGCAGCACATTCCTGTGTGCGAGCAGCGGCGCCATGGCCGGCGCGATGGCCGGATAACTCTCCGTCGCCGCCTGCCCCGGACCGCCCGCGAGGAAGACGATCATGTCCTTAGCCGGAACCTGTGCGCTGCTGCGGATGACGGCAAGTCGCAAACCGATCTTGCGGCCGCCCGGTTCCTCACGGTTTTCCGGCACCTCGAACGGTGCGCACCATGCCGCGGTACTGAGGCCGCTGTGCGGCTGCTCCAGTTCGCAAGGGCGCAGCGTCAGCGAGCCGAGCTGCCATGTACGCGGCTTCGCCGGTTCCCTCGCTGCCGGTACCGCCGTCGCCACCGCGTCGGCCGGACGCTCCGGCGACTGGGAATAGTGGCGTCCTGCCAGTACGGCGACGACGATCGCGACGGCAATCGCCATGCGGGCGGATCGTTGCATTCCTTACTCCTCGGGTTCGAAGATCGTTTCGATGGATAGAGCAAAAAGATGGGCGATCTTGAAAGCCAACGGCAAGCTCGGATCGTATTTTCCGGTCTCGACGGCGTTCACCGTCTGCCGGGACACGTCGAGCCGTTCGCCCAGATCGGCCTGGGACCATCCTCGCTCCGTGCGTAATTCGCGGACACGGTTTTTCATCGGCGACGGTAGTACTGGCTCATGCCGCACTTCACGATACCGAACGTCCCCATAAGCACCGGCATCACCCAGATGGCCACGGCCTCGGCTGGCGGCGCCGGCAACGTGCCTGCATTCAGCAGCAGGCCGTAACTGAAAAATCCGAAGCCGGACAGCGCACCCGCGATGGCGATCGCTTCGAGATCGATGCGCCGTTCCAGCTCGTCCTGATCGCGGATAACCCGCACCATGGCCCGGATCACGAAGGCAATGGGAATGATCGGCAGCAGCGTGATCGCCGCCCTGAGCCAGCCGGTATCGACTCTTTTCAGCATCCATACCGATCCGAAGATAAGGACGACATAGCCGACCATCGCGGGGATGAACTCGCGCAAGTAGCGTTTGTGCACGGCTCGCATAAAGTCCCCTTGAGTCAGAGCGTGCCGATGAAACCGGCAAGCGTCTTCTGGAAAGCTTCCGGCTGATCGAGCATGACGAAGTGGCGCGACGGACCGATCGAAACCACCTTCGCATGCGGCGCGTCGACCAGCAGCGACCGGTAATACGCGATCTTCTGTGCTTCGGTCATCCCCGTCTTGCTAGCGCTGGAATCCGCCGCGTTGTATGGCGCAATTTCCAGAATAGGCATCGTCGCGCTCTTCAGCACGGGACGGAAATCGCCGCCGGCATCTTCGGCCATGTAACGTGCGACCGCCTTTACGTCGCTGCGAGCACTGAGCGGCGCGTAGTGCGCGGCGACAGCCGGATCGACAGTGCCGATCTTCTGCATATAGGCCAGCGACTGCGCCTGATATTCCTCCTGGGTCGCGGCTTCGGCCTTGGTCTTCAGATTGGCGGCAATCGCCGCACGCTGTTCGGCCGGGACACGATCCATGCCGGGGAAGATCGGCAACCCGTCGACAGCCACGATGCCCGCGACCGCGTCGGGATGCTGGCCAGCGAAGCGCAGCGCGATCGTGCCGCCGATGCTGTGTCCGACGATCACGGCATGCTTGAGGTCGCGCTCCTTGATCAGCTTGAGCAACGACGCATCGGCGCGATCCATATAGCTCTCGTCGCCGGCCGGCGCTGGCGTGCCGTCGAACCCGGCAAGCGTGACCGCGTACACGGTGTCGGTCTTCGACAGCGATTCGATCGTGGACTTCCAGACCCATGCGCCACTGGAAAGGCCGGGAATCAGGATGATCGGGCGGCCGCCATGCCCATAACGCTGGACCTTCAGCGTGCCGACCTGAAACGAATCCGTGACGCCCGCGGCGTACTCGCCGGAAGGCGCTGCCGGCGTGCTGATAGCGGCATGCAGGGTCGACGCGGCCCAGCAGGCCATGGCGAAAGCGACGAGACGGAGCGCGATGCGGTGGGACATGGTGCACCTCCTTGGTTGTCGGAAAGCGTGTCAAGCACGCTTGACACGGATAGTCCGCTGACCGACAGGAGATGTCAAGCACCCTTTACATCACCGTAGCTACCACCGATTGGCAGCCGTAATTCGCTATCGCTACGCAAAAATGGCACAACTTCCGATTTTTCATACAAGTACCCCCCGCATCGCGTGCAAGCTGCAATCGCATTCATTCACACGGGAACGCGCACGCTATACCAGCACCTAACGAAACACTGCATTTACGGCGCGCAGAACGCGTCGGACAACAGGGGGTAACGTTATGAGTCGCCGTATCGTCGTATCTGTCATTGCATCGCTCAGCGCAGTCGCATTGTTCGGGGTCGCGGAATACACCCACGCTGCCACCGCCACGACCACCTTCAACGTACGCATCCAGATCACCGCCGCGTGCGATATCAGCACTACGGCACCTACCGACGTCAATTTCGGATCGCATCCGTCGACGGCTACCAATGTCGACAATCAGGGAGCGCTCAACGTGAATTGCACGCCCAGCTCGCCTTACACCATCGCGCTGGATAACGGGCAGAACGGCATCGACGCCAATTCCCGCAAGATGAGCAATGGCACGGTACTCGTGCCCTACCAGCTCTACCGTGCCGCAACGCGGACTGCCGCCGACATATGGGGAAGTACGACAGGAACGGGCGGCAATGTCTTCGCCGGCAGCGGCACCGGCGCGTCGGTGCCGCTGCCGGTGTACGGCCGCGTGCCAAGCACCAATTTCGCGGTCGGCAGCTATGCCGATGTGATCACCGCTACGATCACGTATTGACGGTGTTTCCATGGCTTTCGCGAGCGTGGATAGCCGCCTTGCTGGCGGCATGGTTGGCGTGCGTGCAGGTCACGGCGATGGCGAGCGGACTGCAGGTTTCGCCCATCGGCCTGCAACTTGCAGCCAATGCGCAGGCCGACGCGCTGTGGCTTACCAATACCGGGACCAACACGATTCAGGCCCAGGTCCGCGTGTTCCGCTGGACGCAGGTGGATGGAAAGGATCGACTGGAGCCCACGCGCGATCTGATCGTCAGTCCGCCGATGATATCGGTAGCGCCCGGCGACCGGCAGCTGATACGCGTGATCCGCAGCGTGGATGCGCCAGTGGGTACGGAGCTTGCATACCGCGTCCTGGTGGACGAGCTTCCCCTCGATCAGGAGGCGAAACCCGGCCTTCGCTTCGTACTGCGGTATTCCATTCCCATATTCCTCGTTCCTTCCGATGGAGCGAAGACCGCGACGTTACGCGCGACATGGCGCGACGGGCCGGATGGAACCGCCCTGGAAGTACGCAATTCGGGCAGCGGCCACGCGCAGATAGCGGATCTCGCGATCGTCGGCGCCCAGAACAATCGCACGGTGCTGCTACCCGGGCTGGTGGGTTACGCATTGCCCGGCAGCACGATGAGCTGGCGCGTGCCGCCGCAAAGCAATCCCCGTGGTGGCGCCGTGCGCGCAAGGATCAACGGTGAGGTGTCCGAATCCACACTTACCGTGGACGCGGACGGCCGCTAGCCTTCTGATGCTCAACGCCATGGCCCTTCACGCGACATCGCGCGACGCGGCGGAACCGGCGCCCCCACCGCCTACCGTTACGCCGCGCACGCGTACGGCCGGCGAAGACCTTTATCTCGAAGTGATACTCAACGGTACGAGCACCAGCCGTCTCATCCACTTCGTACGCCATGGCGAAGCGCTATGCGCATCCACCTCCGATCTGCGTTCGCTGGGCTTCGTGGCGCTATCTGGCGACGACGAGCAATGCCTCGGCGACATGAAGGGAGTGCACTACTCCTACGACGTAGCACTCCAGCGCGTTTCCGTCGACGCGAGCATCGACCGCCTTTCGCTGCCTCGCCAGGTACTGAATCGCAACGAACGAACATCGATACCCGCGACCAGCTCAACCGGCATCCTGCTCAACTACGACATCTATGCATCGAGCGGCGAGGGACAGGGCAATATCAGCGCGCTGGCGGAAGCGCGGGCATTCACGTCGCAGTACGGCGTACTCAGCAACACGTCGCTGACCCGGCGCTACGAAACGAATAACGATGGCTGGAAAAGCGATTCCGTAAGACTGGATACGCAGTGGCGCCTGGCACTTCCCGACCGCGCGCAGGCGCTTACGATAGGCGACACCTTCACGGGATATCTGTCCTGGACGCGACCCACGCGTATCGGCGGCATCGCATTCGGTACCGACTTCGCCTTGCAGCCGTATCGCGTCACCACGCCGCTGCCGCAGTTTTTCGGCGAGGCAACCGCACCGTCGGCGGTGGAGCTTTATGTCGACGGTATCAAGCAATACAACGGCAAGGTTCCCGCCGGCCCCTTCCAGCTGACCGCCGTGCCGGGCATGGACACCGCCGGCCAGGCCCAGGTCGTTCTCACCGATGCGCTGGGACGCAGCAGCACGGTGACTTTCCCCATCTATTCCGCACGGCAGTTGCTGGGCGCCGGCGTGAACGACTGGTCGGTGGAACTGGGCGCCGTGCGCGAGGACTACGGCATCACGTCGTTCAAATACGGCCACGAACCCATCGTCAGCGCGACGTGGCGTCGCGGCATCACCAACCAGTTCACCTTCGAAAGTCACGCCGAAGCAGGCGACGGTCGCGGCACGGCCGGCGCCGGCGCGGTCTGGACGCCCGGCGGCGCCAGCGTGGTCAACAGCTCGGTTTCGATGGCATACGGCGGCGGTATGCAGTTCGGCGCCGGCTACACGTGGACAGGCAAGTTCATGAACCTGTCGCTGGATACGTTACGCAGCCGTGGCAATTACCGCGACGTTGCCAGCGGCTACGGATCGGCGCCGCCCCGCGTAAGCGATCGTGCGCTGATCGGCTTCAACGTACGGCGCGCCAGCTTCGGAGCCAACCTCGTGCGCCTGCGATACGCGAACCAGCCGATGACGCGCTACGCCGGCCTGTTCGTCTTCGGCAATATCGGCCGCGGCACATCGATCAATCTCAGCATCAACCAGAACCTGGACAAGTCCAGCGACCGGAGCATTTTCGTCGGCTTCACGATGGCCCTCGATACGCAGAGGACGTTGAGCTTCTCGGCCCAGCGCGATCGCGACCGAACGTCGTTCATTGCCGATGCCAGTCAGCCGATCCCCGGCGATGGCGGCTTCGGCTGGCATGTGCAGGGACGCAGCGGCGCCAACGGAGGCGGCCTGGGCGAAGTGGGCTGGCTTGGCAACAACGGCCAGGCCACGCTGGGTGCGAGCACGATGGGAGCAGGCTCGTACAGTTACGCGGATATCAACGGTTCCGTGGTGTTCCTCGGCGGCCATGTGTTCGCGGCGCGGCGCGTCGACGATGCCTTCGCTGTGGTAACGACCGATGGCGTACCGGACGTTCCGGTGCAGTTGGAGAACCGCCGCACCGGCGTCACCGACAGTCATGGAACGTTGCTGGTTACCCGACTGAACGCCTATCAGGACAACCGTATCGCCATCGATCCCCTCGACCTTCCTGCCGATTCGCGCGTGCAGCGTGTCGAAGCGATCGTCGCCCCGGCCGACCGTTCCGGTGTCGTGGTGCGCTTCCCGATCAGCCAGGTACGCGCGGCATCCGTGGTGCTGGTCGACGAAGCCGGCGTCGATCTGCCATTGGGCAGTCGCGTCGATACGGGCGACGGGAAGCCGGGGATCGTGGGATACGACGGCCTGGCCTATCTCGACACGCTGAAAGGTTCGACGGAACTGCGCGTGACGCGAACGGATGGCCGCACCTGCACCGCCACGCTCATCTACCCGGAACAGGCGCACGATCTTCCGCAGCTGGGACCGCTGACCTGCCGCGAGGTACGCCCGTGAAACGCCTCGCCGGACTGCTCCTGTTCCTGCTTCTGGCCCTGTCCGCCGCCGGGGCGCATGCCGCGACCGAATGCCATGTGACCAGTCTGGGACCGGTAGCCTTCGGCCAGGTGCAGCCGAACTCCACAGCCGTCACAACCACCTCGACGCTCAACTATTCGTGTTCATATAACGGCGGTCTGCTCGGTGGATTGTTCGGCACGTACGTCACGATATGCGTGAGCCTCGGGCCCGATCCGCAATCCAGCTATAACCCGCGCACCCTGGTCAATGCCACCTCCGACACGATGAACTACAACATCTACAAGGACACCAACCATACCCAGGTCTGGGGCTCGCTTACCGTTTCGCCGACATCGCCACTCACTATCACAGATAGCTTCACCATTCTCGCCAACGGGACGACCAAGACCGGCTCGGTCGTCATCTACGGACAGGTGCCCGCCTCCCAGGCGAACCTGGCGTTCGGCAGCTATACCGGTTCGCTCACGGCCTCGATGAACTACCGGTACAACGAAGTTCTCCTGTCGTTGGGCGGCTATCCGGCGAGCTGTACCACGGGCGGGACCGGAGGGGGAACCAGCACATCGACCAATCTCGCCGTCACCGCTAGCGTTCCTCCGTTTTGCGCTGTCGGCACCGCGGACGACCTGAATTTCGGCAACATACCGGGGTTCATCAACACGAATCACGACAATAATTCGCTGGTTCGCCTGACCTGCACCCTGCGTTCGCCGTGGCAGATCGGCCTCGACAACGGCCAGCACGCCACCGGTTCGACACGACGCATGCTGGGTACAACCACGACGGTTATCTACGAGCTATACAAAGAGGCGACCTACGCCACGCGCTGGGGCAATACGCTCAACACGGACACCCTCAGCGGCACGGGAACAGGCGCGGAGCAAGCCATAAGCGTCTACGGTCGCGTCCCCGTACAGACACCGGTTCCCGCCGGTTCGTACAGCGACGTGATCCAGGTGACGGTGACGTACTGAGCTTGGCCCCCAATTTCGCGAACCTCCCTGTAGGAGCGCTCTCGAGCGCGAAAGCCAACGGAGCGTAGAAACGGATACTCACATTCGCCAGCCCCGATCCACGGGCTGGCGTTGCAACGCAGGGCGTCTTCGCTTCGTCGGCTTTCGCGCTCGAGAGCGCTCCTACAACATAGTCGGTGCCCACTCAGACTAATCTGAAAATTCGGTCTCTTTTATCCAAACGGGTTGACGCTTCATGCCGTCGCCGCGATCCTCACCGGGTCGCCGCACATCGGCGATCGGGTGTGGAAACCCGTGTTCCGCAGTAGGCGCTGAAGACGCCGTCTCAAACGACGTCTTCATGCGTTGCGATACGTTGTGCCTGCCTTACGGCGGGCGTGCCGGGAGGACTTCGGTCCTGCCGGGTTCCTACTGCACCGGTTTTTCCACCCTGGCACGCCCGCCACCCGCATCCTGCGGGTGGCGGACATCCACGGAGAGGATGCCGCCATGAGCAGCAAGCAAAACGAACCATCCGCGTCGTACGTCCTGAAGTCCGGCCACGACCTGTCCATTCCCTGCCCGCTTTGCAAAGGCAGTCGGGCCCTGAAGCTGGGCGATATCGACGAAGCGATCACCGAGCGTTTGTCGGGCATGCGTGGCGTGACCGATCTGCTTATCGACGTACCGATGATCGATGCCGAGCAAGGCTCGGTCGCGCAGGCTGCGTACGTGCTGCGCGGTCTGATCGATGAGGTCGTCGAGATGTATCGGGTGATGAGTCCGGGGGGCGATGAGAAGAGGCGCGGGATGCCGGTGCAGTAGTCCAGCGATGCCCCGATGTCTGTGGGAGCGCGCCTGCGCGCGAAAGCCGACGAAGCGTAGAAGCGGATGCTCACATTCGCCAGCCCCGATCCGCGAGCTGACGTTGCAACGCATGGCATCGCCGCTCCGTCGGCTTTCGCGCGCAGGCGCGCTCCTACAACGATCCGGTTATATCCAACAATTCAGCTACAACGACTCGATGTAGCTCGACAGGGCCGCGATATCCGCATCGCTCAGGTTCTGCGTCACGCCATGCATCACGCTGGCGTTACTGCTGCCCACCCGCGTACCCGTCCGGTAGTCGCCCAACTGTTGCGTCACATATAGCGACGACTGCCCGGCCAGCGAGGGGAAGCTATGCCACGACGGCTGGGGCGACGAAGAAAAGGCGGGCTTCGGCCCCCGGCCGGCCGTGCCATGACACCCCTGGCACGGCGGCACGCCCAGCGTTGGATCCCCCGCAAGATAAAGTACCGCGCCGCGCGACGATGCATCCGGCCGGCCGGCGGCTTTCGGCGCCAGCGCCGCGTAATGCGCGGCAAGATCGCGCATATCCGCATCGGACAACCCGGCCGCCTGGCCAGTCATGATGGGATTCGCACGCTGCCCCTCTTTGTACTCTTTCAACTGGATGTATACGTACGTTGCGGATTGCCCCGCGAGATTCGGAAACGTGGGCGCAATGGCCACGCCTGCCGGCCCGTGGCATGCCGCGCATACCGCAGCCTTCGCGGTGCCCGCCGTGGCATCGCCATGCACGGTTTCCACGCGGCGCAGGTCGAGCGGCTTTACCGGTGCATCGGCGGCCGCGCAGGGAAGCATCCATGCGAATGAGGCGGCGACGATCAGACGAACAATGGTCGACATGGCCCCCTCCTCACAGCTTCACGTTTAACATGGCGCCGACGAGGCTCGCGCTGTAATGCCGCTGCGGTCCCTTGTCGGTGTAAACACGATGGTCGTAGTCGAGCGTGTTGTCGAATCCCGCGTAGTGGAAATCGGTGAACGACCCCGTTTCGTAACGACCGAAGAGACGCATGCCGAGCTGATTGGTGAACCTGAAACTCAGGCCAAGGTCGACGCTGTTGCTGCGATAGCTGTTGTCCGGAAAACTGTCGCCGGCGGCGGCCGCCGCATTGGGTCCGTGGTACGCAAGCGCGGCGAGCGAAGCGTAGTTGTAACCCACGTGACCGAACGAACCGGAGTAGTTGTAGCTCACATCCGCGCGCACCCGACCGAAGTCGTGACTGAAACTCAGACCCGCGTTGCTATTACGCTCGCGATCGAACTCCCACCATTGATTCGCGTACGGATACAGCGGACCGCCAAGACTGGGATTGGTCTGGCCGATGTTCGAACCGATCAGCGACTCGTTGTCGGCCACGTTGGATATGCCGAGCCTCGTCCCTTCGGCGCCCAGATAGACATTCATCGTCGTGGCTGGCGTCGGCTGCCAGTCCCACTGCAGGGTGGCGCCAGTCGTCGACGTATTCTGCCGGCCGATCTGCGTATCGTAACGATCGCGACTGCCGTAGAACGTGGCCGAAAGCGTGGTCGAATCACCCCATGGATACGTGAGGATGAGACGCGCTTTGTTCTCCGTGCGATCGGAAAGATCGTACTTGCGCATGTCGTCCACGGTATGTGCCGCGATACCCGTGACCGGATCGACGAAGCCCGCCAGCGATTCGGAAAAGAACTGTTTGTAGGGATCGTAGTTGTAATGATCGCCGGTACGACTGGCGTATTCGTAAGAAGCGCGAATCGTCGCGCCACCCACACTCCGGGCGACCCATGCGAGTTTGATCCGCTGGTCGTCGACCCGCTTCCGCTCGCGATATTTCGGCTGGTTATGGTCGAAGGTATAAGTCGCGCTCAACGACTGCTTCGGCGCCACTTCCCAGTCGCCACCCAGTTCGAACAACGTATCGGTGTAGCCGTATGGCACGTTGCGAACCGTCACATTGGCCGAATGCAGCAGCGGATTGCGTGGATCGAAGATGCCCGATTCGCCGGGCACGATGCTTCCCTGCGAGCCGTTCTCGGAGATGTAACCGTACTGCCCCGTGATCGGGTTATAGGCGAGATAACGGGTCTTGTTGTCCTCGCGGTACCAACGCAGGTTCGCATGCCAGCCGAACGTCGGTGTCGGCCGGAAGGTCAGGCGCGTATCGATCAGTCCGGTGTCGATGCGCGCATTGGCATTCTTCTGCGACAACGCGTTCGTCGTGTTCCAGTCCGCGCAATTGAACGTGTAGTTGACCGGCGGCGCGATGAAGATGCCGCCGGTACCCGTACAGGTGGTTGGCGGCAGCAGCGCATCGTTCTGCCTCATCGTCCCGTAAGCCGCGGCGACCGTGAACTGGCCATTCCCTTTCAGTTCGCGCGACAGGTCCAGCCGGACGTTGTGATAGTCGTTGTCCGGCTCAAGGGAGAATTGGCCGTACTTGATATCGGCAACCTGCGGCGTGCCCACGACGTTGTAAAGACGGAACGGACTTTCGAAGTTCAGGTGATCCTGGTTGTTGCGGAAGAACGAACCGGTATAAGTCGCCATGAAGCGCCATATCCTGCCGACGTTGCGCACGCTCAGATTCACGTCGGTCGTACGGAAATCGATGGGCCGGACCGTTTCCAGCACGCCGCCGTTATCGGGAAACGGATAGTTGAAGAACATCGAGCCGCCCCACAGACGCGTACCCGATCGTTTTTCGTTCGTGACCGACGCCGATCCGATCCAGTTGCGCCACACCGTGCCTTCGATGCCGATGCCTTCGCGTGTGCGCGTCAGCCCGATCGTGCGGCGCGACGACCCTGCGTGCGCGGCGGCCACCTGGCCCGGCGTGCTCGCACCGGCGATCAGCGGAGAAGGCAGCGTCAGATCGGAGGTTCCGACGCCGTTCCACAGAGGATAGGCATTCGTCGACACGGTATGCGGCATGTCGCGGTAGAAGGCTTCCACGCGATAGCGCCCGTACTGACCGGCACGCAGGCGATAGAACTGGTCGTCGCCGCTCAGCCGGCTACCGCGCAGTTCGACGTACTGGCCGGTTTTCGCGTTCTGGAAGTCGAGCGCCAGAAGACCCAGCGCGAAGCCGGATTTCCAGTCCGCGTACTGGCGGAAGAATTCCGCGTTGCGGCCGCCGCCCACGTGGATAAATCCGAGTTCCACCACGCCGGAATAGGTCCAGTCGGTCGCTTTACCCAGCGGCTTCACATCGGCGGCGGCGGGCGGAAAGCGATACGGCAGGCCCGTCGGCGTGCGCAGCATGCCCGCGTGCAGATAGGACATGCCGTCCGGATCGGCCGGATACAGCATGGGTGTCCAGCCGCGCGGGTCGAGCGCATTCCCGAACTGCATGTCGCCGACGCGCATCGTACCGCTGGTATCGCCGGCGAACGCGCACGAGGCGCATGCGACACCGATGCCGAAGATCAGGACTTTCGCTTCGAGCGCATGCATTGTCCGCCTCCTCGTCATCGGTCACTTGTGGAACTTGGAACCGGAGGGATTGTTCGAACCGTGGATGTTCGTGTGACAGCTAAGGCACGCGCGCCCCATCACGCGTTCGTCGGGCGACGCACCGGTGCCCATACCCGCAGCCGTCTGCAGGTCGTTCGGATGGCGCGTCATGGTGTGGCACTGCTGGCACAGCATCGGGATCGGTGCGACCAGCAGGGTCTGCTGGTTCGATCCGTGCGGGTCGTGGCAGTTGAGACAGTTCTGCCGTACGGGCGCATGCTCGAACAGGAACGGTCCGCGCTTCTCCGCATGGCAGGTGTAGCAAGTCTCGTTGACCGTATCGGTCTTCAGCAGCGGCTTCGTGATCGTGCCGTGCGGGTTGTGGCAGTCCGTGCACGCCAGCTGCCCCTCGGGTAGCGGCATATGCGAGCGGCGGTTGAACTTCGCGCGGATGTCCTGATGGCAGCCGGCGCAGACTTCATTGATGGAAGGTTTCGCCAGCACGCCCTCGGGCGACACACGCGCCATCGGGTTGTGACAGTCGGTGCACGAGAGATCGCGCAGTTCGTGGATCGAGCCGGTCCAGTGCTGGCGCGCACCGCCGGCATGGCAGCCAAGGCACACCTTCGCCTGCTCGGCGGGGGGTGTTTTCGAGTCGTGGGTGAACGCGATGATCGAGCCGGGAGCGGTCGGATTCTTCGCGTGTTCGGAACCCGGCCCGTGGCAGGTCTCGCATGCGGCCTGCGGGCCGCTGCGTTCGCTGCCCGCCCGGAACGACGCGACATGCAGCGAGTGCGACGCCTGGATGTTTTCCTGGGTATGGCACGCGATACAGGTTTTCGATCCGATCGGATCGGCTTTGGGCATCAGCGGATTCGTCGGAATGGACGCCGCGTCGAAGGATGTCGCCGTGCTGGTGTCCCCCGGATGGGTAGCGGCCGTATAGGTCGCCATGCCGTGCCCATGCCCCGCGCCCATGTCGGTCGCCGGCAGCATGCGCGCGATATCTTGCTGGGTCAGGGGTGCGCTGGAGGCAGGTGCGGCCTGCTGGGCGCCGGCTTGGCCGGGCCATGCGACGACCGCGGCCAGTGTGGCCGCCATGAGAACGCACGCCGCTAACGAGAGCGGGAAAACACGCATGGCTATGGCATCCCTATGGCTTTGCGTGAGCGCGCCGGCCACCCCTCAACCCCTGATGGATGCCGGCATCGGGTTCGAGTATCGACCGGCTACCGCAACGCCGGTAAGCCTGTGGCAACGAGATTGTTTGTCCAAGATTCGCGAACAATTGCGATGCCGTGGCGCAACATGCACGTTCCTGCGAGAAGAGTAATCTCGCGGTGACCTGCTTCCGGGGAGGAGTCATGCAGGATCTGAACGATATCTATTACTTCGCGCAGGTCGTGGAATTCGGGGGATTCACCGCGGCGAGCAAAGCGCTCGGCGTGGCCAAGTCGTTGCTCAGCTTTCGCGTGGCGCGGCTGGAGAAACATCTGGGTGTCCGCCTGATCCAGCGGACCACGCGCAGCGCTTCGGTCACCGATATCGGCCGCACTTACTACGACCAGTGCCGGGTGATGCTGGAAGCCGCAGCCCAGGCACAGACGCTTATCGACACGGCGCAGGAAGCCCCGCGCGGCTGCATCCATGTCGCCTGCCCCGTCCTTTTCGCGCAGTTGCTGCTGGCGCCCGTGCTGGTGGGTTTCCTGCAACGCTACCCGGATGTCCAGGTCGATCTGGACATCACCCGGCATCAGGTCGATGTCGTCACGGGGGGTTACGACATCGCTTTTCGCGTTCGTCCCTCCGTGAAGGATTCGAGTCTCGTCGTGCGTTCGTTCGGCATGGATCCGCAGATGCTGGTCGGCAGCACGCGCATGCTCCGGCAGTACGGCCTGCCGCAGGACCCGTCCGATCTTCAACGCTTGCCGAGCGTTGGTGTGGTTGCAGCGGATAACCGGCACTTCTGGCCGCTCACCCATCGGCACGGCGAAACGCGGCAGATCGAACACCATCCCCGCATCGCCACGGACGACCTCTACGTCATGCGGCAAGCAGTGGAAGGCGGCATAGGTATTTCCCAGTTGCCGCGCTTCCTCTGTCGGGAAGGACTGGCAAGCGGCCTGCTGACGGCGTTGCTTCCGGACTGGGAGTTACCCGCCGGCAACGTGCACGCCGTCTATCCATCGCGTCATGGTCAGATCCCGGCTTTGCGCTGCTTTATCGACTACGTGGCGCAGATGCTGCCGAAGGAACTGGCGAGCCTGCATGACGACGACCAGCAGGAGCTTCGCGCCACGGCATGACGGGCAAAGAGCCCCGTTAGTACTCGTCGCGGCCGCGAAATTTCTTGTGCGACTTCACCGGCGGCTTGGAAGCTGCCTTGCGTTTGATCCGGGCTTCCAGTGTCGCAGCCTGCTCTTCGCGCTCATCGTGCAATTTAAGGAAACTACGCCAGCGTTGCGACGAAAGCTCCCCCGATTCCAGCGCGGCCTGGATCGCACACCCCGGTTCGTTGCTGTGGCCGCAATCGGCAAAACGGCACTGTGCCGCCAGCGCTTCGATATCGGCGAAGAGGTCCAGATTTTCCTCGCCCGTGAGCTTCAGCTCGCGCATCCCCGGCGTATCGATCAGACAACCGCCCGTCGGCAGCTTCAGCAACGCGCGATGCGTGGTCGTGTGCCGGCCGCGGCTATCGTGCGACCGCACGGCCTTGGTCGCCATACGCTCTTCGCCGAGCAATGTATTAGTCAACGTCGACTTACCCGCGCCGGACGAACCCACCAGCACCGCGCTGCTGCCGGGCCCCAGATACTCGGCCAGCAACGACACGGTCGACGGATCTTTCGTATTGATCGCATGCACCGCGGTTTCCACGGCCACGCGATCGCGAACCGCCGCGATGGCACCGGGTATGTCGTCGGCCATATCGGCCTTGCTGAGCAACACCACGGCACGCGCGCCCGAGCCTTCGATCAAGGCCAGATAACGCTCGATACGAGTGGGATTGAAGTCGCCGTCCAGGCCCATCAACACCATCACGTAGTCGATATTCGTGGCAATGACCTGGCGCTCGTAGCGCTCGCCGGCCGCGGCACGGCTTAGCACGGTGCGCCTTGGCAGCACCGCTTCGATGACCGGATGGCTTGCGTGATCGAGGAAAACGAAGTCGCCGACGGCGGGCCTGACCGAGGGATCGAGACCGCGCTTAAGGAACTGTCCGGCCGGCTGGGCGTTGAACGTGCCGACACCATCGTCCAGCTCGTAACCGGCGCGATGCTGGGCGACGACACGCGCAAGCCGCCGGCTGTCGTCGGGCAGGCTGGGTTCGCGCCAGCCAATCTGGCGCAGGCGCGCGATATCCGGAACATCGGTCATGCCGGCGATTATGCCCGGTTCCGCCCCGATTTCGCCTCGCGGCGCGGAGACGACGCTGCTAGGATCGGTCGGGAACCCCCGGGACGGCCCGGCGGGCATGAACGAACTGGACTCCAAGTGTCTCCGATCAAACCCAGCGCGCACCTGTCGGACGTGCGTTACGAGATTCGCGGTGCGCTTACCCGTCGCGCACGCGATCTCGAGGCCGCCGGCCATCCCATCATCAAACTCAACATCGGCAATCCGGGCCGCTACGGGTTCAAGACACCCGACCATCTGCGCGAAGCCATCGCCGCGCACCTGGTGGACAGCGAAGCCTACGGCCACGAGCAGGGACTGGAAGAGGCACGCGAAGCCATCGCGGCGCAGCAGGCCGAACGCGGCGCGCGTGGCGTGGAAGTGGAGCGCATCTTCATCGGCAATGGCGTCAGCGAACTGATCGACATCTCCCTGCGCGCCCTGCTCCAGCCCGGCGACGAAGTACTGCTGCCCAGCCCCGACTATCCGCTGTGGAGCGCCGCCACCATCCTCAACGATGGCAAGCCCCGCTACTACCGCTGCCCGGCCGAGCGCGGCCATCTGCCCGATCCGGACGAAATCGAATCGCTGATCACGCCGCAGACGCGTGCGCTGGTGCTGATCAATCCGAACAATCCCACGGGCGCCGTGTATCCGCGCGAGCTGCTCGAGCGCATCGTCGAAGTCGCCGGCCGCCACGGACTGCTGCTGCTCAGCGACGAGATCTACGACGAAATCCTTTACGACGACACGCCGTTCCAGCCGCTGGCCGCCATCGCGGGCGACCTGCCCTGCGTCAGCTTCGGCGGCCTGAGCAAGGTCCATCGCGCCTGCGGATACCGCGTCGGCTGGATGAGCCTTTCCGGCGATCCGCGCCGCAACGCGGAATACCGCGACGCGCTGCAACTGCTGGCCGCACTGCGTCTGTGCGCCAATGTCACCGCCCAGTGGGCGGTGCGTCCCGCGCTGAAAGACAAGCCGACCATCGGCTCGCTCACGTCGCCAGGCGGCCGGTTGTACGAAGCGCGGCGCGCGGTGCTCGACGGTGTCGCCGCCAGCCCGTATCTGGACGTGGTCGCACCGGGCGGCGCGCTTTACGCCTTCCCCCAGGTACGCGCGGACGCGATGCCGCATTTCGACGACACCGCCTTCGCCCTGCGTCTGCTGGAAGAAGAAGCGGTACTGGTCGTACCGGGCACCAGCTTCAATCTTTCCGCAAGCCGGCACCTGCGCCTGACGTTGCTGCCCGAACCGGCGCAACTGGCCGAGGTCTTCGTTCGCATAGACCGCGTGCTCGCACGCATGGCCGACGAAGTGCAGCCCGCCAGCGCCGTCGCATGACCCAGGCGACGTTTCTGGCCCTCGGCGATTCGTACACGATCGGCGAGGGCGTCGCGCCGGATGGCCGCTGGCCCGGGCAACTGGTAGCGCGACTGCGCGCGGACGGCGTCGACATCGGCGAGCCGCGCATCGTCGCCACCACGGGCTGGACGACCGACGAACTCTCGGCGGCGATCGATGCCGCCCATCTGGCGCCACGCTATGACCTTGTCACGCTGCTGATCGGCGTCAACAACCAGTATCGCGGCCGGCCGGCCGACGAATACCGCGGTCAGTTCCTCGCCCTGCTGGAACGGGCGATCGGATTCGCCGGCGATGCGCGCCGCGTGGTGGTGGTGTCGATTCCCGACTGGGGTGTCACCGCCTTCGCGGAAGGTCGCGACCGTCATGCCATCGCGCGCGATATCGATACCTTCAATGCGATCGGCCACGACGAAACCGTGCGCGCGCATGCGCGCTGGGTGGATGTGACGCCCGCCTCGCGAGAGGCTGGCGCGAAGCCCGACATGCTGGTCGACGACGGTCTGCACCCTTCCGCGAAGCAGTACGCGCTATGGACCGACCGCATCGAACCCCAGGCCCGCGCGGCGCTGAAAGAAGCCGGCGGCGCGCTGTTGTAGGAGCGCGCCTGCGCGCTCCCACCGAGCCGTCTTCGTCAGGGAATGTAGAGGGCCCCCTGCAAATAGGTCATAAAGCGGTTTGCCGCACTGCAACGCTGCTGCAACGTCTTGCGATCACCATAAGCGCCCGGGACCTCCCCCTCCCGGAGCCACGCTCATGGCCAAGCTCACCTGCCGCACCGCATTCATCTCGGACGTGCATCTCGGTACGCCGGACTGCAAGGCGGACTTTCTCCTCGATTTCCTCAAACACCTCGACTGCGAGAAGCTCTACCTCGTCGGCGATATCGTGGACATGGAAGCCATGGCGCGGCGTCGCGGCTGGCAGCGCGAACACAGCGCCGTGGTCGGGCATATCCTCGACATGGCCGCCCACGGGGTGGAAGTCATCTATATCCCCGGCAACCACGACGCCCCCATGCGCGGCATGGCCGGCCAGATGCTGGCGGGCATCCGCGTCGAACTGGACGCCGTGCACGAAGGTGCCGACGGCCGCCGCTACCGGGTCAGCCACGGCGACGAATTCGATCCCGAGCACGTCGGCCGCACCTGGATGCTTTATCTGGGCGACGCACTGCACCGCGCGATCTGCTGGGCGAACCGCCGCGTACACGCCGTGCGGCGCCGCATGGACCTGCCCTACCTGCCACTGTCGATCATCATCAAATCGCATATCGGCAAGGCGCTGGACTATATCCACGGCTACGAGGAACGCGTTGCCCGGGATGCGCGCGAACGGGGATTCGACGGGCACATCTGCGGGCACATCCATTTCGGGCATGTCCGCACGATCGACGGCATCGTCTATCTCAACGACGGCGACTGGGTAGAACACTGCACGGCGCTGGTCGAAGACGCTACCGGGGCCATGGAACTGCTGCACTGGACTGGCCAGGCAACCCCGCTGGGACGGGCCAGCCGCGAAATGGTCCTGCCCTCCCTGGCCGGGGCCCTGGCGTTCGCGCCACTGGCGGATTGCCGGACCGATCTCTCGGGTCTGGAGACGGGAACAGCCCGCGCGGCGTGAATAACCGTTGAAAATGAGCCTCCGGGGAACCATGTCCGGCCCATGCCGGTAGAATGGCCCCCTCTCTTTCCCGCGGTGACCCCATGGCCCTCGACACTCCCACCCGCGAACGCATCGAAACCCTGCTGAACGACCATGAGGTCGTGCTGTTCATGAAGGGTTCGCGCGCGCAGCCGATGTGCGGCTTCTCCGCCGCCGCCACGAACACGCTCAACGAATTGCTGCCGACGTATCACACGGTCGACGTCCTGGCCGATCCGGAAATCCGCGAAGGCATCAAGGAATACGGCCAGTGGCCGACGATTCCGCAGCTTTACGTGAAGGGCGAACTGGTCGGCGGCTCGGACATCATCCGTCAGCTGTACACCAGCGGCGAACTGCACACGCTGTTCGGCGCCACGCCGCCGGATCGCACGCCGCCGGAAATCACCATCACCGACAAGGCCGCCGACGCCATTCGCAGTGGCATGGCCAGTGCGCAGGGTATGTCGCTGCACCTGGAAATCGGTCCTGACCACAGCGCCGGCTTCCAGCTGGCGGCGGCCGGCGATCACGACATCGTCGTTGTCGCCAACGACATCGAAGTACATTTCGATCCGGGCAGCGCGGCACGCGCCAAGGGCGTCGTCATCGACTGGGTCTCGACGGTGCAGGGCGAAGGTCTCAGCCTGAAGTTTCCGGGCGCCGTCGATATCCATTCGCTGAGCGTCGAAGAACTCAAGACACGCCTGGACGCCAACGACATCGTCCTGGTCGACGTGCGTCCGTCGCATGCCCGTGCCATGGCGGCTCCGTTGCCGCAGGCGCGCATTCTGGAAGAGGAAGGCTACGAAGCCCTCGCTACGCTTCCGAAAGACACCGCCATCGCGTTTATCTGCCATCACGGCGTGTCCAGCCGCGCCGCCGCCGAGCGTTTCGCCGCTCACGGTTTCACGCAGCTTTACAACGTGGAAGGCGGTATGGATGCCTGGTCGGTAAAGATCGATCCGACCGTTCCGCGGTACTGATCCGCGCTCGCCGACACGGAAACGCCCCTCGTTACCGAGGGGCGTTTTTTTTACGCGATCAGTTCCAGGTGGCCTTCAGCGTGACACCCGAGAACGCCGCATACCCGTTGAGCATGATGTAGTACGTGCCCGTCTGCGGGGAAGCGACCGAGCAGCTCTCGTTGTTGCCGGTGATATACGGACGGCAGCTGTAGCTGGACGTGGTCGGTGCCGAGCCGAACTTCAGATACAGGTCGGCATCGCCGCTACCGCCGGAGATCGCCACCTTGAAGTTCGTCGCTCCGGACGGGACAACGACGGTGTATTTCAGCTGCGCATTCTTCGCACCCGAGAGTCCCGTCACGGCAACGCCGTTCTGCAACACGTTGCCGCCACCCGCGCCGGTGACCGTCACCGACGACGACTTCGCATTGGTCGCCCCGCCGTTATCCGTCACCGTTTCCGTCGCGGTATAGGTTCCAGCCGCCGCATACGTGTGGCTCGGGCTGGCCGCGGTCGACGTGCCGCCGTCGCCGAAGGTCCACGCATGCGATGCAATGCTGCCGTCGCTATCCGTGGAACTGTCGGTGAACGTAGCCGTCAGTCCGCTCGTTACCACGCTGAAATTCGCTACCGGCGGTACATTGGTGCCACCGCCGCTTACCCAGTTGGCCTGGGCGTACGTGTTGAGCTTGGAGATATCGAAGCTGCCGAAGCCGGTCGCCTGATCGAAGCCCGTCGTCGCGGTGTAGCCATGGTTCTGATAGCCGTTGTTGCCCGATGTCACGTCGTGCAACAGCGAGGTCTGCGTCGGAAACGCCTGGTAGAAATTCGACGCCGGAAAACCGATGGCATTGTTGGCCGCCGATTCGATACGGGCGAACGCGCCGACGAACAGCGGTGAGGCCAGACTGGTACCGCCGACCTGTTCCGTCGAACCGTTGACGATGATGTTGGCACCCGACGAAGAGGCCGCATCGAACGACAGATCGGGACCGACACGCTTGGTCACGCTGCTGCCCAGTGCGGCGGTCTGCCAGGACGGAGCGGTCTCGTAGAGGCTGGCACCGCCGCCCGTCGCCCAGAGGCGCTGATTGTTGTCGCCCTGACTCGGAGCGATCGCCGACAGGCCTTCGTTCCACACCGTCTCGCCGGACCATGTCGTGCCGCTGGTCGATAGCGTGGTGCCGCCCACCTGGATCACGTACGGCGAACTCGCCGGCTCGCTGACCGAGTAATGGGTGAGATCGATTTGCACCGTACCGGCGGAGTTGGTCACATAGCCTGGCGAACCCGACACCGGATCGGTAGACCACTGGTAAACGCCTGCATCGCCCGAAGCGATCGAGAACGTCTGACCCTGCGCGACCGCCTGCTGGAAGATCGTATCGTCGGCCGACTGCGTACCCGATTGCTCCGCCGCCGTTTCGTCTTCGCCGAGCGACACGTTGATGACCTTGGCGATGTTGTCGACGACGGCCTGGTTATAGGTCGCCGTGATGCCGGCGTCGGTGATCCCGCTCGAATTCGAATCGCCGTTGGGCGACGTGTAGAAGATCAGCTGTTTGACGCCGCCCGAAATACCGACGATGTCCTGGCTGTCCAGCGACCACTCGCCGTTTGAATTCGGATCGTTGGCGAACGTACCGCTACCGACCTTCTTGATGAGCGAGTTCACCGTGGACATGCCGGCATTCGAGGTAAACGTATTCAGATCGGTCACCGTCTGCGTGATCGAACCCCAGGTAATGATGCCCACCGCGGTATTGGTTGCAGCGGGAACCGAGCCTGCGTCGTAGATCGTGGCGAAGTCCTTCGGACTGTGCGACGTGACCGAGGCTGCCGCCAGCGTGCTGCTGGCAGGACCGGGAACCGTGACGTTTTCCGGCTTATAGACGTGATGGAGCGTGTGCTTGACCGACACGTTCTGAAGACCCAGTACCGCACCGACCGTGTCGCCGAGTGCGGCAGGCACCATCGCCGGCGCATCGTTGGCGAAGAACTGACGACCGTTGACGCTGAACTGTTTCATCGACGTGTTGAAGCCATTGACGGCCGTGCCTGCCGTACCGTCGGCGGAGATGAGCAGATGGTTCGGCGCCACTTCGATGTTGGTGAACCCGGACTGGGTCAGGTGTGCGACAACCGCCTGCACCTGCGCATCCGTTGGCGCGTAGGCAGCTTTGAACTGTGCCGGCGTCAGAAATTTGCCGAACTGCGCGCTCCCCGGCGTACTGATCTGTCCGAGCAACGACTGCAACTGATCCTGGTTCCGGAGCTTGAGACTGACCACCACGTGCAGCGGATGATCGACTTCCAGTGCCGTGACCACCGCGCCATCGATACGCGGCGTACCGGTGACGTTCAACGCATAACCGGTGCCCGAGGTGGGAACCGACAGACTACTGGCGGTAGTAACGCTGCTCGCGGGTGTTGGCGCACTAAGCAACGCCGCCCGCGTATTCGTACTTACCCAGCTATCCGCGGCATGCGCGGATAAAGAGGTCATAGCCAGTGCAACCGCCAGGGAAAGCAATTTCTTGCGATTTCCCTTAATACCGTTCTTGTGGGATCCCTCGATCTTCATGAATAGTCCTGTAGTTAAAACCACACAGATTGCCGCCGGACAATGCCGGCAGCTCCGGTACTGCTGGCGTCCCGAATGTCAGGAGCGGCGAGCGACGGATTGATCGAAGTACGTTTTATTAATCGTCGATGCGTCGCAAGAAATTGCAGAACCATCGGTCGGAACGCCCTACTCCCCTGTTTCCAAATCAGTCTCAGCACTGAAACCTTTCTTCGTCCTTTCTTAATTCATTACGCATCGGAGCGGTAATGGCGCAGTGTGATCAAATCGACATGATTCACCGAAAAAAAGTCGATTTATTAAACTGTCTTTATTCATTCGAATAATCGCTTCTTAATCGACCTAATCGGTTATATACAAAATCCTTCGACATCGTAATTTCATGCGTAGGATTAATTCCTATTGCCTGCATCGTTACGTGAGGATTACGTTCTCTTTACGTTCGGCACTGCCAGGCGCGCTCGTTTCGCCGGGACTTCAATCGGCGCAGCAGCTTAAAAGTCCAGGGACGGCGTTTTCTTTGGGGAGAAAATGCATGCTTACGCCACCTTCTTACCTCTTTGTCGCGCGGTCCATTTCGCGCGCCGCCACGACCGTACTTACGCGTCGTCGGCCTGGTCGATCCAGCTTCGAATAACCCCACCGGATAACCATTCGCGCTGACCGCGCGACCCGGAAATCCGCGCCACCCGATGCCTGAAGCATTGGGTAGGGACTCGTTTTTGCCGCATTTCGGGCGGTAGCCACGATTGCGTTCGTTTCGTTTTTTCTGAGGAGGCGTTTTTATGCAAGTCGCAACTCGTCTTACCCGACCAGCTCCGCGTCGCCTCGCGCTCGCGGTAGCTATCGCCTGTTGCATCGCCGGTTCCGGCACTGCCCTGGCACAGAGCAACTCCACCGGTGTGATCTACGGTTCGGCCGCGCCCGGCGACACGGTTCACATCGAAAATGCAGGCACCGGTTTCAAGCGCGATATCACGACCGACTCGAGCGGCCGTTACCGCGCCGCGTCGCTACCCATCGGCACCTATAACGTCACGCTGATCCGCAATGGCACGACCCTCGAATCGCACAACGGCGTGCAGACGTCCATCAGCCAGGGTACCGATGTTTCCTTCTCCGCCGGTACTGCCGGGTCGGGTGCCACGACACTCGGCACCGTCGAAGTAAGCGGCACCACGCTTCCCAGCATCGACGTCAGCTCCGTCGACTCGCGCACCGTGCTCAACGCCGACCAGCTGCAGAAACTGCCGATCGCGCGCACATCGATCAGCTCCATCGCGCTGCTCGCACCGGGTACCACCCAGGCCGCTCGCGGTTACGGCAACGCGCTGTCGTTCGGCGGCTCGTCCGCATCCGAGAACTCGTACTACATCAACGGATTCCAGGCGACGAACCCGCTCACCGGCGTCAGCTCCCGCCAGCTTCCGTATGACGCGATCGATCAGGAACAGGTACTGATCGGCGGTTACGGCGCGGAATACGGCCGGTCGACCGGCGGCGTGATCAACGTCGTCAGCAAGCGCGGCACCAATGACTTCAAGGGCGACATTCAGGTGCTGTGGGCACCCTCGACGCTTGCCCAGCAGCCGCGCAACGTATACCTGACGAACGGTACGCTGTACCAGAAAGGTAACGCATTCGCTCTGCGCAACAACGAAACCCTGCAGTACTCCGGCTCATTCGGCGGCCCGCTGATCAAGGACAAGCTGTTCTTCTTCATAGCAGCCGACTGGTACAAGCAGACCGGCGACTTCACCGGCTCGCGTGCCGTAAGCGACGACGAGCAGCAGACCGCGAAGACGAAACGGTGGTTGGGCAAGATCGACTGGAACATCACCGATAACCATATCCTCGAGTTCACGGGCTTCGGCGACAACGAACAGACCGACTCGACGATCTATGGATACAACTACACCACCGGCCGCGGCAAATTCCTGGGCACGCAGTACACGAAGAACTACAACCTGACCCAGACCAACGCCACACCGGGCGGTACCACGTACATCGCCCACTACACCGGCTACATCACCGACGACTTCACGATCAATGCGATGTATGGCCGCTCGGATGCCGATCACCAGCAGACGGTGAACGGCGCTTCCGGCACGCCTTGCCCCAGCATCACGGACTCGCGCGTCGAGTTCAGCAGCAATCGCCAGACGGGTTGCACGGTGGGCGGCACGACCACCCTGCTTCCCGGCTCCAGCGACAGCAGCCGCGGCTGGAACATCAACCTCGAGTACCGCCTGGGCGACCACGACCTGCGCGCCGGTATGGATAACTACGTCCTTCGCGCGAAATGGGGTGCGATCCCCGTCGGCGGCACGGCATACATCTATAACGACGTGGGCAACGGCTCATCGATCAAGCAGCGCCTGATCAATCTCGGCCTCGATCCCGCAAGCTACAACCCGGCCAACTTCCCGAACGGTTATTACGTGGAATCGACGGCGCTGACCACCGGCACGTCCGCCCGCACCAACCAGCGCTCCGAATTCATCGAAGACAACTGGCAGATCACCGACCGGTGGCATGGCTACATCGGCCTGCGCAACGAACAGTTCACCAACTACAACGGCGTCGGCGAGGTCTACGCCAAGGCCCGTCATCAGCTCGATCCACGCCTTGGCGTGTCGTGGGACGTCTACGGCGACAGCTCGCTGAAGATCTATGCGAATGCAGGCCGTTACCATCTCGGCCTGCCGACCAGCGTGGCCGTCCGCGGCGCCGGTCCGTCGACCTATCCGTCCAACTACTACTCATTCACGAGCATCGATCCGGCAACCGGCATACCGCAGGGCCTGAGCACAGGCGCACCGTATTCGGGTACGTACTACCTGAACGGCGCGAACGGCACGCCGCCCGACGCGAAGACCGTCTCCGCCCAGCAGCTCCACTCGTACTATCAGGACGAGTACATCCTCGGCTTCGACAAGCAGTTGCCGGATAACTGGGTGGTCGGTGCGAAAGCGATGTACCGCAAACTTCGCAGCCTGATCGACGACACCTGCGACCCGGCACCGCTGCAGGCCTGGGGCGACCGGAATGGCCTGTCCGCCGAAGTGGCGGCCGGTATCAACCGCAGCACGGGTTGCTGGCTGTTCAATCCGGGACGCGCCAATACCTTCACGCTCTCGCCGGCGGACGGTCAGTACATCAGCGTTCCTCTGACCGCGAAGGACATCGGCGAGCCGACGCCCAAGCGCCGCTACTACATGCTCGATCTGTACGCCGAACACCAGTTCAGCGACAAGTGGTACGGCAAGATCGATTACACGTTCTCGCGTAGCTACGGCAACTCCGAAGGCCAGCTCGACTCCAACATCGTGCAGGCCGACGTATCGACCACGGAAAGCTGGGACTTCCCGGCCATCATGGAGAACACCAACGGTCCGCTGCCGAACGACCAGAAGCACCAGCTGCGCGTCTTCGGCAGCTATGCGCCGACGGACGAGTGGCAGTTCTCGACGGTGACGCGTATCGCCTCGGGCGTACCCATCAGCTGCCTCGGCATCCGTCCGCTGTCGGCCGGTGGCGACCCGTACGGTTACGGCGCCAACTACTTCTGGTGCAATGGCAATCCCGCCCCGCGCGGTTCGCGTGGCCGCACCCCCTGGACCTACAACCTCGACGTAAGCGCCGCTTGGAAGCCGGCCTACCTCGATCACAAACTGGCCCTGACGATCGACGTGTTCAACCTGCTCGGCAAACAGCGTGTGACGCAGTACTTCGAAACGGGCGAGACCTCGCAGGGCCTGCCCAGCCCGAACTACATGCGCGCCCGTTCGTTCCAGGACCCGCGTTACGTGCGCCTGGGCGCCCGCTACGACTTCACTCTGTGACTATGACGGCATAACAAGACCGGCGGGCAACGGCTTTAGTTTTAGCCGCGCGCCCTGAGCAACTCCCCAGATTCGGCCGCTCCCGCAAGGGTAGCGGCCGTTTTTTTGCCTTTTTCCACGCGTCAGAAGTTTCGATCTCGCGTCAGTTCGATGAAACATGTTTCACGGAAGACGTGTCAACCAATGCGAACGAAAATTTCTTGCTGGTACGAATGGCGCCGTTTAGCCATCCATACGAGTTATTACGATGAACTGAATTTCATCTTATGCACGAGTCGTACCAGCTTTCCCCTGGCAAGACCTTGCGTTCAGCGAAACGCGCATTGAGCGCCTGGAACCTTCCGCGTAGCGTCCGCACCGGTCGAACGTTTTAGTTTTGTTAAACGACGTCGATCGACGAGCAGCGCGGAGGATGTTGCTCGAAACCAGAAAACGTTGGCTTCGGCCGGGGAGATCAAACATGTATTCGCGTAGTTCGATGGGGAACGCTCGCCGGCGCTCGCTTGCGTTGGCAGTGGCGACCGCGCTGGGATTGGTTGCAACGGGTGCGATGGCGCAGAGCACCGTAGGCTCGGTATATGGCACGGCGGACGCCGGTGCCCAGGTCACGATCGTCAATACAGGCAGCGGCCTTACCCGCAATGTGACCGTCGGCAACGACGGAAAGTTCTCGGTTTCTTCGCTGCAACCAGGCGACTACCGCATCAGCGCAACGGAGAAAGGTCAGACGACCACGCGTACGGTCGAAGTCGTCGCGGGCCAGGGATTCAACCTCAATCTTGCCGCACCCGCCGCTGCCGCGGGCGGGACGGAAGACCTGAGTACCGTATCGGTTACGGCGAACGCCCTGCCCCCGATCGACATCACGTCCAGCCAGACCAATACAGTACTGACGTCCGAACAGATCAAGCAGCTCCCGCTCGCACGCAACCAGACGGCCGTAGCGCTTCTCGCGCCCGGCGCAACCAAGGGCGATAGCGCATTCGGCAACCTGGCCTCGTTCAGCGGCGCATCGGTGGCCGAGAACAGCTACTACGTCAATGGATTCAACGTCACCAACTTCTTCCAGAGCCTGACGTATTCGCAGGTTCCGTTCGAAGCCATCGATCAGGAAGAAATCCAGGACGGCGGCTACGGTGCCGAGTACGGCAACTCCACCGGCGGCGTGATTTCGGTCAATACCAAGCGCGGTACCAACGAGTGGAAGGGCGGCGTCGACGTCACCTGGAATCCGTACCAGCTTCAGGCCAGCCAGCCGGACATCTACCTGAAAAACGGATCGCTGCTTCGCACATCGAGCAGCAACAAGAACTACCTGATCGGCAATAACAATTCGGGCAATGCGAACGATTTCGGAACGCGCTACAACGCGTGGATCGGCGGCCCGCTGATCAAGGACAAGCTGTTCATGTTCGCGTTGGTCGGCGGCACCCGTACGAACGACGAGCACTACGGCGACACCACGGGTGGCGGCAACTACAACCGCACGTCGATCTCGGATCCGCGCTACCTGGTGAAGCTCGACTGGAACATCTCCGACAGCAATATCCTTGAGTACACGGGCTTCAGCGACACCAGCAAGACGAACCAGAGCATCTACGGCTACGGTTATTCGGACAACGGCCAGCCCTACCGGACCGACTACCTCGGCAACGTCTACAACAAGACGGGCGGCCAGACGAACATCCTGAAGTACACCAGCTACATCACGGACGACTTCACCATCTCGGCCCAGTACGGCAAAAGCGTCAACAAGCGCGTGAACACGGCGACGGCGGCCAATGGCATCGTCGAAACGTATGACGGCAATATCTTCGACGCCGCCAATTCGCCCGGCTGCCCCAGCATCACCGACAATCGCACGCCCGTGCAGAACGGTGCGCAGGGCTACAACCACTGCGATTTCGCCGGTAGCCTGAACACGCCGAACGGCGAGGATCGCCGTGGTGCCGGCCGCATCGACTTCGAGTACAAGCTTGGCGATCACGACCTGAAAGCCGGTTGGGCACGCGACCATTTCACCTCGCAGACCGGTACCTCGTACGAAGGCGGCGCGCTCTATACCTACTCATCGATTCCGGCATCGCTCCTCGGCCACGACCCCGGCCTCGATCCGTCCGACAGCATCGTCCGGCAAACCGTATTCGCCACCGGCGCGAAGATCGGCGTCACGCAGAAGTCCTACTATCTGCAGGACAACTGGCACATCACGGACAACTTCACCGCCCGCATCGGCGTGCGCAACGACGGCTTCGAGAATACGAACAGCGAAGGTGCCACCTACGTCAAGCAGGTGCACAGCTGGCAACCGCGTCTGGGCTTCTCGTGGGATGTACACGGCGATTCGACGCTGAAGATCTATGGCAGCGCAGGCGATTACTCGCTTCCGCTCGATGCCAACGTCGCGCTGCGCGGCGCTTCGGCATCGCTCTATCAGATCAAGTACTTCAGCTATACGGGCGTCGATCCGCTCACCGGCGCTCCGACGGGTCTCGGTGCCCTGCCCGCCGCCTATGCCGCTGCGTTCCCCTCGCGCACCGGTACCGTTTATGCGAACGGCGAGTCGGGCACCGTTCCGGACCCCGGTGCAGTGGCAACGCAAAATCTGAAGCCATTCAAGCAGCGTGAGTTCATCCTCGGTGCACAGCAGCAGGTCGGCGACTGGACGCTTGGCGTCAAGGGCATCTACCGCTTCATCCTGACCGGCGTCGACGATGCATGCGATTTCCGCCCGATCGCCGCCTATGCCAACAGCACCTACGGCCTGAATCTGGATACCACCAGCCTCACGCCGGAGGCGTCGAACGTGCCCGGCTGCTATATCTTCAACCCGGGTAGCGGCGTCACGTTGAACACGCCGCTCGATGCGACGGGCAAGCTGTACTCGGTGCACCTGACCGCCGACCAGGTCGGCGAGCCGAAGTACAAGCGCTCCTACGAAGCACTCCAGCTGACCGCCGAGCGCAACTTCGACAATGTCTGGTACTTGAAGGCGTCGTACGTGTGGTCGCATACCCGTGGCAACGCCGAAGGCGGCGTGGATTCCAGCAACGGCCAAGCCGATACCGGAACCACCGAGCTGTTCGATTACCCGGAGATCATGGCCGGCTCGAACGGGTATCTGCCGAACGATCGCGAGCACACTGTCAAGGTCTACGGCGCGTGGCAGATCAACCCGGAATGGATGGTCGGCGCGAACGCCATCTTCCAGACGGGTCGTCCCGAAAACTGCTATGGCCTGAATCCGATCGACTCACAGGTCGTCGGTGGTTACGGCTCGGGTGCCTATCTGTACTGCAACGGTGTCGTCGTGGATCGCGGCTCGGTTGGCCGCACGCCGAACTACTGGAACATCGATCTGAACGCCGCGTACAAGCCCGAATGGGCCAAGGGACTGACGCTATCGGCAAATGTATTCAACGTGTTCAACAAGCAGAAAGCGCTTTCGGTCAATGAAGTGGGCGAAGACGCCAACGGCGTATCGCTGTCCGGCAGCACCTACCTGACGCCAACAAGCTTCCAGCAGCCGCGTTACGTCCAGGTCTCGGCCGAATACGACTTCACCCTCTGAAACAACAACAAGATTGGGTACGCGCCGATTCCCGCGGCGCGCTACCCGGCAGCCCTCCCCAGATTGCCGCCGGCCACCCCGGCGGCTTTTTTTGCATTCTTTCCGTACTACGGGGACGATCTTGCGCGCCTAGCCGCTCTCTGGGTAAGGACAGTCGCTGGGCGGCTCGTGTTGGCAGCGGCTTCGTCGGCTCGCGCTCGTGCCTCGGGGAAGCCGTGGCCGGGTTGGCCCTTGGGGCCTTCGGCGCCGTCCCTGCGGGAGCGGGCCGTAGTCCCGCTTTCGCTCCGTCACTAGTCATCGCGGCCCTCGGCTAAGGCGGCCCCAAGGGCCAACCCGGCCACGGCACCGTCGACTGCGGTTTGCTGTGGGCAGAGCGCGAGCCGAGCACGTGATGGGACTGGACCGGTATGCGGTCACCTATCCATGCGTCGACGCGACGCTTTCCCCTACGTGACCGCAGCGTTCGGCAGAGCCGTCGGCCACCACCCTCGACGCGACTTGCGCAACCGAGCGCGGCGGGCGGACAAGGCCCGCAGGGGGCGGACCTGGACGGTCCGCCGTTTTTGCTGAGGCAAGGATGCCGAATCAAAAACCCCCGCCCGCAGCGCGGGCGCGACGGGGCGCAGCCATCAGACACAAGCCGCGCAGCGGCTCTCCTTTCCCGAGCGACGGTGAAGCCGGAGCGTCGAGGGTGGTGGCCGACGGCTCTCCCCGAAACGTCCCAGCGCGAAAGCGATGGCGAAGCCGAGCCGCCCCTCGAAAAGGCGTAAAGAACCTTTCTTTGTCATACGATCCGACAGATGCCTGATGAAACGCGAAACATCTCCTGCAGAAGCCGGCGCAAGGCTCAACCGGCGTGCAGGCCTGTCAGGGCTGCTTCCGCCAGATCGATCTCGCGTAGCAAGGTGCCCATGGTTTCGTCGTTGATGTGGTGCGTGCTGCGTAGCCTGTAAAGCTCGGTGCGTTCCGCGCGTAGCGCAGCCAGTCGCATCGCGCGTTCGGTCCCGGCTTCGGCGCGTGCCTTTTGGGGAACGTCGCCCTCCTCGCCCGCCGCTTCCAGACGCTGCTGGTAGTCGGACATCACGCGTGCGGCTACTCGCGATGCCAGGGCGATGCCGTTCTCGTCGGCTTCTCTTTCTATGCGCCGCTGTTCGTTCTCGATACCGTGAAGCGCCGCCTGCGCCGTGAAGGCGCGCGCTTCGCGCTCCTCGCGTACGCGCGGATCCTCGCCGGGAAGCTTCAGGCCCTTGACCAGCAACGGCAGGCCGATGGCGCCGAAGATAAGCGTGCACAGGATGACGCCGGAGGCGAGGAAGATCATCAGGTCTCGCGTGGGAAACGGTACGCCCTCGCGAATCATCAGCGGCAGGGACAGCACACCGGCGAGCGTGATCGCCCCACGAACGCCCGCGAGCGCCGTGGTCCAGATCAGCCGGACGCCGGGGCGCGGACGGACTTCGTTTCGTACGAGCGCACGCAGAAGCACGAAGCGCAACGACACCCATACCCAGATAAAACGCAGGAGTACCAACGCCAGCGTGATCGCCAGGATGTAGCCGGCCAGATACCAGAGATGGCCTCCGCCCGCCTGCGCCAGATCTACCTTCGCATTGCCCAGAACGCCCGGCAGCTGCAATCCCAGCAGAAGGAAGATCATGCCGTTGAAGGTGAATTCCACCATCGACCAGACACTGCCGCTCTGCATGCGTGTCGCGACATGCCCGCCCTTGAGCACATCGGTGTAATTCATCGTGATACCCGCCGCCACGGCGGCCAGGATGCCGGATACATCGAAGTGCTCCGCCAGCAGGTAGGCCGCGAAAGGCAGCAGGAGCAACAAGGCGACCTGACTCGAAGGGTCGACCTCGCCAGTCCAGCGAATCATCCGGCGGCGTATCTGGCCGAACAGCCAGCTGACCACGGCACCGGCGACGATACCGCCAAGCGCCTTGACGACGAACTCGATCGAGGCGTCCATCAAGGAGAAATGTCCGGTAACTGCGGCCACGATGGCGAACTGCAGGGCGACGAGGCCCGATGCGTCATTGAGCAACGCCTCTCCCTGGATGATATGCAGCAGACGCGACGGTACCGGCGTGCCGCCCGTAATCGACGTGACCGCGACGGCATCCGTCGGCGAAAGCACCGCCGCCAGCGCGAATGCCACGGCCAGCGGCACCGAAGGAATCATCCAGTGGACGAAGTAACCGATGCCCAGGATCGTGAAGAACACCAGTCCGATTGCCAGGGCGAGAATCGGACCGCGCAGCAGGAACAGTTCCCGCTTGGGAATGCGCCAGCCATCGGCGAACAGCAGCGGCGGAATGAAAAGCAGGAAGAACAGATCGGGATCAAATTGCACATGCATGCCGAACAAGGGCATGGCCAGAATCGCGCCCAGTGCGATCTGGACCAGTGGCAACGGCAATTTGAACGGCAGAATGCGCAGCACGGCGCCTGAAAGGGCGACGACCAGCAGCAGCACCAGGACGGTCATGACAATACTCATGCCGCAACGCTAACGGCCAACCGTGCCAGTGTCGAGCCATCGCCCGGCCGGGGCGGGGCGATGGCTCGACAGCGTCACCAAGAGGATGACGCCGCTACCTGTCTCAGAGGCAGTCCGTCAGACCTTCGTAGATCGTGGTTTGCGTACCGGGAAGCGTCTCATCGATGGGATTGCGGCCTTCCAGCGCGGCATAGAAAGCCTCGACCGGCGTATGGGGAGCCAGCGGAGCGCGGCAACTGAATATCCGGGCATACGAAACAACCTCACCCGATTTCCCATCGACATTTTCATAACCGCCTGCGAACGTCCACAGACACTCACCCATGGTCCCGCTGAGCCTGTCCACCGAGCAGGTGAAATTCATCGACCGGAGGTTGCCGTAGTCTCCTTCGCAGAACGTGTCTCCACAGATAAAGTCGAAGGACTTATCGAGCCGGTCGGCCAGATCGTAGAAGCGGTCCCACGACGCTTCGTCGCTGGGATAGTTGATGGCGTCGACATAGCGCGACTGCCCGGCAAGCGCGACGGACGACACGGTGAAAAGCAGCGCGAACAACATGAATCGGAACATAGGCACCTCCGTTGGAATGAACGGAGATAAGACCGCGAATACGCATGCGGCCGACAGCGGCGGCGGTCGCCCGCTCGCGTAGGTCGGCCGCGAGTTGAGGTTCCTCAGAAACCCTTCTGCACCTGCACCCACGCCCTCGCCGACTTCGTCGAGCCGATCAATGCCGGACGTGCGCCAACTGGATGCGATACATCCGCGCTGATGGCCCACTGATCGTCGCCCGCCCAGCGAAGACCGACACCGACGTCCTGCACATGGGCACTATTGATCCCCGGCGCGAACGTATTTTTGTAGATCGTCACGCGTCCGCCATCGGCAAATGCCGTCGCCGTCCAGATGCCGGGCAGCGATACGGCCAGCGTGTGACGGAATTCGATGTTCAGCATCTGACCCTGGGTGCCGGCGATGGCGCCCGTGTCGTAGCCGCGTACATTGTTCGCACCGCCCAGATAGAACTGCTCGGCGGTATCGAGATTGCGATTCGCCCATTGCCCCTGGAAGCCGACGTACAAGGCATTGTTGGTCGACAGCTGCTGAAGACGCGCAATCGACAACGACCACTTCAGGTAGTGACCCTTCGTTCGCGTGCTGATCGCATCGACAAACTCCGCGAAATCGTCGTTGAAGCCGAGCTGGCCGTACGTCGCCGACAGATTGAAGTTGGTCACGCCATGCGTGTCGCGGGTATCGCCGGCAAGTACGCCAGTCCAGCTATTGGTATGGCGGTGCGTCTGGATGCCGACGACATCGATATCGTCGTTCAGACGACGATGATCGAATTCGAGCTGGCCGTAGAGGTTGCCGCGCGTGCTGCGGATGAAAGGGTGCGAAATGAACAGGCTGTCGACCTGGGCCGTGCCGTGCCCGCGCAGTGCGCGAAGGTCGCCCGAAAGCCTGTAATCCAGCGCCGATGCCGAGGCGCCTATCACCGTGCCTTCGCCGTTGACCAGGAATCGATAACCGAGCTGGCCATACTTCATGTTCGCGCCCGACGTGAGCGCGTTGGCGATAAGCATATCGCCCTGATGGAGCAGGCTGTTGACGTTCAGCGTGCCGCTCAGACGCGTACGGCCGGTATACCGATTGCCATAGTCGTCCAGCGAGACCACGCCGGTATAGCGCGGACGATCGGCCGCGTCGACGACCAGGTCGGACGTACCCGGTTCGCTACCGGGACGTATGACCGACGTCGTAACCACGCCGGGAATGTCTCCGAGCAGCAGCAGACTGCGATCGAGGTCGCCCTGCGTTACCGGCGTCCCGCTGGCCAGCGACGCGAGCGTCGCACGAAGCGGACGGTCCGACGTCGCACTGTGGTTGTTCAGTGTCACCGCGCCATAACGCGCTTCGAGCACGGCGATGCGAACCACACCGCCATTGAGCTTCTGCGCGGGAACATAAGCGCTGGCGAGCGGATAGCCCTTCTCGCGATAAGCCTCGGTGATGCGATCCGCCAGCTCGTACAACTGCGCCAGCGTGAGCTGCTTCCCCTCGCCTGAAGCCACCAGTGCGTGCAGCTCGTCGACAGGCAGCGAGGTCGCGCCGGTGATATCGATGCGATTGACCTGGAACGGTGCGCTATCGCCACGCGGCCCCTTCTCGGGACGGTGCATATCCAGGCTGGGATCGTTGGCCTGCGGTGGCGTGCGTGGCGGCGGCACTTCCTGCAAAAGCTGACCTGCCTGCGGCGGACGCACCTGGGCCTGCACGGCTCCCATGCCAAGCGCGGCGAAGATGCAGGCACCGAGGGTTCTGCGCAAAGGGAATACAGAGGACTTCATGGTCGTCACAAGGTTGGAAGAGGATTCTTGAAAACGGTGGGCCTGGCTGATTCCGGTCACTGGATCGCATCCGTCGCCGGGCTGACGCCGCCATTGACCACTCGCAGGGACAGGCCCGAATAGAAGTCCTTGCGACCGAGATTTTCCTCGATCGACTGACGGGTCTTCTTATGGTTGCCCGTGTACTGACCGATCGTGTTCTGCGCGGCGGCGCCGAACGGCGTTTCGATCGAGCTGGGTCCCAGAACGGAATCGATCTGCGTCAACGCGTTAGCCGACTCGCCCTGGCTGGCCAGCGGCAGGATGCTCGCCGTGGTGGCCGCGGTATCGTTGAACGCATAGTTCGCGGCATCGGCACCGGTGGCGTAGATCCCCGACACGCTGACCGCCTTGCCGTTGCCCACCGTCGCATTCGCGAACAACGCGCTGTTCGCGCCGAAGCTCACCACGTCGCCGCCGAGCACGCCCGTGCTGGCCAGTTTGGCCGGGTCTCTGGCATTGCCGTCGAAGAACTTGTCGACGCCCGTCGCATTGACCGTCACCTGGCGGCGCGTGATGTCCGCCGTGGTGGTCGGATTGACGATCAGCACATAGTTACCCGCGTCGCCCCCACCGAGTGTCCCGGCGACGTTCACCGTCTTGCCGTTGCCTGCGTTCTTGTCCCCGAACCTGCCCGAGGTGGCCAGACTGAGGTCGTCGCCGCCGAGTACGCCGTTGAGCGAACCGCTGGTGCTGGCCGACGTGTTGCCGTCGTATACCTTGTTGCCGGCGACGATCGCGCCGTTCACCGCAAGCGGCGTGACCGTCGCGATATGCGTGCCGCCGATCAACGTGTAGTTGCTGGCCAGCGCACCGCCGTTGTCGTTGAGTGCCAGCGAACCCAGGCCTGCCAGCGGCTTGCCGGTGGCTACGTTCTTGCTCGCCAGCACGCCCTGCCCCGACAGTGTCAGCGCCTCGCCGGCGATGCCGGCGATCACACCCGAGCTTCCGAACATCGCGGCACCGCCGATAGCCGTCGCGTCGTAGACGCGCGTGCCGGCCAGGTTCAGCACGAGCCGGTTGATGTCGGCCAGCGTGGTCGCGTTGGTGGTGAGCGTGTAGTTGTTCGCATCCGTTCCGTTCAGCGCGCCGGCGACGTTGACCGTCTTGCCGGTGCCGGCGTTCTTGTCCGCGAACGCGCCAGTGGTGGCGAAGCCGATATTGTCGCCTGCCAGCACACCGGTGAGCGTCCCCGCGATTCCCGTCGACGTCGTGCCGTCATAGGTTTTGTCCGCCGCAGTGATGGCGCCGGAGATGGCGAGTGGCGTGATGTTCGCGGTGGTCAGCGCCGTGCCGTTGTAGCTGTAGTTGCCTGCGTCGGTGCCGCTGGCCGTGATACCGGTAACCGTGACCGTCTTGCCGTTGCCGACATTCTTGTCCGAGAAGTTGGCCGGACCGCCGGCGAAGGCAACCGTGTCGCCCGCAAGCACACCGTGACCGGCGACCGTCGCGACATCGTGCGTATTCGCGTCGTACACCTTGTCGGTACCGATCGCGGTAACGAGGATCGCCAGCGGTGTGATATCCGCCGCCGCCGTCGCGTTGGTGGTCAGCACGTAGTTGCCCGCATCCGCGCCGCTTACGCTACCCGAAACGTTGACCGTCTTGCCGTTGGCCACATTCTTGTCGCTGAAGTTGCCGGACGTGGCGAAACTCAGCTGGTCGCCCGCAATGACACCAGCCAGTGTGCCGGAGGTGATCGCACCGATCGTCGTGTCGTACACCTTGTTGGCGGCGACGATGCTGCCGATGATGGCAAGCGGTGTGATGTCGGCGTGGGTCGTGGTCGATGTATTCCAGGTGTAGTTCCCGGCATCCGTACCCGATCCGGCGATGCCGGTGACCGTCACCGTCTTGTTCGTGCCGACGTTCTTCGTATCGAAATCGGCGGTGCCCTGCGCGAAGTTCACCGTGTCGCCGGCGATCACGCCGGCGCTTCCGAGCGTCGCCGTGCTACCCGTCGTGCCGTCATAGACCTTGTTCGGTGCCGTCGCCGTGACATTGATCGCCAGCGGCGTGATGGCCGCCGTGGTTGTGGCGTTCGTCGTCAGGGTGTAGTTGCGGGCATCGATGCCGCTCAGGCTGCCGGCGACGTTGACGGTCTTGCCCAAGGCGACGTTCTTGTCGCCGAAGGCACCCGTGGTGTCGAAGTTCAGCACGTCGCCAGCGATCTGGCCGGTCAGCGTGCCGTGCGTGACGGCGCCGGTCAGCGCGTCGTAGACCTTGTCGTTCGCCAGGATCGCGCCGGTGATGGCGAGCGGCGTAATGTTCGCCGTGGTCGTCGTCGTCACGTTGTACAGATAGTTGCCGGCGTCGGCTCCACTAGCCGCGATGCCGGTGACCGTCACCGTCTTTCCATTGTCGACATTCTTGTCGCCGAAGGCGGAAGAACCGGCGAACGAAACGGTATCGCCTGCCAGGATGCCACCCGACGACAGGGCGCTCGTTGCACCTGTGCTGCCGTCGTAGACCTTGTCATTCGCGGCGGCGACGACCGTCACATGCAGCGGATCGACCGTGACCCAGTGAATTCCACCGACCAGTGTGTAGTTGCCACCGAGCGTGGCTCCGTCGCCGACGAGCTGGAGGGAATCCAGCGACGTCACCGGCTTCTGCGTGCCGACGTTCTTGTTGGCCAGCAGACCCGAGCCGCTGACCGTGAGCGTTTCGCCCGCGACGCCGTTGATCGTACCGAACAGCGAACCGGCCCCGACGTTCGAGCCGTCGTAGTCGCGCTCGCCGTGCAGGTTGATCAGGTACGGCGTGATATTCGCGGAGGTCGTCGTCTGGTTATTCAGCAGCGTGTAGTTATTCGCGTCGGCGCCGGTCATGCCAATACCACTGACCGTGACGAGCTTGCCGTTACCGACGTCCTTCGTATCGAACAGGTTCGACGTATTGGTGAAGACGACATTGTCGGTAGTCACCACGTCCAGGCTTTTCAGTGTGGCACCCGATGCAGTAGTGGCGTCGTACACGCGGTTCACACCATCCGCCACGACCGTGATGCCGCGGGCGAAGATATCGGCTTTGACGTTCGCCGGCTGATTCAGGTGATAGTTGGTCGAATCGCTGCCGGACACCGTCATGTTCGTCGACACCGACTTGCCCGTACCGACATTCTTGCTGTCGAACGTGCCAGTGGCGAAGTTGCCGAGACCGACCGCGTCTCCGGCAAGCACACCGGTCAGCAACGCATTGGAAAGCGTCGCGATCGTGTTGCCGTCATACGTCTTGTTCGCGGCAACGGTGTTGATGATGTAAAGCTCGGCCTGTGTAACGGTGACCTTCACCGACCTGATCTGGTAGTTGCTGGCAAGGAAGGCACCGTTGTCGCCCAGCACGAGCGAACCCACGGCCGCCGCCTTGTTGTTGCCGACGTTCTTGTCCGCGAGCGTACCGATGCCGGAAATACTGCCGGTCTCGGACCCGGCGCCGTGCACCGTAAAGAGCGCGGCGTCCGCGTTCGTCGTCGTGTCGTATACGCGTGTTCCCAGCAGGTCGAGCAGGTACGGCGTGATGCTCGCCGTCGTTGCCGCCGCGTTGGAAGACAGGACGTAGTTGCCGGCATCCGCGCCAGCCGAGGTAATCCCCGAGACGCTGACGGCCTTGCCGTTGCCCACGTCCTTCGTATCGAAGCGCGACGTGCCCGCGAAGGTCACCTGGTCCCCGCCGACGACACCGCCGCTGCCGAGCGTGACGGTGGCCGCGGTCGTCGTATCGTAGACCTTGTTTATACCCGTGGCATTTACCGCGATCGTTTTGGCATCGATGTTCGCCTTCACGTCCGTCGGCTGCTCGAGAATATAGTTGCCGGTGTCCACGCCAGTGACCGACAAATTTGTCGCCACCGACTTGTTCGTGCCGGCGTTCTTCGTATCGAACGTACCCGTCGTCGTACCGCCCAGGGTGAGATCGTCGCCGGCGAACCCGCCTTGCAGGACGGAGCCATGAATCGTCGCGCCGGTATTGCCGTCGTATGTCTTGTTGTCCGCGAGCGTCCCGGTGACCGTCAGCGTCGCCGGCGTGATCGTGACCCAGTCGATACCGCCAACCAGCGTGTAGTTCGTTGCGTTGCCGGTGCCATTGCCAAGGGCCAGGCCGTTGGTGTCGACGAACGAACGCTGGGAACCCACGTTCTTCGTCGTCAAGGTACCGGTGCCGGAAAGTGTGAGGTATTCGCCGTTCACGCCGGCGATGCGATTGCTCCCATCAAGGAACAGCGCGGCGGCGGCATTCGTCGTCGCATCGTAAACGCGCGTGCCCTGCAGGTTGAGGATCGCCTGCGTGATCGTTCCGCCCGTACCCGATGCCGTCGTGGGAAGCAGGTAGTTCGACAGATTCGTACCGCTGCCGGCAACGAAGTCGGAAACCACCAGCGTCGACTCGAGGCCGATATTGCTTCCGGCGTCGACGGTCTTGTAGCTGGCGGTCGCGGACTGCGGCACTTTCGCGCTCTGGGAACCGACGAAGCCGCCGAGCTGGTAGTTGGCATCGGTCAGCGTCACGGAGTTCGAACCATCGTACGGCTTGGTCGGATCGCCGATGATGGTCGCCGTGAGCTGCTTCTTGCGGATATTGGCGGTCAGACCGGCGGCCTGGTTGATCGCGTAGTTGCCCGCGCCAGTACCGGTCAGCGAGAAACCGGTCGTCGTGACGGCGAGACCATCGGCTGCATTCGGCGAGCGCGTCGTACCCTGTGCATTGGTCGCATCGAGGGACACCACAGCCGCATCGGAACCCAGCAGGCCGGTCAACGTGGCGCCACCCGTCGTGAGGGTGATGGCGTTGGTCGAGTCGTAGTCCTTGTCGTTTGCGGTTACGTTGCCAATATGTAGCTGAGCTTGCGTGATATTGGCCGTCAAACCCGTGATCGGCGCCAGCACGTAATTCCCGACTTCCGAGCCGGAAATCGAAAAGCCGTTCGCCGCAACGGAAAGGCCGTTGCCCACGTTGACCTGCGAGAACGTCCCCGTCGTGCCGCTTATCAGCGTCACTTTCGATTCGTCCGCCGCGACCAGACCGACAAGAGAACCCGTGCCGCTAAGCGTCGCGGCATTGGTCGTGTCGTAGACTTTGTTCTGCGCGGAGACGCCGACGATGCTAAGCGGAGCCTTGTTGATCGTGCCGGTGCCAGTCGCGTCCGTGGCAAGTGTGTAGTTGGAAAGCAGCGTTCCCGAATGCGCGATATACGAGGACGCAGCCATCGTGGCAGTGATGCCCTTACCGTTGCCTGCATTCTTATCGTCGAACAGGCTCGAGGACGGCGGCTGGATATCGGCACCTTCGCCGCTCGCGAATCCCTGCAGCGAGAAATTGCCCGGCACGAGCGATATATAGCGGCTACCGTCGTACACCTTGGTCGGATTGCCGATGATCGATGCCGTGAGTAGCGCGGGCGTGATTTCGCCGGTGCCGTACGCTGCCGTAGGTAACGTGTAGTTACTGAGGATGGTGCTGCCGGTTGCAACGAAGTCCGATGGGGCAAGCGATGCCGATACCGCCTGCTTACCGACGTTCTTGTCGGCGAACGTGCCCGTCGTTTTCGTCACGGTCGCGCCATCGCCATTTACGAAGCCGATCAGGTTGAAGTTGCTCGCAGTGAGATTGGCAACCGTCGTACCGTCATAAGCGCGGGTGATGCCAAGGAGTTCAGCGTAAATCTCCTTAGCGGCGAGCGGTGCGGGCACGATCGTGCCCATGCCAGTCATCACCGTGGGGAAGACGTAGTTGCCAAGAACTGTTCCGCCCGTCGGGTTGAAATCGCCCGCACCGAGGTTCGCGGTCACGAGCCACTGGCCCGCATTCTGATTCGCATATGCGCCGGTCGTCTTGGTGACGGTGGCGCCTTCGCCAGCAAGGAAGCCATTGAGCTGGAAGTTCGCGTTCGTAAGATTCGCGACCGTCGTACCGTCGTAATTCCTGGTCGGATTACCGATCAACGCATACGTCAAGGTAATCGGCGTGATGGTGCCGAGGCCCGTGACCGACAACGGGAAGCTGTAATCGGAAAGCTGCGTCGCTCCAGTCAGGCTGAAGACGGACGCTTCGAGCAGTGCGGTGATCGTGTGCGAACCCGCGTCCTTGCCGTCGTAGGTGGCGCCGGCACTCTGCGTGACCGTGCCGCCGTCGCTGCCCTGGAAGCCAGTAATCGTGACATCGCCGTTGGCGATGTTGGCGTTGTTCGTGCCGTTGTACGTGCGCGACGGATTGCCCGTGATCGTGATCGCGAGCGCCGCCGGCGTGATGTTCGCGGTGAGTCCGGCCGGCTGGGTCAGCGTGTAATTGCCCGTACCCGCGCCGACGAGCGAGAAGCCCGTCGCGGTGACGCCGATGCCGTTGCCCGCATGCGTGGTAGCGAAGTTCCCTGCGGCACCCGACGTGTCGAGCGCGATATTGCCCTGGTCGGCGGCGACCAGGCCATTGAGCGACGCGCCGCCAAAAACCAGCGATGCCAGCGTCTTCGCGTCGTAAACCTTGTTCAGCGCGCTGACGTTGGCGATCGTGAGCGCCTTCGGTGTGATCGATCCGGTCAGGTCGATCGGCATGATCAGGTCGTAGTTGTGAGCCTGACTACCGGTGAGTACGAAGCCACTCGCCGTCACGGACTTGCCTGTGCCGACATTCGCATCGGCGAACGTACCGGCACCACCGCTGGTATCGAGCGTCACATTGCTCGCGTCCGGCGCGATCACGCCATAAATGTTCACCTTGCTCTTATCGAGTGCGTCGGCCGTGCTTCCGTCGTACACCTTGTCGGTGCCGAGCAGACCGGTGAGCTGCACCTGAGCCTTGTTGATCGTGCCCATGCCGGTGGCTTGCGAAGGTAGCGTGTAGTTCGCCAGTCGCGTGCCGTTGCCCGCGACGAAGTTCGACGGCAGGAACGCCGCGCTCACGCTTTCCGCGCCCGCATCGGCAGCGGCATAGGCAACCGAACTCGGCTGGCTGAAGGTGACGTTCTCGCCCGTCACCAGCCCGACCAACAGATAGTTCGACGCACTGAGCGTCGCCGTGGTCGAACCGTCGTAGGTCTTCGTCGGATTGCCGACGATCGCAACGGTGAGCGCTTTCGGATCGATGATGCCGATGCTGGCCGATCGCGGCAGGCCGGCCACCTGATAGCCATAGACGGGAATACCGCCGGCGTTGGTGAAAGTCAGGTTCGCACCCGACGAAGGCACGGTCACGGCGATGCCCGTCGCGGCGTTGGCGCTGGCGTAGCTGCCGGTCGCGGTGGCGATCTTGTCCGAGTTGATCAGGCCGGTGCTGTTGATATTGGCGCCGGCAAGCGTCGCGACCGTGGTGCCGTCGTACGTCTTGCGCACGCTGCCGGTCAGGCCGGTCACCGTGACGGTCGGCGCGACACTGTAGAGGAAGCCGTTGCCGGAGGCAGCCGGCGTGGCGCCCGCCGCTGCGTTGTACTGAATGAAGTTCGGCGCCAGGCCGCCGGTCGTGCTGGCCGTGGGGTTGGTCGAATACACCAGCCAGCGCCCGGAAGCCGAAGTCAGCGCATTCGCGCCGGCGTTATTGATGAAATTGCCCTTCGCCGTCAGCGACACGCCGGTACCGCCCGCGATCGTGCCGCCACCGGCCAGCGAGATATTCCCGGCCCCGGCGTTCATCACGACACCACCCGCACCATTGATCGCCGCATTGACGGCGATGCCATTGAAGGCATCCAGCGTCAGTGTCGCGGCCGCATTCGACCAGTTGATCGCCGAGTTGACGATGATGTCGCCCGAACCAGTCGGGTTCTGCACGCCCGCGCCACTGGCGCCGCTGGCGGTCGTCGTTTCGGTAACGTTGGTGCCGCCGTTGAGCGTCGTCGAAATGGTACTGGCCGCTGCCGCGTCGATGGTCAGATCGTAAGGATCGATCAGCCATGTACCCGCCTTGCCGTGCGGCGCGGCGGCGGTAATCTTCGCGCCGCCTCCGATATTGACGTAGGCCGCCGAGGTTTCGATGGCGCCGCCGTTGCCGCCCGTCGGAGCGCTTGCGTCGAGCGTACCGCCGACGTTGGTCGTGCCCGCGGTCATGCCGCCCAGCAGCGTGATGCTGCCGTCGCGGTTCTCGACTGTCTGTGCGCGGATCACACCCGTGTTGTTGACCGTGCTGGTCAGCAGCGAGTCGGCCGCTCCCGCCGTCATGAATACGCGACCGCCGTCGGCCTGGATCAGCTGGCGATTCTCGGCGAGGTTGTCCAGCGTGCTCTTGTCGACCTGGATGGAAACGAGCTGGTTCGCGTCGAAGGTCAGCGTAACGGCGCTACCGGCGCCCATGGCCACGCTGCCCATACGTGCCGAGATCGTGCCCTGATTGGATACGCGGTTGCCGAGCAGCGCCACATAGCCGCCCGGGGCCACGTTGATGCTGCCGAGATTGACGACGCTGCCTTTGCCGTCGCCGCTGAAGCTGCGCTTGTTCGAGGACATCGACGCATCGGCCGTGTCGAGCGTGGATGCCACCAGGCCGCCGACGTTGACCTGCGCGCCCTTGCCGAACAGCACCCCGTTCGGGTTGATGAGCCAGACCTGGCCGTTCGCGTTGAGATGGCCGTAGATCTCGCTGGCGGAGTTGCCGAGGATGCGATTCACGGCAATCGAGTTCGCGCCCGGCTGCACGAAGTTCACCGTCTCGTTGGCCGCGATGTCGAAGCTCTGCCAGTTCAGGGACAGGTGCTGGCTGGCCTGGGAAATGGTCGTGGTCGCGCCGTTGTGGACGATGCTGCCGGTGCCGGCGACGATCTGGCCACCGGTCTGATCGGCAAGGACCTGCCCCGACGAACCCAGCGCCAGCGCGGCTGCCAACAGGGTTTTCGCCAGTCGTGGACCGCCCGAGCGATCCACGACGCGGGATGCTCCGGGGCGGGCGCCGCGAGCGAGCTCACTGGCCGCAACCCACTGATTCGTTGAAATATTCCAGCAAAGACGATAGATCCGATTCATCGACAACCCCTGAGCACGATAGGCATGGGGGGTCACGTCGCCGATGCGACCGAAGTGCGCTTTGGATCCCCCTTAAGGACCGGGCGCGGTAATACAGCGCCCTGCGTAGGGGCGCATGCTCTCCGATATCGCCACGGAACGGAAGTGCCATTTTGTGAACAAGGTCACACTGAAATCCGAATCAATGTGGCAAACGACCCGACCTCCGCTTAGGAGCCCGCTAGGTTATAGCCAGCGGCCGAATCGGCGGATGTAGATCGTCTTCATCACCTGCGTCAGTGCGCTGTAGCACAGCAACGTCACGGCCAGCCAGGCGAAATAGATGCCCGGAAGTGGCTGCATGCCGATCTTCGCGCCCAGCCCCGAATAGGGAACGAGCATGCCGACCACGATGATCAGGCCGGTCAGCGCCAGCACCGGCGCCGAGGCGACGCTCTGCAGGAACGGAATGCGGCGCGTGCGGATCATGTGCACGATCAGCGTCTGGGACAGCAGGCCTTCGATGAACCACCCGGACTGGAACAGCGACTGGTGGGCGACGTCGTTGGCCCCGAAGTAATGCCACAGAAGCCAGAACGTCGTGATGTCGAAGATCGAGCTGACCGGACCGATCCACACCATGAAACGGCCGATGTCGCGCGCGTCCCACTTGCGCGGCTTGCGCAGGTATTCCTCGTCCATCCGGTCGAAGGGGATGGATAGCTGGGACAGGTCGTACAGCAGGTTCTGCACCAGGATCTGCAAGGGCAGCATGGGCAGGAAGGGCAGGAAGGCGCTCGCCACCAGCACACTGAAGACGTTGCCGAAGTTGGAGCTGGCCGTCATCTTGATGTACTTCATGATGTTGCCGAAGGTGACGCGCCCCTCGAGCACACCTTCTTCCAGCACCATCAGATTCTTTTCGAGCAGGATGATATCGGCCGATTCCTTGGCGATATCCGTTGCCGTGTCGACGGAAATGCCGACGTCCGCCTCGCGAAGCGCGGGGGCATCGTTGATGCCGTCGCCAAGGAAGCCCACCGTGTGGCCGCGGCGCTGCAGCGACTTGACCACGCGCGCCTTCTGGGTCGGCGACATCTTCGCGAAAACGGTCGTGCGATCGACCAGTTCGTCCAGCGCGTCGTCGTCCAGCGCCTCGACGTCGCGACCGAGTATCGAGGCGACGACATCCAGCCCCACTTCCGAGCAGATCTTGCGGGTTACGGCCTCGTTGTCGCCGGTGATGACCTTGACCGCCACGCCGTGGTGGTGGAGCGCGCGGATGGCCGTCGCGGCCGAATCCTTCGGCGGATCGAGGAAGGCGAGGCAGCCCACCGCGGTCAGCCCGCTTTCGTCGGCGACACCGTAGGGACGGTCGTGCAGCGGCTCACGGCGAATGGCCACGACCAGTACGCGCAGACCGTCTTCGTTGAGCCGGCGCGTCATCGAGCGAATTTCCCGGCGCTTCTCGTCGGTCATCGGCTCGACGATGTCTCCCGTCCTGGCCTCGGTGCAGATGGCCAGCATTTCCTCGACGGCGCCCTTGCAGATCAGCAGGTGTTGGCCATCGTCTCCGGTCACGACCACGGACATGCGGCGACGCTGAAAATCGAACGGGATTTCGTCGACGATGCGGAAACGACGGGCGCTGGGCTCCAGATCGCGATGCGCTAGCACGGCCTTGTCCATCAGGTTGCGCAGGCCGGTCTGGAAACGGCTGTTGAGATAGCCGTATTCCAGAGCCTCGTCGGACTCGGCACCGGCCAGATCGAGATGACGCTCCAGCACGATCTTGTCCAGCGTGAGCGTGCCGGTCTTATCCGTGCACAGCACGTCCATGGCGCCGAAATTCTGGATGGCGTTCAGACGCTTGACCACCACCTTGCGCTTCGACATGGCGAGCGCGCCCTTGCCGAGATTGGCGGTCACGATCAGCGGCAGCATTTCCGGGGTGAGACCCACGGCCACCGACAGCGCGAACATGAAGGCCTCGACCCAGTCGCCCTTGTCGAAACCGTTGATCAGGAAAACGATCGGCACCATCACCGCCATGAAGCGGATCAGCAGCCAACTGACGCTGGACACGCCGCGATCGAAGCTCGTCTGGACGCGCTGACCGGAAAGCGTATGCGCCAGGGAGCCCAGATAGGTGCGCTGTCCGGTGGCGAGGACCACCGCGGTCGCGGTGCCACTGACCACGTTGGTGCCCATGTAGCAAACGGTCGACAGGTCGAGGGGATTACCTACGTCGCCGACGTCGCGGCCGTTCGGCGCGACCTTCTCCACCGGCAGCGATTCGCCTGTGAGAATGGCCTGGCTGATGAAGAGATCCTTGGCGGCCAGCAAACGCAGGTCGGCCGGCACCATGTCGCCGGCGCCCAGGTGCACGATATCGCCGACCACCAGTTCCTCGACCGGCACTTCGATACGCTCGGCATGATCGTCGTCCGCGCGACGCGTGACCGTCGAGGTATTCCGGACCATCGCCTTGAGTTTTTCCGCCGCGTGCGACGAGCGGAATTCCTGGGTAAAGCTCAGTAGAACGCTGATGCCCACCATCACGCAGATGATGACCGGGCCGGTGAGGTCGTCCGGCTCGGTGACCAGCTGCACGATCGCGAGCACGACCAGCACGATGATGAACGGGTTCTTGAACGCGCGAAGCAGCTGCAGCGACCAGTGTGGCGGCTTCTCGTGACTGACTTCGTTGACGCCGTCGCGGTCGAGACGCTCCGCGATCTGCGCTTCGTTCAGGCCGTCGAGACCGCTGTCCAGCGACGCAAGCAGCTCCGGTCCGGCGCGGAAAGCGTCCCGGACGATAGTGTTCTGGAGCGGGGTTGCAGCCGGATCAGCTGCGCGGTGCTTCTTCATGATGACTCGCTTTCCCTGGTGCACATCGAAGCCACCGGGCGCGAGCGGACGTCAACCGGGGTTGCGACGTCCCGCGCCGGCGCGGAGCCGACGAATGGATATTCTGCTGGTCATCGACATGGAGCCGTGCGGCGGACGCCGCGCCCCTGTCGCTGTATCGCTGCTCATGATGGCAAAAGGGTGCGACTCTTGGGTTTCGCCAGGCTTTCTTCGGCATGACGGGACCGTGGCACGGTGATGGTGCGCGGACGTGCGGAAGCATCGGCGCGGCGGCGGGCCAGCGCGAACGCGAGACGACGGCCGAACATGCGGGCGCCGGACATATCAAGATTGAGCTTCATGGCTCACTCCTCGGATAACGGAAGCCGTAGGCTTCCGTCGAGGGTGAGCCGGACTTTCCTAGTCAGGAAAGCGCCGGCAGACCTTTACGGTCGCCGCAGGCGATTATTTTTCAACGCCGCCATCCGATGCTTGCGGATGTCGGCGCGTCGACTAGGGTAGACGTCCATATGCCTTGGTTAAGAAATGGCAGGGTGCTGAAGGCGCGTGAAGCCGCGCGATAGCGCGAGAATTGTCGTGCTGCGCTGCGCAAGTGTCAAGCCTTTGGTGGCTCGCCGAGACCCGCTTCATGACAAGCGGCCTCTTCCAGCAGCCAGCCCCTGAAAGCCGTCATGCCGGCATGCGTTTCGGAGCGCCTGGGATAGACGAGGTAATAGGCTTCGGCTACCCGTAGCCGCTCCTCGCACAGCATGACCAGCGCACCGCATTCGATGAGCGAGCGAGCCATCACCAGCCGCGCGAGGGCCACCCCCATGCCCTCCAGCGCCGCGCGCTGCATGGTTTCGGTGTTATCGAACCGGGCCACGTACCGGCCCGGCAAGGGCGTTTTGAATTTCTCGGCCCAGCCCGTCCAGCGTCCCGACGGGTCGCCCAGCAGCGGCCATCCCGCAAGGGACACGTCGGGCATGCCGCCCATACGCTCGATCAGCGCCGGACTGGCCACGGGAACGATGTACTCGCCGAACAGGCGCTCGGCCGTGGTGCGCGGCCACTGCCCCATGCCATACCGGATGGCGGCATCGACCGGCTCGCGATCGAAGTCCACGAGCGATGCGGTGGATTGCAGGCTGATTTCCAGCTCGGGATGGCGCGCGACCAGACGGGGAAGTCGCGGGACCAGCCAGCTGGAGGCGACCGAGGGCAGCACACTGACCGTCAGCGCGTCCTGATGGCGCCCCGCATAGCGGTGCAGCGCCTGCTCGATGCCGTCGAAATGGTGCCCGATAGCATCCAGCAGATGATTCCCGTCCATGGTGAGGACCACGCCACGAGGGCCGCGCTCGAACAACCTGCGGCCGAGGCGGGTTTCCAGATTGCGGATCTGGTGACTGAGCGCACTGACGGTCAGGTTCAGTTGCTCGGCCGCACGCGACAGCTTGCCGGTACGGGCAACCAGCACGAACCCCTGCAATAGAGCCAACGGCATCCGGGACATGTGAATTTCCCTCAAGTCTGGATTGCAAACATATCGCTTTTTCCGCCGCAGTCCAGAGCGCACGCTTTGTCCCCACACCAAGTCGCAGCTTTCTGCGACAGTTCGGGGAGAGGATCATGGCTTCGATGTTTACGGGTCTGGCGTTCCTGCACGGTCACATCACGAATCGCGAGCTGCTTTGGTCGCTGGCAAAGGCCGAAAACGATCGGGAAGCCGCGAAAGCCGCGGAGAAGGCCGCCCCCTGCCCCGATCCGACCGACTGCATGATCGGACCGCGACACGCCTGCTGATCGTCGACTACGCCACGTCGACCGACATGGCGGCATCATGGGTGTTTTCCATTCTCGCTGGATATCCCCATGAACAAGCGCAGGTTAGGCCGGTCGCCGCTGGAAGTCGCGCCACTGGCGTTCGGAGGCAATGTATTCGGATGGAGCGCCGACGAAAAGCGCTCCTTCGAACTGCTGGATGCCTTTGTGGAAGAAGGTTTCAATCTGATCGACACCGCCGACGTCTACGAAGCCTGGGTTCCGGGTAACGAAGGCGGAGAGTCGGAAGCGATTATCGGCAAATGGCTGAAGAAGTCCGGCAAGCGCGACCAGGTGGTCGTAGCCACGAAAGTCGGCAAATGGGCCCGTTATCCGGGCCTCTCGCCCGTCAATATCCGCGAAGCCGTGGAAGATTCGCTACGTCGTCTTCAGACCGATTACATCGACCTGTACCAGGCGCATGAGGACGATCCGAAAGTGCCGCTCGAGGAAACCATGCACGCCTTCGCCGATCTGGTGAAACAAGGCAAAGTGCGTGTGCTTGGCGCGTCCAATTACAGCGCCAGCCGTCTGGCCGACGCCCTGAAATTCAGCGAAGACCATGGTCTGCCACGCTACGAAACGCTGCAGCCGGAATACAACCTGCTGGACCGCGCCGGTTACGAGGCCGAATTGCAGCCGCTGGTCGTGAAGGAAGATGTCGGCGTTATCAGTTATTACTCGCTGGCCAGCGGATTCCTGACCGGCAAGTACCGTAGCGAAGCCGATCTGGACAAGAGCAAGGCTCGCGGCGGCAAAGCGAAGACGTATCTCGATGCCCGTGGCCTGCGCGTGCTCGGCGCGCTGGACGAAGTCGCCGAAGCGCAGCGTGCGAAACCCGTGCAGGTCGCGCTGGCATGGCTGATGACGCGTCCCGGCATCGCCGCACCGATCGCCAGTGCGACCAGCGTCGAGCAATTACGCGAGCTTGCGGGCGCGGTGAGGTTGACGCTGTCGCCCGAAGAAATCGGCAAACTGGAACAAGCCAGCGCGACCTGAGCCCGGTCGCCGCTTTTTTGTAGGAGCCCGCTTGCGGGCGAAAGCCAACGAAGCGGAGATGCTGTGCGTGACATCCGCAGCCCGTAGATCGGGCTCGCGAATGTGAGCATCCGTCTTCCTCGTCCTGTTGGCCTTCGCCCGCAAGCGGGCTCCTACAATAAATCGCCGACACAAGCGCACGGCCATCACCGACAACACCCTTCCCGCCACGCGCCGATACACATGCATCGGCTACGCGAGGAGAGAAACGGTGCGCATATCGGTAAGAGCAAGAATCGGCGGCTCGATGGGCGCCGTGTTAATCGTTGCGCTGGTGCTGGGCCTGGTGGGCATCCGCGGCATACGGGCCAGCAACGACCGGCTCGACCGCATGTACAACAGCAACGTTCGGCCGATCGCCGCCATCGGCGACGTGCGATCGATGATCGTCGAGAACCGCGCCCTGCTTACCCGCGAAATGCTCCGGGCAACGGGAGACGGCGCGGCCACCCGCGCCGAAATACTGAAAAACATCGTGCAACTCGATGCGTCGTGGGCGTCCTACTATCCGTCCATGGTCACGTCGGACGATGAGCGCGCACAGGCTCTGGCTTTCATCGCGACGAAGGAAAAGGCCCGACCGCTCGTTCAGAAAACCCTGTCGCTTATAGAAATGGGAAATACATCCGAGGCGCGAAAGCTCATCCTCGATGAGGTGGCACCCGTGCTTACCGAAGAATCCAATCTCGCCGACGCCATCGCCGCAAGCAATACGAGGGAAGCAGCGGACGCCTTTGCCAGCGCGGGTAACGCATATCGCTTCACGTTCGTGCTGACGGTCGTGGTGGCCTCCATCGGTATGGTCTTCGTGGTGCTGCTCGGCATGTTGCTGTCCCGATCGGTCATGCGGCCACTGGTGCGGGCGCGCTCACTGGTGCAGGCGATCAGCCATGGCAAGCTCGGCAACAACTGGACGACCCGCTCGCGGGACGAGTTCGGCGACATGCTGGGCGCACTTGGCAGCATGGACTTGCGACTGTCTGAGATCGTCGGTTCCATTCGCACATCGTCCGAAGACGTGAGCGGCGCAGCGCGCGATATCTCGCGCGGCAACGACGATCTGTCGCAACGTACGCAGGAACAGGCCAGCTCTCTCGAACAGACCGCGGCCTCCATGGAACAGATGGCCGCCTCGGTAAAACAGAACGCCGACGGCGCGGACCATGCGCGGCGCATGGCGGCACAGGTTCGTCAGAACGCCGAACAAGGATCGGGCATTTCGAACGACGCCGTCGCGGCAATGCATGAAATCACGGCATCGAGTGCGCAGATCGGCGAGATCGTGGTGCTGATCGACGAGATCGCATTCCAGACCAACCTGCTTGCCCTGAATGCGGCGGTTGAAGCCGCTCGCGCCGGCGAACAGGGCCGTGGCTTCGCGGTCGTCGCCTCCGAAGTCCGCATGCTTTCGCAACGTAGCAGCGCCGCCGCTCGTGAGATTCGTACGCTGATCCAGAGCAGCAGTATGAAAGTACGCGAAGGCGCGGAGCTCGTCGAACGTACCGGTCAGGCGCTGAACGAAATTGCCGTGGGCGCCCGTACCGTTAATGCCATTGTCGAGGAAATCGCCGCCGCATCGCAGCAGCAGGCCGCCGGTATCGGCGAGGTCAACCACGCCGTCAGTGCGCTCGACGAAGTCACGCAACAGAACGCCGCACTCGTGGAGGAAGCCAGCGCGGCCAGTCGCAGGGCGTTCGAGCTATCGCAGGCGCTTCTGGAACGAATCACGTTCTTTCGCTTCGACGACGCGCTACCAGTCCCTTCCGTCACGACAGCGACCGCGCCTCCTCCGGCACCGGCCTCGCATGAAAAACGGCTGCATTCCGCACCGTCATCCGGCCCGTTGTGGAAGGAATTCTGAACTTCGCCGCGAAGGAATACTTGCCTTCCAGCAATACTCAGGCACAACCCTTCCCGTAAGTTCTGACGATAAAGTCGTTGACAATCCATTCCATGGATGTATCAATTGGCCTTCCATGCTGCCAAATTAACCGGCATGGGTCGTAACGTCCTGGGGATTTACCGTGACAAGCCCGATCAACAGCAAGCTTTTCTTCAACACGACTCGCCGCCTGGCGTCGTGTTGCCGCTGTTGTCGCTGACCCAGCGCACGTACGTCTGATGGTCCCCCACACCGTCCTTCGTTACTAGAAAACCTCCCCCACTCCCCAACCCGGGTGGCCGCGCGCGGCCGACTTTGGACGTCCGTCTGGACGCCCGATCGTCGGCGTGCGGGCTGCTGCACCGTGTCGCCCTGGCGGCGCTACCGGGTGCATCTCTTCCCCCTCGTGAGATAGCACATGAACAAGATCGCTTTATTGCCCATGGCCATTGGGAGCCTGCTGGCTGCATCCGTGCATGCGCAGACATCGCCGGATCAGGCAGCGCAGCTGCAAGCCGTGACAGTAACGGGCTCCAATATCAAAACCACCGACGCCGAAGGTGCCAGCCCCGTCGAAGTACTGACCGCCGCGCAGATCGAGCACAGCGGCAAGACCAATCTGCCGGACTTCCTACGCACCATTTCCGCCAACAACGGCAACAGCTTCAACGAGCAATACACCGGCAGCTTCTCCGCGGGCACGGCCAGCGTATCGCTGCGCGGGCTGGGCTCCAAGAACACACTAGTGCTGGTCGACGGCAAGCGCGTATCGAACTTCGCGACCGCGAACGAGCTGCAGGACACCTTCGTCGACCTCAATGCGCTGCCGTTGTCGGCGGTCGAGCGCATCGAAGTGCTGAAAGACGGCGCATCCGCCGTCTATGGCTCCGATGCTATCGCCGGCGTAGTGAATATCATCCTGAAGCAGAACTACCAGGGTTTCGAGGCAGGCGGAAACTTTGGTAGCAGTACCGAAGGAACCGGCCAGCGTGAACGTAGCTTTCATCTACTCGGCGGATCGGGCGATCTCGCTAAGGACGGCTACAACATTTTCTTTGCCGTCGACGGCCAGGAACGCGACCGCCTGGATCAGGACGATGTGGGCTGGATGCGCGACAACGATTTCCGCGACAAACCCGGTGGCCGCCTCAACTGGACGCCGACCAATTACTACAACAATGATGCGACACAAGGTTTCGCCAACGCTGTCGGGCCGGTGAGAAAAGTCGACTACGGCGCGATCACGCCAGGCAAATCCGGCCAGGTCTGGGCGTACAACCCCGCGCAATACACAACGCTGATGCCTAAGGTTGAGCGCTATCACAGCGTACTTCGCGGAACGCTGAAACTCGGCGACGACCTGCAGGCCTATGGCGAGTGGATATATAGCCGCACCCGCGCGGGCTTCACCTTCTCGCCGCCGCTATCGATCGGCAGCGGACTGCGCGCATGGAATAACGCAAACCAGACACTGACCAATATCGACACGGCGCTTCCGGTAGGCAACCCCGCCAATCCGTATGGCGTACCGACGCCGGTCAATACCAATCTGTGGGATGTCGGACAACGCAACAAGCGCGACCGGCAGATATTCAATCGCATACTGTTCGGACTGCGCGGACGCAACGCCGGTTGGGACTGGGATATCTCGGCCCTGCATTCCGAGAGCAGGCTCACCGAAACGGTGACCAACTTCGGCAACCGGTATGCCTTCCAGTCCCTGCTTGCCGACGGCGGCTACGACTTCACCAGCAATACCAACAACGCGTCGGCGGTCGACGCATTGAGACTGGCAACGCTACGCCCGGCGGTAAGCAAGATCAGCGCGGCCAATGCCACGGCGAGCCGGCTATTGTTCGACCTGCCCGCAGGGACCGTGGGATTCGCCGCTGGCGCGGAATTCCGTCGCGAGTCGATCGATTCGAATACTTCCGATGCCGTGCTGTCGGGCACCGAGCTACGACCCGCGATCGATATCATTCATGGCGCGCGTAACGTTTCGGCCGGATACGCCGAGTTCAACGTACCGCTGCTGACCACGCTGGAAGCGAATATCGCGGGACGCCTCGATCACTACAGCGACTTCGGCAACGCCTTTGCACCAAAGTTCTCGTTACGCTGGCAGCCGCTGGACTGGCTCCTGCTGCGCGGCTCGTTCTCGCGCGGCTTCCGCGCACCGTCCTTGCCGGAGATCACCAACAGTACGGCGGTCAGCTACGGCTCCGTGGTCGATCCGTACGACCCGATCACGCCAGGACAGCGCCGCAGCTATACCGGTGTCAATGCCGCCAATCCGAAACTGAAGCCGGAACGTTCGAAAAACTACAACGTCGGCATCGTCGTGTCGCCGACTGTCGACACGAGCATCGGGCTGGATTACTACCATATCGTCCAGAACGGCATCATCGGCCCGGACGACACGACCTACATCGTCAATCATCCGGAGGTTTACCCCGGACGCGTGGTGCGTGAGCAGGGACGCATCGTCACCATCTACAACCAGTATCAGAACCAGAGCAGTCTCACCACGGACGGTGTCGATATCGACTTCAGCCATGTATTGCATGCCGGTCGTTGGGGCGATTTCACTCTGCGCGGCAACTGGTCTCGACTGCTCGATTACCGGCAGCCGCGCGTGGCGGGTCAACCGTCGGTCAACGGTGCAGGGACGAATATCTTCGGATCGCTGCCCTACTGGCGCGGGAGCACGGGGATCGGCTGGTCGATCGGCGACTTCAACAGCACGCTGACCTGGTACTACACCGGTGGATACAAGCAGAACCCGGAAAACCGGCTGACCGATGCGTATCCCGCCCGCGTAAAGAACTGGAGCACCGCGGATCTTTCGATCGCTTATACCGGTATCGAGCGCACCACCCTGACGCTGGCGGTGCAGAACCTGCAAAACCGTCGGCCGCCGTGGGACCCGTCGTACACCTACTTCGACAGCACGCAGGCGGACCCGCGTGGACGTGTCGTTAATGTTGGTGTGAACTATCGGTTCTAGGGGTCGAAAGCGTCTACCCCCCCTCATCGTCGTTCCGGCGCACGCCGGAACCCGCGGCGAGGTGTGCGGTTGTCGCGATGTTTTCAAGCGGACACTTCAGCGCTCGGATTAGCCCCAAGTGGTCGCTGCGGACCCCGACGTGCGCCGGGGTGACGGTGAGGGAGCTATGGCATCTCGAGGTTCTGTGCAGGAGCGCCCCCGAACGCGGTATCCCCCGCCCCATACACCTACGCAGCAACTGTGGCTCAAGCACAGGTCGCGGCGTCTTTCAGGGCGTCGCGTATTCGTGCATTGATGAGGGTGATCTTCTTGCGCAATCCGACACCTCATGTAGCTGATTTCCCCACCCACGCGCGAGGAATCGTCGCGACAAACACAAAGGGCGAGAAATGCACTCCTTTTCCGTTGCGGACACCGCATCGCATGAGTATCTTCCGGCTCCGGGATGATCCGACCATCCTTGGTTGTGCTCATGGATCGGCAGGGCCTTTCTGCCCGCAAATACTTAAGGAGTAGACAATGCAAGAACTGACAATGAATGAAATTGACGAAGTGTCCGGTGGCTTGATGCTGGCGCCTCCCGGCATCGATCATAGCTACGAGCGGTGTGTTGGAGGCTTTATGCTTGGCGGGGCGCTCTTTGGCGCGGCTATCGGTGTAGGAACAACTTACGGCTTCGGCGGCGCAACGGGGTTTACCGTCGGCGCGACCATTGGCCAAATCGCTGGCACTTATTTTTGCGACTGATGACGATGCCTTTCTATCTATCGGGCATCCTCTTGAGCCTTGGCTCGCTCGCTTGCATTCTGGCCAAGACCCCATTAACCAAGACAATCAGCGTCATATACACGCTCGTTCTGATCATTTTAATGATGCTAGGTGCCTTTCATAGGTAATGCCATGAGAGCGGAGGGTTATCCATGACCCTCTGCTCTCTTTCTGACATGAAGTAACTTCCGACTCAGATTGCGGGCTACGCCTGACAGGCGTGAGCCCGGAACCTCGCCTTTAATGGAGTACCGGTAAACCCCTGCCGGGCCAACACTCCATGAAAGGAAAATCAGGATGAGGATCGCAAACGCTTTCGCGTTGGCGGGCATCGCGCTGGCATTTATCGGCACGCATGCGTCGGCGAATACCGCGGCAACCTATCCATCGATCACGTCGGAGGCATCCACAACCCATGTCCGATGCCATTACCGCGCGGACATGAACCCGGCTTCCGCCGCAACGGATTTCCTGTTCGCCGATGGCGAAGACAGCACAATCGTTGGGCACTGGCAAGGAATCAGCGTGCTTCCCGGCCAGGCGATGTTCTTTACCAATGTGAGTTACGCACGACTGCGAGCCACGTGCATCCGGACTCTTGCCGAAAAAGGTATCCCCGGCGAACTCGTGACGGTATCGGCGGCGGATAACGTCGATTCTTACAACTATCAGATCTGGTCGATGACCGACTCGGCACCGGGAAAGCCTGTCGAACGTATCGTCGCGTTCGGCGACAGCCTGAGCGACAGCGGCAACGTGTTCAATGCATCGCTATGGAAGTTGCCCGGCGCATCCTGGTTTGCCGGCCGATTCTCCAATGGACCCGTCTGGGTCGAGCACCTGGCGGCGAAGACAGGACTGCCCCTCGTGACCTGGGCCGTTGGCGGTGCGGAGTCGAAAGATGTTTACGTCGGACTCATCAACGGCATCGGCAGTCAGGTCGATTCGTATGTCCGATACATGAAACATACCCGGGACTACGACGTTTCACGGACACTTTTTACCCTCCTCATCGGCGGCAACGATTTCGTCAGCGACGACACCACGGCCCAGCAAGCACTGGACGATCAGGAGAAGGCACTCGAAACACTGGCCAATGCAGGAGCAACGAAGATACTCATCGTGAATCTGCCCGACCTTTCAAAGGCACCTGTGTTTCTGTTGCGCCGTGACGACGCGCAGACCGTGACAGACAAAGTAGACCATTACAACGCGAGAATCGGTAAGGTGACCGAAGCACTGGCTGCACGGCACGGCATCGAGGTACGCGTTGTCGATGCACGAAGCCACTTTGACGAGCTGGTCGCGACACCGGCCAAATTTGGCTTCAGCAACGTGAGCGATTCGTGCCTCGATATCAATACGCCGGGTGCATTGAACTACATCACACGCCATGCACTGCGTGAGGGCTGCGATCCGCAGCGCTACATCTTCTGGGACACGCTTCATCCCACCACGCGGGTACACGAACTGATGGCGACGTGGGCACTGACATACACGCCTCCAGCGTGGGGGCTCCGCTGACGAGACCGCGCAGCGACCGTGGCGCCGTCGCACGCACCGGTAGAACGGTACGTGCGACGGATCTACGGAATTACAACGACGAGACGATAGTCGCGAGCGCGGCGTTCAGAGTCGCGCTCGGACGCATCGCCTTGCTGACCAGGGCGAGGTTCGGCTGGTAGTAACCACCGATCTCGACCGGCTTGCCCTGCACGGCACTGAGTTCCGCGACGATCTTCGCCTCGTTCTCTTCCAGCGTGCGTGCCAGTGGCGCGAACTTCGCCTTCAGCGCGGCATCGTCGTTCTGGGCGGCCAGGGCCTGCGCCCAGTACATCGCCAGATAGAAGTGGCTGCCACGGTTGTCGAGTTCGCCGACCTTACGCGCGGGCGACTTATTGTTGTCGAGGAACTTGCCGTTGGCCTGATCCAGCGTCCGCGCGAGCACCGCCGCACCGGCGTTGTCATAGCGATTGCCCAGGTGCTCCAGCGATGCCGCCAGCGCAAGGAACTCGCCGAGCGAATCCCAACGCAGATAGTTTTCTTCGACGAACTGTTCCACGTGCTTCGGCGCGGAACCGCCAGCGCCTGTTTCGAACAGGCCGCCACCGGCCATCAGCGGCACGACGGAAAGCATCTTCGCGCTGGTGCCCAGTTCCATGATCGGGAACAGGTCGGTGAGATAGTCTCGCAGGACGTTACCCGTGACCGAAATCGTGTCCTGACCCTTGCGGATGCGAGCGAGCGAGAAACGCGTGGCTTCGACCGGCGACAGGATGCGAATGTCCAGACCGGACGTATCGTGATCCTTGAGGTAACGCCGAACCTTCGCGATGACCTGCGTATCGTGCGCACGCTCGGGATCGAGCCAGAACACGGCCGGCGTATTGCTGAGGCGCGCACGGGATACGGCGAGCTTCACCCAGTCCTGGATCGGTGCGTCTTTGGTTTCGCACATACGCCAGATGTCACCCGCTTCCACGGCGTGCTCGAGCAGCAGATTGCCGCTGGCATCGGTAACGCGCACGGTGCCGTCGGCGGCGATCTGGAACGTCTTGTCGTGGGAGCCGTATTCCTCGGCTTTCTGCGCCATCAGGCCGACATTGGGCACGCTGCCCATCGTGGCGGGATCGAACGCGCCATGCGCCTTGCAGTCTTCGATGACCACCTGGTAGACGCCGGCATAGCTGCGGTCGGGGATGATCGCCTTGGTGTCCTGCAACTTGCCCTGCGCGTCCCACATCTTGCCCGAGTCGCGGATCATCGCCGGCATGGACGCGTCGACGATCACGTCGCTGGGTACGTGCAGGTTGGTAATGCCCTTGTCCGAATTGACCATCGCCAGTGCCGGACGCTTCGCGTATTCGGCGGCGATGTCCGCTTCGATCGCGGCCTTCTGGTCGGCGGGCAGCGCCTTGATGCGCGAGTACAGGTCGCCGATACCGTTATTCGCATCGAAGCCGATCTGCTTCAGCACGTCGGCATGCTTCGCCAGTGCGTCCTTGTAGAACTCGTTGACGACCACGCCGAACATGATGGGGTCGGAGACCTTCATCATCGTCGCCTTGAGGTGCAGCGAGAACAGTACGTTCGCACGCTTCGCATCTTCGATCTGCGCGTCGATGAACGTCGAGAGCGCCTTCTTGCTCATGACCGACGCGTCGATCAGCTCACCTGCGGAAACCGACGTCTTTTCTTTCAGGACCTTGCTCGTGCCGTCCTTGCCAAACCATTCGATCTTTACCGCACCGTCGTTGGCGATCAGCGCGGATTTCTCGCTGCCGTAGAAATCGCCGCTTTCCATATGGGCGACGTGCGACTTCGAATCGGCGGACCAGGCACCCATGCGATGGGGGTGCTTGCGTGCGTAGCTTTTCACCGAAGCCGGCGCGCGGCGATCGGAGTTGCCTTCGCGCAGCACGGGGTTCACGGCGCTGCCCTTGACGCGGTCGTAGCGTGTTTTCGCGTCTTTCTCGGCGTCGGTGCGCGGATCGTCCGGATACTCCGGCAAGGCATAGCCCTTCTGCTGGAGTTCCTTGATCGCGGCTTTCAGCTGCGGCACCGAAGCGCTGATGTTCGGCAACTTGATGATATTGGCTTCGGGCGTGGTGGCCAGTTCGCCCAGCTCGGCCAGATCGTCGGCGATCTTCTGATCGGCGTTCAGGCGATCCGGGAACTGCGCGATGATGCGGCCCGCGAGCGAGATGTCGCGCGTCTCGACCGCGATGGACGCGGTGGCCGTGAAGGCCTCGACGATCGGCAGCAGCGACTGCGTGGCAAGGAACGGGGCTTCGTCGGTAAGGGTGTAGATGATCTTCGGCGTACTGGACATGTCTTTGGTGACCTTTCGAGTTACGGCAATCTTTGGGGCGAACTCGTCAGTCGCAAGGCGCGGACAGCCGCCGCGTCCCGACGGGCACGCACAAGCCGCTCATTGTCTCGCTTTCGGTCTACGGGGGAAAGCCGCGCCTCCCCGGCCCATGTGGCGCGCTCCCGCACACGAGCCGTGGCCGGACGATGCGCCTGCGTACGGTGCTGGCTTAGCTCTGCCGCGCCAGCGCCCGCTTTGCCTGCCTGCGTTCCAGGCGGGCGGCCTTGCGGCGCTTCCAGCGCTCGCTGAGGCAGGCGAAGATCACGTACAGGGCCGGCGTGCTGAGCAGGGTCAGGCTCTGCGAAATCAGCAGGCCGCCGATCATCGCGATACCCAGCGGCCGGCGCAGTTCGGAGCCTTCGCCCAGGCCGATGGCCAGCGGCAATGCCGCCAGGATGGCGACCATCGTCGTCATCATGATCGGACGGAAGCGCACCAGGCATGCCTCGCGGATCGCCTCGACGGCGTTCTTGCCGTGCTCCCGTTCGGCCACGAGCGCGAAGTCGATCATCATGATCGCGTTCTTCTTCACGATACCGATCAGCAACACGAGCGCGATCATCGCGACGATCGAAAGCTCCGTATTGGTAATGACCAGCGCGGCCAGAGCGCCGACACCGGCGGCGGGAAGCGTCGACAGAATCGTCACCGGATGGATCAGGCTCTCGTAGAGCATGCCCAGCAGCAGATAGACCGTGACGATCGCCGCGAGGATCAACAGCGGCATGTCGCTCTGGCCCTGCTGGAAGCGACGGAAGTCGCTGCCCACGTCAAGGCGGATGTCGCCGGGCATGCGCATGTTGCTGATCGTCTTCTGGATGACTTGCATCGCCTCGCCCATGCTGACATCCGGTGCGAGATTGAAGCTGACGCCCATGCTCGTGTATTGATCTTCGTGCACGATCTGACTCGGCGCGAGCCCCGACTTCTGCTGGGTCACGGCGGTAATCGGCACCATGGCCCCCGAGCTGGATTTTACGTAGAGGCGGTTCAGCGCATCGGGCGTCGCGGCCAGGCCGGGCAACGAGTTAACGATGACACGGTACTGATTGATATCCGAATAAATCGTCGACACCGCGCGCTGCCCGAAAGCGTTGTAAAGCGCTCCGTCGATATCGCCGATCGACACGCCGAGCCGAGCCGCGTCGTCGCGATTGATGATGAGGTTCTGCCGCAGGCCCTGCGCATCGATATCGCTACCGATGTCCTTGAGCATCGGATTCTTCTTCAGTTCGTCGACCAGCTTCGGCAACCACGTCTGGAGCTCGACGATGTCGTTGCCTTTCAGCGATACGGAGTACTGCGCACCTTGACTGGTGCCGCCACCGCCACCGGTGGGCAAATCCTGCACCGGACGCAGTCTAAGGTTGAGATCGGGGAAATTGTTGGCTTTCGCACTCAGGCGTGCCAGCGCGTCGAAGGTCGTTTCGTTGCGACCATCGGCAAGTGTCTTCAGTTCGATAGTGAAGAAGCCGCTGGAACCGGTACGGCTCGTGCCCAGACGCGAACCCACGGCTTTCACCGCCGGATCGTTCAGGAGCATGTCGGTGATGCGCGCCTGGCGAACTTTCATCTCGCCGAACGACACGGTCGAACTGCTCGTGGCGCGAGCGGTCATCAGCCCGGTGTCCTGCGGCGGGAAGAAGCCGGCCTTGACCATGCCCGCGAGCACGAAGGTCGCACCAATCAGGAGCAGCGGCGTCAGCGCCATCAGCAATGCGTGACGCAGCGTCCAGTCCAGCGCGCGGCGATAGGCGCCGAGCATTCGCTCGTGGAATACTTCGAGCTTCCTGCCGAGACGCGACGGCGGTTTCGCACTGTGCGCGGTAAGGAAATGTCCGCAAAGCGACGGCGTGAGCGTCAGCGACACCAGCGCCGACACGCCGATCGCCGCACACAACGTCACCGTAAACTCCTTGAAGAACATCCCGGTGATGCCGCCTGCGAAAAGCAGCGGAATGAACACGGCGATCAGCGATGCCGTGATCGAGACGATGGTGAAACCGATCTCGCGCGCACCGAGCAGCGCGGCTTCGAACCGGGGGATGCCTTCATCCATATGCCGGATGACGTTTTCGATAACGACGATGGCGTCGTCGACGACGAAGCCGATCGCGATGACCAGCGCCAGCAGCGTCAGGTTGTTGAGCGTGTACCCGAAGATGTACATGACGACGAACGCGCCCGCCAGCGACAGTGGCACGGCCAGACCGGCGATTACCGTTGGTGCAAGGCGCCGCAGGAACAGCGCCATCGTCATGATCACCATGGCCAGGCTGATCATCAGCGTGATCTGGACTTCGCCCAGCGAGGCGCGAATCGTCGGCGTGCCGTCGAAGAACGGCGACAGCTTCGCCCCGGCAGGCAACCAGGTCTGCATCAACGGCACCTGCGCCTTGATGTTGTCGACCGTGGCGATGACATTGGCATCGGATTTCTTGTAGACGTACATCAGGATCGCGGGGTGACCGTTGAACCAGGCCGCCTGGTAGGCATCCTGCTGGCCGTCGTAGACCTTCGCGACATCGGACAGGCGAATCGGAACGTTGTTCTTGTTCGCGATGATGAGCTTGCCGAATTGTTCCGCCGTGTACAGCGAGTCGGTCGCCGTAACCGCCATCGTCGTCTTGCCGTCGGATAGAAAACCCTGCGGCGACGTAACGTTTGCAGCCGTGAGCGAATTGCGCAACTGATCGGGCGAAAGACCCATCGCGTTCAGCGCGCGCAGATTCACGTCGACGCGGATCGCGGGCGTGGCGCTGCCTGCGATATCCACCGACGCCACGCCGACCTGCTGGCGCAGGCGCTGCGCAAGGATCGAATCGGCGAGGTTGTACAGATCGGTCGGCGCCAGCGTATCGGACGTGAGCGCCAGCACGATCACCGGATCGTCGTTCGGATTGGCCTTCTGATAACTCGGTGCGTTGAGCAGTCCGGAGGGCAGATCCGCCTGTGCGCTGTTGATCGCCGACTGCACGTCGCGCGCGGCGGCATCGAGATTGGTGCCGTTCTGGAAGAACAGCAGGACGAAGGTGCTCCCTTCCGAACTGTTCGAACGCATCTGGTCGATGCCGGGCACCTGGCCCAGATGCCGCTCGAGCGGCGCCGCGACCGTCGACGCCATCGTGCTCGCGTCGGCACCCGACTGCTGGGCCTGCACGAAGATGGCGGGAAACTGGATGTTCGGCAGCGCGGCAACGCCGAGCAGGAAGTAGCAGATCATGCCAACGACGAAGATGCCGATAGCAAGCAGCGACGTGCCGATGGGGCGGCGTATGAACGGGCCGGAGATATTCATGCGGCAGGGAATCGATTCGTCGTGAGGCGGAGCGGGTGCGTCATGGCAACAATAACGCCTGTCCCGCAAAAAGGTTTCGCCGGACGGCGAACCGTCCGGCGAATAAGGGTGAATCGCGAGCTCCTGCCCGGTAACGCCATCAGGTAGCTATCCCGGCCTGGGCATTGGCCAGGGCCCTGCGCTCCTTGCGCAATTGCAACCAGTCGGAGAAACGTTCCATGTAGAGATAGATCACCGGCGTCGTATACAGGGTGACCAGCTGCGAGAGCAGCAGGCCGCCGACGATCGACACACCGAGCGGCTTGCGCAGCTCCGAACCGATACCCGTACCCAGCGCCAGCGGCAACGCGCCGAGCAGCGCGGCGGCGGTGGTCATCATGATCGGTCGGAAGCGCAGCAGACATGCGCGACGGATGGCGTCATGCGCATTCATGCCGGTGCGCTTCGCCTCGATCGCGAAGTCGATCATCATGATCGCGTTCTTTTTCACGATACCGATCAGCAACACGATACCGACGATGCCGTCCACCGACAGGCTCATGCCGCACAGCAGAAGTGCGAGCAACGCGCCGACGCCCGCGGGCGGCAACGTCGAGATGATCGTGATCGGATGGATGTAGCTCTCGTACAGCACGCCCAGCACGATGTAGATCACGACGACGGCAGCGAGAAGCAGCAGCACTTCGTCGCCGACCGACGACGAGAACTCGGCGGCCTTGCCGATGAACTGTCCGCGTACCTGCGGCGGGAAGTTGAGCTGGCCTTCCACTTCGTGAATCGCGTCCACGGCGGCCGACAGCGAGTAGCCCGGAGCGAGGTTGAACGAGATCGTGACCGCGGGAAGCTGCTGCAGATGCGTGACCACCAGCGGTGCGCTTGTTACCTTTGCGCTGGCCAGCGCCGCGATGGGAATCGTGCCGCCACCCCCGACCTGGAAGCCGACGTTACCCGTACTGCCGATACCCGCGGGCGTGGCCGAGTTGCTGGATGCGAGCTGGCCGAAGCTGGTCGCATTGCTGCCGGTCAGCGCGCCGTTGCCGTTGCCGCGTACGGTGAGTTTGTTGAGCAGATCGGAACTGGTGCGGAACTCCGGCGACACTTCCAGTACCACGCGATACTGATTGAGCTGCGTGAAGATCGTCGATATCTGGCGCTGGCCGAACGCGTCGTACAGTGTGTCGTCGATCGTCTGCACCGGCACGCCGAGACGGCTCGCGCTGTCGCGATCGATCGTCAGCTTCAGCGCCTGACCCTGATCGGCCAGATTGTTGTCGACGTCCGCGAGCTCGGGACGCTTGCGCAACGCCTGGGTCATCTGGTTCGCGAAACCGGCGACTTCCGTCGAATTCACGTCGGAAAGCGAGTACTGGTATTCCGTCGCGGATACCTGGCTGTCCAGCGTTACGTCCTGCACGGGCTTCAGATAAAGAGCGACACCCGGAATACCGGCGGCTGCCTGCTGCAAGCGCGGCAGCACGACGTCCAGACCGTCGCGGTCGCCGCGATCCTTCAGCACCAGCGACAGCTGACCCTGATTGAGCGTGGGATTGACCGAACCGGCGCCAATGAATGCCGCGACGCCAGCCACGGCCGGGTCCTTCTGCAACGCATCGGCGACGGCCTTCGTGCGCACTTCCATCTGCGGGAACGCGACGTTCTGGTCGGCCTGCACCACGGCGGTGATAAGACCGGTGTCCTGTTCGGGCAACAGGCCCTTCGGGATAATGATGTACAGCACGACGGTCAGCGCGACGGAGAACGCGGCCACGGTCATCGTCAGCTGGCGATGGTCCAGCACCCAGTCGAGACTGCGACCGTAACCTTCGACAATGCGCGACCACGTGGTGTGCTTGCCTGCCGCGCTCGCGTGTTCGTGCGCGTCTTCCGCGTCCGGCAACTCGTCCGCCTTCAACAGATAGGCGCACATCATCGGCGTGAGCGTCAGCGACACCAGCATCGAGATCGCGACGGCGATGGTCAGCACCCAGGCGAATTCGTGGAACAAACGCCCCGTGACGCCCGGCATCAGCAACAGCGGCAGGAACACCGCGATCAGCGAGACGGTCAGCGACACGACCGTGAAGCCGATTTCCTTCGCACCGATCTCGGCAGCGGTCTTGCCGTCGTGCCCCTGCTCGATATACCGGACGATGTTCTCGATCATCACGATGGCGTCGTCGACGACGAAACCTGTCGCGACGGCCAGCGCCATCAGCGAAAGATTGTCGAGCGACATACCCGCGAAGGACATCACGCCGAACGTACCCATCAGCGACAGCGGTACCGCGACCGACGGAATGACCGTGGCCCACAGGCGGCGCAGGAAGACGAAGATGACCGCGACGACGAGGCAGACGGTAAGGATCAGCGTGAACTGCACGTCCTCGACCGACGCGCGGATGGTGATGGTGCGGTCCGCGAATACTTTCAGATGGACGTCGGCGGGCAGGACTTTCTGCAGATCGGGAATCGTCTGGCGGATGTGCTCCACCGTCTGCACGATGTTCGCGCCCGGCTGACGACGGATATCCAGCAGCACGGCCGGCTTGCCGTTGGCCCATGCGGCCAGCTGGTCGTTTTCGACACCGTCCACCACGTTCGCCACGTCCGACAGACGTACCGGCGCGTTGTTCTTGTAGCTGATGATGGTGTCTTTGTATTCGGCAGCCGTGGCCAGCTGATCGTTCGTGCCGATGCTGTAGGACTGCGTCTTGCCGTTGAGCGTGCCCTTCGGCGCGTTGACGTTGGCCTGGGTGAGCGAGCTGCGCACGTCTTCCAGCGTCAGCCCAAGGTTAGCCAGCTGCGCCGGGTTGACCTGGATGCGCACGGCCGGACGCACGTTGCCGGCGATGGACACCAGACCCACGCCCTGCACCTGCGCGAGCTTCTGCGCCAGGATCGAATCGGCGTAGTTGTTCACGTCGCGCAGCGGAAGGCTGTCCGACGTGAGCATCAACGTCATGATCGGCGCATCGGCCGGATTGACCCGGTTATAGACGGGCGGATACGGCAGGTTGTTGGGCAGCGTGCCGCGTGCCTGGTTGATGGCCGCCTGCACGTCCTGCGCGGCGACATCGATGTCGCGGTCCATCGCGAACTGCAACACGATCGTCGACAGTCCCGCCGATGAGTCCGAGCTCATCATCGTCAGGCCGGAGATCTGGCCGAAGTTGCGTTCCAGCGGCGTGGTGACCAGCGCCGCCATCGTCGTGGCGCTGGCACCCGGATACTGGGTGGAGACCACGAGACTGGGCGCGTCGATTTCCGGCAGCGCCGAAACGGGCAGCTGGCGATAGCCGAGGATACCGAGCAGCAGCACCGCCACCATGAGCAGCGATGTTGCGATCGGACGGCGAATGAAGAGTGTCGAAAAACCCACGTGACGATCCTGGTTGTGGAACTGTCGGCCTGCATGGGCCGGCTCCGGAGGAAGCCGGCCCGTCGTTGGATCAGCCGCCGCGGCGACCGCCGCTTTGCTTGGCCTGGCCTTGCTTGGCCTTGTTCAGTTCATCCGCGGTCGGAGCGGCCGGTACCTGACCCGGCGCCAGCGGCTGGATCTTGCTGCCCGGTTTCAGACGGAACTGACCTTCGGTAACGACTTTTTCGTCCAGCTTCAGACCCTTGCCGATCAGCACATGGCTGTCGCCGACTTCGCTGGCCACATCCACCGCCTGCATCTTGACCGTGTTGTCGCCCTGCACGAGGTAGACATAATCGCCGTCCGGACCGCGCTGCACCGCCTGGGCCGGAATGACCAGACCGTTCTTCACCGTGCGCACCTTCAGCTGCACGTTGACGAACTGACCCGGCCAGAGCTCGGTCTTCGGATTCTGGAATACGGAGCGCAGACGGAACGTGCCCGTGCTGGTGTCGATGGTGTTGTCGATGACGTCGAGCTCGCCCGTGGACACCACATGGCTGTCGATGCGATCGAGCGCCATGACTTCGAGCGGCGTCGAGGCGGCACCCGTTTCGCCGACCGAGGAACGCACCAGGTCGAGGTTCTTCTCGGGCAGGTAGAACATGACGTAGACCGGATGCAACTGGGTCAGCGTCACGATGGCGTCCGTGGTCGCGACGATATTGCCCACGTCCACCGAGCGGATGCCGGCCAGACCGTCGATCGGCGCGATGACCTTGGTGAAGCCCAACTGCACCTGCGAAGCGCGGATCGCGGCGGTATCGGCGGCGACCGTGGCTTCGGCCTGGTTGAGGGTGTTCTTCAGATTGTCCAGATCCTGCTTGGACACATACTGCTGACCGCCCTTGCTGACGAGGTTCACCGAGCGGTCGAGGTTGTTCTTCGCCGTCGCGGACGCCGCCTGATCCTGGCGCAGCTTCGCCGTGGCCTGGTCGTACTGGGACTGAATGGTCCGCGGATCGATTTCGGCGATCACGGAGCCCTGCTTCACTTCCTGGCCTTCCTTGAAGTTCAGCTTCATCAGCTGGCCACCGACCTGAGAACGCACGGTAACGGTGTTCAGTGCCTGCACGGTGCCGAGCGCGGTCAGGTAGACCGGTACGTCCTGGCTGACAACCGGCACCACCGTCACGGGGACGGGTGCCTGATCCTTGCCATCCTTGTCCTGCTGGCCCTTGCCCTGGGCCTGTGCCGTACCGGTGGTCGCCGCGTTGTGCCTCAAGCGGGGCACCACGAAGATGGCCGCAACGACCAGGACGACGATAACGGCCAGCGCGATTTTCCAAAAACGCGACATGAAACACTCTCCGGATAATTGAGGTGGGGCACCTGCCCCGACCTCCGCGCCATGCGCACGAGGGCTTATACCCTCTAAATGAAGACAATGGATCGGTCGATCCACGGCGCTAATACTAGGTGTACCCGAACGGGATTGAACAATGCCGGTTGACAGGGGTAGCCCATGACTGACGGCATGTCTCCCCCCATGCCGTTCCCCATCGCCGCCAAAGGACCACACCTTAGAGAGGCAAAGTCGTTCGGGGTTCCGCTATAATTCGCGCCCTGTTGCGTCCTCTGGACGCTGCGCGTGGGGGCCAGGGGCTTTCGCGTGGTTATCGGCAAGCCTCAAGCCCTCTGTGGCGAGAGGGCATACCCAACTGACTGGAGTACAGCGTGAGCGGTTCCCCGAGCAAATCCGACCAGAACTTCATGCGCCAGTTCTCCTGGCTCACGGCGGGTCTCAGTGTCCTGGCCGTCCTCCTGATGGTTCTGGCCTATTCGATCTACTCCAGCATCCCGAAAGAGCAGGACCCCAGCCAGACGAAACTGACCGCCACGCGCATCACCCCGGTTGGCGGCGTCTACGCGGGCGACACGGGCCGCGCCGCCATGGCCGCCGCCCAGGAAGCCGCCGCGAAGGCCGCGGCCTCGCAGGTCGCCTACGGCGGCAGCACCGACGGCAAGACGATCTACGACAACCTGTGCCACAGCTGCCATACGGCGGGCGTCGCCGGCGCACCGAAGGTCGGCGAGAAGGGCGCATGGGCCACGCGCATCGCGGAAGGCACCGCCACCCTGGTCAAGCACGCCATCGAGGGCTACACCGGCCCGGACGGCAACCATATGCCGGCCAAGGGCGGCAACCCGTCACTGACCGACGAGCAGGTCGGCAATACGGTCAAGTGGATGATCGATCAGTCGAAGTAAGCGTTTGTTGCTTCGCTGACATGAAACGCCGCCTCTTGGGGCGGCGTTTTTTTTTGGGCTGACCCTTACGCCCAGGCAGCGCCCCTCAAGCCGCCTACCCCCTCACCGTCATTCCGGCGCACGCCGGAATCCGCGGCAATAGCGTAAGGTTGGCAGCGACGCAACACGATTTCGCTTTTCGAAGAACGCACACCCGCGATGGTTCGCGACGACCGCGCGCTCCGCCGCGGATTCCGGCGTGCGCCGGAATAACGGTGAGGGATTATGTGGGATCGGTGGCGTGCTGCTCGATCCACGACTCTGAAAACGCCTTCAACTCCGGAAAGAACCTCCCGAAATGCCCCCGCAGCACATCGTCATTGGCCTGTAACAACGGCAACGACTCCCCCACCGGATTCGCACGCGTCAGCCGGCTCGACAATCCCTGCAGCGCCCGCTCGATCGCATCCGCCCGCACGTACGCCGCAGGCAGGTCGTTGCGATCCATATACCCCAGGAAACGCAGCAGCGACGCCGGCAATATCGGCGTGGCCGCATGCAGATCCTCGCGAAACGTCGTCGAAAATATTTCCAGCGGCTGATCCGACCAGCGGGCGAAGTCGCGCGCCAGGCAATGGTCGAACCACATATCGAGCAGGATGCCGGCGTAGCGACGGAACGGCGGCGGGATGTGCTCGCGTGCGGCACGAACTTCATCGTGCCGGTCGGTAAAACTGTCGATCGCACGATGCAGGCGTATGCCCCGGCGAATCCCCTCCGGCAGCGACGGATCGGGGGTGCCATGGACGAAATCGCCCAGCAGTCCGCCGATGCGCAGCCCCGCATCGGGGCCGGCCAGCAACGCATGCGCAAGAACGTTCATGTCCCTGCTCCACCACGGGTGGGTTGGTCAGCGGGTATCATGGAGGGCATGAGCGATCTACTACCTACAGCGCCGGAGAGTTTTCCGGACGAGGCCACCAGCTTCGCGCTCGCGGGCCCCGCGGGCAAGCTGGAAACGATCACCGACGTCGCGCCTCGCGAATGCGCGCGCGCCGGCGTCGCGGTTGTATGCCATCCGCACCCGCTTCAGGGCGGCACGATGCATAACAAAGTGGTGACGATGGTCGAGCGCGCGCTGCGCGAATCCGGTCTCGATACCGTGCGCTTCAATTTTCGAGGCGTGGGCGAATCGGCCGGCGAATACGACGAGGGCCGTGGCGAAAGCGAGGACCTCGCCGCTGTCGTCGAATGGGTTCGCCGCACACGCCCGAACGACAAACTCTGGCTCGCCGGCTTCTCCTTCGGCAGTTATGTCGCCTTTCGCAATGCCGTACGACTGCACGCGGACGCCCTCGTCACCATCGCTCCGCCCGCCGGACGCTGGGATTTCTCGAACATCGAGATTCCCGCCTGCCCCTGGCTGATCGTGCAGGGCGAAGAAGACGAAGTCGTCGATCCCGAGGCGGTATTCGCCTGGATCGAGAGCCTCCCCGTGGAACCCACCCTCGTACGCATGCCCGAAACCGGTCATTTCTTCCATCGACGCCTGATGGACCTGCGCGGCGCCGTGAAACACGCCGTGCTCGAATGGCTTCCGGCCGTGCGTCACGCATGAGTTGCTCGTCGCTTACACCCAGCGAACGTTATCGCGAAGGCGTCGCCGGCCACCGCTGGGAGTCCGATCCCGCACAGGTGCCGGTGCTGGCCGAATTCGATCGACTGCATGCCGCCCTGTGTCCCGATCCCGCCCCGTCCCCGGGCGGCCTCTTCGGCCGGCTTCGTTCGATGCTGGGCAACGAAACCCGCGAACCGGTTCGTGGCCTCTATCTCTGGGGTAGCGTCGGCCGCGGCAAGACCTTCCTGATGGACATGTTCGTCTCCAGCCTGTCCCCGGGACTCGCGCTGCGCCGGCATTTCCATCGCTTCATGGCGGAAGTGCACGAATCGCTGCGCGAACTGGGCGACCGGCAGGACCCGCTGATCGAAGTGGCCGCGCGCATCGCGGCCAAAGCGCGGGTGGTATGCCTGGACGAATTCCTCGTCGCCGACATCGGCGACGCCATGATTCTGGCGGGCCTGCTGGATGCGCTGTTCGCGCGCGGGGTCGTTCTGGTCACCACGTCGAATACGCCGCCGCCGGGTCTCTATCGCGACGGCCTGCAGCGTGCGCGCTTCCTGCCTGCGATCGCGGCCATCGAAAAGCACTGCGTGGTGCACGAAATGGTCTCGCCGCACGACTGGCGCCTGCGTGCGCTGAGTCAGGCTCCCGTCTACCTGGTGCCTCCCGGCGCGGAGGCCGAACGGTCGCTGTCGCGGATATTCTCCAGCCAGGCGCAGGGAACCGTCGCGGACAACGAGCCGCTCGAGATCAACGGCCGGGCCATTCCCGCACGACGCCGGGCCGAAAATATCGTCTGGTTCGAGTTCGAGGCGTTATGCGAGGGGCCGCGCGCGGTTGCCGACTATATCGAACTGGCAAAACATTTCCCCGCGGTGATGGTCTCCAACGTGCCGCAATTCACCGTGTACTCGGAGAACGCGGCCAAGCGTTTCGTATTGCTGGTCGACGAATTTTACGACCGCCACGTCAAGCTGATTCTTTCGGCCGCGGCGCCGATCACCGAGCTCTACGATGGCGAGCGTCTTCGCGCCGAATTCGGCCGAACGGAGTCGCGCCTTATCGAAATGCAGAGCGAGGACTACCTCGAGCGTGAGCACAAACCCTGAAATCAACCGCCGGGATGCGTCTAGCGTCGTTCCGCACGTTCCAACATCCTGTCATCGCGGATATGCCGCGCAAATCAACGAGGGTCGCCATGGATAATTGGGAACTGGTCCCGGGCCGCGGGATTCGCCGCGGAGACACCACGATCTTCTTCGGCACGCAGCGCAAGGCGTTGCACGAAAGCCTCGGTGGCAAGCCCGAAGGCGACAGTCTCTGGGACGACGAAGACGAATACAGCTTGCCCAACGGCGACGAATGGCTGCGGCTACGCTTCATGGACGGCAAGCTCTGCGATATCGAGGTTCTGGGCGGCAGCCTGCACCACGAAGGCGTCGAACTGATCGATACGACCTGGCCCGAGCTCGAAGCCGCCCTGAAAAACACGGGCCGTCAGTTCGAAGCCACCCAGTGGCTTTCCGAGGGCCACGATTGCATCGACCTGCAGATCGTCGTCGCCTCGCGCCAGGACATCGGCGAAGACGGTGATGGCATCGCGTGGCTTATCACCAGCAGCGATTTCAAAGTCGAATAGGTCCTCTTGACGCTAGACTGACGGCCTTGCTCCCAATGTCACCGTCCATGCGCCAGATTTCCAGCATCGTTTGCCTGCTCGCGCTTGCGCTTACGGGTTGCGCTACCGCTCCGGCGGTCGCGCCCCAGCGCAGTGCGCTTGCCCACTGGACGCCTTCGCCGAACTTCAATGCGCGACGCGCTCAGCTCATCGTCATCCATCACACGTCGATAGGCGACATGGACGCATCGCGCCGCGTACTCACGCGCACCGGCGTTCCCAATCCCGTCAGCGCCCACTATCTGATCGGAGCCGATGGCCGCATCGATCAACTGGTAGACGATCGCGAGCGCTCGTGGCATGCGGGCGCATCGAACTGGGGAACCATCACCGACGTCAATTCGGCATCCATCGGCATTGAGCTGGACAACGACGGCGTCGCGCCCTTTTCGCAGGCACAGATTCAGGCACTGGTCCGGCTGCTGGGCGACCTGACAACGCGACTCGGCATTCCGCGCGAAGCCGTCGTCGGACACGGCGACATCGCGCCGGGCCGCAAGAACGACCCAAGCGTGCAATTTTCCTGGGCCACGCTCGCGCAGTACGGCTACGGACTCTGGTACGACCAGCCGCTGATTCCCGCGCCGCCCGCGTTCGATTCGCTCGCCGCGATGCGTCTCGTCGGATACGACCTCGGCAATCCCCGCGCCGCGATCGTCGCCTTCCACCGGCACTACCGGAATACGGAAAACGACACCCTCGACGCGACCGATGCCGCCATTCTCTACTCGTTGCAGCGAAAGCTCACCGCAACGACTCGCTGACGGTCCACCTCAGGCCTCGAATGCGCGAAACGCGTCGATGGCGCGCGCGACGTCCGCATCGTCGATATCCAGATGCGTTACCAGTCGCACCGACGGCAGGTAACCGATGCTGACGCGAACGCCCGACGCACGCATATGCGTATCCAGATCGCGCAGCCGCTCGGCAGGCACGTCGAGGAAAACCATGTTCGTATGGCAACCGGTTACCGTGAATCCGGGCAGCTCGCGCAATCCATCGGCGAGCGTTGCCGCACGCGCATGATCTTCAGCAAGCCGTTCGACGTGGTTATCCAGCGCGTACATACACGCCGCCGCCAGCATACCCGCCTGACGCCAACCGCCGCCCGCGACCTTGCGCCAGCGCCGCGCCTTACCGATCAGCTCCTCGCTGCCCAGAAGGACGGAGCCCACGGGCGCACCGAGCCCCTTCGACAGGCATACCGAGACGCTGTCGAAGTGTTGCGCGATATCCCGGGCAGGTCGGCCATAGGCGATCGCGGCGTTGAAAATACGGGCGCCGTCCAGATGGAAACCCAGCCCGCGACGCCGTGCGAGCGCGCCAGCTTGCGCGAGATAGTCGAACGGCAACGTCCGGCCGTGCCAGGTGTTCTCCAACGTCAATAGCTTCGATCTGGCGAAATGCGGGTCCACCGGTTTGATGGAGGCTTCGACCTTGTCCAGCGGCAACGTACCGTCGGCGTCCTGCGGAATCGGCTGCGGCTGAATCGAACCCAGCACCGCGGCGCCGCCGCCTTCGAAACGATAGGTATGCGCATCGGCACCCACGATATATTCGTCGCCACGCTCGCAATGGCTCATCAGCGCGAGCAGATTGCTCTGCGTGCCGGTGGGTACGAACAGTCCGGCCGCGAAACCGAGATCGTTCGCCAGCCGCTCCTGCAATGCGTTCACCGTCGGATCTTCACCATATACGTCGTCGCCGACCGGCGCATGCAACATCGCCGCGCGCATCGCGTCGGTGGGCTGGGTGACGGTATCGCTGCGCAGGTCGATCCACTTCATGGCGTACGTACTCTTATGACGGGATAAGTCGATGGTAACGCTGGTCGGCTCTCCATCGCCCGTGGAAAATGCTCCGCAGGCAAATGACAGGAATACCCACGCATGATCGTCATCCTCATGGGCGTGTCGGGAAGCGGGAAGTCGACGATCGGCGAACGGCTCGCCGCAAGGCTGGGCTGCGAATTTCTGGACGGCGACTCGCTGCACCCCGAAGCCAACCGAGCGAAGATGGCGCGTGGCGAAGCGCTTGACGATGCGGACCGCGCACCGTGGCTCGATGCGATCGTGGCGGCCATCGACGCACGACGGGCAGGAGGCCAGTCGCTGATCCTGGCCTGCTCGGCACTGAAGCGCATGTATCGCGAACGGCTCGATGCCGGACCGGGCGATGTCCGCTTCGTCTATCTGCGTGGCGACCGGGGATTGCTTGCCGAGCGGCTGGCGCATCGCAAGGAGCATTTCTTCGATCCCGCGCTGCTCGATAGTCAGCTGGCGACGCTGGAGGAGCCCGGGGATGCCATCGTGGTGGATATTGCGTTGACGGTGGATGAGGTCGTGGGGCGGATTATTGAAAGGCTCAACGAAGCAAACTGACAGCAGAGGTCCGCAACCATTACCCCCTCACCGTCGCCCCTGCGCAGGCAGGGCCCCAGGGCGACCGCATGTGGGTTTGCCGAACGCGCACGATCTCGCTCTGAAAGCGTGAACACACTCCGTCGCGAAAACCCATCGCATCGCACTGGGTTCCTGCCTGCGCAGAACGACGATCGGATGCCGGGGTACCCTGAAAAATGGCGAGGTCGCATGTATGCGACCTCGCCAGATCGCCATCAATCCGGCAACGAATACGCAATCACCGTATCGCCCTGCTTCGTACCCAGCGAGCCATGACCGCCCGCGGTAACGAGCACATACTGCTTGCCGTTCTTATCCGCGTAAGTCATCGGCGTCGCTTGACCACCGGCTGGCAGACGCGCCTCCCAAAGCTTGCGGCCCGTACGCACGTCATAGCCGCGCACGTAGTAGTCGAGCGTGCCGGACAGGAAGGTCACGCCGCCGGCCGTCGTCACCATGCCACCCAGGCTGGGGACGCCAAGCGGCATCGGGATCGGCAGCGGCGCGCTGTCGACGATCGTGCCGTTCTTATGCTGCCACGCGGTACGACCCGTCTGCAGATCGACGCCCGCGACATAGCCCCACGGCGGCGCCTGGCAGGGAATGCCCAGCGGCGAGAGGAACGCGGACAGTTCGATGGCGTAAGGAATGCCTTTGGTGTCCTTGATGCCATTGGTCTCGCTGGTAGCCATCTTCACTTCCATCTTCGCGAGTTCTTCCTTGGGAATCAGGCGCGACTGGAAAGCCATGTAGCTGGGGTTGATCAGCATCAGCTGCCGGTTGGGATCGACCGAAATGCCGCCCCAGTCGAACACGCCGAAGTTACCCGGGAATACCAGGGAACCCTGCAGCGACGGCGGAGTGAACATGCCGTCGTAGCGCAGCGAACGGAAGCGCACGCGGCACCACAGCTGGTCGAGGGGATTCGTGCCCCACATGTCCGCTTCGTTGACCGTCGGCGGAATGAAGTTCAGTGCGGACAACGGCTGCGTCGGCGCCGTGTGATCGCCAGCGACCGCACCTTGCGGACGAGGCACCTCGGTGATCGGGAAGATCGGCGTACCGTCGCGACGATCCAGCACGTAGACGCTGCCCTGCTTGGTCGAAGCCAGCACGGCGGGCTTTACGCCGTCCGCTGTCTTGAGGTCCATCAGGGTCGGCTGACCGCCCACGTCCATGTCCCACAGATCGTGGTGCGTGAACTGGTAGTTCCACTTCAGCTTGCCGGTGGCGATATCCAGCGCGACAACGCCGGCACCGAACTTCTCCGACGTCGGCGTGCGACCGCCGCCGAACTGATCCGGCGTCTGGTTGCCCATCGGCAGATAGACCATGCCCAGCGTTTCGTCGACGCTGAAGAGCGACCAGACATTCGGCGAATTGCGCGTATAGACCTTGCCGGCCGCGATCGGCGCGGTTTCGTCGGGATTGCCCGGATCGAAGTTCCACACCAGATGTCCGTCGTGCACATCGTAAGCGCGGATCACGCCCGACGGTTCGTCGGTCGAATAGTTATCCGTGACATGGCCGCCGATGATCACGAGGTTGCGCGTCACCGCCGGCGGCGACGTGGAGTAATAGCCGCCGGGATTGAACGGACCGATATTGGAGTGCATGTCGACCGTGCCGTGGTCGCCGAAGTCCTCGCACGGCGTACCGGTATCGGCATTCAGCGCAATCAGGCGGGCGTCGGCCGTGGGCAGGAACAGGCGGCGCGGGCAGCTATTGGCGACAGGCGTGCCAGCGGCGGATGCGGGCGTCGCCGCACTGGCGGAAGCCGCGGGTGCTGGCGGCATCGCGGCGTACTTGTCGTCGTCGTGATATGCCACGCCACGGCAGGTCATGTGTTCCCAGTGCTTGAACCCGATCGGGCTCTGGAGCTTCGGATCGAACTCCCAGCGCTTCTGGCCGGTCGCCGCATCCATGGCAAGCACGCGGCTATGCGGCGTGCAGATATAGACCGTGTCGCCGATCTTCAGCGGCGTATTTTCGCTGGTGGTTTCGGTCGGATCGTCCGGACCGACCTTGTCGCCGGTTTCGATCTGCCAGGCGACCTTCAGCTTCGAAACATTGTCCGGGGTGATCTGGGTCAGCGGCGAGTAGCGCTGGCCATACGGCGTGCCGCCGTAATCGGTCCAGTCGCCCGCGGCCTTGGCCTGCTGGTCGGCCTGCGGTCCCGTCACGTCGTCCATCGACAGTTCGCCGGGCCGGTCGTGATTGGTGTGCAGCAGGCCAGCGATACCGACAGCGGCGGCCACGAGGACGGCGATCCACAACGGAAGGACGCCGGAGCGTGGCGTCGACGGCGCGTCCAGCGCGCCGCGTACGCGCACCAGACCACGACGAACCCATGGGGTCAGCAGCCACAGGCCCAGTACGAACCAGACCCAGACGCGCGGCATCAATTGCCACCAGTCGAACTTCACCTCGATCACGGCCCATACGGTCGTGCCCAGCAGCAGCAAGGCGAAAACCCATAAGGCGGCGGTTCGACGAATGATGAGGAGCGCCGCGACGACCAACGTCGCGATACCCGCAATCAGGTAATACCAGGAGCCGCCGAGCGTCGCCAGCCGGATGCCGCCAAGAAACAGGGCGGCGCCGAACAGGGCGAAGATGACGGCGGTAATGAGTGTGACCGGACGGAAGCGCGATGCTCGTTTCACGGCTTGGCCTTTTCGTAAAGACAGAAAATGGTACGCCCCATTACCTTCCATGGATACTAAAATGTTGCGGCGCATCACGCGTCGCCAGCCCTTGCTACAAGGTCGATGCGTTCGCGTGAACGTCCGGTGATGTCTGACCCAGTTCCGCCACCATGGATTCCCGCATGAGGTATTTCTGGACCTTGCCGGTCACCGTCATCGGAAACGCGTCCACGAAGCGGACGTAGTGCGGCACCTTGAAGTAGGCAAGGTTATGCCGGCAATAGTCCTGGATGGCCGCGACGGTGGTGGTCGCGCCGTCGCGCAGACGGATCCAGGCGCAGACCTGCTCGCCGAACTTCTCGTCGGGTACGCCGAAGACCTGCACGTCCTGTACGTCCGGGTGCCCGTAGAGGAACTCCTCGATCTCGCGCGGAGAAATGTTCTCGCCTCCACGGATGATCATGTCTTTCAGGCGCCCCACGATCGTGCAATACCCCTCGTCGTCCAGAACGGCCAGGTCGCCCGTATGCATCCAGCGCGCGGCATCGATCGCGACAGCCGTGCTCTCCTCGTCGCCCCAATAGCCGCGCATGACCGAATAGCCGCGGGTCAGCAGTTCGCCATGCGTGCCCCGGGGCACGACGTGACCGGCCTCGTCGACGAGCTTCACTTCCACATGCGGATGAATGCGCCCTACCGTCGCGACCCGGCGATCCAGCGGGTCGTCGGGGACGGTCTGGAAACTGACGGGACTGGTTTCGGTCATGCCATAGGCGATGGTGACTTCGGCCATGTGCATATCCCGCACCACCCGACGCATCACTTCGATGGGGCACGGCGAGCCCGCCATGATGCCGGTGCGCAGCGACGACAGATCGAATTCGTGGAAGCGCGGGTGTTCGAGTTCGGCGATGAACATCGTCGGCACGCCATGCAGACCCGTGCAGCGCTCTTCGGCCACCGTTTCCAGCGTGGCGAGCGCATCGAAACCTTCGCCCGGAATCACCATGCACGCGCCATGCGTCACGCAGACGAGATTGCCCAGCACCATGCCGAAGCAGTGGTAGAACGGCACGGGAATGCAAAGCCGGTCCTGCTCGGTCAGCCGCATGGCCTCGCCGATGAAATACCCGTTGTTGACGATGTTGTGGTGGGTCAGCGTCGCACCCTTCGGCGCGCCGGTCGTTCCCGAGGTGAACTGGATATTCACCGGATCGTCGAACGAGAGCGTCGCTTCGATCTCGCGCAGTCGCTTCATCGCGGCGGCATCGCCGGCAAGGTCGGACCATCGATGCGTACCTGATTCGACATCGTCGTCGAGCAGGATCACGTGGCGCAGGTCGGGCAGTGCTGCCGCGGACAGTTCGCCGGATGCCGCATGGGCAAGTTCGGGCGCAAGCCCGGACAGCAGCTTCAGATAGTGCGAGGCCTTGAACGCACGCGGCAGGATCAGCGCGCGGCAGCCGACTTTGTTCAACGAATAGGATAGTTCGTGCGAGCGATACGCTGGATTGATATTGACCAGGATCAGACCCGCTTTCGGCGCGGCGAACTGGGCGACGACCCACTCGGCGCAGTTGGGCGCCCAGATGCCTACCCGATCGCCAGGCTCCAGCCCGAGGGCCAGCAGACCGGAGGCCACGCGCTCCACTTCCGCGAGAAATTGCCGGTACGTCCAGCGGATGCCCTGTTGACGTACGACCAGTGCCGGACGGTCCGGCCATACACCGGCCATGCGATCGAGCAAGGCGCCGACCGTCTCGCCAAGCAAGGGCGTTGCACTCGCGCCGTGGACATAGCTTGCCGCGTGATCCAAACCCGTGGTCTCCGCATGAAGAATGGCCCGAGCATAATCCAGCCATCGGTACGCACGCGACGCGCCCGGCCGCCGACAGCATGTCTCAACCACCGATGGGCCCTTTACGCTAGTGTGGAACGCACGGTCATCCATCCGGATGGCCCCCAACGATCCCGGAAAGCGAACCATGTCGAAGCAACTCAATGTCCTTGTCTTCGGCGCGACCGGCATGGTCGGCCAGGGCGTCCTGCGCGAATGCCTGCTCGACCGGGACGTCGCGAAAGTCGCTGCCGTGGGCCGTACACCCACGGGGAAGAGCGATGCGAAGTTCGCCGATATCGTTGTGACGGACATGACGAACTATGCCAGCGTCGAGGATCGGCTGACCGGCTACGACGCCTGCTTCTTCTGCCTTGGCGTGTCGTCTGTCGGGATGAACGAAGAGACGTACACGAAGCTCACTTACGACCTGACGATGGCCGCCGCGACCACGCTGGCGAGACTGAATCCGGACATGACCTTCGTCTACGTGACGGGTGCGGGAACCGACAGCACGGAGAAAGGGCAAAGCATGTGGGCGCGCGTGAAGGGGCGCACCGAGAATGCGCTGCTCGCGCTACCGTTCCGCGCCGCATACATGTTCCGCCCCGGCGGTATCGAGCCCATGAATGGGGAAGTCCCCAAGACCGCCAGCGTTCGCTGGATCTATTACCTGATGCGTCCGGTGTTCCCGCTGCTGACGAAAATGCTGCCGAAATACATCACGACGACGGAGCGCATGGGGCGGGCGATGCTGAAAGTGGCGCGGGATGGCAATGCGACTCACATCGTCGATATCGACGATATCAATCGGCTGGGGCTGATGTAGACAGCTTCGTCTTCGCTTCGTAGGCTTTCGCGCGCAGGCGCGCTCTCACAGGAAGCAGGAGCCGCCTCGCGGTGTTCTTGATTTCTGTGGGAGCGCGCCTGCGCGCGAAAGCCTACAAAGCGAAGAAGCAAAAACCTCAAGCCTCAGCCAACTCCCCAAAGCTCATATCGTGAGCATGGTCGATAACGCGCTTCACCTCGTGCGACACATCGTCGACCACGAAAAACGCAATCTGCTCGCTCAGCACGACAGCCTGATCCTGCATCGACTTGGCGGCCGCGGCGGCCTCCTCGACCAGTGCCGCGTTCTCCTGCGTCACCTGATCGATCTGCGCGATCGCGATGTTCACCTGATCGACGCCCGCCGACTGTTCCTGACTGGCCGCCGCGATTTCGGCGACGATGTCCGTCACCTTCTTTACGCTGGCAACGATACCGGTCAGCGCCTCGGCCGATTGCTTCACCAGTGCGCTGCCGACTTCGACACGCTCGCCGCTTTCCGCGATCAGACGCTTGATATCGCGCGATGCCGCCGCGCTCGACTGGGCCAGTCGCCGCACTTCCGCCGCCACGACCGCGAAACCGCGCCCTTGCTCGCCGGCACGCGCCGCTTCGACAGCCGCATTCAGCGCCAGCAGGTTGGTCTGGAACGCGATCTCGTCGATCAGGCTCACGATGTCGCCAATGCGCCGGCTGGAATCGCCGATGTCGGTCATCGCAACCATGGCCTGAGCGGCCACGTCGCCGCCACGCTCCGCCTGGACCTGCGCACCGCGGGACAGACGATCGGCCTGACCCGCGTTCTCGGCGTTCTGCTTCACCGTCGCCGTCATCTCTTCCATCGAGGCCGCCGTCTCTTCAAGACTCGACGCCTGCTCCTGCGTGCGACGCGACAGATCGTCGTTGCCGCGCGACAACTGCAGCGCCGTGGTCGACACCACATGGGCGCCCTGCTGTACTTCCGCCACGATGGTGGCCAGCCGTCCGCGCATGCGATCCAGCGATTCCAGCAGACTGCCCTGCTCGAAACCCTTGCGACCGTCGTCGCGCAGATCGCCATCCGCGATGCGCCCCGCGATCGTCACGGCGTGGGCGGGTTCGCCGCCAATGGTGTCGCGAATGCTTTGCATCGAAAACCACACCACCAGCATGACCAGCAGCGCGATCACACCGGATCGTTCCAGACTGGCGATGAGATCCGTGCGGAATTCCGCATCGATGTCGACGAAGTACGCACCCGAGATGAAGTGCATATCCCAGGGCTTGTACCACTCCGAATAACTGATCTTGTCGCGTTGCTCGTTGGTCTTGGGTATCAGCTGCGTATAGCGGGTCAGCCCGTGGCCTTCCTTCGCGTCCGCATCGAGCATCGCCACGTAGTGATGAAACCCCTTGGCGTCGGCGTCGTCGCGGATGCTCGACCCGACCTGCTCCGCGCGCAGCGGATGCATCAGCAGCTTCACGTCCGAATCGAAGGCGAAGACGTAACCGGTGCCGTCGTCCCAGCGCATCGCGCCGATGGCGTGCAATGCCTGTTTGCGCGCCTCCGCATCGGTCATCTCGCCCTTGACGGCGCGCTGGCGGAAGTCGTCCGCTATGGCGGTCGCCGACTGCACCTGGTTCTGCAGCGAGTCCGCCAGGGTGCGCATCTGGGTGGTGCGCCCCTGCACCACCGAGACCACACTCAACGTCACCAGACCGACCACGACCATCGTCATGACCAGCCAGACACGCGTATTAAGCGTCGTGCGACCGAACCAACCGCGAATACCGGACAACATTGTCATACCCCGAGAACTGCATGTCGGAGACCGAATGGCCCCGTTCCGGTTTTAGCGGCTCTTGCCCGGGAAACTTTACGAGGTAAATGTGAAGGCGTTCACAAAGAACTCACGATGCGATGCACGCCCGAGCCCATCCGCGCGCAAAAGTCCGCGTCGCACCGCTCCGGGACAAGCGTCGTCCCATTGACGCGCCAAGGGGAACCCTGCCCGGCGGGGAGGCGCACGAGGGCGGTAGCGCCGACCGGCACGCGCAGATCGACGGTCAGGCCGCCAGGCTCTCGCTGCCAGGCCACTGCCACGTCGCCATAAGGCGTTCTCGTTTTCGCTTCCGCCCTGTCGAGCCAGGCGACGAGGGCCGGCCGGACTTCGATCCGCTCCCAGCCGGGCGAAAGCGGCCGCAGTCCGGCGACGTCCTCGTAAAGCCAGTCGTCGATCGTGCCCAGGAAATAGTGGCCGCGAGACCGCGACGCCAGTTTCCAGTGCTCCCACAGACTGGTCGCGCCGTTGGCCTTCCAGAATCCCCAGCTGGGGAAGGTCGTCTGCGTGGCGACCGACCACGCCACATCGGCATGACCGGTCGCGGTCAGCACCGGCAGGATGATCTTCGTGGCCAGCGCACCGGTATCCAGATGGTTGTCGCGTGCTTTGACGTCCGCGACCAGCCCGTTCGCTATGCGCTCGCGCTGGTCGTCCGGCGCGAGACCGAAGGCCAGTGCCAGCAACTGATGTGCCTGCCGATAGCCCTTGTCGCCCGTGCCGCGATAGCGTCCGGCCACCTTGTCGTAGAACGTGGAGTTAAAGGCGGTGCGAACGCGAGCCGCCATACCGTCGAATGCCGTCGCCGCCGCCTTGTCGCCAAGCGCGCGCTCGATATCGCCCATCGCACGCGCCATGCGATAGAGATACGCCGTCGCCGCCACGCGCTTGTCTTCCGGCGCGTTCTCGCCGCCGGGGTCGGTTTCGGGGCTTACCCAGTCGCCGAGTTCGGTATCGGCGATACCGCCCGGCGAACGCGCGTCCTCCATGCGCACGTACTTCGCCATGCCTTCCACATGGTCGGCCAGCACGCGCCGGTCGCCGCGATACATATAAAGAGACCATGGCACGAGCACGTATGCCGCGTGCCAGGTCGGCGCGCGCACTTTACCCCAGCCGGGATTAGGCGCGATCAGCAGCGGTGCGCCGTCCGCGCTCCGGGTGTCCTCGATGTCCTGTACCCACTTGGCCAGCAATGCGCCCGCATCGAAATTGCGCAGGAACATATCCGCGCCGAGCATCCCGTCGCCGGTCCAGCCGTTCTTCTCGTACATCGGCGTATCGGTGGGGATGCCGTGGAGATTGTTGAGCATCGTGTCGACCGCGGCGGTGTGTATCCAGTTCAGCAGCTCGTTCGAGCTTTCGAAATGGCCGGTACGTTCGACATCGGTGTGGACGACCTGTGCCGTCACGGCGTCCGTCGACGGTCGACCCTTCGGCCAGCCATCGACCTGCACATAACGAAAGCCCTTGTACGAGAAACGGGGATGCCAGCGCTCGATGCCTCGTCCGGCGAGCGTGAACCGGTCGGTCTGGAAGCCATTCCCGAAGTAATGGTGTTCGTCGCGCGCATCCACCGTACCGTCGGGCAGCAGTTTCTCGCCGTAAACGGCGGTAAGCGTCGTTCCCGCGGGTGCCTGCGCCGCGAACGTCGCCCAGCCGGCGATCACGCGCGGGAAGGCGAATACATAGGTGCCGGGCTTTGGTTCGGTGACCGCGATAGCGCGCAGCGTATCCAGGACGCGAATCGGCGGCTGCGACTGCGCGACGAGTTTTCCCTTCGGTGCGTCGACTTCCACTGCGTCGCGCCACGCCGCGTCGTCGAAACCGACGGCGTCGTAACCTACCTGCGCTTTGCGTGCGTCGTAAGTTTCACCGCCGTAGAGATCGTCCAGCAACGTCGGACCGTCCGCGAGCCGCCAACTGCGATCGGTGACGACGTCCTGCGTGTGTCCGTCGGTATAGGTCAGGCGCAATACGGCACGTACGCGCGGCTCGCCATGCCAGGGCGCACGCTCCCAATGCCAGACGTTCGGGTTGGTCATGCCGTAGAAGCCCCGCCCCAGCTCCATGGCCATGACGTTCTCGCCGGCATGCAGCCGTTGCGTCACGTCGGTGGCGGTGTACTGGACGCGCTTGCCGTAATCGGTGAAACCGGGCGACAGCACCGCATCGCTTGCGGGCACGCCATCGATCGAGACGTCCGCGTAGCCACCCGCCGCAACGTACAGTGCCGCATGCCTTAGTCCGCCATCCACACGAAAGGATTTGCGCAGCAGCGGCGCGGCCGTCGAGCCGCCGTCGCCCTTGCCGATCCAGCGCGATACGCCCCAGTCGTCGAGGCCGGTATCGAAATACGACGCCACGGTAGCGGTGCCCGCCGAGGTTTCGACGGTCGCATCCCAGTAATAGCGTGTCGCGGGTTTCAGCACCGGACCGGCGTATTCGTGACCGTAGGGGTTGGGCGAAACCACGCGCCCGCTATCCCATACGTTGCCGGGGCGATGACTGTCCGTGCTCACCCGAAGGCGCCAGGCGATCTGCACGGTGTCGTTGGGAGCCTCTTCGACGAACCACGAAAAACGCGGTTGCGCCACGTCGGTCATCGGCGTATCGGTGTATTCCACACGCGGATGCGTCAGGGTAACGGCCTGCGCCGTGGACAACGCCGAAAGCGCCAGCGCCGCGAAGACGCGCGAAACCACAGGATTGTGCATGAAACCCCAGCCGTGACCGCCGATGCCGCGCATCGGCTAACCCGTCGATCCTAGCGGCGGGGCTCGGCCACGGGAAAGGCCGTGGGTCACGAAAGCAAATACGGCCCTCGCCGGTCAATTGAAGGTCATCTCACGCGGAGCCTTGCGCAATGCCTATCCAAACGCCGTCCAGACCTCCGCTCGATCCGCGACAACGCGCGCTGCGCTTCGCCGCGATAGGCGGCGTCGCGATCGTCGCGGTAGCGGCTTTCGGTTACGTCGGGGGATGGCTGGCACCGCATCGACTCACGCCCGAACGCATCGTCGATGCGCTCCAGCACAACGGCGGCGACCATCCCGGTTTCCGGCGCAACCACGCCAAAGGCGTTTGCGTGACAGGCGTATTCGAAGGCAGCGGTGCCGCGGCAAACCTGTCGAAGGCCAGCGTCTTCGAACAAGGCCAGCAGACACCCGTACTGGGACGCCTCGCCCTGCCCGGCGGCAATCCCTATGCACCCGACGGCAGCATTCCGATCCGTAGCTTCGCGCTGCGTCTCGCGCTACCGGACGGACAGCAGTGGCGCACGGGCATGAACGCCATGCCGGTCTTCCCGGTATCCACGCCCCAGGCGTTCTACGATCAGCAACTGGCCACCGCGGCGGACCCTTCCACGGGTAAACCCGATCCGCGAAAGGTCGCCGCGTTCTTCGCGGCCCACCCCGAGACCAAGCCATTCCTTACCTGGGTGAAGACCGCCAAGCCGTCCGCCAGCTACGCGACGGAGGCTTATTCGTCCATCAACTCCTTCTACTTCGTCGACGGCAAGGGCGATAAGCAGGCGGTCCGCTGGGCGCTGATTCCCGAGGCTACCGACGCCGCCCCCGGCCCGGCAGGCGATCCGGATTACCTCGCCGCCGACCTTGTCAGGCGTCTGGCCGCCGGTCCATTGCGCTGGCATCTGCTGGTGACACTGGCCGCCCCAGGCGACGCGATCGACGATGCCGCGCAGGCGTGGTCGCCCGACCACAAGCAGATCGACGCCGGCACGCTCACCGTGCAGGCGACCGAACCCCAGGACAGTGGCCCCTGCCGCGACGTCAACTACGACCCATTGGTGCTGCCCGCCGGCATCGAGGGTTCGAACGACCCGCTGCTCGCGGCGCGCTCGGCCGCTTACGCCGATTCGTATCGTCGACGGACGACCGAGGAAGCCCGTGGCCTGACGAAGGAGAGCGCACGATGAACACCCGGGCCGACATGTTCCATCCGCTCGCCCGCGCGCTGCACTGGCTGATGGCGATCTTGATCCTGTCCATGCTGTTCATCGGCGCGGGCATGGTCGCGTCGGTGTCCGAACGGCACGAAACGCTGATCCGCATCCACAAGCCGCTGGGTATCGCGATTCTTATCCTCGCGATCCTGCGTATCGCCATCCGCCTCCGCCACCGTCCGCCGCCGCTGCCCGCCGACCTGCCCTTGTGGCAGAAAATCGCCGCCTACGGATCGCACCTGTTGTTGTATGCACTGATGGTCGCGATGCCGCTGATCGGCTGGGCGATGGTGTCGGCCAGCGGCGAGCCGGTGATGCTGAGCGCGTCGCTGCGGCTGCCGTCCATCCTGTCCGCGAACCCGGTCGCTTTCGCCTGGCTGCGCGCCGCGCACGGGTATCTTGCCTACCTGCTGTTCCTGACCGTCGTCGTGCATGTCAGCGCCGCGCTCTATCACGGCCTGATCCGCCGGGATGGGGTGTTGCGATCCATGACCGGTCCCGCGCGGCCGGACACATCCGGCTAACGTTCGCGGAGTTACTTATGGGCTCCCTTGAAGCAGGAGCTCCACCATGAAACCGTCCAGCCGCCTGTCGTGCCTTGCCTTTGCGCTCGTCCTGGCCACCGGCTCCGCGTCGGCCCAGAACCTCGATCAACTGAAGGGCATGGTGGGCGGAAACTCCGCCTCGTCACTGACCTCCGGTAGCGCGACCAATGCGGCGGGCATCATCCAGTACTGCCTGAAGAACAACTTCCTGGGCGGCGACAGCGGCGCCTCGTCCGTGAAGGACAAGCTCCTGGGCTCCGTCACGGGCGATACGAAAGCCGCCGGCAACGACAGCGGTTCCGGCTCGGCGACCGACAAACTTATGGGCAAATACGGCATCGGCGGCAAGTCGTCTTCGTCGTCGGCCACGAAGGACAAGGGCTATACCGATGGCGCCAACGGCATCCTGAAGACGGGCGACGGGAAGAGCGTCGACCTGGGATCGTTGGGTAGCGGCAGCACCAAGGGCCTTAGCCTTGGCTCGCTTGGCGGCGGCTCCAGCTCGGGCGGCGACCTGAAGCAGCAGCTGACCCAGAAGGTCTGCGACAAGGTGCTGTCGCAGGGTAAGTCGATGATCGGGATGTAACAGACCCGACGAGGCGGCGCGGGACGACCCACGCCATGCCGAAAAAACCGGTCGAAAATACTTGAGATTTTCGACCGGTTCTGGGCCTTTCCCGCCCGTGAAACCATTGAAAAATTCGTTCCGAAGCCCAATCAATGACATAGGCCAAACACACTACATCTTGTGTTGACCTGACTGTCCCCCGCCTATATCGTGTGCCTCGTTGGTGTCCGTCCAGACGCGGCTGTCGGTCGGACTTAAAAGGGAATCCCGGTGTAAATCCGGAACTGCCCCGCAGCGGTAAGTGGGAACGATCCTGTCAATGCACTGGTCCTCAGGGGGCTGGGAAGCGACAGGTAGGCGGATCGAAAGGTCCATGCCCACGAAGTCCGAAGACCTGCCAGCGACCGCCGCCTGATCGGCGACGGTAGTGGTGACGACCTCCGCGGGGAGGGACGTCGCGGCGCGGAGCTCCCAGGGGTGTCCGCCCTCGACCTGTCCGCGAAGCTCACCCGGTTACTCGCCCTGCGCGTGGGAGCAGGCAAGCTTTCCTGGCCATGGGGCAAGCCTAAAAATGACAACAACAATGGATTCCTCCGCGCGCGAGCGCACCGCATCGCCGGCCGACGCCGCAGCGATTCCTTCCAGCAACGACAAGGCTCCGGCTGCCGGTTACAAAACCAGCGCCGAGCGTCCCGCACCGGACTTCACCCTGACTCCTCCGCACAACCCCGGCCAGATGCGCGTTACCAAGCGCAACGGTGGCCATGAAACCGTCGACGTCAACAAGATCGTGCGCGCGGTGACTCGCAGCGCCGACGGCCTCTTCGCCGTCGACCCAATGCGTGTCGCCCTCAAGACCATCGGTGGTCTGTACGACGGCGCCACCACGCAGGAACTCGACCAGTTGTCGATCCGCACCTCGGCCGCGCTCACCGCCGAGGAGCCGGAATACGGCCAGCTTGCCGCGCGTCTGTTGTCGGCGTTCGTCGACAAGGAAGTGTCGGGCCAGGAGATCCAGTCGTTCTCGCAGTCGATCCTGCGCGGTCATGAACTTGGCATCCTGAACGACCGCCTGCGCGACTTCGTCGCGATCAACTCGCGCAAGCTCAACGACGCCATCGACACGCACGCCTCGCGCCGCTTCGAATACTTCGGCCTGCGCACGGTGTACGACCGTTATCTTCTGCGCCATCCGCAGAAGCGCACCGTGATCGAAACGCCGCAGTACTTCTTCATGCGCATCGCGTGCGCGCTGGGCGGCAACGACATCGGCGAAACGCTGGAGCTGTACAAGCTGCTGTCGTCGCTGGAATACCTCGCCAGCTCGCCCACGCTGTTCAATGCCGGCACCGCGCACGAGCAGCTGTCTTCGTGCTTCCTGCTCGATTCGCCGCTGGACGCGCTGGAAAGCATCTACCAGAAGTACGGCGATGTCGCGCAGCTGTCCAAGTTCGCCGGCGGCATCGGTCTGGCGTACTCGCGCATCCGTTCGCGCGGTTCGCTGATCAAGGGCACCAACGGTCATTCGAACGGCCTCGTGCCGTGGTTGAAGACCCTCGACGCTTCCGTCGCCGCCGTGAACCAGGGTGGCAAGCGCAAGGGCGCCGCATGCGTTTACCTGGAATCGTGGCACGCGGATATCGAGGAATTCCTCGAGCTGCGCGAGAACACCGGCGACGATGCGCGCCGCACGCATAACCTCAATCTCGCCAACTGGGTTCCTGACCTTTTCATGCGTCGCGTCGAAACCGATGGTGACTGGTCGCTGTTCGACCCGAAGATCGTGCCGCACTTCGTCGACACGTGGGGCGAGACGTTCGACGCCGCGTACGCGAAAGCCGAGGCCGATGGCCTCGCCGTGAAGACGGTGAAGGCACGCGAGCTTTACGCCCGCATGCTGCGTTCGCTGGCCCAGACCGGCAACGGCTGGATGACGTTCAAGGATCGCTCGAACGCCACCAGCAACCAGACCGCGAAGCCAGAAAACGTCATCCACCTGTCGAACCTGTGCACCGAGATTCTGGAAGTCACGTCGGCCGACGAAACGGCCGTATGCAACCTGGGCTCGATCAACCTGTCGCGCCATGTTGTCGACGGTCAATTCGATTACGAGAAGCTCGCCTCCACGGTGCGTATCGCCGTGCGCCAGCTCGACCGCGTCATCGACCTGAACTTCTATCCGATCTCCACCGCGAAGACGGCGAACGTGAAGTGGCGCCCGGTCGGCCTCGGCGTGATGGGCCTGCAGGACGTCTTCTTCAAGCTGCGCCTGCCGTTCGATTCGGCCGAAGCGCTCGCGCTGTCGACCCGCATCGCCGAAGAGATCTATTTCAACGCGCTGACGATGTCGAACGAGATCGCCGAACGCGAAGGCGCGCATCCGGGCTTCTCCGAAACGCGCGCCGCCAACGGCGACATGCAGTTCGACTACTGGCCGCAGGCCAAGCCGAATGGCAAGGACGACCGCTGGACCGCACTGCGCGAAAAGATCAAGGCACACGGTCTGCGCAACTCGCTGCTGATCGCCATCGCGCCGACCGCGACCATCGCGTCCATCGCCGGTTGCTACGAGTGCATCGAGCCGCAGGTGTCGAACCTGTTCAAGCGCGAAACGCTGTCGGGCGACTTCCTGGTGGTGAACCGCTACCTCGTCGAAGAACTGAAGACGCTGGGCCTGTGGACCGCCGATGTGCGTGACGCGATCAAGCTCGCCGAAGGTTCGGTGCAGGGCATCGCATCGATTCCCGCCGCGCTGCGCGAGGTGTATCGCACCACGTGGGAACTGCCGCAGAAGGCCCTCATCGACCTCGCCGCCGCACGCGGCGCGTACATCGACCAGAGCCAGTCGCTGAACCTGTTCATGGAAAACCCGAACATCGGGCAGCTGTCGTCCATGTACATGTACGCATGGAAGTCGGGCATCAAGACGACGTATTACCTGCGTTCCCGTCCGGCCACGCGCATCCAGAAGACCACGGTATCGTCCGGCGCCGCCGTCGCACCGGTCGCACCCGTCGTCGATGCACAGGAAGAAGCCACGGCCGCGGTGTTCTGCTCGCTCGAAAACCCCGAGTACTGCGAAGCCTGCCAGTAAGGTTCCATCGTTATCTCGCGGGGCGGTTCGCCGCCCCGCCGATTTGTTTGCAAGAGGCTCTCACATGTCCGCAGCTCCGATCTCCCGCGATACCAACATCCTCGACCCCGGCTTCGAGCTGACCCTGCGGCCGATGAAATATCCGCAGTTCTACGAGATGTACCGCGCCGCGATCCGCAACACGTGGACCGTCGAGGAAGTCGATTTCTCGCTGGATACCTCGGACCTGACGACCAAGATGTCGGATGCCGACCGCCACCTGATCCATCGTCTGGTGGCGTTCTTCGCCACGGGCGATTCGATCGTGTCGAACAACCTCGTGCTGAATCTGTACCAGCACGTGAACTCGCCCGAAGCGCGCATGTACCTGTCGCGCCAGCTGTACGAGGAAGCGCTGCACGTGCAGTTCTACCTCACGCTGCTCGATACCTATATTCCCGAACCGTCCGAGCGCAACAAGGCGTTCGCCGCGATCGAGAGCATTCCGTCGATCCGCCAGAAGGGCGAGTTCTGCTTCAAGTGGATCGATTCCATCCAGAACCTCAACCGTCTGGAAACGCGCGAACACCGCCGTCAGTTCCTGCTCAACCTGATCTGCTTCGCCGCGTGCATCGAAGGCTTGTTCTTCTTCGCCGCGTTCGCTTACGTGTACTACCTGCGCTCGCGCGGCCTGCTGCACGGTCTCGCGTCGGGCACCAACTGGGTGTTCCGCGACGAATCCGGCCACATGGCGTTCGCGTTCGAAGTGGTCCGCACCGTGCGCGAGCAGGAACCGGATCTGTTCGACGACGAGATGCGCGCGCAGGTCGAAGCGATGATGGAAGACGCCATCGCGTGCGAAACGCAGTTCGCGGCCGACGTGCTTTCGGGCGGCGTGGCCGGCCTGTCGGTCAACGACATGCGCCAGTACCTCGAATACTGCGCCGACCAGCGCCTGGTCCAGCTGGACATGCCGAAGAAATACGGCGCGAAGAACCCGTTCGACTTCATGGATCTGCAGGACGTGCAGGAACTGACGAACTTCTTCGAGCGCCGCGTCTCGTCGTATCAGGTCGGCGTGCAGGGCGAAGTGACGTTCGACGCGTCGTTCTGATCCATCGGCTTTCGTGACACCGAAAAGGCCCGTTCCTGCGCTGCAGGGCCGGGCCTTTTTCTTGCACCGCCGCTTTTGCTTTTCGTAGTAGCCCGCTTGCGGGCTCCTACAACCGATGGCCGGGCGGGTGGCACGAAGCGTGTGCGTCGCCCACAATGCCGCATCGCACAACGAAAAGGCCGCCATCCATGGCATCCCCCTCGAATCCCACCGAAGCCCGCCTTCTGGAAATCGTCTTCCCCGACCACACCAACCACCTCGGCACGCTCTTCGGCGGACAGGCGCTGGCCTGGATGGATAAGGCGGCGTTCCTCGCGGCATCGCGCTATTCGCGCCAGATCGTCGTCACCGCCCGCTCGGAGCAGGTCGATTTCCACGTACCCGTGCGCAAGGGCCAGATGGTCGAACTCATCGCCACGGTCGTCGGCGTCGGCCGCACGTCCATGAAGATCGACGTCGCCATGTTCACCGAAGACCTCATCACCGGCGCACGCGAACTCTGCACCCGCGGCACGTTCACGATGATCGCGCTGGACGCCGACCACAAGCCGACACCCGTACAGCCGCTGCCGGCGTGAAACGGATTTATGGGCCATCCCGCGTGAAAAACGTTTCATCCTGAAGTGTTGACTTCGAGCGCACTCGAAGGCGTATCGTCTTCGCATGCCTACCTTTCTCAGCATCCGTGAAGCCGCTCTCGCCACCGGTCTCACCGCGCATACGCTGCGCTATTACGAACAGATCGGCCTGATCGATCCGGTTCCCCGTCGCTCCGGCCAGCGCGTCTACGGCGAGCCGGAAATGGCCTGGATCGAGTTCGTGCTGCGCCTGCGCGGCACGGGCATGTCCATGCGCGATATCCAGGTATACGCGGAGCTGCGCCGTGCAGGCGAGACCCCCGAAAACGTACGCCTGAAAGGCGATCTGCTGGCGCGCCATGCGGCGCACATGCGCGGCGAGCTTCAACGGCTCACGGAAACCATCGCCCGACTCGACGAGAAGATCGCCCTTTACCGGTCCTTCTACGGCCAGTCCGTTCCCGAATCCCCGGAGGAACCGCCCGTCGTGGCGATTCCCCTCTCCCCATCGAACCGCAGGAGACACGCATGATCAACCGCACACTTGGCCGCAACGGGCCGACGGTTTCCGCTCTGGGCCTTGGCTGCATGGGCATGAGCGAGTTCTATAGCGGCCGCGACGATGCCGAGTCGATGGCCACGCTGCAACGGGCCTTCGAACTTGGTATCGACTTCCTCGATACATCCGATGCCTATGGCCCGTATACGAATGAAGAACTGGTCGGCAAGGCGATCGCCGGCCGTCGCGAGAAAGTGTTCCTCGCCACGAAATTCGGCATCGTTCGCGATCCGTCGAACGCCAATGCGCGCGGCATCAGCGGCCGGCCGGAGTATGTGAGGAAGTCGGTCGAGGGCAGCCTGAAGCGCCTGGGTACCGACTACATCGATCTCTACTACCAGCACCGCGTGGACCGCGAAGTGCCGATCGAAGAGACCATTGGCGCCATGGCCGAGCTGGTCGTCGAAGGCAAGGTGCGCTATCTCGGCATGTCCGAAGCATCGAGCGCGACGATCGAGCGAGCGCACAAGATTCATCCGATCACGGCCCTGCAGACGGAATATTCGCTCTGGACGCGCGACCCCGAAAGCAACGGCATCCTCGACACCTGCCGCAAACTTGGCATCGCCTTCGTGGCGTACAGTCCGCTCGGTCGTGGCTTCCTCACCGGCTCCATCACCCGGCCGGAAGACTTCCCCGAGGACGACTATCGCAAGATGAGCCCGCGCTTCCAGGGCGAGAACTTCGCGAAAAACCTGCGCCTGGTCGAAAAGGTGCAGGAATTCGCCAGGGCAAAGGGCTGCACGCCGTCCCAGCTGGCGCTGGCGTGGGTTCTCGCCCAGGGCAACGATATCGTGCCCATTCCCGGGACCAAGCGTCGCAAATACCTGGAAGAGAACGTGGGTGCCATCGACGTGCGCCTGGAACCGGCCGAACTCGCGGAAATCGACGCGATCTTCCCGGCCGACGCGGTCTCGGGCGAACGCTACGTGCCCGCCATGATGGGCAGCCTCAACGGCTGACGCGCCGGTCACGTACAATGGCGGTTCCACCGATTCGCGAACCGCCATGTCGTCCCCCGAACACTCGCCGCTGGGCAAGTCCACCGTCTATGCCGACCGCTACGACGCCAGCCTGCTCTTCCCCATTCCGCGCCAGGGCAAGCGGGACGACCTCGGGGTGACCCATCCGCTGCCGTTCCACGGCATGGATGTCTGGAACGGCTACGAGCTTTCCTGGATCGACGACCGCGGCAAACCCGTGGTGGCCGTGGCCGAGTTTCGCGTTCCGGCCACCACCCCGAACATCGTCGAGTCGAAGTCCTTCAAGCTGTACCTCAACAGCTTCGCCCAGGAGCGCATGGTCAGCGCGGACGCTCTGCGTACCGTGCTCGAACGCGATCTGTCACAGGCAGCCGGGGGACCGGTATCCGTCGTGCTGCGCTCGCCGGGCGACATCGAAGGCACCCTCATCGCGGAACCCGAAGGCATTCTGCTGGACGCGCAGGACCTGGCCATCGATCATTACGGGCCTCCGCGCGCCGATTTCCTGAGCGCTCCGGCCGGCCCCATCGTCACGGAAGCGTTGGTCTCGCACCTGCTGCGGTCGAACTGCCCGGTCACCGGGCAGCCGGACTGGGGCAGCGTGCAGGTCCGTTACACGGGCGCACCGATCGATCGTGCCGGCCTGCTCCGCTATATCGTTTCCTTCCGCAACCACACCGAATTCCACGAACAGTGCGTCGAGCGCATGTTCATGGATATCTCGCAGCGCTGCGCACCACGCGAGCTGACGGTGTATGCGCGCTATACCCGCCGCGGCGGCCTGGATATCAACCCTTTCCGCAGCACCGACCCCACTGCCCGGCCCGCCAATCCACGCGGCGCGCGGCAGTAAATCCAGGGCCGTTCATGCGTACTTCATTGCTATTGCCTTTACTTACGTAGTCTGTAATCTGCCGCGGCCAGGGGAAACCACGCCGCGGTCCCCCGTTTCGTATCGAACGTACCCGGAATCACACGCCATGAAGCTCTCCTTCCGCTCCTCCGTACTCGTCACGGCTACCCTCGCGGGTATGCTGGTCCTTACCGCCTGCGGCAAGAAGGAAGAGCAGCAGCCTGCCGCTCCGGCGCCGTCCTCGACCGCTCCGGCCGCTCCGGCACCGGCCTCCACGGCCCCTGCCGCCGCCAGCACCGTCGCGGCAGCTCCCGCCGCCGCACCGACCGCTGCCCCGGCAGCGCCGGTCGCCGCCAGCGAATCGCTGAAGGTCGCGTCCGTCACGCTCGGAAACGCCGTCGGCAACGACAAGAAGGTCGCCAAGGCCAAGACCAGCTTCGTCGCCAGCGACAAGATCATCTACGCCAGCGTCGCCACCGAAGGCACCACCGCCGGTGCCACGCTGACCGCGAAGTGGATCTATCAGGACGGCGATACCGTCACCACGGTCAGCGACATCAGCCAGTCGATCAGCACCGACGGCCCGGCCGTGACGACGTTCAAGATCCAGAATCCGAACGAGTGGCCGGAAGGCAAGTACAAGGTCACCGTCTCGCTGAACGGCCAGGCTGTCGGCAACGAAGCGTTCGAAGTGAAGAAGCGCTGATCCCAGTCCCCTGCTTCGACAAAAAAGGGCGCCTTCCGGGGCGCCCTTTTTTATGGCGTATGTTCTTCGTATTTCACGCGACGTCTCACGGCATCGACGGCTCGACGCAACTGCTTCACGTCGTACGGCTTGGGCACCATCGGCGCGGACGCGTATGGCTGGGGAATATCGGCGATTCGCAAGCAGGTCGCCACGATGTAGGCGGTGCCGCGACGCTCGAGCGAGTCGAGTACCGGCCAGGCCATCCGGCCTTGCAGATCGAGATCCACGACCGCGAAATCGCATGCTGTGTTGCGCACGGCGTCCATGGCACGACCTACCGTACCCACGCTGACCACAACGCGGCATCCCAGACGCGCAAGCACGTCGACCAGTGTGTCTGCCAACAGCAGATTGTCTTCGCAGACCAGCACACGCGGCACGTTCGCTTCCATGACGCCCCCTTTGCCTGGTTCCCCCTGCCGAGCCAGCATACGCCAGAAAATTGCGAAGAAACTACCGCGTAACGGCAACTTTGCACCGTGTTCTCGGCTCTTTTCGAATGGATAGACCGGCGATGGAGATGAAAACGATTTCTTCATAACGCAGTAGTGCACAGGGCTCATGTGCAGATAACGGCAAGGCACGGTGAGACGTCGTCTCACTCCACGCTGACGTGGAATTCAATACGTCGATGTTCGAATCGCTCCCAAGCCGGCCGTCGCCGGCGTACCCCGGAGAGGAGAGTTGAATGAACGAAGACACCATCAAGGGCCAGTGGAAACAGCTGGCCGGCCGCATGAAGGAAAAGTGGGGCAAGCTGACCGACGACGACCTCAAGATCGCCGAAGGCAATAGCGAATACCTCGCCGGCAAGGTGCAGGAACGTTATGGCGTTGCCAAGGACGAAGCCGAGAAACAGGTGAAGAACTTCCGCAACGACATCGACCGGTAATACCGACATCGCGTCATCCGGCCATCTCAATTCGCCGGCCGGCAAGAACCAGAACGAGGAGATGCACCATGCTGCACTGGGCCGTCGTATTTTTCGTCGTCGCCATCATCGCCGCGGTTTTCGGTTTCACCGGAATCGCAGCGGGCGCCGCGAGCATCGCGAAGATCCTGTTCGTGGTCTTCCTGATCCTGTTCGTCCTCTCGCTGCTGTTCGGCGGCTTGCGCCGCGGGCCGAGAATATAGACGGCAGGTAAGCGTGAGTTGCAACGGAAAGCCCCGGCATGCCGGGGCTTTTTTTGGCTCTTCACGCATTAGCGGGGACGACCCGACGTGTCTCGTCGATCTTCGTCAAGGACAGCCGCCTCACGCTCGTGCGTCGGTGAGGCCGCGACCGGGTTGGCTGTGGGCAGAGCACGAGCCGAGCACGTGGGTGTAGCTGACCGGCATGCGGTCAGCTACACCCATACGTCGACGCCATGCTTTCCTCCACGTGACCGCAGCATCCGGAAGAGCCGTCGGCCACCACCCTCGACGCGACTTGCGCAACCGAGCGCGAAGGGCGGACAAGGCCCGCAGGGGGCGGACCTGGACGGTCCGCCGTTTTTGCTGAGGCAGGGAGGCCGAATCAAAAACCCCCGCCCGCAGCGCGGGCGCGACGGGGCGCAGCCATAGAACAAAAGCCGCGCAGCGGCTCTCCCTTCCCGAGCGACGGTGAAGCCGGAGCGTCGAGGGTGGTGGCCGACGGCTCTCCCCGAAACGTCACAGCGCGAAAGCGATGGCGAAGCCGAGCCGCCCCCGACCATGCGTGAAGAACCTTTTTTAAGGAGTGAGGAGGCCATGGCGGTGCAATAAAAGTACGCCTATCATCCGCGCTGGACTCGCCTACCGGGTTGGCCGGGGTCGCTCCAGGGGAAGGAAAACTCGATGTCATTGAATAACGATGGGCGCGGCAAGCGCCTGGGATCTCTTGCGGCTCTGGTACTGGGTGCATGCGCGCTGACCGCATGCAGCGGCAACAACGCACCGGCGGCAACGGCGGATACGAATACGACCGCACCCAAAGACGGTGGCAATGCCTACGAACTGGTCATGCAGCAGCGCACCGACCCGGTCCACGGCGAACGCGTAGCGATGCGCATCGCCTACGATATCTGCGTGGAAGGTGCCAAAGCGCTTAACCAGCCGGCAAAACCCTTTCCCGCCGATCCGGCCGATCCGGCGGTCGAACGGAACACGGTGATCACCGACGGCCGCTCGTATGTCCGAAAGACCGAGCAGCTGTCCGACGCGAATACGGAAAAGATGCAGCCCGACCAGGGCTGCGAGTTCAGTATCTGGCCCGTCACGACCGAAACCCTGATCACGCATCAGGGCAAGGCAACGCGCGTAAAGCGCGACTACGACGGCAAGATCACCACGGAAACGGACGACGACGTTCTGTCACAGGTAGCCAAATCTCCGCAGGACAACAGCCATTTCTCCGAGCGCCGCACGGTCAATGGCGTCAATCTGCGCTGCATGCCGAAAGACGATCCCACGCTGGCCGCCCTCCTGAAGGCCACCGGCACGCAGGATCTGTGCATCTACGAAAAGGATGGTCAGCTGCTTAACGCGGATGGGACGGACATGGTGCTGTACTCGCGCGTGACCCAACCCGTCCAGATCGGCGGCACGTCTCACGACACCATCGTCGAGCCGGTATCGCTGAAGCGCCTCGATCATGTCGACCCGGCCACATTCGATCCGGCCACGTACTCTCGCTAAGCAGACGGCGCCGGGACATCCGGTGCCGCGGGAACTCTCTGCAGGAGCGCTCTCGAGCGCTCCTGCACGCCATGGATCAGAACGTGTATCGCGCCGTGATCTGCAACGACCAGCGCGACTGCGCACGATCGTCTTCGGTCACATACGAACCCGGGTTGTAGTTCCCCTTGCCGTCCAGCGGCAGGGCATACACGTACTTGCCCGTCGCCGGATCGACGCCTGCGAAATTGGCCAGGCTGCGCATATATGGGTAGCCGATATCGCGCACCTGCCCCCAGCGCTTGTTGAGCAGGTTGGTGACGTTGAAGATATCCAGCCGCAGTTCGCCCTTGTTGCCCTTGAACAGGCCCGGGATTTCCTGCCGGATGGCCAGGTCGAGTTCGTTGACCCAGGGAGAATGCGCGCCGTTGCGTTCGGCGACGGTACCTTCCCGGCCCTTCAGATAGTTGTCTTGCCCCATGAAGCGGTAGAACTGGTCGATCGCCGCCTGCTTCGTTCCGGCCTGGAACAGGACGTCGCCCGGCTTCGGGATATACGCAAGACCCATCGGCCACGAGGTTCCCGTGGCGTTGATACCGCTGACGTCGTTGCCGAACACCCAGCTGAACGGCTGGCCGGTGTGTCCATCGTAGAAAGCCGAGACACTGGTGGTGTAGTCACCGAAGAAACGATGCTGCCAGCTCAGCGACGCGATGATGCGGCGGCTGATTTCGAAATTGCTGTGACCGACGGCATCGGCATTCGGATTGAACACGGCATCGTTCGCCCAGGTACTGGCGGCGACCTTTTCATTACCCGAACTTACGTCCTTCGAGCTGCCGAACACGAAGCCGACCGATCCTGACCAGTCGGAGTCGGCGGTAAACGGCTTGGCCAGCTGCAAGGTGCCGTAAGTAGCCTGCCCCTGACTCGTATTGCTGAGATAGATAACGTTGCCGAAGCGCGGATCGCGATTGGCCCGCGCACCCGCGCAGACACCCGTGGGCGTGGCGCAGATCGCCTGCCCCGTCGGCGTCTTGCCGACACTGCGGAACGCATTCGGATCGGTCGTCGTCCAGTAGCTCGAACGGCCATCGGGCAGTACGCCCGTTGCCGCACCGAGATTCAGGTCCTGGAAACGGACGGCGTTCTTCGTCTCCAGGTGTTCGACCTCGGCGGTCAGCACCAGGTTGGACCAGGGCAACTGGTGATCGAAGCCCAGGCTCGCCTTCCATACCGTCGGCATCTTGAAGTTGCCGTCGGTCACGTCGACTTCCGGCGAGCCGCCCTTGCGCACGTTGGACGGAATCAGCGGATTCAACGGATTGGCCGTGAAGCCAGTGCCGTTGGACGACGAATAGCTCGTCAGCGACAAGCCGTTATTCGTATACGGGTTGGACAGCCATACGCCCGGAGGCGCACCTTCGGACAAGCCAATACCGCCGCGTAGCTGGGTCGGACGTTCCGCGTCGAAGTTGTAGTTGAACGACGCGCGCGGTTCGATCACGCCGTTTCCGTCGATCGTCGCATTATTCGGATACCCCGGGAACGCACCGTTGAAGGTCGGATTGTTCAGCGGCGCGCTGCTCACCTTCGGCAGGTCGTAACGCAGTCCGTACTGCAGCGAAAGATTGCCGATCTGCCACGTATCCTGCGCGAACAGTCCCCACTGCGTCAGATTCCAGCGGGCCGCGATGCTGTCGAGATTGCCGTCGGTGGGCTGGTAAACCGAGTAGCTGAAGTAGTTCTTATTGGCGAACGCGTCGATGCTCGGAAAAACATAGGCACCGAATTCGGTACGGCCGAACAGGTTGTAGAACTCGTCGCGCTGATAATCGACACCGGCCTTGATCGCATGATCGCCCACGAACCACGTACCGGCGAAGAAGCCGTTATAGCTCTTGATGCCGAGAATATTGTAGTGACGGAATTCTTCCTCGCCGAGGTTCACGAAGGGGCCGGTAATCGTGCTTCCGTTCACCACGCCGTTCGTATAGACCTTGACCTGCGGCTGCTGCGTTTGCACCGTAGGCGTCGCGTCGTACTTCGAATACGAGAACGCCGCCTCGGTCGAGAACGATTCGCTCCAGTCGTCGTAAGCGTTCAGCACCCACTGCGAATTTTCGCGATGCTTGGTGAACCAGTAGCTGGAAAGACTAAGGCTGGGCGACGTCGACGACGTGCTGTACCCGTTGAGGTTCGGCTGTTCGCTGTTGACCTTGTCGTAGCGAAGACTCAGGCGGTGACCGTCCGCGATATTCCAGTCGAGTTTGAACAGGCCGCGCTTCTCTTCCTGATCGGCACCGGCCGCGTTCAACGTGCCTGGATTCATGCCGAGATTGGTCGCGATCTGCGAAATGCGATCGACGTCGGACTGGCTGATGGGCACGATATTGCCCTTACCCGAACCGAGCGGCCCGAAGTTGGGCGCGGGTGCCAGTGTCTTCGACTTCTCCACGCTGGCGAAGAAGAACAGCTTGTCCTTGATGATCGGACCGCCGAACGTCGCGCCGCCGGTCCACTGCCGCGTATAGCCTTTGAACTCGGCACCGGCCTGGTTATCGCCAACCATGTTTCTGGCGTTGCGGTAAACGTAATAGACCGAACCGTGGAAATCGTTCGTACCGCTTTTCGTCACGATGTTGATGTTCGCGCCGACGGCGCGCTTGTTCGCCACATCGTAGTTCGCGGTGGAAATGTTGTACGCCTCGATCGCGTCCAGCGAGATCGGCTGGTTCAGCGCCGGCAGGCCGTTGTCTTCGAGACCGAACGAGTCGTTCGTCGGTACCGAGTCGATCGTGATGTTGTTGTAGCGGCTGTTCTGACCGAGCGCCGAGATTTCGCCCTTGCTCTTGTTCGTCACCGTGATCGCGGGATTAAGGCGTGCGATATCCTGAATCGAGCGATTCGGCACCGGCAGCATCTTCAGTTCCTGCTGCGATACCTGCGTGCCCATGCCCTTGTTGTCGGCGGTGAATATCTGCGCCATGGCGACATCGCTGGCATTCGCACGCACCTGCACGCCTTCGAGCTGTGTCGCACCGGTCGCGGCGGCCGCGACGGTCAGGTCCAGGCTGGTGTCCTGGGCCAGTTGCAGATAGATGTCGTCGCGCTCCGCGGTTCCCGAGGAGGTCTTCGCCGTCACATCGAACGGACCGCCGACACGCAGGCCCTGTGCCTTGTAGCGCCCGCTTGTATCGGTAGTGACGACGCGCGTCGTGCCGGAAGGCACATGCACGATTTCGACCGTGACGCCGGCGGCGGGTGCGCCACTGGCATCGAGTACGCGTCCGCTCATGGACGACGAGGTGTTCTGCGCATAGGCCGTACCGGCCATAAGCAACGACGCGATGGCTACGGAGAGCCAACGCCTGCGGATATGTCCCTGCATTCCCTTCCCCAAAAGTATTCCGTGAATTCCCCTGCCCCGTTGTCCGGGGACTAGTCGCGAACCTTAAGTGCCTAGCGTGACCGAACGACGACAGTCGGGATCGTGAAGTGTGTCTCTTTTCACATATCCGGTGGGCAAGCACACGATGAAATTCGATCCCCTACAACTGACGACATATTGTCGCGCTTCACACGCACTCCTACGCTTTCAGTCCAGTTCATACGGAGTGGAGGGAACTGGCATGAAATGCCGATCGTTACCTTCTTTATAACGTTGAACGTGCCATCCCCGGTCAACGGGTGCGCTCGTCGGAATGAACGTCTCCGCTAGAGACGACACCTGCTCCGCGACAACGCTAGTCGACGCGCCATCCCCGTCAATCGACCTGCCCCCCGCCGGCGATCCAACGGCGGCAGGACGCATTCGCCCGAACCCAATCGACTCTCGCCCTGAGAGAACGCGATGAAAAAGGAGGCCCGTTGGTGATATCGAGGCGCGAACGGCGCCTTGCTTCCGGGTACGCGACATCTCACGCCGAAACAATCTCCGACGCGACAAAAAATGATCTTGCGTATCCATCGATTCCCTTGCTCGTTGAACGAGCACTCATTCCGTGGAGAACCTCATGCTCATGCATCGCACAATGAAAGGATATTTCAGGTCCAGATTCTCGTTCTTTTTCGTTGCCACTGCGGGACTGCTATTTGCCATGCTGGCGGTGCCTGCCAGCGCACATGCCCTAAGCCTCGCCGTATGCACGGGAAGTCACGCGGCAACCTGGTCACCAGGCGTCACCTATGCGACGGAGGGACACACCGTCACCACCGACAGTCAATGGACCTGCGTACAACTGGCGGCTCCGGTACTTACCTCTGCTTCTTCCCACGAACAATTCACAGCTCAATTCTCGTGCGGGTCCCTTCTGACACCGGCGCCCGCGACGTGGACAATCAAGTGGGCTGACAATGTAACCAGCACGTTCTCATTCACCTCCACAGTCAATGCCGTAGATGGGAACCTGGTGATTACCGCACTCGGGAACATCACCAACGGCCGATATGCGGGAAAACCTGCAAATGCCACGTTTACGCTACTCAATCTGGGGTCGACACTTAACAGCCAGTGCAGCTCCTCCACGGGAGTCACCAGCGCCAGCGGGCTGTCCACGTTGATTATTAGCCTCTGACCAGAGTCATGACTGCTCCGCGAAAGGATTCGCGGAGCGGTCCCAGGCACACCGAAGCGATACGTTGAAGAACGACGTCGCTCCTACAACCGATGACATATTGTCGTGCCGTATCCGGAATCCTACGCTCCCCATCGTCCCCAGGTAGCGATACATCCGCACCGATCATTCTGTCGACATGCCTTCCGCAACTGGCGACGGCCATGTACGCCCGACTCAGCGCAACCGACTCCTATATCAGGGAGAACGCTATGCCGATCCTCTGCCGCCCGGCAGTAGCCGTGCCGGAGTACACCGTCAGTCTTGATGAGACTCTCGCCCTGGCGCGTGAGCTCCATGCGGAACACGAGCACCTTCCTCTCGTGCTTCGGTTGATAAAAAACACCAGGGTGACGCGACGTCATCTGGTGCAACCGATCGAAGATACGCTACGCCATCCCGGCTTCGAAGCACGCAACTTGGTCTATGTGCGCGAGGCCAGAGCACGCATACCCGCCGTGGTTGCACAGGCGCTGGTCAATGCGGATATTACGGCCGATCGCATCGACGCCATCATCTATGTTTCGTGCACGGGATTTACGATGCCGTCGCCAACTGCATGGATGATCAACGAGCTCGGCTTCCGCAACGACACCCGGCAGCTACCTATCGCGCAACTCGGCTGTGCGGCGGGCGGTGCGGCCATCAATCGCGCCCACGATTTCTGTCTCGCCTATCCCGGCGCCCACGTACTCATCGTGGCCTGCGAGTTCTGCTCCCTCTGCTATCAACCCGCCGACCTGAGCGTAGGCAACCTTCTTTCCAACGGGCTATTTGGCGACGCGGTGGCCGCAGCAGTGGTTCGCGGAGATGGGGGCACAGGGATTCGACTGACCGGCAACGGATCCCGTCTCGTCCTCGGCACCGAAGACTGGATTTCGTATGCGGTAAAAGCTACTGGCTTCCACTTTTGTCTGGATAAACGCGTCCCCGGAACGATGGAACAACTGGCCCCCGAACTACGTGCCGTCGCCGCGGAGTACGGATGGAATGCCGCCGCCATGGATTTCTACATCATCCATGCTGGCGGTCCACGCATTCTCGACGACCTGTCGCACTTTCTCGGCGTCCACCCGGACATGTTCCGCTACAGCCGGGCAACCCTGACCGACTACGGCAACATCGCCTCCGCTGTCGTACTGGACGCGCTGCGTCGCCTGTTCGAAGCAGGCGGCGTTCGCGACGGCGCGCATGGCATCGTCGCTGGCTTCGGCCCTGGCATTACCGCCGAAATCACTCTGGGCAGCTGGGTAACCCAGGCACCATCCCGCGTTGCCGAAGTCCCAGACTTTGCCGTTAAGGAGGCTGTGCCATGATTACAGTTCAGCGAAAAACCAGCAGCCAGCAATTCACTCTGGGGGGCGACCTTAAGGTCAATCGCCTTGGCTATGGCGCCATGCACCTGACCGGCTATGGCATGTGGGGGCCTCCCGACGATCCCGATAACGCCATCCGCGTACTGCAGCATGCCGTCCACGATCTTGGCATCAACTTCATCGACACCGCCGACTCCTATGGCCCCGGCGACAACGAAGACATCATTCGCCGCGCGCTGCATCCCTATCCGGACGGCCTGGTCATTTCAACCAAAGGCGGCATGTTGCGTTCCGGTCGCAACGACTGGATACACGGCGCACCTGGAGCGCCCTATATCGTTCCGCTGGGGCGACCGGAGTATCTGCGTCAGCAAGTGGAAATGAGTCTTCGGCGCCTGGGCACCGAGCGCATCAGCCTCTATCAGCTACATAGCATCGACCCGAACGTGCCGCTGGCCGACTCCCTGGGCGAACTCGTTCGCCTTCAGAAGGAAGGCAAAATCCACCATATAGGACTTTCGAATCAACCCGGTGTCAGCATCGAACAGCTGATAGAAGCCCGTGAGCACGCAAACATCGTGGCCGTCGAAAATCTTTACAACATCGCCGACCGTGCCGACGACGACGTTTTGCAGTACGCCCAAAAACACCACATTGCTTTTATCCCGTGGTTTCCGCTGGGGCATGGCGGTCTGGTCGGGCCGGATAGCGCGCTCGCGCCTATTGCCACGCTGTATGACATCACCCCATCGCAACTCGCGCTTGCATGGCTGTTGCATCACTCGCCCGCGACTCTTCTTATCCCGGGAACGACATCCATTGCACATCTGGACGAGAACGCTCGCGCCGCAAGCATCGAACTCAACCCTGCGGAAATAAGAGCCATTGCAGAAGCGGTGGATCGCGCGCAGCTGCCGACCTGGCGGCCGGAGCGGTGATTCGCATCGACGCACGGAGCAAGCCATGGCCATATCGAGTCCAGTCACTATCCTGATTACCGGCGCCACGGGTACCGTCTCGACAAATCTCATCGACATACTTTCCCAATGGCCCGCAGTTCGCCTGCGCGCCATGGTGCGCGACCCAGCCAGAGCGACGGCATTTGAGAAACGGGGCATCGCGACTGTACAGGGTGATCTGGACGATCCCGGAACTTTACCTGGCGCATTCGACGGTGTGGATGCGCTCTGGTTGCTAACCGCACCGGGCCCACGCGCGTCCGAAAACAGCATGAATGCGCTGTGGGCAGCTCGCCGGGCAGGCGTACAAAGGGTCGTCCGGCTTTCCGCCGTGGGCGCGGCTGCCGATGCACCAACGCGCAATGGCCGTCTGCACGCTCAGTCGGATCACGAGATCATGGTGTCGGGCCTGCAATGGACCATTCTCAAACCGCATTTCTATATGCAGAATCTGCTCGCGGTGGCACCTGCGATCGCTGGTCAGAGCGTGCTGCCTTACGCATTGGGTGATGGTCGGCTGGGGCTGATCGACACACGCGACGTGGCCGACTTCGCCGCACAGATATTCGCCGCACCGGCGGCACATGCCGGTCGAACCTACACGCTCACAGGCACAGCATCTTTGTCCGGCGATGACATGGCGCATGCCATAAGCGATCGACTGGGTCGCCCGATCAGATACGTGCCCATGTCCCTGGACGCCACACGCCAGTTCATGACGAGCGCGGGCGCGTCACCCTGGATAGTAGGCATGTATCTGGAGTACTGCCAAGCATACGCGAACGGATGGGGGGATTTTGTGACTCGCGACTTCACTCAGCTGATCCAGCGACCGGCACGCAGCTTGTCCGATTTCGTGCGAGACCATGCTGCCGCATTCGGCGCGCCTTCCTGATGAACGCGGACGCCAACGACGACGATGTCTTACTCAACGGGCAAGTACGCCATTTTGCGACGGACACTTCAAAATGATTCGAAAAGTAACCATTCTATTAACCCTGGTATTGATACTTCTTGCCCCGGGCATCGCCTTCAGTCAAAACAAACTTCCGTATGTCGCTTTATGGGACGATTTCCATCGTCCGTTTTCTATAGATGCATCAGATGCTCGCTGGTTTTATTTCACCGCTGGCTCCTACGTGGGAGACGACGGCATCGTGAGTACCGGACCACACGGCCTGCGTGTCGTATCCACCGGCCTGAGCCCCTATAGCGGCGAGCCGGCGTTTACGCGAACGATCGGACAAGAACACGAAAATGGCGGTCTCCCCGGCGCGCTCGATCACGTCAAATGGCTTGCATTCATGAATCACACAGCGTCGACAGGCCTACCCGGGTTCGATGCCGTGCCGGGACAGACGCTTTCGTGCGCAGCGATCATGGGCGGCCAGACCTTCGGAACGAAACATCATCCCTTCGGGAACAACGTCATCGACGCCGACGACGACCTCCGGCTGGCATCGGTAGCGCAGACCGTTCTCGACTTCGAATCGTTCATTGTTTTCGACTTCTTCATCACCAACAAGCATATCTACGCTTACTACGAACGCCTGCCTTTTGGCCGTACGGCTATGCACAACTACGCTGCCTTCGCATTCGCGATACCCGTCGCCGATTACCGCCCGGGCGACGTTCATCGCCTGCGGATCGCTTACGACCGTTCCGCGCGCCTGACACGCTGGCTCGTGGACGAACGTGAGGTATATCGCGTCGACCGCATAGGACGCCTGATCGATCGCGACTATATGACCATCGATCTCGGCGGCATCGAAGAAGACGTCGCGCCACGCCAACTCGATTGCGGCATGGGCACGTTCACGCTGCTGGATGGGCATCTTCCTTCGGATAGAGGACTCGTCCGGCTATCCGAAGCGCCGTACTTCAATCCGGAGTTCGGCGCACCGGTGCCCGAGAATTTCGCCGACAACCTGAGCTTGTATGTCGACAGGATCTTCGGTCAGGGGGCCGAGCTCAAAGTGAAACGGTACTCCGTTTCGAGCATTCCCTCGTTCCTCGATCCCTAGTCGTTGCCAATCGACACAAAGGATTCGCAATCATGTCGACACTGCATCCCAATATCGTGACCTTACGCGCCGTCTATGCCGATCTACGCTGTATCGGCCAATACTCGGATGACCAGATTGTCCTGCATACCGCCGACCGTGGTGCCTCGGGTGGACCCGCAGAGGTAACCGGCAAGGAAGCCGTCCGGGCCAAGGAGCTCGACTTGATTCGCCTGAGTGGAGATACCCTCGTCATGGATGTCCAGAACATCATCGCCAATGACTACTTCGGCGCTGTACTAGGCACCCTGCGTACTCGCCGCGACGATCATGCCATCGGCATGCCTTTCTGCGGTCTCTGGCGCTTCAGGAATGGACTTATCGTCGAACACTGGGAAAACGCATACGAGGCCGCCATGCTCGGCCGCTTCCTCATGGGCGAGGAGATGGAGACAAACGACTGGGTCCACACATCCAGACCAGCCTCCGGCGCGACGCATGAATGAGGTGAATCGCATGTCAGACGATTCCTACCGCATCGGAGAAGCAGAGCACTCGCCCGCCGTAGACCGGGACATGTGCCGTCGTATCGCCCGACAGTTGAGTGACACCTTCAAAGGCGAGCTTATCGGTCCCACGCACACGGCATACGAGGACGCATGCCATGTATGGAACGGCATGGTCGACAAGCGTCCTGGCTTGATTCTTCGTTGTACGTGCACCGAAGATGTCGTTGCTGCCGTCAATGCCGCACGCGCGCTTCACCTTCCGCCATCGGTGCGTGGCGGCGGTCATTCGGTATCGGGAAAAGCCTTGTCGGAGGGTGGATTGACCATCGATCTTGGCGGTATGCGCCGGGTATCCGTCGACACGGGCCGGAAGCATGTCCATGCGGAAGGCGGCTGCCTGCTGGCGGACGTCGATGAAGCTACCGCAAGGCACGGACTGATCGTGCCTGCCGGCACCGTATCGGAAACCGGAATCGGTGGACTGGCGCTCGGCGGCGGTATCGGATGGCTCTCTCGCAAACATGGCCTCACCTGCGACCAGTTCGTCTCACTCGAACTAGTACTGGCCAGCGGGGAAGTCATCGAAGTTTCCGCCACCGGGCACTCCGACCTGTTCTGGGCACTCAAGGGCGGTGGGGGCAACTTCGGCGTCGTCACACGTTTCACTTTCAAGGCGCACACCTTCGGCCCCATGATGCATCTTGGCGTGTCCTTCTACGAACCCGACGATGCAGCCGAAGCCCTGCGAGAGTATGCCCGGATAGTACCCAGCCTGCCACGCACGGTTGGCTGGCATGCATCACTCAAATCAAACGTACCCCACCTACCATTCGTACGGCCGGACATGGTGGGCAAACGCATGTTGATGCTCGTTGCCATGTGGCTTGACGATGCCAATGCGCCGGAAGGGCACGAGATCGTCGAACGCCTGATTCGGATTGGAAAATCGCGCGTGGCCACCACGAATACGATCCCTTTCGCATCTTCCGTTCAAAGACTGATCGATGAGGAATTTGGCAGTGGTCACCGCTACTACACGAAGGAAGCACATGTGATCGATCTGGCGGACGAGGCCATCGACACTCTTGTCGACTTCTGGAAGGACATGCCGATGCATGGCGAGATCGAGGTCATCAATCTCGGCGGCGCTGTAAGCGATATAGCGGAGGAGGCCTCCGCCTTCTCGCATCGCCAGTACCTGTTATGGCTTAACTTTGCGATGCGCTGGGACGATCCGCTCAAGGATCGGGATTACATCGAGCAGATAAAAAAAGTCGCTGGAGATCTCCGCCATTGGGTTGGCAAAGGCATCTACACCAATATGCTCAACTTCGACGAACAGGACCGGGTTATCGAAGCTCTTGGAGGCTCAGGTAAGTACGCGAAACTCGGAAGGATCAAAGCAAAGTACGATCCCACCAATTTTTTCCGGGTGAACTGCAACATCGAACCGTCGTGAACCACATCGTTCCATGAACAATTCACGACGCAATTCTCACGCACTGCGCAGGGCCGATCGCTACATGCCGAAGAACTTCCCTATAGCGACCAATACGGGCGTTTCATTTGGTCAGCACTACGAAAAGACATCGCTGAATCCTTCCGCGAAACTGCATTCCGGCATATGCCATGGCCTTGCCCTGGCCTGGATCAGGAACGTGCACACCTGTTCGGATTTTTCCGGGAGAACCATCCCCTCGCGAACAGAAGGTGGACTGATGCACAACATGGTCAGCTACAACTTCAGCACGAGACGCCATGCCACAAGGACGGATACACGAACCACGTTGCGAGAGACGGCCGCCGCGGCTTATGGAAGCGATCCCGACACCGTGTCGGAAATATTTTCCGAGCTACGCGACAAGTACACCATCCTAGGCTTCGTCGACATCGCTTACTGCGGAGCGAAATCTCCCTTCGATATCGTCATGTTCCTGCATTCCGAAATTTTCGTGAGCGGCCACATCAATACGTATCTTCTTATATCCGGCGGGCACGTCTTATATCCGGCGGGCACGTCGTGGCCGTGGGACTGAGTCCTGTCGAAGTGGCTTATTTCGACTCGAACCTCGGCATGAAAATCTACAGCCGCGAGGAAGGAATAAAGAACATGACGATTTCACGGGATTTTGAGCATGGGCTCATGAACTACCACCACAAACGCCTTGCGGTCATAAAGATCCGCTACTGAGCAAGTGGCGCAAGGCCAGGGGCGGTCGCAACCGGCTACAGCGATCGCCACCGTACTGAACGGCGGCGGCTCGCATGGCGGCATGGGAGATGGTGCGCCCGGAGGGATTCGAACCCCCGACCAATGGCTTCGGAAGCCACTACTCTATCCGGCTGAGCTACGGGCGCAGGTACAGCGGACGCGTAGTGTAACGGAGATGGGTAAAGAGGTGTAGAAGCGGCCCCCTGTGCCTTGGTCTCCCATGAAAAACGGCGCCCTTTGGGGGGCGCCGTTCGTTCTTACTTCGCCTTGTAGAGCTCGCCCAGCCAGTCGGGCTTGCTCTTTTCGCGTTCCAGATGCGGGTACTTCAGGCCTTCGTGGTAGTCGACCTTGATGGTCTTGTACTCATCGAAGTTCTTGACCAGCAGTTCGATCGGCGCCTTGTCCGTCTTCGCCGCCGTCACCGCGTCCTTCAGCACATCGCCGGAGAATTCCTTCCCGTTGACCGCGACCAGGTGCATGCCCGGCGAGAGGCCGGCGTTGAAGGCCGGACCGTCCCAGCGCACGTCGGAGATGTCGCCCTTCGCGGACACCGCCACACCCATCGAATAGGTCAGGTCGGCGAAGCTGCGACGCGCTTCGAAGGCCTTGACGGCATCGGACGGCTTGTCGGTGTAGACCAGCTTCCAGCCGCCGCGTTCGATACCGTCGATCGGGCCCTTGTGGCCGTCGATGCGCTCACGCAGATAGGACGCCCAGTCGTACGGAGCGATACCGTTGAGCGTGGAAACCACGTCCTCGAACGTATACGGATTGACCTTCCAGTCGCCGTCCTTCATACCGAAGAAGGCCTTGGCGAAATCGTCCAGCGAGCGCTTGTTCTTCGTCAGTTCGCGCAGACGCGTGTCGACATCGAGCCACACCATCTGGCCGCCCGAATAATAGTCTTCGCTCATCTGGTAGTTGCGATAGGACAGCGGACGACGCTGCGAGATCGTCGGATCGTTCGTCGTGTCCTGGATGTTGCGCCAGGACAGGCCGGGACGGCCCTTGTCGTACGTGGCGGCGACGAAGGCGAGCATGTCGCGCGCCTGGTCCTGGGTCATCAGGCCCGAACGGGCGGCCACGACGTTGCCCCAGAACTGGGTCTGGCCTTCGTAGACCCACAGCAGGCTGTCGCCCATCGGAACGTTGAAGTTCGGCGTGGCCAGATCGGCGCCGCGACGGTATTTGCCGTCCCAGGAATGGTTGTACTCGTGCGCGAGCAGGTCGCGGCCGAGCCAGTTCTTTTCCCACTCGGTGAAGTAACCCGGCGCAGCGCTGTTTTCGCTGGAGCGGTGGTGCTCCAGGCCGATGCCGCCGAGCTTGTCGGTCAGCGCCAGCAGGAAGTCGTAGTGGTTGTAGTGGCGCGCGCCGTACAGCTTGTCCATCTGCTGGACGAGCTTGCGATGGATTTCCAGCGCTTCGGGCTTGATTTCAAGCGACTTGGCGTTGTCGGCCACGATGTTCAGATGCACCGGCGAGCGGCCGTTCGGATCGAGATCCACGCGCTTGAAGTACTTGCCGGCGAAGATCGGCGAGTCGACGAGGTTGTTGAAATCGATCGGCTTGAACGTCACGGTGCTGCCGCTCTGGCTGGCGACTTCGAGCGCGCTGCCGAACTGGAAGCCTTCCGGCAGCTTGACCGTCGGCTCGACCTGGATGCGGTCGGCGTTATAACCGGCCGGGTACAGGGAGACCTGGTTCCACTGGACGTTGACGATTTCCGGCGTCATGACGACGCGGCCCTGGCGGGTGTCCTGCGGCGTCAGCGTCTGGAACTCGACGTCCACGCCCGCGGCGCCTTCCGGCACGGTGACGTGGAACGCATAGACGTTCAGCGGATCGCGTACCCATTCGATGCGCTTGCCACCGGCCGTGACCACCAGGCCCGCGAACTGATCGATGGGACCGCTGGGCGAATGGTGGCCCGGAATCCACTCCGGGAACAGCAGCGTCAGCGGACCGGCCGGCGCGGGAATCGTTTCGCGAACACGCAGGATGCGGTGATCGAGATCGGTGGCGTCGACAGCGATCTTCAGGGTGCCGTTATAGGCGATGTCCTGCGGGGCGGGTACGTCGGCGTGGGCAGACGACGCGCCGATGCCGGCAATAGCGGCCAGCAGCGCGGAGGCAAGGATGGTGGCTTTCAATGGGGTCTCCTAATGGTGCCTGGTTGCGCTCAGTCATCCTTGCGCGAGCTCGAAGGTCGCGCGGCCGGGTATCCCCCCGCGCAAGCGATCGATCCTAACGGCAGCACCCGTCCGCCCCACCCTGCCATAGGTCACGACTTACGCACTTGTCCGTCATCCGCGGATAGAATGCCCCGCCCGCCGAGTGCGGGAATTCCGGCAAAGAGGTCGGGATACTCGATAAAACAGGGAACAGGGAACAGGGACTAAACATGCAAAAGGTACTGCTTTCGGTGGCTGCGGCCGCCGCGCTTTCGTTCGCCTCGTTCGGCGCGCATGCCGCCAGCCAGGGGGCCTTCGTCAATGCTTCGGTCGGTAGTTCACGCTACGACACCAGCGGCGACGACTTTTTCCAGGACAAGACCGATACGGCGTACGGCATCGCCATCGGCTACCGCTGGGCCGTGGATGCTCCATTCTACCTCGGCGTCGAAGGTGGCTACGCGAACCTCGGCAAGATGACCGGCAGGTACAACTACGGCCAGGTCGGAATGACGACCTCGCTCAAAGCGGACACGATCCTGATCGGCGGTAACGCCAAGTGGGAACTGCCCTCGTCGTGGTTCATCACCGCGCGCCTGGGTCTGGCGCACTCGAAGTCGAAGCTTCGCGCCGACGCCTATGCGGGTTCCGCAACCGCCAGCGACAGCGTTTCGTCGACCGACAACGGCATCTACGCCGGTCTTGGCTTCGGATACGACTTCACGCCGAACCTCGGCCTCGCGGTCACCTACGACCACTACTCGATGAAGGCTCAGCACATCATCGGTACGAAGCAGACCGTGAACTCCGGCGTGTTCGGTGGAACACTGGAATTCCGCTTCTGATAGCGGCTGTTCCGCAGTAAAAGAACGGCCGCTATTGCGGCCGTTCTTTTATGTATCAAGGATCAGGAATCAGTCCGACTTGCCCAGCTTGCTATGCCGGATGCCGTACGCGAAGTACACGATCAGACCGATCGCCATCCAGATCGCGAAACGTTCGAACGTGATCCACGGCAAACCGTAAATCAGCGCGGCCGAGAACAGTATGCCGAGCGGTGCCACGAACCATACGGCAGGCGTGCGGAACTTGCGTTCCAGTTCCGGCTTGCGCACACGCAGCACCATCACCGATGCGCAGATCAGGATGAACGCGCTGAGCGTGCCGATGTTCACCAGCTCTGCCACTTCGCCGATCGGCAGCAAACCGGCAACCAGCGCCGTGAAAATGCCGAGGATCATGGTCGGACGCGCAGGCGTGCCGAAGCGCGGATGCACGCGCGAGAACCACGCGGGCAGCAAGCCGTCGCGCGACAGCGCGAACCAGATGCGCGCCGCGCCGAGCATGAAGGCAAACAGTACGCTGATGACGCCGATGACCGCGGCCACGGCAATGACATTGCTGAGCCACGGCAGGCCGATGGCGTTGAACGCGTCGGACACCGACGCTTCGCCGCTGAGCGTCGAGTAAGGAACGATGCCGGTCAGCACCAGCGACACGGCGATATACAGCACCATCGCGACGGCCAGCGACAACAGCACCGCGCGCGGAAGATCGCGCTGCGGCTCCTTCGCTTCCTCGGCGGCGGTGGTCAGCGTGTCGTAGCCGAAGACCGCGAAGAAGACGACGCTCGCACCCGTGAGTACACCGTGCCAACCGAAGTGGCCGATGCCCTTGGCATCGACGATGCGCTCCGGAATAAACGGGTGCCAGTTGGCCGTATTGATGAAGAATGCGCCGACACCGATCACGAGCATCACGCCGATGACCTTGATGCCGACAATCACTGTATTGAGGCGGGCGCCCCATTCGGTGCGGACGGAAAGCAGGATAGCGACCAGGATCGAGATGCCGGCTGCGATCACGTTGAAGCGATGACCGTCGGTCGGACCCGCGACGGGATCGGATACCGGAATACCGACCGCGCCGAGTCCCTGCTGCCAGAAGTAGCGCATGGTGTCCGGACTCATGCTCTTCTGCGCCCATTCGGGCAGATGCACGCCCGCCGAGGCCATCAGCACCTGGACGTATCCCGACCAGCCGATGGCGACCACCGCCACCACCAGCGCATATTCCAGCAGGAGGTCCCAGCCGATGATCCAGGCCGCCCCCTCGCCAAGTACCGCATAGCCATAGGTGTAGGCACTGCCGGTAACGGGGATCAGACCGGCGAATTCGGCGTAGCACAGGGCTGCGCAGGCGCTGCCCAGGCCGGCGATGATGAAGCTGAGCGCCACGGCCGGACCGGCGTTGACCGCCGCCTGCTGGCCGGCCAGCACGAAGATGCCGACGCCGATGATGCCGCCGATGCCGATGGCGGTGAGCTGCCACAGACCGAGTACGCGGCGGAAGTCGCGACGCGCACCCACTTCCGCCTGCAGCTGCTCCACGGACTTGTGGCGCGTGAATTTCTGAAACACCGACATCGGGCAACCCTTGGGTACTGGCAATCGGGCGATGATAGCCAATCGCGCGGATCGGGGTTTCCGACGATCCTCAAGACCGCCCGGCGACCAGGCATACGGGTCTAGCGGGCGAGGGCTTTCCGGCCGATCGCGGGATCGTCGGTAAAGAACGCATCGATGCCCGTGGCCAGATAGGCACGGATTTCCGCGATCGAGCCCGCCTCGTTCCGCGCCGCGTCGCCGTCCGCGTTGCGGAAGTTGCGCGCCAGGAAATGGTTTTCCGGGCGGAAGGTGTAGGGATGCACCTGAAGATGCGCGGCGTGCGCATCGCGCACCAGCGCCGAGGGCGTACCGAGGGAACCATCGGCAGTCAGCGGAATGATGCTGCGGACGGACGGACCGATCGCGTCCGCGTATGTCGCGACCTCTTTCAGTCCGGCGGGCGTCATCATGACCGCGTAAGTCGGCGCCGTCCGGTCGGCGGGATGCGCGTCGGGACTCTCCATCAGCTGGAGCAGCGTCACGTTCGGATGCGTCTTGCCGAGCTTGCCGCGCAGGTATTTCAAGTTGCCGACTTCGAACGACTGGATCTCCACCGGCGCGGTGCGGGTATACGTATGCGCATCGATCGTCGCGAGCGTCCTGTCTTCCATCGGCAGACCGATGCCGGCGAAGTACGTCGAATGCTTGATCTCCGGAATGATGCCGACCACCCGTCCGCGCGCGGCCGACTCGGCCGCGACGAAGTCGATGATCTCGTCGAAGGTCGGCACCTGGAACTGACCGTCGTAGTGCGCGTTGTCCTTGCGGATCTCCGGCAGGCGTTCGCGGGCGCGCAGCGTTTTCAGCTCGGCAAGCGTGAAATCCTCGGTGAACCAGCCGGTGACCGATACGCCGTCAATGGTCTTCGTCGCCCGCCGCGCGGCGAATTCCGGATGCGCGGCGACATCGGTCGTACCGGAAATTTCGTTCTCGTGCCGGGCGACCAGCGAGCCATCCTTCGTGGAAACGAGGTCGGGCTCGATGAAGTCCGCACCGTCCTCGATCGCTTTCGCATACGAAGCCAACGTGTGCTCGGGGCGCAGCGCACTGGCGCCGCGATGCCCGATTACGAGCACTTTGGCGGCCAGCGGCTTGTCGGCGGCTTCAACCTGGACGGACATCGCGAGCGTTCCCACAAGAGCGGCAAGAACGCAGGAGGATAGACGAATCGACGTACCCATGACGCGACCGGCCATCATCAGAAATCCGCCGACAGGGTGACGAAGCTCTCGCGCGGTGCGCTGGCATGGAACGCGAGGGCGCGGCCCGCCGGATCGGTACCGGCGAACGCCGTGAGGTTGGACGCGTAACGCTTGTCGGTGAGGTTCGTCACGTTCAGCGCCAGCGACAGGTCCTTCAGGCCGATCGTCGGGCCGAAATCGTAGCCCGCGCCGAAGTCGAAGGTGGTTGCGCCAGCGACGCTCTGGTCGTTGGTATAGGTGTAGTAGCGCTTGCCCGTGAACTTGCCGCGCAGGCTCGCGAACCACGGACCGTTGCGCCAGCTGAGTTCGCTCGCGAACATCCTCTTCGGCGTATCGACGGTGGTCTTGCCCTTGACCGGAACGACCTGGCCATTGGCCACGTAGTTATCCTCGTAGGTTGAATGGTTGAACGAGGCTGAGTTGTACCATTCCAGACCGCGTATCGGCTTCCAGATAAAGGTGAATTCCGCGCCGCGGCTCTTCACCGAACCGACGTTCACGAAGGCCGTGTTGCACTCCGGACGCGTACCGACTTCGATGCTCGGGCAAGGATTCAGCGACAGCAGGCGATTGTCGAAGCGAACGTCATAGACGGCGACAGACGCCTCGTAATAGCGGCCCGTGCTACGAAAACCGCCGTCCCATGTACGGGACTGCTCAGGCTTCAGCGCACCCTTCGTCCCATCGAACGCGGCCTGGCTTACCGAAAGCGGGCCACCGGCACCGCCGCCCTGGAACGCGGCGATATTCTTCGCATAGGACAGGAAGAGCTCCTGACCGGGCGCCAGCTGATAGGCCGCGCCGATCTGCGGCAACAACGCCTTGCCGGCGTCGATCCGGCCGTTGGCGTACGGGCTTTCGACGCCCGGCTGTTCGCGCGCCGTCATGCTGGTATGAGGGCTCTTAACGCCCACGTCGATGCTGAGCTTGTCATTGAACAGCTTGAAGCTATCCTGCAGGTAGGCCTGCTTCGTCGTAATGACATAGTCCTGCGCGAACAGGCGACGATCGGGGTCGGTCAGATAGTGGTTGTCGCTGATCGGGCCGTCGATGTAATAGAAATTGCGCTCGACGTGATGATTGTTCTTTTCGTACCAGACGCCGCCTTCCAGGCGATGGCCGCCGATTTCATAGGTCAGCGATGCGATCGCGCCATTGCGGTTGATCGAGTAGTTGGTGCTGCGGATCGAAATCGGCAGTTCTTCGGGCGTACCCGGATTGGACTTCTGTCCCGGCGACCACCAGTGACCCTGGCCGGCGTCTTCATGGTGATAGACCTGCGTGTGCAGCGTGACGCCATCGGCCACCGCGAAGTCGCCGGCGATGTAATACAGATCGTCGCTACGCAGCGCGCGGCTCTGGTAGTACGCATCGTCGATATTGTCGACGCCACCGGAGAAACCGCAGCGCGCATCCTTCACGCCGCTCTTCGTGTACGCGGGCGCGCAGTAAGCCGCGGCAAGCGCGCGCTTCCAGTCGGGCGCGTAGAGATTCCAGTCCCAGCCGAGACCGCGCTGCATGCCGCTCTTCGACAGATAGGCGTAGTCCGCCTGGCTGGTACGCGACGTATCCGCGAAGGCCGTGATGCGGTTGCCTTCGCCGAATTCGTAAACCGCCTTGCCGTTGAACTGCTGCGTACTGGTGGGGGAATTCGGCTGCGCCCACATGTCCGCACCGGCATGCACGCCGGACAGGTACATGGAGAAACCGTGGTAGTCGCCCGTATCGATGCGCGCATAGGTGCGCCGGTTGTTGTCGCTGCCGAAGGTCTGCGCGACCTTGCCGCCGAAGGTCTTCGCCGGATCGGACGAGAAATACTGGATCGAGCCGCCGAGGTTGCTGGTGGAAGGCGTACCGAGCGAGCCGATACCTTCCGCGAGTTCGACGCTGGTGAGGTTCTCGGAAATCAGCGCGCGGCTGATGTTCAGGCCGTTGTAGTTGCCGTAGGCGTTATCGCCCAGCGGCAGGCCATCCATCGTGTAACCGATTCGCGTGGCGTTGAAGCCGCGCAGGGTGATCGTCTGCGACTCTTCGTTCGCACCGAATGCATCGTTCGACTGCACCGACACGCCGGGCAGACGGTTCAACACCTTCTGCGGACTGGTACCGGGCGGCAGCACCTGCTGGTCCTGCGGCGTGATGCGCTGGACCTGCCGCGTTTCGCCCTGACCGATGACCGACACTGCTTCGAGCTGTTGCGCCTTGTCGGTCTTGTTATCCGTCGTGGCGGGCACGTCCTGCGCGTGAACGACGCCTCCGAGAGACGCGGCGAGGGCAAGAGCGAGAATGCGGCGCTGATACATCATCGGTACAACTCCATCGGCCGCGAACGACCTTTGTCACGATTGAAGAGAATCGCGACAGAGTGGAGCGTGGATGTGTACGAACTCTTACAGCGCGGTTGCAATGAGCGACAAGTGTGACTACGACACCCTTAACTGTAGGAGCCCGCTTGCGGGCGAAAGCCAACCGGGCGAGGAAGACGGATGCTCACCTCCGCGAGCCCGACCTACGGGCTGCGGATGCCAACCACATCTTCACCGCTCCGTTGGCTTTCGCCCGCAAGCGGGCTCCTACAAAAAGCTGGCGGATTAGTTCTTTTTTAGCCACGCCTCGTACGTCGGCCGGTTTACCGGCACGCCATCGGCGTTGCAGCTGCCGAGCTTGCATAGTTCGGCACGAATCGTCGGCGCGTGCTGCACGATCACGTGGAAGATCGCGTTTTCCTCCAGCTCACCGTGGAACGCGGAAGCGCCGGGACCATGCGCGAAGATCGCGACATCCTCGCCACCATGCGTTTCGGCCTTCATGGGATACGCCGACTCCTGCATGTAATCGGGTGCCGTGGTGTCCACATGCGTCAGGTCGGGCCGGCCTTTCGTCATCCCGGCATACGTCTTCGGATTGTGCGGAAAGCGCTTGCTGCCTTCGGGCTGAAGATCGGTCGCACCCGTGTAGCCCGGGCCATTGGCGAAGGTCAACGTCGTATACGGCTGACCGGCGGCATCGCGGGCCATGCCGCCGCCACCTTCCTCGTCGTAGCTATCGGTGGCACCGCGCACCAGACCGAGGATCGGATTGCCGCGCGTCGGGTAGCCTGCGAAGGCCATCGTATGGCTGTGATCCGCCGTGACGACAATCAGCGTGTCGGATGCATCGGTGTTGTCGAGTGCTGCCTGCACCGCGTCGGCCATGGAAATGGTCTCGTCCAGCGCGCGATATGCGTTGCCGGCATGCAGGGCGTGATCGATGCGGCCACCTTCGACCATCAGGAAGAATCCATTGGGATTCTTTTTCAGCACCTTGATGGCGCTCGCGGTCATTTCCGCCAGGCTGGGCTCGCCGGCTTTATCTTTCGGTCGATCATGCTCGTAGTTCAGATGCGATGGCTCGAAAAGGCCGAGCACATGGGTGGTCTTCGACAGGTCGAGCGCCTTGAACTGCGCTTCGTTCCACACGTACTCGCCACCCGGATGCTTCGCCTTCCATTCGGCGATCAGGTCGCGCTTGTCCAGGCGCTGACCTGTCTTATTCGGATATTCCGGATCGGGGACACCGGCAGGCAGGAATTCGGTACGACCGCCGCCCATGGCGACGGTGAGGCCGCTGGCGACAGGGAAGTCCACCAGCTGTGCCGCGAAATCCTTGCAGCCCTGCGCACGCGCGCTTTCGGGAATGTTGGCGTCGACTTCCCAGTTGCGCTCGGGCAGGTGGCCATACGTTGCGGCCGGCGTCGCATGCGTGATGCGTGTGGTGGTCACGGCACCGGTGGCCATGCCCGCGGCGGCGGCCAGTTCGAGCGTACTGACCAGCTCCTGCCCCTTCGAGGCGGCGCAATCCTGCCGCTTCGGCACCTGCGAGATACCGATGAAACCCGCGCGGGTTTTCACGCCCGACATGATCGAGGTCATCGTGCCCGCCGAATCGGGCGTCTGCTGATCGGTTTCGTAGGTGCGGCTGAGCGCGCTGAACGGGAAATTCTCGAAACTCAGCCGGTAGCTTTCGCCATCCACGCCCTTCAACTGGCCCGCACGGATATGCGATGCCGCGATGGTCGGGATGCTCATGCCGTCACCCAGGAAGACGATGATGTTCTTCGCCCGCTGACCGCCGGCATTCGCCTCGCGCGACGCCTGCGCGGCCTGCGCCGCGCCGTTGCGGAACCACCATTCCGGGGTTTCCTGGGCGGGGCGCTGAATGGCCGGTACATCGATGGCGGCCGTTGGCGTGTTCCGCGGCGCGGACGTGGCACAGCCCGCGAGCAGCGTGATGGACGCGCTCAGCAGGCCGAGCCGGAGACTCGTCGGAGTGGACTTCATGCAAGTTCCTTCGATTGTGACAGCCCGGGAGGGTACCGCCCCGCGCACTCAAACTGAAACATATGTGAAGGACCATGGCCAATTGCCCGCTATCCTCCCTGCCAATGACCTCGCTCCGTTCCCTGCTCGTCTGCTTCGCCGTGGCCGTCGCCGCGGTATCCGCCACGGCCGCTGTCGCCGCACCCGCGCGTCGCGTGATCGTCTTTGTCTGGGACGGCATGCGCCCGGACGCCATCAGCGAAGACGACACGCCGAACCTGAAGGCGTTGGCGGATCGCGGCGTGTTCTTCGCGGACAACCACGCGACGTATCCGACCTTCACCATGGTCAACGCGTCCAGCTTCGCGACAGGTTCGTTCCCGGGAACGATCGGCTTCTTCGGCAATCGCTTCTGGGCACCGGGCGGCAAAGGGCTGGATGCGAAGGGCGGCGCGATCGACTTCGCCTCGCCGGTCTATACGGAAGACTATGCGGTGCTCCGGGCCCTGGACGAATACTACGACCACGAGCTGTTGCAGGTGCCGAACCTGCTTTCGCGCGCGCAGAAAGCCGGGCTGAAAACCGCCGTTGTCGGCAAGTCGGGACCGGCTTTCCTGCAGGATTACCACGAAGGCGGCGTGATCCTGGACGAAAACGTCGCGCTACCGCTGGCCTTCGCGAAACGCCTGCAGAAAGCCGGGCGTCCCCTGCCCGCCAACGCCGTCAATGCCTATCCATCGGATCGTTTCTCGCTGGAACCGGACAATGACAGGCCGACCGCGCAGGCACCGGCAGTCATGCTGAAAGACGGTGTCTCGTCCGACCCGACCGACGGGGCGGGCACGCCGTCGACCGCGTCGAATGCGTATCTGATGGACACCTTCCTCGGCTATATCCTGCCCGTCGAGAAGCCGGACGTGAGCTTCGTCTGGCTACGCAATCCGGATGCGACCGAACATCTTTACGGCGTCGGCTCGCCGAACTTCCACGTCGCGTTGCGCGCGCAGGACGAACTGTTGGGCAAGCTCGAAGCGAAGCTGCGCGAACTGGGACTCGATGCCGATACGGATCTGATCGTCGTGTCCGATCATGCGCACAGCAACATCGCGGGACCGGCCGACCTGTTTCCCTTGCGCGTCGTTAACGACGGTCGCGTCGCCGGCATCGATGCCGACTGGGGTTATTCGGTGTCCGGCGCGGTGCGACTCGCCGATGAAATGACCCGCGCGGGCTTCGCTGCATTCGACGGTTTCGGCTGCATCCACGCACCCGTGATGTCGGGCATTCGCGCCGATGGCACGCCATTGCGTCCCACGCGCTACGACGACGATGGACGTCTGTGCGGCAAGCCGGGCCCGTATACGACGCCGTCGTACAAGTTGCCGGCGACCCTGCCCAAAGGCGCGTTCGTCCTCGCACCCAACGGCGGCAGCGAATATCTCTACCAGCCCGAGCACGACGCCGCGCTCGTGCTTCGCGCGGTGCGTTTCCTGCAGAGCCGCCAACCCTTCGGCGCGATCTTCGTGGATCAGCGCTACGGACATATCCCGGGCACGCTGCCGCTGGCCAGCGTGCATCTTGAAAATCGCCGTTCGCCCGACATCATCGCCAGCTACGACTACGATGCGCATGCCGTCGTGCAGGGTTTCCGCGGCACGCTTTACAGCAGCATGTCGAACGAACGCGGTATGCACGGAAGTTTCAGCCCCGTGGATGTGCACAACACGCTGATCGCGAGCGGCCCGCATTTCCGTCGGGGCATGCGCGACGAATTGCCCAGCGGCAATGTGGACCTGGCGCCGACGCTGGCGAACGTTCTTGGCGTGAAGCTCGACCGCACGGATGGCCGTGTGCTGCGGGAAGCGCTGGAAGGCGGCGAAGGCCGGGCGGTCGATGCGTATCGCGTATCGCCCGCCGACGTGCGGACCGACGAGGCAACGGGCCTGTCGATGCAGCGCATCGACGGCAGCGCATCGCCAGCCACGACGTACCGCTTCACGTTGAAGACGAAACAACTGGAAGACGGCGGCCGGAAGTACATCTACTTCGACGAGGCGAAAGCCGAGCGCCACTGATTCCTCGTACGCCCTTCGCGCGCAGGCGCGCTCCCACAGGGTTGCGACAACCTTGTGGGAGCGCGCCTGCGCGCGAAAGCCAACGAAGCAACGAAGCCGTCTCCCATCCGAGCGCCCAACCTCCAATCCTGCTAGCTTGCGCACCCAATGGCCCTATTCCTACGGAACACCCCCATGTTCAAACCCATCGCCCTGGCCACGCTATCGGCCGCCCTGCTTGCCGCATGCGCCGGCACACCCTCCGGCAAAGCCGCCGCACCGGCCGCGGCGCCACAGGGCGCACGTGTCGACCTCGCCATTCTGGAGACGACCGATGTGCATTCGAACGTCCTGAGCTACGACTACTACAAGCAGAAAGACGACCCGACGCTGGGCTACGAACGTGTCGCGACGCTGATCCGCAACGCGCGCAGGGAATTCCCCAATACGCTGCTGTTCGATAGCGGCGACACGATCCAGGGCACGGTGCTGGCCGACTATCAGTCGACGGTGAAACCCATTGGCTGCGACACCGAGCTTTCGATGTATCGCGCGATGGACGCGCTCGGTTACGACGGCGGCACCGCCGGCAATCATGAGTTCAACTACGGCCTGTCGTTCCTGTCGCAGGTCACCGGCACGCCGATGAATGTCGACGGTGGCAGCGACAAGGCCTGCGCAGGCCCGCATTTCCCGCTGGTGCTGTCGAACGTTTACAGCGCGCGCGACGGCAAGCCGATCTTCAAGCCATGGACGATCGTCGAAAAAACAGTCGCCGCGACGACGCCCGACGGCAAGATCGTCAACGTGACGCTACGCGTGGGGATCATCGGCTTCACGCCGCCACCGATCATGGACTGGGACAAGCGCAACCTCGTTGGCAAGGTCACCGTCGATGGCGTCGTCGAAGCCGCGAAGCGCTACATGCCCGAACTCAAGGCGCAGCATCCCGACCTCGTCGTCGCGATCCTGCACGGCGGCCTGAGCACCTCGCCGTATACCCCGAAAGAAGAGAACGGCGGCTGGTATCTGGCGGGCGTACCGGGCATCGACGCATTGCTGCTGGGACACTCGCATACCGAATTCCCCGGCCCCCATTACGAGGGCATGGCCGAAGTCGACGCGAAGCGCGGCATCGTCCGTGGCGTGCCCGCCGTGATGGGTGGGTTCTTCGGCAAGGATCTCGGCGTCATCCGCATGAAGCTCACGCGCGAGAACGGCCAGTGGGTCGTCGATCGTGCCGCGAGCCAGAGCGAAGTGCGTCCGATCTGCGCGAAGAAGAACGACTGCGTCGCGCCCGATCCGTCCATCGCACCGTTGGTGCGCGACGCTCACGAAGCCGCCGTTGCGTATGTGAATACGCCGATTGGCAGCAGCGACCATCGCATGAGCAGTTTCTTCGCGGACGTCGGCGATATGTCGGCGTTATCGGTGGTCAACGCGGCGCAGCGCGACTACGCCAGCGAGGCGATTGCTCGCGAACACCCCGAGTTGAAGGACGTGCCGGTTCTATCGGCCGCCGCCGCGTTCCGCACCGGTTTCGGCGGACCGGAAGACTTTACCGATGTAGCCGCTGGCCCGCTGACCATCCGCAACGCAGCCGACCTGTATTTCTATCCGAACACGCTGGCCGCGGTGAAAGTCGACGGCAAAGGCCTGAAGGCGTGGCTGGAAAACAGTGCGCAGCGCTTCAACCGCATCGATCCGAAGGCCACCGCCGCCCAGCCGTTGATCGGACATAAATTGCCCGGCTACAACTTCGATCAGATCCAGGGCGGCATCCACTACGTCATCGATCTGTCGAAGCCGGAAGGCGAACGCATTGTCGACCTGCGCTACAAGGGTAAGCCGGTGAAGCCGGGCCAGCCCTTCATCGTCGTCACCAATAATTATCGCGCCAGCGGCGGCGGCAACTTCCCCGGCCTGGACGGCAGCAATATCGTGCTGAGTGCGCCGGACGGCAATCGCGAGGTGGTCATCCACTGGCTCGAAGCGAAGAAGGCGTTGAAGCGCGGCGATGTCGAGAAGACCTCGTGGCGGTTCGCGCCGCTTAAAACGGCGGGTGAGGTGACCTTCGTGTCTTCGGCCGGCAAGGAAGACGTCGCTCGGGATGCCGGTCTGCGGAATATTCGTCAGTTGAAGGACAACGAGGACGGCACGGCGGTTTACGCGATCGATTTGTCGAAGTAAGTAGCGGACGCGAATGGTCGTGCAGCCTCATTCCCCCTCACGGTCGCCCCTGCGCATGAGCGACGGTGAGGGGGAGTGGCGCGATTCGCTCCCCTTCGCTTGACAGCCGGCCCTGCACCAGCCTAAGTTCAACCCATGTATCTCCCCGCCCACGCCCATAGCTCCAAGCCAGCCGTCCATACGGCAGGCAAGCTCGCGTCCGGCGCTCGTTCCATCACCGCCACGTCCACCACGACCACGACGACTACCACCGTCCTGGGACGGGAGCACGTGCGCGACTAGGTTTCAGTCGCAACCGGCCCCGCCCTCGCAAGGGATGGGTCCGGTGCTCGGCACACGAAACTTCTCCCACGCGAACAGGGGCCTCTCACCGGAGGCAACCCGTGTCCAGCGTCATCGCAGTACCCGAAAGTCCTTATCTTCGCGCTCCGCGGCGCGCGTTGGCGTCCCCACTCGTCGTCCATATCGGCGTGATCGGCCCCGGCAAAGTGGGCACCGCCCTGCTTGCCCAGCTCAAGGACGCAGCCCCCCGGCTCCTCCGCGATGCGGGCCTGTCCCTGCATCTGCGTGCCGTCACCGACAGCAGGCACATGTGGCTGGACTGCGACGACGAAGCCCTCAACGGCCGCGCCCACGGCGCGCAGACCTGGCGCCCCGCCGATCTCGACGCCTTCGCGGCGTACGTGCGTGGCGAGGGCAACGCCGTGGCGCTGCTGGCCGATTGCAGCGCCAGCGATATCGTCGCGGACCACTACCCGGTCTGGCTCGGCGCGGGCATGCACGTCGTGACGCCGAACAAACGCGCCGGCAGCGGAGATATCGCGCGCTGGCACGCCATCCACGAGGCGGCCGCCGCCGGATCGGCGCATTTCGGCTACGAAGGAACGGTCGGCGCCGGGTTGCCGGTGATCCAGACGCTGCGGGATCTGCTAGACACGGGCGACGAACTGGTCGCTGTCGAAGGCATGCTGTCGGGCACGCTGGCGTGGCTTTTCAACCGTTACGACGGCAGCATGCCCTTCTCCGCGCTGGTGCGCGAAGCCCATGACCTGGGCTATACGGAACCGGACCCGCGCGAGGACCTTTCCGGCGTGGACGTGGCGCGCAAGCTGGTGATCCTGGCGCGCGAAGCGGGCCTGAAACTCGCCCTGAAGGACGTGCGGATCAGCAGTCTCGTCCCGGCACACCTGGCGGAAGTGTCCCGCGACGAATTCATGGAAAGAATCGGCGAACTCGACGGCGCCATGATCGTCCGCCACGCCAGCGCCGCGGCAGCCGGCGGCGTGCTGCGGCACGTGGCGAGACTGGACCGGACCGGCGCGTCCGTCGTCCTGGAGCGCGTGCCGCGCGACCACACGTTCGCCAATGCGCGCCTGACCGACAACGTGCTGCGTTTCTCCACACGCCGTTACTGCGACAATGCACTGGTCGTGCAGGGTCCGGGTGCCGGTCCGGAAGTCACGGCCGCGGCGGTCTTCACCGATCTGCTGCGCGTGGCCGGCGCGATGGGAGTAAAACGATGCGCATGCTGAAAGAAACCTTCTCCGTTCCGCGTGCCGACATGGCCAGCGCGGAGGCCTTCGCAAGCGTCGGCAACGTCGGCATCGGATTCGACATTCTCGGGCACTGCGTAGCCGGCGCGGGCGATCGCGCCGACGTGCGGCGCATCGACGAACCCGTCGTCCGCATTGCCAGCATCGACGGCGTGGTCCTCGACCTTCCGCTGCGCGCCGAAGACAACACGGCCGGTGCGGCACTGATCTCCCTCCGCCGCGCGCTCGACCTGCCCTTCGGCTTCGAACTGACGCTGCACAAGGGCATCGCGCTCGGGTCCGGCATGGGCGGTTCCGCGGCTTCCTGTGTCGCCGCGCTCGTCGCCGCCAATGAATTGCTGGACGAACCGCTGTCGCGCGAAGCGCTGTATCCGTACGCGCTGGATGGCGAAGCGGTGGCCAGCGGCAGCCGGCATGGCGACAACCTCGGACCCATGCTGCTCGGCGGGCTGGTGCTCTCCACGCACGACCGGCTCGTCCGCATTCCGGTGCCCGCCGAATGGCATTGCGCGCTGGTGCATCCGCACTACGTGCTGGAAACGCGACGCGCCCGCGCGGCGCTGGCCGGTTCGTACGAACTGGGCAACTTCGTTGCGCAGAGCGCCAATCTGGCGCTGGTCCTCGCAGGCTGCTATCGAGGCGAAGCGGCGCTGGTGCGCGAAGGACTTTCCGATGTACTCGTCGAACCGCGTCGTGCGCCGCTTATTCCCGGTTTCGCGCAGGTGAAGCAGGCCGCGCTGGACCATGGCGCGATGGGCGCCAGTATTTCCGGCGCGGGACCGAGCGTATTCGGCTGGTTCGAGGATGCGGGCAGCGCGGAGCGCGCCTCGCTCGCGATGGCCAGCGCGTTTGCCGATGCCGGTTATGCCAGCGACAGACTCGTCGCCCCCGTCGACGGCCCCGCCGCCAGGGTGGGTTGACCATGCGCTTCGTCAGTACCCGCGGCGGTGCCGCGGACGCCAGCCTTTCCGAAGCCATCAACGCCGGGCTCGCACCCGATGGCGGACTCTACGTTCCGGCGAACATGCCAATACTGGATCCGGCGACCTTTGCCGAAGGCGATTCGCTTGCGCAGACTGCCGAACGCCTGCTGGCACCGTTCTTCGCGGGCGATCTTCTCGCATCCGAACTGCCCGCCATCTGCGCGGAGGCCTTCGCGTTCGACGCACCGCGCAGAAAACTGGCGATGCCCGCCACGCACCTGCTCGAGCTGTTCCATGGCCCCACGTCCGCATTCAAGGACTTCGGCGCGCGCTTCCTCGCCGCATGCATGCGGCGGTTACGTGCGGGAACCGACCGTCCGCTCACCATTCTTGTCGCCACATCCGGCGACACCGGCGCGGCGGTCGGCGCGGCTTTCCATCGGGTGCCCGGCATTCGCGTTGCCATTCTCTATCCCGATCGCCGGGTCTCGCCCCGGCAGGCACACCAGTTGGGAAGCTTCGGAGGCAATGTGGATGCGCTGCGTGTGTCCGGCAGCTTCGACGATTGCCAGCGCATGGTGAAAGCGGCGCTCGGCGACCGCGACCTGCAAGCCTCTACGCCGATGAGTTCCGCCAATAGCATCAGCCTCGGACGTCTCCTGCCCCAGATGGCGTATTACGCCCATGCCGCGCTGGCCCACCGGCGCGCCAGCGGCGAGACATTGAATGTGATCGTTCCCACCGGGAACCTGGGCAACGCCGTGGCCTGTCTTTGGGTACGCGCCATGGGTCTGCCGATAGGCGAGGTCGTCTTCGCCTGCAACGCGAACGACACACTGCCCCAGTTCTACGCCGGTTCGCCATACCGGGGGCGCGACGCCATCGCGACGATCGCCAATGCGATGGACGTGGGCGCGCCAAGCAACTTCGAACGTTTGGCTCATCTCTTCGGCGGTGAAAACGAAGCGCGCGCGAAAGGTCATGCGGAAAGCGTCGACGATGCGGAAATTCGCGACGTCGTACTTCGCTATGCGCGCAGCGATGGCGACATTTTCTGTCCCCACACGGCAACGGCGATACGCGTCCTCGAACGCCGCCGCCTGGCGGGCGACACCCGCGCGTGGACCGTTGTCGCCACGGCACATCCGGCAAAATTCGACACCATCGTCGAACCGCTGGTCGGCCGCACTATAGACGTGCCGCACGCGCTGGGCGCGATGCTTCGCCGGGATGCCTTCGCCGCGCCGATGGCGGCCGATACCGACGTATTTCGCCGCTGGCTAAGAAGCCACACTCCCCTGTAGGAACGCGTGCAAGCGCACTTCTACAGGGAAGGCTCGCTTCGATGTCGAGCCGCAGCCTGCCGCTGGGCGTCTTGCCTGAAATAGATCAAAGAGAACCCACAGACAAGCAGGTAGCAAATCGCTCCTACTACAAAGAACACAGCGTCATGATCGACGTTGTCGAACTGCCCCCTATCAGACATGGCTAACAACGTAAGCGCAAACCCCACACAGCACGCAAGCCAGCTTTTCACCCAGTCCTTCATACGTCCCTCGCTCACCTGAAATGAAGGCTGCCGTGCCTTCCTGCGGACCAGGCAATCTAACGGGCGCGATTGCGCGTGGCTGTCGGGCTAGTCTGAAAACAGAGTCCATCGTTGCGCAGGCACCCCTGTAGGAGCCCGCTTGCGGGCGAAAACCAACGAAGCGGAGATGCCGTGCGTGACATCCGCAGCCAGAACACCGGGCTCGCGAAGGTGAGCATCCATCTTCCCCGCCCTGTTGGCTTTCGCCCGCAAGCGGGCTCCTACATGGAGAGAGCGCGTACCGCGGAATCCCCTAGCCGCTATCATCCCCGGTCGAACTCCAGGGAAATAAACGCCATGTCGCACCACTCCGACGCCACGCTGGCCAGCCGGGTCGACCGTCTGCTGGAGGCCGCTTTCCGCGCCTGCGGACTGCCGGCCGATACCGCGCGCTCGGTGCCGGCCTCGCGGCCGGAGCTTGGCGACCTGCAGTGCAACGGAGCGATGCCGCTGGCGAAAACACTGGGGCGTCCGCCGCGCGATATCGCCAGCGATGTCGCCGCGAAACTCCGCGACGATGCCGCATTCGAATCCGTCGACATTGCCGGTCCGGGCTTTATCAACCTGCGCCTTTCGACCACGTTCCTGGCTACCAGTGCCGAAGACCAGTTGGCGACCGACGATGCAGGCATCGTCCGCCAGAATGCACAACGCGTCCTCATCGACTTCGGCGGTCCGAACGTTGCCAAACCGCTGCATGTCGGCCACCTGCGTTCGCTGGTGATCGGCGAGAGTCTTCGCCGCATTCTCGGCGCGCTGGGACACCACACCATCGGCGATGTGCATCTGGGCGACTGGGGTCTGCAGATGGGCATGCTGATTGCCGAAATCCGCCGCCGCTGGCCCGACCTTCCCTGCTTCCTGCCCGAACCGGCGCTGCCGGAAGGCTCGCTTCCGTTGGGCATGGACGACCTGCAGAAGCTGTATCCGGAAGCCGCTGCCGCCTGCAAGGCCGACCCCGCACGGATGGAAGAAGCCCGCGAGGCCACCGCCGCATTGCAGGCCGGGCATGTCGGCTACATGCTGTTGTGGCGCGCGATCCGCACGATTTCGCTGGACGCGCAGCGTCGCGATTTCGACTCGCTCGATGTGCATTTCGACGTGCTGCTCGGCGAAAGCGACGTGCAATCGCTGATTCCCGGCATGCTGGACGATCTGCGCCGCCGCCATATCGCCGTCGAAAGCGAGGGCGCGCTGGTGATCGAAGTCGCGGAAGCGTCGGACGGTAAACCGATGCCGCCGCTGCTGGTGGCCAAGTCGGACGGTGCGGCACTGTACGCCACGACCGATCTGGCGACGATCCTCGACCGCGCAAAGCGCGACAAGCCCGATCGCATCGTCTATGTCGTGGATCAGCGCCAGGCGTTGCACTTCGAGCAGGTGTTCCGCGCCGCGCACCGCGCCGGCTATGCCGACGGTATCGAGCTGTTCCATGCTGGCTTCGGTACGGTGAACGGCCCCGACGGCAAGCCGTACAAGACCCGGCAAGGCGGCGTGGCCCAGTTGGGCGACCTGCTCAGCGACGCAATCGACAAGGCCCGGGAACGGCTGGCGGAAAACACCGAGGTGGACGACCGCGAGGCCCTGGCCCGCCTCGTCGGCATGGCCGCCATCAAATTCGCGGACCTGTCGAGCTACCGCACCTCGGGCTATATCTTCGATCCCGAACGCATGGTCTCCTTCGAGGGCCGCACCGGTCCCTACGTGCAATACGCGTGCGTGCGCATCTGCTCGATCCTCGGCCGTGCCATCGAACGCGGTGCCGCGACCGGTGCCATTGTCGTGGATGCCCCGGCGGAACGCGCGCTGGTCCTCGACTGCGCCCGCTTCCCGGACGTAGTGACCTCGGCGGCCGCGAACCTCGCACCCAACGAAATCGCCGACTACGTCTTCGGCCTGGCCCAGACCTTCAGCCGCTTCTACAACGAATGCCCGGTGCTGGCAGCAGACGCCGAAGCCACCCGCGCGTCGCGTCTGGCGCTGTGCGCGCTGACGCGACAGGTGCTTGCGAAGGGTCTGTGGCTGCTTGGGATCGCGGTTCCGGAGCGGATGTAGCTCCACAACAAGGCATCCCCTACACCTGAAGTTGTATTTCGCCCCGGGAAAGCCAGGTCTAGTGTCGTCTCCTGGTAGCACGTCGTCGACGTGCTACCCGCACCCACGGGAGACGAATCATGACCAAGAGAGCTTACGAAGACGCATACGACGAGGGTATTCCGTACATCGAGGCTTCGGGTGGCGACCCGGAGGACGAGGATGAGGAAGAGCTCAACCCGCCCGATAAAGAGAACGACTTCTCAGGGGGCAAGCAAGTGCCAGAGTACGATCAAGGTAACTTGCCCCGATGACCGACGTCATCGGCTGCGATATTCCGCGCGCCGATAACCCATAGAAACAGGCAACAACAGGATACGGATGGATTTTCGCCCGGGCCATCGGGTTGAATAGGATGATCGTGGCGTGACCGGGCGCATAAAGCGCTTGAGAAAAACTTCTTGACCTCAAGCGCACTCGAGGTCGTAGAGTCACGCCCATCCTCCCTCTTGCCCGCACGGAGAGCCCCTCCCAGATGTTCAAGTTATCCATCAGCTCGAAGACCATCAAACCACAGGAAATCGCGGGCACATGGGTGACCGCGCATGGGTATGTCCGCCAGGAACTGCGGGTCGACGGGCGCTACGACGAGGCTCGTGGCTTCCGTACGTCGGCGTATCGCGGAACCTGGACCGTTACCGGTAACCGAATCGATTATCTCGACGATCTGGGTTTCACCGCCCAGGCCGAAGTGATCGACGGCGTGCTTCACCACGCTGGCATGCGCCTTTACCGCGTCGATAGCGGCATCGCCGCCTGAGAGTAGCCAGAAACGCTCGTCGCCAGACCAAGCCCCACGCATCTCACGTAACAAGCGGCTTCGACGACAAGACCACTCGAAAACAATTGGCCGTCCAGACGTCCTGGCAAAAAAGTTTCGGCCGAAAGTGTTGACAGCTACTGACGGACTGACATACGGTCGACAACATGACGCAGCGCACCACCAGCCGCAACGCCCTAATCAACCGTCTCCCGACGGTCGGCGTTCCGCTGCGTCTTCGCGGCCTCCTTCTTCTTGCCCTTGTACTCGTACTTATTACCAGCGGAGGTGCGGGGTAAGGGCGCTCAGGTGTAAATAAACCAACCTGACAACTCAAAACCCCGCACCCGGTAACGGATGCGGGGTTTTTTTTGGAGTGGAAAATGACAGCAGCAGAGCAAAACCAGGCCACCGAAAGCGCGGAAAGCGACGTAGGCGGACGCGTGAAGATCTTCGACACGACGTTGCGCGACGGCGAACAGGCGCCGGGCTTCTCCATGGACCGGAGGGCGAAATTGCGCATGGCGCATGCCCTGGAAGACCTGGGCGTCGACATCATCGAAGCAGGATTCCCGCAAGCCTCACCCGATGATTTCGCCGCCGTGTCCGAAATCGCCAGAGCGTTGCGACAACCTACGGTCTGCGCACTGGCACGATGTCAGGACGGCGATATCGATAGTGCGGGACGCGCACTGGAACCGGCCCAACGCTCTCGTATCCATCTGTTTCTGTCCACCAGTCCGCTGCATCGCGAGCACAAGCTCGGCAAGAGCAAGAACGAAGTCATCGACATAGCAGTAAACGCCATTCGCCGCGCAGCCAGCGTGTGCCACGAAGTCGAATTTTCCGCAGAAGACGCCCTGCGCACCGAACCCGACTTCCTCGTCGAAGTGTTCAACGCCGCGATCGAAGCCGGCGCCACCACGCTGAATGCCCCCGACACCGTCGGCTACGTCACCCCCTTCGAGATCTTCGACCTGTTTACGTATCTGCGCAAAAACGTGCGCGGAGCGGAACGCGTCGTCTTTTCATCGCACTGTCACGACGACCTGGGCATGGCGGTCGCGAATAGTCTCGCCGCGATCAGCGCCGGTGCGCGGCAGGTGGAATGCACGATCAACGGTATCGGCGAACGCGCCGGCAACGCCGCGCTGGAAGAAGTGGTCATGGCGCTGCACACCCGCGCGCCGCACTTTCGCATGGACACCGGTATCGTCACCCGGAATCTGTATCCGACCTCGCGCCTGCTCGCGCAGGTGACGGGGCAGCCTGTCCCGCGCAACAAAGCGATCGTCGGCGACAACGCGTTCGCCCACGAATCGGGCATTCACCAGCACGGCATGATGAAGCATCGCGGCACGTACGAAATCATGCGGCCGGAGGACGTTGGCGCAACGACATCGCTGGTGCTTGGCAAGCATTCGGGTCGTCATGCGCTGCGTCAGCGCGTGACCGATCTGGGTCACACCCTCGACGAAACCGCACTGGACGTCGTGTTCGAACGCTTCAAGGCACTGGCCGATCGCAAGCGCACGGTGACCGACGAAGACATCGATGCCCTGGCTAGCGGCGTCGATCCCGAGCATGCCGGTCCATGGCGTTTCACCCATCTTCATACCAGCTCGCATCTGGGCGGCGGCGCCTCCGCGTCGTTGAAGCTGACGCACGAAGACGGCCACACCGTGAGCGAAGCCGCCATCGGCGAAGGCCCCATCGACGCGATGCTTCGTGCCGTGGAACGTGCAACCGGCGAGAGCATTTCGCTGGAGGATTTCAACGTGAGCGCTGTAAGGGAAGGCGGCGACGCAGAAGGTCATGCAACCCTGACAGCGCGGCACGACGGCAGCACCTATCGTGGCAGCGGCGTCAGCACGGACATCATCGAGGCAACCGCGCAGGCCGTGCTTTCCATCGTCAACCGCATCGCGCGCAAGACGCCTCGTCTCGCCGCAACGGCAGCCCATTCGTAAAGGAGACCGTTCCATGCAAGCCCCGACTCATCTCTGGCACAACGGCCGCATCAAGGCATGGCACGAGGCGACCGTGCATGTGGGCGCCCACGCGCTGCACTACGGCTCGTCGGTGTTCGAAGGCGTGCGCGTCTATTCGACGCCCGACGGCCCGCGCTATTTCCGCCTGGAAGAACATACCGAGCGTCTGTTCAATTCCGCGCGCGTTTACGACCTGACCATCCCATACGACGCGGACGCGATCAACCGTGCCTGCCGCGAAGTGATCGCCGCGAACGGTCTGGAATCGGCCTATGTGCGCCCGATCGTTTACCGCAGCGGCTTCACTTTCAGCCTGGCTCCGCCGCTGGATACCGCCGTCGACGTCGCGATTATCGCCCTGCCCTGGGGCGCTTACCACGGTGCCGATGCGATCGAGAATGGCGTCGACGTCTGCGTGTCGTCGTGGAATCGCGCCGCCCCGAATACCTTCCCCAGCGGCGCCAAGGCCGGTGGCAACTATCTGAATAGCCAGCTCATCGCCCGCGAAGCCATCAACGGCGGTTACGCCGAAGGCATCGCGCTGGGCACCGATGGCTTGCTGAGCGAAGGCGCTGGCGAAAACCTGTTCGTGGTCCGGAACGGCAAGCTGTACACGCCGCCGTCCGCCGCGAGCATTCTCTGCGGCATTACCCGGGACAGCGTGCTGACGCTTGCCCGCGAGCGCGGCATCGACGTCATCGAGCAGGCGCTGCCGCGCGAAATGCTGTATTTCGCGGACGAAGTATTCATGACCGGCACGGCCGCCGAAGTCACGGCCGTGCGTTCGGTCGACCGCAAGCCCGTGGGCTCGGGTAAGCCCGGACCGATCACGCGTCAGATCCAGCAGGACTTCTTCGGCCTGTTCGATGGACGCACGGAAGACAAATGGGGTTGGCTGACGCCCATCGAGAACGACGTCGCCGCCGGGAGGGTCGCCGCATGAGCGCCCGTACCCTGTTCGACAAGCTGTGGGATTCGCACCAGGTCGTCGCCGAAAGCGCGACGACACCGGGTGTGCTGTATATCGATCTGCACCTGGTGCACGAAGTCACCTCGCCGCAGGCATTCGACGAACTGCGTTCGCGCGGCCTGAGCGTTCGCCGCCGCGACCGCACGCTGGCGACGCTGGATCATTCCACGCCCACGCTGCCGCCCGATGCGAACGGCAAGCGCCCGTATTACACGCCCGAAGCGGAAGCCCAGGTCGCGATGCTGGAAAAGAACGTCGTCGACTTCGGCATCGACCTGATGGGTTGGGACAGCCCGAATCGCGGCATCGTGCATGTGGCCGGTCCCGAAGTCGGCGCCACGCAGCCGGGCATGACGATCGTCTGCGGCGACAGCCACACCGCGACGCACGGCGCGTTCGGCGCGTTGGCCTTCGGTATCGGCACGACCGAAGTCGGCCACGTGCTGGCCACGCAATGCCTGCTTCAGCGCAAGCCTAAGTCGCTGGCCATCCGCGTCGACGGCGCATTGCAGCCGGGCGTCACCGCGAAGGATCTGATCCTGCACATCATCGGTCGCATCGGCATCGGCGGCGGCACCGGTTATGTCATCGAGTACACCGGCGAAGCCGTTCGCGCGCTGTCGATGGAAGAGCGCATGACGGTCTGCAACATGTCGATCGAAGCTGGCGCACGCGCCGGACTGATCGCACCGGACGACACGACATTCGAATGGCTGGAAGGCCGCGAGCGTGTGCCGAAGGGCGAAGCATGGAATCGCGCCGTCGCGCAGTGGCGCACGCTGACCACGGATGCGGGCGCTCGCTACGACAGCGAAGTCCGCATCGACGCATCGACGATCCAGCCCAGCGTCACCTACGGCACGCACCCGGGCATGGTCGTTGCGATCAACGCGCCCGTGCCCGCGGCTGCCGATGCACTGGAGCAGCGCGCACTCGATTACATGAAGGTCACGGCGGGCAAACCCATGGCCGGCGAAGCGGTCGACGTCGTCTTCATTGGCAGCTGCACGAACGCGCGCCTGTCCGATCTGCGCGCGGCCGCTCAGATCATGCGCGGTCGCCAGGTGGCGGCCGGCGTCCGCATGCTGGTGGTTCCCGGCTCCGAACAGGTGCGGCGCGATGCGGAAAGCGAAGGCCTGCACCAGGTGTTCCGCGATGCCGGTGCCGAGTGGCGCGAGCCGGGCTGCTCGATGTGCATCGCCATGAACGGCGATCTCGCCCAACCGGGCCAGCTTGTCGTGTCCACCAGCAACCGGAATTTCGAGGGTCGTCAGGGCAAGGGGGCGCGAACCGTACTCGCCAGTCCGCTGGTCGCCGCCGCATCCGCCATCGCGGGTCGTGTCGCCGATCCTCGCGAATATATCGAACAGGAAGCCGCCGCATGAGCAAGACCACCCAACCGCTCGCCTACGTGCATTCGCGCACGGCGGTTCTGGCGAACGAAAACATCGACACCGACCGCATCATCCCCGCGCGATTCCTGACGACGACGGAACGCACGGGTCTGGGCAAGCATTGCTTCGAGGACTGGCGTTACGCCGCCGACGGCAGCGATAACCCGGCCTTCGTGCTGAACCAGCCCGTGTCGCGCGGCTGCGCCATCATCGTTGCCGGCCACAACTTCGGCTGCGGCTCGTCGCGCGAGCATGCGCCGTGGGCGCTGCTGGACTACGGCATCCGCGCGGTGATCTCCAGCGAAATCGCGGACATCTTTCGTGGCAACGCGCTCAAGAACGGCCTGCTCGCCATCGTGGTGAGCGAACCGGAGCATCGCTGGCTGATCGAGAACCCCGGCATCGAACTGCGCATCGACGTCGCCGAAGGCACGATCCGCCTGCCCGACGGCGGCAACATCCATTTCGATCTGGACGCCTTCGCACGGCATTGCCTGCTGAACGGTGTGGACCAGCTGGGTTTCCTGAGCCAACAGGAAGAAGCCATCAGCGCATACGAAACACGCATGGAGCAAGCCGCATGAAAGCCTCGATCGTCGTATTGCCCGGCGACGGCATCGGTCCGGAAGTCGCCTCCGCCGGCGTCGCCGTACTGCGCCAGATCGCCGAACGTTTCGGCCACGATTTCACCTTCACCGAGCACGCGATCGGCGGCGACGCCATCGACCGCTTCGGCGACCCGCTGCCGCCCGCCACGCGCGAAGCGTGCCTGGCCGCGGACGCGATTCTGCTTGGTGCGGTCGGCGGCCCGAAGTGGTCCGATCCCAACGCGCCCGTACGTCCTGAGCAAGGCCTGCTGGCCATGCGCAAACTGCTCGGCGTATTCGCGAACGTGCGACCGCTGAAACTGCATCCGCGCGCGGCGGCGCTGTCGCCGTTGAAACCGGAGCGCACGAAGGGCGTCGACCTGGTCTTCATTCGCGAACTCACGGGCGGCATCTATTTTGGCGCGAAGACGCGCACGGACGATGCGGCGACCGACGAGTGCCGCTACACCGTGGGCGAGATCGAGCGCGTCATGCGGCATGCCTTCGATCTGGCGCGTACGCGCCGGAAGAAAGTCACGTCGGTGGACAAGGCCAATGTGCTGGAGACCTCGCGCCTGTGGCGTTCCGTCGCCACGCGTATCGCCGCGGACTATCCGGATGTCGAACTCGAACACCAGTTGGTGGACTCGATGGCGATGCACCTGCTGACCCGTCCCGCCGATTACGACGTGATCGTGACCGAGAACATGTTCGGCGACATCCTGACCGACGAAGCGTCGGTGCTGGCCGGATCGCTGGGCCTGTCGCCGTCGGCATCGCTGGGCGGCCCGGGCGCGGGCGTCTACGAGCCGATCCATGGCTCCGCGCCGGATATCGCGGGCAAGGCGCTAGCCAATCCACTGGGCACGATTCTCAGCGTCGCGATGCTGCTGCGTCATTCGCTGGGACTCTCCACCGAAGCAGACACGGTGGAAGCCGCTGTCGACTACGTCATGGAAAACGGCAACCTCACGCGCGACCTCGGCGGCGATGCGACCACGCACGCGGTTACCCGCGCGGTGCTGGATGCCTGTGAAGCAAAGGCGGAGGCCGCATGAACGAGAAGAAGATCCCCATCCGCACGCTGCGTAGCGATGCGATCAAGACCGGTCCCGACCGTGCGCCCGCCCGCGCCATGCTGCGTGCCACCGGCCTGGACGACGAGGCCATCGCGCGGCCGATGGTCGCCATCGTGCACAGCTGGTCCAATGTCTCGCCGTGCAACCTCAACCTGCGCGAACTGGCCGAAGCGGCCGCCAATGGCGTGCGCGCCGCGGGCGGCACGCCGGTCGAGTTCAACACCATCGCGGTCACCGACGGTATCGCCATGGGTACGTCGGGCATGCGCGCTTCGCTGGTCAGCCGCGAGCTGATCACTGACTCGATCGAGCTGGCCGTCGACGGCCACTGTCTCGATGCGATGGTCGTTCTGTGCGGTTGCGACAAGACGATTCCCGCCGCGGCCATGGCGCTAGCGCGCCTGAATATCCCCGGTGTCGCGCTTTACGGCGGCAGCATCGCGCACGGCAATCACAACGGTTGTCCGATCACCGTGCAGGAAGTGTTCGAAGCGGTCGGCGCGCATGGTGCCGGCAAGATCGACGACGCCGAACTGGAAGACGTGGAACGTCATGCCTGCCCCGGCGCCGGTGCCTGCGGCGGTCAGTTCACCGCCAACACGATGGCCATGGTGCTGACGACGCTGGGTCTTTCCCCCGTCGGCCTCAACGATATTCCCGCGACCGCTCCGGAAAAGCTGGCGGCGGCGCATCGTTGCGGCGAGCTGGCGATGGAATGCCTGAATGAAAATCGCCGCCCGAGCGATGTCCTGACGCCCGCCGCATTCCATAACGCGGCGCGCATGGTCGCGGCAACGGCGGGTTCGACCAACGCGGTGCTGCACCTTCTCGCGATTGCCCACGAGGCACGCGTACCGTTGACGATCGAAGACTTCGAACCCGCATCCGCGAAGACTCCGGTCATTGCGGACCTGAAGCCCGGCGGCCGTTACAGCGCCGTGGAACTGACCGCCGCCGGCGGCACGGCGATCGTCGCGCGCGAACTGCGCACGGCCGGCATGCTGACCGATACGCCCACCGTCACCGGTCGCTCGCTGTTCGCCGAACTGGACGCCGCACCCGCGGCGACCGAGGGACAGCAGGTCGTGCGCGATATGGCGCATGCCCTGAAGCCACGCGGCGGCTACAGCATTCTGTACGGCAATCTCTCGCCCGAAGGCTGCATCCTCAAACTGGCAGGCCATGGCCGCCTGAGTCATGCGGGTCCGGCACGCGTGTTCGAAAGCGAGGAAGAAGCTTTCGCCGCCGTGCAGGCGGGCAAGATCCGTTCGGGCGACGTCATGGTCATCCGCAACGAAGGTCCCGCAGGCGGACCGGGCATGCGTGAAATGCTGGCCGTGACGGCGGCGCTGGTCGGACGCGGTCTGGGTAACGACGTCGCGCTGATCACCGATGGACGTTTCAGCGGCGCGACCCACGGTTTCATGGTCGGTCACATCGCACCCGAAGCGGCTCGCGGCGGCCCCATCGCCCTGCTCCGCGAAGGCGATGCGATCTTCATCGATGCCGGTACGCGCGAACTGCGCACCGATGCCGACCTCACCGCACGCCGCGCCAGCTGGCGTCCCGCACCGCCGAAAGTCACCCGGGGCGTACTGGCCAAGTACGCGCGGCTGGTGGGCTCGGCCGCCGAAGGCGCGGTGACGCAGGCCTTCGAAGACGACGAAGACATCGCACCGCCAACGCGCCGCAAACAAGAAGATTCCGCCGACGACCTGACCCAAGCCCTGATCGGCAACTGATCCATCCGAACTCCGCGCGCATCGCGCACACCCTTCGCACCTGGAGAAAACGACGTGACCGAGAAACAAGCCACCATTGCCCCGCTGCAGAACGCCCGCATCGCCGTCCTCGGCTATGGCAGCCAGGGCCGCGCGCATGCACTGAACCTGAAGGATTCCGGCCTCGACGTCGTCGTGGGCCTGCGCCCCGGCGGCCCCTCGTGGAATCGCGCCTATCTCGACGGCTTTGCGGTCGCCGAACCTTCCGAAGCCGTTCGCGGCGCCGACCTGATTGCGGTACTGACGCCCGACATGGTCCAGCCCCAGCTCTATCGCGAATCCATCGAGCCGAACATCAAGCCCGGCGCCGCACTGCTGTTCGCGCATGGCTTCAACGTGCATTTCGGTCAGATCGAACCACGCAAGGACATCGATGTCGTGCTGGTCGCTCCGAAGGGACCGGGCGCGCTGGTTCGTCGCGAATATGAAATCGGCCGTGGCGTGCCCTGCCTGTTCGCCGTCCACCAGGACGCGACGGGTAACGCGGAAGAAAAAGCGACGTCTTACGCGGCCGGCATCGGCGGCGCGCGCGCCATGCTGATTCAGACCGACTTCAAGGAAGAGACCGAAACCGATCTGTTCGGCGAACAGGCCGTGCTGTGCGGCGGCGCGAGCGAACTGGTCATCAAGGGTTTCGAAACGCTGGTCGAAGCGGGTTACCGCCCGGAGATCGCGTACTACGAAGTCATGCACGAACTGAAGCTGATCGTCGACCTGTTCTACGAAGGCGGCATCGCGCGCATGCTGGAATTCGTCTCCGAAACGGCCCAGTACGGCGACTACACGCGCGGCCCCCGCGTGATCGACGACGGTGTGAAGGAGCGCATGAAGGGCGTTCTGAAGGACATTCAGGATGGCACCTTCGCCCGCGAATGGACGGCCGAATACAAGGCCGGCTTGCCCAACTACAAGGCATTCAAGCAGCGCGACCTCGAGCACCCGATCGAGCAGGTCGGCGCCCGTCTGCGCGCACGCATGCCGTGGCTGCAGGCGGCACGCCCGGAAGCCACGGCGGTCGAGCCGGCCAAGGCAGCCGAGTAAGCAGTGTCATGCCGGCGGTCGGAGCGCGACCGCCGGCGTCTGCAAGAAGCACTGGATCTTCTTCAACAGGCCGCCGGCCAGACCGGCGATACGCAAGGATTCTTTGAGTGAATGCGCAACTGGATTCCATCGGCGACATTAGCCGGCCCTCTTCCCACCCCTTGGCCGGACAGGCCATGACAGGTGCCGACATCGTTGTTCAGGTGCTGGCCGACGAGGGCCTCGACGTGCTGTTCGGCTATTCCGGCGGCGCGATCCTTCCGGTATACGACGCCGTCTTTCGTTACAACGAAAGCAATCCACGCGACGACGGCAGCGAGCCGCTGCCACTTATCGTGCCCGCCAACGAACAGGGCGCGTGTTTCATGGCCGCCGGCTATGCCCGCGCATCGGGACAGGTCGGCGTGGCATTGGTCACCTCGGGTCCCGGCGCAACCAATGCCGTCACTCCCGTGCGCGATTCCATGGCCGACTCGGTGCCGCTGATCGTGATCTGCGGTCAGGTACCGACCGCGGCGATCGGCACGGACGCATTCCAGGAAGCGCCGATCACCACGATCATGGGCGCGTGCGCCAAGCATGTGTTCCTTGTCACCGACGCCTCCTCGCTGGAAGCGACGCTACGCACGGCTTTTCATATCGCGCGCAGCGGACGTCCCGGCCCTGTCGTCATCGATATTCCGAAAGACGTGCAGAACGCGCCGCTGATCTTCCAGGGTAATCGCGAACTGCCGGTGCGCGGCTACCGGGCGCGACTGCGCACGGTGCAGGACGCAACGATCGACGATGCCCACTGCGCCGCGTTCTTCGCCGCGCTGGGTCGCGCCGAGCGTCCGCTGATCTACGCGGGTGGCGGCATCATCTCCGCCGGCGCGGCGGATGCCTTGCGCGCGTTCGCACGGACGTTCGGTATTCCCGTCACCACGACCCTGATGGGTATCGGTGGATTCGACACCACCGATCCGCTCGCGCTGCACATGCTCGGCATGCATGGCACGGCTTACGCGAATTACGCCATGGACGACTGCGATTTCGTGTTTGCACTGGGCGCGCGCTTCGACGATCGCGTGGTCGGCGTGCCGGCCGAGTTCGCGCCACGGGCGAAGACGATCGCGCAGATCGATATCGACCCTGCTGAAATAGGCAAGGTGAAACAGGTGGACTGGCATCATATCGGCCACCTCGACGGCGCCCTTCAGCGTCTGCTTCGCTATGGCCAGCGACAGGGATTCCGTCCGCGCGAAGACGGTCGCTACGATGCGTGGCACAAGCATATTGCCGCACTGAAGAAAACCCATGCGCTCAACTACCAGCGCGACGGAGACCTCATCCAGCCGTACGCCGTGATCGAGGCGATCAACCGCATCACCGACGGCCGCGCCATCATCACGACGGGCGTCGGACAGCACCAGATGTGGTCCGCGCAGTATTTCGATTTCCGCGAGCCACGACGCTGGCTGACCTCCGGCTCGATGGGAACGATGGGCTTTGGCCTGCCCGCGGCTATCGGCGCGCAGTTCGCGCGACGCGACCTGACCGTGATCGATATCGATGGCGACGCCAGCATCCGCATGAATATCGGCGAGCTGGAAACCGTCACGACGTATGGTCTTCCGGTGAAGGTCGTCGTGCTGAACAACGCTGGCGACGGCATGGTTCGGCAGTGGCAGAAGCTGTTCTTCAAGGGGCGCTTCTCGGCATCGGACAAGAGCCTGCACAAGAAAGACTTCGTTCGCGCCGCGCAGGCGGATGGATTCGAATGGGCCCGTCGCCTGGACGATCCCGCGCGAATCGACGAGACCGTGGCGGATTTCCTGGCTTTCGCCGGGCCGGCGTTTCTGGAAGTCGTCATCGATCCCGATGCGGGCGTGTATCCCATGGTGGGACCGGGCGCGACCTATGCGCAGATGATCACGGGCGACTGGATTGCCAGCCGTTCGGAAGCGGTGGCCGATACCGCCGAACCGACAGGGATGTTCTGAATGCGCCACCTGATTTCCATTCTGTTGCAGAACGAAGCCGGCGCATTGGCACGCGTGGCGGGGCTGTTTGCGTCGCGCGGCTACAACATCGAATCACTGACCGTGGCGGCAACGCCGGATGCCGAAGTGTCGCGGCTTACGCTGGTCATCTTCGGCGACGACGGCGTGGTCGACCAGATCATCAAGCAGTCGCGCAAACTGGTGGACGTGATCGATATCGCCGAACTCACGCGGCGGGAGCATGTCGAGCGCGAATTGCTCGTAGCCCGCGTGGATGGTGCGCATGATCGCATCGATGCCTGCATCGCCCAGCATGGGGCACGTGTGCTGGAGCGGCATGGCACGAATACGCTTGTCGAGTTCACCGGCCGCCCGGATGAGGTGGACCGGTGTCTGGATGCCTTCGCCAGAATCGGCGAAGTGAGCGATCACGCGCGCAGCGGCATCGCGGCGCTCGAGCGTGCTTCGGTAGCCGTGGTGTAACACCCTCTGCGTAGGAGCCCGCTTGCGGGCGAAAGCCAACGGAGCGGAGATGCCATGCGTGACATCCGCAGCCCATAGATCGGGCTCGCGGAGGTGAGCATCCGTCTTCCTCGCCCTGTTGGCTTTCGCCCGCAAGCGGGCTCCTACAACGAGGCGCAGGTGATCAGTGGATTTTGTAGACCCGCCCCGTCTCCGCACCTTCGACACTGCGACTGAACGCCAGCGCCGCACGTGCCGCCGGTACCGGCTCGAAACCACGGAAGTACGGCCCGTAGCTTCCCATCGATTCGGTCAGTATCGTCGGGCTGACCGCGTTGATGCGGATACCGCGCGGCAGTTCGATGGCGGCGGCGCGAACGAATGCCTCCACCGCACCGTTGACCATGCTTGCCGAAACACCCTGCACGATAGGTTGATCGGTAAGAATGCCGGTGATAAGCGTGAAGGAACCGCCATCGCGGAGATGCGCGACGCCTTCCCGCACCAGCCGCACCTGTCCCATCAGCTTGTCGTTGATGCCACGGGCGAACTGTTCTTCGGTGAACGTATCCAGCGGACCGAAGTGCACGCTGCCGGCGGCACATACGATGGCGTCCAGCGGGCCCGTCTTCTCGAACAGGGCGCGCACGCTGGCCGGATCGGCAATATCGACGCGAAGGTCGCCGCTCTGGCGGCCCGCCGAAACGATTTCGTGACGCTGGCCAAGCTCGGCCACTACGGCATGACCCAATGTACCGCCCGCACCGACGATGAGAATTTTCATGGAAACTCCTTGTTCGAAACGTGGGGAATGGGGCCTTCGTCACCCTACCTCAACCGGTGCTGCGGTCGCGGCATGACAGGTACCCCGGCGAGGGCTACGCTCGGGACATGAACCGCCGCGCCACCCAGATCCTGCCGCCGCCACTCGCCGATACCACGGCGCTCGGACCCGAGCAGGACCTGCTTGGCCTTTCGGACGGGCCGTCGATCCACTATCTGGAACATGGCTCGCGTAGCCGGCTTATCCGCTGGCACTACCATCCGGCATACGAACTCCATCTGATCGTCGCCACGCATGGCACTGCGTACGTGGGCGATCATGAAGGGCCTTTCTGTCCTTACACGCTGGTGCTCACCGGCCCTAATGTTCCGCACAACTGGATCACGGATCCTTCATGCGAACCGATAGCGCTACGAGACCGCGTGATCCTGTTTCCGGAATCGTTCGTCCATCGCTGCATTGAGTTTTATCCGTCCGCGCCACACATCGCGTCGTTGCTTCTGAATGAAGCGCGCTACGGTCTCGTCTTTTCTTCGGAACTCGGACGCCGGCTCGAGCCGCTGTTCAAGCGCGTGGCGGACCATCCGGGCCTGCGTCGCATCGCCAGTTTCTTCGAACTTGTCGAAGCGCTCGCGGAAGACACGACACGGCGACCGCTAAGCAGTCGCCCTTTCCAGGCCAGTTCCGATCCCGGTCAATCGTTACGGTTGCACCGTGCCGTCAACTACATCGATAACAATTACGCCAGCGACATTTCGCTGCAAACAATCGCCCGTCTTCTCGACATGTCGGGAAGTGCGTTCTCGCGATTCTTCCACCAGCATACGGGCTACCGGTTCATCGACTACGTGAACCAGACCCGCGTGCAACGTGCCTGCGCGCGCCTGGCCGAATCCGAGGCCCACATCACCGACATTTGTTACGAGGTCGGCTTCAGCAATCTGTCGAACTTCAATCGCCGTTTCCTCGCGATGACCGGAAGCACGCCGCGCGAATATCGGTTGCGTCATCGGAACATGTCGCGCGAGACATGACGCACTGCGGAATCAAAGCAGGTTAAGTCGCATACTTTCTTGCCAATAATCCATGCTGCGTAGCCGCATAATGGCGTTGTACCGCACACGCTCGTGCAAAAAAGTACGCATTTGCGAGTCAAACGAATACCGCATGTATTGGTGAGCGTGCGGCGCGCGCCTCTATAAAGACGGACGTCCCGTGTCGGACGGCTGGCGTTATGGAGGTATCGATGAACGACCTACGGAACAGGCTGAGTTCGTTCGTGCTGGCGGCATCGATCGCCACGGCATCCGGTATCGCCGCGCCCGCGCTCGCCGACACCACACTGACGATAGGCACCGTCAACAACGCCGACATGGTGCGCATGCAGGCGCTCTCTTCCGAATACGAGAAGTCGCATGCCGGCGTACACCTGAACTGGGTCGTCCTCGAAGAGAACACGCTACGGCAGCGCCTCACGACCGATATCGCCACGCACGGTGGGCAGTTCGACGTCGTCACCATCGGTGCCTATGAGGCGCCGCTCTGGGGCGCGCAACACTGGCTGCAGCCGCTGGACAATCTACCCGCGAGTTATGACGTCAACGACATCTTCGCGAATGTGCGCGAGCAACTAACCGTCGACAAACATCTGTATGCCGTGCCGTTCTACGCCGAGGCCAGCATCACCTACTACCGCAGCGACCTGTTCGCGCAGCACGGCCTGACCATGCCGCCCTCGCCTACATGGGATCAGATGCGCGACTTCGCCGCGAAGCTGCACGATCCCGAGCATGGTATGTACGGCATCTGCCTGCGTGGCAAGGCCGGCTGGGGCGAGAACATGGCCTTGCTCGGGACCATCGTAAACAGCTACGGCGGCCGCTGGTTCGACGAACAATGGCGGCCGCAGATCGATACGCCGCCGTGGCACCAGGCGGTCAATTTCTACGTCGGCCTGCTTTCGAAATATGGCCCGCCCGGCCCCAGCGACAACGGATTCAATGAGAATCTCGCGCTGTTCGCGGCGGGCCGATGCGCAATGTGGGTCGATGCCAGCGTCGGCGGCGGCACGGTTTCCGATCCGAAGGAAAGCCGCGTCGCTGGCAAGGTAGGCTACGCGCGGGCACCGCATCAGGTAACCGACCGCGGATCGGCTTGGCTATGGGTATGGTCGCTGGCGATTCCCGCCAGTTCGAAGCAGACCGATGCGGCGCGCGACTTCATTCTCTGGGCAACGTCGCGCGAGTATCTGGAACTGGTCGCGGCACGCTACGGCGAAGCGGCCACGCCGCCGGGTACACGCGAGTCGACCTATGCATCCCAGGCATACCTGAAAGCGGCCCCTTTCGCGCAGGTCACCTACGATTCGCTGCGCGCCGTCGATCCCGCGCATCCGACGCTGCTGCCCGTGCCATACAAGGGCATCCAGATCGTCTCCATCCCCGAATTTCAGGCCGTCGCCAGCCTTGTCGGCCGTCTCGTGGCCGGGGCGCTGGCCGGGCGAGGCAACGTGGACGACGTACTGCATACCTCGCAGAACGCGGTGAATCGCACGATGAAGCGCGCGGGTTACTACGACGCGCCAGTCGTTCCCAAGAAGGAGGCGCAGCCATGAGTACGCATCGTCGCAAGCGTTCCGAACGGCTGCTCGCGCAACCCGCGATCGTCATGCTGCTGGTATGGATGATCGTCCCGCTGGCGATGACGCTGTACTTCTCGACTCAGTACTTCAACCTGCTCTACCCGAACAAATCGTCGTTCGTCGGACTCGAGAACTTCGCGTACTTCTTTACGTATCCGAGTTTCTGGACCAGCGTGCTCAACACGATCCTGCTCGTCGGCAGCGTGCTCGTGATTACCGTGGTCGGCGGCGTGCTTATCAGCGTACTGGTCGACGATCACTTCCCCGGACAGGGCATCGTCCGCATGCTCCTGATCTCGCCGTTCTTCATCATGCCAACGGTCGCCGCACTGGTCTGGAAAAACCTGCTGATGAATCCCGTCTCGGGCTTCCTCGCCTGGCTATGGAGGCTGTTCGGACTGACGCCGGTGAACTGGTTCGCGGACTGGCCCCTGCTTTCGGTGATTGTCGTCGTCGCATGGGAATGGCTTCCCTTCGCCATCCTGATCTTCGTCACCGCGCTGCAATCGATGGACCGCGAACAGAAAGAAGCCGCGCAGATGGACGGCGCGCGCAGCGTCGCGATCTTCCGCCACCTCACGCTCCCGCATCTTGCCCGCCCCATCGCCGTCGTGGTGATGATCGAGGCGATCTTCCTGCTCAACGTGTTCGCCGAGATCTTCGTCACGACCAACGGCGGCCCGGGCGATGCGACGACGAACGTTCCGTTCCTCGTCTATACCCAGGCGCTGGTCGAATTCGATGTCGGCGCGGCTTCGGCCGGCGGACTGGTGGCCGTGGTACTGGCCAACATCATGGCGATCTTCCTGATCCGCCTCATCGGCAAGTCGCTGACCGCGCGCTAAGAGGATCCGACCATGGCAAAGAAACCCACACGCCGCCTCGCCCGCACTGTTCGCGCCATCGCTTCCTGGCTCGTCGGTCTGATCGTGTTCTTTCCGATCCTGTGGATGCTGCTGACGAGCTTCAAGACGGAGCTGGACGCGTTTAGCATGCCGCCGCATTTCGTATTCGCACCCACGCTGGAAAATTACGAACAGATACTAAAGCGCGCGAACTATCTGCATTACGCGTGGAACTCGATCGTTACCGCCGGTGGCGCGACGATACTCGGCATGCTGGTAGCCGTGCCTGCCGCGTTCGCCTTCGCTTACCACCCGACCCTGCGCACGAAAAACATCCTGCTCTGGATGCTGTCGACGAAGATGCTTCCGGGTGTCGGCGTATTGGTGCCAATCTACCTGATCTGCCGCGACCTCAACATGCTGGACTCGCGTACCGCGTTGATCGTGATTTTCGCGCTGATCAACCTGCCGATCATGGTGTGGATGATCTACACCTATTTCCGCGACATACCCATCGATATCCTCGAGGCGGCGCGCATGGACGGCGCGGGGACGTGGAAGACGATGTCGCGCGTGCTGATTCCCATCAGTCGCGGTGGACTGGCGTCGACAGCGCTGCTCTGCCTCATCCTTTCTTGGAACGAATCGTTCTGGTCGCTCAACCTCACGACGAGCAACGCCGCGCCGCTGTCGGCGCTGGTAGCTTCGTTCTCGAGTCCCGAAGGCCTTTTCTGGGCCAAACTTTCCGCTGTATCGACCCTCGCCTGCGCGCCCATCCTGGTGCTTGGCTGGCTGTCCCAGCGCCAGCTCGTTCGCGGCCTCACCTTCGGCGCAGTCAAGTAGGAGTTGCCATGTCTCGCCTCGTCATTCGCTCGCTGCGCAAATCGTTCGACGGCACCGACATCATCAAGGGTGTCGACCTGGTCGTGGAAAATCGCGAGTTCTGCGTATTCCTCGGACCGTCCGGCTGTGGAAAGTCGACCCTGCTTCGCCTGATCGCCGGGCTGGAAGACGTCGACGAGGGCCAGATCCTCCTCGACGAGGACGACATCACGGATCTTCCGGCGGTGCGCCGCGATCTGGCCATGGTTTTCCAGTCCTATGCGCTTTATCCGCATATGACGGTGCGCGACAACATGTCGTTCGCGCTGAAGCTCGCGAAGGCCGATAACGCCACCATCGATGCGAAGGTGGGCAAGGCCGCGAAGATCCTTGCGCTCGAACCGCTGCTTGACCGCAAACCCGCCGCGCTCTCGGGCGGTCAGCGACAGCGCGTCGCCATCGGTCGCGCCATCGTGCGCGAGCCACGCGTGTTCCTGTTCGACGAGCCGCTCTCCAATCTGGATGCCGCGCTGCGCGTGCAGACGCGTCTTGAGATCGCGCGACTGCATCAGGAACTCAACGCCACGATGGTGTACGTGACCCACGATCAGGTCGAAGCGATGACGCTGGCCGATAAGGTCGCGGTATTCAATGAAGGCCGCATCGAGCAGGTCGGATCGCCACTGGATCTGTACAGAAGACCGGTCAATCGATTCGTAGCCGGCTTCCTCGGCATGCCGCAGATGAATTTCCTGCCACTGACGACGGCTAACGGCGGTTACACGCTGGCCAATGGCGCGGCGGTGGCGCTACCTGCCGGACTCGATGCCGGTAGTGGAGCGACGCTGGGTATCCGGCCTGAGCACCTTGTCATCTGCGAGGGTGACGATGCGCGACCGGGCGTGCGCCTCGACGGCAAGCTGACCGTCGTCGAACGGCTCGGCAGCGAAACCTATGCGTATGTGGATATTCCATCGATCGGCACGCTGACCGTGCGAGCTGAGGGCGATTTCGAGCGGGGCGCCGGACGCGGCGTCTGCGTACGCCTCGATACCACGCACGCGCATCTGTTCGACGCCAAAGGCGTCGCCATCCACCATCCGTGAAATCCACATGTCCGTGAAGCTGAGCGACAGCACACTCGATCGTCTGCCCGATGGCGTTATCGCGCCCGCCTATCGTCGTGCCGATGTAAGGCCCGGCATCGCTCATATCGGCGTCGGTGCATTTCATCGGGCACACCTTGCGATGTATACCGAGCGTTGCCTGGCCGATACGGACCAGCACGGCTGGGGCATTCTCGGCATCAATCTGCTGGAGCACGATCGACCGCTCGCGGAAGCGCTGACCTCGCAGGATGGTCTTTACTCGGTTACCGAGTACGACCCCACGGGCGGGCGTGTCAGTCACGTCGTTGGCGCCATGATCGAGTATCTCTATGCACCCGATGCACCGTCGCGCGTGCTGGACCGGCTTGCCGATGCGTCGATATGCATCGTGTCGCTGACCATCACGGAAGGTGGCTATCTCATCGACGAGCACGGCACGTTCCGGCTCGACGAGGAAACCGTCGTACACGACCTGGCCCATCCGGACGATCCGCGCGGCGTTTTCGGTTTCATCGTTGGCGCACTGGAACGGCGCCGCGCGGCCGGCATGGCACCATTCACCGTGATGTCCTGCGACAACCTGCGCCACAACGGCGACCAGGCACGTCGCGCCTGCCTTGCATTCGCCGCCGCGCGCTCGAAGGAGCTTGCCGCGTGGATCGAGCGCGAAGTGAATTTTCCGAATGCGATGGTCGACCGCATCACCCCCGCAACCACGCCGGAGCGCCGCGACGAACTCAACGCGGCAACGGGCCTCGACGACAGGGCACCCGTCGTTTGCGAAGACTTCATCCAGTGGGTACTCGAGGATCGTTTTCCGCTCGGACGCCCGGCATGGGAGCGTCATGGCGTGCAAGTGGTCGAAGACGTCACACCGTATGAGGAAGCCAAGATCCGGCTGCTCAACGGATCGCATCAGATGCTGTCGTATCCGGCGTTCCTGTCGGGACATCGACGCGTGGATGTCGCCGTCTCCGACCCGTTGTTCCACGGGTATCTGAAGTCTTTTCTCGACAAGGATGCGGGTGTCTGGCTCCGCTCGTTGCCCGGCATGGAGCTCGAAAGCTATAAACGGACGCTGCTGGAACGTTTCGAGAATCCCTCGATTGCCGATCAGCTCGATCGGTTATGCCTGGACGGCGGCTCGAAGATTCCGGGCTTCATCCAGCCGACGCTGAATGCGTGTCTCGAGCACGGACACGATGCGGACCGGATCGCGTTTCTGTTGGCCGCATTCGACCGGTATGTACGTGTCGGTCGCGACGACCATGGTCAGACCTATCCCCTGCGCGAGCCGAATGCGATGCGCCTGATCCAGCCGCTGATCGACAGCGGATCGCCGATGGCGCTGATCGGAAGCGTCGAATTACTGGGGCCGCTGCCAGCCGCAAATGCCGATTTCGTGAGGCGCTATCTGGGATATGTGGACAAGCTGGCCAAGGATGGCGTCCGGAAAACCATGGAAGAAATGGACGTCTAAATCCCGGATGACCTCAGGCGTCGCCACTGGCATGCAATGCGTTTCACCGCACCTTATCGATAGCTTCACCCTTCCTGTAGGAACCTGAGCTTGTCCCTGCGCGAGGGAGGAACCGAACATGCCCACCAATCCAACCAGTCCCGGTCCACCGTTCGCCGAACCCGGCAAACAACGCCCCGACAGCGAGATCCGGCGACCCGGCAGCTACCGACCGGCACGCGAAGCGGACCCCGAGCCGCTTGCGCTCGACGATCCTGAAGAAGAAGCCAATTACCTACCGTTACACCAGTAACCAGCGCGAGACCTGACTTGCAGGAGCGCGCTTGCGCGCGAAAGCCAACAAGGCGAGGAAGACCGATGCTCACCTTCGCGAGCCCGATTTACGGGCTGCGGATGCTACCCACAGCTTCACCGCTCCGTTGGCTTTCGCGCGCAAGCGCGCTCCTACAAAAAGGCGTGTGACCGACCTCGCAAACGCCGGACGGGACCGGTCGGCTAAACTGGGCCGATGAGCCCGACGCCCCGCAAACCTTCCAGCCGCCCCAAGGCGCCCGCGACAACGGCCAAGCGCCGCCCCATTGCCGCGCCCGCGCGCCAGACGCGGCCAGCCGATGCTTCGACGCGAGCCGAGAAGACGCTGGACTGGCTGCTCCGTCCACTCCCGCCGCACCTGCGCGAGAAAGCCCACGCCTACCTGGTACTCACGCGCATGGATCGCCCCGTGGGGGCGCTGCTCCTGTTGTGGCCGACCTGGTGGGCACTATGGCTCGCCGCGAAAGACTTCCCGCCCGTGGGACCGCTCTTCATTTTCACCATCGGCGTTTTCGCCATGCGTGCGGCGGGCTGCGCGATCAACGACTATGCCGACCGCAAACTCGATCCACAGGTGGCGCGCACGGCGGGGAGGCCCATTGCTTCCGGTCGCGTCACCCCGCGCGAGGCATTGATCGTCTTCGCATCGCTGCTCGTCCTGTCCTTCGTGCTGGTGCTGTTCACCAACAAGCTGACGATCCTGCTCTCCTTCGCCGGCGCGGCGCTGGCGGCGATCTATCCGTTCACCAAGCGCTACACGCACCTGCCCCAGGTCGTGCTGGGCGCGGCATTCGGCTGGTCCATTCCGATGGCGTTCGCCGCCGTGACCAACCACGTCCCGCCGCAGGCCTGGCTGCTGTTTATCGGAAACATCATCTGGTCGGTGATCTACGACACGGAATACGCGATGGTCGATCGCGACGACGATATCAAGGTCGGCGCGAAGTCGACCGCGATCCTGTTCGGCGACGCGGATCTCGCGATTATCGGCATTCTCATGGGGACGTTCCTCGTCACGATGCTGCTGGTCGGCACGCGCGCGGCACTGGGCTGGCCTTACTGGATTGCCCTGCTCGCCGCAGCGGGACTGTTCGCGTGGCAGCAATGGATCATGCGCGGGCGCGCACGCGAGGCGTGCCTGACCGCCTTCCGCAATAACAACTGGCTAGGCCTCGCGCTCTGGGTCGGCATTGTGATCGCGCTCGCACTTTAATCCACCTTGTTGCATGCCGATGACAAAGACATCGTGAATTTTCACGATTGAAACCCCGTGGTCATCCACACTGAGTCGTCGCGTCACAACCAAAAACCAACATGTCGGTTCCCCGGAACCGACTGACCCGACATGCATACCATCCTGCTTCGCCGTGCCGTGCGCATGGCGCTCGTAAGCCCGTTCGCGTTTGCCCTGGCCTTTCCCGCTTTCGCGCAGGACAGCGCGCCGGAAAAGAAAACCACGGACATGGACAACGTCGTGGTGACGGCGCGCTCCGGCACCGAAACCCGTACCAAGGCGGAAACCAGCTACTCGGTCACCACGATCGACGAAGACCGGTTACGCATGCAGGCGCCCACGAGCGTCACGGAAGCGATGAAGTCGGTGCCCGGCTTCTGGGTGGAATCGTCCGGCGGCGAAGCCAGTGGCAATATCCGGGCGCGCGGCATTCCCGTCGACGGTTACGGCTCGGTAAACCTGCTCGAAGACGGCATCCCCGTACAGCACGACCCGGCGCTGGGTTATCTCAACGCCGACCAGGCGTTCCGCCTGGACGAAACCATCGAGCGGATCGAAGTGGTTCGCGGCGGTCCCTCGTCGGTGTTCTATTCGAATGCCCCGGCCGGCGCGATCAATTTCATTCCTCGCCAGGTCGGCGATACGCCCGATGGACTGATCAAATACACCGTCGGCAATTATTCGTTGAACCGGCTCGACTTCTGGTACGGCACGCCGGTCGGCGGCGGCTGGAAGCTCGGCGTGGGTGGGTTCTGGCGGCAGGATAACGGCGTACGCAGCCCGGGCTTCGACGCGAACAAGGGCGGGCAGCTTCGCGCGAATCTGTCGCGCGATCTCGATGGCGGCCATGTCAGCTTCGATGTGAAGCATATGGACGACAAGGTCGCGCTCTACCTCGGCATTCCCATGCGGACGAATGCCAGCGGCGATATTCGTCCCGTGCCCGGTTTCAACGGCAATTACGGCACGCTGGCCGGCCCCGATACCCAGCACGTCATGATGAAGGAAGGCGACGGAAGCCTGTACAACTTCGACAACAGCGAAGGTACCCACGTCAAGCGCACGCAGCTGACGTTCAAGTTCGATCACGACCTTGGCGGCGACTGGAAGCTTGCCGAAAGCATGCGTTACAGCACGACCGACACCCAGCGTAACGGCGTATTTCCGAACACGCTGCAAAGCGCGACGTCGTTTCTGGCGGCGCAGAACAAATACCTCTCGGGGTATCCGGGTGCGACGGGCTATCAACTGCGCTACGTCGACAATCCATCGCAGATCTACAACAACGCCAACCAGAACGGCAACGGTCTGGTCGTCGTCGGCGGCCTGCGCGGCGTGACGATGCCGGTGGACGAGTTCATCAACGATACGCGCGTGCTGCGCAAATTCGACATCGGCGGGCAGTCGCACGACGTCACGTTTGGCTATTACTACGCGCGCTTCAATCAGGATTTCGACCGTTATTCATCGAGCGTCCTGATGGATGCAAAGGACAATGCGCAGCTGCTCGACCTGGTCGCGGTCGACGCGAATGGCCGCCCCGTCGGCACGCTTACCGACCATGGCGTCTACCGTTACGGCTACGAGTGGGAACACGCCAGCGGCACGTCGACGACGAACGCATTCTACCTTTCGGACGAATGGCAGGTCACCGACAAGCTGCGCATCGACGGCGGCGCGCGCTGGGAAAAAGTGAATGTCGCGGGCAATACCGAACTCAAGCAGACGGTGAATCAGGGAACGTTCGCAACGTCGACCATCCTCACGGGCAATGGCCAGTTCGTTCACTACGACCAGAGCTTCGACAAGCTCGGCTGGACCCTTGGCGCGAACTATCAGTTCGACGGGCACCAGGGCATCTTCGCCCGCTACACGCCGACATTCCGCCTGCCGAGCCTGAGCTCGTACATCACGAGCCCGACGGCAACGCCCATTATCCAGACGATGAAACTCGCCGAGGCGGGCTGGAAGTACAGCGACCGCTTTGCGGATCTGTATGCGACGGCGTTCTACACCAAGTACAACAATGTTTCCTTCAGCAACTACGTATTCAATCTGAATGGCAGCGCATCGACTGCACAGACAGGCTACGCGGATACGAAGACGTACGGCCTGGAACTGGAAGGCACGCTGTATCCGTCGAGCCTGTTCGACGTGCAGTTCAACGCGACGCTGCAGCAACCGGAGTACAAGGGGTTGCGTTATACGGAAGTCGTCGCCGGGAATCCGGTCCTTCGCGACTACCAGGACAATCAGCTGATCCGCGTACCGAAGGTCAGCTACCGCATCGTTCCCGGCGTGAACCTGATGGACGGAAAGCTGCGATTGCAGGTGTCGTTCGAGCATGAAGGCAAGCGCTACGTCGATACCGCGAATTCCGTCGTTCTGCCCGCGTATAACGTGATCGGTGCCAGCGCGCGCTACGACGCCACCCAGCAACTGTCGCTGTTCCTCTATGCCGACAACATCACCAACTCGCTTGGCCTGACCGAAGGCAATCCGCGCGCCGGTGAATTGGCGAGCTCCGATGCGGGCGCGAACACATTCATCGCCCGGCCGCTGCTGGGTCGCTCGTTCCGTCTCGCCGCGATGTACCGGTTCTAATTGGAGATGTGCTTATGGGGATGACCATGAAACACTGGTTCTGTATCGCTCTTATCGGGTTCGCCAGCATGAGCATTCATGCTGAGGTGCGACCCGATGCGGTGCTTCATGGCGAGCTTTCCGGCAAGGACAACCGGACGTATCGCGAGGTGCCGTTCGACGTACCCGAAGGCACGTCCCGCATCACGATCGATGTCGACTACACCGGGCGCGACGAGCGCACCACGATCGACATCGGATTGCTGGGGCCGGGCGGTTTCGCCGGACAGGACGGCTTCCGCGGCTGGAGCGGCGGAAGCAAACGCGTCTTCACCGTGTCGGCGACGGATGCGACCGCATCGTTCCTGCCCGGCGCGATTCGTGCCGGGCGCTGGACGCTGTTGCTGGGTATCCCGAATATCCGGCCCCCGTCCCATGCCACGTATACGGCACGCGTATGGTTCGGCACGGATACCCATGAACCATGGGGCCCAGCCGATCCGCTGACGCCTCCGCTACGCCGCGAGGCAGGCTGGTATCGCGGCGATCTGCACATGCATACGGCGCATAGCGATGGCGGCTGCCCCACGCAAAGCGGCGCGGCGAAAGTGCCTTGCCCGCTGTTCCTGACGGTGGCGAAGGCCGCCCAGCGCGGTCTCGACTTCATCGCCATCAGCGATCACAACACCATGTCGCAAGTGTCGGAGATGCGCGAGCTGCAACCGTACTTCGACCGGATGCTGCTGATGCCCGCACGCGAAATCACAACGTTTCAGGGTCATGCGAATCTGTTCGGCGTGTCCCGTCCCGTGGATTTTCGCGTCGGCAGCGCGGCAGTTCCCGACTGGAATGCCTTGCTCGGCGATGTCGCGAAGGCAGGCGGTCTCATTTCGATCAATCATCCGAAGCGTCCCAATGACGAGACCTGCATGGGCTGCGGCTGGACGCCCGAGCGTCCCGTCGACATGGATCGCATCCAGGCCGTGGAGGCCGTGAACGGTTCTGACGTGGGTGGCGCGAGTTCGGGCATTCCTTTCTGGGAGGCCCAACTGGATGCGGGCCATCGTCCGACGGCGATCGGCGGCAGCGATAGCCACGATGCCGGATCGATCGGTACACCGACGACCGTCGTACGCGCCGGCGATCTGTCGATGCCGGCGGTACTGGACGGTATTCGCGCGGGGCATGTGTTCGTGGATATCGAGGGCGCGGCGGACCGGATGCTGGATCTGCGGACGGTGGCGGCGGGCAAGACGATCTCGATGGGCGACGAGGTCGCCGTGAAGCCGGGCTCGGTGTTGCGCTTCGTCGTGCATACGGAAGGCGTCGCGGGCAGTCGCGTCGAACTGATCGATAACGGTCGCGCGCTCGCCACGCCTATGAATACCGCCGTGCAGGGATCGCGCGACGATCGGACCGTCGACTGGACGGCCGATGGCAAACCTCATTGGATTCGCGCGAATGTACGTGCGGCGGACGGTCGTCTGTTGCTGCTGGGCAATCCGATTTACGTCAACCGGTCAATGTCCCGGTAACGGGGCGCGGGCCAGCGCCCAGACGTCGACGCGCGCCACGCCAGCCCGGCACAGGACGCGCGCGCATTCGGCCAGCGTCGCACCCGTGGTCATCACATCGTCGACGAGAGCGACGTGCTCCACCCCGGGCGCGGCGCGCAGACGGAAGGCGCCATGCACGTTCTTCCGTCGCGCGACCGCATCGAGTTCGGTCTGCGCATCGGTCGCGCGTCGGCGCGCCAGCAGGTCGTGACGTAAAGGCAGATCGAGCGCACGAGCCAGCGGACGCGCGAGTTCCAGCGCCTGGTTGTAGCCGCGACGACGCAGTCGCGCGGTGTGCAGGGGAACGGGGACGATTAGCTGCGGACGTTCCGTGGATGGGGCGGCCTCGCACCAGCGCCCGGCCAGCACCCGCCCGCAGGCAAGGCTGCCGCCGAACTTGAACCGGCTTTCCAGCACATCGAGGGGCCACGCATAGACGAAGGGTACCCATGCGGCGGTCCACGGCGGCGGACGACGCTGGCACTGACCGCACAACTCGACGGTATACGCCAGCGGCAACGCGCAACGCATGCAACGACTATCGTTGCGAGGCAGCTGTGCGGCGCACGCGGCGCACATATCCACGACGCCATCGCCGCTGTCGCCGCACAGCACGCAGCGCGGCGGAAGGATCAGGCGTTCCAGTATCCGAAACGGTTTGTTGAGCATGTGGCGACGCGTCCTTGCGTCCGGTGGGATCAGCCGCGCGGTTTGAAGAGCGCCGCGTCGATGATCGACCAGAGGTGGATGATCCAGCCCAGCCAGATGATCCAGAGCACGGCGGCGAGCACGAACATGATCAGCGCCTTGAACGGCCGGCCCTGCACCAGTTGTCCGAGTCCGGGAATGAAAAAGCTGCAAATCGCGGCCAGTACGTTGCCGGAACTGCCTTGTCCTGCGGTCATGCGCCTTGTCCTCGTTAAGGTTGTCCCGTGGTCATGGTAAGGCATCCCGCGGGGGCATACTGTCAACCTGCATACGCATACGAAGGTTGACAGTTCAGGTTCGGGCTTCCCACACTTCGCGTATCAAGCCACGGAGACACCCATGCCCGCAGCCATCCACCACGACTGGACCCGCGCCGAGGTCGAAGCACTTTTTGCTTTACCGTTCAACGACCTGCTGTTCCAGGCACAGACCGTGCACCGCGCCAACCATGATCCGAACGCCGTCCAGGTGTCGACCTTGCTGTCGATCAAGACGGGTGGCTGCCCGGAGGACTGCGCGTATTGTCCGCAGGCCGCACGCTATGCGACAGGGGTGAAAGCGGAAAAGTTGATGAGCGTCGAGGCTGTCGTCGCGCGCGCGCAGGCCGCGAAGGACGCCGGGGCGAGTCGGTTCTGCATGGGCGCGGCATGGCGTTCGCCCAAGGATCGCGATGTCGAAAAGGTCGCGGATATCGTCAGCGCCGTGAAAGCGCTGGGTCTGCAGACCTGCGCGACGCTGGGCATGCTGACCCAGCCGCAGGCGAATCGCCTGAAGACAGCGGGTCTGGATTTCTATAACCACAATCTCGATACCGCGCCGGAGTTCTACGGCGAGGTTATCCATACGCGCGAATATCAGGACCGCCTCGATACCCTGGAATGCGTGCGCGAAGCTGGCCTGAAAACCTGCTGCGGCGGCATCGTCGGCATGGGCGAGTCGCGCGCTCAGCGAGCGGGGCTATTACAGACACTGGCGAATCTTCCCGAACATCCCGAGTCCGTGCCGATCAACCAGCTGGTGCAGGTCCCGGGCACGCCGCTCGCCGGCACCGAGGCGCTGGACCCGTTCGAGTTCGTGCGCAGCATTGCCGTGGCGCGCATCCTGATGCCCGAATCCGTGGTGCGCCTGTCGGCCGGACGCGAGTCGATGGACGACGCGCTGCAGGCGCTGTGTTTCGCCGCGGGTGCCAATTCGATTTTCTACGGCGAGAAACTGCTGACCACGGGTAACCCCGACGTCGAGCACGATCGCCGGCTGTTCGAGCGTCTGGGCCTGAAACCGCTGGAAGTCGAGATCGAACCGGGCACCGTGCACGCCGACATCGTCGAACGCGCCGACGCGGCGTGAGCCGGATCGACCTGCTGGCACGGCTGGAAACGGCGCGCGCGGCACGCGAGGAAGCCGGACTGCTGCGTCGGTTGCGCACCGTCGACGCGCGCGAGGGTGCGTTGCGCCGTATCGGCGAACGCACCCTGGTCGATTTCTGCAGCAACGATTATCTCGGCCTCGCGGACCATCCTGACCTGGTCGCGGCACTGACCGCCGCGGCGGGTCGCGACGGCGTCGGTAGCGGCGCGGCGCATCTGGTTTCCGGACATCACCGCGAACACGCCGCGCTGGAGGAACAGCTTGCCGACTGGACGGGACGCGAACGCGCGCTGCTGTTTTCGACCGGCGTCATGGCCAATCTCGGCGCGATGCAGGCTCTGCTCGGCGCCGGCAACGTCGCTGCGCGCGGGGCATCGGTCTGCGTGCAGGACCGGCTGAACCACGCAAGCCTGATCGATGGTGCATTGCTGGCGGGCTCGCGGCTGCAGCGTTACGCGCATGGCGACGTGGACGACGCCATGCGTGCGCTGCGGGCAGAGCCGGATCGTGGCGCGCTGCTCGCTACCGACGGCGTTTTCAGCATGGATGGCGATGTCGCGCCGCTGCGTGAACTGGCCGGCATCTGCCGCGACGAAGGCGCCGTGCTGTATGTGGACGACGCGCACGGACTGGGCGTGCTGGGGCCGCGGGGTGCCGGATCTCTCGCCGAAGCGGGGCTTTCCCAGGCGGATGCTCCCTTGCTGATGGGGACGCTGGGCAAGGCCCTTGGCTGTGCCGGGGCTTTTGTCGCCGGCCCTGCCGCCATGATCGACGGTATCGTCCAGTTCGCACGCACCTACATCTATACGACCGCGATGCCGCCCGCCCTGGCCGCGGCGACACGGGTGGCACTGACTATCGCCCGAAACGATACGGAGGGCCGCCGGAAGCGGTTGGGCATCCATATCGCCCGGTTTCGCGCCGGCGCGGAAGCGCTGGGCTTGCCAGTCATGCCGTCGCGGACGGCGATCCAGCCCCTGCTGCTCGGCGATCCGGAATTTGCCATGAAGGCTGCGACACGACTCGAAGACCGGGGCTATCTGGTCACGGCGATCCGGCCGCCCACGGTGCCGGCTGGCTCGGCACGGCTCCGCGTGACGCTTTCGGCGGCGCATGAGGCCGACCAGATCGACGGATTGCTCGAGGCGCTGAACGCCGCGATAGGCGCTCATCCGTGACCCTTTTTCGCGAAACCGACGCTCTCTTCGATCGGGTGCGGCACCGGCTCTCTGCGGGAGCGCACCCGGGCGGGACCGTTCGGGCCCCGCTGCTATAATGCCCATCCGCACGACCCTTCCCATGCCGATGTCGATCCTCAATATTTCCGCCTATAAGTTCGTCGGTCTGGACGACTGCGCGGCTCTGCGCGTGGCGTTCCAGTCGCGCTGCGACGCGCTTGAGCTGAAGGGCACGATCCTGGTCGCGCCGGAGGGTATCAATATCTTCCTGGCCGCGCCGCGCGATCGCATCGAAGCGTTCATGACCTGGCTGCGCGAGGACACACGCTTCGCGGACATCGTGCCGAAGGAGAGCCTTTCGGACGCCGCGCCCTTCAATCGCATGCGCGTGCGCCTGAAGAAGGAAATCATCACGATGCGCGCGCCGCTGATCCGTCCGGAAGCCGGACGTGCTCCCGCGGTCGCGCCGGGTGACCTGCGCCGCTGGCTGGACCAGGGCCACGACGATTCGGGTCGTCCCGTCGTGTTGCTGGATACGCGCAACGATTACGAAGTGGACGTTGGCACGTTCGAGAACGTTGTCGATTACCGCCTGCCCAGCTTTACGGCATTTCCCGAAGCAGTGGCAGCGGACCGCGACCGTTTCGCCGGCAAGACCGTCGTGTCGTTCTGCACGGGTGGCATCCGCTGCGAAAAGGCGGCCATCCATATGCGCGATGTCGGCATCGATCACGTGTACCAGCTCGAAGGCGGCATTCTGAAATATTTCGAGGAAGTGGGCGGCGCGCACTGGCGTGGCGACTGCTTCGTCTTCGACGATCGCGGCGCGGTCGATCCCACGCTCGCGCCGAGCGCCGACGCATGAGCGATCTGGCAATCGAGGTACGCGGCACAGGGCCTGTTCCGCTGGTATTAATCCATGGATGGGCCATGCACGGCGGCATTTTCGCGCCGCTGGCCGATCTGCTGGAAAGCGCATTCACGATGTACCTCGTCGACCTGCCCGGTCACGGAAATTCGCGAAACAGCGGGATTCCGCTCGAGCCACGCGCCTGCGCGGACGCCATCGCAGCCGCGACGCCGCCGGCGGTCTGGCTCGGCTGGTCGCTTGGCGGACTGGTGGCGCTTACCGCGGCACTCGAACGGCACGAACACGTCCTCGGTCTGACCATGCTGTGTTCCACGCCAAAGTTCGTACGCGACGACACCTGGCCGTACGGCAACGATGCTTCGATGGTGCGTCAGCTGGCTGCCGATCTGAAAACCGACTATCGCGCGACGCTGGAACGCTTCATCGCACTGGAAGCCATGGGCAGCGCCGACCCGCGCGCCGAGGCCCGGCGACTGCGCGAAGAAACATTCGCGCGCGGCGAACCGGACCCTCGTGTGCTCCAGGAAGGCATTCGCCTGCTGGAAACCACCGACATGCGCGACCGGCTTCCCGAACTGGTGCCCGCCAGCCTGTGGATGGCGGGACATCGCGATCGCCTCGTGCATCCCTCTGCCATGAAGTGGTCGGCGAATGCATGCGGCGGCGACTTCAACGACATAGCCCATGCGGGACACGCACCTTTCATCGGCCACGCCGATGCCATGGCCGACGCCCTGCAATCCTTTATTGGCGCACTCGCATGACCGATTTCCATTTCGACCGCCGACAGGTGCGCCACAATTTTGGCCGCGCCGCCGGCACGTACGAGCAGCATGACGTGCTTCAGCGCGAGGTTCAGGCGTCGCTGATCGAACGGCTGGACATCTATGAACAGACGCCGGAACGCGTACTCGATGTCGGCGCGGGCACGGGTCGTGGCACGGCGCTGCTAAAGAAAAAGTATCCCAAGGCGCAGGTTATCGCGATCGATCTCGCGCTACCGATGCTGCGCCGCGCGAAAGAACATACAGGCTGGTTGAAGCCGTTTTCGCGCGTTTGCGCGGACGCGTACTCGCTGCCGGTTCCCGACCATAGCGTCGACGTGCTGCATTCGAATCTCTGTTTTCAATGGTGCGACGACGTCGCGCGCTTGTTTACCGAATGCGCCCGCGTACTGAAGCCGGGCGGTCTGCTGACCTTCTCGACGTTCGGCCCGGATACGTTGAAGGAGCTGCGCGAGGCTTGGGCACAATCCGACGAGTTCGCGCACGTGGCCCGATTCCTCGACATGCACGATGTCGGCGATGCGATGCTGACCTCCGGACTGCGCGATCCGGTGCTGTTCGCGGAGCGCTATACGCTCACCTATCCCGACCCGCAGGCTCTGCTGCGCGAACTGAAGGGATTGGGCGCCACGAACGCCGATAGCGCGCGCTCGCGCGGGCTTACCGGCAAGCAACATTACCGTCGTATGCTCGACGCTTACGAAGCCATGCGCGTCGACGGCACGATCCCATCCACCTGGGAAGTCGTAACCGCGCATGCGTTCGGACCGCCGGTGGGACAGTCGCGTCGTACGGAAGGCGGCGAGATCGCGAGCTTCCCGATCGATAGCCTGCGCGGCTCGCGGCGTCGCTGAGCATATAAACCCGATCTTCGAGGCAATCTGCCTGCCGCAGCTCGCCAGCATTGCGCGAGCCTGCCTTCTAGGCTGGTAGCTATGATGAAGCAGCCATCAGCGGTAGCTGTGACAATCGACGAGGTGGTCGTTGACCATGCCCGTTGCCTGCATCAACGCGTAGCAGATCGTACTGCCTGCGAAACTGAAGCCACGTTTCTTCAGCGCCGCGCTCATGGCATCCGATTCCACGGATCGCGCGGGCACGTCCGATGCGCACTGCCAGGCATTGACGATGGTCTGGCCGCCCACGAACGACCACAGATACGTCGTCAGAGAACCATGCTCGGCCACGACCGCCACGGCGGCACGTGCGTTCTTTCGCGTGGAGCCGATTTTCAGCCGGTTCCGGATCAGGCCCGGATCACGCATGAGTTGGGTCATTTCGTCGTCCGACATGGCCGCGATGCGCTCGATGTCATAACCATGGAAAGCACGGCGATAATTGTCGCGCTTCGCAAGCACGGTACGCCACGACAGTCCGGCCTGGGCCCCTTCCAGCAGCAGAAACTCAAACAGCGCGCGATCGTCGCGAACCGGTACGCCCCATTCCCTGTCGTGGTATTCGCGTTCTATGTCGCTTTGGTCCGCCCATGCACAGCGCTTGATATTCACGGCATTCTCCTTTGTGCGGACGGAGAATATCCAAGCTATCGCAGCGATAATGTCCGCTTTGAGCATCGGTGTCCGTGCGCATGAATGAAGATTCCCCACGTCGGAACGCTGTCGTCGCATTGGGCATCACCGTCGTCATTTGGGCGTATAGCTGGATCGTGATGAAGCAGGTCCTGCGTTATGCCGGCCCATTCGACTTTGCCGCCCTGCGTTATTCGCTCGGCGCAGCGCTGCTTTTCGGGGTACTGCTGGCAACCCGCCAGCCATTGCGCCCACCGCCGATTCTGTCGACGGCACTCGTAGGGCTTAGCCAGACAGCGGCCTTCCAGGGGCTGGGCCAACTGGCGCTGGTCAGCGGTGGCGCGGGGCATGTCGCACTGCTCGCGTACGCAATGCCGTTCTGGGCCGTGCTGCTCGCATGGGTGCTGCTGGACGAGCGTCCCACACGCCGCCATGTCGTGGGCCTGCTGCTCGCGGCACTGGGCCTGACCTGCGTCATCGAACCCTGGCATGGCCTGGGCAGCACCATCAGTACGATATGCGCGCTGGCCGGCGGTGGATTCTGGGCGCTGGGCACGGTACTCAGCAAACGGATATTCCGCATGCACAATCCGGCGCCGCTGACCCTCACCGCATGGCAGATGATGTTCGGCGCGATTGCCCTTGTCGTCGTGGCCTTGTGCGTCCCGCAGCGCGAGATCGACTGGACGCCGGCCTTCCTGGGCGGACTCGCCTATAGCGTGATCCTGGCGTCCAGCGTCGCGTGGGGCTTATGGCTGTTCGTGGTCAAACGTCTGTCGACCGCGGTCGCGTCGGTTGCCAGCCTGGCCGTACCGGTCACCAGCGTACTGATGGCCTGGGTCATCCTGGGGGAACGCCCGACACCCATGGAGGGTGTCGGCGTCGTCTTCATTCTTGCCGGCCTGGTCGCTGTCACCGGTGTCGGCTTTGGCCGCCGCGCCGGCCGCTCCTGACGCGAGTCACCAGGGCAGCGCGTCCAGATCGACGTTGCCGCCGGTCAACACCGCGCCGACGCGCCGTCCCGCGAAACGCCCGGGATAACGCAGCAACGCCGCCAGCACCGTGGAGCTGGAAGGCTCCACGACGATCTTCAGCTCGGACCAGAGCAGTTTCATCGCGGCAATGGTTTCGGCGTCGGACACGGGCAGCATCTCGACCGCGTGTTCGCGCAACGCTTCGAAATTCGGCTCCCCGATCAGCGTGCGCAGGCCGTCGCTGATCGTATCGGGCACGAACGGGCCGACACGATGTCCGTCGCGCAACGAACGAAATGCGTCGTCGGCACCTGAGGGTTCGGCACCGAAGAGACGAATCGCCGGATCGATGCCGTGTGCGGCAATCGAGCAACCGGCCGCGAGACCGCCACCGCCAACGGGGAACAGCACCGCGTCGAGACCGGGAACCTGTCGCAGCAGCTCGGGAACCAGCGTGCCCTGCCCCGCGATGACACGGGCATCGGCATACGGATGGACCAGGTCAGCGCCCGTGGCGGCCTGTATTTCGGCGGCCGCCGCCTCGCGCGAGGCTTGCGTGGGCGCACATCGGTGGATGGTCGCGCCCGCGGCAACGATGGCGTCGACCTTGGTCTGCACGGCACCGTCGGGGACGATGATATGTGCAGGAATTCCCCGGGATTTCGCCGCCAGCGCCAGCGCGTTGCCGTGGTTTCCCGACGAATGGGTCACGACGCCCTTCGACGCGACGGCATCGTCGAGCGACCAGACGGCATTCGACGCTCCCCGGAATTTAAACGCGCCACCGCGTTGCAGGTTTTCGCACTTGAAGTAAACGGGAACGCCGACAAGCGCGTCGATACGATCGCTACGCATGACAGGTGTGACGACGGCATGGGGCGCGATGCGGGCGGCGGCCGAACGGATGTCGTCCAGGCTGGGTAGCATCATGCGCGGAACTCCACGCCGCATACGAAACGACGCTCGTCACCGGGCGCCAGCGTCACCAGCGGCTTGCAGTCGTCGCGATTGAAGGCGTCGGCCATGCACTCCATGGGTTCGAGCGCTACCGCGCGGCGCGCATCGCGATTCACCGTGTCCGCCGTAAAGGCCAGCATGACGCCATGCTCCTGCCAGACAGCAATGGAGACGCCCGTCTTCGGATCGCGCAGACGGGTGCGGGCACGCCCATCCGTATCGAGACGCAGATCGGCATAGGTATGGTTGAGTTCGATGTCGCCGATCGCGCGCGGCGTACGGAAGTCGAACGAACGATCCGCTTTGTCCAGCGCCTGCCATGCGCGCGTGCCGGGCAGAGGGATGTAGTCGGCGTCCGTGGCGATCAGTGTGTCGGCGGGAATGGTCAGTTCCCATTCCGCGATGGGCCCATCGGATAGACGGAAGTAAGGATGCCAACCAAAGAAGGTCGGCGCGGGGTGATCGCCGACGTTGCGGGTTTTCGCCTCGACGGTGAGACCACTGTCGTCCAGCGTGAAGGTCACCGCGATGTCGATGGCGAAGGGATAGCCAGCGTGCGTACCCAGCCGGATCGAATGGCTGACCAGGGTAACGGAGGCGGATTTGTCGTCCGCGTATTCCCGCTGCACGTCGAATACGACGTTGCGCAGGAATCCATGGCGGATCGCCCGATCCGCACCCTCAGCGCCAGGCGCGAGGTCATACGTGTTGCCCTCGAACGTATACCGGGCATCGGCTACGCGATTGGCGAACGGCGTCATGATGGCGAAGCGGGAGCCCTTCTGGGTCGCAAGTTCCTGCGGATCGCGAAAGCCGTCGGCAATGTTGCGCAGGCGAGGACCCACGGGCAGTTCGATGGCCAGGACGGTCGCGCCACGCCGGGCGATTCGCACACTCCGGTCGCCGTCCGCATCGACGAGAACCAGCAGCGGCTCGTCTCCGAGCGATGCATGACCAGTGGTAAAGCGGGACATGGAGGCTTCCTTTTGACGAATCCGACCGCATGTTAGCCTGCCTGTTCAGCCTTCACATGCCCCCTCCATGAACGATCGCGCCGACGCCGCAACCTCCGTCATCCACCTTGTCGATTACCGCGCCCCCGCCTGGCACGTCGAACACGTCGAGCTCGATTTCGACCTCGGAATCGACCGGACGGACGTCGTAGCGAAACTCGATCTGCGGCGCATGGCGAACGAACCGCTTCGCCTGAACGGCGAAGGCCTGGAACTGCTTTCGGTCAGTGTGGACGGTCGCCAGCTCGGACCAAACGACTACATCCTCGGTAACGGTACGCTGGAAATTGCGATCGATGTGGACCGGTGCGTCGTCGAAACCCGCGTCGGCCTTCGTCCCGCCGAGAATACGGCGCTGGAAGGGCTGTACCTGTCGGGCAGCCGCGACACAGGCTTTTTGCTGACCCAGTGCGAAGCCGAAGGCTTCCGGCACATTACGTTCTTCCCCGATCGGCCGGATGTCCTCTCGAAGTACACGGTGACGTTGCGCGCCGATCGCGAACGCTTTCCCGTCCTCCTCGCGGGCGGCAACCCCGATGGCGAGGGTGAACTGGAAGGTGGCCGCCACTGGGCGCGCTTCGTCGATCCACACCCGAAGCCGAGTTACCTGTTCGCCCTGGTGGCGGGCCGGTTGGCACGCATCAGCCAGGACTACACCACTGCGGACGGTCGCCCCGTCGCCCTGCATATCTGGGCCGAAGCCGACGTCATCGATCGCTGCCACTACGCGATGGATTCGCTCGTGCGCTCGATGCGCTGGGACGAGGAAACCTATGGGCGCAATTACGACCTCGATGTTTTCCATGTCGTCGCCACGCACGACTTCAACATGGGTGCGATGGAAAACAAGGGCCTGAACATCTTCAACGCGAAGTATCTGCTGGCCGACGCCGACTCCGGTACCGACGACGAATATCGTCACGTCGAAGCCGTGGTAGCTCACGAGTACTTCCATAACTGGAGCGGCAACCGCGTCACCTGCCGCGACTGGTTCCAGCTAAGTCTGAAAGAAGGTCTGACCGTTTTCCGCGAGCAGAGCTTTTCGGCCGATATGAATTCCGCGCCGCTGAAACGCATCGAAGACGTGGCACTGCTTCGCCGTGCGCAGTTCCCCGAAGATGCGGGTCCGCTTTCGCATCCGGTCCGGCCGGCCGAATACAGCGAGATCAATAATTTCTACACCGCGACGGTGTACGAGAAAGGCTCCGAACTGGTGCGCATGCTTGCCGGCCGCCTGGGTAAGGATGGCTTCCGCCGCGGCATGGATCTGTATTTCGAACGCAACGATGGCGACGCCGCGACGATCGAAGACTTCCTCTCCGCATTGGGCGAAGCCAACGACATCGACCTCACACCCTATCTCGCGTGGTACGGACAGGCGGGCACGCCACGCCTGTCTGCCAGCGGGCAATACGACGCCGATGCGCGGCGCTATACGCTGAAACTTCGCCAGCGCACGCCGGCGGGTCCGGGTCAGGCCGAAAAGCGGTCGCTGCCGATTCCCGTGAAGCTCGCACTGTTCGCGACCGACGGACGCATGTTGCCGCTCAAGCTTCGCGACGGAACCGGACCGGTCGATACCGAACTCACGGTAGTCATCGATCAGGCCGAAGCCACCTACGTATTCGACGACGTCGACGTTGCACCAGTGCCGTCGCTGCTGCGCGGCTTCTCCGCACCGGTCATTCTGGAGTTCGACTACGCGCCCGACGAACTGGCGGTGCTGTTGCAGCACGATGTCGACGGCTTCAATCGCTGGGAAGCGGGACAGCAACTCGCGGCACTTGCTTACGACGACCTGCGCGACGGAAAGCAGGACAGCGCAGCCGTTACGGCATGGACCGGCGCGCTCGCCACGCTGTTCGGCAACGAGGCAATCGACGATGCGCTGCTGGCGGAGTTGCTGACACCGCCCGGCGAAATCGAACTCGTGGAGCGCCAGGCCGAGCGCGATCCGGACCGTATCCGCGCGACACGGAAATCCTTGCTTGCCGCGCTTGCCTCCCGCATCGGCGCGTCGAAACTTCGCCAGCGATACCAAAGTCTGCACGCACGCACCACCGGCGCCCTCGACGCGCAAAGTCAGGCAGCTCGCCAGCTCAAACGGCGGATGCTGGACCTGATCGCGGCCGTCGACGAATCGGACGCGCGCACCCTTGCACTGGCGCAGTACAACGAAGCACCGGGGATGACCGACCGCCTTGCCGCTCTGACCATCCTGGCGACCACCAGCACGGACGGTGCGGCGGCTTCGATCGCGCATTTTCGCGAGCGCTACGCGGACAACGCCCTGGCACTCGACAAGTGGTTCGCCGTGCAGGCGCAGTTGCCGGGCGATGACGCACTGGCCCGCGTACAGGCGCTGGAACGAGATGCGACCTTTACGTTGCGCAATCCGAATCGCGTCCAGGCCCTGATCGGCTTGTTCGCCCGCGCCAATCCCACGGGATTTCACCGGGCCGACGGTGCGGCTTATCGCTGGCTGGCCGAACGGCTGGTGACGCTGGACGGACTCAACCCCCAGGTTGCCGCTCGCGTGGCGACGGCCTTCAACGGCTGGAAGCGGCTCGAACCCGTACGCAGGGAAGCGGCACACGCAGTGGTGGCGGAACTAGCGGGACGCAGCGATCTGTCGCGGGACCTGACCGACATCCTGGGCCGGGTGGCCCTGGGCTGACCCGATCGGTCAGTTCGCGTAGTCGAGCAAGACTTCGCGAAGCTGGGCCATGCGCTGCTCGATACGGGGGCGCAACGCGTCGCTCTCGCTGCCGGACTGCACGGCCAGGTGTTCCATCGCCATTTCCAGCTGGCCCAGTTCGATGAGCAGGTCGTGGTGGCGGAAGTCGGGCTCGATGGCGATAACGGCGTTCATGACGTCCTCCGGCACTGCCGACCTGGGTAACGTAGCTGTGCAACCGCCGTGCCATGGTCGCCGGAGCAAACAATGAGTGTGAACCACGTCACATTCAACCTGGCCAGAAGTGCACAAAACTGACGCTGTGCGTCACGAATTGCCGATTTCGGGTAGGGACTGAACGGAAAAGTCACACATGGTTCACTTAATCGGCGCTAACTTAACCCCAACGAAAAAAGCCGCGACTTAGCGCCGCGGCTTGTCTTTCGTGCCAGTCATCCGGTTTCTGGCGCCCGGCAACACGGTCATCCTGGATTCCCCCTGTTCCTGAGACCGCCGGGCGCCAGATCTCATTCTCGGATCGAATGGGGCATCCCTGCCCGCATCCCGCTTCCTTCCTCCGGCACGCGACCAAACCCCTGTCGTTCGGTCTCGGCGCGCGTCTTATCGCGCAGCGTCTGCCCGGGAGAAGTGCGGGATTCTTGAAGCAGGGATCATGCCACCAGCCCCATGCCCGCTCTTGCAGGAGCGCTCTTGCGCGCGATTCCCCGCGGAGCCGGACGCCGACGATCGCAGCAGTCCAGCTAGCAAACCGCTCGCGTCATCGAAGGAACAAGCGTCTCGCTCCGCAGGGGATCGCGCGCAAGCGCGCTCCAACACAAGAGGCTCTCCAAGCAGCAGTCATACAGACACCAGCGGAAACGCCTAAAATAGCGTCCCGGCCTTAAGCCCGAGCCCAATGCCATGCTTCACAACGAAACCTATGACGTGATCGTGGTCGGCGGCGGCCACGCCGGCACCGAAGCCGCGCTTGCGGCTGCTCGCGTAGGCGCCCGCACACTGCTGCTCAGCCACAACATCGAAACCATCGGTCAGATGAGCTGCAATCCGGCGATCGGCGGCATCGGCAAGGGACATCTGGTCAAGGAAATCGACGCATTGGGCGGCGCCATGGGCCACGCCGCCGATCGCGCAGGCATCCAGTGGCGCACACTCAACGCGTCCAAGGGACCGGCGGTACGCGCCACGCGCTGCCAGGCCGACCGCGCGCTTTACAAGTCGGCGATTCGCCACATCGTCGAAACCCAGCCCAATCTGCAGCTTTTCCAGCAAGCGGTGGACGACCTGTTACTCGAGAACGGTCGTGTCGTCGGCGTACGCACGCAGATGGGCCTCGATTTTCACGCCGCCACCGTTGTACTGACCGCGGGAACGTTCCTCGCGGGCAAGATCCATATCGGTCCTGCGCAATATGCCGGTGGACGCGCGGGCGATCCGCCCGCGTCCACGCTGGCCGCTCGCCTGCGCGAATTGCCCGTGGCCGCCGACCGCCTGAAAACCGGCACGCCGCCGCGCATCGACAGCCGCAGCATCGATTTTTCGGCGCTGGAAGAACAGCCGGGCGACGATCCCGCACCCCACTTCTCCTTCATGGGCTCGGCGCGCGAACACCCGCGACAGGTCAGTTGCTGGATCACGCACACCAGCGAGGCGACGCACGACCTCATTCGCGGCTCGCTCGATCGCTCGCCGCTGTATAGCGGCCAGATCGAAGGCGTGGGTCCGCGATACTGTCCGTCCATCGAAGACAAGGTCGTGCGCTTCGCCGAGAAATCGTCGCACCAGATCTTCGTGGAACCGGAAGGTCTCGACACATTCGAGATCTATCCCAACGGCATCTCGACATCGCTGCCGTTCGACGTGCAGTACGCCCTGGTGCGCTCCATTCGCGGGTTCGAGAACGCGCACATCACGCGTCCCGGCTACGCCATCGAATACGACTACTTCGATCCGCGCGGACTGCATCCGTGGCTGGAAACGAAGAACATCCCGGGCCTGTATTTCGCGGGCCAGATCAATGGCACGACCGGCTACGAAGAAGCGGGCGCCCAAGGATTGATCGCCGGCATGAACGCCGCGCTGGCCACGCGCGGCGAAGCGCCGTGGTACCCGCGTCGCGACGAAGCCTATATCGGCGTGCTGATCGACGACCTCACCACGAACGGCACGATCGAGCCCTACCGCATGTTCACGTCGCGCGCCGAGTACCGGCTGCACCTTCGCGAAGACAATGCCGACCTGCGCCTGACCCCCGAAGGCCACGCCCGCGGCGTCGTGCCCGACGATCGCTTCCATCGCCTGGAAAACAAGCGGGAAGCCGTCGAACGCGAGACCGCGCGCCTGCGTGGCATCTGGGCAGCCCCCACGAACACTTTAGGCGCGGCGGTGGAACGCTCGCTGGGCATCGCCGTCAGTCGCGAGACGCATGCACTCGACCTGCTGCGCCGCCCCGAGATGAACTACGTCGCCCTGACCGCGGTCGCCGAGCTGGGACCGGCGGTCGACGATCCGGAAGTGGCGGGACAAGTCGAGGTACAGGCCAAGTACGCCGGCTATCTCGAGCGCCAGCGCGAAGAGATCGAGCGTCAACGCCGGCACGAGACCACGGTCATTCCGTCCGGGTTCGACTATGACCGCGTACGCGGACTGTCGACCGAGGTCCTGGGCAAGCTCAAGCGCACCCTGCCTGAAACCATCGGTCAGGCCGCACGCATCAGCGGCGTGACGCCGGCAGCGATCTCGTTGCTGCTGGTACACCTGAAACGTCGCGCCGCCTGATCGGTCGTCCGCGCCGCCTATGGCATGATGCGCGGAGAATAGCCGCGCGAGCAGAACGATGACCAAGCAGGTCTGGATTGGACGACAGGGCGAACGCCTCGGGCCTTATACCGAGGACGAGGTTCGTGCATGGTTGCGCGACAGAACGTATCGCCCGGACGAACTCGGCTGGTACGAGGGCATGACCGAGTGGCGCCCGCTCGGCGAGCTCTTTCCGGACGCGCGGCCCGAACCCGGTCCGGCGACGGCTCCGCCCTCCCCGCCCCCGTTTCTCGGCATCACCGACGTGGCGGAACCGCTCTACGCCGGATTCTGGCTGCGCTTCGCGGCCTGGGTGATCGACTACCTCATCCTGCTCGTGCCCTTCACGGTCATCGCACTGTCGATGGGACTGGCCGGCGCGGCCAGCCACTTCATGGACGTGGTAGGCAGCGACCGTGTGAACGCGATGTCGGGTTATGTCGCCGCGCTGCGGCCGATCAGCCTGGCGACGACGATTGCCGGCTTCATCTACTACGCCGCCTTCGAATGCTCGAAGTGGCAGGCGACGCCCGGCAAGCTGGCCGTGGGCCTTCGCGTAACCGACATGCAGGGCGAACGCCTCTCGTTCGGCCGCAGCATTGGCCGCAACGCCGTTCGCCTGGTGAACGTGGTCATCTGGCTGATTCCCATGATCTGCTACCTCGTCGCCGCATGGACGGAACGCAAGCAGGGCGTGCACGACATGCTCGCGGGCACGCTGGTCCTGCAAGGGCGCGTGGGCGAAGTCGCTGCCGCGGCGCCGCCCTATAACGGCGGCGGTTCGTTCAACGCCTGACCGGCACGCCGGAGGCGTCTCCTGTGCGGCTTGCTATCATCGGCGGCTGGAATCGCAGCAAGCGGCCGTCCGGCCGCCGCACAGGAACGACATGCAGAGCATCGAAGAACGTATTGCCCATGACATCGCCGCAAAAACCGAACAGGTACGCGCGGCGGTAGAACTGCTGGACGGTGGCGCCACGGTCCCCTTCATCGCCCGCTACCGAAAGGAAGTCACCGGCGGTCTGGACGACATCCAGCTGCGCTTGCTCGAAGAGCGCCTGCGCTACCTGCGCGAACTGGAAGATCGCCGCGCCGCGATCGTCGACAGCATCGTCGAACAGGGCAAGATGACCGACGCGCTGAAGGCCGACATCATGTCCGCCGACACCAAGGCCCGTCTCGAAGACCTTTATCTGCCCTACAAGCCCAAGCGCCGCACGAAGGCGCAGATCGCGCGCGAAGCCGGTCTGGAGCCCCTGGCTACCGGCCTGCGCGAAGACCCCACGCAGAACCCCGAAGCGCTGGCCGCCGGTTTCGTCGATGCTGAAAAGGGCGTCGCCGACACGAAGGCCGCACTGGATGGCGCCCGCGCGATCCTGATGGAAACTATTGCCGAAGACGCCGGCCTGGTCGGCGAACTTCGCGACTGGCTATGGGACAAGGGTCAGATCCGGGCGAAGGTCGTTGCCGGCAAGGAAAACGAGGGCGCGAAGTTCCGCGACTACTTCGACCACTGCGAACCGGTCGGCAAAATTCCTTCGCACCGCCTGCTGGCGCTGATGCGCGCGCGTAACGAAGGCGTGCTGGAGATCGACCTCAACCCGGCGCTGGACGCCGATCAGGGCCATGCCGAAGGCGAGGGCCGCGTGGCCGCGCATGCCGGTATCCTCGATCGTGGCCGCGCCGCGGACACCTGGCTGCGCGAAACCGTTCGCCTGACGTGGCGGGTGAAGCTGCACCTGCATCTGACGCTGGACCTGTTCGGACGCGTCCGCGAGGGTGCGGAAGACGAAGCGATCCGGGTTTTCGGCGAAAACCTGAAAGACCTGATGCTGGCCGCGCCGGCGGGCAACAAGACCGTGATGGGCCTCGATCCGGGTATCCGCACTGGCTGCAAGCTCGCCATCGTCGACGCCACCGGCAAGCTGCTCGCCTACGACACGATCTATCCGCACGAGCCGCGCAACCAGTGGGATCAGTCCATCGCGCGCATCGCGCAGCTGTGCAAGCAGCATGGCGTGAACCTGATGGCCATCGGCAACGGCACGGCGTCTCGCGAAACCGACAAGCTCGCGGGCGAAGTCATCAAGAAGTATGCGGACCTGGCGCTGTCGAAAATCGTCGTCAGCGAAGCGGGGGCATCGGTGTACTCCGCGTCCGAACTCGCGTCGCGTGAATTTCCCGATATCGATGTCTCCATCCGTGGCGCGGTATCCATCGCCCGTCGCCTGCAGGACCCGCTCGCCGAACTGGTGAAGATCGAGCCCAAGGCGATCGGCGTCGGCCAGTACCAGCACGACGTGAATCAGGTGAAGCTCGCTCGCGCGCTCGACGCGAAAGTCGAAGACTGCGTCAACGCGGTCGGCGTCGATGTGAACACAGCCTCCGCACCGCTGCTTTCGCGCGTTGCAGGCCTCTCGACGAGCGTCGCCGAGAATGTAGTCAAGTACCGCGATGCCAACGGCCCGTTCCCCAGCCGCAAGGATCTGCTGAAGGTGCCGCGTCTTGGCGACAAGGCATTCGAGCAGTGCGCGGGCTTCCTGCGCATCGCCGGTGGCAGCAATCCGCTGGACGCCAGCTCGGTTCACCCCGAGGCCTACCCCGTCGTCGAACGCATCCTCAAGCAATGCGGGCGCGAGGTGAAGCAGGTCATCGGCGACACGGCGTTCCTGCGTGGGCTTAAGGCCGAGGACTTCACCGATACCACCTTCGGCGTACCCACCGTACGCGACATCCTGAAAGAGCTGGAAAAGCCCGGCCGCGATCCGCGCCCGGAGTTCGTCGCCCCCTCCTTCGCCGAGGGTGTGGAAGATCTCAAGGACCTCCAGGTCGGCATGGTGCTGGAAGGCCGCGTAACGAACGTGGCGGCCTTCGGCGCCTTCGTGGACGTCGGTGTGCATCAGGACGGCCTCGTGCACGTCTCAGCGCTCTCGCACACCTTCGTGAAAGACCCACGAGACGCCGTGAAAGCCGGCGACATCGTGAAGGTCAAGGTCATGGAAGTCGACTTGCCCCGCAAGCGCATCGCACTCAGCATGCGTCTGGACGACGTGCCGGGCGAAGCCCGCACCGGTCGGCCGGGTGGCGCACGCGACGAGCCCCAGGGCCAGGGCAATCGTCGCCCGGGCGGCGGCGGTGGCCGACCGGCAGCCGCACCGCCGAAGCCGGCGGCCGCGCCCGCAAACAGCGCCTTCGCCGATGCGTTCTCGAAGGCGCTGAAGCGCTAAGACCAAAGGAGCGCGGCCAACGCGCTCCTGCGTCGACCTCTTTCCCGGACATCGCGCGGATGTCCCGGTCTGCAGGAGCCCTCTTGCGGGCGAAGGCCAACGAAGCGGAAATGCTGTGTGGCTGGCATCCGCAGCCAGGAGATCGGGCTTGCGGGGGTGAGCCTCCGGCTTCCCCGCCCTGTTGGCTTTCGCCCGCAAGCGGGCTCCTACAAAAGAACCAGGAGAACCCTGCGCCAATCGACTGCGTACCCTCACGGTGCAGCGCAGCATGCGCAAGCGTATGGCATGCATTACCGTAACGAATCTCTAACGTCCCATCCACACGGAGTGTAAGCATGCGTATCAGCCATCTCGCGGGCGCCATCAGCGTCGCCCTGCTCTTCAGTGCCGGCGCCGCCGCTACCGATTTCCAGCAGGTCGTCTCGTTCGGCGACAGCCTGAGCGACAGCGGTAATGTCGCCTACCTTTCCGGTTCGCCGGTGGCTGCGCGCTTCACGACTAATCCGGGCACGGTAGCGGTCGAGAACATTGCGACCTATTTCAACCTGTCGCTTACCCCGTCGATCAAGGGTGGCACCGACTACGCTTACGGCGGCGCTCGCGTCTCAGTAAACAATCCGGTGCCCTCGGCGACCGCGCAGGTGCAGGGCTATCTCGCCGCCAACGGTGGCAAGGCCAACCCGAACGCGCTGTACACGATGTGGATCGGCGCGAACGATCTGCTCGCCGCCACAAACCCCGCCACGGCCCAGGTGGCTATCGCCACGGCCGCCACGCAGGAAGTCGGCGCGATCAAGGCGCTTCAGGCCGCTGGCGCGAAGACGATCGTCGTCTTCAACCTGCCGGACGTCGGCAAGACGCCTGCAGCCATGGCGGGCGGCGCCGCTTTCGCCTCCGCCGCCTCGCAGGGCGCGCAGCTTTATAACGGCATCCTGACCGGCGGCCTCGCCCAGATGGACCGCGGCATCGTGCCGATCGATACGTATTCGCTGCTCAACGAAGTGATCGCCAACCCGTCGAAGTACGGCTTCAAGAACGTCACAACGCCAGCCTGTACCACGCAAAGCTCGCTGACCTGCACGCCGAACACGCTGGTTGAAGCCGGCGCGAACAACAGCTACCTGTTCGCCGACGGCATCCACCCGACGACCGCCGCGCATGCACTGCTCAGCCAGTACGCGGTATCGATCATCACGGCGCCGCAGAAGATCTCGCTGCTGGGCGAGTCCGCCCTGGCGTCTAACGCTGCGCACACCCGCACGCTGCGCAACCAGATGCTGGCCGATAACTTCGGCGGCGAAACGCGCGTCTTCGCGGCGGTCGATTACGGCCAGCAGAAGTTCAAGGCCGGTGCCAACTCGCCGAAGACCGATAGCGACAACGTGAACCTGACCGTCGGTGCGGACGTCCGCGCATCCGACAACGTCTCGGCCGGTATCGCTCTCGGCATCGCCCAGAACAACGCCGACTTCTCCGGCGGCGGCGGTTACAAGATGCAGGACATCGCCGCGTCCGGCTACGTGCTGTATCACAACGGTGGCGGCTACGTCGGCGGCTACGGCAGCTTCGGCCAGCTGAGCTTTACCAATATCGACCGCACCTTCGACCTCGGCACCGCCCGCCGCACCGAAACCGGCAAGACCGACGGTTCGCACGTTGGCGCTGCCCTGACCGGCGGCTGGTGGTTCGGCGGCGAAACGCTGAAGACCGGCCCGTTCGCGACGGTCGAATGGCAGAACATCCGCGTCAGCGGCTACAACGAATACAGCAACGACAGCTCGGCCATGGTCTTCGGCAAGCAGCGCCGCAACTCGCAGATCGCCACTCTCGGCTGGCGTCTGCAGGGCAACTGGCAGGCCGGCAGCACGCTGCTGCACCCGTTCGCGGAAGTGGCATGGAACCACGACAGCAAGGCCGACCCGCGCCTGGTCGAAGCCGGCTTGACGAGCATGAACGGCCGCTTCGCTCTCGAAGGCTTCTCGCCGGACAAGACCTGGGGCACCGCCGACCTCGGCCTCTTCGCCGACTTCGACAAGGCATGGAGCGGTTGGGTCAGCTATAGCGGCCGCTTCAGTGACAACAGCCAGAAGTACAACGGTCTGAACCTTGGGGTGAAGCTGGCGTTCTGATCGATTGACCGGATAAATCGCAATAGAAGAAAGGCGAACGCAAGGTCGCCTTTCTTTTTGCTCTCAGTAGCCCCTTTCGAGCGGCGGCGAGCCCGGGTATGGGTACGGCCCTACTTCACACGCACCGGATTCTGCGCAGAAAGCATTTCTGACAACCGGGTCCATGTTGGGCGGAAACGCCAGGCTGACGGCAGTAGTGGTGTCGCAGGAGTATCGAATCGAAATGGAGTTGCCCTGCGGCGAAATTCCCCAGTGATACGGTTTGTTGTCGCAGTAGAGAATACTTTGGCCGACGACATGATTGGATGCGTCGAAATAGTAGGTGGAACTGCCGTACTGGACGACAGCCTCAGCGCGAATCGGTAACAACGCACCAACAGCCGCAACAGCCATTGCGCAACCTACAAATAGAGCTTTCATATATACCCTCGTCTGAGTGCACATCCGGATCGGGCGAGAAGCGAACAATGCTTTCGCTCTCCGAACCTCCAAAGGGTCTCAGACGAAACTGCCGCGTAGCGTAGGCCTTCTCTGAAATCAATGTAGGTATACGCCTATACGTGAGCTAGGCGCACATTTATAGGACGTCGATAACGAAAAACGCCGGCGCATGGCCGGCGTTTTCTACACGTGACGACCGCAGCCTACTTCTTGCCGCCGCCTACCTTCGCGTAGATGCCTTCAGCCTGCTTGCGCAGTTCGTTGGCCGCAGCGTCGGAGAGAACGTCGGTCTTGCTGCCCGCCTGATTGTCCTTCAGCACGAGATCGCCCGCATCGTTCCAGCCAGCACGCTCGATCGAGGTCGGCTTGCCGTCCTTGCTGGGCTTCTTCTCCTGGACGATGACCCAGGCCTTGCCGTTCTTGTATGCGTAGTCCGTCGACGTGAAACCCTTGTCGCCATAATCGACGAGCTCACGGATGAACTGTACTTCGTTGCCCTGCTTGAAGATCTGCCAGCCGCGCGACGCGCCTTCCTTCAGTTCGGTGCCCTGAGTGACCTTCATGCCACCGATGTTCTTCTTGACGCCGTTGAAGCCGGCCAGTTCCTTCTCGCCCGCGGTGGCTACACCGACGAGCTGGATGTCCGCGGTGTTTTTGCCACCCTTGGTCAGCACCGGTGCCTTAAGGGGCATGGTGTAGGTGCGCTCGCCATCGGTGATGGTCGCTTCGACGATATAGATGTCGTTCGGGTTGACGTCGGTGGGATTCACATCAAGCTTGAACTGCGCGGGCAGCGTGACCGGCTGAATCGTCTTGGAGGCCAGCGGCGTGCCGTTCTGGGCCGTGACGTCGACGATAACGATGTCGAGCTTCGCGGCCGGGGAAAGTGTCTTGCTGGTATCGCGCAGGGCGACGGTGCCGCTCACGGTGTTGGCGGAGCCGGTATCGCCACCGCCGGCAGCCTGCTGCTGCGAGCCATCTGAAGAGTGATTGCAGCCGGCGAGGGCCAGTGCGGCCACGGACGTCAGCGACAAGAAGATCCTGCGCATGGTTGAACCTCGTCAAAGTACCTATGAAGAATCGCGGAAAGTACGCGCGCGTATGTAGCACGCCTTCCGGGGGGAACGTAGAAGGATAGCGGCAAAAATGTCCGCAGAAAAGTCAAGATGCCGAAGGATCGGGGCTGTCCGAACTGAGAGGTGCTCTGCAGATCGGGGACTTGCCGACTGGTACTTGCATACCAAATTGCGAAAGTACTTACCTATCAGCCATTTGGCTTCGGCAAAGAAAACGCCACTCAAATGGGTGGGATCTCGTTTCCGGGCGTCTGTTCCGGCCGAAGATCGGTCCGATTCCGTCGAATTTCTGGCACGCCGTTGTTCGGGAAACGCCAGGTAGCGATTACAACCGGGACGGAGAGCTCTTAGAAGCTATCGCGCGTAATTCCGGAGCAGCGCTTAGGCGGAGACTCAGTCGAGTAAGGCATACAAAGGCGATGTACGCGAAAACGTCCCGTGTGGACAAAAAAACGCCACCCAAAAGGTGGCGTTTTTTTATTTAGCCGTCCATCCCGAAAGATGGCCGGCCATATCACACCCGCTCTATACGATTAGAAATCGTACGTAGCGGTCAGACGAGCATAACGCGGCGTCTGGAAGTACAGGCCTGCACCGTAGGTGTTCGACACGGTGTAACGGTCGTCTTCATACGTCGAATCGACCAGGGTCGGCTTGCGCTCGTTGGTCACGTTGAACACGCTCAGGCCAAAGGCCAGCTTGTGATCCGCGAACGACGGGCGGTACGTGACCGACAGGTCAAGCTGCTTGATCCACGGCAGCCGCTGGTCGCCCGGAGCGTACAGCTTGCCCGCGCACGAGTGGTACGACGAACCGTAGCCGATCGGATCCGCTTCGGTCGGGCCGAAGTAGCCCAGGCACGAACGCGGCGAACCGGACGTGATGCGCAGCGCACCGGAGAACATCCACTCGTCGGTAAGCGCGTAGCTACCGTAAGCCTTCAGCTGATGCGTACGATCGTTCGCCAGCAGGCCATTGCTGTGGACCATCAGTGCGGCGGCATCCCAATCCTGCGTCTTCGAGATGTCGTTCTGACCGATGTCCGACTTGACCTGACCTTCCGTGTTGCCGTAGCTCTTCGAGAAGGTGTAGTCGACGCGACCCTGCCACTTACCATCGAACGGATGCTCGAGGTACATGTCGAGGGCGTAGTACTTACGCTTGGCGCCTTCCGAGAAGCCCCAATCCGACGTGCTCATGGTGACGCTGGTACGACCGTTGCCATTGGCATTCGCCAGACTGAAACGGTTGGACTCGCCCGGATTGAAGATCACGCAACCCGGAATCGTCACCGAGTTCGGATCGAGGCCCTGCGAAACCATCTTGTCGGCGATCTTGCCGGTGTCGCAAACGTCATCGATAGCGGTCTGCAGTTTGCGGAACGTCAGCTTCGCACCCGTGACCCAGCTCGGGCCAAGCGTCTTGTCGAAACCGAGGATCGCTTCGTCCTGATACTGCGACTTCAGGTCGGCGGCGGCAACGGACTTCGCATCGTTCGGCTGACCGTACTCGCCGTTCGCCGACACCGCGCCTGGACCAAGCGGGGTAAGACCGATCGGCGCACCGTTAGCTGCGATACCGGTGTACGTGAAGTACTCGTTGGTATAGGTCGACGACGACGCACCACGAATCGCGACGCTGTTGGGCAGCGCGAGGTAGTAACGACCGAGGTTGCCGTAAATCTTCAGGCTCGAGTCACCGAACACATCCCAGCTTGCGCCGATACGCGGAGCCCACTGGTTGCCGCTATCGACGTAGGAAGCGCCGACGTTGTTGTAGTTGGTGAACTTGTCGTTACGAACACCGACGCTGAGCAAGATCTTGTCGTTGATCTGCCACTTGTCTTCGAGGTAGTAAGCCTTCTGATCGACCGACATGCTCGTCGAGGTCTGGAAGATTAGACGACGGGCGTAGTAGCCCCGACCACCAGCCGGACCCACTCCGAGAGCCGGAACAAGATCACTGCCGGGACTCCTGGAACGACCATAAATCCACGTATAACCCGGACCGGTCGTCGTCACACCTTCGTCCTTGGCGGTGTACTTCATATTGTCGATACCGCCGGTCACCCGGTGATCGCCAATCTGCCACTCAAGGTCGACACGTAGGCCATGCGTCTTGCTGTTGGCGCCCGGCGCAATCTTCTGCGTCGTGGTCGTGCCGTTCGCGATCGAGCTACCGCCCGTGATGAGGGGGTCCTGCAAATCGGGACGACCGATGTTCGGGTCGATGCCGTTGTCGCCGGGATTGCGCTGGACGTCTGTGGTCTTGCTCTTGCCGTACGTCGCCGTCAACGTGAGGTCGTCGGTGATATAGCTGGTGTACTTGGCGATCCCGTAGGTCGACGAGGTCTTCGTCGAGTCAGGATACGTGCCGAGAGAACCGCTCGACTGGCGGGTAGCGTAGTCATAACCGTAGTACTGACCGCTGCGCTCGTCCGACGACTTGATGCCGGTCAACTCGAGGATATTGCTGTCGTTGATGTTCCAGTCGAGTTTCGCGTAGAACTTCGGCAGGTCGTACGTGTAGTGATTGTTCGCAACCGTGCTGGCGATGGCCGACGTGGTGTTGTTACCTTCGACCTTCTCCGACTCCGCCGCAATGAACATGTACAGCGTATCTTTGATCAGCGGGCCACCGGCATAAGCACTGACGGTACGCGTCCACTGGGTGTTGTTGTCGCGGTTGCGATAAACGGTTCCCGGCAACGACGAGTCCGTATAGTCGTAACCAGCCGGCAGCGTCTTGTTCGGGAACATGACATTACCAGCAGTCGAGCGCGCGAACTTCGGCTCCCACAGAGCCTGCGCACCGAAGTGCCATTCATTCGTACCGCGCTTACCGACCTGGCTGATAACGCCGCCATCGGAACGGCCATACATGGCGCTGTAGCCGCCCGTATAGACTTCCTGCTGGTCGATCGCGCCGTACGGCAGACCGACGCCGCCGAGGTTACGGAGCGGGTCGGACGTGTTGTAACCATTGATGTAGTACGCGTTTTCAGACACGCCGGCGCCACCGAACGAGACGGTGCGGCCGAAGTCGCCCGAACCAACAACGGCACCCGGAGCAAGCAGCGCGATGGCTTCGGCGTTGCGGCCGAGCGGCAGGCGAGCGAGGGTTTCGGCGGTAACGACCGTGCGGGAATCAACGGCGGCCACATCGATCTGCGGCAGGCTGTTCGCCGTGACCGTGACCTGGTCGAGGGACTGGGCGCTGGAGGCGTTGGCAGCTTCGACGAACGAGACTTCCGAGGACGTGCCGACCGTCAGGCTGACGTTCTTGCGCGAATCGACAACCGCGCCGCCCTTCATCACATTGACGGTGTACGTGCCGAGCGGGAGGTTACCGACGCGGTAACGGCCCGAGGCGTCGACCGGCACTTCACGGGTAACGCCCGTGGAACCGGTAACCTGAACGGTTTCGCCTGCGGCGGCCGGAGCCTGACCGGTGATGGTACCCGTGGTGGACTGGGCGAAGGCGCCGCCCGTAAGGCCGAGACCCATCGCAAGCGCGACGGCCAACTTCGAACGACGCAGGACGGATGCCTGCCGGATATTACGAGAACTCATGTGCAAATCTCCCCAGATCGACCCGAAACCGGGCCTGAAAACGAGCAAAAATCCGGCGAATCCGCCGAATAAAGAACCCATTGCGGGTGCACGTAATCAAGGTGATGGATTAGCCGCTCACTCCTCCCGAGTGGCTGCCTCCCCCTGAAGACCTGCTCCCGACAAGTCTGTCGACTAACCGAACCGGAATGCTCGCGCAAGTGCGCAAAAAGATGCCGTTTCGGGATCGCCGAAGCCGAACATAGGGGCACGTGAACCCCCGTGTCAACAAAATATTTACATGAACAGGGACACTTAACGGGTGTGCCCCAGGTCTCAAACCGGGACATTTGTTCATGGAATCGATTACCTGGACGCAAAAAAAATCCCCGGCCGGGAGAGGCCAGGGAAGAGTCTGGGGAGAGTCCATTCGTGCTGCGGGGCGCGTACGCCCCGCAGCTTATTGTTGTTGCGCTTTAGTGCTTAGAGCGAAAAGTCGTAACGTGCCGTGAGGCGAACGCTGCGCGGAGCGGAGTAGCTAAGAGCACGCGTATACGTCGGGCTCGGGTTGCCATCGCCGGTCTGGAACGTTTCGTCGATGTTCTGCTCGCGCTGCTGGTTCAGCAGGTTGAACACATCGAGCTTCAATGACAGGTCGTGGTTGAACATCGCCGGACGGTATTCGGCGTTCAGCGACAGCTGGTAGGTCCACGGCAGGCGACCCTTCGAACCGCGCGGCGATTCACCGTCGCAGTAGAAATACGACGAGCCGTAGTTATAGATGTCCGGATCGCGGATACCGAGGCAGTTCTTCGGACGTCCCGAATAGGCCGCCAGGTTCGCGCCGAACATCCATTCCGGCGTCATCTGCCAGAAACCATATGCTTTCAGCTGGTGACGACGGTCGCTGGGCAGCGGACCGTTCGAGCCGATCATCAGTTCCGGGAAGTCCCAGTCCTGGGTTACCGACGGATCGAGCTGGCCGATGTCCGACTTCAGCAGGCCTTCGGAGTTACCGTAGCTGTGCGAGAGCACGTATTCGGCGCGACCGTAGAACTGCTGGTTGAACTGATGCTCGACATACAGGTTCAGGGCGACGTACTTGCGCTTCAGCTCCGGGAAGCCCAGGTCGGCCTTCGACAGCACGATGTTCTCGTACTTGCCGTCGTTGTTGAGATCGACGGTGAACGTATTGCCCTTGCCCGGATTGAACAGGAAGCAGCCCGGGATGTTGGCGTCGGGGCTGATCGTGATGCTGTTGCGCGCAGCCCAGGCCTCGATCGGACGCGAATCGCACATGTCGTCGATGATGCTACGCAGTTTGCGATAGGTGACCTTCGCGCCCATCGTCCAGTCGGGTGCCAGCTGCTTGTCGAAGCCCAGGATGTACTCGTCCTGGTAGTACGCGCTCAGATTCTTCGCCGAAAGTGTCTTCGGATCCGGTGCCGAACCGTCGGCGCCGTTGGCGTAGTGAATGCCGCTGATGGCGACCGGATTGGTCGGTACGTTCGTGATCGGATCGATCGAGCCGGGCGCATAGGTGAAGTACTGGCGCTCGAACAGCTGCGGGCCGGCGCCGCGGATCGCGACGTTGGACGGGATTGCGAGATGGTAACGACCGGCGTTGGCATACACCTTGAACGTCGAATCGCCGAACACATCCCAGGTCAGACCCAGGCGCGGCGCCAGCTGGTGACGCTGTTTCACGAACACGACACCGTCGGTGTTGAAGTTCTTGAACTGCTCGTTACGCAGGCCGATGTAAGCGTGCCAGCGATCGGAAACCTGCCAGTTGTCTTCGATGAACTGCGCTGACTGTTCGACCTTGACGTTACCGGACGCGCGGAAGATCTGACGACGGACGATTTCTGTCGAACCTGCGGGAATGGCGAGTTCCGGAAAGCCGGAAATCGTGCCGCTTGCAGGCGGCGTGGTGTACGTCCACGTAGCACCGCCCTGCACCGCGAGACCGCCGAAGGATTCGGCCTTCTGATTGTCGATACCGACGCGCAGATCGTGGTCGCCGATGTGGTACTGGATGTCGAAACGAATGTTGTCGACTTCGTCGTACGCACCCGGAGTGTTGAGGTTGCCCTGCACAGGGGCGCAGCTCACGCGCTTCCGAGCTGCCGGAACGTTGCGGTTATCGACGATATTCGGGCAATTGACGCCGGCGGCACCGGTGACGACGTCGATATGGTCCGTACGGCTATGACCGTAAAGCGCGTCGACAGTCAGCGAATCGGTGATATAGCCGGTGTACTTGCCGATGTAGGCTACGCCACCCGGTGTCGAGTTGGCTGTACCAAGGTTCTTCTGGTGCTCGGTACCGAGGCGGGCGGTACGCGACTTGGTTGCGTAATCGTACGAATAGATCGTCGTATCGTTGAGATTCGTATCGCCGAGGCCAGTCAGTTCGAGGATGTGGCTGTCGGTAATGTTCCAGTCGATCTTGCCCAACCAGTGGTTGGCCTTCAGAGGACCGTCGAACGACGTGCGGGTGAGCACATTGGTGACGCCACGCGAGCCGTCCTGACGGACGACATCGGCAGCCGCGTAGATGAACAGCTTGTCCTTGATCAGCGGGCCGCTGACGTACAGGCCATAAAGTGTATTGGTCGTCTTGTTGCCGCTGCGATCCTGATAGATCGTGCCATCGGTGACGTTACCCGTATGCTGCGGATAGTAGATGCTGCGCGGATTGGCGGTGAGCGCGCGCGGGCTCCACTGCACCTGTGCACCGGCCTTCCACGTGTTGCTGCCTCGCTTGGTCGTCAGGTTGACGACACCGCCGGTCGAACGACCGTATTCGGCACCGTAACCACCCGTGAGAATCTGCTGCTGGTCGATGGCATCGAACGGAAGCGTCGCGAAGCCGAGACCGGTCAGCGGATTGGTGACGGCGAAACCGTTGATGTAGTACTGATTCTCGGCCGCAGAAGCGCCACCGAAGGAAATCACGCCGCCGTAGCGGCTGTCGCCGGCAACCACGCCGGGAGCAAGAAGAGCGGCGGCGTTGACGTTGGAAGCAACCGGGATGCGCTGAAGCTGCTCGGAAGTCAGCACCGTGCGCGAGTCGACCGACGAAACGTCGATGGCCGGCAGCGAGGTGCCGACGACCTGCACGCCTTCGAGCGTCTGGGCTTGCGTGGCCGACGCGGCGGCAAAGGACACATCGCTACCGGAGCCGATGTTGACCTGCACGTCGCGCGTTTCGACGACGTTGCCGTCGCGCAGGAGGGTGACCTTATAAGAGCCGACGGGCAGCGACGTGGCACGGTAGCGGCCATCGCTGGAAACGGGCAGTTCACGTGAGAGGCCGGTGTCGACGTTGACGATCTTCACCGTCGCACCAGTGGCGCTATCGGCACGACCGAAAATTACGCCGGATGAGTTGGACTGGGCGTAGACGACGCCACTAGCCAGCGTCATGCCGAGTGCGGCGGCGAGGGCCGTTCGGCGGAACTGCCTGCGACCGAAATTCAAAGCATTCATTAAGTCTCCCCTGTAAGCACACGCGTGCAGCGCGAGCGCAAAAAATTGCGACACGGTTCGACCGGGCGGCAGAAGGCCACCCGATGGACGTTGGACGTAAGAATTCAGAAAGGAGCCCTCTGGAATCGCGAGTTTCCCCCTGCGCGATACCGCTCCATTCCCCCTGGCGCCCCCTCTGCTGAAGGAGCGTGGAGCTGATATAGCGTAAGTTTTAACGAGTCACAACACGAAAATAACGTAGGAAAAAACCCTATTCCGCAATAAATTACGAGGAAAGGATTGCCCACAATGACAAAAATTTCATGTCAAACCGCAAGTTACACCTGCGACATCTATGACCAATGGCACAAGACAAGACGAATTCCTACGAATCATTCCTAGTAAATTCTGGCCGATTTGCACCTTTTTGCGCCTTGTCTAAAGGCATATTTCATCTTTGCGAAAGCAAGAACTCAGAAACTTCTGAGGCAATGGGGGATCGAAAGGAAGATCGGTGTACACCGTAAACGGGTTTCGCGCGTTGTCCGAGGCGATACCAAGGTTGGGCAACCGACCCCGAAGCACTCAAAACGAGGTTGATACGCGCATGAGCGAGAATCTGAGGTCACATATCGTGGCGACCCGGTCTATGGTGGCCATGTCCGGTGCATTGCCGAACGATCCCGACGGCGGCGAACAATCGCAGACGTTCGCAAGTCGTGTGAAGGCCGTTATCAAGGCTTCCGGCAGTGTCAGTGAAATCGCGCGACGCTGCGGTTTCTCCGAAGGTGTCGTGCGGAGCTGGCGTGACGGCAATACCGATCCGTCGCGCGGCCGCTGCGTCACGATGGCACGCACCCTGGGCATTTCGCTGCTCTGGCTGGCGGCTGGCGAGGGTCCGATGATGCTGGGGAACAACAGCGACGATGTCGCCGGACGCATCGAAACGTCGGAGACGGTGCGCGAGCGACGAGGCGATCAGGATACCGATTCGCAGGGCACCATAGCGCTCGACTCGAGCCGCCTGGCATCGGCCATGAAACTGCTGCAGTCGGACATCGAGATGGCCGGCGGTCAGTTCTCGCCGTCGAATCATGCGGACCTGGTGGCGGAGATGTATGAAATCCTCCATCACACGGCTCGCACGGACTACGCCGACCGGATGGTGGCTTTCCACCATAAGCTTCAGTCGCGCGTGCAGAGCGATCGCGGCAACGGCATCGCTGCCTGAATGACACCCGCGGCCTTCGGCAGGCCGCGGGATAGTGTGGTTAAAGCCTCGAGATGTCGGCGATAGCGCCGAACGAGGCCTTCAGTTGCGCAAGCAACGCCAGACGATTGGCACGCACCACGGGATCGGGAGCGTTGACCAGCACACCGTCGAAGAAACGGTCGACCGGGCCCTGAAGTTCCGCCAGACGCGCCAGTGCGCCTGTGTAGTCGCCCTGCCCCAGCAACCCGCGAGTGTCGGCCTTTGCCGCGATCAGCGCCGCATGAAGGTCGCGCTCGGCGTCATGCTCGAAATGCGCGATGTCGACTTCGGTACCGATAGCTGTCGCGCCTTCCTCTTCCGCCTGCTTGCGCAGGATGTTCGCTACGCGCTTGTTTGCCGCAGCGAGGCTGGCAGCCTCTTCGCGACGGGCGAACTCGCCCACGGCACGCAGGCGTCGGTCGAAATCGGGCAATGACGAGGGCGAGATGGCCAGCACCGATTCGAACTGGTCGGCCGTAAAGCCTTGATCGGCGTAGTAGCCGCGCAAGCGATCGAGAACGAAGGCATAGATTTCGTCGCCAAGCGCGGCGCGGCGCGCCCCGAGGTCGACGACCGGTGCCTTTCCGTCCTTGCCCGGTTTCACGCCAGCGATCAGCGCGGCCTCGGGCAGCATTTCCAGGGCTTCGGTGAAAGCGGCGCGGAGATCGATGTCCAGGCCGCCCTCGATAAGCGTACGGGCCAGACCGAGCGCCGCGCGACGGAGCGCGAACGGATCCTTGTTACCGCTGGGCTTCTGGCCGACGGCGAAGATCCCCGCCAGCGTATCGAGGCGCTCGGCAACGGCAAGCACCTGGCCCACCTTGCCGGCGGCGATGGCGTCGCCGCCGAAGCGCGGCTGGTAGAAGGAGTCGAGTGCGTCCGCAACCTCGGCCGGCTGGCCCTGACGCGACGCGTAGTAACGCCCCATCACGCCCTGCAGCTCTGGGAATTCGCCGACCATGCGGGTCAGCAGATCGCACTTGGACAGCGCGGCGGCCTGCGTGGCCTGGCCGGCGTCGACGCCGACGCGATTGGCCACCACGCGGGACAGCTCGGCTACACGCACGGTCTTGTCCCAGAGACTGCCCAGCGACTGCTGGTAAGTGACGTTCTTCAACGATTCCTGATAGCTGGCCAGCGGCTGCTTCAGATCTTCGTCCCAGAAGAACTTGGCGTCGGCGAAACGCGGACGGATGACTCGCTCGTAACCCTTGCGGATCTCGGCCGGGTCCTTGCTCTGGATGTTGGCCACGCCGATGAAGTGCTCGGTCAACCGACCCTCGGCGTCGAACACCGGCACGAACTTCTGGTTCGTTTCCATGGTGGTGACGAGCGCTTCGGGGGGAACGTCGAGGAATTCGCGCTCGAACGTGCACGCAATCGCCACCGGCCACTCGGTGAGGTTGGCTATTTCGTGGAGCAGGCCTTCGCCCAGACGCGGCGTACCGCCCGTCGCCACACGGGCGACCTCGTCGCGGACGCGCTGACGACGCTCGTCCGGATCGGCCAGGACATGCGCGTGACGCAAGGCGTCCAGCCAGCTATCGGCGTCGGCCACATGAACAGGCTTCGGATGATGGAAACGGTGGCCGCTCGAAAGCCGGCCGCTACGCAACCCCAGAATCTCGCCATCGACGATCGACGATCCGTGGAGCATCAGCAACGTGTGCACCGGACGGACGAAGGATTCTTCGCGATCGCCCCAGCGCATGGCCTTCGGTATGGGCAGCGATTTCAGTGCTTCGGCTACGATGTCCGGCAGCAAGGCAGCGGTGTCCTGCCCCGGATGGACCGCACGAAAGACGAACCAGGCGCCCTTGTCGGTTTCCAGACGCTCCAGCGCCTCGACCGTGACGCCGCAGGATTGCGCAAAGCCGAGCAGCGCCTTGCTGGGCTGACCCTCGGCGTCCAGCGCGGCGGCAATGGCCGGACCGCGGCGTTCGACCGACTGCTCCGGCTGCGCCAGGGCGACGCCAGGCACGTGAACCGCCAGACGACGCGGCGAGGCGTAGGCCTTCGCGTTATCGACGTCCGCGGCGATACCGCGCTTCGCGAGGCCATCGACCACTCCGCGCAGGAAGGCGGCCGACAGGTCGTCAAGCGACTTGGGCGGCAGTTCTTCGGTGCCCAGTTCCACGGTAAGGGGCAGTCGCTTCTCAGCCACGGGTGGCCTCCTTGTTCTTCTTCAGGCCAGGGAAGCCGAGTTTTTCGCGCTGCGCGACGTAGGCTTCGGCCACGCTCCGGGCCAGCGTGCGGACACGCAGGATGTAGCGCTGACGTTCGGTCACGCTGATGGCGCGCCGGGCGTCGAGCAGGTTGAACGCATGGCTGGCCTTGCAGACCTGCTCATAGGCGGGCAGCGGGAGGCCGACCGAAATCAGCTTGGCCGCCTCGCCCTCGCACACGTCGAACCAGTGGAACAGCTCGGGGACGTTCGCGTATTCGAAGTTGTACGTGCTCTGCTCGACTTCGTTCTGGTGGAAGACGTCGCCGTAGGTCACTACGCCGTGCGGCGCGTTGGTCCAGACGATGTCGTAGATGCTGTCGACGTTCTGCAGGTACATGACCAGGCGTTCCAGGCCATAGGTGATTTCACCCGTGACCGGACGGCATTCGAGGCCACCCGCCTGCTGGAAATACGTGAACTGGGTGACTTCCATGCCGTTCAGCCAGACTTCCCAGCCGAGACCCCAGGCGCCAAGCGTCGGCGATTCCCAGTTGTCCTCGACGAAGCGCAGGTCATGGACGAGCGGATCGATACCCAGCGCCTTCAGCGAGCCGATGTAGCGCTCGAGGATGTCGTCCGGGTTGGGCTTCAGGACCACCTGGTACTGGTAGTAGTGCTGAAGACGGTTCGGGTTGTCGCCATAGCGGCCGTCCGTGGGGCGGCGGCAGGGCTGCACGTAGGCCGCGGCCCAGGGTTCGGGTCCGAGCGAGCGCAGGAAGGTGGCAGGGTGAAACGTACCGGCGCCGACTTCGGTATCTAGGGGCTGCACGAGCACGCAGCCCTGGTCGGCCCAATAACGGTTCAGGGTCTGGATCACGTCTTGGAAGGTGGGCGCGGACATGGTTCCCGAGTCCTTGAGAAAGCGGGCTAGTATAGCGATGTGCGATTCGCCAGGGGCCCGGGCGACGCCCCCGGTCCGCCGGGACGTCCGGCACACCCTGCGCAGCGGACGACAACACCTCGCAGGTTTCGACCAGGGCACACATACGATGGCAGTCAATCCGCATACCACCTCGCTGCTCGGTCGCCGTGGACGTCTGGAACTGGACGAAGTCCTGGCGACGCTCGTTGTCGACGGGTACCTGACCGGCGAGGACGCCAAGCGTGTCCGCATGGGCTCGCGCAGCGGCCGCACCGCGATCGAACTGCATCCTCTCGTCGTCATCGCCAATGCGAAGCTGGATAACCGTCGCGAACCGGCCCGCCCGCTGAGTCTGGAAACGCTGGTGGAATGGCTGGCGGGTAAAGCGGATCTGCCTTATCTGAAGATCGATCCGATGAAGATCAACGTGGCGGCAGTCACTCAGGTGGTCAGCAGCGCCTATGCGCAGCGTCATCGCATCCTGCCCGTAGCGGCGAGCCCGGGCGAAGTCACTTTCGCCACAGCCGAACCCTTCGACACCGGCTGGGCGAACGACTTGACGCAAATGCTCCGTCGCGAAGTGCGCCGCGTAGTCTCCAGCCCCATCGACATCAACCGTTACCTGCTCGAATTCTACGGCGTACAGCGCTCGATTCAGCTGGCCCACGACGCCAAGGGCAACGACAACTCGAAGATCATCAACTTCGAACAACTCGTCGAACTGGGCAAGGGCGGCGAGCTGGGTGCTGACGACCGGCACGTGGTTCATATCGTCGACTGGCTGCTGCAATACGCCTTCGAACAACGCGCATCGGATATCCATCTGGAACCGCGCCGCGATGCCGGACAGATGCGTTTTCGCATCGACGGCGTCATGCAGAAAGTATTCGAGCTGCCGCCGCCGGTCATGACCGCCGTGACGTCGCGCGTGAAGATTCTGGGCCGCATGGACGTCGCCGAAAAACGTCGCCCCCAGGATGGCCGCATCAAGACGCGATCGGCGGGCGGGCGTGAAGTCGAACTGCGTATTTCCACCATGCCGACGGCGTTCGGCGAAAAGGTGGTGATGCGCATCTTCGATCCCGACCTTGTCGTGAAGGAATTCAAGCAGCTTGGGTTTTCGCCCGAAGAAGGCGAACTCTGGCGATCGATGGTGGAGCGGCCGCACGGCATCGTCCTCGTTACGGGACCGACGGGCTCGGGCAAGACGACGACGCTGTATTCGACGCTGAAACATCTCGCGCGGCCGGAACTCAACGTCTGCACGGTGGAAGACCCCATCGAAATGGTGTCGCCCGAGCTCAACCAGATGCAGGTGCAACCGGCGATCGACCTCGATTTCGCGGCAGGGGTGCGCACCCTGCTCCGCCAGGATCCGGACATCATCATGATCGGCGAAATCCGCGATCTGGAAACCGCGCAGATGGCCGTGCAGGCATCGCTTACCGGACATCTGGTGTTGTCGACACTGCATACGAACGACTCGCCGAGCGCCGTGACACGCCTGCTCGACCTGGGCGTACCGCATTATCTGATCCAGTCGACGCTGACGGGCGTGGTCGCGCAACGACTCGTTCGTACGCTGTGCCCGCACTGCAAGCAGCCGGGCGAACAGGATCCCGCCGAATGGAACGCACTCACCCACGGCTGGGACATTCCGCTTCCGGAACGCGTCTTCCATCCCGTGGGCTGCCTGGAATGCCGTAAGACGGGCTTCCTGGGTCGTACCGGTGTGTACGAGATGATGCGGGTTTCCTCGCGCCTTCGTAGCATCATCGGGGCGCAGCTCGACCTGGGGAAATTCGGCGACGCGGCATTGAAGGAAGGTATGAAGCCACTGCGCATTTCAGCCGCCGCACAGGTCGCCGTGGGCCTGACTACCGTAAAAGAAGTGCTGACCGTGCTTCCGCCGACCGATATCGATTCAGCTATCTGACCTTAATATTGCGATCATGAAACCTGTTCTGATTATCCGTACCGGCCGCGCGCCCGATGTCATCAGCGAACGTCATGGCGACTTTCCCCGCTGGTTTCGATTGGGTCTGCGCCTGCGCGATCCGCATGTGCGGATCGTCGATGTAGAGAAAGGCGACGACCTGCCCGATCCACTCGCATGTGCCGGCGCCGTCATCACCGGATCGGCGTCGATGGTGACCGAACGGCTGCCATGGAGCGAACGCACGGCTGGCTGGATTCGTAACGCGATGGATATCGACCTGCCGTTACTTGGTGTTTGCTACGGACATCAATTGATGTCGCACGCGCTGGGCGGACGTGTCGACTATCTGGAAGGTGGGCGCGAGATGGGCACGATACCGCTGGAAACCCATGCGCATGCAGCGCATGACCCGGTCGCCACGAATCTTCCCGGCCGGTTCCACGCGCATACGACGCACGAACAAGCCGTACTTGAACTCCCGGCGGGCGCACGTGCGCTAGCGCGTTCCGCACGCGATCCGCATCACCTGGTTCGTTACGGACGGCATGCGGTCAGCACCCAGTTCCATCCCGAGTTCAGCGCTGAAGTCATGCGTGCGTACATCAGACGCAAGCAGGATGCATTACGTGCGGAAGGCCAACCCGCCGACGCATTGCTCGCCGCCGTGGTGCCGACGCCGGAAGCCACGGCGCTGCTACGTGGATTCCTTCGCGAACATGTTCGCGCAGCGTGCGAACTGTCAGCCGCGTAACCGGCGCACGATCGCGCCGCGCGAAAAAAACGCGAAGACGATGCCGAACAGAAATCCGCCGATGTGTGTCCACCAGACGACGGCACCGTAGCTCGCGCCCGCGTAGCTGAAAAGCAATTGCACGAGCGCCCAGATGCCGATCAACAGGAAGGCCGGTACGCGAACGAATTCGAGGTACAGGCCCAGCGGAAGTACCAGCCCAAGACGTTCGCGCGGAAACAACGTTACGTAAGCGCCGACAACGGCGGAAACGGCGCCGCTGCAACCGATGATCGCCACTCGTGCGCCGGTCAGCGAAATCGCACCGATCAGGTTGGCCACCACGCCGCCCATCAGGAAGAGCAGGAGGAAGCGCGGTGACCCAAGTCGCCGCTCGGCCGGCAAGCTGAAGATCACAAGGAACAGAAGGTTGCTGACGAGATGCAACCAGCCACCGTGAATGAAAAGTGCGGTCGCAAGCCGCAACAACGCGGGGTCGCTCAGCTGCTGCCAGATCGGAACGCCCGCGGTGAACAGATGCGCGGGAACGGTTCCCCAGTGCAGCATGATCGCCAGACGCTCGGCCGGCGCACTCAGCGCAAGCGCAACGAAGCACACGACGCACAGAACGACGATGAGCAACGTGGCCCAGCAAAGACGGGAACGCCGGCGCGTGTCCACACGAACGAAGAGATTCATGGAACGTTGCGCACCAGATGGGGGCCATCCTGGTCCGTCGCCGACAAGGCGAACATGGTCTCCGGCCCGACGATACCGTCGGCTGCGATACCGAATCGCTCCTGCACCAACTTAACGCGGGTTTCCACGCCCCGGTCGAAATCCGCCGACGTGATAGCCGCCGTCGAACCATCCGTCAGATGAGCGAGAAGCCAGCGCATACCTTCGCCGTTATCGCCACGCTTCAGGCGGGACGGCATATTCGGATCCACGCGGAACACCGCGTAGAACTGCCCCTTCCAGATGTCCTGGAATGCCGTGCGTGCAAGCTCGACGTATTTGCCGCCGAGATAGAGACGTACGGTGGTATCCCCTGCGCCGACAAGCAGCACCTGCTGTTTCTTTCCACTGTCGTCGAGTTCGAGCACCATGGGGCGATCGAAGCGTCGTAGCTGATCGAGCGATCCTCGGCCACTTACACAGGCGAAGCCCGGGAAGATCGTAGCGTCGCAATTGATGGCGTTCGCGACGGACGTTTCCTTCGACCCGACCTGCCAGCGGGCGAGGAGTTCCCCCCATACCCGGAGCTGTCCGACCTCCGGCGCGGGTAATGCGTCACGCAGCTTGGACAGCGCCTGCTCGGGCGATACCGTGACCAGATTCTTCGGCCGCGACGGGCTACGTCCCGACAGGAAATAGCCCGCGACACCGGCGATGACCAGGAGCGTGATCGCCGCACCGGCTATCCATACCAGTCGGCGGTAACGGCGCAGCCAGTAACGTGCGTACTGGGGAAGGACTTCTTGCGCCGCCTGCGCGAGCGTTCGTTCGCCGATCGACTGCTCGCCCCGTTCGCCGGCTCGCTCCAGGGCGCGATTAGCCAGTGCATTCAGGCGGGCGGGACTGCCTTCGCCGTCTTCGCATAACGACCTCAATCCAAGGCGACTGAATGGCATGCGGGTCGTCCCCGCAATGTGGAGCCGATGACGGACGTAGCGCTCGCTCTCTTCCGGCGACAAGGTCGCCAGAGGTAACCGCGTGCGAATTCGCGCGTCGATCGCACGGGCAGCACCCTCTTGTAGCCTGTCGCGCAGACCGGGCTCACCCGCCAGGACGATATGCAGCCAGGCGTGAGTATGCTCGGCCGCCTGCATCAACTGGTCGAGCAAACTGAACGACTCTTCCCGCAGATCGCTCGCATCGTCGATGACCAGCAGGAAGCGTTGCCCCTGATGACTCAGACGCCCGAGCGTCATGGCCAGGCCATCGATCAGATGCGATTCGGTGTTCGCCTCCGCGCTGAGCGGTAGCGGCAAGCCGAATGCGAGATAGAGCGAGCGCAGCCAGTCGGCTGCATGTTGAGAGTGAACCGCACTATTCAGGGTGGCGGTGCGCACGCCATGGGGCGCCATTTCCGCCTCGAGCAACATGCACAAAAGCGTTTTGCCTACACCTGCATCGCCCGTCAGCAGGATGACTGCCGGCGCTGTGGAGAGCAGCGCGTATTCGCAATGCGCTAACAGCTCACGCTCACGCGTGAACAGACAGGCAAAGCGCGGATCAGGTGCCTCCGCGAACGGCGGCTCGCGCAAACCGAATGTGTGGAGATACATGTGACTACTGTAGCCGATTGGTGGGAAAAGCTTTATCGGGCGGAAGTCATCTTGGCGGGTTTGGAGACTGGGATGCCGGAACTTAGCACGTTCCTTCACTCCACCGTTGCAGCGTGGCGGGCATTCGCCGAAGCGGCGGCGTATTCCGAGGAAACGCGGGCAAACCCGCCACGATGGCTCGTAGCGGGTATTTCAGGATAAAGCCCCTGGCGGTGACCTGTTGCAGCCCGTTCCCATGGGGAACGGATGCAGCAGACAAGAAAAAACCCGCCCTCAAACGAGGACGGGTTTTTGGATAAAGCCCCTGGCGGTGACCTGTTGCGGGTCGCGCGCGATGCGCGCACCGGCAACAGCCGCAAAGACGAAGGCCTCCCCGATTGGGGAGGCC
>NZ_SMCS01000008.1 GCF_004342265.1 Luteibacter rhizovicinus
GCGCGCAGGAAGACCGGGTGAACGCGACCACCGGGCGGATCCGCTTCTTCCCCGACGGCAGCTCGACCGGCGGGCGGGTGACGCTGGGACGGGGCGCGCGCGAGTGGCACGTCAATGTCGGGTGGTTGACCGGGGCGGTGAGCGTGGTTGTCACGCAATGAATGTCCCGCGTTTCCGCGCAGCGCGCGGCTTCAGTCTGCTGGAAGTGATTGCCGCCATCGCGATTCTGGCGATTGCGTTCGCGGCATTGATGCAGGTCGCCGGGAGCTCGATGAGTCTCACGGCGCGCGCTGGCGAACGTACGCAGGCCGCGCTGCGCGCGCGTTCGATGCTCGACAGTGCATTCGTGATGGAGCCCTTGCGGGAGGGCTCAAGCGAAGGACGTTTCGACGATACGTATCGATGGCGTATGACGGTGACGCCCTGGCAGGCCGCTGCTTCCGGCAATGGCGTGCCGCAGGACGCATCCCGTCGTTTGTACCGGCTCGATCTCGATGTGCTCTGGGGCGGCGATAACAACGAGCGCAGTGCGCGCTTCAGCACGCTGCGCATGGGTGCGCCGCCGCCCGGAGGCCTGCCATGAAGCGTGCCCGGGGCTTCAGCCTGATGGAAGTGCTGGCGGCACTCGCCTTGCTCACGATCGTACTGCTGGGCGTCTACTCCGGCGTGCGTACCGCATCGCGCATCGTTCGCAGCGGGGATGCCGCGATCGAACGCATGGATGCGATCCGGTCGACGCAGGGATTCCTGCGCGCGGAACTGGCCCAGGCACTGAACATCGGTTTCGACCGCAACGACGACGGCGACCCCATCGTTTTCAACGGCGACGCGAAGACGCTTCGTTTCGTGGCACCGCTGCCGGGCTATCTCGGCAAGCTGGGTCCGCAACTGCAGACCATCAGCCTCGTGGACGATGGCCATCGGACCCTTCGACTGGAAGCCAGTTTCGCGTTGCTGCCACCCGATGGCGGCGAACCGAAAACGGTCGGCGAGCCCGAAGTCCTTCTGCGCGGCATCCGCAGTGGCGGGTTCGCGTATCGCGGTATGGACGATCAGAATCAGCCGGGCGACTGGCAGGAAACATGGCCTGACGGTCGCCGGACGCCTTCGCTCGTACGCGTGACCCTCATGCTCAACGGCGGCACGGCGTGGCCGACGATGGACGCGCCCTTGCGCATCGACCCTTCGGCGACCGGCGGTCCGAATTCATTGTCGCGCGGCCTGCGCGGTCAGGTGATCCGATGATCCGCTCCTATCGCTCATCGCGCGGGGTCGCCTTGTTGATCGTGCTGTGGGGCTGCACGCTGCTTGCCATCATGCTCGGCGGTTTCGCGATGCTGGCTCGTACGGAAGGATTGCAGGCGCGTTACCAGTTTGCCCAGACGCAGGCGCACTACGCGGCGGAAGCGGGCATCGTGCGGGCAGTGCAGGCGCTGCAGGACCCCGACGCCAACGCACGCTGGATCGCCGACGGTCGCTCGTACACTTTTTCTTTCGACAACGCGACTGTGCACGTCAGCGTGAGCGACGAGGACGGCAAGGTCGATCTGAATGCAGCGTCGGACCAGGTGCTGGTGGCGCTCTTCGTTGCCGCGGGCGTCGAAGCCGATCGCGCAAAGCGGTTGTCGGCCGCCGTGCAGGACTGGCGCAATCCGACCGAGGGATCGCTGCCCAATGGCGCGAAGAAGCCCCAGTACGAAGCGGCCGGATTGGACTACGGCCCGCGCAACGGTCCTTTCGCCACGGTGGAGGAAGCGCGGATGGTGCTTGGCATGGACCCGAAGACTTTCGCGACGATCGCCCCGGCGATCACCATCTGGTCGGGGCGCGAACGTCCCAATACCGCGCATGCTTCGCCGCTCGCCCTGGCCGCCGTGCCGGGCCTCGGTCCCGATCAGGCCAGCGCGATCCTCGCGCAACGCAACGACACCACGGGCAGCGCGCTTGCCGGCGGCAACGGCGTCACCCATACGATTCGTGCGGAAGCCATTCTTACCGACCAGACGAGGTCTATCCTTACAGCGACGATCCGTCTGCGTGGGATAAGATCGGGAACTCAGCCCTACGCCGTATTGCGATGGCGCGAAGGAGACGGTGAATGACCGCAATGCAGGACGCCATCGGAGTGCCTCTGGAGCGATTGCGCCGCGTCTGGCGCACATCGCCGTTGCCGCCATTTTTCGCATGGTGGGGCGGCGAACTGCACAAGCTCCTGCCTTCCCGCGTACGGTCGTTGCTGGACGGAGGCGCCCACTGGTTCCTGCTGGAGCGCGACGATCACGGCTGGTCGTTGCGGCGTGCCGGCGAAACGGATGCTCTGGTTCGTGTCGCCGACGACGATGCCGATGCGTTGCAGACGCGTTCGCTGATCGACGCGATGGCCGGCGTCGATCCCGCGGATCGGTATGTCGCACTGTGTCTGCCCTTCTCCGACGTGTTGCGTCGCCGTCTCGTGCTGCCATTGGCGGCGCGCGACAATTTGCGTCAGGTCGTCGGCTACGACGTCGACCGCCAGACGCCGTTCCGCTCCGAAGACGTGCATTTCGGGGTTCGCGAACTTACCGGTCCGGCGCCCGAGGGCCGCTTCGTTGCGGAACTGGCCGCCGTGCCGCGTACCCGGCTGGATCCATTGCTGGACCGTCTGCAGGCACTGGGCATTCCGCTGGATCGTGTCGACGTCGTCGATGGCGCGGTACGGGCGGGTGTCGATCTCCTTCCTCCGGGGCGGGCGACGCGGCGGGTCAATGCGCGCGGGCGAACGAATATGGCGTTGGCGGTGGCCTGTGTCCTGCTGATCTTCGCCTGCATGGCCGGGTGGTTGCACAACCGCGAATCGGCACTGGACGCGATGCGGGACCAGGTGGAATCCATGCGCGGCGATGCGCAGCGTGTCGCCGCCTTGCGCCAGCGCCTTACCGACAGCGCCGGCGCATCGGGCTTTCTTGCCCAGCGCAAGGCGGAAGTGCCCGCCGTGCTGCCGGTACTCAACGAACTTACCCATCGTCTGCCCGACGACACATGGCTTGAGCGCTTCACTCTCAACGCGAGCGGGCAGATCGGTTTTCAGGGGCAGAGTCCGCAGGCCGCGCGACTCATCGACACCCTGAAGGGTGCCACCTATCTCGGTGAGCCGAGTTTCCAGGGCACGATTCAGACCGATCCGACGTCGGGCAAGGAACGCTTCTATATGCAGGCGCGTGCCCACGTCGCCAAGCCGGAGGTCGCTCATGCGAATGAAGCCCGCTGAGTCGCGCGCCGCCGCCGTACTCCTGTTGATCGTCGTGATTGTCATCGCTTACTTCGTGCTGGTGCACTGGTGGTTCGTATCGCCGCAACTGGCCATCGCGGACGAAATGGCCGACCTGCGCGACACGCAGCGCAGATATGCCACGGCGATCGCGGAACGTCCCGCGCTGCAGAAGCGGCTTGCCGGGCTTGCCCAGGGACAGACCCAGAGCAGCGCCTTCCTGCCCGAAGACGATACCAACGCAGCGGCGGCCGGCCTGATGCAGCGCATCGTCGATGTCGCGGCCGCGCATCACGACGACGGCGCATGCGACGTCGTGCAGAAGCAGCCGGTGCCCAGTCAGGAAAAAGCGTCCGATCCCTATCGGAAAGTCACGGTCAATATCAGCCTGCGTTGTCACATGCAGCCGTTGGCAGCCGTGCTGCACGATATCGAGGAAGACTCGCCTTACCTGTTCATCGAAGACTTCAGCGTCTATCGCAATCCGGTGGCAGCGCGTTCCGGCGCCCCGGTGCCCATGGAAGTGCAGTTCACCGTGTCGGGTTACATCCGTCAGGCGAACGCGCCCGCGCCGAAGGGGGCTTCGTGAACGCCGCCGCACAACGTCGCCTCACACCCATCCTTGCATTGACCGGTGGCGCACTGGCCATCGTACTTGTCGTCTTTCTCGCGGGCCTGGGTCGCAGCGTGCACTGGGACGAACCTATGGCGGCGGCTCCTCCGCCGCCGGCGCGTCCCGCGCCGATGCCGACGCCGGTTCCACTGGCGACCTTCGCCGAAGTCTGGCAACGGCCGCTGTTCAACAACGATCGCAAGCCCGTGGCGATCGCCGATGGCGACACGGAGGCGAGCAACATCGGCGACCTCGAACTGACCGGCATCATCATGACGTCCGGCCTGCGTATGGCGCTGCTGCGCGACAAAGGCAAGGACGTTACGGTGCGCGTGCGCGAAGGTGGCGTACTGGAAGGGCACTGGACACTGGTGACGCTCGCGCCGCGCAGCGCCACGTTCGACAACGGTGGCGAGCATCGCGAACTCACGTTGAAGGTAAGTGCGCCGGAGCCGCTGAAGGATGCGCCACGCCGGGCCGATGCTCCGCCTGGCATCCCTCCGGGCATTCCGTCACCGCTCCCGCCGGGAGGAACGCCTCCGCGCGTACAGCGTCCGGTTTCCAGTTCGTCGATGACGGGTCCGAATCTGCCCCGTCCGCGCCAGGACGATGCCGCGTTGCAGGATCAACGCGTCGAAGCATTGAAGGCCGCTGTGCAGAAGCGCAGGGCCGAGCAACAGCAACAGGCTGAATCCGCCAAGGAAGGAGTACGGTGAATCATGAATACGGGAATCCGGTTGGGAGGCGCGGCGCTTGCCGCGCTGTTGTCCGGCTGCGCGTCGCTGTCGTCACGACATGACGACCTGGCCCTTCAGCGCGAGGCGCTGAAGGGCCTCGAAAAGCCTGTTCCGCAAGCGTTGGCGACGGCACCCGGGGCCGAGGTCGCGGTGATTCCGTCCAGCGATATAGCGAAAGGCAGCGGCCAGTTCATTCGTCCGGTGGGGTTGGCGAAACCCAGGGTGCTTCCCGTCGGCAAGGACACCTTCACGTTCAATTTCGAAGACCAGCCCATCGAGGCGGTGGTCAAGGTCGTTCTCGGCGATATGCTCCACGAGAACTACAGCATTACGCCGGGAGTCGCCGGCAATATTTCGTTCTCGACGTCGAAGCCGGTCCGTCAGGATCAGGCGTTGCTCATTCTGGAAACGCTGCTTTCGTGGACACAGAATGCGCTGGTGCGCGATGGCGATCGCTATGTGGTGATGCCGTCGCGGGATGCCGTCGCGGGGAATATCGCACCGAGTCTCGGGGCGTCGACGCCACGGGATGGCCTGCAGGCACGCCTGTTTCCATTGCAATTCATCTCGGCTGTCGAGATGCAGAAGCTCATAAAACCTTTCGCCCGTCAGGACTCGGTGCTGCTCGCCGATCCGGCGCGCAATGTGCTGGTGATGGCGGGTTCGTCGAGCGAGCTGGACAACTACCAGCGAACGATCGACACGTTCGACGTCGACTGGCTTCGTGGCATGTCGGTTGGCGTGTTCAATCTCGAACGGGCCAATGTAAAAGAGATCATGCCTGCGCTCGATGGTCTGTTCGGCGCAAAAAGCGGTACGCCGGTTGCTGGCCTGATGCGCTTCATGCCGATCGAGCGCAGCAACGCACTCGTCGTCATCAGTCCACAGGCTGCATATCTCGAGGAAGTGAAAGGATGGATCGACCGGATTGATGGCGGCGGCGGTAACGAACCGCGGCTGTTCGTTTACGACGTCCGTAATCTTCCGGCGACCGATATGGCCGAATATCTTTCGAATTTGTACGGCGGTGGGACATCGCAGCGTAGCGACGGTGCGGGGCGCGTCGCACCCGGCCTGAATTCGGGCACGCAAGGCGCGGACGATTTTGGTGCCGCCACATCGTTCGACACGGACAATAAATCCGGTCGCGGCGACAGTAATCCCGATTTTTTCTCGTCATCAGTCACTTCCCCGGCGACATCCGTGGGATCGAGTCCGGCCGCTGGCGACCTGGGCGTGCGCATCGCGGCGGTGGAGGCGAACAACCAGCTGATCGTCCGCGCGCGGCCGGCGCAATGGGCCGAGATCGAAGAAGTGATTCGCCGTCTCGATGCCATCCCGCTGCAGGTGCAGATCGAGACGCGCATTCTCGAAGTGGCGCTAAGGAACGAATTCGAGTTTGGCGTGCAGTGGTATCTGGAAGGTCTGATCGGCGGCGGTCAGCCTGGCAATAAGCAGCAATGGAAGCTGGGGGCCAACTTCCCCAAGGATTCCGGCAAGGACACGTTCTATTACTCGTTCGTCAATAACGAGATACAGGCGAAGGTTCGTGCGCTGGAGACGAACAGCAATACGAAGACGCTATCGTCGCCCTCGCTCGTCGTCGTCAATAACCAGAAAGCGCGTATCCAGGTCGGCGATCAGATTCCCGTTGTGCAGACCTATGTGCAAACCAATTCGAATCTCGGTAATCAGGTCGGTCAGGTCGAATACAAGGACACCGGCGTCATCCTGCAAGTCAAACCGCGGATCAATCCGGGCGGCCTCGTCTATTTGCAGATATCGCAGGAGGTCAGCGATGCGAGGCCGTCCGACGGTAGCGGAAATCTCACGATCGGGAAGCGGCAGCTCTCGACCCAGGTAGCGATCCAGAGCGGGCAGACGGTCTTGCTTGGCGGTCTTATCCAGCAGAAGAACACGCGAACGAAGTCGGGCGTTCCGTACCTGAGCCGAATTCCCGTTCTGGGAAATCTGTTCGGCGGCACCACCCGCAATGACGGACGGACCGAACTGATCGTGCTGATTACGCCCAAGGTGATCGCCAACGGCGAGGATGCGAAGCGTGTCGCCGACGAATTCCGCGAGCGATTCCGCTCCCTGGAGCCCACGAAGCCAGCCGGACAAGGGAATAAGGCCGAAGACGAGGTCTGAGGCATTGCTCGCACGCATGGACCGGCTTACGTAACATAGTCGGTCCATGCCCGTTTCCTATCCCATTACGCCGCTACTGCCGGAGATCGTTGCTTCGCTGGCGGGTCATCCGCGTCTCGTCCTCGAGGCGCCGCCCGGCGCGGGTAAAACGACACAGGTTCCGTTGGCGCTGCTGGAAGCCGCATGGCTCGGTGACCGCAAGATCGTGATGCTGGAGCCGCGCCGCATCGCTGCAAGGGCAGCGGCGGAATTCATGGCAACGCAGCTCGGCGAGGATATCGGTCAGACGGTCGGCTATCGCATCCGCTTCGACGCTCGTATTGGACCCCGCACGCGCATTGAGGTGGTTACCGAGGGCATTCTTAGCCGCATGATTCAGGACGACCCGTCGCTTGAGGGGACTGGCGCGATCCTGTTCGACGAATTCCACGAACGCCATCTCGCGGGCGATCTCGGTGCGGCGCTCGCGCTGGACGTTCAGGCGAACCTCCGGCCCGATCTGCGGTTGATCGTCATGTCGGCCACGCTCGACGGCGAACGCATCGCGCAATGGCTCGATGCGCCGCGGATAAGCAGCCCAGGTCGCAGTTATCCGGTACGCATCGAGCATCCGCCGGCACGCACGCAGGAAACGGTGGAGCAACATCTCGCGCGTACAGTAAATCAGGCGTTGCGCGAGACCGACGGCGACATACTCGCCTTCCTTCCCGGTCGACGCGAGATCGAACGCACCCGTGCGATCGTCGAACGTCAACACGAAGGCGTGGAAGTCGTCGCGTTGCATGGCGAACTGTCGCTGGCGGAACAACACCTCGCGCTGGCAGCTCCAGATCCGGGTACGCGTCGCGTCGTGCTTGCGACCAATGTCGCCGAATCCAGCGTGACGCTGCCGGGTATACGTGCCGTTATCGATAGCGGCCAGGCGCGCGAACCGCGATTCGATCCGCAGTCGGGTTTTACGCGGCTGGAAACCATCACGATTTCCCAGGCATCCGCCGATCAGCGCGCGGGGCGTGCGGGGCGTGTCGCCGAGGGTGTCGCTTATCGCCTCTGGCCGCAGAGTCGGCGTCTCGACGCGCAGCGCACCGCGGAAATCGCACAGGCCGAACTATCCGGACTTGTCCTCGAACTTGCCGCCTGGGGTAGCGAAGACATTCCGTGGCTCGATACCCCACCCACGGGCGCCATGGGACAGGCGCGCGATCTGTTGCGCCGGTTGGGAGCGCTGGACACATCGCGCATCACGACGTTGGGTCGAAAGATGCTGGCACTCGGTGCCTCGCCCCGACTCGCGGCCGCGGCGCTGCGCGCGCCGCCCGAACTTCACCCGTTGGTGGCGGATCTTCTCGCGTTGATGGAGGCGCGTTCGCCCTTGCGTGGAGAGCTGGGACGCACCGACGATTTCCGCGCGCGCGTCGCCGCGCTGCACCTGTGGCGCGACGGAGGCGCACGTGGTGCGAGGGCAGGCTCGGCGGATATCGCTGCGCTGGCCGCTATCGAAAAAGCCGCCGGTGGGTGGCGCCGTCGGCTGGGCGTGCGCACCGGCGCCAGCGGCGTGCCGCACGCGCATGCCATCGGCGACCTGCTTGCGCATGCTTTTCCTGATCGCATAGCGCGTCGCGACGAAGGCAACGCCATGCGCTATCAACTGGCGAACGGTCGTGGCGCGCGGCTGCACGAGAACAGCGCACTGCATGGCGAGCCATGGCTGGTCGTGCTGGACCTGAAGCTGGATGCACGCGATAGCCTGATCTTCGCGGGTGCCCCATTCGATCCGCGGATACTGGAAATCGAATACTCCTCACGTTTCGTCACGGAGCGCGTGCTGCGTTGGGACGACGCACGCGACATCGCGGAAGCGTTCGAGGAACGGCGCTTCGATGCGTTGGTGCTCGAACGCAAAAGCGTTCCGGTCACCGGTGCCGACGCATTGCCGGCCCTGCTCGCGGCGATTCGTGCGGGCGGCATCGAGGCATTGCCCTGGAGCGAAACGGCGCGACGACTGCGCGCACGCATGGGCGCGCTGCGTGTCTGGCGGCCAGAGCTGGGGCTTCCCGACGTGTCGGACGACGCCTTGCTGGCGTCGCTCGATCGCTGGCTCGCACCTTATCTGGAAGGCAAACGCCGGCTGAGTGCGTTGCAGGCGGCGGATCTGTCGCAGGCCATCGCCGCGTTGCTGGACTACGACCAGCGTCGCGCTCTGGACGCCGATGCGCCCGACGAATTACGCGTACCCAGCGGCATGACCCGGCGACTGGGGTACGGAACGCTGCCGGACGATCCGGGGGCCTCGCCGGTGCTGTCGGTGAAACTGCAGGAACTGTTCGGACTGGCGGATACGCCGCGTGTCGGTGCGGGACGCGTCCCCGTGACGTTGCATCTGTTGTCCCCGGCGGGTCGCCCGATCCAGGTGACACAGGACCTGCACGGCTTCTGGGAACGTACGTACCCGGAAGTGAAGAAGGAACTGAAAGGCCGCTACCCGAAACATCCCTGGCCCGACGATCCGTGGACGGCGACGGCCACGCATCGGGCCAAACCCCGCGGTACCTGATTGCCAGTATGGATCGTGCAGGAGCGCACTCAAGCGCGCTCCTGCAAGAGCTGAATCAGCCTAGCGGGCGTACGCGGAAGTTGCGGCCCTTGATCTTGCCCGCGCGCAGCCGTTCCAGAGCTTTGTTCGCCAGGTCGCGACTGATAGCGACATAAGCGCGCGTCGCGAAGACGTCGATTTTGCCGATGTCCTTCGCTGCGAGGCCCGCATCGCCCGTGAGTGCGCCGAGAATGTCGCCGGGGCGGAGCTTGTCCTTGCGGCCAGCGTCGATCACCACGGTTTTCATCGGCGCGAGGTTCAGTACCTTGCGCGCGCCGACGACGGGCTTCGCCGGATAACGCTTGATCCGGGTGCCAAGACGTTCCTCGATGGTCGCGATCTTCGGCAGGTCGCGCGATCCGGCGAGCGTAATCGCCAGTCCGCTGTTACCCGCGCGGCCCGTGCGTCCGATGCGGTGCGTATGCGTGTCCGCATCGTGCGCGACGTCGTAACTGACCACCAGCGGCAACGCTGCGATATCCAGGCCGCGCGCAGCGACGTCGGTGGCGATGAGAATCGAACAGCTGCGATTGGCGAACTGCACGAGCACCTCGTCGCGATCGCGTTGTTCCAGATCGCCGTGTAACGCCAGTGCGGAAAACCCACGCCGGTCCAGCTCGGCGGCAAGCGTCTCGGTATCCTTGCGCATATTGCAGAACACCAGCGCGGCTTCGGGTCGTTCGTGCGTAATGATCTGCGACAGGGTATCGACTTTCTGCGACGGCTCGACCTCGACGACACGCTGCTCGATGGTCGCTTCGCTATGTGGCGTATCGACGGTCACCGTGACCGGATCGCGCTGAACTCGGCCGCTGACCGCGCGGATCTCGTCGGGATAGGTGGCCGAGAACAGCAGGGTCTGATGGTGTTTGGAAATGCGCGACACGATGTCGTCGATCGCTTCTTCGAAACCCATGTCGAGCATGCGGTCGGCTTCGTCGAGCACGAAGGTTTTCACGCCACCCGCGTGAAGACTGCCGCGCTTCAGGTGTTCCTGCACACGGCCTGGCGTGCCCACGACGACGTGCGGGTCGTGTTCGAGCGAGGCCAGCTGTGGTCCCAGCGGCATGCCGCCGCACAGCGTCAGTAGCTTCACGTTCGGAATATTGGCCGCCAGCTTGCGGATGGCTTTGCTGACCTGGTCGGCCAGTTCGCGGGTAGGGCAGAGCACCAGCGCCTGCAATCGAATGGTGTCCACATTCAGATGCTGAAGCAGCCCGAGGGCGAACGCCGCTGTCTTGCCGCTGCCGGTCTGTGCCTGCGCAATGACGTCCTTGCCCTCGAGGATCGGAGGAAGGCTGGCCGCCTGGATAGGCGTCATGCCTGGGTAGCCAAGGGCTTCCACTGCGGCGAGCAAGGCGGGTTTGAGGGCGAGCTGGTTGAAGGCGGTCATGTCCATATGATCGCATCTATGGAGGCCAGGCGCAGGATCGCGCGCTGTTCAGGGATAGGGAGCATGTGCATGCCTGGGCGACGCGGGTACGAAACTGATGCTACCCAGTGTATTGCCCTGAGCGTGAAGGGGCATTTCCTGACAGCCATCCACGGGCGGATTCGACATTCTCTCGATCCGCATTTTTACCCGTGCGGATCGCTCTTCCTCCCCCTCCCCAGAAGAAGAAACCAAGCATGAAAAGATGGACGCGCTTTACCTGTGTGATGGCATGGATGCCTATATCCGCCATCGCGCAGACTCCCCTTGTCGAAAGAGACTTTGTCGAAGTGCTGATGGAAGAGACGTCGGCGCTGGATGGCGACGATGTCATTGAGCTCAGCGACGACTATGCGGCGAAGCTGATGTTGAAAACCGATTCGATCTACAGCGACCTGCGCCCCGTTCCGAATACTCCGCCGAGCCCCGCCTGGGCGACTGCACTAATCAAGGCAAGGCCATGGAATCCTCTTTCTCCCGAGCAGGGATGGGCGGCATTCGCGCTACGCATGGGCCTGACAAGGGCCCGGCCTTTGATCGAAGTGCGGGTCGATCGCGGTTATAGCGATCTTGACAGATTGATCGGTGCGAGCGCGACGAAAGCGGCGATCGATCGCGATATCTTCAATACCGTCCTCGATATGTTCGACTACAGCAAGGCATCCATCGCAGCGAACTATGCCGTTGGCGCGCAGTTGCTTCGGGAAATGGCCGCGCGCGTCGATCCGTCCGAGCATGCCGGGCAGAACATCCGGCCAGAAGTGCTTCAGCGGTTCATGAAGCACGCACACTATTCGCAGATTTCCGAAGAAGACGGCGAATACCTTCTCAGCGTACTCGATTCCGAGATTCGCGCGTTCGAGCCGGGGGTATCGCCTTCGACGCAGCAACCCTATATCCCCGCTCATTTCCGCGTTGCCCGGCTCGCCGCCGCTTACTACATGAAATCCGGTTATATGACTCCTCGACAGTCGCCCTGTTTGCCGTCCGGCGACGAAAATCCGGGTCATGCGGGTCTTGGTATGGACATCGACGCAAAGGAAATCTGTTTCTCCGCCGCTACCGATCGCGCGACGCACGCATGGTTTGTGCGTCACCTTGCCGATCAGGAGCAAGGCATCAAGCGATACTCGACAAGCGACGACGATCCGGCGATCTTCAAGCTGCTTCGACCGGCCAGCATCATTGTGGAAGCTTTGGATATCGCGAATTTCACCAGGTTCGCGCTCTCTTCGCGAATTTTCGCCAAGAAAACATCATGGGCGCGTCCGGGCGTCAATCGTCTTCCCACGAAAATAAACAGGATGTGCAAGAAATGAAAAGTCATACTATTTCGTGGCATCCGATGCGCCGAATCGTTGCTGGCATCGCCACCGGCGCGATGCTTCTGGTGGCCTCTGGCGGAGCTTTCGCGCAGTCCGTAGAGCTGATTCCCGTCGATAAGGTCGATGCCGATGCCCTCGGCGCCTTGATGGATACCTATGGCTATCATCTGCGCACCGCCGATCGATGGATCAAAGCCAATACGACGCCGGAACAGCGCATTCGAAGTACGTTCAATAAAGTCGAAACGAATTTCAAATACGCGACGATCGCCCGTTTCGAATACACGTACGTAGGAACCGATGGAAATACCCATACCAAGGTGTATCACTCGAAGTCGGGTCCGGATGTGTCCAAGGCATTTTATGGCGATGGACCGTTGCCGCCGGGTGTCGAGAACGTCGAAAAATTCTTCCCTCTCGCGGACGAATACAGCAGGGCCTCACCAGGAAACGAATCGAAATCGAAGATCCCTTCGTCGCCCGCTGGCGGTAAGGACCGCGCAACGGATGCCGAGCTAAAGGCCGTGCGTACTATCGAGGCCGATATCGTGGAAGGGCGTGTTCCTGGGCAGGGCAGCGTGAAAGGGTTCGTCAGCAAGGATCTTTGCGATTCCTGCGATAACGCAGTCCGTGTTTTCGCCAAGGAATACAACATCGACGTGAAAATCGACTACTTCAGGGAAGTAGGCACGCCTATCGAGGTCGAGTTCACCAGCCTGCGCAAGCAAGCCGTGAATCAGGTGAGGAATGTACGGAACGCACCCCAGCCGATGTTCACTCTGGACGACGAGTACAAAGGAGCGGTCGGTTGTATCCGGGTCGGTGCATGATGCGTTCATGACATGGCGCCCGGGACGCCCGGGCGTGTCCGGTTCGAAGACTACCGGTATTGCAATAGTTCGCCTGCTATATGGGTGACGACGGCCGATGCCGATCAGTCGGGTTTCTCGTTGCAATGCGTGTTCTGCCGTCACTTCAGGCGGCAGAACATCCTGCGGGAGAAAGAGAGCCTATGAAGCCATGGCCGCGATTCGTGCTGTTTGCCAGCGTTCTTCCTTTCACTGCCACGGCGGCGCCTCCGCCGCCTGGCGATTTCCTCAAGGTCCTGCTCCACGAGCGCATATCGGTCGAAGGCGCGCATTTGGCTGTGGCCCTTTCCGACGACGACTACATTCGCGCGTGGATGATCGATCCGGTGTCGCCGTATTCGGGGATCAAGGAAGGCTCACGCTACACGCCCGGTGCAGCGGTACTGCAGGCGATTGCCTCCGTTTCGGTTCCCGGGCATCCCATGAGCGTCGAAGGGGCCATTGACGCTGCGCTTTGGGATTACGGCAGCACGAAAGCCCGGCTAAACGACGATATTCCTCTTTCGGCGCTTCCTTCGCGCTTCACAAATGTTTTCGCCGGTGCCAGCGCGGTGAAAGCCGGTATAGAACCGGATATCTTCTTCAAAGCGCTGGCCCTGACGGGCGAAGAGAATCATATTGTCGCCGCGAATTACGCCGTTGCGGTGCAGACACTCAAAGAGCTGCTTGACGGTGCTCCGGCGGAGAGACATTTCGCTCTGGGGCTTCGGAAGGACATCCTGACCCGATTTCTCGATACGAACGGTCCGCAAGATTTGCCGGACTACGATCGGTTCTATCTTATGCGGCTTCTGGATGGCGAAATGTCCCGCTGGAAGGCGGGTGGCCTGAGTGCGTACGGCATTCGCGAACTTCCCGCGGTACTGCGTGTGGCGCGTGCAGCGGCGGCGTTCCGCGATCTGGCGCCTTACGACAACGGTCAGCCCTGCAATGCCGATGGCACGTTCCGCAGCTACATCGCAGGTGGAGGGGGCGCCGATTTACGGCCGTTGTGCCATGTGGATGCCACTGATCGCGCGGTCTACGCGTGGTATGTCCGCGATTATCGGGAGCAGATCGTTTCGCGGGAGCCGAAGGGCGATAGCTCGACGCTATTCATCGACAGGATGATCGGACCGATGCTCAACATGCGTCAGGGCCGGTTGGGTAGTCTTTCGCCTCACATGTCGGGATTCACGTCCCGGGTGGAGGTGTTCGAGGCGAAGATGGCGAAACAGTTGTTGGCCGAGGGGAAAATAGCGGCACTGGATGCGGAAGTGGTGTCCGACCGTGCGTTGCGACTCACGTGCGGGAGGATTTGAGCATGTCGATGATCGGACCATGCAAGAAGGCCTTCGTGGCCTTGCTGTTCGCGTTTTTTCTCATCGGCCGCCAGGGCATCGCGGGCTCTCTGCATAAAGAGGAGGTCAGCAGTACGACCAGTCCCATGGTCGTATCGGCTCTGGCATCGAGCTTCGACTACTATGCGACCGCGCTGGACCGCTGGCTCTATGAAGCCAGCAATCCGGTTATCTCCAGCGTGGTGCGCGGCGATGTACGCCCTTATGAACACGTGGTCCTTCGTGGCACGATCGCCCAGTTCGAATTTACGGCGACGCGCAATGGGGTCATCGATACGCGCGTTTACAACGCCATGTCGGGATGGGATTTCGATTCGCACGTAGCGCCGAATCTCGTGCCTCCGCAGAGCGGAGTGGAAGCATTCTTTCGCGGAGATCCCGTTATCACCCGCGCGGTGCTGGTTCCCGATGCGACCATTCAAGTTCAGCCGGTGGAAGGCGAACCGAAGCCGGACTCGCACCAGGCGGATGCGGAGCTGAAAGCTGTCCAGACCATCGAACGCGATATAAGAGCCGACAGGGAACGTGGTGTCGAGCTTAGCGGTGGAACCATACGGGCTGTGGTGAGCCAGCCGATGTGTACTTCATGCGAAGCCGCTGTCCAGGCTCTGGCGGACAGGTACGATGTCGATATCTTCGTGATCTACCTCCACCACACGAATACCGCCGAAATAGACGTGTTGCGGCAAGCGCGCAAGGAATACATGAAAAGCCTCTGGAACGAACTGCGCTTGCGCCGCATCGCGGCGGGGACGTCCACGGAGGATCAGAATCCGCCTCCTACAGGGGAGGTCGGAGACGATGAGGTGTTCGCCACGTGTCCGGTGCCCGCGAACCTGAGACAGCGGGCGATGTGGGCTACCACTGCGTCCGCTGCGGCAGCAGGCCCTTGAGCTCGGCTTCGGTCAGGTTGCGCCACTGGCCGATCTTCAGGTGCCCCAGCTTCACGTTGACGATGCGTACGCGGCGAAGCTGGGTTACGCGATAGCCGAACTCGGCGGCCATCAGACGGATCTGGCGATTCAGGCCCTGCGTAAGCACGATGGAGAAGCCGTACTTCGCGATGCGACGCGTGCGGCATGGTTTCGTCATTTGTCCATGGATGCGCACGCCCTTGGCCATGGCGGACAGGAACTCGTCGGTGACGGCTTTGTTTACGGCCACGAGATATTCCTTCTCGTGGCCGTTCTCGGCACGCAGGATCTCGTTGACGATGTCGCCGTTGCTGGTCAGCAGAATCAGCCCTTCCGAATCTTTGTCCAGTCGGCCGATGGGGAAAATGCGCTGTGCGTGATCCACGAAGTCGACGATATTGCCGTCGACGGTCTGGTCGGTGGTGCAAGTAATGCCGACCGGTTTGTTCAGCGCGATATAGATGGCACGATTTTTCGGCGAGGCTGGCGCCAGCGTGCGCGCGACGACGACTTCTCCGTCGACGCGCACGATATCGCCGTCCAGCGCCTTGGCGCCCATGCCGACGACGGCGTCATTGATCGTGACGCGGCCGGCGACCAATAGTTCGTCGGCTTCGCGGCGCGAGCAGATCCCCGCTTCACTGATGTACTTATTGACGCGCATCGGTCAGGAACGCAGACCGACGCCGCGGCTGAGCAGGCGCAATGCGACCGCGGACAGGCCTGCGACGAAAACGAGCATCACGATGAAGGCCGTACCGATCTGCACGTCGCTGACGCCGAGTACGCCGAAGCGAAACGCGTTGACCATGTACAGGATGGGGTTGACCATCGAGATAGTGCGCCACGGCTCGCCAAGCAGATCGACCGAGTAGAAGACGCCGCCGAGGTAGGTGAGCGGTGTGAGCACGAAGGTCGGTACAAGCGCGATATCGTCGAACTTCTTCGCGAATACCGCATTGACGAAGCCCGCAAGCGAAAACACTGTCGCGCCGAGTATCACGGACAGGATGGTGATGATCGGATGCGCGACATGCAGGTCGGTGAAGAAGAGCGCGATCACCAGTACCAACGCGCCGACGACAACACCGCGAACCACGGCGCCAGTGACGTAACCAAGCAGGATGACCCAGTTCGGCATCGGCGAAACCAGCATCTCTTCCACGAATCGGCCGAACTTGGCGCCGAAGAACGAGCTGGAGATGTTGCCGTAGCTGTTGGTGATGATGCTCATCATCACGAGGCCCGGCACGATGTACTGCATGTAGGTAAAACCATGCATGACGCCGATGCGACTGCCGATCAGCTTGCCGAAGATGACGAAGTACAGCGTCATCGTGATTGCGGGCGGAATCAGCGTCTGCGTCCAGATGCGTGCGATGCGCGTGATCTCGCGACGGACGATGGTGCCGAGGGCGACGAGATTGGTCGAGGTGCTCATGCCGCGGTCTCCCGGCCGTTTTCGACCAGTCGGACAAACAGCTCCTCGAGGCGATTGGCTTTATTGCGCATCGACGTGACGGTCACGCCGTGCGACGAAAGGGCGGAGAACAGCGAGTTGAGATCGTGCGAACGGGACATTTCGGCTTCGAGGGTATGGTCGTCGATCCTGCGCAGCACGACGCCGGGCAGTTCCGGCAGGGCGGCGGGTATCGTCACGGCGTCGAGTACGAAAGTCTCCACGTCGAGGGTCGACAGCAGGCTCTTCATGGACGTGTTCTGCACGATCCGGCCGTGGTCGATGATCGCGATGTTGCGGCAGAGCTGCTCGGCTTCCTCGAGGTAATGCGTGGTGAGGATGACCGTGGTGCCCGCCGCGTTGATGCCGCTGACGAACTGCCACATGGAACGGCGGATCTCGATGTCGACACCCGCGGTGGGCTCGTCGAGGATCAGCAACTTCGGCTCGTTCATCATGGCGCGGGCGATCATCAGGCGGCGCTTCATGCCGCCGGAGAGCATCCGGGCCTGATGGTGGGCCTTGTCCCACAGGCGCAGTTCCTTCAGGTACTTCTCGGCGCGTATGGCCGCTTCGACGCGACCGATGCCGTAGAAGCCGGCCTGGTTCACGCAGATGTCGAAAGGCTTCTCGAACTGGTTGAAGTTGATTTCCTGGGGTACCAGGCCAATCAGCTGCATCGCCGCGCTGCGGTTCTTGTGGATCGAGACGCCGAAAACCTCGGCTTCGCCGCTGCTGGCGTTCACCAGGGACGAAAGAATGCCGATCAGGGTGGATTTACCCGCGCCATTGGGGCCGAGCAGGGCAAAGAAATCGCCCGGCTGGACGGTCAGCGAGACGCCTTTGAGGGCCTCGACACCGTTGCCGTAGGTCTTGCGTAAATCCTTGACGTGTAAAGCGGGAGTGGTCATGGGCTGCGCCGGACTGACAAGCCGCCTATTATACCGGGCTTTCCCACGACGACCTTGTGTCGCTCGGTCAATAGAGAGTTGCCATGGCTGAACAATTCCAGCTCCGCCTCGCGGACAGTTTCATGCTCGCACCCAGCGTGCGACACCTGTCGTTCGAGCGGGTGGACGGTCAGCCTCTGGCCTTCGTTCCAGGCCAGTTCCTGCAGATTCACTTTGCTTACGACGACGGCAAGCCGACCAAGCGCAGCTATTCGGTAGGGACGGTCGGCGACGGTTCAAGTCCGGTCGAGCGCGTGGAAATCGCGGTCAGCTACGTCGACAATGGGGCCGCCACCAAGCTGCTGAGCGAACTTCCCAAGGACGGAATCATCAATGCCAGCGGGCCTTACGGCCGGTTTTGCCTCATGGAGGGCGACGCCAACAAGCGCTACATCCTGATCGCCACGGGCACCGGCGTGACCCCTTACCGGGCCATGCTTCCCCAGATCGAGGCGCTTATCCGCGACCGGGGCTGCCGTTTCGTACTGCTTTACGGCGCCCGGAACGAGGGCGAACTGCTCTATGGCGAGGAATTCGAGGCGTTCGCGCGCAAGCACGAGGGTTTCGACTTCCACCCCTGCCTGAGCCGCGGTGCGCGCCCGGCCCCCCGGCCCCACGACCGCCTGGGCTACGTCCAGACGATTCTGGCCGAGCTGGAGCCCAAGGCCGACGAGGATATCGCCTACCTGTGCGGCAATCCGAACATGGTCGACGCCTCGTTCGCCGCGCTGAAGGAGGCTGGCCTCGCCGTGCAGCATATCCGTCGCGAAAAATACATTTCGTCGCGCTGATCGCCAGCGCGGCGGCAAGCGGGATAGACTCGTCGCCACATGCACGCACCTTTCGTCGTCGCCCATTTGTCCCCCGACATGCAGCGTTTCGCGACGCTGGACCAGCGGTTGCTCGCCGCCGTGCGTCCGATCCGCATCCTGCCCACGGTGGCCTGGCCCGCGTCGGTGGAAGAGCGGCTCATCGCCGAATTCGGCGCGGGGCGCCTGTCGCTTCCCGATATCCGCTACAACCCGCCCGATCTGACCGCCGCGCGGCATGAGCTGGAGGCCATCGAAGCCGAGGCTTCCGGCGAGCATCCGATCGCCGATTATCTGAGGCGTACCGCCGAATCCTGGCGTATAGCGGCCGATCTGCTGGATGCCGTGGGGACCGACGGCGTCACGGCGTCGTCGATCGCGCTGTACGGGCGCCCGGGCGATGCGATTCCCGGCAGCAACCGCAGCAACCTGGACGCCGCACGTTACTTCGTCGACCTGGCGGACGAGCTGGGTGCCGATCTGGAAACCGAAGACGCCACCGGCAATATCCAGGCAGAGGATCTCCGGCGCGACATGGCCGCAGCCCTCGATGCGTTCTTCTCGCCGGGCATCATTTCCGTCGAGGTCGACCCCGAGCTGACCGCCAAGGCGGCGGCCGGCGCCACGCGCATCCGCTTGCGTGGCGGTGCGCGATTCACGGAATACGATCGTCACCAGTTGCTGGCGCACGAAGCCTTCGTGCATTCCCTGACGGCGTTGAACGGGCGCGAACAGCCCGTGCTTGCCTCGCTGGCGCGTACGTCGCCGCGGGTGACGGCGACCCAGGAAGGTCTGGCGGTATTCGCGGAGCTGATGTCCGGCGCGATCGATATTTCGCGATTGAAACGTATCAGCCTGCGGATTCTGGCCATCGACATGGCGCTGAACGGGGCCGATTTCGTCGACGTCTTCCGTTTCTTTCGCGATTGCGGACAGAGTGTCCCGGACAGTTTTCATTCGGCACAGCGCGTCTTCCGCGGCGTGCCGCTCACCGGCGGCGCGGCATTCGCGAAGGACAACGTCTACCTTACCGGCCTGCTGGCGGTGCACACATTCTTCCGCTGGGCACTACGCCAGCGACGTCTCGACTTATTGCGTTACCTCTTCGCGGGCAAGCTTGCGCTGCACGACGTGATGAGTCTGGAACCGCATTTCCTGAATGGCGATATCGCGGGGCCGCGCTATCTGCCGCCGTGGATGCAGCATGTGCATGGGCTTGCCGGGAAACTGGCGTTCTCGCTGTTCGTGAATCACATCCACATGGCGGGCGTACAGGCCGAGGAAATCTCTCTCGGCCTGTAACGTCCGGACGGTGTTGACGGTTTAGTGGCGGATGGTGAAATCACCCGGCGATAGTGCGAAGAATGAGCCATTGCCGCACATCACTCGCAGCCGTGCCTGAGTTGTCTCCCGCGCGTCGTCGGGCATATTGAACGATGCCTTTCCTGTGTTCGCCGTCTCTTCGATAAGCGGTGTTTCAAGAAATGTGCGTCCACCATCCAGGGACAAATGGACTGTCGCGGTTCGGCACAAAATCGGCGCTTTGTTTGTCCTGGCGACGCGCCAGCGTATCGTGTGGGATTTGCCTTTTTTCAGGGTAGCGAAGGGCTTCGGCGAAAGGACCTCGAATGCTTCGCCTGTGTCGACCACCCGTACGCGCTGGTCGGCCGTAACGACGTGGGAGCGATGGTCGAGGTTGTCGCGGACGGATAGCCTGAAGTTGAGATCGCGTGTCGTCGTGGGGAGCCCGTCGCCAACACCCATGGGCTCGTCGCCGAGCAGAACTCCCATGGCAGGGAACGTCTGTTCCCCGTCCGGTGTCGGCGGCCGCGAACGGAAGAGCGCACCCTCACCGATGTCGGTAAGTATCGATTCCTCGCGGAAGGGACCGGGGTCGAGTTGTTCCCAGGTATAGGTCAGCCTGGCCTCCGGGTCGGCGAAACCGGCCTGTGCCGTGAGTCGGAATGGTGTCCGGGCGGGAACCACCATCCGCTCGGGCAGGGATTCGGGATCGATCCATGGGGCATGTCCCGGGTTGACGCGCGTCGTGGCGCAGCTGCCGCCAATGCTGGCAGTCCATTTCTGAATCTGGTCGATGCTCGCTGCATGGAAATAGGCATCGCTGTTCTGTTGCAGGTTTTGTTCACCGCACAGTCCGGCGTAACCCATGATGGTCGAGCCCGTGCCGGGTGCGAACCGGTGCGCGTTGTTGTTGGAGCCGGCGTGGCATCCGCTGAACGAATGATGTGCGCCGAACTGATGGCCAAGCTCGTGGGCGACGAAGTCGATATGGAAAGCATCGCCGAGGGGCCGTTTGCTTCCGGTCATGCCCGCGGCTTTCGTTACATCTTCATCGACTTTTCCCGGGTCGTAGTTCACGCAGGTATTTCCGAGTGTCCCCACGACGCCGGCATCGGACTTGGCGTCGAGAAGGTGCCCGACATCGAAGCCCTTCGTGCCCAGTTCGCGGTGCACGATCTGGACGTTCTCGCGAAACATGTCGACGTCGTCGTAGATGCGAGCGAAAGGATCCTTCGATGGCGTGAAGACAAGCTTGTCGTTGTTTTCCGCAAGTACGAAATGTATGCCGAGATCGGTTTCGAATACCTGGTTGAGTCGGTTGACCGTGCGGACGATGCCGGCCATGCCATTTTCTTTGGTTCCGCCAAGTTTCTGCGTATAGCTTCCCGACGCGGTCATGGCGATGCGGTACGTCCGCAGTACGGGCGTTCCCCCTCGGGCGGTGCGAGCGCCGTCGAGTGCTTGCGGCTGAATGTTCCGACTGAGGGCGGGCGTGTCGCCTTCGGTGAATCGGGACGATCCGGGTGCCGCTTCCTTGCGGCGATAAACAACATAGGTGTCGTCGTTCTTCCCGTTCCGGCCAGTCACGGAGCTATCGATTACCGTGGAGACGGGTTGGACGAGCCAGCTGCCGTCACGGTCGGCCACGAGCGCATGCAGTTGTCCGTGAGCGGTATCGAGACGAACGGTGCGTCCCGTATCGTCGCTGCCCTTAAGGCTTACGAGCTGTGGAAACTTGCTGGCGAGGCCGGCGGGCAGAACATCGGACGACGTGAGCGTGAACCGGCTGAACCCGCCTTCGGGCAGCGGCAGATCGATGGTCATGGCACTCTTGGGTTCCCCGGCGCGCGAACGGGCGGTCAACGATGCAAGACCCGGCGAAGCGAGGCTGAGGGTTCGGTACTTCAAGGGCATGGTGTCGGCCGATGCTCTGGCAACCCGGACAGCCGGGAGCGCTGTGTCGCTCCAAATCCCGTCGGGGCTGGTATCGGCAAGTACGGAGCCGGGGCCTGCGATAAATAGTGAGCCTATGCAGATGGCCAGTCGGCGTCGACGGGATCGGATCATATCTTCCATGGGTGAAGCTCCTTGGCGGTGGTGTCGGAATGCATTGCAATGAGCTGGCGTTCCTGCCCATGGAGCCAGTTCGGGCGGCAATGGTCTGTCGGGCTTGGCCGATTAAATTAGTAGGTGGGGCTCGAGGGAATGGCGCAGTGCGGAGGGCGGTCCATGCCACCCCGGTGCTACCATTTCAGATCTAAGCGCGTCCCCCATGCCGCGCGCCCTCATCCCCACCCACTACAGGATTCCGATGGCCATCTCAGAGGAACTCAGGCAGGCGGCGCTCGAATACCACCGCCTCCCGCGCCCCGGCAAAATCAAGGTCACTCCTACGACGTCGCTGCTGACCCAGCGCGACCTCTCGTTGGCCTATTCGCCGGGTGTGGCCGCTGCGTGCGAAGCCATCGTGACCGATCCCGGAACCGCGGCCGAGCTTACGGCGCGTTCCAATCTGGTAGCGGTCATTACCAACGGTACGGCCGTGCTGGGCCTGGGTAACATCGGTCCGCTGGCATCCAAGCCGGTGATGGAAGGCAAGGGCGTGCTGTTCCAGAAGTTCGCCGGCATCGACGTGTTCGACATCGAAATCGACGAGAACGACCCGGACAAGCTGGTCGACATCATCGCCAGCCTCGAGCCCACCTTCGGCGGCATCAACCTCGAAGACATCAAGGCGCCGGAATGCTTCATCGTGGAGCGCAAGCTGCGCGAACGGATGAAAATTCCCGTATTCCACGACGACCAGCACGGCACCGCGATCATCGTGGGTGCCGCGGTCATCAATGCGCTGCTCGTCACCGGCAAGAAGATCGAGGACGTGCGCCTGGCCACCACAGGCATGGGCGCGGCGGGCATTTCCTGCGTAGACATGCTCGTGGCGCTGGGCATGCGCAAGGAAAATATCCTGGCGTTCGATCGCGACGGCGTGCTGCATACCGGGCGCACCGATCTGGACCCGGACAAGCTGCGTTACGCACGCGATACCGACAAGCGCACGCTGGCGGAAATCGTCGTCGGCGCGGATATCTTCCTCGGCCTGTCGGCCGGCGGCATTCTGAAGCCCGAGATGGTCGCCACCATGGCCGACCGTCCGATCATCTTCGCGCTGGCCAATCCCAATCCGGAAATCCTGCCCGAGGATGCCAAGGCGGTCCGCCCGGACTGCATCATGGCGACGGGTCGTTCGGACTATCCGAACCAGGTGAACAACGCCCTCTGCTTCCCGTATCTGTTCCGCGGCGCGCTGGATGTCGGCGCCACCGTGATCAACGAGCAGATGAAGGTCGCCTGCGTGCGCGCCATCGCCGAGCTGGCGCGCCGCGAAGCGTCCGACGTCAGCGCACGTGCCTATGGCGGCAAGCCGCCGAGCTTCGGTCCCGACTATCTCATCCCGCAGCCGTTCGATCCGCGCCTGCTGATCCAGCTGCCGCCGGCCGTGGCGCAGGCCGCGATGGACTCCGGCGTCGCCGCGCGTCCCATCGAGGACTTCGGCGCGTATGTCGATCAGCTGACCAGCTTCGTGTTCCGCACGGGCCTTCTGATGAAGCCCGTTTTCGATCGCGCGAAGGCCGATCCGAAGCGTGTGGTCTACGCGGAGGGCGAAGAGGAAACCATCTTGCGTGCCGTGCAGACGGTGGTGGACGAAGGCCTGGCCAAGCCCATCCTGGTAGGCCGCCCCGACGTCATCGAACGTCGTATCCAGCGTGCGGGCCTGCGCCTGCGCCCGGGTATCGATTTCGAAATGTGCAACATCCATTCCGATCCGCGCTTCGAGGATTACTGGCGCCTGTATCACAGCATCATGGAGCGCCGTGGCGTCACGCCGGCATCCGCGAAAGCCGCCGTGCGTTCGCGTTCGACGGTGATCGCGGCGCTGATGGTCGAGCGCGGCGAAGCCGATGCGATGATCTGCGGTCTGGTCGGCACGTATCACAGCAAGCTCGAATACATCACCAGCATCATCGGCCTGGACGAGGGCGTATCGGAAGCCTCCGCGATGGCGGCGGTTTCGACGGAGAAGGGAACGTTCTTCTTCCTCGACACGTACGTGCAGGACGACCCCAGTGCCGAGCAGATCGCCCAGTCGACGCTGCAGGCATCTATTCGCCTGAAGCTCTTCGGCATTCAGCCGAAGGTGGCGCTGCTGTCGAATTCGAACTTCGGTGGCCGCGAGACGAAGAGCTCGCTGAAGATGCGCGAAGCGCTGAAGATCATCCGCGAGCGCGTTCCGAAGCTGGAGGTGGAAGGCGAGATGCAGGCAGATGTCGCCCTGACGCCGGAACTGCGCGAGCGCATCTTTCCGAATTCGCGGCTGGAAGGTAAGGCGAACATGTTCGTGTTCCCGAACCTCGACGCCGCCAACACGGCATACAACATGGTCCGCGTGCTTTGCGACGGTGTGGTCATCGGCCCGATCCTGATGGGCGTGGCCAAGCCGGCGCATATCCTGACGCCGCAGGCGACGGTCCGCCGCGTGGTGAACATGACCTCGGTGGCCTGCGTAGAGGCCCAGATCCGGACGACGAAGGGGCGCTGAAGGCTCCCATCGGAGCCGGTATCTCGTGGCGTTTCCACGGATACCGGCTCTGCCGATACGGCCCCGTACGGTGTTGTCACGTGCGAAATGCCCCTCCCGGCGCTATCATGAAAAGGTTTTCCCGCTCCCCAGCGGGCCTTCCTTACCCCCATGAGCGCGCGTTCGCGCCGCGGAGTACTCCATGGACCAGATCGACGACATCCTCCATCAGGACCTCGACCCCACCGAAACCCGGGAATGGGTCGAATCGCTGAATGCGGTCATCACTCATGACGGCACCGAGCGAGCGCATTACCTGCTGGAGCGGATGGTCGACTCGACGCGTCGCGCGGGCGGCTACCTGCCGTTCGATCCGACCACCGAGTACGTCAATACGATTCCGCCGCACCTCGAGGCGCGCAGCCCCGGCGACGCCGCCATCGAATGGCGCATTCGTTCGCTGATCCGCTGGAACGCGCTCGCGATGGTCGTGCGCACCAACCGCAGGCCCGGTGAACTGGGCGGCCACATCTCCAGCTTCGCCTCGTCGGCCACGCTGTACGACGTCGGCTTCAACCACTTCTGGCGCGCACCCAGCGAAGACCACCCCGGCGACCTGATCTTCCATCAGGGCCACTCCAGCCCGGGCGTCTACGCGCGTTCGTTCCTCGAAGGCCGTTTCAACGAATCCGAAATGGACCTCTTCCGTATGGAAGTGGCCGGTAAGGGCAAGGGTCTCTCGTCGTATCCGCATCCGTGGCTGATGCCGAATTACTGGCAGGTGCCGACGGTATCGATGGGTCTCGGTCCGATCCAGGCCATCTACCAGGCGCAGTTCTGGAAGTATCTGGAACACCGTGGCCTGATCCCGAAGACCGACCGCAAGATCTGGTGCTTCCTCGGCGACGGCGAGACGGACGAACCGGAATCGCTCGGCGCCATTTCGCTCGCCGGCCGCGAAGGCCTCGACAACCTCATCTTCGTCGTCAACTGCAACCTGCAGCGCCTCGATGGCCCGGTGCGCGGCAACGGCAAGATCATCCAGGAACTCGAAGGCGTGTTCCGCGGCGCCGGCTGGAACGCACTCAAGGTGGTGTGGGGCAGCTACTGGGATCCCCTCCTGGCGCGCGACACCACCGGCAGGCTCCGTCAGTTGATGATGGAAACCGTCGATGGCGAATACCAGGCTTGCAAGGCCTTCGGTGGCGCGTATACCCGCGAACACTTCTTCAATAAGTATCCGGAAACGGCGGCGCTCGTCGCCAACATGTCCGACGACGACATCTGGCGCCTGAACCGTGGCGGCCACGATCCGCACAAGGTGTACGCCGCCTACCACGCGGCCGTGAACACCCAGGGCATGCCGACCGTGATCCTCGCCAAGACGGTGAAGGGTTATGGCATGGGTCGCGCGGGCGAGTCGCTGAACCCGGCGCACCAGCAGAAGAAGATGGACACCGATTCGATCCGCGCCTTCCGCGATCGCTTCAACATCCCGGTGCCCGACGACAAGCTGGAAGAAGTGCCGTTCTACCATCCGGGCAAGGACTCCGAGGAAGTGCAGTACCTGCTCGAGCGTCGTCGCGCGCTGGGCGGTTTCCTCCCGCAGCGTCGTCGCAAGGCCGACAAGCAGTTCGTCGCGCCGGCGCTTGAAGCGTTCGAGCAGATCACCAAGGGCTCGGGCGATCGCGAAATCAGCACCACGATGGCGCTGGTCCGCGGCATGAACCTGATGCTGCGCGACAAGGAACTCGGTCCCCGCGTCGTGCCCATCGTGGCCGACGAAGCCCGTACGTTCGGTATGGAAGGCATGTTCCGCCAGATCGGCATCTACGCGCCGTTCGGTCAGAAGTATCGTCCGCAGGATGCCGACCAGCTGCTGTATTACCGCGAAGACCAGAAGGGGCAGGTGCTCCAGCAGGGCATCAGCGAAGCCGGCGGCATGGGCGCGTGGATGGCCGCGGCTTCCAGCTATAGCGTCAGCAACGTCGCGATGCTGCCGTTCTTCATCTACTACTCGATGTTCGGTTTCCAGCGCATCGGCGATCTCTGCTGGGCGGCGGGCGACATGCGTGCGCGCGGCTTCCTGATCGGCGGTACCTCGGGTCGCACCACGCTGAATGGCGAAGGCCTGCAGCACGAAGACGGTCACTCGCACCTGTTCTCCGGCACGATCCCGAACGTGAAGTCGTACGACCCGACGTTCTCGTACGAAGTCGCGGTCATCCTGCAGGACGGCACGCGCCGCATGATGCAGGAACAGGAAGATGTCTATTACTACCTGACCGTGATGAACGAGAACTACGTCCACCCCGATCTGCCGAAGGGCAGCGAGGAGGGCATTATCAAGGGCATGTACCTGTTCAAGGACGCCGGCAAGGCGAAGAAGAACGAGCCGCGCGTGCAGTTGCTGGGTTCGGGCGCCATCCTTCGCGAAGTGATCGCCGCCGCCGAGCTGCTCGAAAAGGACTTCGGCGTCAGTGCCGATATCTGGTCCTGCCCGAGCTTCATCGAACTGCGTCGCGACGGCTTCGATGCCGAGCGCTGGAATCGTCTGCATCCGGAAGACGCACAGCGCGTGCCGTACGTCACGGGCCTGCTGCAGGATCGTCAGGGTCCCGCTATCGCCGCCACCGACTATGTACGCGAGTTCGCCGACCAGATCCGCGCGTTCATGCCGGACGGCATGCGTTACACGGTGCTGGGCACGGACGGCTACGGTCGCAGCGATACCCGCGAGAACCTGCGCGACTTCTTCGAGATCGATCGTTACTGGATCGCCCATGCCGCCCTCGCCGCGCTGGCGAAGGATGGCAAGGTCAATGCCAAGGACGTCAGCCGTGCGATCAAGCAATACAAGCTGGACGGCGACAAGCCCAACCCGGTCACGGTGTAACTAACCGTCGCGGTCGCGTCATGCACGATAAAGGCCGGCCTGTCCGGCCTTTATCGTGTCTGCACGGACGAACTGCTATTTTTTCATCGGGATCAACGAAGGCCCTTGCCATGCGAATGCTATTGCTAGCCCTTACCCTGACTCTTGCGGGCTGCGCCACGATGGAATCCGACCATGGATCGCGCACGCGTCTGATCTACGTCGCCGCCAGCAAGGCGCCCTGCAGCGCGGGTGTCATGAAGACCGAATGCATGCAGATTCGCGAAGAGCCGTCGAAGCCCTGGGAGCTCTCGTATACGCCGATCGAGAACTTCAACTATGAACCGGGCAACGAGTACCTGCTGAAGATCACCGAGACGCATGTGGCGAATCCGCCCGCGGATGCATCAGCGGTACGCTGGCGCGTGGAGAAGATCGTGGAGCAGCATCCTGTGCATTGAGCGTTCCTGCAACAGCGGGTATGGGAGTGGTCGAAAAAAAAAGCCGGGAATCATCCCGGCTTTTTTCATGGGTACTCCGGCGAACTCAATCGTCGTTGCTACGAAGCGCGTGACGAATCAACAGGAATGTACCGAGCGCGGCCGCAACGATGCCGATCGTCGTTGCCGGATGGCGGCGCACCTGCTTGCGCAGGCGACGGTATTGATAGGTGGCCTCGTCGGCGAAATCCTCGGCCAGATAGCGTGCGCGCTGTCCGTTGCCGTTGGTTTTCTTCGCGAGCTTATTGCTGATGCGGCGGGTGCGTTCGTACAGATTGCTCGCGGTGCCGGTCGCTTCGTCCGCATAGTGACGGACGCGTCCGGATACGCCGTCGACGGCGCTCTCCACCTGCCGGGCAAATTCACGGTTTCTGCTCATTGGATGGCTCCCTCGTCATGGCGTTTCGAACAACGACTTTGCAAGCTCGCCCGTGAGTGCCGTGTAAAAAGAAGGCCATCCAGTTGAACGCGTATTCAGCGTGGGCGCTTGGGCGCGAAGTCGTAGTCTCCGCCGCGTTCCAGCGCAGCCTGGTAGGCCGGGCGCGCATGGATGCGGTCGAGAAACGCGGTCAATCGCAGTCGCGAGGCGTCGAGGCCGCCACGGCTGGCGGCGGCTTCCAGCGGGAAGCTCATCTGGACGTCGGCCGCTGTGAATTCCTCGCCTGCGAACCAGGTGGACTTGCCCAGTTCGCCTTCAAGGTAATCCAGATGCAGCTTCAGTTGCGGATCGACGAACGCCTTCTGCGCCCCCTTGGCCAGCATGCGCGCGACAGGCTTGGCGAAAAACGGCACCCGCGCCGTCTCCATCCGCACGAAGACCAGCTTCATCAGCAGGGGCGGCATGGCCGAACCTTCGGCGTAGTGAAGGAAGTATGTATAGCGCAGGTGTTCGGGGGTGCCCTGTGCCGGTACGAAGCGGCCATTGCCATAGCGGCCAACGAGATATTCCACGATGGCGCCGGACTCGGCGAGCGTTGCGTCGCCGTCGGTCATCACGGGCGACTTGCCCAGCGGATGTATGGCGCGCAGTTCCTTCGGCGCAAGCATGGTCTTCGGATCGCGCTGGTAGCGCTTGGTCTCGTAGGGCAGACCCAGTTCTTCCAGAAGCCAGAGCACGCGCTGCGAGCGCGAATTGTTCAGATGATGAACGACGATCATGAGTCTGCACCCGCGTGGAATCTGCGGAGATTAACAGCAGTAACGCGTAGACATGGCGTCGACGTACGGCGAGTAGGGTCGGGAGTGGTCAGATCGCATAGCGAGGTGAGTACCATGGGACGCAGCGCGGAAAAGGTCTATACGGACCACGGCGCGATAGCGCGGCTGGAAGGATGGATCGCCGATCTTGCCGACAATGCGAAGGTCGCCATCGTGGAAAAGGACGGTACGAAAACGACAGGTATCGTGACGGTCTTGCCGACCATTCAGTCATTCCTCGATGGCGAGGGCAATGAAGGGATGAACGGCGTGGTGAAGCTGTTCGACCCCGATCGTCCCGACTGGGTGGCCACCATCTGGCTCGATCATATCGAAAGGATCGAACACCTCGACTCAGTAGCACGCGGCACGTCGCAGACCTGACGTGCCGCGGCCGAACCGATCGGTCGATCAGGACTGCAGGCTTTCCTTCAACTTCTTCGCCTGATCGGGAAACGCCTTGCCTTCGGCCGATACCGTCGCATCGACGAGTTTCTTCGCCTCGGCGTCGCGGTGCAGCGCGCGTAGCGCTTTCACCTTGGCGCTGGCGACGGAGATGCGATTCGCGCCATAGGCTTTCGATGCGGCGCGATCCAGCCAGGGAAGGGCTTCCTCTGGCTTACCTGCGTCGATAAGGCTGCGTCCGTAACGGTAGGCGTAGACATAATCGTTCGGGTAGGCCGCGATCAGATCTTTCTGCAATGCGTCCAGTTCGGTCGTGTTCTTCGCGCGGACGTAGTAAACGCGCAGGTTGTCCGCGAGGTTGCGGTCCCCACCCAGATTGCCGCCGATGCGCTCGCGCGTGAGTTTGATCGCGCGCTGGAGTACGGCCTGCTCGCCGGCCGTGTCGCCGATGGCCGCGTCGAGATCCGCCGTCGAAAGAACCGCACTGCGCTGGTCGGCGCATGCCGGCGATGCCGCGAAGACCTGCGTGTCGATATAGCTGTCAAGCGGAGCCTTTTGCGGCGACAGAAGTGTCTTGCGCTGGTCGGCGGGAAGTTTTTCCGTCGCGCCGATCAGGTCGTCCAGGACATACGGGCGATCGCAGCCGATGTTGCCGGCGAGGACTTTCGTGGCGGCATCGGCGATGGCCTTATCGTCTTTCGCCGCCTTGGCCTGCAACAGGATCAGGCGCTGCTTGGCCAATGCGACACGTTTGTCCTGATCGGATACGTTGCGCACCGTCGACGGAAGGGCGGCGAACCAGGCCATGCCCTCATCGCCCTGATATCGCGATTGATAGGTGTCCAGTACCGAGGCCGTGGCTGCGAGAGAGCCCTTGGCCGCATCCGCCTTCAGCTTATCCAGCCGCGCGTCGCCGGCGAGGATCGAAGCGATCTCGGGATAGAACTTGTCGCGCGGCCGTTCGGCCAGGATGCGGCCGAGTTCCTCGCCGTTCTCGCCGATAACGACATAGCTCGGAAGGAACTGGATTCTGAGCTTCTTCATCCATGCCTGGCCATCCGGCTTGTCGGCATCGGCCTCGACGAAGACGACCTTGTCGTTCAGCGCCTTCCATTCCGGGCCGGTCAGCACATGGCTGGCCATGTAATAGCAGGAGTAACACCACACCGCCTGGAAATCGATGAGCACGGGTTTGTGCTCCTTCTTGCCCTGCGCAAGCGCCGCGTCGATGGTGGCGGGCCCCTCATGGGCGGCGAAGGCGGGCGAAGCTAGGGCGAGCAGGCTGGCTGCGACGAGGCGATACATGGTGTCCCCCTTGGCGGTATAGACGGCCAGACTAGCATGGTGTAGCCGGCGGCGCGCAAGCGCGCTCCCACAGGGGGCGGGGCTAGACCGTGCCGCTGGCCCCTTCGGTGGGTTCCGGGTCCGACACCAGTCCCTGCCGGCGCCTGAGCGACGGGAACCACCACATCCACAGGCCGACAACGACCAGCGTGCCGATGCCGCCGATCAGCGTAGCGTTTACGGCACCGAGGGCGGCGGCCAGAATGCCGGACTCGAATTCGCCGAGCTGGTTCGACGTATTGATGAATATGGCGTTGACCGCGCTGACGCGGCCGCGCATATCGTCGGGCGTTTCCAACTGCACGAGTGCACCGCGGATGACCATGCTCACCATGTCGAACGCGCCCAGCGCGAACAGGGATGCCATCGACAGCCACAACGACGTGGACAACGCGAACACCAGCGTCGCCGCACCGAAGCCCGCGACCGAAGCGAACATGATCGGGCCCACGCGGCGCGTGAGACTGTTGTGTGCGAGCAAGATCGACATAAGCAGGGCGCCCACTGCGGGCGACGCACGCAGCAGACCCAGCCCCCAGGGCCCGGTGTGCAGGATGTCCTTCGCGAAAATGGGCAACAGGGCAGTGGCGCCACCCAGGAGTACGGCGAACAGATCGAGTGAAATCACGCCGAATACCGCCGGACGACGTCGAATGAAGTGCACGCCGGCGAACAGCGTCTTCAGCGTGGCCGGTTCGCGTCGTGGCGGAATGTGGTCGTAGTTCAGATGCGACATCAGGATCAGCGCGGCGAGGTACAGCAGCGCCGATACACCGCAGACCGCCGTGGGGCCGGCCACGTACAGCAAGCCGCCGAGTGCGGGCCCCATGATCATGGCCGCCTGGCCAGCCGATGCATTCGCGGCCATGGCGCGCGGTAGCAACGGCGTCGGAACCAGCGCCGGCAACATGGCCTGCATAGCGGGAAACTCGAACGCTTTCGCCACGCCGACGACGAAGATCAGGGAAAGGATGCCTGTTTCGCTCAGCCATCCCATCGCGCTGGCGATGGCTAGCAGGGCGATGGCGATCCATTCGACGATCTGGCAGCACACGACGATGCGGCGCCGATCGAACTGGTCCGCGACGTGACCGGCGGGGAGGGCGAGCAGTACGGAGGGAACGAACTGCGCGAGACCGATCAGGCCGAGGTCGAGCGCACGATGCGTGAGTTCGTAGATCTGCCAGCCGACCGCGACCGACATCATCTGGAAGCCGAAGCTTGACGCGTTCTTCGCGAACCAGAACCGCACGAACGCGTGATGGGCGAACAACGAGGCGTCGCCCCGAGGGGTGGAAGACATGGAATATCCTTGGATAAGCGCGCCATTGTAAGGCCGCGATGCTCACCGTATGGGGATGTGTTGCCATCGCGCCCCCGCCCGGTCCAAGCTACCTCGGTCGCCACCGTTCAAGGATGCCTTCATGTCGTATGTCCGCCGTTCTTTCTTCACGATCGCCGTCGGCGGCCTTGCGCTTGCGGCAGGGTGTTCGAAGCAACCCGATGCCCCCGTCGCGACGGATGCGCAGGCGCCGGCCGCCGACGAGTCGGCGAAGAAGCTTGCGACCTACCAGCAACTGCTGAAAATCCACAACGACCAGCTGGCCGTGCAGCTCGGTAAGGAAATCGTCGACAAATACCCTGGTAGCGCGGCGGCGACCGAAGTCGGCAAAACGCTGCCGGCGCTGGAATCGTCATGGAAGGAGGCGAGCGAGAAAGCCCGGCTCACGAATCTGTGGCAGTACCAGATAGCCCCGATGCAGGGCGGCACGCAGAGTACGGCGACGATCTATAACAGTCAGCCCTCGGGTGACGATCGCGTACGGCTGGTGCTGCGCCGGCATACCGACTGGGGTCAGACCGTGTTCCTTTATGGCAGCGGCAAGGGCTTTCAGTGCGCGGGCGACTGCTCGCTGCCGGCCACGTTCGACGGCAAGGCAAAAGGCCTGAAAGGTTTCTCGCCGCCGACTGGCGAGCCGGCGCTTATCCTGCGCAACGACGCGGCTTTCCTGGTCGCATTGCAGAAAACGAAGCGTCTGACGATCGACGTTACGACGAAGACCCGTGGCAAGCAGACGCTGGTTTTCGAAGTGGGTGGTTACGATGCATCGAAATGGGCGCCGTTGCCGAAGAAAAAATGATCCCCGCACAACTTCGCGTCAATGCAGGAATAGCTTCTCCGTGATGCGGGTCAGCGGCCATTCGAGCGTCATGTTGATCTTCGGCGGCAGGTCCAGTGGCTTCAACAGCATCTTCACGGTCATCGCCGCGGGAAGATGACGCTTCAGCATGCCTGCCGCGCGACTGGTGACACGACGGAACTCGGCATCGTCCGCGGCCTTGTCCGGATAGCGGATGTTGAAGACATGGCGAAATGCGATGTCGCTGTCTTCGTTCTTGATCTCCCGCAAGCGCTTCAGGAGCGTGCGGAATATCTGGAAGCGACTGAGCTTCTCGCGTTCGCGATAAATGCGGAAGTACTGATAGAAGTGCTTGTAATGCCGCACTTCGTCGCTCTTGATGTAGTTGGTGAGCTGACGCAACACGGGCTCGTCGGTCACATCGTTCAGCGCGCGATACAAACTGGCCGTACCGGTTTCCACCACGCAACGCGCGGCGAGTTCGAGGCCGCGGCTTTCCTCGAGCTCATCGGCCGTGCATACGGCGCCATACTCCTGGAAGAAATTGCGGAAGCCGGTATCCCAGTCGAATTCGGGCCACACGTGACGCACGTAAGCGGCCAGTGCGCGTCCGTGCTGAAGTTCTTCGTGTTCCCAATAGTCGCGCAACCAGCTCTGGAGTTCGTCGTCGCCAGCGAAATGGTCGACGAGATTGTGCGTGTACAGGTCCGATCCGCTTTCAACGAACGACGAGCCGCAAAGCAGCAGGAACAGGTCCTCATTCTGCCGGACGCGTTCGATCTCTATTTTGCTGAGGTCGAGACTCTCTAGCGTCCATGGCAACGATGCTGTGTAGCTCACGCTTTGCTTTCCTCGTCTTGCTCGGTGTCGGCCCAGGGGGCGGGTGACCGAATTGTGACAAACGGGGCCTTCCGTGGCTACGTGCCGCTATGGGGCAGCCCCGGTAAACCAGGGGTTTCGGTCATCGCAGGATCTTGACGCGCAGCGACGCGGCCGTAGCCGCGCTCACCCGGGCTAAGGCGGTGCCTTACCTGACCACCGTTACGGGTACGTGTGCCTTTGCCAGCACGTCGGTCGACACCGAACCGACCAGCCAGCGGGCGAGGGCGCCGCGATCGGTGTGTCCGATCACGATGTGATCGATGCCGTTCTGGAGGACCTGGGTCAGCAGCGCATCGCCCGGACTGCCATACACCACTTCGAGGTCGACCAGCGACTCCGCGTCCGGTTCCAGGGATTTCAGCTCGCCCAGCAGTTCCCGGACGCGCTTCGCGCTGGTGTCGCTCATCATCAGGGTCGTGACGTCCGGACCGCCTTCGGCGATCTGGATCACGGAGACCACGCGGACCCGGGCACCCGAACATCGGGCAAGCTCCAGGGCGAAAAGGAAGGCGCGGCGTGCGGTTTCCGAACCGTCGTAGCCGACCAGAATGTTCTTGGGCATGGGTTTTGCTCCTTCTTTGCTGTCGACCCGATAGTAGGCGCAACCCACCCGTTATCGCGACGGGTGGGCGGGGATGGACATCACGGGCGGTACACGAAACCTTGCCAATGCTGAACGGGTTTTCGGCGGATTGGTTTTCTTCACATTGGTGAGTGGAGAATCCGATTCCGCAACTTCCTGCCACTTTCAACGGAGATAGCAAATGATCAAGCGCATGACGGGTTTGGCTGTACTGGCACTGGCAGCGGCAGGAATGTTCTCGGCCCAGCCGGCACGGGCGGACGACGCGAATCTCAAGTGCCACATGACGTTCAACCTCAAGGGTTGGTCGGCGATCTACAAGCACGCCGAAGGGGCGGGTACCGTCCGTTGCGAAAATGGCCAGAAGGCAAACGTCAAGATTGAAATCAACGGTGCCGGCCTGAGCGCGGGTAAGTGGCGTATCAATGACGGCAAGGGCGATATCACCCACGTCAAGACGATCGACGACGTGTTTGGCGACTACGCGATGGCTAATGCCGACGCAGGCGTAGTGAAGAGCGCGGGCGCCAGCATTCTGACGAAGGGTACGGTTTCGCTCGCACTGGCAGGCACCGGCGAAGGTATCAACCTCGGTATCGACGTGTCGGGCTTCAAGATCACGCGGGTGAAGTAAGGCCGCTTGCGGTTTCGCTGGGTAAGGAAAAGGGCGCTCCGGCGCCCTTTTCTTTTTCTTCACCGGCGGCGCGACACGCGCGTAAACTGCCTTCTTTCCCCAGACCGAGGTTCTCCCATGCGTCGCCTCACCGTTTTCCTCATGCTTTTCCTCGTCAGCGTTGCCGCATGGGCCTCCGCGCCCGTCGTTGGCGATCAGGCCCCCGATTTCAGGCTTCAGGATCAGAAGGGCGACTGGCATACGCTGGAAACCCATAAGGGCCAGTGGCTGGTCGTGTATTTCTATCCGAAAGATTTCACGCCCGGCTGCACCACGGAGGTCTGCACCTTCCGCGACGACATTCTCAAGCTGCGCAAGGCGGGCGCCACGGTGCTCGGTGTGAGCCTGGACGATGTCAAGTCGCACGCCGAATTCGCCGAGAAGTATCACGTGCCGTTCCCTCTGCTGTCCGATGCCGACGGTGCGGTGGCGCAGAAGTACGACGTGCTCAATAACAAGATGGGTATGAAGTACGCACGTCGCGAAACCTTCCTGATCGACCCGGCCGGCAAGATCGTCAAGGTCTACAAGGACGTCGATCCGGAAAAGAACTCCAAGCAGGTGCTGACTGATCTCGCCGCGCTGAAGGCGGCGAACGCCTGATGGTTTTCGCCGCACGTAAAGGGGTGAAGCGCGCCCGTCCGTTCGCGGCGTGGCGCATCGTCACCTGGCTGGTGATGCTGCTGGCGGCCGTGGGTTTCGTCATCAATGTCAGCGGCCTGATGCAGATCGTCGAAGGGATGAAGACGGTAACGCCCGAGGCCGCAGCCGCCATGCCGGACGCCAGGGCGGCCATGGCGTGGGCGACGAGCTACATCGTGATCGCCTTCGTGGTGATCGTGATGGCGCTCGCCGCCCTGCGCTGGCGTAACTGGGGGCGTCACGGCATGCGTGTCGTGGCGCTGGTCCTGCTGGTCTGGGCTGCGATCACCGCATGGATTTCGTTCGGACAGTGGCAGCAGCTTGGCGTTGTGCTCGCCCAGCCGGGATTTCCGCAAGAAGCCGTCGCGGTGGTCCTCAAGGTGCGCGGCACCATTCTGGCCAGCACCGTGCTGAAGGCCGTCTCGGTTCCCGTGATGGCATGGCTGGCGTGGCAGTTGGGGCGTCCGGCGGTCCGTGCGCAGTTCGCGGAGCCGATAGCCTGACGATTCAGCGGGCGTTGGCGGTTGCACCGGTATCGAAGTGATTTACCCGGGACCATCCGATGACCGTACGCGTGGTACTTGCCTTGACCCTGGCGCTGGCGATCTTCGACGCCAGCGCCCAGGATCTGTCCAACATCTGCCACGCGGCCAGCAGCTACGACGTCACGGTTAACGACAGCAATGTCGTATTCGACCGCCCGCAGCCGGCGCCGCGACAAGTCGTCATGCACGATGGCACGCTGTCGACCGACGGCCGGACGGTTGCGCTGCGGCCCGACGAGGAAGATCGCGTGGCGTTGTTCGAGCGCAATCTGCGTGCGCTGGTGCCAAAGGTGAAAGCGATAGCGTCCGATGGCATCGACCTCGCCGCCCGGGCGGTTCGCGACGAAGCCGCTACGGCGGCACCCGACGCGGTGCGCAGCGGGGAGCTGGATCGCGTGCTGGCGCAGCGGGTGACCGAGATCAAACGACGCATCGCCGCCAGCCGAAGCACCCGCGACTGGCAGGAGGAGGCCATGCGCGAATATGCGAACGAGATCGTCTCCGATGTCGCGCCCATCCTGACGAATGATGTGGGGACTCAGGCCATGAATCTGGCCATGAATGGCGATCTGGAAGGTGCCGCGGCATTGCGCGACCGCGTAAGTGCGCTTACCTCGGGCGGGCAGGACCGCATCGTGGGCCAGCTGGAAGCCCGGCTGCGCCCCCGCGTCCAGGCGCTGTGTCCTTCGATTCGCCAGTTGGCCGAGCTGCAGACCGGGCTGCATAACGCCTCGGGCCAGCCCCTCAACCTCGTCGACATCGAGGGCCGATGACCGCCGGCTGACCGAAGCCCGCCGCGTTTAGCGGAGGCTAAGTCCGAAAGGTCTAACGTAAGCCCCCATGGAACGGTCTTCGGTTCGTGCATTCAATTCTTTGATTCGCCGCGTCATTGCGGACCGTGATCTGTACCGGCAGGCCGCGCGGGGCGTACGTGAGCCGGGCCTGCGCGTCATCCTGGACGAATCGGCCGATGCCCTTTCCACGATTGCCGCGGACCTTCAGGGCGAAGTGGATTCTGCGGGTGGCCGTGCGGCAAGGGCGGCTGGCGTCGGGGTGAACGGCATGCGCGGGACCATGATGGAAGCCTCCGTCCGTCTGTCGAGCGACCCGGATATGTCCTACGTGCGTTCGCTGGAACATATGGAACGCCGTCTGCTGCACGCGTTCGTGAAACTGGAGGGCTCGTCGGCCGATCGGGCGCTGGTGACGCGTCATATCGCGCGGCTGCGCCTGCTGCACCTGGATATGACGAGTATGGGCCGCGCGGCGGGCCCCTGAGATTCAGGCCGCCGGGCGATAGCCACGCAGCGTGCGGTCGAGATAGCAGTCCCCGACGACCCTGACCTGTCCGTTCGTGGACAGACTTTCCCAGTCGGCGAAGAAGTTGGCGAATGCAACGGCTTCGTGCGGGCAGCGGCGCATCCCGATCTGCGATTCGCCCCGAAAAATGCCCCAGACGCCTCCTATATCGGTGACGTGATAGTCGATGTCATTTGATGGCACGGCGATTCCCGACTGGATCGCACGCCGGGTTGGCGCGCGCGATCAAAGAGGATCGGGGAGCGCCTTTCGCAAAAAAATCAGATTAGTCTGAAAAATCGAACGGATTTATCGGCAGCCGCCATCTGGCGTTGCCCTACAAATCCTGGGCGGACCTCGCTAATCCGGCCAGATAGAGTTCGAGCCGCGGACCGAACGCCTCCAGACGGGACCACTCGGCCGTGCCGCCGCCAGCGTGGAACGCGTGTTCCAGGGCCTCGCCCTCCGCCGCGGTCGACGAGGGTCCGAAAACCCGCATGCCGCCCGTCACACGATGCAGCCATTCGATCGCTTTAGCGCCGTCGCAGCGCGATACGAGACCGGGCAGGGCTTCGATATCGACCTTCGTGGCTGTCACGAATTGCGTTACCAGAGCACGAAGTACGTCCGGGTCGCCAAAGGTTTCCAGCAATTCATCCAGGTCCCAGTCCGCATGGGATCCAGCTACCGGAACCGCGGACGCAATCAGCTTCGCCTGAAGCTCCGCGCTGCGCAGGGGCTTTGCGACGTAAGCGTCCATGCCTGCCGCGCGACAGCGTGCTTCCGCGTCAGGTAATGCGTTCGCCGTCATGGCGACAATATGCAGATGGTTACCCGTTCCAGCCTCGCGCTCGCGTATGGCGCGGGCCAGGCCGTAGCCGTCCAGTTCGGGCATGTGGCAATCGGTGACCAGGACATCGTAGACGCCGGTGCTCCATGCTTCCAGCGCTTCCACCCCATTGGCCACGACGTGGCTCGTATGGCCGAGTTTCTGCAATTGCGCGGCGACCAGGGCCTGATTGATCGGATTATCTTCCGCGACCAGCACATGCAGGTGACCGCCGTCCGCCATGCGCGGAGTCACCGGGGTGGTTACATGGCTCGCGGCCACTACGGTCCCGATGGGACAGATGTCGACGGTCAATTCGACAACGACCTGTGTACCGCGCCCCGGCTCGCTGGTCATCGCGATCGTGCCGCCCAACAGGTCGGTCAGTCGACGGCAGATAGCCAGGCCGAGCCCGCTGCCACCGTACCGGCGCGTCGTGGAAGACTCCGCCTGGCTGAACGGTTCGAATAGCCGCGCGGCTTGTTCGGGCGTAACACCGATACCCGTATCGGCAACGCAGAACAGCAATCGTTGTTTTTCGGCGGGCTCGGCCGTGTCGGACTCGGCAGTTGCCGCGAGCGACACCGTCACGCTGCCGCTGGCGGTGAACTTGAGCGCGTTGCTGACCAGGTTCAGCAGGATCTGTCGCACGCGTACGCTGTCGGTCAGCACCAGTCCTGCCACGTTTTTCTCGACCTCGACGACGAAAGTGAGTCCTTTCTCATCCGCCTGACGGGTGAGCAGGTCGCGCACGCTGCGCACAAGGGCCCGCAGGTCGACGGGGGTGCGTTCGATGGATAACCGGCCTGCTTCGATGCGCGACACGTCCAGCACATCGTCGAGGATTTGCAGCAGGGCGGCCGCCGATGTCTCCACGGTGCCGAGCATTCGGCGTTGACGCGCGTCCAGCGGGGTGTCTCCCAGCAGCTCCAGCATGCCGATGACGCCGTTCATCGGCGTGCGGATTTCGTGACTCATCGTGGCCAGGAATTCGCTCTTCGCACGGGTAGCGCTTTCCGCAAGATCGCGCGCGGCGGCGAGTTGCTCCGCCTGCTGGCGCTCATGCGAAACGTCCACCCAGTAGCCGGTGAAATCGACGGCCCCCTCCACTTCGCTGGGAATCGCATGCGAGGCCACCCAGCGCACGGGATCGGTATCCCGGATGCGCATGACGGCCTTGATGGGCGTAAGCGTGGTGGCTGCGCGCGCCACTTCCGCCATGAGTACCGGTTGGTCGTCCGGCTCGATGCGCGCGAAGGCAAGCCGCTCGTCCGCGATGAACGATGCCGCCGGAATGCCGAAGATTGGCTCGGGATTGCCGCCCACGTAGAGGAAGTCCAGCCGGCCGTCCTCGTAGTACCGGCAGCGATAGACCACGGCCGGGATATGGTGGGTGACGTCGGCCAGCTGCGCCTCGCTGTCCATGCGCTTGCGGGTTTCCCGCCGCAACCGCAGATAGGCATAGGAAATCGTTGCGAGCAGGGCCAGGGCCAACAGCAATGCCGGCAGCGTTTTGCGCGCGATAGCGCCCCAGGAACCGCCATAGGTGTATTCGGATGACAACCATGTGTTGCGAATTTCGCGCGTCCGGCGATCCGACATGTGCCCTAGCACGCGATTGATCAGGGGTAGCAGCGGCGCGTATTCGCGGCTGACACCGACAGCGTAAATCGCAAGTTGGCCTGTTGGTGCGGCAAACTTCAGTCGGCCGGGATAGTCGCGCCGCATGATGAATTCGCTGGTCGCGATATCGCCGATGAAAGCATCGGCGCGGCCTTCGGCAACCGCTGCGAGACCTTCGGCCGTGCTGTCGACCGGTTCGATGGTGGAATGCTGAAGCTGGTTTGCCACCGCGGCGACGGGTGGCTTAGTGATGTTCGCGGCGACCTTCAGGTTGGCGAGTTCCGTAAGACCCGACATCGTGGGCCGGTCCTCGCGCGTGACGATCATGATCGGGAATTCGAGATACGGCGTGCTGAAGTCGAACGGCCGCTCCAGCGCGTCGCCAAATGGCGACACGGCTGGCAGGATATCGATGTCTCCATGCGCTACCCGCGCCCTCGTGGCGGCCCAGCCCGGCGTGGCGATAAAGGATGTTCGCAAGCCCAGCGTGTGCGAGATTTCTGCGAGAAAGTCGGCGCCGATGCCTTCCGCGTGTCCGTCGCGATCGACCATGCTTATCGGCGCAGCCGTAGGATCGATGCCGATTCGCAGCACGGGCAAACGCGCGAGCCACGCGCGTTCCGCGTCGGAAAACGGCACGCCCGACTGTGTGGCGAAACGGCCCGGATCGCCACCTACCCACGGTGCGCGAAGTCGCGCGTGCTCCTCGGCGGTCAGCGAGCCCAGCACACGATCGAGTGCGCCGAGCAATGGCGCGCGGTCGCGGTCGCGCGGCACGGCAAAGCCAAATGTCGATATGGGCAAGGCAGCGACCGGGCCGATGCGAAGACGATCGCCGAGTTGCGCCTTGTCGATGGCGATACGAGCGGAATTGGGGTCGTCGATCGTGGCATCGGCGGTTCCGTCGGCCACCATACGCAACGCCCCCTCAGCCGATGCCGCTTCGATTACCTTCGCATCCGGCATGTAGCGGTCGATGGTTTCGGCTTCGACGAAGCTCTTCTGGGTGGCGACTGTCCTGCCATTGAGATCGCTGAAATTGGTAAGGTTTGCATCGTCCCGGCGCGTTACCAGTACAGGCATCTGCTCGAAATAGGGCTGGCCGAACAGCAGGAAACGCGAGCGCTCCGGTGTCGGCGTCACGTTCATCAGAAGATCCACTTCGCCCGCGCGCGCCGCCGCGAGTGCGTCGTCCCACGTGGGATAAACCTTGAAGCGCGGTTCGACGCCGAGGCGTCGCGCGAGCTCTCTGAGATAATTCGGAGCGAGACCCTCGATGCGACCATCGCGTTCCATCTCGAATGGCGCGAATCCTTCACTGTAAGTGGCCACCTCGATGATTGGATGGCGCACGAGCCAGGTCTTCTCGGCAGGTGTCGGATCGCCGGCGCCCGCACGCACGCCGCTCGTGGCAGCGAGAAGGAAAATGAGAACGAAGTATTTGAACGACGACATAGAGGCCCTTCGACCACGAGCGAAGGTTGCTGTAATCTCGGCATTCATCGTACGACGAATTGCACTTACTCATGGAGAGTGGCGGCGACCCATCCGCTCGGGCGAGGGAAAGAATGGCTCTGCGAGTAATCATTGCCGACGATCATCCGGTCGTACTCATGGGCACGCGTGCGGCTCTTGAGGCTGGTGGCGAGTTCGAGGTCGTTGGCGAGGCCGCGAACGGCGACCAGCTTATCGATATGCTGGCGAACCGTCCCTGCGACATCCTGGTCACCGATTTCTCGATGCCTGGCGGTCGCCATGGGGATGGGCTGTCATTGATCGACCTGGTACGCCGACGCTTTCCGAGGCTACCCATCGTCGTACTGACCATGGTGAACAACATGGCTGTGCTCCAGGCGATGCGTCAGCGTGGCGCGCAGGGATTGTGCGACAAGCGTTCGCCCTTGAAAGAGGTTCCCGTGGCGGTGAGGCACGTCGCCCAGGGCCGCCTGTATCTCAGTGAGTCGATCCGCGCGCAGTTCGAGGAACATGGACTCCATCATTCGTCCGACGACGAACTGCGTCTCTCCGCGCGCGAAATCGAAGTGGTGCGCATGTATGTCGGCGGCATGTCCATTTCGCAGATCGCGGATCGCCTGAATCGCAGCGTGAAAACCGTCAGCCGGCAGAAGCGCGATGCAATGCGCAAACTGGGCGTCGATCACGATAGCCGCCTTTCCGAATACGCACGCGAACGAGGTATCGCGTCGTGACTACAGTCCATGCCAGCGAGCGGGTCGGAACGATCTTCTCCGTCGAAGCCATGCTTGCCGCACGCGAAGGAAGCTGGCGCGTGCTCCACGATATCGCGGCGGCCATCCGGCCCGGCATGACCGAGGACGACGCCCGGCGCATAGCGGCGGAGGCCATCGCCGCTTCCGGCGCGCAGCGGATCTGGCACCCGAGCATCGTGCGGTTCGGACCGAACACGCTCAAGACATTCCGCCAGCGCTCGGCGCCCGACACCGTGCTCGGCGAAGACGACATCTTCTTCGTCGACCTGGGTCTTGTGTTCGAGGGCCACGAAGGCGACGTGGGCGATACCTTTGCGGCAGGTAACGACCCGATCGCCAGCGCCTGTGCGATGGCGGCGCGGACGATTTTCGACGCCGTCGCGAGCGAATGGCGCGAGAATAGCACCACGGGCAGGGCGCTTTACGATTTCGCGGCGCGGCAGGCCGACGTCGCGGGCTGGGTTCTGAATCACGAAACCAAAGGGCACCGGGTAGGCGATTATCCCCATGCCATCTGGAAAGCCGGCGACCTGGGGGACTTCGAGGGCGAACCCGCTGCCGGACTGTGGATTCTCGAAATCCAGATACGGCATCCGGATCTGCCGGTAGGGGCGTTTTACGAAGATTTGCTGGTGCGCGGTATCGACCCTGCCGGAAGTCACGCATGACTTGACGCTCATGCGGCGCGCGCCTTGTAGGCTTAAACCTATTGCATGCCGGATGCATCCCATCCGACGACATCACTGGGGAGTTGCGCCATGCGCCGTACGCTGATCGCCTGCACTATCGCCGCCGTCATGGCCGCCGCCGCGCCGCTTTCCGCGCGTACCGTCAATATCGGCATGAGCAAATGCACCCACGACTACAGCACGCCGTACGACGTCGATGTGGAGCGTGACGGCATTTCGTTCCATCGAACCGACGGTACTCCCGCCAAGGTATTCCTCCATAACGGCGCGTTGCGCGTCGACGGGCGCGACGTCAGCGTCTCGTCCGACGATGCCGAGGCGCTACGCCGCTACGAAGCGGGCGTGCGTCAGGTGATGCCCGAGGTCGCCGTTATCGCACGCGATGCCATCGATGTCGGGTTCTCCGCCATGACGACGGTAACCGCCAGCTTCGCCGATCCGGGCAGCCGCTCCCGCATTCTGGAAAAACTGAATCGCAAGCACGCCGACGCGCTGCGCGAAGTCGACGCTACGCTGGGGCAGGGCCATTGGCAGGCAAAGCGCGCACAGAATCTTCTCGAAGACTCCATTGGCGACACCGTCGGAGAATTGGTCGGTACCGTCACGGGCGAAGCGGTATCGGCGGCACTCAGCGGCGACAGCTCTAAAGTCGCGGCGCTACAGGCGCGTGCCGAGTCGCTCGACAAATCCATGAACAAGGAAATGGACGCGCGTTCGAAGCGGCTCGAGGAACGCACGGACGCTATCTGCCCACGTCTGAACGATCTGGCGGGCATCCAGAAAGGCTGGCACGTCAAACTCGCCGACGGCTCGCTGTTGCAGTTGATGACCATCAAGCCGAAGACCGATCACGATCACGATCACGATGGCAGTAGCGTGGCGTCCGAGTGATAGCGTTATGGCGCATAGATCAATGCGATTTAGTTGATTTGGTATTTCAAGGTCATTCGTCGGTTGGTAGTTCAGTTACTCATGCCGACTGTTTTTGGATCACCGGCGTTTTGCGCGCGGTGATCCAATGGATTGACTAGTAACAGAGCCTACCGTTGGGGATCAGGTCGCCGACGGTGACTGTCCCGCCACCGCTCGGCCCACCGCCTATGCCACCGGATACCTGGCGGGGTATTGAAGTAGGTGTGCAGCCAGGTCCTGAAGTCGTTCGCTGCTGCCGGTTGCCATCGACAAACTCGCCTCTTGCTGCGCGCACATATGTGGCGCAGTCGACGACATTGCACAACTGAACGGTGTCGCCGGAATCAAGATTGACGAAGTGCCCCCTCGTCCAGTCATCAATGGTGGATTTTGTCTTCGTATCGGGTGATGGAGTTTCGAGAACGCAGTCATGACACGTTTTCGTGATGTGGTACCGCTCCGCATGAGCGGAGCACATTGTTGCAATGCAAATCAAAGATTGCGCAATCCTGTGCATAGTGGCTCCCCCCTCAACGACAGTAACGTTCTACAAAAGCATCGGCTTCCGTGCGTATTGAAAAGACGTCGCGAGTGTCGATTTCTTTCTCTGCGATACGAAACTGTTCTGGGGTGACGCGCATGAGCGATAGAAGGTGCATTACATTAAGGAATTTGTACGCCTCGGAAGGACTTTTCTTCATTGCATAACCACCTTTACTGGTTTCGCTATATAGCCTTCCGATCGCATCAGTGTTGCACTCTTGCGAAAGCTCTTTTAGGTAGCGAGCAGCGGACGTCTTGTAGTGATTAATTTCGGTCGCTCGTCCTGATGTATGTGCCAAGTCCATTTCGTGCAGTCCCGCACTCACGTATACGTACCTTGCATCGGCATCGCCTAGCTTCGCGGCCATCTCGAGATAGGAGCCTGCGGTTGCGATCTGAGCAGGTGTTGTGGCTTCGCAGTAGCCACTTGCTTCCTCAGGTGACCCGTTGGCACGGAGTGCGCGGCATCGGACTAACCCCGCGTATATTTGGGCAGCAGCTTTCGCGTCCCCAGCTGTTGATCGGGCAACTAGTTCAGATAGTGCAGTCTGCAATGGGCCAGTAGGCGCGTCTATCCCGTGGTATTTCGTTACACGAGTAAACCCTTGTAACTGAGGGCTCGGATCGGCAGCGTGTGCGCACATAATGTTGCTGGCGAGAGTCAGAAGTAATGGTAATTGGCGTTTCATGGTCATCTTCCTTGACGTGTTTGTTGCTTGGATCGGGTTGTCTCACGACTTGGAAAGCATGGCGCAGAATTTCAAAATCTGAAGTCGGTGCGCTGCCATCGCAGCGATGGTCGATGGACGCAATAGATGGGTTGCCGAGATGGTTTCATTGTCAGTGAATGCGTTGGTGATCTGTCATCGCGAAATTCCACTGCGATGGTGTTTCTTTCTCTCCGATCAGTCGACAAGGTCGAGTACGGCAAGGCCGTGCTCCGCGCAATAACTGCGATACGCCTCCAACTGCGTACTCGCCGACGCGCGTGCTCTGACGACGTCGCCCGGGCCGACGAATTCCACCGTGCCCATGACGATGACGAGTGCCGTCATCGGCTCGTCGCCAACGACCTTCCACCAGTCCCGGTTGCCGTTCGGCTCGTAGACGTAGTCGCCCGGGCCGATGATCTCGCCCGTGCACAGTTGCCGCTGGCCGGCCAGGTTGAAGGCGTGGATTTCGCCCGTGTGGCGATGCAAGGGCATGACCGCGCCGGGTTCCATGCGGAGCAGTTCGACGAAACCCCGGTCGTCGGCGAAGAAACGCAGCGGCTTCCACGACTTCTGGGCGGACATCGGAATCCATGGGATGCCCGCCGTGCCGGCGATACGGGCGGGGAGGTAGTCGGAGAGGCTGGGGGCGGGGTGGTTCATGGCGTGGTTTCCTTCGGATGGCTTGGTAGCCGGTGAGGAATACCGTACGCTTGGACTGGTCCCTAAAAAGTGCCAATGCAGATGAATTCAATGGAACCAGTTTTTGCGTTCCCGTTGGACCTCGACGGTGAGGGTGGCCGCAGGCGGACGCTGCACGAGGCCTTGCGCGGCGCCATTCTCGATCGTCGCATTCTGCCCGGCGCGGAGTTGCCGTCCACCCGTAAAGTGGCTGCGGGCTACGGCATCGCACGCAACACCGTCATCGCCGCTTACGACCTTCTCATGGCCGAGGGCTATTTGCTGACGCGGGTGGGCGCCCGCGCTGTCGTGGCGGACGTTGCGATGGGAAAGGGGGCCGCCGTTCGTCTTGCCCATCCGATGGAGGACACGCGTCTCGCTCCCGCATGGCGCGCGCCCATCTGGCCAGCCACCCGCCATGCCAACGACGGGCAACCGGGCTTCTATCTCGGTATGCCGGACTGCCGACAGTTTCCTTTCGACGTATGGCGCCGGTTGCTTGTGAGGGCATCGGGCCCTGCGTCGCTGACTTCGCTGGGCTATCAGGCGCCGGAAGGGCGCCCGCTACTGCGCGCGGGTATTGCCCGGCATGTGTCGTTCGCGCGCGCGGTGGCCTGTCACGCCGACGATGTCGTCGTGACCAGCGGTGCGCAGCAGGCGTTCGACCTTCTCGCGCGCGTTCTGGTGACGCCGGGCGAAACCCGTGTCGCTGTCGAAGATCCCGGCTATCCGCCGTTGCGTAGTGCGATGGCCGCGGCTGGCGCGCAACTGGTTCCCGTGCCGGTCGACGACCAGGGACTATGCGTGGATCGTCTTCCCGACGATGTACGCGTCGTCTGCGTCACGCCATCCCATCAGTTTCCGGCCGGTGTCGCGATGTCGATGGATCGCCGCAAAGCGTTGCTCGACTTCGCGCGCCAGCGTGGCGCCGTCGTTATCGAAGACGACTACGATGGCGAGTTCCGCTACGGCGGCCGGCCACTGGATGCATTGCGGACACTCGATCGCGACGCCAGCGTTCTTTACGTAGGTACCTTTTCCAAGAGCCTGTTTCCCGCGTTGCGTGTCGGCTACATCGTGACCCCTCCGTGGGCGCGGGATGCGTTGGTCTCCGCGAAACAATGCATCGACACCCACGGGAATGTGCAGGTGCAGGATGCGCTTGCGCACTTCATCGCCGAAGGTCATCTGCTGCGTCACGTGCGGCGCATGCGCAAGGTGTATGCCGAACGTCGCACAGCGATGCTCGACGTGTTCGCCGCCGAGCTGAGTCCGTGGTTCGAACCCATCGCATCGGAAGCAGGCATCCATTTGTCGGTTCGCTATCGCGATGCCGACGATGCGGGCTGGATGCTTCCGCATATCCGTCGTCATGCGCCAGGCGCGCAATCGATGAGCGATTTCGGCAAAACGACATCGACCGCGAGCGGTGTTTCTTTCGGGTTTGGCTGTATCGACGTCGACGGCGCCGTGGTCGCGCTTCGAAGTCTGGCGGCCGCGCTGGCGATACGTCGCTGATGCGGCTTTCCTGTCAACGGTAAAGCTACCGGAGACGCCGAACGATACTTTTGCTAGCCTGCTCCCGCGTCCGCGGGTCTTTCCGCTGCAGCGCCGACATTGCAGTCCCTACATGGATGTAGCGCACGGAAGTTTTTCGTACCTTCCTACGTATCCGAGGAGAGCTGTCATGAGCATGGGCAAGCGTCTGGGCGCCGAGTTTTTCGGCACCTTCTGGTTGGTCTTCGGTGGTTGCGGCAGCGCGGTCCTGGCCGCGAAGTTTCCCGATACGGGCATCGGTTTCGCTGGCGTCGCTCTCGCGTTCGGTCTGACCGTCGTGACCATGGCGTACGCCGTGGGTCATATTTCGGGCGGGCATTTCAATCCCGCGGTCACCCTGGGGCTCTGTGCGGGTGGTCGCTTTCCGGCCAGGGATGTCGTTCCCTACATCGTCGTCCAGGTCATCGGCGGCATTGCCGCCGGCGCTGTGCTCTATACGATCGCGAGCGGCGGACCCAATTTCGACGCCAGCCTCGGTTTTGCGTCCAACGGCTACGGTGCCCATTCGCCCGGAAGCTACTCCCTGCACGCATGCATGGTCGCGGAGTTGGTGCTGACCGCATTCTTCCTGATCGTTATCCATGGCTCGACCGACAAGCGCGCACCGGCGGGCTTCGGTCCGTTGGCGATCGGCCTGTCCCTGACCCTGATCCATCTGATCAGCATTCCGGTTACCAATACCTCGGTGAATCCCGCGCGCAGCACGGGCGTGGCGCTGTTCCAGGGGAGCTGGGCGATCCAGCAGCTGTGGATGTTCTGGCTGGTGCCGCTGGTTGGCGGCATCGTGGGCGGCTTGATCTATCGCTATCTGCTTGAGAGCAAGGATTGATCGCGCCGGCACGACGGCGACGGAGCCGTCGTGCCACTGGGGTGCTTCAGTTGTCAGTGCAGGGTCGCTATCCAGCGTTCCAGTGCGGGCGTGTCCGCCACGGTGCCCGGGAAGATGTGGGCGGGAACGATGGGCACGTTCGCGCCTCGCTTGCGGCCGCGGTACACCTTCATCGGGACGACTACGCGTCCGACACCACTCGGGAGGTCGTCCTTGCGGATGTCCATGTAGAGCGTGTCCGCGCTCGTTTCCTCGCCGACGTGGATAACGCCCAGGGCAAGCCAGAGATCGGCGGCGTCGAGGCACGCGGACCCGCAGCCGGCGTCCGTCACCATGAAGATGCGGGCGCGCGGCGGCGCGACCGGAGCTTGTGCGGCAGATTTTGCTTCGGCTTCTTTCGGTGCTTGCCAGAGCGCCTGTCCGTTCTTCTTCGCCGCTGTCATGCCGGCGACGGTGCCGTCTACCCAGGCAAGGACTTCATGCGACCCATCGGGGCTCGCGCGAAGTTTGTCCGCGAGTTCGCTCATGGTCGCGATGTTGGCCGCGGAGGCGCGCCATTCGACGGTGGTCGAGTCGACGTTCGCCGCATCGACGTGTGCCGCGCCCCAAAGCGCGCGCGCGATCTGCAGGCTCCAGTCGGAAGAGCCGCCGTTGTTGCCGCGCAGGTCCAGCACGATGGCTGGCGCGGCGACGATCGCGTCGCGCTGTTTCGCCAGATCGGCGATCAGAGGGACGAGTGCCTTCGCGGCGGCTCCGCTGGGATCGCCGTCGAAGTCGCTCAGGGCCAGCCAGATCGTGCCGTCGGGAAGCTTGCGCATGCCGATGGGATCGTGGGCGCGACGGGAAGTGGCAGCGAGCCGTTCCTTCAGTGCCGCCTGGTCGATGGGAATCCATGTCAGCGTTATCGAGCGTTGCTCGCCAGCGACATCGAACGTGCATACGGATGGCCGCGCGATCCACGGATTGCCGTTGTCGAGAAAGAGCCGGCCGCCGGCCCATGCGCGCTGTGCCTTGAGGTTCCAGCGACCGGTGAACGCACCCACGTTTTCCGCTGCCAGCCGGTCGGCGGGTCGACCATCGCAGGCCAGCAGGGTGGCGTCCAACGGGAGAGGCGCCCGATCGTCGCGCGTTACGACGCGCTGCTTTCCCTCGTTGTCGAAGGCGGTCAGAAAACCCGGCCAGCGCGATGCCATCACCGGGACTTTCGTGCCTTTAGCCTCGGAGAAATTGAGATGCCCGTCGTCGAACCCGGCGGCGTACGCACGCATGGCATACCAGTAGCCGGCGAAGTCCTTCGTCCGCTTCGCCCGGTCCAGTGCCATGGCGAGGCCCGCATCGTTCGCGGTGGCGAAGCGCGGGTTCAGCGGATCGACCGGCCCCGGATGATTGGCCGCGACATCGTCGTGCAGGGCTGTAGCGTCCTGGCGAAGCGCCTGCGCCCAGTCGCGATCGGCGGTCTGGGCGGCGGCGAGGGCAGGGGCGAGCAAGAAGAGGGCGGCTACCCGTCGGAGCATCGGAAGTCCTTGAGATGACAGGATGGTGCGTCGACAGAGGGTGCCAGACGCGCCGGTAGGGCTACAATCGCCGATCGTTCCTGCCTGTGCCGTGCCCGCCCATGCTCCTGATGATCGACAACTACGACAGCTTCACCTTCAACCTCGTCCAGTACCTGGGCGAGCTGGGGCAGGAAGTGAAAGTCATGCGGAACGATGCGCTGACTGTCGCGGATATCCGCGCGCTGGCGCCGTCGCGCATCATGATTTCGCCGGGGCCGGGTACGCCGGACGATGCTGGCGTATCGCTCGATATTCTCCGTGAGCTGGCCAGCGAGATCCCCATCTTCGGTGTCTGCCTTGGGCATCAGGCGATTGGCCAGGTGTTCGGCGGCAAGGTCATCCGGGCCCGCGAGATCATGCACGGCAAGACCTCGCCGGTTCGCCATCGCGGACGGGGCGTGTTTGCCGGTTTGCCCGATCCGTTCGAGGCCACGCGTTATCACTCGCTGGTCGTGGAGAAGACCTCGGTGCCCGATTGCCTCGAAGTCACGGCATGGACCGAGCGCGAGGATGGCTCGATCGACGAGATCATGGGCCTGCGCCACCGCACGTTGCCGATCGAGGGCGTGCAGTTTCACCCCGAGTCGATCCTCACCCAGCATGGTCACGACCTGCTGCGCAATTTCCTGGGCCTGCCTCTTCCGCTGGCGGCCTGATTCCGAGTGTCCCGCATGCCGATCACCCCCTCCGAGGCGCTCCAGCGCACCATCGAACATCGCGAGATCTTCCATGACGAGATGATCGAACTGATGCGTCAGATCATGCGCGGCGACGTCAGCCCGCTGATGACCGCGGCCATCATGACCGGCTTGCGCGTGAAGAAGGAAACCGTCGGCGAGATCACCGGTGCCGCGCGCGTGATGCGCGAGCTGGCCGCCACGGTCGATACGGCGCCGCATCCGCATTTCGTCGATATCGTCGGTACGGGTGGCGACGGTGCGTCCACGTTCAATATCTCCACCGCGTCGATGTTCGTCGCGGCGGCGGCGGGTGCGCGCGTCGCCAAACATGGCGGGCGCAGCGTGTCGTCGAAGTCGGGCAGCGCCGACGTGCTGGAGGTTCTGGGGGCGCGCATCGACCTTTCGCCCACCCAGGTCGCCGCCTGCATGGAAGAAACCGATATCGGCTTCATGTTCGCGCCCAACCACCATCCGGCGATGAAGGTCGTCGGGCCGGTACGGCGCGAGATGGGCGTGCGTACGCTGTTCAATATCCTGGGGCCACTGACCAATCCCGCGGGCGCTCCGAATATCCTCATGGGTGTGTTCCATCCCGACCTCGTCGGCATCCAGGTGCGTGTGCTCCAGGCCCTGGGGACGAAGCATGCGCTGGTCGTGTGGGGGCGTGACGGCATGGACGAGATATCCCTGGGCGCTGCTACGCTTGTAGGTGAGCTTCGCAACGGAGAAGTGCGGGAATACGAGGTCGAGCCGGAAGATTTCGGGCTTGCCATGGCCTCCAGCCGCAACCTTCGCGTGGAGAACGCAGAGGAGTCGAAGGCCATGCTTCTGGAAGCCATCTCTGGCGTTCCGGGGGTCGCTCATGACATCGTCTGTCTCAACGCTGGCGCGGCCCTGTACGCGGCCGATGTCAGCGCGTCGATCGCCGAGGGCATCGAGTTGGCACGCGCCACCATTGCCAGTGGCGCGGCTCGTGTAAAAATGGACGCGTTCGTGGCCGCAACCCAGCGGCTCGGCGCCTGATGTCGTAGACGGGAACGGACGCCTCCTTTCGTTCCCGCATACCCCAAGGAAGCTTCCCCGATGTCCGATATTCTCGACCGCATCCTCACTCGCAAGCGAGAGGAAATCACCGAGCGCAGCGCCCGGACGCCTCTTGCCGAGCTAGCTGCGAAAGCCGCGGATCTTCCCGGCACGCGCGGGTTCGCCGCGGCGATCGACGCGAAGCTGCATGCCGGCCAGTCGGCGGTCATCGCCGAGATCAAGAAAGCCAGCCCGAGCAAGGGCCTCATTCGCCCGGACTTCGACCCTGCCGCCATTGCGCGCAGCTACGAAGCGGGCGGCGCGGCGTGCCTGTCCGTGCTGACCGACGCCGATTTTTTCCAGGGCTGCGAGGACTACCTGCATATCGCCCGCGAATCCTGCAAGTTGCCCGTGCTGCGCAAGGATTTCATCATCGACGAATATCAGGTGTATGAGGCGCGTGTCATCGGCGCCGACTGCATCCTGCTCATCGCGGCTGCGCTCGACGACAGCGCGCTCATGAATCTCACGATGCTGGCGGCCGAACTCGAACTCGACGTCCTCGTCGAAGTGCACAACCTGGAAGAGCTGCAACGCGCTCTCGAGGTGCCGGCACCTTTGTTCGGCGTAAACAACCGCAATCTGCGCACGTTCGAGACCGAGCTGGGTACCTCGGAAAAGCTGAAGGAATACGTCGGTAACGATGTCGTCCTGATCGCCGAGTCCGGCATCAGTACCCATGAGGACGTTCGCCGGTTGCGTAAGGCGGGCATCGATTCGTTCCTGGTCGGCGAAGCCTTCATGCGCGCCGTCGACCCCGGTGCGGAGCTGCAAAAGCTCTTCGGCCCGCGCTGACGACATGAATCAGGGGATTCTCGAAGCGACCGCTCCCGAGGCGGTCGCGGACGCGCAGCGCGTCGTATTGTTCGATTTCGACGGCGTCATCGTGCGCCACCAGACACTCGAACTCTTTATTCGCGAGCGCATCGCACGGGGCCGCTGGCGCCTGCTCACGGTGTTGCCGCTGATTCCGTTCGTGCCGTTGCTGTTGCCGTCTCCGGCGGGCAACCGGTTTCTCGCGCGGGTCTTCCTTCGTGTGGCGACCTTCGGTCGCAGCGAAGCCGTCTATCGCCGCCGCGCCGCCGAGTTCGGTCGCACCTACGCACGTCGCCCGGGTGTCTTCCTGCGCGATGCGGTCGCCACGATGCGTCGCCATGTCGATGCGGGCGATCGCGTGGTCATCGTGACGGGCAACGACCCTACCCTGATCGAGGCGATCCTCGACGAGGTCAGGCTTTCGGGCGTCGAGTTACTGACGTCGCGGACCCGCGGTGGCCTGTTCGGCATGCGGATGACCTTCCACAACGTGGGCAAGGCCAAGGTCGCGGCGCTGAAATCGGCCGGTGTGCCATTGCCCGCGGCTATCGCCTACAGCGATTCACTGTCCGACGTGCCGTTGCTGCGCGCTGCGGAAACGGCGTTCATCGTGAATCCGACGCCCAAGCTGGCGAGGAAGGCAGCGAAGGCGGTCGGCAAGTCGCTCGAAGTGGTGCACTGGTTCTGAGTCGTTCCGTGTTCCTACTACAGCTTCAGGGCATACGCGGATAGCTGATACAGACTGATACCGATAATCAGCACGCCTACCGCGCCCATCACGCCACGTGGTGGCAGGTGCTTGACCAGCCAGGCGGCGACCGGTGCCGCGATCACGCCGCCGGTCAGCAGGCCCGCCACGATGGGCCAGTGCGGGATGCCGATGTGGAAGATCAGCGTTGCCGAAATGGCGACGGTCACCACGAATTCCGCGGCGTTGACCGAGCCAATGGTGGTCCGCACCGCGCCCCCGCGGGCCAGCAGTGTCGACGTGGCGATCGGGCCCCAGCCGCCACCGCCGATGGCATCCAGCAGTCCCGCGAAGAAGCCGAGCCACCCTTTGTGGCGTACCCGGTGGTGCGAGACCGCGCGGCCGAAGGCGCGTAGCAGAACGACGATGCCAAGGATCAGAAGGTAGGCGTAGACGAAGGGTTTGAGGGCCTCGCCCGGCACACTGGCGAGGAACCAGGCACCGGCGATGCCGCCGATCACGCCGGGAATGGCCAGCCGCCGGAAGATCTTCCAGTCGACATTGCCGAAAAATGCATGGGAACCGCAGGAAACGCCCGTGGTGAAAACCTCGGCCGTGTGCACGGTCGCGCTCGCCACGGCCGGCGGAAGGCCGATCGAAAGCAATACGGCATTGGACACCAGCCCATAGGCCATGCCCAGCGCGCCGTCGACCAACTGGGCGAGCAGGCCGACGCCAACGAAGATGAGAAATTGGGTCCAGTCCATAAGTGTCGCAACGATATTGAGAGCGCGGCACCAACATAAGCGAGAACGATGCGTACACGGGATGAAGGATGGCGCTTGCTTATGGCAAAGGCCCGCAGCTAGCTTAGACCAACCACAGGGAACGAACGGGCATACATGTATCTCCCCACATTGCGTGAACTCGCGCTAGGAAGTCGTCTCAAGGCACTAAGCGACCACTTCTACCAGGCCGTCGACGAGGTTTACCGCGCGTGCGATGCCCGCATCGAATCGCGCTGGTTTCCCGTCCTGCGCCTGCTGCGCGACGCCGGTCCCAGCACGGTGACCGACGTAGCCTCCGCGATTGGTCAGACGCATTCGGCCGTGAGCCAGCTTGCCGACCGTCTGGTCGAGGCCGGCATGGTCACGCGTCAGCGCGATCCCCAGGATGGGCGGCGCAGTGTGCTGGCTCTGACCGACGAGGCCGACCGCGCATTGGCGGCACTGGGTCCGGTCTGGCTGGCTATTCGCCGCGGTATCGTCGGTTCGCTGGGGCCGCAAGCGGCGGCTTTGCTCGAAGCGATCGATGGCTGCGAACAGACGCTGGCCAAGCGGCCACTGGTCTCATCCATTCTCGCTCACCGGCACGCGCTGGCCGAACTGGAGATCGAGGTCGTGCCGTTCGATCCGGCGTTGCGCGATCATTTCCGCCGCCTCAACCAGCAATGGCTCGAACGGCATTTCGCCGTCGAGGACCTGGATCGCGCGATGTTCGCCGACCCCGAAAACACCGTGCTGGCGCCGGGCGGTGCCATCTTCTTCGCGCTGTTCTCCGGCGAGGTCGTCGGTACTTGCGCGCTGCTGCGCGAATCCGAGGGCGTCTACGAGCTTTCGAAGATGGGCGTGGACGAGAACTACCGGGGCCTGGGAGCCGGCCGGAAACTGCTGGATGCGGCGATCGCCGAGTTCCGCCGTCTCAACGGACAGACACTGTTCCTGGAGTCCAACAGCGTGCTGCAACGCGCGCTGGGCATGTACGAACGCGCGGGCTTCGAACGCCAGGCGCAGGTACGCGCCGGCTCGCATTACGCGCGAGCCGACGTCTACATGATCTGGAAGGGCTGACCGGGAGCGCTTAGCGGGTGCCGCGAACGACGATCGTCTTACCGGCGACGTCGATCATCCGCTCTTCTTCCAACTGCTTCAGGACGCGACCGACCATTTCGCGGGAGCAGCCCACGATACGGCTGACTTCCTGACGGGAGATGCGGATCTGCGTGCCGTCCGGATGCGACATGGCGTCCGGCTCGGTGCAGAGATCGAGCAGGGTGCGGGACACCCGGTTCGTGACGTCCATGAACGCCATGCGGCTGACCTGACGCGAGGTGCGCAGCAGACGCTGGGTCAGCTGCGAACCGATAGCGAACAGCAGCTTCGGGCATTCGGCCGCCAGCGAGCCTTCCAGTAGCTGGAAAAGGCGCTCGTAGCTGATTTCCGCCATCTCGACGGCGGTTCGCGTACGCACCAGCGACTCGCGTTGCGCCTGTTCCACGAACAAGCCCATCTCCCCGATGAACTGCCCGCGGTTGATGTAGGCAAGGATCAGCTCACGGCCTTCCTCGTCCTCCGTGCACACGGCGAGAGAGCCCTCGACAACGTAGTAAAGGGTGTTCGCCGGGTCTCCGGGTCGGATGATTGCGGTCTTTCCGGGATAGCGCCGGCGATGACAGGCCTCGAGAAAACGCTCCATCGATGCGGGATCGGGAGCGAAGCCCAGAGGTGCCTGTGATCGTTCGAACGCCTGTTGCAGCAGATATTTAAGTTGAGCCACAGCTGATTCCGTCATCCGAATGGGGGGTGGCGGCCCCTTCGATGGGCCGGTCGAGTGACCGGTAGCATCCATCCGCCACGTCCATCGAGGATTATTGCAGAGTTAGGGCAATCAATGATGTCTGAGCCTGCTTGTTCAAATTTCGAGCATCTTGCCCCATAATTTCCCCCCTTCGGACGGCGGCCCCCTCGGGTCGCGAGCCGGTAACACGAGTCGCGGACACTTAAAGCGTTCGACGCCTCTATCCATCTTGCGGGGACCCATGTAGCTAACCCGCGTCTACTGCTGGCCGCCATCGCGGCCTCGGAGAGCCGCTGTGGTTAAACCGCTTCCTCGCCTTCGCCTGCAGGGTTTCAACAACCTGACCAAGGCCCTGAGCTTCAACATCTACGACATCTGCTACGCCGTCTCGGAGCAGCAGCGTCAGAACTACATCGAATACATCGACGAGCAGTATGACGCCGATCGCCTGACCCAGATACTGACGGACGTCGCCGAGATCATCGGCGCGAACATCCTCAATATCGCACGTCAGGACTACGATCCGCAGGGTGCGTCGGTCACCATCCTCATTTCCGAGGAGCCGGTGGTCGAAAAGCTCGGCCGCGATACCATCTCGGGCGCCGTCGTGGCGCACATGGACAAGAGCCACATCACCGTCCATACCTACCCGGAAACGCACCCGCACAACGGTATCGCCACCTTCCGCGCGGACATCGATGTAGCCACCTGTGGCGTCATTTCGCCGCTGAAGGCCCTGAATTATCTGATCGACAGCTTCGAGTCGGACATCGTCATCGCCGACTACCGGGTCCGCGGGTTCACGCGCGACGTGAAGGGCAAGAAGCACTTCATCGATCACAAGATCAATTCGGTGCAGGACTACCTGGCCAAGCACATCCGTCAGAAGTACGAGATGTTCGACGTGAACGTCTACCAGGAAAACATCTTCCACACGAAGATGCACATCAAGGACTTCGACCTCGACACCTACCTGTTCGAGGCCCAGGCCGACGATCTCTCGTTCAAGGAGCGTCAGCGCATCGAATCGCTGCTGCGCCGGGAAATCGAAGAACTGTTCCACGGCCGCAACCTGATGTAATCGCCTGGAAAGCCCCGCCGAAAGCGGGGCTTTCGCGTTATGGGACCACTGCAGGGTTTCATCTACGCTTCCTGACGGAGCCGGCTCGGTGGGGGCGCGCCTGCGCGCGAAAAGCCAACGGAGCGGTGAAAGCGGACACTGCCTAAGACGAGCCGCGCAGCGGCGGCCGAGGGCCTCCTCTCGTCATAATGAAGCGCTCTTAATAGCACCCGATGTGTCGACGAGGTCAGATCCGGTAAGCGACCGCCTTCATCACGGCCGAGGCGGCGTGCATCACGCCGGGAATCGGCCAGGGCAGGTCGACACCGCCGCGTGCCTGGGCGCTTTCGGCATGACGAATCTCGTCGGTCTGCATCTGTCGCAGGATCGCCCGCGAGCGTTCGTCTTCGGCGGGAAGGCGCTCCAGATGCTCGGCCAGATGCGCCTCCACCTGGCGTTCCGTTTCCACGACGAAGCCCAGGCTGATCGGGTCGCCGACGGCCGCCGCCGCCACGCCGATGGCGTAGCTGCCGGCATACCAGAGCGGGTTCAGCAGGCTGGGGCGGCTGTCGAGCTGCTTCAGCCGCTCGGCGCACCAGGCCAGATGATCGGTTTCCTCGGCCGCCGCATGCATCAGGTGCTCGCGGGTCTCCGGCGTGCGCGCCAGCGCGGCCTGGCCGACATAGAGGGCTTGTGCGCAGACCTCGCCCACATGGTTGATTCGCATCAGTCCCGCGGCATGCCGGCGATCCGCGTCGTTCATATCGACATCCGCCACCGCGTCGCCGGGCGAGCGGCGCCCCGCCTCCGGCGAGCCCGCAACCGCTTCCATCGCACGTTCGATACCGGAAAGCAGTCGGTCGAGGGGGCTCAGGGTGCGGACGGTCATGGGGACTCCAGTTGTTCGGCGAGCAGGATAAGCGGATGCAGATCGGGTATGGCGGTTTCCGGGGTCATGCCCGCCGCCAGGTGCAGGCGGCAGCCCACATTTGACGACAGCAACCGTGAGGTCGCCAACGCGGTCACTTGTCGCAGCTTCATGTCGCGCAATGTCGCGGCGCGTTCGGGGAATTCGAGCATATGCGTGCCGGCCGCGCCGCAACAGGTCGGCTGGGCGGGCAGGGTGGCGACGTCCAGGCCGGAAATGCGGGCAAGAAGACGGCGCAGGTCGGCATCGCTGCGGGCGATGTTGGTCTGGGTGCAGGGTATGTGCAGCGCCACGCGCTCGGTCAGCGGCCGGAACGTCAGATCGTCGGCGTGCCGGGCGAGCAGCGATATGACGTCCTGGGCGACCCCGCCCGGGAGGGCCCGGCGAAGCGTCGAAAGACAGCCGGGTGTCGCCGTGACGAGCGTGGTGGCGCCGGATGCCACATAAGCCCGCCGCACCGCCTCCGCCGAGGTCTCGGCGCCAGCGGCGATTCCGCCATGCGCATCCATCGCCCCACAACAAAAAGCGGGCAACGCGGAAACCGTGAACCCGGCCGCGACCAGAAGCCGCTGGGCGGCCACCTGAGCGGCCGCATCCTCGACACTGGCGACACACCCGGGAAACAACGCCACATGCCCACGGGCAGGAGCCTGCTCCTGTAGGAGTGCACTGGGGCGCGATCCCTGCGAAGCGAAAGGCTCAGAACCTCCCCTCACCACGTTCCTGCGAGGAAGCATCCCCAGAGCGACCCGCCAGGGCGATCGGGCTGGAAGCCACCCGCCCATCCGCGCCAGCCCCCGACGAACCGTCCCGATAAGTGCGACGGCACGCAACCCGCGATACAATGCCGGGCGCTTCAGTACACCGATAAGCGTATCCGGACGTTCCTGCGAGGGGCCCAGCAGCGCGCGCGTCTCCACGAGCAGTTCGCCGTATTCGACCTTCGCGGGGCAGACTTTCTCGCAACTCATGCAGCCGAGACAGTGGTCCAGATGCAGGCGCAGCGCCGGTGTGGCGCTTACCGTACCCTTCGCGAGCGCGGCGGCCATGGCTATCCGGCCCCGCGGCGACTCGGCTTCCTGTGCATCCAGCAGGTAGGTGGGGCACTGGGGCAGGCACAGTCCGCACATGACGCACTGGTCCGCGAGAGCAAGAATGTTTCCGCGGTTGTCGACAGGCATAAAAGTCATGTTATCATCGTCGGCCCAAAGCTCACCGATCGGTGGGCTTGCGTGATGAGGGAAAGTTCAGCTATTCTCTCGCGCCTTTGATTCACCGATTTCGTGTTCCGCCCCACGGCGGCAGACTAGGTATTCCGAAATGAAAACGTTCAGCGCCAAGCCTGAAAGCGTCAAGCGCGATTGGTTCGTGGTAGATGCCACGAATAAGACCCTCGGCCGTCTGTCGACCGAGATCGCGCGTCGCCTTCGCGGCAAGCATAAGCCGGAGTTCACCCCGCACGTCGATACCGGCGATTACATCGTCGTGGTCAACGCCGAGAAGGTGGCCGTCACCGGCGCCAAGCTGGACGACAAGAAGTACCACCGCTTCACCGGCTACGTCGGCAACCTGAAGACCACGAGTCTCAAGGACCTGCTGGCAACGCACCCGGAGCGCGTGATTGAAATCGCCGTTAAGGGCATGCTTCCGAAGAACCCGCTGGGCCGTGCGATGTATCGCAAGCTCAAGGTGTACGGCGGCTCCGAGCATCCGCATACCGCACAGCAGCCGCAGGCGCTGGAACTCTAAGGAATCATGATGGCGACTCAGCAGAATTACGGCACCGGCCGTCGCAAGACCTCCGCCGCCCGCGTGTTCCTCCGCAAGGGCACCGGTGGCATCGTGGTCAACGGCAAGCCTCTCGACCAGTTCTTTGGCCGCGAGACCTCGCGCATGATCGTGCGCCAGCCGCTCGAACTGACCGAGAACACCGAGAAGTTCGACATCATGGTGACGGTCGCCGGTGGCGGCATTACGGGCCAGGCCGGCGCCATTCGCCTCGGCATCTCCCGCGCGCTCGTCGAATACGACGAATCGCTGAAGTCGCCGCTGCGCAAGGCTGGTTTCATGACCCGCGACGCCCGCGAAGTCGAGCGTAAGAAGGTCGGTCTCCACAAAGCCCGCCGCGCGACGCAGTTCTCGAAGCGTTAATCTCTGTTTTAGGGCCAGCGCTTCAAGGTTCGGCGCTCCAAGGTCAGAGCGCGCCGATTCCCGGTTTATTGGGAGATCGTCTAACGGTAGGACAACAGACTCTGACTCTGTTTATCTAGGTTCGAATCCTAGTCTCCCAGCCAAACACAAAAAACCCGCCCTCGTGGCGGGTTTTTTGTTTCTGGCGATCCATTAGGGCGATATGTCGATAAAAGAGCACTTTATCGACATGTTCCAGTGAGATGTCGACGCCATCGACATCTCGATTGAACATGTCGATTATTTCATTGATTTTCGACATATAGAGGCTTAATGTCGACGCGAACGACATATCGATGCCGATATGTCGATGCAGAAGCGATCCCTGACCATGGCCTTTGATCCCAGCAAGCCATTCAACGACCTGCCGGCATTGCCGCCAATGACCGATATCGAGAGTAAGCCGATACTCAAAGCGTGCATCGCGGCGCGAGCGGCATTGGCAGAGCTGAAGAGCGCCGGAGACCTGATCCCCAATCAGGCCGTGCTGATCAATACCATTCCATTGCTTGAAGCCCAGGCAAGTAGCGAAATCGAAAACATCGTTACGACCAGTGATGAGCTCTTTCGTTTCGCCCAGCTCGAAAGTCAGGCGGCCGATCCTGCGACCAAAGAGGCTCTGCGGTATCGCGGTGCTCTGTACGACGGATTCCATTCATTGGCGGATCGTCCGCTTGGAACGAACACGGCGGTTCTGATTTGCTCCCGGATCAAGCACAAGGACATGTGGATACGCCGGGTGCCTGGCGTCGCGTTAGCAAACGCAGCCAGCGGCGACGTCATCTATACACCGCCAGAAGGCGAGGCGTTACTCATGGACAAGCTGTCGAACTGGGAGCGCTTCATCCACGAGGCCGAGGACATCGATCCGGTCATCCGTATGGCCGTGGCGCACTACCAGTTCGAGGCCATCCATCCTTTCGCGGATGGAAATGGACGCACAGGTCGCGTGCTCAATCTATTGATACTGATCGAGCAGGGCCTTCTCGACCTTCCCGTCCTCTACTTGTCGCGTTACATCCTTCGGCATCGCGCAGAGTATTACCGAAGGCTTCTGGCCGTAACCGCCGAGGGAGCGTGGGAAGAGTGGATTGCTTTCATGCTGGCCGCTATCACTGAAACCGCTCGTTGGACAACGGCAAAGATCCAGGCTATCCAGCAACTACAGGCGGCGGCGGTGACCTTCGTCAAAGCGCGCGCTAACAAGCTTTACTCGCGTGAACTGGTCGACATGCTGTTCGTACAACCCTATGCGCGTATCCAGAATCTCACCGAGGCGGGAATCGCCAAGCGCCAGACCGCATCGGTATATCTCAAGCAGCTCACCGAGATCGGGATGCTGAGCGAGACCAGGATCGGGCGGGAAAAGGTATTCACCCATCCGAACTTCATTCGCCTGCTCACCAGCGACGATCATCCCGTGCTGCCTTATGGGAATACGACACCGCCCGTGGTTACGCGATCACGCAACTAAAAGCACGGTGAACGCAACCCGGTGTGCGTGTGAGATTTTGGGCGTCGGAGGCTCGATCGCGTTGTGCCGACTCTGGATGTCACGTTCTCGGAACCGATTCGTGACTCCCGGTTCCAGGCAGACAGGGCTTACGCCGGCAGGTGTAAGGACGCCCTCAGGCGCAGTCCGTGCGACCTTGTCGCGACAGCGAGAAGAACCGAGCTGAGCTGCTTGCAGATTTTCAGGCGCGCTACGTCGATGCGCTGTTCGCCGACCGCATGGCCGAGGCGGTCCGCGACAAGGCCGCCCCGGCATGGGAGCACGTCAACAAGTCGACGGATCGGGATGGCGCGGACCTGTCCTTTCTGCAACATCTGCGACTGGATTGATCGAAGATGGCAGCGGCCGGCCCGTGACGTGTCTGCTGTTCAGCGGGAATAGGTAACTTCCGCTGTCCAGCTATCCTTCGGCTGGCTATGCAGTGCCCAGAAGGCGTCGGCTACACCGGCGACATCTTCGGAATCGGGCTTCACGTAGCCATGGTCATCCGAATCGAGCTGGCATCGTTCCCGACGACCAGACGAACCGTATTGCCCATTGAACAGAGATACGCACCTCAAGGTTTCTTCCGGCGTCGCCAAGAATGTATTTCCTTGGTCAGGGCGGGATCATCCTTCAAACGATCAATCGCCTCTTTGGCCAGTGGGTCTCGACTACGTCTCAACGCGCGCAGCAGCAAGACCCGCGATTCACCGAGTCTCTGATCCGACAGGAGTTCAATCAATTCCGGCAGCTTCTCTTTGGGCATGCTGGATGACAAAGCGACGGCAAGGCCGTCCTCTGGCTGGCCCTGCTCGGCGGGATTTGTGGGAGGAAGCGCCCTGTACAGGCGAGCAAACAAGTCCCAGTACGGATGGGCTTTCCGCATCGCCATGCTTCGGCTGATCGCCTCTTGCGTGAGTTGCGAATACGGCCGTTGCAGATGCTTGGCGAGGATCGGGAGGACATGGACGTAGTTGTTGGGCCGGTTCATCAAGTCCTGAACCAACTCCACGACGACCCCTTCCTGGGCGAGTTCGCGAATCAGATCCGCTTGTTCCACTTTCCACTTCGCGATCCGCTCCCGGACGACGTCTTCGTACGCACGCATCCGAGCCGCACGTTCTTCCGGCGTCATTTCGTGGCTTTCCGGGGGTGTCTTGGTGCTTTAGCCATGGTCATCCGAATCGAACCGGCATCGCTCCCGATGGCCAGATGAATCGCGTTGCCCATTGAGCCGAGGTGCGCACGTCAACGTTTCTTTCGGCGTCGCCAGGTTGCAATTTCCTTGCTTAAGCCCGGATCATCCCTCAAGCGTTCGATCGCTTCGGCAGCACGAGGATCTCGACTCCGTCGCAACGCCTGGATCAGCAGAACCCGCGACGGCCCGAAATGCGGATCGGATACGAGGTCGATCATTTCCAGCAGCTTCTCTTTGGGCATGCTGGAAGATAACGCGGCGGCAAGACCATCTTCTGGATGACCTCGCTCAGCTGGGTTGATCGGTGGAAGTTCTCGGTACAGGCGCGCGAACAAGTCCCAGTACGCGTGGGCTTCCCGCATGGCCATGGTTCGACTGATTGCTTCCCGTGTCAGCTGCGAATACGGCCGCTGCAGATGCTTGGCGAGGATCGGCAGAACGTGGACGTAGTTATTCGGTCGGTTCATCAAGTCCTGAACCAACTCCACGTCGACCCCCTCCTGGGCGAGTTCGCGAATCAGATCCGCTTGTTCCACTTTGGCCTTGGCGATCCGCTCCCGGACGACGTCTTCGTACGCACGCATCCGAGCCGCACGTTCTTCCGGCGTCATTTCGTGGCTTTCCGGGGGTGTCTTGGTCGCTTTAGCCATGGTCATCCGAATCGAGCCGACATCGTTCCCGACGACCAGACGAACCGTATCGCCCATTGAACAGAGATACGCACGTCACCGTTTCTTTCGGCGTCGCCAGGTTGCAATTTCCTTGCTTAAGCCCGGATCATCCCTCAAGCGTTCGATCGCTTCAGCAGCACGAGGATCTCGACTCCGTCGCAACGCCTGGATCAGCAGAACCCGCGACGGCCCGAAATGCGGATCGGATACGAGGTCGATCATTTCCAGCAGCTTCTCTTTGGGCATGCTGAATGACAAAGCGACGGCAAGGCCGTCCTCTGGCTGGCCCTGCTCGGCGGGATTTGTGGGAGGAAGCGCCCTGTACAGGCGAGCAAACAAGTCCCAGTACGGATGGGCTTCCCGCATCGCCATGCTTCGGCTGATCGCCTCCTGTGTGAGTTGTGAATATGACCGCTGCAGATGTTTGGCGAGAATCGGGAGAACATGGACGTAGTTGTTGGGCCGGTTCATCAAGTCCTGAACCAACTCCACGTCGACCCCTTCTTGGGCGAGTTCGCGAATCAAATCCGCTTGTTCCACTTTCCACTTTGCGATCCGCTCCCGGACGACGTCTTCGTACGCACGTAACCTCGCCGCACGTTCTTCCGGCGTCATTTCGCGACTTTCCGGGGGTGTCTTGGTCGCTTTAGCCATGGTCATCCGAATCGAGCTGGCATCGTTCCCGACGACCAGACGAACCGTATCGCCCATTGAACAGAGATACGCACCTCAAGGTTTCTTCCGGCGTCGCCAAGAATGAATTTCCTTGGTCAGGGCGGGATCATCCTTCAAACGATCGATCGCCTCTTTGGCAAGCGGCTCTCGACTACGTCTCAACGCGCGCAGCAGCAAGACCCGCGAATCGCCGAGACCCTGATCCGACAAGAGATCGATCATCTCCAGCAACTTCGTTTTGGGCATGCTGGATGATAGCGCTACGGCGAGACCGTCGTCCGGCCGACCTCGCTCAGCCGAGTTGGTCGGTGGAAGTTCTTTGTACAAGCGCGCAAACAGGTCCCAGTACGGATGGGCTTCACGCATGGCCATGGTTCGGCTGATTGCTTCACGTGTCAGCTGCGAGTACGGCAGTTGCAGATGCTTGGCGAGGATCGGCAGAACGTGGACGTAGTTATTCGGTCGGTTCATCAAGTCCTGAACCAACTCCACGTCGACCCCTTCTTGGGCGAGTTCGCGAATCAGATCCGCTTGTTCCACTTTGGCCTTGGCAATCCGCTCCCTGACAACATCCTCGTAAGCCCGCATTTGCGCCGCACGCTCCTCGGGCGTCATCGCGCGGTCTTCGGTGGGCGTCTTGGTCATCTTAGCCATGGTTATCCAAACGGTATGACAACATGATTGATATCGCCGTTCTTGATTGCCTCAAGCAAGGGCTTCGTCATGGTCGTTCCCGGCGGCGTGTAGAGATTGAACTTGATACCACTTCCCTTGGCGAATTGGGTGTAGTCACGTAGCTGCTTGGTATAGCTCAATTTGGAAACGTTCTTCACTTCGCTGATAGAGACATCGAAAATAAAACCGTCCGGGACCCGGTCCGCCCCATTCATCCGAAGCGCTGTCTTGTCACCAATAGTAATTGTATCTCGGACGAGATTCTCGAACTTCTTGCCTCGTGAGGCATTTTCAAATAGCTGCGAGAACGCGCGCTTCCCAAGCGTGAGGCCCTTGGCGGCCGTCCCTTCTCCGGGGATGACCGTGGTGATGGCCGCCGACGCCCACCCACCGCCACTGCACCCGTTGGCCACGCAGATCCCAACGCTGACCACGGGAATCATCGAGCCCAGCTCCGGCATGACGACGGCTGCCCCGCGTTGCATCTGCGGGTCGTCCCAGTCTATGTGCGTGGGCTGCCCGAACATCTGCCGACCATCGGGGTCGATGTTCACCACCGGGTTGTTGCCGGCGTACGTATAGCGGGCCAGGGCGAACAGATCACCGGCCTGGTCGCTGACCGGATCCACGCTCAGGAATCGGCCGATCGCCGGATCGTAGTAGCGCGCCTGCATGTAAACGAGCCCGGAATCGGGGTCGTTGACGTGGCCTGTGTACCCGGGCCCTGCCGCTGCCACACCGGATACCTGGGATCCGTAAGGTCGGTATTCGGATGCGGACGTGATATTCCCCGCGCTATCGGTGGTGGCGAGCGGCGTCCCTTGCGGATTGGTGTAGTAGTACGTCACCGTTTCGGCCGCGGCAGCGACCTGTACGGTGGCGAATGCCGTCAGCGCGGCGATCCAGATCAGCAACCGTCGATGGAACAGGTTTGCGCCGATGTTCGATGCACGCCGTAACAAACTCGAGTAATCCATAGGATGTATCTCCAGCCGATAGCGTTGTTAGAAACCAGAGTCCGCAAGGGCCCATGCCGAACACCCCACCGCATTGCAAGCGCGGACCTCATAGCCCATAAGCGGAATTTCACCCGTGGGACCCCTTTCGACCAGTTGCGAGGTGGTGGTCGTATTCCACAGCTGTCCATTGGTGTAGCAGTGGACCTCGTACCGCGTGGCACCCGGCGAAGCAGTCCATGTCACGGTTAGGGTCTCGGTCTTCGGGTTTGGGAATGCGTCTATCGCGAAGACGTTCGTCGGTGGGGGCGGAATCAGCGACACCGTGACGGTGGCCGAAGTGCTGCCAGGACCGCAGCCACCCGCATTGCAAGCCTGGGCGTAGTACGAGTAGGTGCCATTCCCTTTGCCGCTGGTTGACCAGGACGTTGCACCAGTTTGCTGCACGAGCGTCCAGCCACCACCGTTGATACTTTCGTAAAGGGGATAGTTCGTCGCGCCTGACACACCCGTCCAGGAAACCGCGTAGCTTCCGCTAGTGTTGGTGGACGGCGCGCTCACTACCGGCGCACCGCTTGGAGCCAGGGTGACGACCGTGGTCGTACTGGTGACGTAGGCACCACAGCCATTCGAGTTACAACCGTGGGCGCGGAACACATAGTTACCGGAACTCGCCGCAGTCAACGTTGCCGACGTTCCACCGCCCGCATAGACCGTGGTCCAGGCGCCACCATTGATGCTCTGCTCCAGGCCATAACTGGAAGCATAGGCAGTTGCTCCCCATGAGACGGCGATCGGACCATTGCTGGTTGCCGGCACGGTTATCGATGTCGGCGCGGGCGGCAGATGGGACACCATGACGGCGCTGGACTGTGTCCAGGTGCTGCAAAAGGCGCTGTTGCACGCACGCGAATGGTAAACATAGCTCCCGTCGGCGGGGTTTGCGATCGTCGTCGTCAGCGCGGTACCGCTATAGACAGTGCTCCATGCGCCCCCATTGAACTGCTGCTCGACTTCGTACCGCGTCGTGTTCGCTGACGCCGTCCACGACACACCAATGGACCCAAGGTCCGACGAGACGGTGGCCGTGACGCTCGCCGGGGCGGAAGGTGCGGCTGCCGGCGGAGGGACGACATAGACCCCCGAGTCCTGAAGCACAACGCTGTCACCACCGAGAGACGACAAGCCTTCCACGTAAATGGTCTTGCCCACATGCGTGGTTCGTACCGCGTCGGTGAGGTCGATGGCATAGCGGTATGCGGTCCCCGCCGCGTGGCATTCCAGCCCAATAGACGCTTCACTTGCGGTGTTAGCCAGATAGGTGCCGAGAGTCGCTCCCGTGCCAGGACCGCCACCCACGTAGACGCGCACCGAAATCGAGGCGGTACTTCCATCGGAGCACGCCCAGCCATTGAGCGTCGCGTTGGTGCCCGCCATCGCAACGCCGTCGACGCGACCGCGTATCGTATCGATGACATTCTGCGTTGAGGCGAGCAGTTTCTTGCCGAGATAAATGTAGTCGGTACCTTTTTTTGTCGCCGGGTCGAATTCCCACATCAACTGACCCGCGCCGTTGTACGCCGAATAGGTCGACGCGGATGCGCCCGTGCGGGTCTGTCGCACGCGCCTGCCGGCGGTGTCGTAAAGGTAACTGGCCACACCATCCACCGAGGTAAGACGTTCGCCAAGGTCATACTGCAGCGTCGAGGTGCCGCGTCCGGTCGTATTGCCGCGGTCGTCGTAGGTAAAAGGCGTACTTACCCGGTCGCGCAGGACCGATGAGAGGCGGCTCGTGACTGTGTCGTAGTAGTAGATCGCCCTGGAGACGTCCGCTCCGGGCTTCGTCGTCAGGACCATGACAATATTGTTGATCGAGTCGTAGCCATACGTGTCGGTTCCCCAGAGGTTCGGCGACGTTGACCCAGCAAGGCGGTTCGCATCGTCGTACGTCATCGTGCGGCTGCGTTGGCCTCCGACGGTAAGATCGGCGATGGCCGTAATGTTTGCGGCCGGGTCGTAGGTCAGGTCCTCGCTGATGGCCAGCGCGGCCCCTTTGCCGTAGGTGAAATTCGAAAGTGAGGTTCGTAGATTTTGCTGCGCAACATAGGTCGCCCCGCTACCCAACGTGAATGACTGCACCGCGCCGTTGGGGAAATACGTCACGCCGGCCGCGTAGGCACCGACTTGACTCGGCCGTCCCAGCGCATCGGGTGCGTATGCGACGACTTTTCCGTCGGGATAAGTAACGCTGTTCATTGACGCCGCTGCGTCATAGCCATAGCTCAGAGGCCAGTTGTAGCCGTCGATGGAGAGATTCTCCGTCGTAAGCAGTCCGAGTTTATTGCGCCCGAATGTCCATGAGACCAGGCCGGACGTAGCAGTCGCTGGATTGCCTGCGGCATCGTAGGTAAACGACCGCGCCGGCGAGCCATCCGGGTAGGAGACCGAGGTGAGCCTGTTCATGGCATCGAAGCCTCGCGTTATTTTTACCCCTGGCGTAGCGACCTGATCCTGGCCGCAATCGGTGCCAGAAATGGCTACACCCTTGGCCGTCCATGTCACGTTGTCGGCCGGATCGTAATTGAGAACCGTGCTCGCTGTTTCCGGCTCCACCATGCGGCACAGCCGGTGCGCGCTGTCATAGACGAAGGACTTCGTGGCGCTTTGGCCACCGCCGAGCTGCGTCACGCTGGTGGGGTCGCCGTAGATATTACGAACGATCCGCTGCTCGATGCCTTCGGGCGCCAACACATTCGTGGGCGTCTCATAGGAGGGTTGATCGAACACCTGGAAGGTCGAGACGGTGACCTTGCCGCGTGAATCGGTGATCTGTTTGCGCGCGCCGGAAAGATAAGCGGTCGCCGTCGTCAAATCGCCAAGCTCGGATGATTGCCGGGTTTGCGTTTCACGGCCAACGACGTCGAACGTATGCGCGACGCCCATCCCGATCGCCGCGAGGTCCACTGCCCCGTTGACCGGGTAGGACTCGAACGTCGTGTTGCCGCGCCAGTCATAGGCCGTCCGCGTGGCGATATGAAGCGCCCCATCGCTCGCGCGATAGCGCCCCGAAAGCACGGGCCGCAGCATGGCATCCATGATAGATACGTCGGCGCGCTCGCCCTGCGTGCTTGTCCGGCGCCAATGCGCCCCTGCAACACCGCGCTCGGTACCGACAAACTCGTAGGTAATGATCTTCGGTGCCCAGGCGACCGCGTCACCGGCCGGATAGGTGATTTGCGTCAGTCGGCCAATACCGTCGTAGGCATAACTGATCGTGTTGCCCAGTTGGTCGGTCAACGAGGTGACTTGTCCCAGGTCGTCGACGATCGCGCTCTGCGTGGTGCTGTCTGGATGCGTCACGCTCTGCGGAATGCCGCGCTTGTAGTTGCCCAAGCTGGTAGACCGGTTGTTGGCGTCCGTAAAACCGGCAAGATTCCCCAGTGCATCGAAGGCATAGGTCATCACCTTTCGGCCGAACGTATAGCGCTCCAATGGCGTCACTCGCGCCAGATCGTAAACCGTTCTCGAGATTGTCTCGCTCGCAGTCGCAGTCAGGTTGTCCTTCTGTGCTTCCAGCCCCAGTACCCAGTGAGGGGCGTCGTCCAGATACGTTGTCTGCTCGGTCATCGCGATCTGCCCCGCCATGCCTCCTCCGCGAATGACCCGGACAGGGCGCGCAAACACATCGAACATCCCCGGAGGAACCTCCCAGATGTAGCTGTCGCCATCCTGCTGGATCGTGCGCTTCTTGACGGGTGAGATGGTTTCCGCCTGATCCTTGTTCGCGCCGGCTTGAAGGTTGTCACCCAACCGTGTTGGCCATGGACCGGCGGTGGCACTTTCGTACTCGGTTATTTCCGCACGAACGAGTGTTGAGCCTATGCCTTGTGCGTAGGTGTCTTCTTGCTTCAATTGCGTTTCAGTCGCGCCAAACTGGTTGCTGAAGGTATGGCGGATGGCGCTGCCGTCCGGATCGGTCTCATCGGTCCATACCGTGGTTGCGCAGCCGCTCGCGACGCAGTCGTCATGCCAGCTCTGGTTTGGCGGCGAATAGGCAAACGACCAGCTCTGCGTTCCAATGCCCGCACCGGTGTATTGCTTCTGGATGAGCGCTTGTGACGAGTAGGCATGTGGTGTGCGAATGAACTGCGCACCGCGCTCGAATATGCATATCTTCGGCACGTCCGAACGCCCGCGAAGGGTGGCGCCAAGAGTGAATGTTCCGGAAAGCCCGGAAGGGTGCGTTAGCGTCGCCGTGCTCTGCGGTGAGGCACCCTGGACGGAATACAGGCATCCGTCGTAGTTGGGTCGAAGATCGCCTGACGATAGCGACAGGGCGATCATGTTGGCGAACGTCCACTTGGACCCATTCGGGAGGGTCACATCCGATAGGACCGGCTCATCGACTGTGCCACCGTACGTGTAGTGCCAAGTGCGTGAGCCGGTCGCACCGTTCTGGGTAATGTCCGTGATGCGCTCACCGAGCGGATAAATACCGGCCGAATGCTGCCACTGCGCATACGTGAACGTCATACTCCGCCCATCGCTCGCTGTAACGGACGTCAGGCGATTGTTCGCGTCGTAGCTATAGATCAGTGCATTCCCGAAGCGGTCTTCCGCGCGGGTGACTAGCAGGGAAACCATGCGACGTTTAAGTGCGCCGCCGCCCGGGTGAGCAATGCCCGCCGCGTTGCGGTACACGAGGCGATCAAGCCAATACTTCGTGCCATCGGGTGCGACCGCAAGGAATCCTTCGCCTGGCTGCCCATTCGACGTGGCCGGCAGGCATCCCAGCACCCAATTCTGTTTCGTCACACCCGAAAACGTCATGGCACTGCCGTTCGGCAGTGTCATCTGAGGGATTCTGTTGTTGCCTGCATCACGCTTGAGAACGTCTTGCGTCCCCGCGCCGGGAATCTTGAGTTGGATGCCATGCCACCAGACATCCGCCTCCCAGGTCACGCCTTCTTCGCCGGGTTTGGTTGCCACATCGATGGGACCGGCCGCATCCAGAGCGCTGCACCGATTCGGCTCGTCCAGGAAGTACCACACATCGAAGTTCTGCCCTGGGCCGAAACTGCCTTTGGCTTCCGCCGACAGCGTTTCGATCTGCGGCACGGACATGTCCCAGTCGCTGAAAGCGTTGTGGGCTAGCTCGAAGACATAGGCATTGGGACCACCTTCTGGCCGGCCGCGTATCGTGCGCTCGACGATGATGGGCAGCCCCGTACCCTTCGCCTCCACGTCGATCTGCGTGAAGGACACCGTCCCGTCATAGGTGCTGATGGACTCGCCGAAGGCGTTCGGCCCCAGGGGTTGGATGTCCTCGTTTACACGGAGGAGCTTCTTGTATTCCGACTCGATTGAGACGGTTTGCCCAAGGGTAACCGAGGCGCCAAGTACAAACACGACCACCAGCACGCTACGGGCAAGCCGCAGCACATCACATCGGATCATCGACATTCCCCTGTTGCCTGCCGGACAGCGAGTCACGAAGCGCACGAATGATGGGTGGCAGGCCGCGGAGGAGTTGGCTTGGACGCCCGGATCGCAGCTTTATACGAATGGGACGCCCGTCACAATCACGAGCTAACAGTCAGATGGCGGCCTCAGTCGGAACGATGCGCAATATATCGCTACATTTCGTAACATATTGCGATACATTCGAGGCATAACATGCTGATCGTGTAGGTGTATGCCTACATGTAGAGAGGTGGTTCGCTCACACGCTGGTGCTGCCGGTCCCGATTTCAGGATGGGAAGGAAGCCCCCGGTACGGATCATCGGGCTCAAGATGGGGCGGACACCGGCAGTAATGAGCGGCCAAGCGAGTAAGCAGAGCATCTCGCCGGGTCCACTAACCAATCGTCCTACAACGGCCGTCCCAAATAGGCAGGCTCGGGCCGGAGGCGCGATAACGTGCGGCGTCCTGGTCAACTCATGAGGTCAATGCCTCCCGGGAGCTAATCGCCCCAGGTTTAGACATGGCGCGGATTGGCGGGGAGTCCGATTGAATCCTGGTCTCCCGGCCGAACACAAAAAAACCACCACGAGGGCGGTTTTTTGTGCTCGACGATCCATTCGGACGACATGTCGATAAAGGAGCGTTTCCAAGGCTTACGCCGGCAGGTGTAAGGACGCCCTCAGGCACAGTCCGTGCGACAGGATGCAAGTAATGTTGTGATCGCCGTCACCTTCCTGAGATAGGGTGCGGCGGCAACCTCCATCCTGCTAGGGGACTAACATGCGCAGCTCAATCCAGCTTTTGCTCGCCGGCCTGCTCTCACTGCCGATCATCGTCCTTCCCGCCATGGCGGATGGGGCGCCTCCGTCCACCGGTCTCGGACAAGCGTGGCCCAATGCGGCCGATGTCAGCGCCAGTCCCCATTACCACGTCTATGTCTTCGAGCGTCTGGGCGTGCGCTATGTGCAGGTCAATGACCTCAACGGCACCGTGCATGGCGCATTTGCCTATTCAGGCAGCGACATTATGGGGTTGCCCATTGGCGTCGACGCGGCGCGTCTGGCCACACCCACCGAACCTCTGTCCGCGCCGCCAGCGACTGGCACCACCGCCGGCGAAATCGTCTATCGGGACGCCAGCGTGACGATTTCGGTGCAGCCTCAGGCCGATGGCACCGCCTTGATGCAAGCCGTCAGCAACGACTGCAAGAACCCCGCGGAGTGCAGTGTCCACTTCCAGTGACGGGGTCTCCATGACGAGCCGGAAGCCGTCCGGTCGTCAGCGGTGACTTGCGTCGGTCATGCCCGCACCCGCCGCGCGCGCTCTGGCGCGACGGGTGATGGGTACGCCCACCATCAGGGCACCGGAGATCGCAAACGCGAGCACGACCTGGGCGTGAATCATGGCCGGGTCCAGAAGGACGGTCGAGGTCGATGCCATGGCAATGCTGGCGAGCATGCCGGCGACGGCTCCGCCGTGCCAGCCATGCCGCAGGGTAAGGACGAGGACCGGCATGACCATGGCCATGCGACAAATCTGGAGCATGATCCCGTCCGAAGTGGATGCGAGCGCGGCCATGGCCAGCAGGGCAGGCGTGACGCCAAGCACCACCTCGATGGCGAGCGGGCTCGTCCGGACCAGCGACCACGTCACGCGTTCGTACCGCGCGGCGCGCTCGCGTAGCGCGAGTACCGTCGGGGTCAACGTCAGCGCCCCGAGGTAGGCACCCAGCAGGTAGGCAAAGAAATAAGGGACCACGGCGATTTCCGGCCAGGCCCCTGGCGGCGCCGTAGCCAGGGCAACCATCAGCGCGGCACAGGTAAGGACAGCGGTAAGCAGCGCGCAGACCACGGTGGCGGCCAGGATCATCGCCATATTGAGGTCGCCGTTGTCCCGGTACAGGTCCGCCTGTTGCTTGATCTTCGCGACGATGGGCATGCACACCACGATGAGCGGGATCGAGGCAACAAACGCCCAGGGCACGCCGAAGTCCGGTATGTGAAGTGCGGCGCTTTCGACGACGGGAAGCGTCTCGCCGATGGCCAGCGCGGGCCAGAACCGTCTGGGGACAAGGAACAGGCAGGCCAGCCGCAGGCCGGCCGGAAGAATCCAGTGCGAGAACGAGAAGTATCGGGCCAGTTCATAGCAGGCGGCATAAGCGGCTGCCACGGCTGCCATGCGCGCCCAGGAAACGTGATTGCTGTTGGCTCCTTCCACACTCACCTCCTGGGTTCTGCGAAAAGCACGCTGTCTGGGGGATCCGGATCCGGATCCGGATTTGTTTATGGCGCGATGGAGCTGCTCGGGTCGCTGTCGCGGCCCCGCATCCTTGCCAGTCTGGCCTTAACGAGCGCCATGACGTCGCCAACTCCTTAGCAGTTTTTATAACTTTGCCGATTCGGCGCCCAGCAATATGGCTGTCGCCGGTAACGGCGGTCGGGATCGGCTGTTGACTACCAGCGTTAATTCGAGGGTGCCGACCCACGGCAGGAACCAAACTGTAGCACCACCCCATAACGCAGCGGCAGTGCAGGGGTCCAAGTCCCCAATCCCGCCCTGGGATCGCGGGCCTCCACAGCCCGCCCGCCACCGGTTTTGTGCAGGGCGCGCCAGAGCGCGATCCGAAGCGAAACAACACGCGGACGATTCCATGTCCCTCTAGTCCATGCCTCTCTAGTTTGTGCGAACGGATTCTGTCAGCAGCGATGGCGGCAAGATGACCTGTACGGTGGGTTTAACCCGCGCTTGCGGGCATCATGAGTGCCCTTTCCTTCTCGCTGCGACTCTCCCCCATGTCCTCACGCGCCACCGTTGCCCCGGTCCTGCTAGCGGTTAGCGTGTTGTTGATCAGCATGGTCTCGTACCAGTGTGGGGCGGCTCTGGCCAAGCAATTGTTTCCGCTGGTTGGCGCGCAGGGGGCGACCGCGTTCCGGTTGGGCCTGGGGGCGTTGATCCTGTTGCTGCTGCGGCGGCCATGGCGATCGTCGCGGCAGGCGAGCGACTGGCGCGCGCTATGGGGTTACGGCCTCTCGATGGGGGCGATGAACCTGGTGTTCTATATGTCGCTGCGCACGATCCCTCTGGGTATCGCGGTAGCGCTGGAATTCACCGGGCCGCTGGTACTCGCGCTGTTCGGTTCGCGCCGGTTGCTGGATTTCGTCTGGATCGCGCTGGTGGTGGCGGGACTTGCCTTGCTGCTGCCGCTGCGCGGACAGGTGCAGACGCTCGACCCGGTGGGGGTGATGTATGCGCTGGCCGCCGGGGTGGGTTGGGCGCTGTATATCGTGTTCGGGCAGAAGGCGGGAGCGACCTATGGCGCGGACGCGGTGACGCTGGGTACTTCGATCGCGGCGCTGGTGGCGATTCCGTTCGGGGTGGCGCATGCCGGCACCGCCTTGTTCTCGCCAGCGTTGCTGCCTCTGGCACTTGGTGTGGCCGTACTCAGTTCCGCGTTGCCCTATTCGTTGGAAATGATCGCATTGACCCGGCTGCCGGCTCGCACGTTCGGCACCTTGTTGAGTATCGAGCCAGCCGTCGCCGCGGTGGCTGGCGTGGTTTTCCTGGGCGAGCATCTGAGCGTGCTGCAATGGCTGGCGATTGTGGCGATCATCGTGGCGGCAGCGGGCACAGCCCTGAGCGTACGCCGGGCGCTGGTCTCCGAGCCTTTGGCGAATTGAGCGGACGACCCGGACCTTTTACTTCCTGTCCAGCGTTTATGGGCGCTATCGCGCCGCGTCGGATGTACTGCCGCTGGCTTCATGAGTGTGGTCTTGCCCGTCAAAACAAGACCGGGCGCTACGTGGCGATTAGTTATCGATCGAGAACGTAATCGCGATACTTCGTGCCCTGGATGAATCCGATGTCGTAGCCATACATCCACAAAGGCAAAAAGTCGCCGCCAGAATCTCCCGAGCGTGCCAGCGACACGTCGTTCGTTATTGCGTCCAACTTGTCTCCCCATGTTCGTCCATGGTGCCCGGAGGTGCCAGCTTGCCGCTATGGACCGAGTTCAGATGCCCTTGGGCAGCGGCCATCTCTCGTGCCAATCCGAATCTTCATCATGCGATCCCATGAGAAGACTGCGATTGTCCGGCGACAGTCTCAGTGCGCGATCATCGGCCACGTGCATCCAATCCGGTCGCTGAGCCAGCCGCTCGGACAGAGTGCGGCCATCGGCGCGCGTTTCACGTAACCACAGTATGGTCGCGCCAAGGCGAAGACTGGCGGCAGCGTCCTGTTGTCGATTCAGGTATCTGCTGAAGACCGGCGGCGGCATTTGTATAAGTACGCTACCGGCCGAATTGGATATCCAATCGAATACATCGGGCGCTGTGCTCATCGGATTGGCAGGGAAGCGGCGATCGGCTATCAACTGCTTGCGCGTCGCGTCCGCGCAGTAGGCGGCGTAAGCCGGTGCGCCCAAACGCAGCGTACCCTTGCTCGATAGCATCCAGCGCCTGTACCAGGGCGTATCCATATCCAGTAAACCGGATCCAAGCAACATCCCGAATTCCGACTGCATGCTGGCGCACATATCCAGATCGTCGGTGATGATTGGTGCAAAGGCCGTGGCGCAACTTTCCGGGAGGGCTTGCTCAGGCGGTACCTCATCCAGCATTTGCAGGAAAAGCTGGGTGGCGCTACGCAACCGGGCGGCCATGATCATTGTGCCGATAAGGGTATTGCTATGTGCGTGGAGACGGCGCGTCGTGAGTACATTGGTGCATATGCGATCAAGTGCATGCGGCTCGTTGCCATCGACAAAATCCAGTGCGGCGGCGCTCGACCACAATCCCATTGAGTGGCCGTAGGCAGGGATGGACATAAGAGGATGCGCCGGCAAGTCGCTCCACGTGTAGTCATAACGGTTAAGCGCTTCATCGCGCTCAAGCCGCACGCGATGCTTGATCAGTACGGCACGTAACGCTTCGCGGTTTGCACGGACCTTGCCCAGGCAATCGACTTCGCGTGTCGCGCAGAGCACATTCTTGTCTTTACCTAACGGTTCCAGAGCCGGAAAAGGCGGACTGGCTGTCGGTGCGGGGACGGACAAGATGTCATTCTTCGGCAGGCTGACCACCCAGGCACGCGCATGCTCGCTATCTTTCGCATAAAGCGAGTCGAGCTGGTCGTAGGGGACGTCAAAGTTAGTAAACCATTGCAGGGGAAAGGCATTGCTTCCCTGTTTGGGTTTTAAGTCCACGTGAAGCGTGAACAGCGCCCGGGCCTGTTCTTCAGTCGGCGGCCGCAAGCGCCCCCACGCAAAAGCGGCAATGAGCAAGAAAGCCAAACCCGCCACCAGACAAGCCAGTCCCACCAGCATTCGCTTCATTGCCGCCCCTTCCCCATTTCCCCGACCTGATTCTAGCGGTATCGTCCGGTAGTCTGGGCAGGCGGATGGAAAGGGTCGGCATCAGCGAACGAGGTAGTCAATGAGGACTAGCGGTCTCTGGCTCGTCTCTCCCTAAACGGCGTTGATTTCCTCTGAGTGCACGTACCACTTTCAGGCGCCGTATCCGAACCTCTCGTTGGTGCAGTCAACCTAACGTTCAGTCTGCCATTCGAACGTCGGCAGCACGCCTTTCACCTGGTAGATCCCATAGGGGCCGTTGACAGATTCGTAGACGCCGCTTGGTGTTCGTTTCAGAAAAAATACGTAAATACGGCCGTTCTCACAGCAAAGTGGCGCGAATTCGGCAATGCCGTTGTCATACGACACGCTGACATTTTCGATTTTTTCACCCTTCAAGGGCGTGTCCACATGCACTAGGGCGATATGGCTGGAGTTGGGCTCTCTCGGATCAACATAATCGAGCTGTCTTACCGTGCCGATGAATACGGCATCGGCATCGGCAACCTTCTTTTCCAGGGAATGCTCGACTACCTGATTGGCGCTTATGCTCGTCGATGCGACGAGGAACGAGGTTGTAGCAAGGATAGAAATCAATGGGTGCATAACATTCCACAATCCGTGATCGCTTTACTTTCAACGTGGTTCGGCTCGGGTGCGCGCTGGCCGGCGCCAGGTATCTGAGCCCTCGCTTCGTTCTCGTTAATTACCGCGTTTCCACTATCCATGCCGATTGTCATGGGCGCGCCGTGACCTACGATTTCGTGGGTAAGAATATCTGCGGGAGTATCGCGGAGCTGGCCGCCACTAATGTCTTTAAGAGACGTGTTTGCATTGCCTGAAATAGTTATTGCTACGCTGCCATCCGCTCTAAGGACTGTCATTCCACCCCCGCTGTCCCGATCGACATCGACTATGACGCCATTTGCATCAGGCGCAGTACTTGAAATATCTGCCACATTGCTTGTTGACGCGTTGATCATGCCGACAAGTTTAGACGAGTAGTAGCTCGATCCGTTCGGATTGATGGGAGCCGTCGTTGCAACGAGTTGGTCATTTTTGTCGAATGCGAACTGGGTTGCGGAGTTGGCGTTTATATCCGCTGCAAGATTGACGTTGTTCGAAGAATGGACTGAGGTTACTACCCTCCCATCTAAATCGATGTTTGTTAGCGGATTATTATTCGTATATGCGTTTCGATTAAAGCTAAAAATATTGCCTGGCAAAAATCCCGCCGGATCGATACTAAGGAATCGTCCGATGGATGGATCGAAGTATCGAGCTTGCATGTAGACCAATGCCGTATCGTCGTCGTTGAAGTGGCCGGAAAAGCCTGGGCCGCTCAGGCCGCCTCCCAACACTGCAGTTCCGTACGGTTTGTAGTCGAATATTGCCGTAGTCGCTCCGTTGCCATCTGTTTCTGTAAGGGGCGTTCCCCGAGGGTCGGTGTAAAAGTAGGTGACCTTTTCCTGCGCATAAGCGCTTGGCGTTAGACACATAAATGCAATCCAGAGCTTGATTGGATTTGACTTTAACCAGCATTGAAAGAACACCCGGGCCCCTTTTTTACCTGGTGTTAGCCAACTTCCTGCGCAGAAAGCCAGGCCTGTATCCGTAAAGTATTAACCTTCTTCTATCATGAGGCCAAGCTTTCTTCATAGTGCCTCGGCTGACTGCGTGCGGTGTTGGAACTGACAATCTGGCCAGTTAAATCAGAGGTCGAACGATTGTGTCCGCGCTTGTAACCTTCGGGTGTTACTGAAGTTGCACTCCCGTATCGCGCGTGACACTCAAGCTCATCGCCCGATAAAGCTCTGTCACCTCGTCGATAAGATTCCGCAGCAAACGCGCGGTCTGCGCGACGGAACCTTCTTCCGCATCGATCATCGGCACATCGATCAACAGATCGGTGGCGCCGCGCATGCCGGAAAGGTGTTCGGTGATTCTCTCGTGGATATCGCCAAGACGCACTTTGCGTTCGCCTTTGCAGAGCGGGCAGGCGACGGGGATATCGTGGGTGGTGATGATGGTGGAACTGTGCTTACTCATGGCGGCATCCTCTTCCGTGGGATGACCGCCACCCGCGGGGCGCGGGTGGCGGGCGTGCCGAGATAGCCTTACCGGTGCAACTGAAACCGGCCGGACCGAAGTCCGCCCGACACGCCCGCCTCAAAAAAGGCGAGCTTAGACGACGCGAAAAAGCAGCGTTTGAGACGATACTTTTTCGCGTCAGTTGCAAAGCACAGGAGGCTATTCCCGATCGCCGATGTGCGGCGACGCGAAGAGAATCGCGGCAAGGAAGCGAAGGGTCAACCCGTTGGGGATTTATCTCGCGAATTTTCAGATTAGTCTGAGTGGTGGCTCAGTCCTTGAACAACCGCGCGCACACGAAATCCACGAACACACGAATCTTCGGCGACAGTTGCCGGCTGGAAGGCCATAGCACCCAGAAGCGGCCTTCATCGGCGGGAAGATTCAGCGGTACGTGTTTCAGTGTGCCGTCCGCGATCGCGCTGCGGGCAAGGAAGTCCGGCATGTAGCCAAGGCCCAGACCTTCGACGGTGACCGCGCGTATCGCTTCCATGTTGCTGCATGTCAATGGGCTGTTTGCCTGCGTGCCGGGGCTGGCGTCGGCGAAGGGCCAGCCACGGATTTTGCCGCTGGTGGGAAAGCGGAATTGCAGACACGCGTGGTTGGCGAGGTCGGCGATGTTCTTCGGCATGCCGTGTATGGCGAGATACGCCGGCGCGGCGCACAACACGAAGCGGAACGGTCCCAGCAATCGGGACATCAATCGCGAGTCGGGCAGGTCGCCGCTGCGAATGACGGCGTCGAAGCCATCTTCGATGATGTCGACGAGGCGGTCGCTGAAGTCCAGATCGAGTTCGACATCCGGATACAGGCGATGGAATTCCGCGATGTGCGGAACGAGGAAGCGGTAGCCGATGGTGGGCAGACTGACGCGCAGACGTCCGCGCGGCGTCTGCGCCGCTTCGGACACCATGGCTTCGGCGTCGTGCAGGTCGTCCAGTACTTTCCGGCAGCGTTCGTAGAAGAGGCAGCCCTCGTCGGTGAGGCGAACCGTTCGGGTACTGCGCTGGAACAGGCGGACGCCGAGCGTCTTTTCCAGTTTGGCCACGGTCTTGCCGACAGCCGATGCCGAGACGCCCAGATGGCGCGCGGCGCCGACAAAGCTGAGCGACTCCGCTGTCTGGACGAAGGTAACGATGCGGGCCAGGTTTTCGGCGGACGGATTCAAGCGTCAGATTCCGGTATGCGTGGAATTCGGGGCTGATTATCTTCGATTGCGGCATCCGTAGCATGGACGCAACCCTGGGCCGTCCACAAGACCGGCCCCGCCGATGCCCTCTACGCGACCGGATTCCCATGACTGACTTAACCACCCCAGCCGCCACGCGCGGCTTACCCGTATTGGCTGCCGTTTGCCTTGCCGCCCTGATTCTTCCGTTGAATTTTTCGGCCGGTGCCGTCGCGACGCTCGCGATCGGCCGGCAGCTGGGCGGAAGCGCGGCGAATCTCGCCTGGATTACCAACGCCTTCATGCTGACCTTCGGCAGTTCGTTGATGGCGGCGGGCGCTCTCGCCGATCAGTTCGGACGCAAGCGATTGTTCGTCGGAGGCGTCGGCGCGCTTACGTTGTTGTCGCTCGCGTTGTGTTTCGCATCGAGCGTGCTGGTGGTCGACGTGCTTCGCGGCCTGCAAGGTTTCGCTGCGGCGGCGGCACTTTCCGGTGGCTCGGCGGCATTGGCCCAGGTCTTTCACGGCAGGTCTCTGACGCGTGCTTTCAGTGCGCTGGGTACCAGTTTCGGCATCGGACTCGCTTTCGGGCCGTTACTTGCCGGTGTGTTGATCGGTCACTTCGGCTGGCGATCGATCTTTCTGTGCATCGCGGCCGTCGGTGCCGTGGCGCTCGCATTCGGTGCGCGACGGATGCACGAGTCCCGCAATCCGGACGCCTCCGGTCTCGACTGGCCCGGTGCGCTTACGTTTACCGCGGCGCTGGCGTGCTTTACGTATGCCGTAGTACAGGGGCCCGCCAATGGCTGGAATAGTGCGCCTGTCGTCGGTTTGCTGTGCGCGTCGTGTGTTCTTGCGGCGGCTTTCGTCTGGACAGAACTTCGCGTCGCCCGACCCATGCTCGACCTCAGCCTTTTCCGCTATGCACGTTTCGTCGGCGTGCAAGTCCTGCCGATCGGGACGTGCTACTGCTACATCGTCTTGCTGGTGCTGTTGCCGCTTCGGTTCATCGGGATCAACGGCATGCGCGAAATCGACGCGGGTCTGCTGATGCTCTCGCTCAGCGCGCCGATGCTCGTCGTGCCCGCGCTTGCGGCATGGCTTACCCGGTGGATCGCACCGGGCGTTCTTGCGGGTTCCGGATTGCTTGCGGCGGCCTTCGGTCTCTATCTGCTTAGCCGCGTGCCCATGACCGAAACGGGACAGGCGCTGATGCTTCCGATGCTGGTTATCGGCTGCGGTACGGGCCTTCCGTGGGGTCTTATGGACGGTTTGTCGATGACCGTGGTTCCGAAAGACAGGGCGGGCATGGCCACCGGCATTTTCAGTACGACGCGTGTGGCGGGCGAGGGCATCGCGCTGGCGATTGTCACCGCCGTACTTGCGACGCTGACGCAGGGGAAGCTGATGACAACCGCAAGAGCCGCCAGCGACGACACCATGGCTCGCGCGGGTGAGGCGGGCGTTCAACTTGCCGCCGGCGATCTTGTCGGCGCACAACGGATATTCCCGGAACTGAGTAGCGGATCGATGATCGCCGAATTTGCATATGCTTTCCAAACGCTGCTTCTGATCGTCGCGGTCGTTACTTTCGTCGCCGCACTGGTGACATTCGTCTGTCTGGTGCCGCGACCGGGAACGCGGACATCGGCCCTGGCTGCGGCGTCCGACGGATAAAGGGTTCTTGCGAGCTACTTGTCAGGTACCGCCGTGCACGTTCGTTCGCACTACAAATAGCGTGTCGCACAACGATTTACGTCGACATGATGGTGCCGGTTCTGTGTATCCGCGCAATCGATAGCAGTCGTACGCTGCCAGTCGAAATACCGAGACATATTTCAAACCATCTTAAGGGATTCGCCCGAGGTGTCCGCTTAGTCGTCTTTCATGACGGCGGGAGGCGTATGCGTTTTTCTCGAAGGACTGTCGGGTTGCTTCGTCAGGTAGATGGAATTGCACGCACTGAACCGGAGGGCTGTCATGCATCAGCATCGTCTTGATCGTGTTCGTCGTACTTCGTTGGCCAGAGGGATTTTTCTGGCCCTTGCACCGATCATGGCTATGCCTTTACTCACGGGTACGGCCTATGCGACCTGCACTACGGCTGGAACCACGATCACCTGCGCTACCGGGTCCAATACGAATACGGTTGTCGATGCCACCAATGGCGTGACGGTGAATGTACAAACCGGTGCGGTTGTCAGCGTTCCGGTTCTTCTCGGCGGTACCGCGCTGACACTCAGCGGCAATGGCATCACGTTGAACAACCAGGGCTCGATCGATCCGACGATCAACGGTGGCCTCAGTCTGGCGGCGTCAGGTGCCATCCTTGGCAATAGCGGTGCGAATACGATCAATGTGAACAACCTGGCCGGCGGCACCATGAATGGCCTGGTCAATATTGCTTCATTGTTCGGTTTCGGCGGTCAGGCGCTGGTGGTGCAGAACGGTACCGGCGGTGTCGCTACGATAAAGAACAGTGGCACCGTGGGCATGTCGATTCTCGGTATCGGATTGTTCACTGCGGCGGATGCGCCGGCCATCGTGTCCTATGGCGGTGGCCAGGCGAATTTTACCAACGATAGCGGCGCCAGCATTACCGGACGTATCGGCTTTAACGCACCGGGTACGGTCAGCCTCGGCAATACCTTTCTCAATGCGGGCACCATCAACGGCAGCGTGTATCTGGGCGACAGCACCGTAGGCAATACCTTCACGGCGGTGTCCGGGTCCAGCGTAAACAACAACGGCGTCGGCGTCGCGGGCTCCCTTCTTGTTATCAATGTGAAGCTTGCAGCTGCCGGCAAGGTGGATGGGGGCACGGGCACCGCCAACAAGTTGATCCTGCAGAACTCGGCGACAGGTGTGGGTTCGGGCACCGGTGGTGCCACGACCGTCATTGGCGCGGGCACCTATGTGAATTTCCAGCACCTGACGGTGAACAGCGGCACCTGGAATTTGCAGGGCGCCGTCGCCGGTGTCGACACCACGCTCAACGATGGCCTGGTGAATTTCGATAATGCCGGTGCGTTCGGCGGTGGCCTGTTCAACGTCAACGGCGGTGCTATCGCCGCCACGACGGCCGGTCTGTCGCTGGCCAATAGTTTTTCGCTCAATACGGGCAACCTTACCCTTGGCGGCACCAATGCGTTTTCGCTGTCCGGTGTGTTGTCGGGCGGGGGTGGACTGAAGATCACAAATACCGGTGTCGTGACGCTGGGGGGTGCCAACCTGTTCGCTGGCGGCGTTGCGCTCAACGCGGGCGGCCTGCTGCTGAGCAATGCCGGTGCGCTGGGTAGCGGCAACCTGTCGATAGGTGGCTCGGCTACCCTCGATACTTTGGGGGTGACCGGCCTCAGCAACAATATCGTCGTTAATGTTGGCGGCTCGTTGAATCTGATCGGTAACAGTGCGCTCAATTTGAACGGCACGCTGTCCGGCGTCGGCAACGTGATCAAGAGTGGTAGTGGTGTGCTCACGCTTGGCGGCGCAAACAGTCTGAGTGGCGGTTTCTCCATCACCGGTGGCGGATTGGCCCTGGGCGTCGGCGCCAGTCTTTCCCCCACGGGGGCCATGAATCTTTCCGCGGGTACCAACCTCGATCTTTCGGCGGCGGCGAATCAAACCATTGGTTCGCTGGGTGGGCTCGGTGGCAACGTTAACCTCGGCACGCACACCCTTACCCTGGGCGGTGTCGGCAATAGCAGTTTTGGCGGCGTCATCGCCGGTACCGGTGGCCTGATCAAAATCGGGACGGGCGTGCAGACGCTGAGCGGTGGCAACCTGTTCAGCGGCGGCGTTGCGCTGAATGCGGGTGGCCTGGTGCTGGGCAATGCCGGCGCGCTCGGCACCGGTGCCCTGAGCGTGGGTGGCGCCGCTACGTTGGATGGAAGCAGTTCCCTCGCTCTCGCCAATAACGTCGCGCTCGGTGCAGGCGGTTCGCTCGATCTGCTCGGCGGTCAACCGTTGACGTTCAACGGGGTGCTGTCGGGTGCCGGCAACCTGATCAAGAGCGGTGCGTCGCTGCTTACCTTGAATGGCGCGAATACGTTCGGTGGCGGTCTTTCGCTCAACGGTGGCGGTCTGTTGCTGGGCAATAGCGGTGCGCTGGGTACCGGCGCGTTGACGGTGGGTGGTGCGGCCACGCTGGACGGTGCGGCGGCATTGTCGCTGATCAACGACGTCACGCTCGGTGCCGGTGGTTCGCTCAATCTTCTGGGCGGCCAGCCGTTGACGTTCAACGGGGTGCTGTCGGGTGCCGGTAACCTGATCAAAGGTGGCGCTTCGACGCTTTCCTTGAACGGCGCGAATACGTTCGGTGGCGGTCTTTCGCTCAACGGTGGCGGTCTGTTGCTGGGCAATAGCGGTGCGCTGGGTACCGGCGCGTTGACGGTGGGTGGTGCGGCCACGCTGGACGGTGCGGCGGCATTGTCGCTGATCAACGACGTCACGCTCGGTGCCGGTGGTTCGCTCAATCTTCTGGGCGGCCAGCCGTTGACGTTCAACGGTGTGTTGTCGGGTGCCGGTAACCTGATCAAAGGTGGCGCTTCGACGCTTTCCTTGAATGGCGCCAACACATTCAACGGTGGTCTGACGGTCAATGGCGGCGGCCTGCTGCTTGGCAATAACGCAGCGCTGGGAACGGGCGTGTTGACGATTGGCGCCGGCGCGGCGATCAATCTGGATGGCACGGCCGCCCTGACGCTGGGCAACAACGTCGCGCTCGGTGCCGGTGGTTCGCTCAATCTTCTGGGCGGTCAACCGCTGACGTTCAATGGTGTGCTGTCGGGTACCGGAAGCCTGATCAAGAACGGCGCAGGCACTGCGACTCTGAACGGCGCGAATAATTTTACGGGCGGCCTGCAAATCGCGGGTGGCACGGTGGCGCTTGGTGTGGGCGGCAGCCTTGCGGCGGCCGGTGCGGTGGACCTGAGCGGTATCGGTGCGGCGTTCGATCTTTCGGCGGGCGGCAACCAGACCATCGGCAATCTGTCGGGCGTGGCAGGCACGAACCTGTTGCTGGGCGGCAATACACTGAGCTTCGGCGGCGCGGGCAACGCAGCATTCGGCGGCGCGATCGGCGGAACCGGCGGGCTGGTCAAACTAGGTACCGGTACCCAGACACTGACCGGCGGCAATACATTCACTGGCGGCCTCAACATCGCGGCGGGCACGCTGGCACTCGGTGCTGGCGGCAGTCTGGCGGCGAGCGGCGCGGTGACCCTCGGCGGTGCCGGTGCCGGATTCGACATTGCGGCGGGTGGCAACCAGACCATCGGTGCGTTGAACGGCATCGCTGGTGGCAACGTCACACTGGGCGGCAATACGCTGACTCTCAACGCCGCCGGGAATGCCAGCTTCAATGGTGCGATCGCCGGCGCTGGCGGACTGATCAAGACAGGTGCCGGTACGCAGACCTTGCTCGGCGCCAGTACCTTCGGTGGCGGCGTTGCATTGAACAGCGGCGGCCTGATCGTCGGAAACAACAACGCACTTGGCACGGGTGCACTGACCGTTGGGGGTGCGGCGACGCTTGCCTCCAATAGCGCGATCAATCTGGGCAATGCCATCAACTTGTCGGCGGGCGCCGGTCTGACGGTGCAAGGGGCTAACGCACTTACACTCGGCGGCCCCATTTCAGGTGGCGGCAACCTCACGCTCAACGGCACGTCCACACTGACGCTGACCGGCGCGAATACCTATGGCGGCGGCACCAACATCCAGTCGGGTACGTTGGCGATCGGCGCGGGTGGCAGCTTGCTGTCGACCGGTGCGGTATCGCTGAGCGGTACCGGTACCTTCGATATTTCCGCTGGCGGCAATCAGGCTATCGGTTCGCTCAACGGTGCGTCCGGCAACGTGAACCTGGGCGGCAACACGCTGGCCCTGAACGGTACGGGCAGTACCGCGTTCGGTGGCGCGATCGGCGGTGCCGGTGGCTTGACCATCGCCGGTGGCGTACAGGGGCTTAGCGGTGCGAATACATTCGGCGGCGGTGTCTCCCTCAACACTGGCGCCGGCCTGATCCTCGGCAACAACAGCGCACTGGGTACCGGCGTATTGAACGTCGGTGCAGGTGCGAACGCCACGCTGGATGCGAGCAGCGCGCTTACCGTCAACAACAACATCGTGCTCAACGGCGGACTGACGTTCCTGGGCAGCAATGCGTTGTCCTTGAATGGCGCGCTGTCGGGCGGCGGCGGCCTGACCAAGGATGGTCTGGCGACACTCACCTTGAACGGTGCCAACACCTATACCGGCGGCACCAATATCAACAGCGGCACGCTGGCGCTGGGCGCCGGTGCCAGCCTGGCGGGCGCCGGCACGGTGAATCTGGCGACGGGCGCTACGTTCGATCTCTCCGCGGGTAACGGCACGCAGACGTTCGGTACGTTGATCGGTGGCGGTACGGTCAATATAGGTGCCAACAACCTCACGCTGGGCAGCGCGACGAACGGCATATTCAGCGGATCGATCGCAGGCACCGGTGCTCTGACCAAGGTGGGCAGCGGCATCGAAACGTTGACCGGCGCCAATAGCTTCACCGGTGGTACGACGATCGGCGCGGGCACGCTGGCTCTCGGCGCGGGAGGCAGTTTGTCGGCCGTGGGTGCCGTGAATCTGACCGCGGGTGGCGCGGGCTTCGATATCGCCGGCGGTGGCAACCAGGCCATCGGCGCCTTGAACGGTGTGCTGGCCAGCAACGTCACGCTGGGCGGCAACACGCTGACGCTCGGTGGCGTGGGCAGTGCCAGCTTCAACGGCGTCATCGCCGGTGCCGGCGGCCTGATCAAGACCGGCGCAGGTGTACAGACGCTCGGCGGCGCGAACACCTTCGGTGGTGGCGTGGCACTGAATGCGGGTGGACTGATCGTCGGCAACAACAGCGCGCTCGGTACCGGCGCACTGACGGTCGGCGGTACGGCGACGCTGGATTCGAATGCGGCGGTTACGCTTGGCAACAATGTAAACCTGACCGGCAACGCGGGCCTGAATGTGCTTGGCGGCAACGCGCTTACCCTGGGTGGCGCGATCAGCGGTACCGGCAGCCTGAGCAAGAGTGGCGGCTCGACCTTGACGCTTACGGGCGCGAATACCTTCAACGGCGGCACCAGCATCACCGACGGAACACTGGCCCTGGGCGCCGGCGGCAGTCTGTTGTCGACGGGCCTGGTCAACGTGAGCGGTACCGGCACGCTGGATATTTCCGCGGGTGGCAATCAGGTCATCGGTGCGATCGATGGCGTTTCCGGCAGCGTGAATCTCGGCGGCAATACGCTCACGCTCGGTGGCGTGGGCAATACCAACTTTGGCGGCAGCATCGCTGGCGGTGGTGGCCTCATCAAAACCGGCGCCGGCGTGCAGACGTTGGGCGGTGCGAATACATTCGGCGGCGGCGTGGCGTTGAATGCCGGTGGATTGGTGGTCGGCAACAATGCTGCTCTCGGCAGCGGCGCATTGAGTGTTGGCGGTCTGGTGTCGCTGGATGCGAACGGACCGGTCGCTCTCGCCAACAACGTCACCCTTAATGCAGGCGCGAATCTGGACGTGGCCGGTGTCGGTGGTGCGCTCACGCTGGGCGGCGCGATTTCCGGTGCCGGCGGTTTGACCAAGGACGGCACCTCGACGTTGACGCTGACCGGTGCGAATACGTTCGGCGGTGGCACAGCAATCAATGCAGGCACGCTGGCGCTCGGCGCCGGCGGCAGCTTGTCGAACATCGGTGCGGTGACGATCGGCGCGGCGGGAACACTGGATCTGTCGCCGGGTGGCAATCAGGCCATCGGTTCACTCGCCGGTGCGGGCGCGGTGAATCTCGGCGCGAATACACTGGGCTTTGGCGATGCGGGCAATCTGACTTTCGGCGGCGTCATCAGCGGTAGCGGCGGCCTGACCAAGACCGGCACCGGTGTGCAGACGCTGACTGGCGCGAACACCTTCGGCGGTGGCGTCACCCTGGCGGGCGGCGGGCTCGTGCTCGGCAACGACGCCGCGCTGGGCACCGGTACGCTGACGGTAGCGAATGCGGGGACGCTGGATGCGAACGTGGCGGTGAATCTCGCCAACAACATCGCACTCGGCGCGGCACTGACCGACACCGGCAGTCAGGCGCTGACCTTGAACGGTCAACTCTCCGGTAGCGGTAGCCTGATCAAGGATGGTCCGGCCACGCTGACGTTGAACGGTGCCAATAACTACAGCGGCGGCACGACGGTCAATGGCGGCGGTGGCCTGATCCTGGGCAATGCGTCGGCACTCGGCAGCGGTGGATTGACGGTCGACGGTGGCAGTCTGCAAACGAGTGCCGCGTTGACGGTCGGCAATAACGTCACCGTCGGTGCGGGCGGCCTCACCGTGGAAGGCACGCAGAATCTGGATCTGAACGGCAGTCTTGCCGGCACCGGCATCGTAAATAAGCAGGGCAGCGGCACACTGACTCTGGGCGGTGCGCTCGGCGGTTTCAGTGGTTCGCTCGCAGTCAACGGCGGCGTGTTGAATGCCAGCAATCCGTATAACGGCGGCATCGCGGTTGGCGTCGGCGCCACGGCCAATCTCAACGGAAGCGGTGGCGCGGCCACTGCGGACGGTCCGATCGCCGGCACGCTGAACCTGGGTGCCGGCACCAGCCTGAATGTCGATTACGGCAACCTGGCCGGTGTCACCGGCGCAGTGAATGGCACGGGCAGCGGTACCACGCTGAACATCACCGGCAGTGGTGAAGCCACGTTACCGGGTGCGTCCATTACCAATGTTTCGAACCTCAATGTCGGCGCCGGTACGCTGGTGGTCGGCACCGGTACCAACGCCACGTTCTCGAACGGCACGACGGCGGGCGGCAACCTGGTGGTCAATGGCAATCTCGGTGGACCGGTTGCGATAGGCAGCGGCGGCGCGCTGGTGGGCGGTGGCAGCATTTCAGGTCCCGTCACCGTAAGCGGCACGTTGTCGCCGAGCGGAACGAGTGGCAGCGGCGCGGCCGCCGGCACGGGCGCACCGGGTACGACGCTTACCGTCGGAGACCTCACGACGACGGCTGGCTCGACCACGCAGGTGCGTGCCAACGGCGGTGGCACCTGCGACCATATCCAGGTCAACGGCACCGCTTCGTTGGGCGGTCAACTGGTCGCCTTACCCTCGGCGGGTTCGTATGCGGCGGTTACCAACTACACGATTCTCAACGCCAGCGGCGGCATCACCGGTGCCTATGCCGGCGTGACGCAGAACGTACTGCCCTTCCTCAATGCCAGCGTGACGAGCCAGGGCAATCAATTGGTGCTGACGCTTACGCAGGCGGGTACCGGTGGCAATCCGGGCGGCGATCCCACCGGCAATCCCGGCGGTACGCCGTTCGACAAGTTCCCCGGTCTCAACGGCAATCAGGTCGCGATGGCCGCCGCGCTACAGAACATCGCCACCAACTCGACGCGCATGCCGACGCTGCTCGGCTATGCGCGCGGCCTTACCCCGGATCAGGTGATCGGATCGTTCGATTCGCTTACCGGCGAAACCTACGCTTCGGCGTCGCAAGCGGAGTTGTACGGCCAGAACCAGTATCAGGACACCGTGCTCTATCGGATGAAACTGGCGCGCGACACCGGCGAGCAGGGGACGGCCGTCTGGGCCGAACCGTTCACCGCCACGACCAGTTTCGACGGCACCAACAACGTCGCCCAGACCGATTACCGCATCCGTGGTCTGATCGTTGGCGCCGATGCGCAGGTTGCACAGGATCTGCGCCTGGGTGCCCATGCCAGCTTCGCCAATTCGCGTACGTCGGTAAATCAGCGTGACGACAGAGTCGACGTCGATCAGTATGCGGTCGGCCTGCATGCGCTTTATTTCAATCCGCAGCAATGGTGGGCGGAAGGTATCGTGTCCTATGGCCACCAGCGCGCCGAAAGCGATCGCCGGATACAGGTGGGCTCGCTGTTCGCCGCAAATGCCAACGCTCGCTATAGTGGCTCATCGGTCAATGCGGCACTGGAGGGCGGTTATCGCTTCCAGTTCAACCAGTGGCACCTGGAGCCGTTCGTCGGAGCCTACTACGCCAAGGTGAAATACGACGGCTTCACCGAGCAAGGCGCCGGCGATGCCGCGCTTTCCGTCGGCCGCACCAGTGCAACCAGTCTCGAGTACGGCGTAGGTGCGCGACTGGTCGGCGATTTCGCAAGGAATCCCGACGGCACCCAGCTGCATCCGATCCTTCAGGTGCGTTATCTGCACAATACGAAGGACCAGCCGGCCACGGCCAACAATGCGTTCGTCAATGGCGGCACCATCGGCAGCTTCACCGCCGATGGCCTGCAGCCGGTAAAGAACCACTGGCAAGCCGCGCTTGGTTTCAGTTTCGATATCACGCCGGCAGCCAGCGCCTTCGTTTACTACAACGCGGACATCGCCAGTCACGGCACGGGCAATGCGGTGAACCTCGGCGTACGCTGGACCTTCGGCGCACCGGCGGCCGGGCTGAGCTTCAGGCCGAACCGGCAACCGGCACCCGCCATCGTCGATGCCACCGCCGTACCGGCCAATGGCGTCGCTACGCATTACAGCCCACCGGTCGCGAACCCGCCGCAGACGGCGATTGCCGTGGGCGCGGCGTCAGCGGTGGTCGCCAGTGCGGCGACGGCTTCGCCGGTCGCCGCCGCTCCTGTGCCGCGCTCGGCCGCTCCGGGCGGCCAATGCAAGATCAGGCACGCGAAGACGGCCACGGTGGCGAGCGCAGGGAATAAAAAGCCAGCGGCGGCGCATCGCCGTCCGCTTGTCAAAACCGGCGTTGCCGCCACCAGTACCGCAGCGACGCGACACGCGGTACGTCCCGTTAAAGCGGCGCCTGCACCGGAACCGGCTTGCGAGGGCTGAGATAACGGAAAGGGCCGGTGCATGACGCACCGGCCCCTTGTCGCACAACGGGTTCAGGCGCTCTCTGTTGCCCGCAGTTCCGCCAGTTCTTTTCGAAGCGCTTCGTTCTCGGCCGTCAGTTCCGCGACACGCAGTTTCAGCTCGTGGATTTCCTCGTGCTCTTCGATGGTTTCCTCTTTAGGAACCTTCTCGCGCGGCTTGCGCTTGGCATCGCGCACACGCTTGGCCGCCTGCTTGAGCTCATCGCCGCCGGCGATGGCGGCGGCGCGCTGTTCTTCTTCCGGCAGGGTCGCCACGGCCGCTGCCGCATTGATGGAGATCGTGCCGGATTTCACGGCCGCCACGACTTCCGGTGTTGCTTCCTTCTGGATTTTCTCGATCAGGCCGACCTGATTGCTGCTGAGGCGTGCCACACGAGCGAGATCTTCGCGGCTGGGCAGCGGCGCGGGTTTCACTACCTTGGCAGTGGCTGCGGGTTCCGCACTGGTGGCTCCATCTTCGCGATCGGCGGATGACTCCACCGGAGCTTCGGCTTCCGCGGCACGAACGCGCCGTTCGGTGAGGATTTCGCGCTTGCGCAGCGCGAGCACGCCGCGCTGGAAGTCCGACACGCTGCGTCGGCCCAGGTGCTGGTCGATCATCCACAGGTGTACGTCGTCCATGGACTGGAAGTGGGTGTTCTGCGCGGTCTGGAACGGAATGTCGTGCTTCTTGCAGATGCCGTAACGGTTGTGGCCGTCGACGAGGACGTCGCCCCACAGCACCAGTGCATCGCGGCAGCCTTCGGCGAGGATGCTGGCTTCGAGCGATGCGTGTTCGTCCGGCGTCAGTGGATCGATATAGGCTTTGAGTTCTTCATTGATGACGATGTCCATGGCGCGGGGTCCGGAAAGCGGCGAGGGGGCGCATTGTAAAGATCTTGCGTCGCATGTGTTGAGTCTGTCCGGACAGGACAGCGGCCTGGTTTTGGGGTAAAACCTTATGAGCGCCGTTCCGGTGCGCTTCTTTCTCCAGCCATCGCCAAGAGGAAGCTATCGATGTCCTTATCCCCCCAATCTCCGCAGGGCGGGTCTGATCTCGCCAATCCGGGTCGTCGCCGCGTTCTTGTTTCCGCTGGCATGATCGCCGCAGCCGCTGCGTTGCTGCCCTGGGCGAAAATGGCCTACGCCGAGGCACCTGCCCAGGCGAGTGCCGCCGAACTTGCCGGCTTCCTGGCCCTTTCGAAGCGTCTGACATCGCGTCCGAACCTCGACGCCGGTGTGTCGGAACGTATCTATGTCGCGCTGAGTGCCGGCGACCGGGCGTTTGGTCCCAGAGTCGCCGCGCTTACCAAAGCGATGGATGACGCGAACATCTCCGATATGCGCAAGTTCAACGAATCCGCCGTTGCCAGCGATGCTTCAATGAAGGCGCTGGCCATCGAAATCGTGCACGCATGGTATCTCGGCTACACGGGTACGCCCGGTAGCGGCACCACCGACGATGCGACGTTCATCACGTACACCGGCGCGCTCATGTACGAGTCGACGCAGGATGTCACCGTGATACCTACCTATGCCCGCGCCGGTACCAATTACTGGACCGAAGCGCCCGCAAGCATCGCTACCGACTAAGGGTCGCCACGAGCAACGGATCGCACGTGGCGGCGGGCTTTCGTCCCGGCGTCAGCCGTGCCATGCCTCTCTATCTATCCACAGACCGAAGGTTCCCATGGATACTCAATACGACGCCGACGTTATCGTCATTGGCTCCGGTGCACTCGGTAGTAACGCCGCTTACGAGCTGGCGAAGAAGGGCCGCTCGGTCATCATGCTGGAAGCGGGTTCGCGCATTCCTCGCTGGAAGATCGTCGAGAACTACCGTACGTCGCCGCGCAAGCACAACTTCAACGATCCGTATCCGAACCAGCCATGGGCGCATACGACCGAAGAGCCCGACTACATCGAGAACACCGGCTCGTTCAAGTTCCTGCCGGGGATGCTGAAACTGGTGGGCGGTACGACCTGGCACTGGGCTGCCGCGTGCTGGCGCTATCTGCCGAACGATATGAAGCTGAAAACGCTGTATGGCGTGGGTCGCGACTGGCCGATCGATTACGACACGCTGGAGCCGTATTACCAGCGTGCCGAAGAAGCGCTGGGTGTCTCGGGAAACGATCAGGAAGACCAGAGCGGGCAGGGCGGCAAGGCATGGCCGCCGCGGTCGAAACCCTATCCACTGCCCCCCGAGGGCACGACGTTCATGACCCAGCGCATCAACGAGCGTCTGGCGCCGGAGGGATACCACTATATCCACGAGCCCAATGGACGTGCGTCGAAGCCGTACGAGGGCCGGCCGGCGTGTTGCGGTAATAACAATTGCATGCCGGTTTGTCCCATCGGTGCCATGTATAGCGGCGACGTGCATGCGACGCAGGCCGAGCGCGCCGGCGTAAAGCTCATCACCGAAGCCACCGCGTACAAGCTCGAAAAAGGTCCGAAGGGCAAGATCGTTGCGGTGCATTACAAGAAACCCACGGGTGAGGATGTCCGCATCACCGCGCGTTATTTCGTGGTCGCGGCGCACGGTCTGGAAACGCCCAAGCTGCTGCTGATCTCCGAGGTGGCCAATTCTTCCGATCAGGTCGGCCGCAACCTCATGGATCACACCGGCATCGGTCTCACGATGATCGCGAAGGACCCGGTATGGCCCGGCCGCGGCGCCGTGCAGCAGGGCGGCATTTTCAACTGGCGCGACGGCGACTTCCGCAAGAATCATTCGGCGGTGAAGCATGCCATGACCAATATGGTGCCGAACCCGGCCGTGACCGAGCGCCTGTTGAAGCAAGGCGTGATCGGCCCGGAACTGGATGAGCGCATTCGCCACGATGCGTCGCGCTGGGTCGATGTGTCGACGGTCTTCGAAATGCTTCCGCACGCGAACAATCGCATAACGCCAGGCGACAAGAAGGATGCGCTCGGCATTCCGATGCTTCGCGTGAACTACGATGTCGACGACTACGCGGCAGCCGGCAAGGTGATTGCAAAACAGGACTTCGCGAAATTCGCGAAACTTCTGGACGCGGAGATCGTGGAGGACGAAACCGGCTGGCAGAACCGCGACCACATCATGGGCACGGTCATCATGGGGTCCGATCCGAAGGATTCCGTCGTCGACGGCGATTGCCGCACGCACGATCACGACAACCTGTTCCTGGCGACCACGGGCGTGATTCCGGCATCCGGTGTCATCAACCCGACGCTGACCGGAGTGGCGTTGTCCATCCGGATCGCCGACACGATCAACAAAGAAATCTAAGGGCCCGCCATGACGATTATTTCGATTGTGCACACCCGTGGATGGATATTGAAGGGCCTGATGCTGGCCACCGTGGGCTTCGTGTCGATGGTTCACGCACAGGCTGCAGCCGACGACGCACTCGTGGCGCACGGCAAGGCCGTCGCCATTGCCGGCGATTGCGCGGCCTGCCACACGGACAATAAAGCCACGCCTTTCGCGGGCGGCCGGCCCATCGGTTCGCCCTTGGGCAATATCTTCGCCTCCAACATCACGCCTTCGAAGACGAACGGCATCGGCAATTACACCGAGGAGCAGTTCGCCGCCGCGTTGCGTCGCGGCGTCGACGCCAGAGGTCGTCATCTCTATCCGGCGATGCCCTATACGGCATATGCGGGAATAAGCGATGAGGACATGCACGCGATGTATGTCTACTTCATGCAGGCGGTGCCGCCGGTCGACAACGCTGTTCCACCAACGAAGCTGTCGTTTCCGTACAGCATGCGCTGGACGATGGCGATCTGGAACGCGCTGTACCTCAAGAAGGGTACGGTCGAAGGATCGTCTCCGGACAGCAAGGAGATCGATCGCGGCCGTTACCTCGTCGATACGCTCGGGCATTGCAGTTCGTGCCACACGCCACGCAATCTGCTGATGGCGGAACGGTCGGGCAAGTATCTCGGTGGGGCGAACGTCGACGGCTGGATCGCTCCGAATATTACGTCCGATCCCGTGAGCGGCATCGGTGGCTGGTCGGCCGAAGAGATCGCGGCGTATCTGAAAAATGGTCACGTCAACGGCAAAGGGCAGGCGGGTGGCGGCATGGCCGAGGCGGTCGAGCAAAGCCTTCGCTATATGCCCGACAGCGATCTTCATGCGATAGGCGTGTATCTGAAATCGGTGCCGGCCATTCGCGTTGCCTCCGATGAAAAGCCAGCATACGAATACGCGGGCGGCACGCCGTTACCGTCGATAACAAAGCTCGAGCCGCAGCGCCCCGATGTCACCCGCGATCCGAACTTCGCAAAAGATGCCAGCTCTACCGACGGCTCCGTGCTTTACAGCGGCGCCTGCGCCAGTTGCCATCAGCCCAGCGGCAAGGGCACCGGGGATCAGTACTTTCCGTCGCTCAGCCACAACCGCGCGGTGGGTATGTCGACGTCCGACAATCTCGTGATGGCCATCCTGCATGGCATCGATCGCGAGGGTGCCGACATGCATGTGCTCATGCCCGCCTTCGATCGCGATCTGAACGACGCGCAGATCGCCGCAGTCGCGAACTATGTCAGCCAGCACTTCGGAAATCCGGGTGTCGTCACCACGACAGCACAAGTGGCACAGATACGTGCCGGGGGTCCGACACCGTTGCTGCTGCGTCTGACGCCGTATCTTCTCGCCGCAGCGGCGATCGTCGTTCTGCTGATCGTCTGGCTGATCTTCCGCCGGAAGAAATCTCGTCGGGTACGTTCGTAAGAAAAGTCGATCTATGGGACTTTAGTCATGCGCAAGGGAGGGAATGGCCGCTTATTATCGTGGCCGTACCTCCACGGAATTCCGGCCATGACTTTTCGCCTCCAGCCGCTGTACCTGGTTTTCTCGATGCTCGTGGTGTCGTCCGTCGACGCGGCGACCACGAGCACGGCCATCGCCACATTGGTGCAGGTGCGCAAGGCTGCGGGAGGCGACGCGTGGAAATCCATGACCGCGTTCACGGTCGATGGCAGCCTTCGTAGCGATGGCATCGACAGCGTATACAAAGCCGCTGTCGACGGTTCGGGCAACCGGTATGTGGCGACAGTGCAGAACCCGGCACGATCGTTTGCCGATGGCCGGGATGAAGCGGGGCGCTGGCATGTGGATGTGTCGGGGCTGGTTCATCCGCTCGACTCGCGCGAAGCGCTGCCGGTCGGCGTAAGCGAGGCCTGGCTGGCGCGTTTCGGCTGGCTCGACGCGCGGGACGACGCGACGTATGTGCGACTTCCCGATATCGTCGCGGCCGGTAAGCGTTACGAACAGCTGAAAGCGACGCCTCCGGGCGGTCGCGAGGTCACGTTGTGGATCGATCCGGCGACGCATCGCGTGGATCGCGCGATGTGGAATGCTTCGTTCCTGATTTTCACTCGACGCTACGCCGACTACCGGACGGTGAAGGGTGCGGAGCTGCCGTTCCGCATCGCGACGACCCCGATGACGTCATCCGGCACGGTCGACGGCGACGAGGTGGTGCAGGTCGAAAGCTATGCGATCCCCTCTCCCGCCGATCTGGCAAAACAGCTGCGCCGGCCCGATGGCGTGGTGCGCGACGTGACGATGCTGCACAACGCGAGCATGGCGCAGACGCCGATGTCGCTGGAAGGCGGTGCCATCCTGGTCAATGCGTCGATCAACGGCAGTCGTCCCATGCCGTTCATTCTGGACACGGGCGGTCACGCGATCCTGACGGACGATGCGGCACGCAAGCTGGGTATCAAGGGCGCGGGGCAGGGTGTCAGCACCGGTTCCGGTCCGGGTTCGATGACGACATCGTATGCGCGGATCGATCGGCTGACGATGGGCGACGCGGTAATTCACGATCAGACGTTTCTGGTCATGCCCTATCCATATCCGTTCTATGAGCGCGGTGAGGGCGAGCCCATCGCTGGCATCCTTGGCCTGGAATTGTTCGAACGCTTCGCTGTGACGTTCGATTACGACCACGCCCGGTTGCTGCTCCAGCCGTACGATCGGGGGACTGCGCCGCCGGCCGGGGGCGGTGACGCGTTGCCACTGAGTTTTTCCTTCGACATGCCGCTGGTCGACGGAGCGATTGACGATCGCAAGGGTGTGTTCGGTATTGATACGGGTAACTCGGGAAATCTGCTCGTCTTTCCACAATGGGCCGGCCGCGAAGGCCTGGCGGCACGCTACGCGGCGGGTTATCCGGCGTCCGGCGGTGGCGTGGGCGGTTCATTCGTATCGCACGTGGCACATACGCGCTCCATGCAACTTGGAAAGACCCGCGTGGATGACGTGGTCGCGCAATTGACACCCGAAAACGCAGGCGCAACGGCCAATCCCTCGGAAGCGGGCAACATCGGACAGGACGTGCTGGCGCGCTTTATCGTGCACATCGACTACCGTCGCGGCACGATGTATCTGGCGCCACGCGCGAAGGCGCAGGTCGTGCACAACGGGACGGCTGGTCTGCGTGTCGAAAGGCGCGAGGATGCGCCGGACCGCTTCATCGTGACCTGGGTCGTGCCGGGCGGTCCGGCCGATCAGATTGGCCTGAAGAAAGATGACGCCATTGTCGCGGTCGACGGCAAGAGTGCCCGCGCAATGGGTGGCTGGACGCTGCGAGACATCATCAATCACCGCGATGCGGGCACGAAGGTCGAACTGACGATGGCCGATGGCGCGAAACGGACGCTGACGCTGCGCGATATCGCACCGTTGTAGGCTGCCACACGGCTTGCCGCATCAGGACATCGGGCTGCCTCATATCGCCCGCCGCACGACATACCCCTGCGTAGAATCGGTTCGATTGTCAGGGGGCATGATGAGTCGACTACCGGGGCTGGACCTGCTGCGCGCGATCGCGATCGTATGGGTGATGCTGTTTCATTCGTGGCTCGTGGGTGGCCTTGGCGCGCTGTTCGAGGGCGTGCAGAACTATGGCTGGATGGGTGTCGACCTGTTCTTCGTGCTCAGCGGTTATCTGATCGGAGCGCAGCTTCTGCGACCGCTCGCCGCTGGAGCGCCGCTGGATTTCGGCGGTTTCTATCTGCGCCGGACATTTCGTGTGTTGCCTGCTTATCTCGTGGTGCTGACGCTGTATTTCTGCGTGCCCGGGTTTCGCGAAAAGGACGGTATCCAGCCGCTATGGCAGTTCCTGACCTATACCGTCAATTTCCTGATCGACTACGAACACAACCAGGCGTTCTCGCATGTCTGGTCGTTGTGCGTGGAAGAACATTTCTATCTGGTCTTTCCATGGCTGGCATGGTTCCTGGTGCGGCGACGTTCCGCCACCGCCGTCGTCGTCACGTGCGTGATGATCGTACTTGGCGGCATGCTGCTTCGTGGCCTGCTCTGGAAGGGCAGCGACCACTTCGTCGAACTGATTTATTTCCCGACCTATAACCGGCTCGACGGGTTGCTCGCGGGCGTGCTGCTGGCGACACTGGAACTGTTCCGGCCACGCACCTGGATGTGGATGCGGGCGCGCGCCAATACGGTGCTGTTGCCCGTCGGCATCGCCGTGTTCGTGGCGTCGTGCATTGTGTTCTCGGATCGCGCGGGCTTGTTCGCCACCCTGATCGGTTACCCGCTGCTGTCGCTGGGTATGGCGTTACTGGTTGCCTCGGCGACAGCGCCGCAAAGTTTTGTCGCGCGTATCCGGATTCCCGGCGCGAGCTGGCTCGCGCTGACGTCGTACAGCTTGTACCTCGTCCACAAGGCGGTGTTCGGCATGGTCGCCGCGTCGATGCCCGAATGGCTGGCGCATCGTGGTTTCGTCACATTTCTGGCCTATGCGATTGCATCGCTGCTGGCGGGTGCGGCCCTGCATTACGCCGTCGAAAGGCCGTTCCTCCGGTTGCGCGACTGGCTTCTTCCCGCGCGTAACAAGGGACTTGCGGTTGCCTCTTGTAATAATTCTTCATTTTACGATGCACATTCGGACGCCTAAGGTAGGAGATCCATCTCTCCCCCCCCAAGGTGACAACCATGCAGTACAGACTACTCGGCCGCTCCGGCCTGAAAGTTTCCACGCTGACCATGGGCACGATGACGTTCGGCGGCCAGGGCAAGTTTGCATCCGTCGGTAGTTCGGGCGTCGACGAAGCGCGGCGTCTGATCGATATGTGCATCGACGCTGGCGTGAACCTGATCGACACCGCGAATGTTTATTCCGACGGCGCGTCGGAAGAAATTATCGGCGAAGTACTGGGTGGCAAGCGCCCCGGTGGCGTGCTGATTGCCACGAAGGCGCGCTTTCCGATGGGCAGCGGCCCGAACGATGGCGGCCTGTCGCGTTATCACCTCATTCGCGAGTGCGAGGCGAGCCTGAAACGCCTGCGCACCGATGTGATCGATCTGTACCAGGTCCATCAGTGGGACGGCCAGACGCCGCTGGAAGAGACGCTGGAAGCGCTCGATACGCTGGTGCGTCAGGGCAAGGTGCGTTATCTCGGCTGCTCGAATTATTCCGGGTGGCATCTTATGAAGGCACTCGGCATCAGCGAGCGCGAACATCGTCAGCGCTTTGTCAGCCAGCAGATTCATTACACGCTGGAAGCGCGCGAAGCCGAATACGAACTGCTGCCGATTTCCGTCGACCAGGGGCTGGGTGTACTGGTATGGAGCCCGCTGGCCGGTGGTCTGCTTTCCGGTAAGCATCGTCGCGATGCCAAGGCGCCCGAAGGCTCGCGTCAGCTTTCCGGCTGGACCGAGCCGCCGATCCGCGACGAGGAGCGTCTGTGGCGCATCGTCGATACGCTGGTTTCGGTGGCCGACGCGCACGGCGTTTCCGCGGCGCAGGTCGCTCTGGCCTGGTTGCTGGAACGTCCCGCCGTCACGTCGCTGGTTATCGGCGGCCGGACCGAGGTCCAGTTCCGGGACAACCTCGCCGCTGCCGACCTGAAACTCACGGCGGAGGAGCGCCAGCGCCTCGACGACGTCAGCGCCCCACCGATCCTCTATCCGTACTGGCATCAGCTGCTGACGGCCAGCGATCGGCTGGGCCCGGCGGATAAGGCGCTGTTCGGTCCGTTGATGGGCTGAGCGGGGCGCGATGGGCGGATGAGACGAAACGGGACTGGGCGTGGTGAATAAGAACGATTATCATTCGTTACTTCGCTGCCTCCGGGCGGCTCAGGGGCAGGGATAGCCACCGTTTCGTCTCATCAGGTCGCATCCATGCCCGTATCGCTCACAAAGCGCGCGCTCCTTGTCGCGCTCACGCTTGCATTCGCCCAGGCCGCCGCCGCGGCGGACGAGCCATCCCAGCAGAAGAAGGACGACAGCAAGACCGCCGTCCCGCTGGACGCCGTCAACGTGGTCTATTCCAGCACCAAGACCGTCACCGCCGCTGTCGATATTCCGCAATCGGTCAGCGCCGTGACGCCCGATCGCATGCATGCCTATGGCGTACAGGGCCTGGACGAATCGGTGCGCTATCTGGCCGGCGTGGTCAGCGGTGGCTATGGCACGGACCCGCGCAGCGACTGGATTCTGGTGCGTGGCTACGATCCGGCCCGTTATCTCGATGGCCTGCCGATGCCCAGCGGTAGCTGGACGGCCGACTCGCGTGTCGAGCCGTATGGTCTCGAACGCATCGAAGTGAACAAGGGTCCGTCGTCGGCCATGTACGGCCAGCTGCCGCCTGGCGGCATGATCGACATGACCAGCAAACGTCCGAGCCTTGAGGCGCCGCGCGAAGTGGAGGCCACGGTCGGCAGTTTCGACCAGCGTCAGCTCGCCGCCGACGTGGGCGGTCAGCTGGATGCCGAAGGCAAGGTTCTCTATCGCCTCGTCGGCCTGGGGCGCGAAGGCGACGCTGCGCTCGATCACTCGAAAGACAATCGCTACTACTTCGCGCCCAGTCTTTCGTGGAAGCCGGACGAAGACACGTCGCTGACGCTGCTCGCGCGCTGGCACCAGACCTATTCCGATGGCGTGGGCGGGTTCCTGCCGTCCGTCGGCACGCTTTATCCGAACCCGAACGGCCAGATTCCGCGCGACGTGAATCCTGGCGAGCCGGGTTACGACTCGTATCGCAAGAAGGACAAATCGATCGGCTGGGAATTCACCCACCGCATCGACGATGTCTGGTCGTTGCGACAGGATCTTCGCGTGCAGAGCGCCAGCGTCGATCACAAGTCGATCGGCAGCCTGGGCTTCGAGCCCGGCAGCCTGACCACGATCTCGCGTTACAACTTCCCGCTGGTCGACCAGACGCATCTGTTCGCCGTCGATAATCAGGCCGAAGCGAGATTCGCCACGGGCAACGTCACACATACGGTGCTGATGGGCGTGGATTATCAGCGCAACCACGACAATTACCGCTCGGGTTTCGGCAGCGCGCCGTCCCTCAATATCTACGATCCCGTCTACGGCGCGCCTATTCCCGATGCGCCGGTGTCGACGCATACCGATACGACGCTGAAGCAGTTGGGTGCGTATGCGCAGGACCAGATCGAGGTCGGCAAGTGGGGCATCGTTGCCAGTGGCCGCAAGGACTGGGTGACCAACGACATCAAGGACGTGCTGGCCGATACGTCGCGCACGCAGAAGGACAATGCGTTCTCGGGTCGTCTTGGCGTCAATTACAAAACCGATATCGGCATCGTTCCTTATCTGGCCTATTCGCACTCGTTCAAAACGACCGTCGGCCAGACCTTCGACGGCAAGGCGTTCGAACCGACGACGGGCGACCAGTACGAAGCGGGTGTGAAATATCAGACGCCGAACGGCCGTACGCTGATCAGCGCGGCGGTGTATCAGCTGACCCAGCGCAACGCGCTGACGGTCGATCCGGATCACCTGTTTTTCTCGTTGCAGCAGGGCAAGACGCGTACGCGTGGCGGCGAGATCGAAGCCCATGTCGCAGTGACGGATAACTTCTCGATGACCGCGGCGTATGCCTATACGGATGCGAAGGTCGTGGAAGCGAACGATGCGTCGCGTGGCAAGCAGGTGGCGTTGGTGCCGAAGCGGCAGGCGTCGGTATCGGCCGATTATTCGCTGCACGGCGGCGTGCTGGACGGGTTTGGTTTCGGTGGCGGGATTCGCTATATCGGCGAGCATTACGGCGATGCGCCCAATGACTGGCGTACCGGGGGTTATGTGTTGTTCGATGCGAGCGCGCATTACACGAAGGATCGCTGGACGTTCCAGGTGACGGCGGCGAATCTGTTCGACCGGAATTATGTCACTGCGTGTAACAGCGGGATCTGGTGCTATTACGGGTATCCGCGCACGATGACGGCTTCTATTAGGTATCGGTGGTGAGAACGTGATGCGGCGGTGGGGCGATAACCGGTCGCCTCGCTGCGGATCCCGGCGTGCGCCGGGATGACGAAGAGGGTTTCAGATGCATTGTGGGTTGCTTCTGCGCCGCTCAAACCCTCGACGTAACCCAATCCCTCGCCGTCATCCCGGCGCACGCCGGGATCCGCAGCGACCACGCAGGGCAGGCGATAACTCCCAACCGCTCTTACCCGTGCGCAGCAACCACCGCGGCGAGTTCGTTCCCGTTCGGGTCGAGAAAATGAAACCGCCGCCCGCCCGGAAACGCAAAGATCGGCCGGACGATGGTCGCGCCAGCGGCAACCACCGTGGCGAGCGTCGCTTCCAGATCGTCGACTTCGATCACCGGTAGCGGCGCACGTGTAGCTTCAGCGGTATCGCCCTGAAGTCCGACATCCACATCGCCGGTCGTGGTGGCGGCGTAGCTCGGCCCGAACGACGTCATGTCCCAGCCGAACACATCCGTATAGAACCGTTTGGCGGCTTCGATATCGGCGGCGGGCAATTCGATGTAGTTCGGACGGGCCATGATCAGATTTCCCGGTTGCCTACCAGCACGACGTCGGCAGGACGCTTCGCGAACAGGCCCACGGCGACGACGCCGGTAATCTGGTTGATATCGGCTTCCAGTGCGAGCGGATCGGTGATGCGCCAGCCGTGCACGTCGATGATCCAGTTGCCGTTGTCGGTGAGCGTGCCGTCGCGCCAGACCGGCTGACCGCCGCGACGCGCGATCTCACGCGCCACATGGCTGCGTGCCATCGGAATGACTTCGATCGGTAGCGGGAACGTGCCGAGTATGTCCACCAGCTTGGTCGAATCGATGATGCAGACGAAGCGCTCGGACGCGGCGGCGACGATCTTCTCGCGCGTCAGCGCGGCACCGCCGCCCTTGATCAGGCGCTTGTGCGGATCGCATTCGTCGGCACCGTCGACGTAAAGCGCCAGCGGGCCGGCGGCGTTGAGGTCCAGCACCGGAATGCCATACTTCTTCAGACGTTCGGTGGATTGTTCGGAGCTGGAAACCGCACCTTCGATGCGCTCGCGTACATCGGCCAGCGCGTCGATGAAGTAGTTGACCGTGGAGCCGGTGCCGACGCCGATGACGCCTTTTTCGACAAAGCGGATCGCGGCTTCGCCGGCCAGTCGCTTCTCGTTCGCCTGGTTCATTTCTTTTCCAGTGACAGGATGAAATCCCAGTCGCCCTTGGCGACGGGCATGACGGACAGACGGTTGCCCTTGCGCACCAGGGCCATATCGGCGAGTTCGTCGCGACCCTTGAGTTCGTCGAGCGAGATGATGCGCGCGAGCTTGCGTTCGAACTTCACGTCCACATGCACCCAGCGCGGTTCTTCGCGCGTGGCTTTTTCGTCGTAATACTTGCTCTTCGCATTGAACTGGCTTTCGTCCGGATAAGCCGGCGAAGCCACCGTCGCGATGCCGACGATGCCGGGAATGTCGCAGTTCGAATGGTAGAAAAAGATCTTGTCGCCGACCTTCATGCCGTCGCGCATGAAATTGCGCGCCTGGTAGTTGCGGACGCCGTCCCAGGGTTCGCTGCCTTTGCGCTTGAGGTCGTCGATGGAGAACGCGTCCGGTTCGGACTTCATCAACCAGTATTTCATTCGGCGGTACCGGTGCAGTCGATCAGTTCTTTGTCGGTGGCGATGTAGTCGAGTTTGACGTCCCATTCGGCCGTGACGATCTTGTCCAGCTCCTGGAACGAATAACCGATACCGACCAGCAGCGGCTGCGTCGGGCGCGTCTGCCCGCGCAGGAAGGCGAAACTGCGGTCGTAATAACCGCCGCCGAAGCCAAGGCGATTGCCGCGACGGTCGAAACCGAGCAGCGGGACGAGCACGAGGTCGAGCTTCTCCGGCCCCACGCCTTTGTCGCTGGGCGTTGGCTCGGGAATGCCCAGGCGGCTGGGCTTGATGTCGTCGCCGGTTGCCCAGGGTTCGAACGTCAGGCGCTTATCGGTGCCTACCACCGGCAGATAGAACTGCTGGCCGCGACCGGCGAGCGGCGCGATGGCCATGTTGAGCGGCAGTTCGCCGCCCGTCGCCCAGTAGCCGGCGACGTGGACATCGGTGAGGAATTCGGGGAGCTGTTCCAGCGAATGGCGCAGGCCCTGTGCGGCCGCGACGCGTTCGGCGGGCTTCAGCTGACGACGGCGCTGGACGAGATCGCCGCGGATTTCGCCTCTCTCGGACTGCTTTGGCATGGGTCGGTTACCCGGGGTGAGAGGTGGGGTTGCCGTCTAGCCGCCGCATCCAGAGGACGGATGAAGCGCTGACCGGCCATGTGGGTGGCCGGTCGGCCTTGAAAGGAGAGGCGTTCTCCGCGATGCCGCTGCGCACCAAACGACCTTGATCCAAAGGATCAGGTGGGAGGACCACATGACTTCGAGGCTTTCCGCACGTGGCGGACATGCACAACCGTCATGAAAAGCCGACCCGGGGTCGTATGTAGGAACAAGGCAAATGTAAAGTGCGCTGGCGAACACCGCAGGGAACGCCCGGAATCTATTTTACAGACGCGTCGAGCATGCCATCAAGTTTTCTGCGCAAAGAAGCCAGGCCGTCAGTCAGCACCTGTTCCTGGGAGTCGTGCTCCTTTCTGAGCACGAGCAGGTCGTGGGCGATGCTGACGGCCGCCAGAACGGCCACGCGGTCGAAACCGGGGACCTTGGCGTTGGACTTCACTTCACGCATCTTGCCGTCGAGGAACTGGGCGGCGGCGATCAGGCCCGGGCGCTCTTCAGGAGCGCAGGCTATGTGAAATTCGCGGTCGAGGAGGCGCAGGGCGACCGGCTCGCTGGTACTCGTCGTAGTGCTCATGAGATCTCTCAGCCGGTGTTTTCGAGCGCCTTGAGGCGCTGGATCATTGCTTCGACGCGACTGCGAGCCTGCTCGTTGCGCGCCATCAGGCCGGCACGTTCATGTGCCAGTTGTTCCTGACTGTGTCGCAGGCTTCGGTTTTCTTCGGTCAGGCGCCGAACGGTTTCCACGAGCCGGTCGAGCGTGGAGCTCAGGGCCTCGATTTCTGCTTTGACCGTGTCCGGTGTCGTCATGCGCCGAACTATAACAGGACGTATGGGCTTGTCAGCAGGTAGCGAAGGCACCACGTCCGGGGGTGGATTAAACTCTCCCTTTCGCCCTAACCGGAGCCGTGCCATGCCGGCCAATCCGTCCGTCGAACCCGACGACATCTTCGACCTCGTGAATCGCCTGAAGCTCGCCACCACGGTAAGCGAACTGCATGGCTCGCTCGCGGGATTCATCAGCGGCGGCGGCCGTTTCCATACAGGTGGCGTACTCGAAGCCCTTCATCTTGAAGCCGGCACGACAGCCTCGGAAGACGACCTGAAGCTACTGAGCCGTTTTCGTGACGAAACGGAAAAGGACCTGGACGATTCCGACCTCGTCTTCCAGCCCTGGCTGCCCGACGACGATTCGTCGTTGACCGAGCGCGCCGAAGCGCTGGTGGAATGGACGCGCGGCTTCCTGGGCGGTCTCGGTCTGGGCGGCGCGGCCCGGGCCAAGGGAAAGCTCAGCAAGGAGGCGCAGGAAGTCCTGAAGGACATGGCCACGATCGCCAGCACCGAATTCGATTTCGCCGAGGACTCCGAGGAAGACGAGGACTCGCTGATCGAAATCACCGAGTTCGTCCGCGTCGGGGCGCTTCTCCTGCATGCGGAACTGAGCAACGTGGAACGGCCGGCCAGCGACACGCTGCATTGATCGCTCCTGCCGAATACGTCCGGCGACGCCGGGAACTGATGCGCATGGCGGGGGAGGACGCCGTCCTCCTCGTGGCCGCCGCGCCCGAGCGCATGCGCAATGCCGACGCACCCTGGCCGTACCGGCAGGACTCCGATTTCCACTATCTGACCGGCTTTCCGGAGCCCGAGGCCGTGCTGGCGCTGATGCCGGGCCGTGCGCATGGGGAAGTGGTGCTGTTTTGCCGGGAACGCGACGCGGAACGCGAGCGCTGGGACGGCGAGCGCATCGGCACCGACCGCGCCGTGCGCGAGTTCAGGGTCGACGACGCGTTCCCCATCGACGATATCGACGACATCCTGCCCGGCATGATCGAGGGCAGGGCGCGCGTGTACTGTCATTTTGGCCGCGAGCCCGATTTCGACGCGCGGTTGCTGGCGTGGATGCGCCGCTTGCGCACCGCGCGTGGCGGCGGGGTGGTGCCGAAGGATCTGGTTGCGCTGGGACATTTGCTCCACGACATGCGGCTGTTCAAGTCGCGCGATGAAATGGCCTTGATGCGGCGTTCCGCGGAAGTCGCCTCGGCGGCGCATCTGGCGGCAATGGATGTCGCGCGTCCTGGCGTCGCGGAATACGAGGTCGAGGGTGAAATGTTGCGCGTCATGCGCGGTCGCGGCGCGGTGCCGGCGTTTCCGCCGACGATCGCGGGCGGTGCGAATGCGTGCGTCATGCACTATCAGGCCAACCGGGCCACGCTGCGTTCGGGCGACCTGTTGCTGATCGATGCGGGTGCCGAAGTCGAGTGCTATGCCTCGGACATCACCCGCACCTTTCCGGTCAACGGGCATTTCTCGGCCGAACAGCGTGCGCTGTACGACATTGTGCTGGACGCGCAGCTTGCCGCTATCGACGAGGTACGCCCGGGACGTTCGTTCGGTGCCGCGCACGATGCGGCCGTTCGTGTCATCGCCCGGGGCCTGTGCTCGCTGGGTCTGATCAAGGGAAGCGTGGACCGTGCGATCGCGGACGGTTCGTACCGCGAATACTTCCCCAGCAAGACTGGTCACTGGCTAGGTCTGGACGTTCACGACGTCGGCGACTACCGCATCGACGGCGAACCGCGCGTGCTGGAAGAAGGCATGGTCGTCACGGTCGAGCCGGGCATCTACGTGCCGCCCGGCGACCGCAAGGTGGACGAGCGCTGGCGCGGCATCGGCATCCGCATCGAAGACGATGTGGCGGTGACGAAGTCCGCGCCCGAAGTGCTGACGGCGGCGGTACCGAAGCTTCCGGAAGAGCTGGAAGGTCTGCTAAGCCGCTGAAGCGCGCTCCTGCACAGAGCAGCTAGCGGCGATCCTTCGCCGCGTGTGCCTCATCGTCCGCGTTTACCTCGAACCAGATCGCATTCAGGATGCCGAATGCGCAGGCGAGTCCGAGTCCGAGAATCCAGGCGAAATACCACATGGCATCGTGCTCCTTTCAGTACATGCCGTGCGATTTGCGCACGTGCTCAAGCGTGACCCGACCGCGCATCACCCGATACACCCAACTGGTGTAGAGAATGATGATCGGCATGAAGATGGCGGCAAGGACAAGCATCGTCAGCAAGGTACCCCGGCTCGACGACGCGTCCCATATCGTCAGACTGGATACGGGATCCAGCGTCGACGGCATCAGGAACGGGAACAGCGCGAAACCCGCCGACGCAATCGTGCCGCCGACGGCCAGGGTGCTCGACGCGAACCCCGCGAAGCCACGGCGGCCGACGAAGAGCTGCACGCCGATAGCGCCGAGAATGCCGACGACGGGGGCGAGCCAGAACCAGGGATGCGTGAGATAGCCGGCAAACCACGTGCCACCCATCGCCACCTGCTTCGCCAGGGGATTGGAGACGCCGTCGGTAACCACGGGACCGGAGATCGCGAAGCCGGGAATGCCATAGGCCAGCCAGATGCCCGCCGCGACGTACAGCACGACATAGGCAAGCGATGCGATACGGGCCACCTGAGCGGCACGCGCGGCGATCGTGTGATCCGCCTTCATCGCCGCCCATGTGGCGCCATGCGCGGTAAGCATCGACAGGCTGACCAGTCCGGTCAGTAGCGCGAACGGTTTGAACAGCGCGAAAAAACCGCCATCCCATGTCATGCGCAGGTCGGCATCGAAACGGAACGGCAGGCCGAGGAACAGATTGCCGAACGCGACGCCGCATACCAGCATCACGATCACGCCCGACGCGATAAGCGCGCTGTCCCATACCAGTTTCCAGCGGGGGTTCTCCACTTTCTCGCGGAAGTTGAAGCCGACGGGTCGCACGATGAACGCGAGCAGCAACACGAACATCGCGACATACAGCCCGGAGAACGATGCGGCGTACAGCAGCGGCCACGCGGCGAATACCGCGCCGCCACCCAGGATGAACCACACCTGGTTGCCTTCCCATGTCGGTTCGATGGTTTCCAGCAGCACGATGCGTTCCTCCTCGGTGCGGCCGAGGACGCGCAGCAGTGCCGCGACACCGAAATCGAAGCCATCCATGATGGCGAAGCCGGTCAGCAGCACGCCGATCAGCGCCCACCAGATCACGCGTAGCACTTCATAGTCGAACATGACGTTCTCCTTCAGGTCGTGGCTGCGGTGACGGGAATGGCATCCGGGCGTGGCGGCCAGAGGCCCAGCCCGTCCGGTCCTTTACGCGCGAACTTCAGCATCAGGTAGCCGTCGATAATCGCCAGCGCCGTATAGAACAGTACGAAGCCGCTCAGCGATATCCATACCTGGCCGGCGGTCAGCGACGAGGCGCCGAGCGCCGTCGGCAGTACGCCTTCGATGGCCCAGGGCTGGCGACCGTATTCGGCGACGATCCAACCGAGTTCGGCGGCCACCCAGGGTAACGGCAGGCTCCAGAAGGCGATGGTGAGGAAGCCCCGGCCGTCGAGGCGCCGCTTGCTGGCGCGCCAGAAGGCGTAGCCAAAAAGCAGGATGAAATACATGCCGCACGCGACCATGATGCGGAACGCCCAGAACAGCACGGGCACATTCGGAACGGTGCTGTCCGCGGCCTTCTGGATATCTTCGGGCGTGGCCTTGCGCGGATCGTCCATGAAGCGCTTCAGCAGCAGCGCATAGCCCATGTCCTTGTCGTGCAGCGTCAGAATGGCGCGTGCCTGAGCGTCGTTCTTGTTTTCGCGCAGGACGAGCATGGCGTCGTATGCGCGGATACCGTTGCCGATGCGGATCTTCGCGTCGTCCACCAGGTTGCGGATGCCGGGAATCGGCGTGTCGATGGAGCGCGTGCCGATCAGCCCCATCAACCAGGGTACGCGGACGGCCAGATGCGTTTCGTGCGTTTTCACGTCGGGCAGGCCGAATAGCGTGAACGATGCAGGCGCCGGTTCGGTTTCCCACATGGCCTCGATAGCGGCCATCTTCATCTTCTGGTTTTCGGAGACCGAATAGCCCGACTCGTCGCCAAGTACGACGACCGATAGCGCGGCGGCCAGCCCGAAGCTGGCGGCGACGGTCATCGAGCGTTTCGCGAAATCGACATTGCGTCCGCGCAGCAGGTACCAGGCGCTGATCGACAGCACGAACATCGCACCCATCGTGTAGCCGGCGCTTACCGTGTGCACGAACTTCGCCTGTGCCACCGGATTCAGGATCACATCCTTGAACGAGGTGACCTCCATGCGCATTGTTTCGGGATTGAACGCGGCGCCGACGGGATTCTGCATCCAGGCGTTCGCGATCAGGATCCACAGCGCGGAAAGGCTGGTCGCCAGCGCCAGGAACCACGTGACGAGCAGGTGTTTCACGCGGGAAATGCGATCCCACCCGAAGAAGAACAGGCCGACCAGCGTGCCTTCGAGGAAGAACGCCATCATGCCTTCGATGGCCAGCGGCGCGCCGAAAATATCGCCGACGTAGTGCGAGTAATACGCCCAGTTCGTACCGAACTGGAATTCCATCGTGACGCCGGTGGCGACGCCCATGGCGAAGTTGATGCCGAACAGCACGCCCCAGAACTGCGTCATTTTCTTCCAGACCTCGCGGCCGGTCATGACGTAGACGCTCTCCATGATGGCGAGCATGAAGGCCAGGCCCAGGGTCAGCGGCACGAAAAGGAAGTGATAAAGCGCGGTCAGCGCGAACTGCAGCCGCGACAACCCGACGACATCGGGATCGACGATCATGGTTGGTGTTCCTTGGCTTGGATGACGGTAGCGGAAGAGGCGGGAGCCAGCACCTTGCCCATGGCGTCGGGCGACGTGTCGGCGCGTGGCAGTGGCCGGATGGCGACGTACCAGATCAGCATGAGAGCGGCGAGTTTGATGACGACGATGACGGCCAGCTCGAGAGCAAGCCTTGGAAGAGGACGCCCATCGCGCCAGCGTCGCGTACGTCGTTGAACCCATGCGTCCATCGAACGGCTCCGGTTGTCTCCCCTTGGCCGACATCCTAACGCCGGCAGGTGAAATTCGCGGTATGGCCGATTGTCGCAAGCGACCGTCCGCGAGCTAACCTATCTCATTCCATGACCCGAAGATTGTCTGTCCATGATCGATCGTGCTGTGCGCTACGCCTCAGTCGACGCCCTGCGCGGTCTTACCGTGGCAGCCATGTTGCTGGTGAACGACCCGGGCGACTGGGGTCATGTTTATTGGCCGCTGGAACATTCGGAGTGGAACGGCTGCACGCCGACCGACCTGATTTTTCCGGTGTTCCTCTTCATCGTCGGCGTATCGATCACGCTGGCGATCGTGCCGAGACTGGAGGCGGATGCCGATCGCGCACCCATCCGCCGGGCCGCGCTCTGGCGTGCTTCGCGCATCGTCGGGTTAGGGCTTTTACTGAATGTCGCCGCGTGGATCGCGATACCCGACGGCCATCTGCGCTTGCCCGGCGTGCTCCAGCGGATCGGACTGTGTTTCGCTGCCGCGGCCATGCTCGCCATCTATGCCCGGCCGCGTACGCAGTGGTTGCTGGCTGCGGTGCTGCTGCTGGGCTATGCGTTGTTGCTGTGGGCGGGCGGTTCGCTCGAACCCTGGTCGAACATCGTCAGCCGGTTCGATAGTGCGGTGCTGGGTCACTTCGTCTATGCGACCGATCCGGCGACCGGCCGTGGGCACGATCCCGAAGGATGGCTGAGCACCATTCCCTCGCTGGCGACAACCCTGCTCGGACTTCGTGCCGGCGAATGGCTGCGCCGCGGCAATTTGCGCGCGTTGCTGGCCGGGGCGGTCGTTGCGCTGATCGCGGGTTGGTGTGCGTCGTTCTGGGTGCCGATCAACAAAAATCTGTGGACGTCGTCGTACGTCCTGTGGACCGGCGGTTGGGCGATGCTGGCGCTCGCGGCGGCCCACGTGCTGATCGACCGTCGTGGCTGGCCCGCGGTCGGCAGGGCGTTTGGCGTCAATGCCATTGCGGCGTACGCGGGTTCGGGCCTGATGGTTTATCTGCTGATCGGACTGGGCATCAACGGCCCGCTGTATCAGCACGTTTTCGCCGGCTGGATGACGCCGCGCTTCGGACCGTATGTGCCGTCGGTGGCGTACGGGCTGGCGTTTGTCGCGGTGTGGTGGATCGTGGTGCGCGCGATGGATGCGCGGAAGATCTATCTGAAAGTGTGATCGGAGCTGGCGTCCCTTGCTTTCTGTGGGAGCGCGCCTGCGCGCGAAAACCAGGTTGCGACGGCGCAACGATATGCCCCGCCGCAAGCACCCTTCGCGCGCAGGCGCGCTCCTACAGAGATGTTCCGTTACAGCTGCGCGAACGCATCCCGCGTCAGGTTCTCCGGCTCGCCGTCCGTGCACACCACATCGTCTTCTATGCGGATGCCGCCGTACTGGCGGAACGAGTCGACCTTCGCCCAGTCGATGTCGCCGGCGAACGGCTTGTTCTTCAGTTCGGCCAGCAGCATGTCGATGAAATAGATGCCCGGCTCGATCGTGACGACCATGCCCGTTTCCAGGCGACGCGTCAGGCGCAGGAAGGGGTGGCCTTCGGGCCTGGCGATCGTGCCGCCCGTTTCCGATGCCTGGAACCCCCCGACGTCGTGCACCTGCATACCGATGCCATGACCCAGGCCGTGCGGCAGGAATGCGGACGTAACGCCCGACTCCACGGCGCTTTCGGCGCTCATGCGGATAAATCCATGCTCGCGCAGCACGCCAGCGAGCACGTGGTGGGCATGGACGTGCAGTTCGGGATAGCTCTGTCCTGCACGCACGCGCGCGACGAAACCACGCTGGGCGACATCGACGGAGTCGATCAGGGCCTGGAATTCGCCGGCATCCGCGCTGGCATAGGTGCGCGTGATGTCGCTGGCGTAACCGCTGGCGCTGGCGCCCGCATCGATCAGGAACGAACGGCCGCGCGCGGGCGCCGAGCGATCGAAATTCGTGTAATGCAGCACGGCGCCATGCTCGTTGAGACTGACGATGCTGGCATAAGGCAGCTCGGCGTCGGTCTGGACCACCGTCTTCAGATACGCCATATGGATGCCGAACTCGCTTTCGCCAGCCCGGAACGCCTGTTCGGCGGCGCGATGGCCGCGCGTGCCGCGGCGGTTGGCTTCGCGCATCAGCTCCAGTTCGTAGGGTGTCTTATATGCGCGGTGGTAGTGCAGGTGGTCGATCACGGCCTGCGGGTTATTCGGACGGACGTCCTGCAGGGCGCAGTGATCGTCGCCGATGATCGCGCTCCGGGCCGTGCCGGAGGGCAGCTCGGCGATGGCATCGGCCGGCTTGCGCACGATGACGATGTCGAAGTCATCGACCCAGTAGCCGGTCGGCGCTTCGGGCACCACGTGCCAGTAGTCGCGCGGCTGCAGGAAAATCAGTTTCGGTTTTTCGCCCGGTGTATAGACCAGCCAGCTGCCCGGCGCATCGGTCAGCGGGAGCCAGTGCTTGAAATGCGGGTTGACGATGAACGGGTAGTCCAGATCGTCGAGGAATTTGGTGATCGGCCGGCCGGCAGGCACCACGAGATGGTCGAAGCCGCCGCGCGCCAGGGCGGTGTCGGTGCGCTCGCGCAGCGTGGCAAGGTGCTGGGGATATAGCGCGGCAAGCGTATCGATCATGGCTGACTCCGGGGGAAGTGGGCGAAAGGCAAAGAGCTAATGGTGCGCCTCCCGGCCGCCGGAGCCAAGCGTCAGGGCCTAACCCCGGCTGAAAATCACGGTGTATTCGCCGGCCAGATCGCCCAGTTGGTGGCGCAGGGCGAAGCTGGCGTGGGTGCCTCCGGAATGGATCAGTTCGCGCAGTTGCCGCCCATGCAACGAGATGCCGAAGTGCCCCACGGCAAAGTCGTGCCGGGGCGAACGCCATGTCGTGAGCGGCGTCCAGGTGGCGCAGGCGGGGCAGGCCACATAGGCGGAATCGGGTGTGTCGCACCAGACCGCAAGCGCTTCTTCCAGCGCTTCGCTGCCTTCGTCGCCCAGCGAGAGATCGTAATGGCAGTCGGGACATTGCACGACGAAGCCGCCATCGTAGCGACAGAAAATCCCGTTCTCCCGACCGCCGTCGACCAGCCGGGCGCCGCCCCGATCGTCGGCGACCCATCGATGGCCATTCGCGTGGATGGTCACGGCATGGATGCCGGTCCCGGTTCCCGCGAGCCGGTCGTCCAGCGTCCTGAATCTCGGCGACACCTCGTCGCTTGGCTGCGCGCCAAGGGTGCCGTCGCCTACCAGCCGGCGATAGAGATCCATCGCGGCGGCGGCAGCGTCTTCGCGTTCGAGCTGGGTGTCCACGAGGATCGTGGTGTCGTCGGTCATGGCGCTATACGTAACATCAGGCGCGCCATGGTGCGCGCGCGAGTGCGCCCGGTCTAGTCCGTCGCCGGGCCGATCCACTCGTCGATGGCGCGGATATCGTCTTCGCTGGCCGCCACGATGCGGAAGCCCGACCAGAACTGGCCTTGCGTGGCGGCGGGTTCGTTCCATTGTTCCTGTATGCCGATCTCGACCCGGTGCTCGCGATGCTGGGCATCGCGCAGCGCGAAGGCGACCTGGTAAATGCCGGCCATGCGCGGCGCTTCGAGTCCGATGAGCATCATTCCCGTGGCGGAAAGATTGCCCAGCTGGCCGACGACGCGATCGGTCATGACGTCGACCACGGGCATGGGCGACGTGGCGCGTTTTCGCGGTGCGCGACGCTGTTCGAGTTCGTTCATGCGGAGTCCGCCATGGAATCGGTATGCAGGCCCGCCCTGCGGAGGTTGCGCGCCACGGCCGCCCAGGCGCGATCGATGAAGGACGCGCGCCGGTCGGTCCATTCCTTTGCTTCGCCACTGGCGACGAGACGGGCGAGCCGGGTCAGGTCGATATCGTCGCAGCGCACGCCGCGCGCATTCACGAAGAGACAGCGTCCCGTTGCCGGCGAAAACCAGGCGAGTTTGCGATGCGTGGAGGTGCCATCGGCGTAGTGGAATTCGAACCAGGTGCCGAAGCGAAGGTCCGCGAAGCCGTCGTAAATGCGTTTGGATCGCGGGTCCAGAGGCGTCGGACGAACCTCCGGCGCGGGCTCGTGTCCTGGGGCGCTGCTTTCGCCCAGGCGCGGCCGCTGTTTCAGCCGCATGGCGACATCGGTAGGCGTCAGCCGTTCGGCATTCCCCGTGGGCGCGTCGGGTGTTTCCAGAAGGCCGCGGGCTACCTGCGACGCCTCGTCCCGATGCATGCCGAGATGTTCCAGCCCGGCTTCGACATCCGCGCGCAGGCGCTCGGCATCGACGACCGGGTGCCGGCCAAGCAGCTGATCGGTGACATCGAGGCAGGCGACGAAGGCCTCGCCGGTTTCTCCGCCGCGCAGAATGTGCAGCGCGAGCACGTCGGACCAGGTACGTTCCAGAAGGATGCGCAGCACGCCGCGCGGTGCGGCCGGGCCGAAGCCCAGACGTTCGCGCATCAGTTCGCCGGCGCGACGCCGCGCCCGATCCAGGCGGTCGCGTCCTTCCATCGTTTCGATCTGCCGACGTTCGGCGACATGCGCCTTGCGCTTCAGCTGCGCGACCTGCTGTTCGATATCGGCGCGCCAGGCCGGATCGATGACCTGGCCTTGTCCGGCGTCGAGGACAAGACGTTCGAGACGGTCGACCAGCCCGCGGTCGGCTTCGCCGTCGGCGGGATCGAGCCAGTCGTGGGCCGCTTCCGCGACGGTGTCCAGAAGCTGACGCGCGGGATGTTCCCGCTGGTCGAAGAAACCGCGATCGTTCACGGCCGCCCGCAGGATCGGCCATTGCAAACCGCCCAGTACCGAACGGCCGGCGCCGTGCGTCTGCAGTTCGCGCGCCAGATTCTCGAACAGCATCGCGGTCAGTTCGACGGTATCGCCGTGCTCCGGCGTCAGTTCGGCGGGCGCCGATCCGGCAGGACGAACGCTGTCGAGCTGGGCGAGCAATTCGTCGCGCAGTCGCTGGGCGCTGCGAATTTCGCGCGACGCCTTGTCGGCCACATCGGTCAGATGGCCTTGCAAGGCCGAAAGCGCGGTCTGCAGTTCGTCGTCGGTCGCCAGGCGAGCTTGTGTCGCTACCGGCGCATGGCCGTGCTGCGCGCGTTGTGCGAGCAGATCGCGCAGGCTTTCCAGCACACCGATGTTCTGACTGGTTACTGCGTCCGCGAGGGGCGTATGCGCGTTATCGCCCGGCGGCGTGGCTTCCGTGACGCGTGTTCGTGACGTGGAAGCCACGCGCGCATGCGGAAAAATACGAAACCCGGCGAGGATGCCTCGCGTCTTGTAGTGCTCGTTGAGTGCGCCGTAGAGCGAATCCGCCGCAGTTATCAGGCGACTGTCGACGGCCTGGAAAAGCAGGATTCTGTGTGCGGCCGACAGCTCGATCGGTGCGGCGGCGACACGCAGGGCGGCAGCAAGCGCACGGGGGCCGACCGGCAACGCATCGCCTTCCAGCGGTGGCGTACCCGCCAGAACGGCCATGCGGTAGCCCAGTTCGAAAAGCGTGCTGGCGTTGCGTGCTTCGCCGCGCGCCGCAATGCTGGCCAGCGCGTCGCCCTGTTCCTGTTCGACGGGGTCGACAAGGCTCAGGGCCAGGTGTTCGGTGGGAGCGGTGTGCTCTTCGGGCGTATCGCCCAGGGAGCGGAAACACTGCATCACATGCGCTGCGAAGCGCTCCTGGAAACCGCTGGCTTCACGCTGGATGGCGGCACGGCTGTCGAAGCATGCCTGCTGATCGAGATGGTCGCGGATGCTTTCGGCGCGGGAAAACAGGCGTTGATCGAAGTCGCGCAACGATTCGCGCAATGGCATCTGCAACCAGTGCAGGCATAGGCTCAGTCCTTCGCCGACCTCGTGTTCCGCGCGCGCGGAAAGAGCGACCCGGGTCGCCCGTTGCCTGTATGAGGGGGCCTGCGGCTCTGCGCTCATGACGTAAGGTCCTCCCCGACCTTCGATGCAGTCTAAGGGCGTCGCCGTGGGCGCGCCAGCGCGACCAGCATCCACCATCCGGCCTAGACCGGACCGCTTAGTGCATGAACGCGCCGATGACGTCGTTGAGGAAACGTTGGCCGAGGGCCGTCGTGTGCAGCGCTTCCGGATTGTCCTGAAGCCAGCCCCGGGCGACGCATGCGGCGATATCCGCGGCGATGGTGTCCGCGGGCTGGCCTGTGCGTTGCGCAAAATCGGCAAGTGGCACGCCGTCGATCAGGCGTAGCGCGTTGAGCATGTATTCGAAGGGCAGGTCGGATGCATCGATGACGGTGTCGCCGCCGATCCGCCCCGGCTGTCCCGGAGTCTGCAGATACGCGTTCGGATGGCGCGTCTTCCAGCGCCGGCGTACGCCGTTCGCATCGCTGATCTTCCCGTGCGCACCGGCACCGATGCCGAGGTAATCGCCGAAGCGCCAGTAATTGAGATTGTGTGCGCAGCGTCGATCCGGCCGGGCATAAGCCGAAATTTCGTACTGACCGTAGCCTGCCGCGGCCAGTCGTGCCTCGCAGGCTTCCTGGATCGCCCATGCGTCGTCGTCGTCGGGCAGGGGCGGCGGATTGGCCGCGAATGCCGTGTTCGGCTCCAGCGTGAGCTGGTAATGCGAGATATGCGTGGGTGCGAGCGCGATGGCGCGCTCGACGTCGTTCAGTGCGCCATCCAGCGTCTGTTTCGGCAACGCGTACATCAGATCGAGATTGATGTTGTCGTAACCGGCATCCTGCGCCTTGCGAACCGCATCGGCCGCTTCGTCCGAGGAATGGATGCGTCCGAGGCGACGCAATGCGTCGTCGTCGAAACTTTGCACGCCGAAGGAAATGCGGTTCACGCCAGCGGCGAGATAACCGTCGAAACGACCGTGCTCGACCGTGCCGGGATTGGTTTCCAGTGTCACTTCGGCGGCATCGACGAAGGGCAGGCGTTCGCGCGCACCGTCGAGGAAGCGCGCGACCAGCTCGGGAGAGAACAGGCTCGGCGTGCCGCCGCCAAAGAAAACCGTTTCGATCGGGCGGCCTTCCAGCGCTTCGCCGAAGTCGCGAAGATCGGCGTCCAGATCGGCCAGCAGTGCGTCGATGTAATCGTCGTAAGGCGGTGTGCCGCGCAGTCCGTGCGAATTGAAGTCGCAGTACGGACATTTCTTTACGCACCACGGCATGTGGACGTAAAGCGAAAGCGGCGGCGGCTGGAGGATCATCAGAATTCCGCGAAGCGCGCGCGAAGGATCTCGAGCGCCTGGCCACGATGGCTCAGCCGGTTCTTGCTGGCGGGATCGAGTTCGGCGGCGCTGATATCGTGGCCGTCGGGAAGGAAGAGCGGGTCGTAACCGAAGCCTTGTTCGCCGCGCGGCGCTTCGAGGATGCGGCCATGCCAGCGCCCTTCGGCGATCAGCGGCGCCGGATCGTCGGCATGGCGCAGCAGGACCAGTACGGCGATGAAGTACGCGCGACGGAATTCGGGCTGCACGCCGTTGAGTTCGCGTAGCAGCTTTGCGTTATTCGCCGCGTTGTCGCCGTGCGTGCCGGCGTAGCGGGCCGCGTAAAGTCCGGGAGCGCCGCCGAGTGCGTCGACGCAGATGCCGGAGTCGTCGGCCAGCGCGGGAAAACCCGTGACGCGCGCCGCGTGACGCGCCTTGATCAGCGCGTTCTCGACGAAGGTCAGGCCCGTTTCGTCGGCGTCGGAAACGCCGAGCGAAGACTGGGTGACCAGATCGATGCCGCTGCCTTCGAGCAGCTGATTGAGTTCGGCGACCTTGCCGGCATTGCTTGAGCCCAGGACGATACGCATGCGCTTACGTTCCGAGCGAGGCGAATTCGGGCGCGTACTCGACACGTCCGCGATAGTCGCCGAGACCGTCGACGGTCAGCGGCATGACCTGGAACGCGTTGCCGCCTTCGTAGGCGTCGTGCAGGTCGTGCGCGGACGCTTTACCGAAGCCGAAGCCCGAGTAATACACAGGCGAACCGAGCACGAAGATCGCACGCGCATTCGCGACGAAGCAGGCGCCGATGCCTTCTTCGATCAGCATGCGGCCGATGCCCTGGCGCTGGAGTTCGGGCAACACGCCGACTGGCGCGAGGCCGAGCGATTTGCCGTCGTCGCCGTGTTCGATCGTCACGGGTGAAAACAGCACGTGCCCCACGATGGCGCCGTCATCGTCGGCCACCAGCGAAACGGTGGCCCGGCCGGCTTCATGGAGAAGAACCGCGAGATTCGCCTCGCCATCGCGACCGAACGCGGCGCGGTGTACCGCGGCGATGCCTTCGAGGTCGTCTGGTGTAGCGGCGCGAATATCGACCATTACGGCAGTTCCAGTGCGGCGCGCTGGGCGACGACGAGTTCGGTGACACCCTTGCCGGCGAGTTCGAGCAGTGCGTCGAGTTCGTCGCGGCGGAAGGCATGGCCTTCGGCGGTGCCCTGCAGCTCGATGAAGCCGCCGCCGTCGTTCATGACAACGTTCATGTCGGTATCGCAGTTCGCGTCCTCGGCGTAGTCGAGGTCGAGTACCGGCATGCCCTGGTAGATGCCGACCGAAACGGCCGCCACGGCGCCGAGGATCGGATTGCGCTTGATGGCACCGCGCTTGGTCAGCGTGGCGACCGCATCCACCAGTGCGACGTACGCGCCGGTGATGGCGGCGGTACGGGTGCCGCCATCGGCCTGGATCACATCGCAATCGAGCGTGATGACGCGCTCGCCGAGAGCGGCGCGGTCGACGCAGGCGCGCAGCGAGCGACCGATCAGGCGCTGGATTTCCATGGTGCGGCCGCCCTGGCCGCCGCGCGCGGCTTCGCGCTGGGTGCGGTCGGAGGTGGCGCGGGGGAGCATGCCGTATTCGGCCGTGACCCAGCCCTCACCCTTGCCGCGCAGCCAGGGTGGCACGCGTTCTTCGATGCTGGCCGTGCACAGGACGCGGGTGTCGCCGAAGGAGACCAGGACGGAACCCTCCGCGTGGCGGGTGTAGTGGCGCTCGATGGTGACGGCGCGCAGCTGGTCGGCGGCGCGTCCGCTGGGTCGGGAGACGGTCATAGGAATGGCTTGAGTTGGGGCGGCGAGTGGGAAAGTTTACCATTGCCACCTTTCCCTCCGTGCAAGCAGGCTTCCCGATGATTCGCAGCATGACCGCCTACGCCTCCGCGGAGCACGCCGGCCCGTCCGGTTCCCTGACCTGCGAACTTCGCACGGTGAACCACCGTTACCTCGAAATCAGCCCCCGGCTGCCCGAGGACATGCGCAACTTCGAAGGCGCGCTGCGCGAGCGGATCGCCAGTCGCCTGTCGCGCGGCAAGGTCGACGTGACCGTGCGCCTGCGCAGCGAGGGCCTGGCCGCCGATACCCTCAAGATCAACGGCTCGGTGCTGGCGCGCCTGTCCGAGCTGGCGCTGGACATGGAGGCACGGTTTCCGCGCATGTCGATCGAGTTCACCGAACTGTTGCGTTTTCCGGGCGTGCTCCAGCAGACGGAAACCGATACCGACGCGTTGCAGGCGGCGCTGATGGACGTTCTCGACCGCGCGCTGGTCGTGCTGGCCGATACCCGTGGCCGCGAAGGCCAGAAGCTGGGCGAAATGATCGCCGAGCGCCTGGACCAGATCGAACGCATCGTCGGCGACGTGCGCGGCTGGCTGCCGGAGATCCGCACCGCCCTGCGCGCTCGCCTGGAGACGCGTCTGGCCGATGTGCGCCAGCCGGTCGAGCCGGGCCGGCTGGAGCAGGAACTGGTACTCCAGATCACCCGGGTCGACGTCGACGAAGAGCTGGATCGCCTGAAAACCCATATTTTCGAGGCCCGCCGCGTGCTGGCGCTGAAGGAGCCGGTGGGTCGCCGTCTGGACTTCCTGATGCAGGAGTTCAACCGCGAAGCCAATACGCTGGGCTCCAAGTCCATCGATTCGCGCACCACCAATGCCGCGGTTGAGCTGAAGGTGCTGATCGAGCAGATGCGCGAGCAGGTGCAGAACATCGAGTGATGTCTCGGGTGATCTACGTCCGCCTCTTTCAAGAAGAAAGTTAAGTAGTTGCCTGCTTTCAGGGCAGTTACACGTCCACCGTTGTCTATGGATGTCTCTCGGATAGTCATGAACCTCGTGTACCCTAGCGTGTACCCAAGGACTAGTTCCTTGATTGGGTACACGCAGAGGAATGCTTGTGGGGAAGCTTTCAAAAACGCTCATCAACGATTGGATGAAGAACGCTGAGCGATTCGAAGCTCGGGGGGATGGCGACAATCTCTGGCTTCGATATCGGAGCCGGGATCTCTATCCCCGGTGGTTTCTGCGATACAGCATCGGTGGACAGCCTAGGACTCTTCACCTGGGCAGCTACCGTGATCTCTCGCTCGCTGAAGCGAGAGCACGGGCGAAAAAGCTTAGGGCCGAGATTGCACTCGGCCACGATGTCGCGCATCTTAAAAAAGATCGGGTCAAGGCCGTGAGTGAAAGGGTCCTCGCGGAGCGTGACGGCCTCACTGTCGGGGCGCTAGCCGACAACTTCTACGATCGATATATCGCGGGCCGGCTGAAACATCCTGAAATCGTTAGATCGTGGATCAACAACAGGATCAAGCCGGCCATTGGAGCTCTGTCTCTTGCCGATATTAGGCCTTCGCACGTAGATAAGTTCATTCGCGGGATTGCGAAGGATGCGCCATCCACGTCGACGAAGATTCTTGGGTGTCTTACGCAGATTTTTAATTTCGGTATGAAGCTGGGGCGGATGCAGAGCAACCCGGCATCGATGTTCGATTCTTCGGATGCCGGAGGCAAGGCGCGATCGAGGACTCGATGGTTATCGGTCTCTGAGATCCGGTCGCTGCTGACTGCAATGGACAAGGCGAATGGATGGACCATTCAGAACGGCCTTTCTGTTCGCTTGCTTCTGATGCTCGCGGTGCGCAAATCTGAGTTGATTCAGGCGTGCATAGACGAATTCGACCTTGCTGAGTCGCTCTGGCGAATTCCGGCAGTTCGCACGAAGTCGGAAAGAGGGATCAGTATTCCGCTGCCGACCCAAGCGGTTGCAGCTGTGAAAAAGCTAATAGAACTAGCTGAGGGAAGTGAGTGGCTCCTGCCGGCTAGGAAAATGCAAAGCCGTATGGTTCCCTACATCAGTGCGGATACCATCAATGCAGCGCTTGCCAAGTGCGTAAGGCCTCTCATGGCATCGGTGGACCATTTCACCTTGCATGACCTCAGGCGCACCGCCCGGACACACCTAGAGGCACTGGGCATCGCTCCACACGTCGCAGAGCGGTGCTTGAATCATTCGATCAAGGGTCTCGTTGGCGTATATAACCGTTACGACTATATCGACGAGCGGCGCGAGGCGTTACAGCGCTGGGCCGACTTTCTTAGTCGGGTTGAAACAGAAGCGCTTGATAACCCTCAAGCCACCAAGTGGTAGCATCAAATCTACGGATATTCTTCGATAAAAAATAACCATTGAAAACGGTGTCCCGTACCGTATCGCGGGCTGAACGACGGCGCTGTAGCGACGTACGTCGTCCAACTCGTGGACGGGGAGCGGGCGCAGATATTTACAAGATCTTCGCGTCGCCCGCAAGTCCTCAATGTTCTTCATAGACGCGGCGTCCTGTTCGCTGTCATTTCTGCTGACGTGCCGCTTCCTTAGGCGCATGCAGGCATTTTTCTAGGTCGATACCTGCATGGCCTCGAAAGGTCGAAGTGAGGCGAGGAAGCTTCGCTCCCTGCTGACACCATGGGGACAGATTTTACACCGCGCCCTACCGTAGTCCGAACTCCGCTATCACCGCAGGCCTGCTGGCGAGCAGCCGCTCAAGATGGCTTTCTGGCCACATTTCAATGCTCAAGGCGCTATCTGACATGTTATGTGCTTCTACCCATGCCACAGCATCCGATGTGAATCGCCCAGACGTTGCTATTACGCATACATCGATCCTAGGCGGTTGCCAAAGCTTTACCTGTTCTCTAAGAGATGCAATATCCGGAAGGTTCACACTTTTCGTTTGCCAATGTTTGCATTGAATGATTAAGCGCTGCCGAAACTTTCCTCCAAGCGGATCATCATGAATCCTATGAACTGAAAGATCTCTACCGCGATCCGGGGCGCTAGTCTTCATCAGCCATTCGGGGTTCTCGTAGTGGTGCTCCAGCGACAGGAGAACAAAGATAAGGCGTTCGAACTCCTCGTCGGTCAAGACCGACCAAAGTAGCTTTGTTGCAACTGGCCTTCTCGGTTTTTGGCTAACCAGCTCGCCCAAGTCTTCGATCCCCATAGGGACCGGTTCCTTCTCGCCGTACAGGGACTTGCGCAAGCCGGCTTTGACGCTCGGCCAATCGTTCTCGATGATGTCGTGCAGGTCCCCGATCATCCCAAAATGCAGGTGACGTTGCAGATCCATCCATCGGCCGGGCCTGCCTACGCTACTACCAAGTAGCGTGTTGATTTCAGCAACGTGCTGCTTTAGCTGATCGAACTCCCCATGTTCAATCTTCTTGCTCCATTGATCTTTGTTGGACGCAAGGTCGGTCATCGTGCGCAGGTTTGCATCGATTGCGTCCACAAGTTCGACGACCGAGCTACGAATCAACTCGCGACGCTTCTGATCAAAGCGAAATCGATAGTCCCTGAGGAGACGGGCTGGCTCCCCTATCTGGCGCTCGACCGAGATGAAGCACTCAATCTCCCCAACTTCCTTCGCTCTAAGCGATTCTGAGCAATCTCGTCCAAATCCATGAGTGCGATGGTTGGCTTCCATCCATCGATCTTCGGTAAAGCGTTCACTAAAACGTCAAAATGCCTACAGTTGCTCTCGTAAACCGAGTCCTCTCCAAACACGATTCCCTTAGGGATCGCGGCATCGATCTCGCCTAAGATCCTTTCAGCTTTAAGAAGATTTGCCTCTGCGGCCTCGAAGTGCCGTAGTGCGGCGTTTAGTGGGCTATCGGCCAATTGATCCTCCTGGTTGGTTCCGGCGACTAGGGGTGGCCGGCGACAGCCGGGGCGTGCCGGTGTGGCGTAACCTTTTGCTTCGACAAGGCGCACCTTGTAGCTTGCTGTATGCTTGGGATCTCAAAGACTCCCCGCCGCGCGCCGGACTTCGGGCAGCGGATCGTTGACCGATTCTTTAAGCCAGTCATACAAGAAGCCGTGCTCCGGCTCGAGGTTGAGGGTTAGCGCAAGACGTACGCACTCCTCTCGAATCATCGAGGCTGACACCGCTCGCCTGTCAAGTGGGTCGATGCTCTCGTAGCTGTACTCCCGCGCAATCGCCGCCACTGCGCCCGCAACCTTAAGCTTCGACGGCTTGTCTAAGTGGCCGCCTTCTAACAGTAGTCGGCATGCATGCATAACAGCTGATAGCCCTATGCTAAGCCGCGATTCGAGCACGAGAAGAAGCGAGTCGATCAAGCGCGCTGGCACCTTTTCACGCGCCCTCGATTTGCCAAGCTTGGCCCACGTCCATATGGCATCAGCGGCTGATGCAACTTGTGCGAAATTGGTTCCGAATAAGCCTCTTTGAATTGAGGTCACAATCGATTCTGAGCGAGAGCTGTTTGCGAGGTATGGCAAGCCAGCCATCGCAGCGGGAAGGGGAATCTCTTCTATCGCGGAAAGGAGTTCGGAGAATAGTTGCGTCGTTATCTCTCGCGTAGCGGGAAGCGCCGACATCGCTAGCGCTATTCCGGAGAACCTCTGGACCCTATCTTTCGAAGAAGAGAAAGCCGCCGCTAGGCTATCGTCATTTGCGACGGTTCGTGCATCCGAGAGAATTTCGACGATTAGCGACTGTGCCTCACTAGGCGTTGGTCGAATCGACCCCCATCGTTCGTGCGCGGCGAATCCGACTGCCGCTAGTCGATGTTTATCTCGCGCGGTCGCGGCCAGGTCGCCGAAAAGCCACCGTCGGAGCAAGGCCAGAGGTTCGATGGCCCTTGGGTGAGGGAGGCGCATGTAGACGGCGGCGTGCAGAGACGTCGAAGCCGGTAAGCCGAATACCGGCGTTGTTAGGCCCCATATGGCTTCACCAAATGTCTCACATTCGAGACTAGTGAGTTCGCCAGCGAGGCACATACTGGTGAGTCTTCCGACAGCTCGCCGCCGTTGGCCTTCAATGGTGGACAGCTTGAGTAGGTTACTTACGCGTGCGGACCAACGTTCCGGGTCATTGAGCCTAATCGGCATCAAGTCATCGACTTCCAGCGCTTCGAACGGATCGGGCCAGTCATCGTCACGCGTGGCGGCGGCATGTTCTCCGTCAACCGGAAATTCAAATGCCTTGAGGCATGCATCTTTCCGCGCGTCTTTCGACATCGCTTTAGCGGCATGGGTGATCAGGTCCGAAGTCGTCTTGATAAACTTATCACGATCAGACGTAACTTCGAGGGCTAGCTTCATAGCTAAATCGAAGCACCGCGATGCGTCTTCGCTATTCAGTCGCGGCGTGATGCGGAAGAGTAACGCAATTAACTTAGTCAGCTCTTCTGCCGGTGCCCGAAGCTCGTCCTCACTCCGACGGACAGTGCGCTGACGCCAGTAGTCGATGGACCGAAGTATCGAGGCATACAAAGCGTTGACCAAGCTCGCGTCCATGCGAGCAATCGATATGCGGCCAAGATGTGAATTGACGACCGTCTTCTTGTCATCAGTGGTGTACTGCAGTACCTGCGAGTACCACTGCAGCGTTTCCGGCTCGGCGAGCGAGAGGGCATCGGCGAAAAAGTCGACGAAATTTACCCGCCTTGAGGCGGCTGGCATGCCCACGCTCTCCATGAAACGTACAAGTGTGCGCAACGGTGCGTCAACGGGAGCCGATCGGAAGTGAATCGTGTTGCTGTTGTCGCGGTAGGCGCCCGGACTGAATAACGGAGTCACAATAGTCGCAGAGCGAGATGCTCGGTCACGTACCGCTGACTCAACTTCGGAACGAAGTGTCTGAATTTCGTCCCAGGGGTTGCAATGGTATGCCGTATCGCGAGAGAAGTCGGCGTCTCGTCTCGTGTCCTTGCTAACAAAAAGTGTTGCCGATAGAAGCCACTGACCCCAAGTGCGCCTTGACCTTAGCCAGATGGAGTCGCGCGCATTCGCCGTTCGTTCACGGATATCGTCGAGTGCCTTTCTTAGGAGGGCCTCGGCGTCTGTCCATCGGCAGAGCGTTGCCAGCAAGGATGCTTTTCGGAGGAGCCAAACGGGATCGGCCCCTTCGATCGCATCGAGACTGGTCTCCAGTGCCTCAAGTTCCATACCGTCACGGAGACGAAGGCACTGTTGGTAGGCTAACTCGGCAAGGGCGTCCCTATCGTGGCGGCCGAGCGTCCTTAGGATGGCTGCCCATTTCTCGAAAGCTTCGAAATTTCCACGCTCACGCGAGTCTCGGAGGAGAGTTGAAAGTAAACTGCGGTGCGCTGAGCGGGGTAGGCTCGACATGTCCTGCGTGAGGACAGTATTTGCAAGGAACTCGCACGCGAAGCGGCTTAACGTTCCCAGTGACGCTTCGTAACGCCAAGCAAGGTCCGCAGCGAGCTCAACAATCTCCTCGCTCGTCAATTTAGGTTGGGCGACGCGAATCCGCTCCTCAATCCCGTTGATCTGATAACCGAGTTGGCGGCGCTGGGAGGATGGACAAATCAGCCAGCCCGGGTAACCCTCGCGCTCTGCCCTAAGGTCGACGTATGCGCCGAGAAGTTTCGCGTGCGCGTACTCAGGGCTTTTCCTCAGCTCTGCCTCTGCGGCAGGAATGAAAGTGTCTTGAACGGTTACTTTCACGGCCCACTCGTGACTAGCGGGCAAGCGAGAATTCTCAAGATGCGTGACAAACAACTCGTTTGCTGCTGCATGCTGATCACGAGCGGGTAGATGCTCCACTAGCGGACCCAGGTCGATGGGAGCAACATTCCGGGACTCTAAAAGCTTCCTCGACGCGGGAGCGAGTCCGAGGACGCCGACGAGGTAGATACGCCGAGATGAAGTCGCGAGATGGTCGCGCACCCAACCAGACCATTGTAGGAAATTCGGATCATCGCCTGAGAAGCCAACGAGGCATAGTTCATTCTCAATGAAGACTTGACGCGCGAAATTTACCATGGCGGCATTGCGTGCAGGATAAGTGCGGTAGTCCTCTTCGGTGAAGGTATACGGCTCTCTACCGTTAATGGTGCCATGCAGCTTAACAATGCGTGGCGAGCGGGTGTGCGCAAGGTCCGTCGCCGCATGCACAACGTCGTAATTGTGTGTGAGAACTGACCGCGCTGACCGTTCGAGAAGCGTATCCCAATTTGTTGTGAGGACGTCCGACCAGGGTAGTTCCAAAAGACGGTTGTGAACTTCGCCCGGATACCACGAGTCATCCGGAATAGACGCGCGGATGAAGTCATCAAGCGCGCTCTGTCCAAAATATGCACGAAACTCTTCAGCTAAACGTAGCGGGTCGAAGGTGGCGGATGACGGGGATTTCGGGTAAAGCCGCTTAGTCATCGCATGCCTCAGCGTCTCCCAGAGCGGCGGTTCCGGGGTGTCCGCCGTAGCGAGCGTTGCATTTCGGCTGAATCCCGAGCCAACGAGAACTGCGGCGCCCTTTCCGCTTAGAGGCTGACGCCAGAGAGCACCGGTTAGCTGTTGAAGGCTCGGAAAGTCGGGGAGGTCCTGAAGGTTCAAGCTTTAGTCCTTTGTGGTCGGGTAACCCCGATAGTCATCGATTGGACGAATTACGAAGCCGTACTTCAATCGACCAGCTCCCTGTCCTCGAAAGGTGTCGCTCCCCACGTAGCAGAGCGCTGCCCGAACCCTAAAGCGCAGGCGTGACTGGGATCTACAACAGGCACCACTATTTCGAGGAGCGGAAGGCCGCATCGCGGGAATGGCGAGATCTCATTGATCGGCTTGACAGCACAGCGAGGCTGAGCCGCCGTGAAGTATCTCCGGATTGCAACTGATCCGGGGAGCACAAATTGAGATCGCTATACCGAAGCTGAGCGGCTTTGCTTTACGGTGTCGAGAATACGCTCCAGCAATTCGCGAACTCGCTTCGTTCCGCGATGACCCGAAAACTCGACATCGCCGCTATTCAGCAACTTGTCGATCTCGCTGAGCTGGGCACGGCACGCTTGCTCAAAAGTTGCCTTGCCCGATCCATTGAACTCTGGATAATTAACCTCGAAAACCCGCCCGTATAGCTCCACTTGGCGGAACTTGTGAATGTCGTTCGGCACCTTGCGGAGAAGCTGGTGAGCATCGCTAAATGCTTTTAGGGCGTCGGACGCCGTAGCAGCGGCAGTCGCTCGGAACAAATAAAGCCGGGCCTGCTGGGTGTCCAGTTGCACTGTGTGGTAATTGCGTTTCTTCTGGGCTAGGGAATAGGCGTTGTCGAAGTACTTCTGCGCAAGGTCGTAGTCTTTGTAGGTGATCTGAGCCATGCCGTATTGCAGCCAGAAATGTGGATCACCCTTGAGCCACGTGACGTCACGTTTGACAGTTTCGTAGTACCGCACGAGATTCTGCTTGCGTTTGGCCTCGGGAAGCAGGCGTTCGACGACTGAAAACCTTAGCAGCGCCCTTTGCACATTCCTCTTCTCAGGAAGCTCTCCGCGTCCGTCGCCAATCGATGCCGCGATCTTCAACATTTGGTCGACGATGTAGGTCGCGGGGAACTGATGCGAGATCATGGATGTCGCAAATAGGCTGGACTTTGTCTTTACTTTCGAGCCTTCGAGGCGGAAGAGATCTTTGAATCCAGCCTCGTTTCTAAAGTCTGATTCATAGATCTCATCATTGAGGGCGATCTCCCTGATCAGACTCGAAGTGAGCTGTGAATCGATCGCGGAAAGCAATGCGATCGCAAACACAGTGTCTCTATAGCGAGGTTTTACCAAGAGGTTTGCGAGCAGGCCCTTTACGCGTTCAATCATCTGTGGAGACGATAGGACGCTCAGGAGTGCGAGAGAAAGCTGTCTGTGGTTGTCGTGCCAGATGATCTCGAACTTAGTCCGATCCGAATGGCCTGTCTTTTCGCCCCAGAACCCTATGCTGTCGCCGATCTTAATGAACTCCTCGATTTCGCTGCTATCGAGTTCATCAATCTCGACCTCGTGCAACCTGAGGCCGGCAGCCTTCACCGCGGGACGCATGCGGTCGTGGTTGCTGGTCCTGGCTCCAAGGACAAGGGTGATATTTTTCGGGCTCAGCTCGGCGTAATGACGGACGAAGTCAAAGTTCTGCTCGTACGCGTCAACCAATAGCACCCCCGGCTTGGCTGATTGGACCAGTCGTTCAAGGTCATCATGTTGATGAGGGTCAATATCGTCGGCGCTGTAAACGGACAAGCCATCGATTGCTAGCAACGTCCGCAATGCGCGGAGAAAGACCGATTTGCCATTTCCGAAGTCAGCCGTAACAACAATGTTTGAGCCTGATTTGACTAGAGCTACAGCCTCTTGAAGCCGTGTTCGGGTCACTAGAAGCGGGGCACCTTTAACGTGCGTCACGGCTGAATCGATTAGATCGTCCGTCGCTTCTCCCCGCAGTAGGAAAGAGAAGACATCGCCGTCCCGTGCCTCCTTGCCTAGTTCTGTAACCTCGTACTTAGCGAGACTTGCGAGGATGGTTTGGTCGTCGTCGGCAGAGTCTGAGTCTGCCATCGCACTTGCCAAAGCGTGGCCGAAGCCGGCGGCAGTGATTGGTAAAATCTTTCCGAACTTCGAAAGCGTGAAGATATCCTTCTCGCTTACCTGCTCGCGCGTAACAAAATATGTCTTCGCTGCGTAGTGGCTGTTCGCATGAAGGATCTTCTGAACCTCGATGTCATACATAGAGTAACCGACGAAAACGATTGCGCTTGAGAGTTCCAGATCTCGGTTGAAAGGAAACGCCCACAGAGAGTCGAGGAAGGAATTGGCGTCTAGATAGGACGAGGTGGACAGCTTGAATGCGTTATTCAGGCTTTCGGACGTCAGGTTTTTGAGCGAGCCGTTGATGTGCACGCACACATTTTTCTTTGCCTGAAAGTCAGCGGGAGGTGCTTCAAGGTCTACCGAACGAATCAGTAGTCCCTGTTCCGTAGCAGCAGTCTCGAAGCAAAGATCGTAGTTGGTGGTATAGGCGCGGCGCCATGGTGCTGCGGCGATCTGCCTATGATGGTCCAGCGGCTTCTTGATCGTAAACCGCGTGTGGAGAAGGTCGATCAACGGGCCTGGACCGCCGCGATCGAGATATCGATCAGCTGCATAACGCAGCTCACCACCCGCTTCGAACCCGCCGAGTTCGCCAATCTTGTCGGCCAATGCCCCTGCCGTGCCGAGCGTTTCATCCGCCAAGCCGAGAGCGTCGGACGAGTAGCCTGATCCGAGGAACAGCATCGCGCCGCCGTTGACTATCCGCCGCAGCAGTGGTTCAAGCTCTGGGTTGTGCGCGGCAAGTAGTGGTTCGCGATTCAGTGTCATGGTGATTTCCCTGTCGAGGCCTGGTTGGACTGCGGTTTGCAATCGACGCGGGATTCACCGTGGCGGAAACCTGGGCGTGCGGCCGAGCCATCAGGGTCTGCCCAAATGTGATTCCCGCGTGACGGCTAGGATACCCGGGCATCGTGCCCGATTGCGTGTGAATTCGGCAGCGCGCGACTGGCCCTCAACCGCCAAAATGTATACCTTTCGGAATCTCCGAAAACCTCTATCAAAACCCATATCAATATTGTAAGATCAAATTATCTTAGGAGATTTGATAGATGAGCGAGGTCGTAGGGTATGGGCGGGTTAGTAGTCAGGGTCAATCCCTTGCCGTCCAAGATGAAAAGCTGACGGCTTTCGGATGCACCCGGATCTACTCCGAGAAGAAATCGGGCAGACAACAAGACAACCGCCCCCAGTTCCAAGCCTGTCTCGAATTTCTCCGAGAAGGGGACATGCTCGTCATCACCCGCCTGGATCGCATGGCTCGGTCCGTGCTGGATCTGGCGAAGATCGCTGACGTGCTGAAGCGGAAAGGCGTAACCCTTAAGGTCTTGGATCAGTCGATCGACACCTCGACGAGCGAGGGAAAGCTGATGTTTTCCCTACTGGGTGCCTTCGCAGAATTCGAATGCGACATCCGTGCCGAGAGGCAGAGCGATGGTATCGCCAAGGCCAAGGCAGTGGGCGTGAAGTTTGGACGAAAGAAAGCCCTTAGCGTCGAACAGATCGGCCGCATAAAAATCCTTCGCGATGAGGAGGGTATGTCGGTGCCGGACATTGCCAAGCGCTTTGGCGTAGGCGTGGCAACCATCTATAGGTCTTTTACATAGACCATCGTCAGTCCGAGTAATTTCCGTACGATCGCAACGTCTGGCATTGGCCAAAGCTGCTTCCTGCGCGAAGTGTCCCATAGACCGCTTGACGCCAACCACAACGGGTTCGGGCCGAAGCTACCGAAACAGGGCAGTCTTAGTCATTTCGTCCCCCCAAAATTACAAGCAGATGGAGCGGCAAATAACTTACGATCGGCGGTAGCGAAAAATCATCATATCTGTTTAGAATACATTCATCACATTAAATATCGCTGGTCGCAAGGATGCAACAGGCACTCTTCCGCAAGGAGGCGCTTCAGCAGCGCACGCAACGATCACTCGGCTCGGTACGCCTTGTACCTCCCATCTCGCATCGCTATGCAATGCTCGCGTCCCTTTCGTTTGGCGTGGCACTCATTTGCTGGCTTAGCTTCGGCACATACACGCGGCGCGTCCACGCGACCGGAACATTAGTGCCCCGCGCTGGGCTCATCGACGTGTCATCCAAAGCTAGCGGAATCGTTACCCAGATATTCGTGCAAGAAGGGCAGATGGCTGTCCTGGGCCAGCCTCTTGTAACCCTTTCTGGTGAGCGCAGTAGTGAGGCGCTTGGCGACACTTCGGCAAGCATTGTTCAAGCGCTTCGCTCAGACGCAGTCCGTATTCGGGCAGATATGGTGAGTGCTAGACAACTGAATGACGACCAGGCCATCGCATTTCGTAAGCAGCAGGACACCGGAGCGCAACAGATTGCGCAGATCGACAAACAATTGGAGCTACAGCGATCCCAGATCAAGCTGCAAGAGGGAATGCTTGAGAAGGTAAACCCGCTCCTGGCCAAGGGCTATATTTCCGCATTTCAGGTTCAGCAACAGCAGTCGCAGCTGATATCGGCGCAAGCAGAATTCCAAGGATTGCTTCGTCAGCGTGCTGATGCCGCTCAACAAGTGACCACTAGCGGTGCGCAGTTGGCACAACTTCCCTTGCAGCTCGAAACTCGGTTGAGCGAGCTTCGTGGTCAACTGTCAACAAGTGTTCAAGCGCTAGCTCAAGCAGAGGCAGAGCGCTCCGTTGTACTTCGCGCGGCTCAGTCAGGGACCGTATCTTCGATTCTCATCAAGGAAGGACAGGTCGCTGCGCAGAACCAGACAGTTCTCAATCTCATTCCTCAGGACTCGCGTCTTCAAGCGCAGCTTCTAGTTAAAAGCGACGCCGTGGGTTTTCTGAAAATCGGAACGCGAGTCATGGTGCACTTGCAAGCTTTTCCGTATCAAAAATTCGGTGCGCAGCATGGTGAGATCGAAGACATTTCGCACAGTGCGTTATCACCACAGGAAGTGATGGTAGTTCTGGGCCAGCCGCAGGTTGAACAGCAGCCGTTATTTCGAATCAACGTAAAACTTGCTGACCAGCAAGTCGTCGCTTACGGCATACCACAGCAATTCAAAGCAGGCATGGCGGTTGATGCGGACCTGCTTTTGGATAAGCGACGAATCATCGAGTGGCTTTTTGAGCCGCTACTTGGCATGCGAAAGCGTTATGTAGAGGAGCATGGATGACTCAGCCCGAAAACATGGACGAAGCCGCCAAGAATGATCAGTCCTACTCCGGGGAAGATGTTGATCTATCTTATTTGGTGCGAATGAGCCGAAGGAAGAAACTGCCAATTATTCGGCAAATCGAAGCAGCCGAATGTGGGCTTGCTTGCATTGCAATGGTACTTGGATATTACGGACATCACGTTTCACTTGCCGAGCTTCGTCGACGTTTCTCGATTTCAGTCAAGGGAAGCACCTTATCTGAATTGATCAGGTACTCGGATGCACTCGGCTTGACGGCCCGACCTGTTCGGCTTGAGATCGATGAGATCGAGGAGGTGCAAACACCATGCATTCTTCATTGGAATATGGATCACTTTGTGGTCCTCAAAGAAGTCTCGCGCGAGTACCTTCATATCCACGATCCGGGACACGGTGCGCGCCGCATTGCCCTCAAAGATGCCATCAGCCTGTTTACAGGTGTGGCACTGGAACTAGGACAGGGGCCTTCCTTTCAGCGTAAAGCTCCCGCACCGGCGTTGTCTCTGCGCGCACTTGCTGGTTCCGTACGAGGGATTGGGTCGTCCTTACGAAATATCTTCGGTTTCGCTGTTGTGCTGGAGATAGTCTCACTACTGATGCCGCAGTTCATGCAGATCGTCGTCGATCAGGTCTTAGCGGACTCGGATCACGACCTCTTGATGCTTCTCGGAACGAGCTTTGTGCTACTCGTTATCGTGCAAACCGCTATCTCTGCCTTCCGAACATGGTCCGTGGTTTGGCTTAGCACGCATTTCACGATGAATTGGACGGGTAACGTTTTTCAACATCTAATGCGTTTGCCGCAAATTTACTTTCTCAAACGCCATCTTGGTGACATCGTTTCGAGACTGGGTGCCATTACGGCCATACAACAGAGCCTAACAAGCCAGCTCGTAGGTGCAATTATCGATGGAATGATGGCAGTCGCCACGTTCATCATGCTCACCATCTACAGTCCTCTGCTCAGTTGTCTTGTTGCAGCTGGAACGGCTATCTATGCAGTGCTCCGGATGGCTTACTTCAAGTCCTTCCAAGAGGCCAACCTCAGTCAGATCGTCGTTAACGCCCGACAACAGACAAGTCTTATGGAGTCGGTGCGCGGTGTTCAGACAATTCGTCTTAACAATAAAGGGCCAGCCCGTTCAGCGCGCTACCTCAATCAAACTGCAGAGGCGTTGAATACCCAAGTTCAGGTTCAGCGACTCACCCTAGTGTTCACCGCAATGAATGGCCTGACCTCAGGGCTCCAGCGTGTCGGTGTATTGTGGCTGGGCGCTTGGCTCGCGCTTCGTGGAGATATGAGTGCGGGCATGCTGATGGCCTTCGCAGCTTACAGCGATCAATTCGCTACCCGTGCTACGGCATTCGCCGATTACGTTATCCAACTTCGCCTACTGCGCCTTCAGGGTGAGCGTCTTGCCGACATTGTTCTCTCTGCGCCAGAGCCTTTTGCACAAGGTAGCTATCAGGGGCCAACACCCAATCCGTCTATTCGTTTTGAGCGAGTTAGCTTTCGCTACGCGGATAGCGAGCCGTGGATCATTCACAACTGCTCGTTCGAAGTTTCAGCATGCGAGTCCGTCGCGATCGTTGGTCCATCTGGAAGTGGGAAGAGCACACTCTTGAGGCTGATGTTGGGTCTGGTGGATCCCCAGATTGGGAAAATTTATGTGGGAGGCGTAGAACTCGCCCAGCTTGGGAAAAGTACCTACCGCGACATGGTGGGTAGTGTGCTTCAGGATGACAAGCTGTTCGCAGGCTCTGTCGCGGACAACATTTGTTTTTTCGACGACGACGCCCGTCCCGAGATCATCCAGGATGCAGCTCGATCAGCGGAATTGCATGACGACATTTGCACGATGCCCATGGGATACCACACCCTGGTTGGCGACATGGGGTCGACCCTGTCCGGCGGGCAACAGCAGAGGCTGCTTCTTGCTCGCGCACTCTACCGGAAGCCAAGCATCCTCATTCTTGATGAAGCGACGAGTCACCTCGATCTTCCACGTGAGCGCAAGATAGCAAGTCTTCTTCAGGACATGGCCATCACACGCATCATTGTCGCGCATCGTCCGGAGACGGTGGCCACGGCAGCGCGCGTCCTTGTTCTCGCTGGCGGCATGCTGCTAGATCGACCGATGAATCTTACGGATGGACAAAAGGTGGCCGGATCAGACGGAGCCATTTGAAAATAGATTGCATGAAACCGCGATGCCAGGGCGGTGAAATCCTGGTGCCACTGAAAGGGAATACGAAATGCGGACGTTGAGGCCTGAAGAGCTTGAGTTGGTCGCTGGTGGTTACGACACGGGAATTACCGTAACAGCCCCTATTGGTCCTGGAGATCCGAACTACGATCCAACAGGCGGGTATGGTTGGGGCGGCAATCCATGGGGCGGATACAACGGTGGTAGTGGCGGCAGTAGCGGTGGTGGTGACGAAGGAAGTGGGATTCATGCGCCTGCCGCCGATGATAGCCGTCCGGCACACCAGTACACCACGCCGGGCAATTCCGTATTCACCTATCGCGCGGACCTCAATCAAACCCAGCTTGAGGTCGCCGCAAAAATTTCTGATTACGCAGTTCAACACAACCTCCCTTGGGCGTATCAGGTTATCGCGGAAAACCAAGCTTTCTACGAAAGCTCTTTGGGTACGCAGATGCAGAATGGTAGCCATCAAGGATTGTTCCAGTACGACAGTTCCACCTGGAGCTACCTTGGACATGGTGGGGCCAATATCAACAGCGTCGATGACCAAATCGTAGCCATGTATCAAGACATCGCGACGTTTGCGAGCCGATATGCAGCTGGTCAAGCTAGCGGCGACATACCTGCAAGTCTGAACTTCTCTGACTACGTGGAAGTAAAACACCACGCCGGCCCTAATAGTGTGGATTGGGGTTCTTCATATATTGCGGGCTATGAGTCCTCAACGACAACGCTTGGTTTCTGGGGCGATTAAGGATAATGATCATGATGAAATCTTTAGCAACCACTATATCGCTCGCCTTTTGCTTGATCGCAACAAGCGCGTCTGCCTGTGATTTTGCATCGGCTCGTTATCAGCACTCTGCTGATGCGAATCTACATGCAAGTTTCAAGGTACTGAAATTGCGTCCAGCATGGCCCACCGACTTGGCGCTGGACATTCGTGACGAGAAGACGTCGACATCGTTTTGGTTTCTTTTCGATGCAGGCGCTAGTTCCTACGTCAGCTTGATATCGACGGCAGACGTTACCGCAAAGGGCTGGACGCCACCTAGTCCGGACGGCGGTATCCGTCCACTAGGCTCAATGCACATATTCATGTGGAACAAGGATATGCGCATCGCTGATACCGTTCCTGAGGCACAAGGCCAGGCCCCTGAGACATTCTTTGTCCCTGATCTGACTGAATCTCTACGTCATACCGCAAAGCCTCCTCTGCAGATCGATCAAGGATTCTTCAAGCTTGTCAGCTGTTCGAAATGAACATGTACGTGGTGCACCTTGCAGCGGCGTCACGTACAACAGACCAAGCTCCTGAATCTCAGTTGAATAATCGGCTGCGCCTTCTGCGGTGGAAGTAATGATGTTTCCAGTGACGCACAGATTGCGGTAGTGGGCGCCACAGGTAGGTGAGGCGGGCTCTGCGAAGAGCCCGCCTCTTTGGAAGTAGTGACTCTTGGTGATTCAGCCGCGCACAAGAAACCGATGGAACTGCAGGTTGAGAAAAGATATTGCTGGTGACAGCTAATCGCTAAAAAATCAGTGGGACAACTATCAATATTCCACCACTAGGCCACAAACACTCGCGGCTGCGGAAATTGCCCGTATCTAGCTGACGTTGAGATCATCACTGCCATGCATACCCAACAAAGAGAGACGATGCACGCTGGGGGGGGGAATCAGATAAGTGATCGCTCACACGGAAACCCTGGCAAAGGGAGCGCAATCCAGCGATTTTGGCGGACACCAATTGCTCTTCCGCATTGGGATGACTTGCCTGCCAACGTTCGTTTACGGCTGGCGACAACGGATTCATTGCTTCGAAACTTTCCGGCTTTTCCAGTAGATGCTTCGCCGAAGATGTTCTTTCCTGTGCAGCAAGATCCATTTTGGAACCGGCTAAGGCACGAGCTATCTTGGGCGCTCCCCGAGGCACCCACTCTTGACAAGGACTGGAGTCGACGAACAGCCGGAGAAATTGCCGCACTTCGCAGGCATGAGAACGCATTGCGATTCTGCCTTGCTACGGGCAAAGAGGCAGTCTTCAAAGGAGTCGTATCTGATTTAGCGTCGGTCGCATTCGGACGACGACTTGACTACCGTGCCTCGGATATGGCCACAACCATGCCATCACATGGTGGAACGGTCGTATTTCTTTCTGCGGAAGAGGCCCAGTTGGCGCTAGCTCGGGTACTTGACCTGCTCGTTTGGCAAAGATATCCATCAACCGTGCTGCGCGCGACGGTTGCCATGGCCATGATTACAAATGCCCATGCGCTTCCGAATGGAAACGGTCGCCTTTCCCGCATAATTTTTAACCATGTACTTTTCTCATATACCAGTGACGATGCGTATGTCCCTCTGCGTGAATATGCAGCCCAAGCGCGCGGCGGCTTTCACATCCGGCTGAGAGAGGCAGAGATCCATGGAAGATGGGATGGGTTTATCGACTTCATATGCACAATGATCGAGCACTGGGCCAGTGCCCTAGCCTATCGTGTGCCCGATTAGTGTTGGCAAAGTTGAAACGAGAATTGTTGTACGTCCTCCCGGTTAGAGAGATACGTGCGTGTTCCATCAACACTTGTACCAGCTCATCAATGCCACGGCACCTTCATTAGTCCGGTTTGAACGTCTAGTGTTCGGTCCTGCCCATTATGGAGTATTCATCTTCACGCCCCAGAAGCATTCCCCTACAACCAATGGCTGGGTGTGCCCAGGCTCAGGCAGATGTACCGTTACCCAGGGACAGAGATAGGTTTCGTCACACGGGGTTGGACACGGAGCGATCGTCATGCAGGAGAGACTTACTGGGTGCATCATCTGTGCCGCCGTCGAGCTCCTGAACGCAATCCTGAGCGAAGACCGCGACGAGGCCCTGCTTCGCACGCGACTTATATCAGGATACGCACTAGCCAATGATCTATTGGCTCTAGCGGAAGCTGCTGCTTCGTTGAAACCCTATCTCGGGAATGAATGCGATGCACCACTAGATGGTTTCGATACGGTTATCGCTGACCTATTCTTTGCCATCGACGCCTTGGACCAATGGGACAGTAGGCCGAAGTGGTCGCCGAGGAACGTCAACCATACACATTAGCCGCGAAGTCCTTCGTGGGCGGTTCGACACGTCCTCGATCAGCGGGCTTACGTATCGTGCCGGAAAGTGTCGAAGAAAGGTTGGTTGAAAATACCCCAAACTTGTTTTCTTGATGAGCTCATAGACGCACAAAAAATATGCGGACTCGTCGAGCATGCCATCCCCACTACCGACCGAAATCATCGGACACCACCGCTTTTCCTGCGACCAGGGCGTCCCAATGGTAGGTACCCTGGGGCAGCGGCAGATACAGTCCAAAGCTCTGCGGAAAAGTAACTTCGCCAACATTGCCGTCCGCCACCCGTATCGTTGAGGTCACCGAGCGGTGATCGGGCATCGTGACTCGGAAGGCCTCGTCGTATGAGGCCCCCTCGTTCTTATCCCGCACCCATAGCTTTATTTGGGTATCGGCGAGCTATTGCCAACTTCGCTCAGAAGCAATGATGCCACCAGGGGGCACGAATAGAAGCACCGAAACACAGGCGAGAAATAAATTTTATCATTCACATTGCTCGCTGCACGCTCTCACAAATACGGTGTTGGATCACTAAAGAATCAAACCATCATTGGTTATCAACTTTAGCTTTGCCACTTCTTGGGCTGGAACATAATGCAATGACCAGGATACGACGTTTGTCCACCCATTACTTGTTGGCTGGCCGGCGGTCAAATATAGCTCGCCCTTTGGAATATGTAGAGTAGAAACGACTATAGGAGCCGGCGCAAAGGCCAAGGCGTAGAGCAAGTCAGCACCGTTTATCATTGTGGTCTTAGAGCCAACGAACGAGGATGATCTGTCGTTAATGGGATTCATCGCGCATGAATATTCCGAAGAGGCTTCGATTCGCGTGCATATGCCGAGGCGATGTCTACGGACCACTATCAATATATCGGCACTGGGAACTGGTCCGCTATACCTCGCTCCTGTCACGCCTCGAAACGTAAGCGGATAACTTTCAAACACTGTGCGGCTACTGGCAGTTACGGCGCCGCTCGGAGCAATCGTTAGGCCCGCCGCATTACTTACAGAGTCGCCCTGCATGGATGACTGGCATGCTACTTCCATCAAAGAAAAAACAAGTACCGCAATAGCTTTCTTCCTAAGCATATCTTCCCCCTAATATCGCATGTGTTCTTGATTTCGTTCCAGCAGTACTCACTGTGGGATTATGTGGTCACTACCAACAACGTACTTTTCATTTTCTGAAATGACATCAGCTTCAATTTTGTAATTGAGCTTGCTGCCACGCTTCAGAGTAAAGCCGAGGCTTCGGACAAACTGTTGTAATTGCAGAATGGCCCCGATATCCGATCCATCGATTCCTTGCTTGATTTCAAGAAGAATATCGTTGCCATTCTTGGTTAGAGTGACTGTGGCATTAGCGGCTACGGTAAAATGCGGGGTATCGGACACCATGTGTTTGTTTATCGACACCACGTTGATGGCATCCACCGTAAAGGAGTCTTTTGGAAGTGTGATCCCATTAACGGATACGTGATCGAGAAGCGGCTCTTGTAAGGCTTGCCTTAGCTCGTTATCGGTCGGTGCGGCGTGACCACACGCATACAGCGTTGCACAAGCTATAACTGGACCAATGAATCGTCGCATGTGTCCCATGTTCCTTAGAGGCATCGGGTGAACCGAAGCGATGATGAATATGGCCGCAGCCGAAGATGACCACTGATGTTCGCGCCTGCCGAGCCAGCCATTGCCAATTCCCATAAAGTCGATTTTGGACTATTCCAGAACGGACTTTAGCGTAGGCATGACACTTCAGGCAAGGTCATGGCCGCCTCCACGCACCATCACGATTACCAGCTATTCATAGCCGCCCTGCGGGAAGCAAGGCTGGCGGCGGATGTCACGCAGTCGGAGTTGGCGGACCGCATAGGCAACACCCAGACCTTTGTGTCCAAAGTTGAACGTGGCGAACGACGACTGGATCTGGTTGAGACAGTCGAGATATGCGAGGCGCTATCTGTTAACCCGATAACTTTCCTGGAAACATACCTTGAACTTAGAGGTTCAAGGCAGGCCAAGAATAATAAGCTAGCTAAATTTTAGTGATGTCATTCTGTGTTTTCGATTGGCGAGAAATTAGCTCCTATTCAGTATGTTTGTATGGGATTAAGTTACTGAATTTTTTCATAATACGGAATTTTCAATAACGTATTCTTATGATATTTTAGGCATTAAAAATAAGATGGATGATTTCTGTATAGAGAAATAATATCGAGGTAGGCATTTTCACATTGAAATTATCAACATTCATTGCGCCCTCATTTTATTAGTAATATTGATTTATTATTTTGATAATAATTAATCAAGGAGGTGCTTTACCCCCTTCTGCGGCCTATTTATTATGTCATGCAAATGAAGTGGGTCGAGCCCTTAAATCACTGTCCGAGCGACACAAATTTCCAAAGCACTGATTCTGTGTCTCGCGTACATGTTTTTAGCGCATAATTGATCAGAATATTTGCTGTATCGTCAGTACGGATTTCTTTGAACCATTCATCACTGTTCGGACAGTAGACGAGAGGATCGCCGCAAGCCGGATTGGCACTGATCCACGTCTCACGAATCAATTCCATGTGATCCTTTGGCTGCTCTGGGAGATGAATTAGACAATGAATGTGGATGCCCTCGGAGTCAGTCTCCAGTGCGCCATAAGATTTCCCCGCGTAGTACTTCTCTATAACAGGGATCATTGCGAGGCGTCGTTTAGAGTTTCTTCCAAAGAAGTGGCACTTCAGCTTATACGCATGGCTTCCGAACGTTTTGCAGGCCATGTCGTAACTGACAGCCCTTCTAAAGCTGTACGTGATGAATGCATTTGGCTCGGCCCCCTGGAGCCAATTTCCCAAGGCAGTCTGCAGCGTTGTTTGCGTTGTGCGCGTCACTTCCTCACTCATATCCATCTCCCGGCAGCTTGCGGTTACTTGCTGCTTCGGAGTATTTTTGTATGCCCCGGTCATTTCGCTAATTCATGACTAGGCCTCGCGGCAACCCTCGGCTTCACGATGTCAGAAACACGGACACATCGGCTGCAAATGAGCATCGCCAGGCGCTCGCCAATCATCACAATATGGTGATTGGTCGCGCGCTCGTGGATGCGATGAAAGAGCTCGTAGGTGAGCGAACGTACGGAGCATATGCCGCCTGGCTCAACGAGCATGGTTATCGGACCCGTAGGGGACATCACTGGACTGGAAGGGCAGTGTCGCGAGTCTTCAAGCGTTTGACGGATGCGGCGCAGAACCCCACTAGAAGAACATAGATAACTCGCCATCGTAGCCTACGTTAGCCTGACAGCCTGGCTGGCTGGAGTGGCTAACGAAATTTTTCGAAGCCCTTCTTCCCACTTTTTGCGGAGAGCATCTGCTTTCGGCTGTCGGGAAGCGTGGTGCCGTTCGGCCATCCACAAATCGATATCCTGCTCTAACCAAGCGACCGATCTCCCGCCCAAATTGATCTGCTTGGGAAACTCGCTAAGGCCCATCAATTTATAGATCTGAGCGCGGGAGAGGCCCACTTTTTCGAGCACATGCCGTATTCGAAGAAATCGGTGCTGCTTAGTTTGATCGGGCATATTCGTAGCTTCCGGTGTGCGAGCTCGCCATGGTAATCAGCGCCGCCCTCCGTTTGCATAGCGCTCCGAATCAGCGTTCAGGCCCCAGGCGCTGGCATTGCTTGGTGGAGCGCAACCCGTCGACGGAGTGGCGGAGCTTGCCTTCAGCAGCGGAAAGCGATCTCGGTGCGATCTGGAGGCATCTAGCGTGACTTCAGCCGACGATCGGCGACAAAATATCTTTCTTCCAGAACCCCGCCCACAACGGGATTCGCATTCATGATCGAGTCCTGAAAGCGCATTGATTACGTGGTGTACCCTAGCGCGTACCCAGTTTGGAACAAACTAAATTTCCATAGGTAGAACAATGGTATATGCGTCTCAACGTTAAGCAGGTGCAGAATATCGAGTGAGTCGGTTGCCGGGGCTGCTTTTTTTGCTTTCTGTGGGAGCGCGCCTGCGCGCTCCCACAGAAAGCGGAAAGCGAACTGAGGCTATCCGGGCGCCGTCGGGCCATCTCCCGCTATAATCCATGGCCACCCACGAAACCCGACCCCGGATAGTGCGGAATATCGAATGATCGAAGGCACCCTTTTCGTGGTCGCAGCCCCCTCGGGCGCCGGCAAGTCCACGCTGGTCAATGCGCTGCTCGACTGCGAGCCGGATATTTCGCTGTCCATCTCCCATACGACGCGGCCGCCGCGCGTGGGCGAGGAATACGGCCGGCACTACTACTTCGTCGAGCGCACCGAGTTCGAGCGCGAGATCGCCGAGGACATCTTCCTCGAGCATGCCGAGGTTCACGGCAACCTGTACGGCACGTCGCGCACGGTAGTGCACGACAAGCTCGGGTCGGGCGCCGATGTGCTGCTGGAAATCGACTGGCAGGGTGCCCGTCAGGTGCGCGCCCGCAAACCCGACTGTGTCAGCGTGTTCATCCTGCCGCCCTCGCGTCCGGAACTGGAACGCCGCCTGCGCGGACGGGGCTCGGACGCGCCGGAAGTCATCGAACGCCGCTTGTTCAACTCGCGCGAGGAAATCGCGCACGCCAACGAATTCGACTACATCATCATCAACGATCGCTTCGAGGACGCCCTGGGCGACCTGCGCTCCATCGTGCATGCGGTGCGCAAACGCGCGCCATTGCAGTGGCGCCGCCACGAAACGCTGATCGAGGAATTGCTTGCGCCCTGATCTGTCTCATCACCGGCCGGATAGCTTGCCCGGGCGGCTTCCGCTACTTTGTCCTCTTGCCATGCGAATGACCTGCCCATGACCGACCCCGTCAGTTCCCGTTCCGACGACACGATCGTCCGCGTGCGCGGGCTCACCACGGTCCTGAACGGCAAGACGATCTTCGATTCGCTGGATCTCGATATTCCGCGCGGCAAGATCACGGCCATCATGGGCCCCAGTGGCACGGGCAAGACGACGCTGCTCAAGCACATCACGGGCCAGATGCGCGGCGATCGCGGCGAGGTGTCCGTCGATGGCCAGAACGTGCCGGACCTGTCCCGCGAAAACCTGTTCCGTCTGCGCGAGCGCATCGGTTACCTGTTCCAGAACTCGGCTCTGCTGACCGATTTCGACGTCTTCGAAAACGTCGCCTTTCCATTGCGCCAGCATACGAAGCTGCCGGAAGTGCTTATTCGCAATATCGTGCTGACCAAGCTGCAGGCCGTGGGTCTGCGCGGCGCGGCGCGACTGATGCCGACCGAACTTTCCGGCGGCATGGCCCGGCGCGTGGCGCTGGCGCGCGCCATCGTTTTCGACCCGGCGCTGATTCTCTACGACGAACCCTTCGTCGGTCTGGATCCCATCGCCCTGAACCAGGTCCTGAAACTGATCCGCACACTGAACAAGACGCTCGGCATCACCAGCATCCTGGTGGCGCACGAACTGGCCGCCGTGCAGCACGTCGCCGATCACGTATTCCTGATCGCCAACGGCAAGGTCGTGGCGCAGGGCGACGCGGCCACGCTGGCCAACGACGGATCGCCGTGGACGCGGCAGTTCTTCGGCGGCGAAGCGGACGGTCCCGTGCCGTTCCAGTATCCGGCCGGCGATTACGGCACGGCACTCGGTTTCCCCGGAGGTTCCCTATGAGCGCCCGTATGGATCGTGGCGTCGTCACCCAGAGCCTGGCGCAGATCGGCGCATGCGGACTGTTCCTGCTGACGCTGCTGGCGGCCATTCCGCGCAGCTTCCGCTACGGCCGCGAAACCGTGCGGCAGATCTGGTTCGTGGGTGCGATGAGCCTGACCATCGTGATGACCTGCGGCCTGTTCGTCGGCATGGTGCTGGGGCTGCAGCTGTACGACGTGCTGTCGATCTTCGGCGGTACGTCGGCGACGGGTACGGTCGTGGCCATCGCCATTTACCGCGAACTGGGGCCGGTGGTGACCGCGCTGCTTTTCGCCGGTCGCGCGGGCACGTCGATTACCGCTGAAATCGGCCTGATGCGCGCCACCGACCAGCTCGACGCGATGGAGATGATGGCGGTCGATCCGATCGCCTATGTCGCCGCGCCGCGTTTCCTGGCCGGTATCGTGGCGTTGCCGCTACTGGGTGTCGTGTTCTGCGCCATGGGCGTGTTCGGCGGACATCTGGTCGGCGTGACCTGGCTCGGCATCGACAACGGCACGTTCTGGTCCAACATGACCGCGACGGTCGACGTCCACAAAGACATCATCAATGGCGTACTGCTCAAGAGCATCGCGTTCGGCATCGTGGTATCGCTGATCGCCGTGTACCAGGGCTACACCACGCCACCCACGAGCGAAGGCGTCGCTTATGCGACCACCCGCACCGTGGTCGCCTCGTCCATCGCCATCCTGGCGCTGGACTTCGTCCTCACCTCGTTCCTGATCTGAGCGACGGAGACCTCGCCATGACGCCTACCCTTCTTCCGTTTTCCCATTCGAGGATCGTGCCGTGACCCAAAGACGTTCCTATGCCGTCGGCACCGGTCTGTTCATCGTGCTTGGCTTTGCCGCGCTCGCCTATCTCGCGACGCAGACCACCTCGGTGGCCAATGCGCGGCAGGGCGACAGCTATACGCTGGAAACCCATTTCGCCAATGTCGGGCAGCTGAAAGCCCGCGCGCCGGTGAAAATCGCCGGCGTCCGCGTCGGTTCGGTGCAGGCCATCGACCTCGTTCCGGGCAAGGAAGAGGCGAAGGTCACGCTGTCCATCGACAAGGCGCACGAGGACATTCCCGACGATTCCGTCGCGACGATCTTCACCAGCGGCCTGCTCGGCGACCAGTACGTGGGCATCCAGTTCGGCCAGTCGAAGAAGGCGCTCGCCGAGGGCGGCATCATCGGCCTGACCCGCCCGGCGCAGCAGTTGGAAGAGATGATCGGCAAGTTCTTCGGCGGCGGCAGCGCTGCCGATCGCCTGGGCGGTACCTATAAGGTCACCGGCCATTTCACCAACGTGGGCTCGTTGCAGGCCGGCGCGGCCGTGAAAATGTCCGGCGTGCCGATCGGCAGCGTCGACACGGTGGTGATCCAGCCGGGTCATCTCGATGCCTTCGTGACCCTTGCTATCGACAAGCGCTATGCCCAGATACCTGATGACTCGGCAGCGGCGGTGTTCACCAGCGGTTTGATCGGCAGCCAGTATGTTGCGATCCAGCCTGGCGGCTCGCCCGAGTTCCTGAAGGACGGCGACGAGATGGTCCTTACCCAGTCGGCATTGCAGCTGGAAGACCTGATCGGCAAGTTCCTCGTGAACGGCTCGCCGAGCGACAACAAGAATGGCGCCGGTAAGAGCGGCGGCCAGCCCGATGCATCCTCCGGCAAGTAGAAAGCCGGTACCAGGAGAAGATTCAATGGTGCGTAAACTTACTCTGGCCCTCGCGCTTGCCCTTGGCGGCGCGGTTGCCGCTCCGGTCTTTGCGCAGGCCCCGGCTCCGGCCGCCGCCAGCGCTCAGGAGGCGCCGACGCAGATCGTCCAGGCCATCGCCGATCAGCTGTCGAAGGCCGTCGAAGGCCATCAGAAGGAATTGCAGGCCGATCCCGACAAGATGATCGCCGTCATCGACGACGTCTTCCTGCCGCACTTCGACATCGACTACGCGTCGATCCTGGTCCTTGGCCAGAATGCCTCGAAGGCTACCCCGGCCCAGCGCGAGCGCTTCGCCAAGGCGTTCTACAACTCCATTACGCACCGCTATGCGGAAGGCCTGGTCAACTACACGCGTGGCCGCGTGAAGGTGTTGCCGACCACTGGCGACATGAACGACAAGCGCACCATCGTTCGCACGCAGGTCATGCTCGACGACGGCAAGTCGGTTTCGGTCGACTACGCCTTCCGCAAGAGCAGGTCGGGCGACTGGAAGGCTTTCGATGTGATCATCGAAGGCATTTCCTACGTCACCAACTACCGCAACCAGGTCGATGCGGAAATCAAGAAGGAAGGTCTGGATAAGCTGACGACCGACCTGGAAACCCAGGGCGCCAAGGCCATCGACACCTTGTCGAAGGAAGGCGGTCAGGGCAAGTGAGCGCCAGCGCTTTCTCGTTGGAAACCAGCGCACCGGACACCCTTGCGGTGACCGGTGCGTTGTCGTTCACCACCGCCGCGGCGGTGCTGGAAGCCACCACCGCCGAACTGACGCGGGGCGGCCAGACGACGCTGGATCTGGCGGGGGTTACCCACGCCGATAGCGCCGGGCTGGCCTGTCTGCTGGCCGTTCTGGCCAGCGCCCGTTCGCAGGGTCGTACCTTGACGGTATCGAACGTGCCGGCCGGGCTGCATGCCCTGGCGCAGGTCTCGGGCGTAGATCAACTGGTCTGAGCCCGTGTTGTTGTAGGAGCGCTCCCGAGCGCGATCCGAAGCGAAGAATCGCCGATTCACCCCTTAAACGAAAAACGCTGCCGGTCCTCTCGGGCCGGCGGCGTTTTTCGTTTCTTCCTGCGTTTCGCTCCGGCCGGATCGCGCCTAAGCGCGCTCCTACACGGGCCTTAGGGCTTGTCGTTCTTCTGTTCCCACTTGTGCTGCTCGTCCAGCAGCTTGTCGGGATCGAAGTTTTCTTCGTTCAGGCCCTGCATCTGTTCAATCACTTCCGCCGGCGGGTTGCCGTCGTAGATCTGGTACAGGCGCTGCTGGCGGTAGGCGTCGCGCATGAAGACATACGGATCGTACGCGGAGGCCAGGAAGCTCTCGGCGTCGATGGCGCGTGCGCGCAGGGTTACGAGGTAAAGCACCTGCGGCAGGTACTGCTGGCCGAATTTGTAGTCATGGTTACGCGCGTAAATGCTGAGCGGGTCGAAGAAGTAGCTGTCGACCGGCAAGCGCCAGACGTCGCGAACCGTGGTCGGGCCGACCAGCGGCAGGACCAGGTAGTCGCCCTCGGGGACGCCCCAACGAGCCAGGGTCACGCCGAAATCGTTGTCTTCCAGCGGAATACCGAGCTGGCTCGCGGGATCCATGAAGCCAGCCACACCGATCGTCAGGTTGACCAGGAAGCGGCCGGTGCTCTGGACCGCCTGTTTCGGGCGGAACTGGAGCAGGTCGTTGGCCACCGTGATCGGCAGGCGGATATTGGTGTAGAAATCGCTGAACGCGCGACGCACCGGGGGATTGGTGATCTTCCGGTAGCCGACGGCGACCGGGCGGATGACCGCCTTATCGACCGAATCGTTGAAGTTGTACATCGTCCGGTTGAACTTCTGGGCCGGATCGTCCGTACGGGGCTTCGCGATGGTGCAGCCCGCCAGCAGGGCTATCGCCAATAGGGGTAAAGCGGCGCGGAAGGCTTTCGAAATGGCGGTGGCTGGCATTCTGGCGGCTTGAATGGGGGAGGGGGACCACTTTATTGTACCGCGTGGTTCTTTAATTTGCACTGATGCCGTCCTGGCGAGCGATAACCGGGCATCATACGCCTAGGCCAATTGCCAGCCAACGGCCCGGACCGCTAAACTGCACGGCCAGAAGTATCTTTATTGTCAAGGATTTGAAATGGCCCGTATTACTGTCGAAGACTGCCTCGAGGTAGTCGACAACCGCTTTGAGCTCGTGCTCATGGCGACGAAGCGCGCCCGCCAGCTGTCGAGGGGCGCGGAGCCGACCATCGATCCGAACAACGACAAGCCCACCGTCCTGTCGCTGCGCGAGATCGCCGAGGGTCGCGTCACCAACGAAATGATCGAGGAAATCGACAAGGCCGCTCGCGAGCGTGCCGAGCGCGAAGCTCTCGAGTGGGCCGCGACCGAAGTTGACGACGACCTCTCGAAGGGCGGAGATGACTGATGACGCCGGGTCGCTGTCGACCCAGGACTTCATTTAATACCGCACGACATCTCGACGCGCGGCGCGATCCGTCGCGCGCATCCGGGGAGGCCGTCGCCTGACGGGCGACGCGAGGCCTCCCGTGGAAGTTATCCCCGCCATCGTTCCCGTCGACGACATACCCGTGCCGCCCTATGTGCAGGCACTGGAAGAACGCGTTGGCGGTTATCTGCCGCACGCGCAGGTCATGCGCATCCGCCGCGCGTATATCGTCGGCGCCGAAGCACACGCGGGGCAGACGCGTAAGTCGGGTGAGCCGTACATCACTCATCCCGTCGCCGTGGCGCATATCCTGGCCGAGCTCGGCCTCGATGCCGAAACGATTATCGCGGCCATCCTCCACGACACGCTGGAAGACACCAAGCTCGGACGCGCGGAGCTGGAAAGCGAGTTCGGCGTGGCGGTCGCGGAACTGGTCGACGGCGTCACCAAGCTGGACAAGATGCGCTTCAGCAGCCGGCAGGAGGCCGACGCGGAGAGTTTCCGCAAAATGCTGCTGGCCATGGCGCGCGATCTTCGCGTCATCCTGATCAAGCTGTCCGACCGTCTGCACAATATGCGCACGCTGGGAGCAAAGGACGCCGAGTCGCGCCGCCGCATCGCGCGCGAGACGCTGGAAATCTACGCACCCATCGCGCAACGCCTCGGCATGAACAAGTTCAAGGCCGAGCTGCAGGACCTGGGCTTCCGTGCGCTGTATCCCGATCGTCATCGCGTGATCGGCGAACGCATCCGCGCCGCGCTGGGCAATCGTCGCGAGGCGATGGCGAAGATCGAGATGGCGCTGGAAGCACGCCTTGCCGCGGAAAAAATTCCCGGTCGCGCGGTCAGCCGGATCAAGTCGGCGTGGAGCATCTATTCGAAGATGCGCAACGAGCACAAAACGTTCGCGCAACTCATGGACGTCTACGGCTTCCGTGTGATTACCGATTCGGCCATGCACTGCTACCAGGCACTCGGTGCCGTGCATGGCCTGTACAAGCCGGTGGACAGTCGTTTCAAGGACTTCATCGCCATTCCCAAGGCCAACGGCTACCAGTCGCTGCATACGGTATTGCTGGGGCCCTTCGGTGCGCCGATCGAAATCCAGATCCGTACGTCGGAAATGGAGTCGGTCGCCGAACGCGGCGTGGCGGCGCACTGGGCGTACAAGAGCGATTCGGGTCCCGCGAACAGCGCGCAGGCGCGCGCCCGCGAATGGCTTTCCGCGCTGGCCGATAGCCAGGCCAATACGCCGTCGGCGTCCGAGTTCCTCGAAAACGTAAAGATCGACCTCTTCCCCGACGAGGTTTATCTGTTCACGCCGCGCGGCGAAATTTTCTCGCTGCCGCGCAACGCCACCGCGCTCGACTTCGCCTATGCCGTGCATACCGACGTCGGCGATCACGCCGTCGCCGCGCGCGTCGACAAGAAGCTGGTGCCGCTGCGCACGCGTCTTACATCGGGTCAGCAGGTCGAAATCATTACCGCGCCGTCCGCCGTGCCGAATCCGGCGTGGCTGGAGGCCGTGGTCACGGGCAAAGCCCGTACGGCGATTCGCCAGTACCTGAAGCATCTGCAGCACGAGGACGCGGTCGACTTCGGTCATCGCATGCTCGATCGCGCGCTCGATGCGCGCGGCATGAACCTCGACGCCGTACCTGCGAAAACGCTGGATCGTTTCCTCGAGGAAGCCAAGCTGAAACGGCTCGAGGAACTGCTGTCGGAAATCGCTCTCGGCAATCGCATGCCCGATCAGGTCGCCGCGCAACTGGTCGCCTTGCTCGGGCCTCGCGAGGAAGTGGATACGTCCACGCACGTGGCGGAAAAGATTCGCATCAGTGGCGCGGAACGCGGCGTGTTGAGTTTCGGCAACTGCTGCCATCCGTTGCCCGGCGACGAGATCATCGGTTATCTCTCGTCCGGCAAGGGTATCGTCGTCCATCGCGTCGAATGTCCGAACGTGGTCGAATTCCGCAAATCGCCCGAACGCTGCGTCGCCATCGAGTGGGACCGTGACGTTACCGGCGATTACCGTGCCGAACTGCGTATCGAAGTACTCAATCGTCCCGGTGTGCTCGCGACGGTCGCGGCCGCGATCGCGGCCGCCGACTCGAACATCGAGAACGTCGAATACATCGAGCGCGACAGTACGGCGGCGACGTTGTTGTTCGCGATCGAAGTCAAGAACCGTAAGCATCTGGCCGACGTAATGCGCCGGGTTCGCCGCACGGGCGTCGTCAGCGGCGTGTATCGGCATCCGTTGTAAACAGAGCCGATGATTCTCTGAGGATTGGGTAGTGCGATCTCTGTGGGGGCGCGCCGGCGCGCTCCCACAGAAGGCTATGCTCTCCGCTAAACTCAGGCATCTTTCGCCGCTTCGAGAGCCCCCCATGACCCGCAGCATCATCGCCACCGACAAAGCTCCTTCCGCCATCGGCCCTTACTCGCAGGCGGTACGCGCGGGGCAGACCGTGTATTTCTCCGGTCAGATCCCCCTCGATCCGGCGACCGGCGAACTCGTCGCGGGCGATATCACTGCGCAGACCCGTCGCGTATTCGACAACCTGACCGCCGTGGCCCAGGCTGCTGGCGGCTCGCTTTCCGACATCGTGCGCGTTGGCATCTATGTCACCGACCTGGGCAATTTCGCCGCGGTCAACGCCGTCATGGCCGACTATTTCCAGCAGCCGTATCCGGCGCGCTCCACGATCGAAGTCTCCGGCCTTCCCAAGGGTGCGCAGGTCGAAGTGGACGCGATTCTCGTCCTGCCCTGATCGCTTGATCGCGCGCGTGCCGCCGTCTCCGTCCCTGTCCGGCGATTCCGGGCACGCACCGCTCACGTCGCTGGGCGGTGTCGGACCGGCGCTGGCGGAAACGCTCGGGCGACTTGGCCTGCGCGAGGTGCAGGACCTCTGGTTCCACCTGCCGCTGCGCTACGAGGACAAAACCCACGTGTTGCCCATCGCCGATCTACGCCCGGGCGATCGGGCGCAGGTCGAAGGGAGGGTTGAGGCGGTCGAGCGCGGGTTTCGTTATCGCCCGCAGCTGAAGGTCCTTATAAGCGACGACTCCGGGCGTTCGCTGCTGCTGCGGTTTTTTCATTTCCGCAAGGCGCAGATCGACCAGTTCGCCGTCGGTGCACGCATCCTCTGTTTCGGCGAAGTGCGTTATGGCGCGCAGGGGCTGGAGATCGTCCATCCGCAATATCAGCGCATCGAGGCGGACGAAGCGGTTGTCGTCGACGAACTGCTGACACCTATTTATCCGACGACCGAGGGGCTGGGTCCGAAACGTCTGGCGGGCGTGATCGGCAAGGCGTTGAGCCGCCTGCCTCCAGACGATCGTCTGGAGCTTATTCCCGAGGATATCGGTCGTCCGCTCAACCTGGTCTCGTTGCGCGAAGCGCTGCTATACGTGCACAGGCCGCCGCCGGATACCAATCTGGGCCAGCTCGGCACCGGCCGTCATCCAGCACAGCAACGCCTGGCATTCGAAGAACTGCTGACCCAGCACCTCACGTTGCGGCGTATGCGTGCGGCCGTGAAGCGGCGTCGCGCACCCGCGCTCAAGAGTGCCGGAACGTTGCGCGATCGTCTTCTGGATGCGTTGCCGTTCGCGCTCACCGGCGCGCAGCATCGGGTCGCGAAAGAAGTCGCACGCGATCTTTCCCGCGCACATCCGATGCTTCGCCTCGTGCAAGGCGATGTGGGTAGCGGCAAGACGGTCGTCGCGGCACTGGCGGCGCTGGCGGCCGTCGAAAGCGGTTATCAGGTCGCCCTGATGGCACCGACCGAGCTGCTGGCCGAACAGCACCTGCGCAACTTTCGCGCGTGGCTGGAGCCGTTGGGTCTCGAGGTCGTCTGGCTGGCCGGTAAGGTGCAGGGCAGGGCGCGTAAAGCCGCGCTTGAACGCGCCAACGGTGGCGCGCACGTCGTTGTCGGTACGCATGCGTTGATGCAGGAAGGTGTCGCGTTCTCGAAGCTCGGACTCGTCATCGTCGACGAGCAGCATCGTTTCGGCGTGCACCAACGGCTGGCCCTGCGCGATAAAGGCGCGGAAGCCGATCTCGTGCCGCATCAACTCGTACTCACCGCCACGCCTATCCCGCGCACTCTGGCCATGAGCGCTTACGCCGACCTCGATGTTTCGTCCATCGACGAACTGCCTCCGGGGCGCACGCCCGTGCATACCATCGCCCTGTCGAACAGCCGCCGCGGCGAAGTGATCGAACGTATCCATGCCGCGTGCGCCGAAGGGCGGCAGGTCTACTGGGTCTGTACCCTGATCGAGGAATCCGAGCAGCTGAACGCGCAGGCGGCGGAAGTTGCGCATGCCGAACTCACGGCGGCGCTCCCGGACCTGGCGGTGGGACTTATCCATGGACGTCTGAAGCCCAGGGAAAAGCAGGCTGTCATGGATGCCTTCAAGGCGGGCGAACTGGCGGTACTGGTGGCTACCACGGTGATCGAGGTTGGCGTCGATGTACCCAACGCGAGCCTGATGGTGATCGAAAACAGCGAGCGCCTGGGTCTGGCGCAGCTGCATCAGTTGCGTGGCCGCGTCGGGCGCGGTGCCATCGCGTCTAACTGCGTGTTGCTGTATCAGGGGCCGTTGTCGCGGTTGGCGAAGGAGCGATTGCAGGTGATGCGCGAGACGAACGATGGGTTTCGTATCGCCGAGAAAGACCTCGAACTGCGCGGTCCGGGCGAAGTGCTCGGCACGCGGCAGACGGGGCAATTGCAGTTCCGTATCGCCGACCTGACCCGCGATGCGCATCTGATGCCGGAAGTGCAGCGGGTGGCGGAGGCGATGATGAAAAATCATCCTGCGCGGTGTGAGCGGTTGATCGAGCGCTGGGTGGGGGATGCCGCGCGGTACGTCCATGCCTGACCGGCAACGGGAGTCGTTCGCGACGACTCCCTTACTCAGTCAGGCTTCGCTGCACATCAGGTAAAAGTCCTGTACGTCGAACTTGTCCTCTGGAAAGTACGGAGAGCGGTATCCGCTTTGGATATTCACGCTGACGCGGGTGCTATCGGTAGTCCGGAAGCAGTGTCGTTGACGCGATTCTTACGAACAGCCGATCGACCGTGGTCGGGACAGTGAACTCGAAGACATTCCCGTCGACCCTCTCCACATCGTCGAGATCGATTTTCGAAAGGGTGCAGGCAGGCGCCCGGGAATATACGTCCGGCGCGATTCGGATCGTGTACGTGACCAGGTGCCTGTAGCCGTCGTGTCTAACGCGGGGTCGCCCCATGTCGCGTCCGAAGGTTCGTTCGTACCGTTGCGGCGATAGCTTCGGTCTCTCTCAACGCCGGCTGGCTCGCCGGCGTAACAGCGCCCACGTCGTGCAGTCGTCCGCTTTCACGTAGCTCGCGGTGGAACCGCGCAATCCTGGAAGGCAGCGTCCCGTGGGTCATCGTATGCACCGGCCGCCCCGTCGCGCAGGCTTCCGACAGCATGTTCACCGAATCGGGCGTCACCAGAAACCGGTCGGCCCAGCCGAGCACGCCCGGATAAGGATTCGGACCGTCGCCTTCGTTAGCCCAGATGAAGCCCGGCACTCCGTCGAGCGCTTCGCGCAATGCGGCGATGGCGTCGGGCGGCGTACGCCGCGATGCGACGGCCATGACGCTGCCACCATCGAGAATATGCCGTCTGGTGACGGCATCGACAAATCCGGCGATAGCAGGTCCGTCGAATGGCATGCCGCGACGGGGGCCTCCGAGGAGTACGGCCAGGCGCGGACCCTTGAGGTCGGTCAGGTAGGCGAACGCTTCGCGTCCGTCGTCGAGCCAGGCATCGTCGACCGGATTGAGCGATCCTATCGGCGTGAGTACGTTCGGCCCCTCGAGCCCGTCGTGGCGGGGGGCGACCACCATGTCCCAGTGCCTGGGCGAAATATGCGGATCGAGAATCTGGACGGCGAACGTTCGCCCCTCCGAGCGGGCGCGCAGGCGCCGGGTGAGCAAGGCCGAAGCCCGCCCGCAACCGATGACGATCGGTGGCCAGGGAGGGGAGAAGCCCGAGCCGTCGCGCCGGCAGGCAATGTCGACGCCGGGGAGCATGCGCGGGGCGAACCACGACCAGGGTGCCCGTAGGGTGACGATGAGTTCGCGCACAGGCATCTTCAGCGCTTCGGCCAGCGCCAGCGCCTGGCGCCGGTTACCCGCCGCACCGTCGGTGACCACCCAGCATTCGCCCGGAATCGTCACCCTCTGGGCCCCGCTCGCAGGGCGATTGTTATCGTATTTCGCACACTACGTTCCCTGGAGCCATGGTTCACGATGGCATTGTCGCGCTTACACTGTCCGGATGCCGACTGGATCGGCAACGACAGACCAGACCCAAAGGATACCCATGAGTGCTCCGCTGAACGATGCCGCCCTCGACCAGTTGTTCCTGGCCGCCCGCACCTATAACGCGTGGCTGCCGAAGGAAGTGACCGACGAGCAATTGCATCGTCTGTACGAACTGGCGAAATTCGGTCCGACCGCGGCCAACTCGTCGCCGATGCGCGTGGTGTTCGTGAAGTCGAAAGAAGCCAAGGCGAAGCTCGAGCCGGCACTTTCGGAGAGCAATAAGGCCAAGACGATGGTGGCCCCCGTCACGGCGATTGTCGCCACGGACTTCGAGTTCTACGAAAAGCTGCCGAAGCTGTTCCCGCACGCGGACGCTCGGAGCTGGTTCGTCGGCAACGACGCGTCGATCCAGTCCACCGGTTTCCGCAACGGCTCGCTGCAGGGCGCTTACCTGATCGTAGCGGCCCGTGCGCTCGGTCTGGACTGCGGTCCGATGTCCGGTTTCGACAATGAAACCGTGGACAAGGCGTTCTTCGCCGGCACCCAGATCAAGTCCAATTTCCTCGTTAATATCGGCTACGGCGACGCCAGTACGAATCTTTTCGGACGCCTTCCGCGTCTGGATTTCGACGAAGCCGTTACCATCGCCTGATTCCAGGCGGGCGCCTCCCGGCATCCGCCCATCCCTGGCAGTACCCACCCGCAGCTGGAGAAAACCATGCGCGCAATCCGTTACCTCGCTCTCGCCGGTCTGATCGCCGCCGGTTCGGCTCAGGCCGCTCCGGTTACCTACACGCTCGACCCGGGCCACACGATGGTCCTGTTCAGCTGGAACCACTTCGGTTACTCAAACCCGACCGCCAATCTCGGTGGCGTCCAGGGCACGCTGGTTTATGACGCCGCCGCGCCGACCAAGTCGTCCGTTGAGGTCACCCTGCCGCTGACCAGCCTCGACACCCACGTGCCGGCCCTCGACGAGCACCTGAAGAAGCCGGACTTCTTAGACGCCGACAAGTACCCGACCGTTACCTTCAAGAGCACGAAGGTCGCGGCAGCCGGCAAAGACAAGCTGAACGTCACGGGCGACCTGACGATCCACGGTGTCACCAAGCCGGTTGTCCTCGCCGTGACGGTGAACAAGGTCGGCGAACACCCGATGCTGAAGGCCCCGGCCGCCGGCTTCGACGCCACCGCCACCATCAAGCGTTCCGACTTCGGCGTCGGCGCTTATGTGCCGAACGTCTCCGACGACATCAAGATCCGCATCACGACCGAGGGTCTCGAGTCGGCAGCCTATAAGGCGAAGATGGGCGGTAAGTAAGTTTCAGGGGCTCCCGTAGCCTCAGCTTCAGCCCGCGCCGGCGACGGCGCGGGTTTTTTTTGCCTGCCCCGCAGGGCCATCCGGCCCTGCTAACATCTGCGCCCTGACCGAATCGCTTTCTTCGGAGCATTTTTCATGACTACGACCGACGCGGCGCTGCCGCTGAAACTGGCAAACGCCGAAAATCGTTACGAAGTGACGCGCGCGGATCTGCCGTTGTCCTGCCCGATGCCGGGCATGCATCTGTGGAATTCACACCCGAAGGTGTATCTGCCTATCGAAGACGATGGCGGCGAGTCGGTTTGTTCCTATTGCGGTGCCCGCTACATCCTGCGTGACTGATTCGACGAAAGTCGGCACGTAACCTGCTTGCCGTTTCGGCAGACCATTCCGGATACCCCACCTTGGCCGCCGAAGTTACCCAAAGCCCGAAGGCGATGACGGTCGTTCAGCTGATCCCCGCGCTGCATGCCGGGGGAGCGGAACGCTCGACGCTGGAAATCGCCAGGGCGCTCGTCCAGGCGGGGCATCGCTCGGTCGTGGTGTCGGCTGGCGGACGGCTGGTCGACCAGCTCGAGGCGGAAGGCAGCCGGCACATCGCCTTGCCGATCGGCCGGAAGGCGTTCTCCACCCTGTTTACCGTCGGCAAGCTGCGCCGGGTTCTGCGCGAGCTGAAACCCGATGTCGTCCACGCGCGCTCGCGCCTGCCGGCGTGGATTGGCTGGTGGGCGATGCGCGGGGTGAAACCGCGTCCGCACTTCGTCACCACCGTGCATGGACTCAACAGTCCGGGGCACTACAGTGCCGTATTGATGCGCGGCGAGCGGGTCATCGTGGTGTCGCAGACCCTGCGGGACTACGTGCTGCGGCATTACCCGAAACTGGATACGGCGCGTATCGCCGTCGTTCCGCGGGGCATCGACACCGAAGCCTTTCCCTATGGCTATCGTCCCGACGACAGCTGGCAGCAGGCCTTTTTCGAGCAGTATCCGCAACTGGCCGGCGCGCCGCTGCTGACGCTGCCCGGCCGTGGCACACGCCTGAAAGGGCATCGCGATGCCATCGAACTCCTGGCCGACCTCGAACACCGTGCCATCGATGCGCGCCTGCTCCTGCTTGGGGCCGACGAGCCGGGGCGCGAGGCTTATATCGCGGAACTTCGCGAACTGATCCACGAGCGCGGACTCGACGACAAGGTCGTCATCTCGCCGACCCGTTCGGACGTGCGCGACGTTTACGCCATGTCCGACCTGATCCTGCAACTGTCGATCCGGCCCGAGTCCTTCGGGCGGACGGTGGTCGAAGCCCTGGCGTTGTGCCGGCCGGTGATGGGCTATGCCCACGGCGGCGTCGGCGAGCTGCTGGCGGAGCTCTATCCGGCGGGCCGGGTGCCGTTGGGCGATCGCGAGAAACTGGTCGAGCGCGCGGCGGAACTGCTGCGCTTCGCGCCGCCGATCCCACCGCCGCGCAGCTATCGCCTGGTGGATATGCAAACGGCGACGCTGGCGTTGTATGCCGAGGTGGTTGGCTCGTAATCCCCGTCGATCAGGGCGGCTTCTGTGGGAGCGCGCCTGCGCGCGAAAGCCTATGGAACGGTGACGCTGTGCGAAGCTTTCGCAGCCGGGAGTATCGGCTTGCGTTGCGACCGGTCCGTTTCTTCGCTCCGTGGGCTTTCGCGCGCGGGCGCGCTCCCACTAGAGAGCAAGCAGGGGGTCGCATCGCGGCAAGCACCCTATAATCGACCGCTCCTCACCCCGGTCATCCCATGACGCTGAAAGCCGCGCTCCGTTCGCCCCTTCTGCCGATCTGGCTGGTGCCGGCGCTCCTGCCGTTCGGCCGTAGCGCCGAGCTGGGTGTGTTTCTTGCGCTGGTGGGCGCCGTCCTGCTGCTGGTGCGCGAGCCGCGTGCGTTGGAAACCCACGCCGGTGCCCGGCTATTCCTCTGGCTGTTCGGGGCATACGTTGTCGCCGCGCTTGTCTCGGCGGTCGATGCCGTGGCGCCGGGCCGTAGCTGGAGCACCGTGGCGGGCCTGCTGCGCTTTGCACCGCTAGGTATCTACACGTGTTTCGCGATGCGGCGACCGTCCAAAGTGCGGGCGCTGTATATCGCTACGGCCGCCGTGGTCGCGCTGTGGGTGCTCGACGCGTGGGTGCAGGCGTTGACGGGCTGGGGGCTGCGCGGTCTGTCGAATGCCGAGCGCCTGTCCGGGCTGTTCGGTGCCGATAACCTGAAGCTCGGTCCCGCGCTGGCGGCGTGCGCACCGTTCCTGTTGTGGGCCGCTCGCGAACGCTGGGGCTGGCGCGGTCTTGTCGTCGCTTACCTGTTGACCCTGGGACCGGTGTTGCTCGCCGGTTCGCGCGCCGCATGGCTTTGTTACGGACTGGTCGGTCTCGCGTTCCTGTGGCGCGAAAGTCGTACGCCGTTACGTTTCCTGGTGTTCTGCGCCGGCGGCTTCGTGACCCTGCTTCTGGCTGGGACACTTGCCTGGCAGGTGTCGCCTCGCGTCCACGACCGCATCGAACGCACACTGGTGGTCGCGCAGGGCTCGACCGCGTCTCTCGATGCCGCGTTGACCGGGCGTCTCGATATCTGGCGAACCAGCCTGCGCATGTTCGCGGATCACCCCATCAACGGTGTCGGGGTTCGCTCGTTCCGCTACGCCTATCCGTCCTATACGACGGCGACCGATCATTTCGTCACGGCCGAAAAATGCAGCGAGGGCGAGGGCGCGTGTCACGCCCATCAGGTGATCCTCGAGGTAGCGACGGAAACCGGCGTTATCGGTCTGGCGTGCTGGCTGGCCGGTGTCGTCATGGCATGGCGCGCGTGGCGGCGCGTTGGCTATGCCGGGCGTGAGCGCGCTTTCCCGGCAACCGTCGCGCTGGCATCCATCCTGTTCCCGCTCAATACGCACATGGCGTTTTATTCCGCGTGGTGGGGATTGCTGTTCTGGTGGTTGCTGGCGGTGTGGTGCGCGGCGCTCTATGCCGATGTACCGGATGCGGAGTCGGCGCATGCGTGAGCCGCTGTCCGTTGTCGTGACCACGTTCGATAACGAGGACACGCTGGACGCGTGCCTTGCGTCGGTACGTTGGGCCGACGAGATCGTGGTCCTGGATTCGGGTTCTACCGACCGCACGCTCGCCATCGCCGATTCGTACGGTGCCAGGGTCCGGGCGCAGCCCTTCGCGGGATACAGCGCGCAGAAGCAGGCGGCTATCGATCTGGCGAGTCATCGCTGGGTGCTGTTGCTGGATTCGGACGAAGCGCTTCCCGCGGTTGCCGTCGAGGCGATCCAGCAGGCGTTGGCCGACCCTGCCGTGGCCGGGTTCGAGCTGTGGCGGCGCGAATGGGTTTTCTGGCGCTGGCAGGCCGGGCGGACACGCCTGAACCACTATGTGCGCCTGTTCGATCGTACCCGTGCGCGCATGAGTGGCCACGAAGTGCACGAAAGCGTCGTGGTCGACGGACCCGTCGCGCAACTGGACGCCACCATCGATCATTACGGCGAACGCGATATCGCCGGCCGCGTCGAGAAAGCCAACCGCTACTCCACGTTGCAGGTCGATGACCGACACACCCGCGCGCCACGTTTCCTCAGGCTGCGCATGGTGCTTTATCCCGCCGTCGCGTTCATCCGTTACTACGTGCTGCGCGGTCACTATCGCGCAGGCTGGGCGGGCTTCGTCGCCGCCCGGGTGCATGCGTTCTACGCGTTCCTGAAGTACGCGAAGCTGTACGAGCGCCGGCGTCGCGGCTGATCACGCCGCCATCGATATGTCGCGGACGGCATGCTGGAAAGCCATGGCCACCACGGTGCACGCCTGGCGACGCAATGCCTCTCGCTTGCGGAACGCGCTGCGATGTTTGCTTTCCACGTCGAGTTCCGAGCGCACCGGTTCGGAAGGCGGCAGGTCGAACAGGCCGTCGTCCGAAAGAATCCCGTCATTCTCGGACCAGAACCCGTCGTAGTCGGCCTTGATCTTGTTCGCGATGCCGGCGAACGGATGCACCGCGTTGCCCACGGCGCGAATGCGTTTGATGCCGAATCCTTCGGCGAGCGCATAGATCAGCGACAGCAGCAGATTCTTCGGACGCAGGCCGTGGCACTGCTTCGTCAGATCGCGGATAACCTCGCGCCCCGCGCCCGCCGCCGCGCCCTGAATGCATCCGATCAGCAGCGTGCTTCCGTCGTCCGCGATGGTCACGGTGGCGAAGGACAGCTGCAGGCCGTTTTCGTCGAACAGGTAAATGGATAGCTCGCCCTCGCGTCCACGCAGCGCGGGAGCCTTGAGTACGATCCGGAGCGCTCCGCCGTCGCGCAGGGCGATGGCGCCGATGTCCACGGTACGACGCAGATAAATGGCGTCGAACAGTTCCCGCGGAAAGTGCTGGGCGGCGAAGGCGTAGTGATCGCTCAGGATCGCCAGCCTGCGACGGGTGCGCAGGCTGCGGCTGATGAAGCGGTGCTGGTAGCGTTCGACCAGCGTCGGGTCCACGGCAACGACGCCGGCCATGCCGGGCGTCTCATCGAGGAAAGCCAGCCAGCGGCCATGGGGCTTCCAGGCACGCAGGCAACGGGCGGCATATTTGACAGCAGCTTCCGCGCCGCGCAGGCGGGTGCTGTGCCACTGGCTTCTGCCACGTAGCGAGCGGATGAAACGGGAGAGCGACGACATTGGAAGATCCGTCAACCAAAGGGGGACATGAACGTTTTACGCGCCAAAGTTTTCATGAAACTTTCTTTAGAAAACTGTCGCGACACCGATTCAGTAAACGGACGGCTCGCCGGGCGGTCGCGTTTTGAAGCGCTTGTGTACCCACAGATATTGTTCCGGGGCTTCCCGTACCATCTGCTCGATGGCGGTATTGACGCGAGCGGTATCGATCGCGGCGTCCGGGCCGGGGAAATCTTCCAGCGGCGCACCAAGTCGAAGCACGTAGCCGCCGGTACCGGGCAGGCGGCGATGGAAGAAAGGAATGACGGCCGCGCCGGACAGGCGCGCTAAGTGATGGGTGGCGGTGATCGTCGCCGCCGGCACGCCAAAGAACGGGACGAAGACGTTGTCCTTGCTGCGCATGTCCTGATCGGGCGCGTACCAGAGCGTGCCGCCGCCGCGCAGGTACTTCACGGTGCCGCGCAGGTCGTCCTTGTCGAACATGGCGTCGGCGTAACCCAGGCGGGCACGCAACACCGTCCACTCGAACACGTCCGAATCCATCCGGCGATACATGCCCGCGATGCGGATGCGCTGGGAGACCAGCCGTGCGCACAGCTCCAGATGCGAGAAATGGCCGCCGACCAGAAGCACGCCGCGGCCGGCGGCGCGTGCGGCTTCCAGGTGTTCCAGTCCTTCGATGGTCACGGGCACCTTCGCGATGGCGCGATCCGTGCCCAGCCATCCCAGTGCGAATTCCACGAGCATCATGCCCACGTCGCGCAGGTTCGCCGTGACCAGCGCCTTCTGTTCCGGGGGACCGAGTCCGGGGAAGCACAGGTCAATGTTGATGGCCGCGATGCGCCGGCGCCCGGAGTTCAGGTGCAGGGCAAGACTACCGGCCATCCGGCCGAGTCCCAGCAGCGCGCGAAAGGGCAGGTGGGCGATAAGCCAGATGACGCCGACACCGATCCACGCCGGCCAGTGACGGGGCGCGAGCAGGCGGCGATCGAACGTGGGGCGTGGAGTACCGGGCATGACCTGTCATTGTAACGTGCCGCGTTCGGACGGGTACGGTCCCACCCTCGGGCTATAATCCATGGCTCCTGACGCGGAACGTCCTCTTGCGCCTTCTGTACAACCTCGCCATGTACCTGTTCACGCCGCTGGTCATGCTGCGGCTGATGGCGCGTGGCATGCGTTACGGCGACTATCACCTGCGCTGGCGCGAGCGCTTCGGCACGTTCTCGACGCCCCGGCTGAATGGTTGTCTTTGGGTGCATGCGGTATCGGTGGGCGAGGTCAATGCCGCCGAGCCCCTGGTAAAGGCCTTGATGGTGGCCTATCCGCAGGCGCCGATGCTGGTGACGACCGTGACGCCCACCGGATCCGAACGCGTGCGTCAGCTTTTTGGCGATTCGGTTTACAGCGTCTACCTTCCGTACGACCTGCCATTCGCGGTCCGGCGTTTCCTGCGAAGCGTACGTCCGCGGCTGGCTATCATCGTCGAAACCGAGATATGGCCGAATCTCTATTTTGCCTGTCGCCGGCACGGCATCCCCCTGCTTATCGCCAACGCACGCTTGTCCGAACGATCCCTGCGCGGCTACGCGCGCATGCGTTCGCTGGTGCGCAAGGCGTTGCGCTGCGTGAGCCATATCGCCGCCCAGTCCCGTACCGACGCCGCCCGCTACCGGTTGCTGGGTGCCGAACCCAGCCAGCTCACCGTATGCGGCAACCTGAAGTTCGACATGCCGGTTCCCTGCGATGCCCTCGCCGATGGCACGACGATGCGTGCGACCTGGGGTGCGGGACGGCCTGTCTGGATCGCAGCCAGTACGCATGAGGGCGAGGAACTGGCGGTGTTGCAGGCGCATCTGGAAGTGCTCCGGCGCATACCCGATGCATTGCTGCTGATCGCTCCGCGACACCCGGAACGTTTCCGCGCGGTCGAGGCGTCCATACGTAGCCTGGGCTTCCAGACGGGAACCCGTAGTGGCGACGGCGTGCCGTCGTTGCACACCCAATGTTTCGTCATTGATGCGATGGGCGAGCTTCTTCGTTTCTTCGCGGCGTCGGATGTCGCCTTTGTCGGCGGCAGTCTGGTACCCATCGGCGGACACAACGTGCTGGAACCCGCTGCGTTGGGCAAGCCGGTCCTGGTCGGTCCGAATACGTTCAATTTCGAAGAAATCACTCAGGCGCTACTGGATGCCGGTGGCGGCGAGCGTGTCGCTACGCCCGAGTCGCTCGGTGAGGACGTCCTTCGTTTGTTGCGCGACGAGGTCCGTCGCAAAAGTATGGGCGAGGCCGCGCGTAAGGTGTTCGACAGCGAGCGTGGTTCTGTCGAGCGCGTGATGAAACTCGTGGATAACCTGCTACAGGAATAAGCCTGCCCCGATACCGCGGCGAGGATCTAAAGATTCCTGCCGCGGTTTACGGTTGCCTGCCTTGGTCAGGGTTTGACCGGGCCGATCGGGGAGACCTTAACGGTCGGGGTTTCGCAAGTCACCGACCCGGTCGCATGGATCGTCGGGTTGCCGCTGAAATCCGTGAAGTACCCAACACCGATGTTGGTAATAGCACCGTCGACCGCCACGCACTCGTTGGCGAGGTTCTTCTGCATGTCGAGGAATGCCTGGGATTCCGTCTTACCGAGGCCCATCACCTGATAGGTGAATGCGTTTCTGATGGCGTTGCCGCCGGAGAAACCATCGCTATTGCCGGAGCCGTTGTTACCATTACCGCCGGAAAAGCCGTTGTTGCTGCCGGAGAAATTGCTGTTCCCGCCATTGCCGCCGGAGAAGCCGTTACCGTTGCCGCCCGATACGCCATCCTGGCTATTGGTGGCTGCACAGGCAGCTCCTGCGAACGCGAGCGCCAGACATGTGGTGGCGATAAGCGAAATCTTCTTCATGTTGTCTCCATGGGAATAAGTGAGGGACACCTGTAAGGAAGAGCCCTTAAGGTGCCGTCAGTTTCTTTCCTTTGCCGGAGGGGCGGCATCGTCGAAGCAGGCGTTTGTGCGTAGGTGGGGCACTCGTTTCGCCATGTGAAAAGGATGAGGTCATGGGGGGTGGATGCCATCGATCTCAAGCAAAAAAAAACGGCGCAAAAGCGCCGTTTTTTTTGCCATGACTGGCGGGCTTACTGGAGCAGCGAATTGATCGCTTCCAGATCCTTGATGTCCACCGAGCCGGCGTTCTGCTTCAGCAGCAGCTTGTCGAGGATGAACTGGTGGCGGGCCTGCGAGTAGTTGCTCAGCGACTGCGTGAGGTTCTGCTGCGCGATCAGCACGTCGACGATGGTCCGCGTACCGACTTCGAAGCCGGCCTGCGTGGCATCGCGTGCGCTTTCGGCGGATTCGACGGCGGCCTTCGTGGCTTCGACCTTGCTGATACCGGCGACCACGGAGCGGAAATAGTTCAGCGTGTTGCGAACCACCTGGCGGCGGGTCGATTCCAGCGAATCCTGCGCCGAATCGCGGTCGTAGATCGACTGACGGACGCGCGACTGGGTGGCGCCACCGGAGAAGATCGGCACCGAGAGGGTCAGGCCGACGGTCGTCTGTCCGCGTCCGTTGGAGGCCCGCGCAACGGAGCTCAGGCCGCCGTTCTCATTCCAGGTGCTCGACTTGCCGTACTGGGCGGTGGCATCGATGGTCGGCAGATGACCCGCGCGCGCGGCGCTGATGCTGTGCTCGGCCGATTCGACGCTGAACTGGGACGCGAGGATCGTCGGGTTGTGCTGGACCGCCTGGTCCACCCATGCCTTCGCATCGTTCGGCGCCGGGGCGTCCATCGGCAGCTGCTCGCGCAGCTTCTTCAGGTTGTCCGCCGGCTTGCCGGTGATCTGTGTCAGGGCTTCGCGGGCGTCGGAAAGGGTGTTCTCCGCCGTGATGACGGAGGCGACCGCCGAATCGTGCTGCGCTTTCGCGTCCTGCACGTCGGTGATGGCGGACAGACCCACGTCGAAGCGCTGCTGGGCCTGCTCGAGCTGCCGGGCCAGCGCCTGCTCGTTCGCCTTGGCGAACGTGAGCGCGTCGTCATTGGTCAGCACGTTGAAGTACGCCGTGGCGACACGGGTCGACAGCTGCTGTACCGCCGCTTCGTACGTCGCCGTCTGTGCATCCGCCGTCGAATGAGCCGCCTTGAGGTTGGCGTATTTGCTGAAGTCGAGGACGCTCTGCGACACCGTTGCGTTGAGGCTGCGGTTGCGCGAGTTACCGGTGTCCGGCGTCACGATGTTGCCCGCGGCATCGGTGCTCGGCGTGGGCCCGGCTATCTGGGTCTGGTTCAGCGACAGCTGGGCGGAGACCTGGGGAAGCAGCAACGCGCGCGACTGCACGACGTTTTCGCCAACGGACAGACGGGTGGAATCGGCCTGCGACAGCACCGGATCGTTTGCCCGGGCCTGACGGTAGGCGTCCAGCAGATCTTCCGCGTGAACCAGCATCGGGCTCGCGGCCAGTGCCAGCGCGACGGTAAGGAGCTTCAAACGCATGGGGTCGCCTCGTGAATGGTGTAGGGAAATCGTGGGGTCAAAGCACGAAGCGCTTCACCGGCGCAGCATGCGCCAGATAGGGAAGGTCCGTCTCAAAGAGCGACTCCTCGCGATAGCGGCCATCACCCTCGTGGGTGAGGAGAACCGCCGTCTGCGCGGGAGAATCGCCACGTACGACAAACATCCGGCCACCGACCTTCAGCCACCGGACAAATTTTTCAGGAACGACGTGCATTGCGCCCGTGACGACGATGGCATCGAAAACGGCGTTCGGCGTGTAACCGTTGACGGCTTCGGCGACGTCGAAACGAACATTAGCGAAGCCGGCACGGCCAAGACGCTCGCGTGCCGTTTCGACGAAATCCGCGTGCATGTCGATCGTGGTCACGCGCTGCGACAGGTGCGCCATGCAGGCGGTGAGGAAGCCCGAGCCCGTGCCGATCTCCAGCACTTCGTCGGTCGGCTGCAGTTCCAGGGCCTGAAGCACGCGACCTTCGACGACCGGCTTCATCATTACTTCGCCGTGGCCCAGCGGAAGGGTGAGGTCCGCGAACGCCATATTGCGATGTCCGGCAGCCACATAATCTTCGCGGCGCACGTGGGACAGCGCGTCGAGCACGCGGAAATCCAGTACTTCCCACGGACGAACCTGGTTTTCCACCATGTTCTGCCGTGCCTGCTCGAAATTCATCGCCATGATGTCGGTGCCTTGCGAAATCGGAAAAAAGGGCTGAAAGGATAAGCGCTTAGGGCACGAGTTCCTATAGATAAGGCTGCGGCCTGCAACACTCTCGACGAAGTGCCGGAAGTCATCGGAGCAACCTGACGGAAGTCATGCCTGTACTCATGGGGCGGTCCGAGAGGTGCGTCAGACACCTGAACGGAGTTGTAGGGCGAAACGCCGACCTATGGAAGCGGCCCGTGAACGCCCCCACCAATGATAAGGTAATCAGGCACTCAGCCGGACCCGTCCGGCTATGCCGGTCACTGCCCCAGGCAACCGGTCGAGTGCTTCGTAAACACTTGTGTACAGCGCGCCGTCCAGTCGGCGCAACCGGCCGATAAGCGAGGGCTCGCCGCGGGATTCGCCCGCGATACAGAGCCACGCTATCCACCTCGCCAGCCGGCCGCGCTCGAAAGCGGCCAGTCCGCTGAGGCTGGACCGCGCTGTAAAGGCATGGCGGCGGGCGCCCGCTCCGGTCTGCTCGATCCAAGCCGACAGCGCGCGTTGCGACTGGCGGTAGGCCGGGCTCAAGGTCAGTTCCGAAGTGGTATTGGACATAGTGAATAGGTCGCCAGGCTGTTTGGCTGGTGTTATGGAAATAACTAAACCGACGCGTATAATAAAACCATGTTTCCTGTTTGTGAAGGTGCGACCATGAACGCCAGCCCGAAAGTGAAGACCCAGGGTCCGGGGCGTCCAAAGGATATGGAGAAGCGCGCGGCCATTCTCGAAGCCGCCAAAGCGCTTTTCACGCAGGGTGGCTTCGCCGGTACCAGCATGGATGCGGTGGCCGCGGCAGCCAGCGTCTCCAAGCTCACCGTCTACAGTCACTTCGGCGACAAGGACAATTTGTTCCGCGAGGTGATCCGTTCGCACGTGCAGGATCGCCTGCCCGACGACCTGTTCTCCGCGCCGCCGGGTACCGACATCCGGGCCACGCTCACCGGCATCGCACGCCGCCATTCCGCGATGGAGACGAATTCCGAGTCGGTGGGTACCTTCCGGGCCATCCTGTCCGACTGCCAGCAGGGCGGCAATCCGCGCTTCGGGCGTCTGCTGTGGGAAGAAGGTCCGGCCCGCATGCATGCGTTGTTGCAGCGGCTCATCCAGGGCGCTGTCGAAGCCGGGCAGCTGGAGATCGCCGACGTTCCTCGCGCAACCACGCAGTTTCTCTCCCTTTTGAAGGGCGATCTGGTTCTGCGCCGTCTGTTCGGTTGCGAGGACTGCGTGGTTCAGTTCGCCGATGAGGTGACCTCCAACGCCATGGCCGCCGTCGATATGTTCCTGCGAGCCTACGCGCCCCGCGACGACGCTTAGGCGTTTCCCGTGGCGCTCGCTTACGCCACCCGCTTCGTGCTTGAATACCCGCCGAAGCGGGGGTGCCTACCAAGGCTGAGAGAGTCCCTTCGAACCTGATCCGGTTAGCACCGGTGTAGGGAGCTTCGTCCACGGCCCGCGCCCCAGCGGTAAGGCCGTGCGCGGTGCCGTCGCTTCGTCTACTCCCCAAGAGGACGCAAGCCGATGAATGCCATGCCTTCCGATCTCGCGCGTGCCGCGCAGGAACTCTCCGAAGCCGTCACCCGCCCGATACCGGGCTCTCGCAAGATCCATGTCCAGGGCAGCCGTCCGGACCTGCGCGTGCCGTTGCGCGAGATCTCGCAGGCCCAGACCCCGACGCTGTTCGGGGGCGAGGAAAATCCCCCGATCACCGTTTACGACACGTCCGGTCCGTATACCGATCCGGACTACGCCGTCGATCTGGCCGCGGGCCTGCCCCCGCTGCGTGCCGTCTGGATCGCCGAGCGCGGCGACGTCGAGCGCCTTGCCGGCCTGAGCTCGGAGTTCGGCCGCGCCCGTGCCGTCGATCCGAAGCTGGCCGCCTTCCGTTTCACCGGTCTGCGCGCGCCCTTGCGTGCGAAGGCCGGTGCCAACGTTACGCAGATGCACTATGCGCGGCGCGGCATCGTCACGCCGGAGATGGAATACATCGCCATTCGCGAAAACCAGCGCATCGAAGCGCTGCGCGACAGTGCGCTGCGCAACCAGCACCCGGGCGAAGCCTTCGGCGCTGCGCTACCGAAGCTGATCACACCCGAGTTCGTGCGCGACGAAGTCGCCCGCGGTCGCGCCATCATTCCCGCCAACATCAACCATCCGGAAGCGGAGCCGATGATCATCGGCCGCAACTTCCTCACCAAGATCAACGCGAACATCGGCAACAGCGCCGTGAGTTCGGGTATCGCCGAGGAAGTGGAAAAACTGGTGTGGTCGATTCGCTGGGGTGCCGACAACGTCATGGATCTGTCGACGGGCAAGCACATCCATGAAACGCGCGAATGGATCGTCCGCAACTCGCCGGTTCCGATCGGGACGGTGCCCATCTATCAGGCGCTGGAAAAAGTCGACGGCGTGGCCGAAGACCTCACCTGGGAGATTTTCCGCGACACGCTCATCGAACAGGCGGAGCAGGGCGTCGATTACTTCACGATCCACGCCGGCGTGCTCCTGCGGTTCGTGCCACTGACCGCGAAACGCGTCACCGGCATCGTCTCGCGCGGCGGTTCGATCATGGCGAAGTGGTGCCTCGCGCATCACCGCGAGAACTTCCTCTATACGCACTTCGAAGATATCTGCGAGATCATGAAGGCTTACGACGTGTCCTTCAGTCTCGGCGACGGCCTGCGTCCCGGCTGCATTGCCGACGCGAATGACGCCGCGCAGTTCGGTGAACTCGATACGCTTGGCGAGTTGACCCAGATCGCGTGGAAGCACGACGTGCAGGTGATGATCGAGGGCCCGGGGCATGTCCCGATGCATCTCATCAAGGAGAACATGGACCGGCAGCTCGAGAAGTGCCACGAAGCGCCGTTCTACACCCTCGGGCCGCTGACGACCGACATCGCTCCCGGTTACGACCACATCACCAGCGCGATCGGTGCGGCGATGATCGGCTGGTTCGGCACGGCGATGCTCTGCTACGTCACGCCGAAGGAGCACCTTGGCCTGCCGAACAAGCAGGACGTTCGCGACGGCATCATCGCTTACAAGATCGCCGCCCATGCCGCGGACCTGGCCAAAGGCCACCCTGGTGCGCAGGTACGGGACAACGCGCTGTCCAAAGCCCGCTTCGAATTCCGTTGGGAAGATCAGTTCAACCTGGGCCTCGATCCGGAAAAGGCGCGCGAATTCCATGACGAAACGATGCCGAAAGACGCACACAAATCGGCGCATTTCTGTTCGATGTGCGGACCGAAATTCTGTTCGATGAAGATCACGCAGGACGTCCGCGACTACGCTGCCGAACACGGCACGGAAGCGTTCGAGGCCATCGACGAAGGCATGGCGGAGAAGTCGGCCGAGTTCCGCGCGATGGGCTCTGAGGTTTACCGCAAGGCGTAAAGCCGGGTTTTTCGTGGGAGCGCGCTTGCGCGCTCCCACGGGAGCAGGCCGGGGACGTGTCGACCCCGTTGTCGAAGCGCCGATCGGGGCTCCACGGTATAAGCTTCCGGTCGACCTCACCATAGCTAAGGAAGACCCATGGAAGCGTCCACCCGGAATCCCGCAGCTCCGCGCCGTCGTCGTCCGCTGGCGACAGCGATCGTTGCGACGATCTTCGTCCTCGCGATTCTCACCCTGGGATTCATGTGGTGGTGGGATACCGAGCCGCCGCAGTTCGACCCGGTAGCCGTCACGACGGAACATATGAAATCCATCGACCGGCCCGTGAGTACCGGTGCGGTGACGACGTATACGCTGATCCGCTCCGTCGATACGCTGCTGCACAAGCGTGGCGGCTACATCAGCAACGATAAACTGCCGCCCGGTGTGTTCCTCGACAACATGCCCAACTGGGAATTCGGATCGTTGACCGCCTCGCGCGATCTCGTCCGGGCGCTGCGCAACGACTTCAGCCGTTCGCAGACCCAGTCCATCGAGGACAAGGATCTGGGCGAAGCCGATCCGCTGCTGTCCAGTCCGAACGATCGCTGGCTGCTTCCGAGTTCCGAATCGCAATACGGCAAAGCGATCGACCGGCTGGAAGGCTATCTGTCCCGCCTGGGCGACGCGGAAGGTGCGGGCGCGCATTTCTATGCACGTGCCGACAATCTCGCCGACTACCTGCAGATCGTCTCCACGCGGTTGGGCTCGCTGTCGCAGCGGCTTTCGGCGAGCGTGGGCCAGTTGCAGATCGACGCGGCACCCAGCGTCGATGCGTCCGGCAAGCCGGTACCCGCGGGCGGTCAGATCGTCCGGACGCCGTGGAGCAAGATCGACGACAACTTCTATGAAGCCCGTGGCTATACCTGGGCATTGCTCGAACAACTGAAAGCCATACGCCAGGACTTCGGACCGATCCTGCGCAGCAAGAATGCCGATGCCGGATTGCAGCAGGTGATTCGCGAACTGGAAGAGTCCCAGAAAGCGTTGGGCAGTCCGGTGGTGCTGAATGGTTCGCCGTTCGGATTCTTCGCCAATCATTCGCTCGTGATGGCGAACTACATCTCGCGGGCCAATGCAGCGATCATCGACTTGCGGGCGTTGCTGGCGCGGGGGTGACTTCTCTCTGGTCCCCGGACTTTCGTTGAGAACCTAAAAGCAGGTTTTTCACGCCTTTTCGGGGGGCGGCTCGGCTTTGCCATCGCGGTAGCGCTCGGACGCCTCGGGGAGAGCCGTCGGCCACCACCCTCGACGCTCCGGCTTCACCGTCGCTCGGGAAGGGAGAGCCGCTTTGCGGCTTTTGTCTGATGGCTGCGCCCCGTCGCGCCCGCGCTGTGGGCGGGGGTTTTTGATTCGGCCTCCCTGCCTCAGCAAAAACGGCGGACCGTCCAGGTCCGCCCCCTGCGGGCCTTTTCCGCCCGCCGCGCTCGGTTGCGCAAGTCGCGTCGAGGGTGGTGGCCGACGGCTCTGCCGAACGCTGCGGTCACGTGGAGGAAAGCATGGCGTCGACGTATGGGTGTAGCTGACCGCATGCCGGTCAGCTACACCCACGTGCTCGGCTCGTGCTCTGCCCACAGCCAACCGCAATCGACGGTGCCGTGGCCGGGTTGGCCCTTGGGGCCGCCTTAGCCGAGGGCCGCGATGCCTAGTGACGGAGCGGAGGCGGCGCTACGGCCCGCTCCCGCAGGGACGGCGCCGAAGGCCCCAAGGGCCAACCCGGCCACGGCTTCCCCGACGCACGAGCGTGAGGCGGCCATCTTTAACCGGAGAGCGGCCAGACACGTCAGGCCGTCCCCGCTAATGCGAGAAGAACCTAAAAAAGGCGCCCCGAGGGACGCCTTTCCATTACTTGTTGTCGGCGATATAGCGCTTCATGCCGGCTTCGATCTCGGCCTTCGCCTCGTCGGCGCCGACCCAACCGTCGATCTTGACCCACTTGCCCTTCTCCAGGTCCTTGTAGTGCTCGAAGAAGTGGCCGATGCGCTCCAGCCAGTGGCCGGAAACTTCCTTGATGTCCTTGATGTGCGAATAGCCCGCGAACACCTTGGAGATCGGCACGACGACCAGCTTCTCGTCGGCGCCGGCTTCGTCGGTCATCTTGAGCATGCCGACCGGATGGCAGCGAATGACCGAGCCCGGGACCAGCGGCAGGGGAAGGATGACCAGCGCGTCCAGCGGATCGCCGTCGCCACCCAGGGTGCCCGGCACATAGCCGTAGTTGCAGGGATAGCGCATCGGGGTCGAAAGGATGCGGTCGACGAAGATGGCGCCGCTTTCCTTGTCGACTTCGTACTTGACCGGCTCGGCGTCTTTCGGAATCTCGATGATGACGTTGATTTCGTTCGGCACGTCACGGCCGGCTGGAACGAGATGGAGGCCCATGGGCATTCCTTGGATTCGGTGGGGAAAAGTTGGCCGACAAGGATACCAAAACAAGGCGGGGCGCCGTCTGGCGCCCCGCACAGGACCCATCCGGGGGGCGGATTACTTCAGGTGATCCCACAGATAGGTGTACGCCAGTGCCGACATAAATGCGGCCTGCTTGTTGTCCGCCGCGGCCCCATGGCCACCCTCGATGTTCTCGTACAGGCTGGCGTCGAAGCCCATGGACTGCATTTCCGCGGCCATCTTCCGGGCGTGGACGGGCCCTACCCGGTCGTCCCGGGTCGAGGTTGTGAAGAGGACCGGCGGGTACTTGGTGCCGGCTTTCACGTTCTGGTACGGGGAGAAGGTCTGGATATAGGCCCATTCGTCGGCCTTGTCCGGATCGCCGTACTCGGCCATCCAGGAGGCACCCGCCGACATGTGCGTATAACGCTTCATGTCGAGCAGGGCGACCTGGCTGACCACCGCACCGTACAGCTGGGGATACTTCGTCAGCATGTTGCCGGCCAGCAGGCCGCCATTGCTGCCGCCCATCATGCCCATGTGCTTCGGCGTGGTGATCTTGCGGTCGATCAGGTCCTGCGACACCGCCGCGAAGTCCTCGTAGGCGCGCGGACGATTCGCCTTCAGCGCCGCCTGGTGCCAGCGCGGACCGTATTCGCCGCCGCCGCGGATATTGGCGATGACGTAGACGCCGCCCTTATCCAGCCACGCGCGGCCGACGCTGCCCGAATAGGCGGGTTGCAGCGAAATTTCGAAGCCGCCGTAGCCGTAGACGAGCGTTGGATTGTTTCCGTCGGCCTTCATCGACTTCGGTGCGATCTCGAAATAGGGCACGCGAGTGCCGTCCTTCGATGTGACGAAGTGCTGGCTCACGGCGTACTTCGACGCATCGAAGAACGCCGGGCTGTGCTTCAGCGCTTCCTGTTTGCCCTGGCCGAGCGTGCCGTAGTACAGCGTCGTGGGCTGGAGGAAGCCGCTCACGGTGAGGAAATACTCGTCGGTATCGTCAGCGTCGATGCCGCCCGCCTGCACCGTACTGAGCGCGGGCGCGCCACCCAGCGTTTCGCGTTTCCACGGGCCGTTCGCTTCCGGCGTGAGTACCTCGATGCTGCTGACCACATCGCGCATCACGTTGACGAGCAGGTGGTGACGCGTCCACGAATAGCCGGCCAGCGAACTATGGGCGTCGGGTTCGAACAGGACGGCGATATCGCGCTTGCCGGCCATGAAATCGTCGAATTTCGCCGCCAGCAGCGAGCCGGACGCGTACGTCTTGCCGTTCACGGTCCATGCCGTGCGCGGTTCGATCAACAGCCATTCGCGTTGGACGTCGGTGGTCGCATCGTTCGGCACGTCGATGCGCGTGAGCTTGCCGTCCTTGCCGCGAACATACGTCTCGCTGTTGTAGAACTCGAGCGCACGCTGGACGAAGTCGCGTTCGAAGCCAGGCGTACGATCCCGAAAGGCGGAGATCGACATGTCCGTCGGCTTGCCTTCGTATACCGTCGTGGCGGACGCGAGCGGCGTGCCGCGCTTCCATTCCTTGACGATGCGCGGATAGCTCGACGTCGTCATGGAGCCCGGCCCGAAATCGGTGGCCACGTAGATGTGGTCTTCGTCGATCCATGCGACCTGGCTCTTGGCCTCGGGTAGCGTAAAGCCGTCGGCGATGAAGGTCTTCGTGACAAGGTCGAATTCACGCACCACGTCTGCGTCGGCACCGCCGCGCGACAGCGATACCAGGCAGCGGCGGTAATCCGGCTTCAGGCACTGCGCACCGTGCCATACCCAGTTTTCCTTCTCGCTGGCGGCGAGCGCGTCGATGTCGACGACCGTTTCCCAGGCGGGCTTGTCCTTGCGGTACTCGGCCAGCGTCGTGCGTCGCCACAGTCCCTTCGGATGCTGCTTGTCGCGCCAGACATTGTAGAAATGGTCGCCGACCTTGTTGACCATCGGAATCTTCGCATCCGAGTCCAGCACTTCGAGCAGCCGCGACTGCAATGTCGAGAATTCGGGGCCGGAGGCGTACTTGCCGACGGTGTCGGCATTGCGTGCCTTGACCCAGTCGAGCTGCTTCGCGCCGTCGATATCGTCGAGCCAGAGGTTGGGATCGTCGCTCGCGGGCGTGGCCGCCGGGGCGGAGGAGGTTTTCGGGGCATCGTGTGCGTGGGTCATGCCACCCAAGGTAAGGGCGACGGCCAGCGCAATCCAGCGTCGGTGCATGGTGACTCCGTATTCGAGCGGAATTCCAACAATAGCGGAGACCCCACCTGCTTTACCCATGACTTTCGGGACAGGACGGGCGAAGTCGGGCGCCGGTCCGTAGATCGCACCCGAAAGAAAGGCCGGAGAAACGTCAGGTTTCTCCGGCCTTTTGGATGGCGCCCGATCGGGTCAGCGCCCGATCAGAGCAACGGCACCAGCAGCAGCGCCACGATGTTGATGATCTTGATCAACGGGTTCACCGCCGGGCCGGCCGTATCCTTATACGGATCGCCGACGGTGTCGCCGGTAACCGCCGCTTTGTGTGCGTCGGAACCTTTGCCGCCAAGATGGCCGTCTTCGATATATTTCTTCGCGTTGTCCCATGCACCGCCGCCGGTGGTCATGGAAATGGCGACGAAGAGGCCGGTGACGATCGTACCGATCAGCACGCCGCCCAGCGCCTGCGCACCGGCTTCCGCGCCGCCGAGTGCCTTGAAGCCGAAGACGACGACTACCGGCACCAGCACCGGCAGCAGTGACGGGATCAGCATTTCCTTGATGGCCGAGCGGGTCAGCATATCGACGGCGCGCGAGTAATCGGGCTTCGTCGTGCCTTCCATGATGCCTTTGATCTCGCGGAATTGCCGACGGACTTCTTCCACCACCGATCCCGCCGCGCGACCGACGGCCTCCATCGCCATGGCGGCGAACAGATAGGGAATCAGGCCGCCTATCAGCAGACCGATGATGACGTAGTGGTTCGACAGATCGAAACGGATTTCCGCACCGCCAAAGTGCTCGCTGAGGTTGTGCGTGTAGTCGGCGAACAGGACCAGCGCCGCGAGACCGGCCGAACCGATCGCATAGCCCTTGGTGACGGCCTTCGTCGTGTTGCCGACCGCGTCGAGAGGATCGGTCACGCCGCGTACTTCGGGCGGCAGGTCGGCCATTTCCGCGATGCCGCCGGCGTTATCGGTGATCGGTCCGTAAGCGTCCAGCGCGACGATCATGCCCGTCATGCTCAGCATGGCCGTAGCGGCGATGGCGATACCGTAAAGACCAGCCAGTTCGAAAGCGCCCCAGATCGCGGCGCAGACGGCCAGCACCGGAAGCGCGGTGGACTTCATGGAAACGCCCAGTCCCGCGATGATATTCGTCGCATGACCGGTAGTGGACGACTGTGCGACATGACGTACCGGTGCGTACTCGGTCGCCGTGTAGTACTCGGTGATGACGACCATGGCACCGGTCAACACCAGGCCGATGAGCGCGCAGCCGTAGAGGTGTCCTACGCCGTAAGCCGAGTCGCTCATCAACGCTTTCGTGATGGGCCAGAAAGCGATGGCTGCAAGCAGTGCCGAGACGAACACGCCCGCGTACAGCGCATTCATGATTTTGCCGCCGCGCGTTTTCACGAAGAACGTGCCGATGACCGACGCGACGATCGATGCGCCGCCGAGTACCAGCGGAAACAGTACGCCGGAAGGACCGGTCTGCGCGGCCATGATGCCGCCGAGCAGCATCGTGGCGATCAGCGTCACCGCATACGTCTCGAACAGATCCGCGGCCATGCCGGCGCAGTCGCCCACGTTGTCGCCCACGTTGTCGGCGATCACGGCCGGATTGCGCGGGTCGTCTTCGGGAATGCCCGCTTCGACTTTGCCGACCAGATCGGCCCCCACGTCGGCACCCTTGGTGAAGATGCCGCCGCCAAGGCGCGCGAAAATGGAAATCAGCGACGATCCGAATGCCAGGCCGACGAGTGCATGCAGGGCGTGCGTCTGTTCATAGCCCAGATGGCGCAGCACGCCGTAGTAACCCGCGACGCCCAGCAAGCCGAGGCCGACCACCAGCATTCCGGTAACGGCGCCGCCGCGGAAGGCGACGGTCAGGGCAGAAGAAAGGCCGCTTCTGGCGGCCTCTGCGGTACGGACATTGGCACGAACCGAAACGTTCATGCCGATGTAGCCAGCGGCCCCCGAGAGCAGCGCCCCCAGCGCGAACCCGATCGCGGTACCCCATTCGAGGAAGACGCCCAGCAGCAGGAACAAGACGATGCCGACGGCACCGATCGTGGCGTACTGGCGGTTGAGGTAGGCGCGTGCGCCCTCCTGGATAGCGTCGGCGATCTCCCGCATTCGCTCGTTGCCGGGCGATTGCGCCAGCACCCAGCGTACGGACAATGCCCCGTACACAATCGCAACGACCGCACATCCCAGCGCGATCCATAAACCGTACTGCTGCAGCATCGAAGCCTCCCCGAATTGTAGGAGCCCGCATGGGGCCCGGAGCCGTGCGCATGGCACGGCTGGTCCGAGTATAGGCAGGGGAGGCGGGGAGGAGTGTTGTGCGCTGCGCAAGACAAACGAAAACGCGGCGCCCCGAAGGACGCCGCGAAGGGATCGATCGCAGCGATTTTTACTGCGACTGCGAGACGATATCCGCGATCACGCCCGTGGTGATGGCGATCAGCAGGAAATCGTTACTGTCCGAACGCACCCAGTGATAGCCACGAGGTGGCTCGCGCAACCGGTACGAGCGATAGTCGTTCACGACGTAGTCGTCGCGACGGTACACATCGGGCGCACGGTGGCCGCGCTCCCAATGACCGCCATGATCGGGCGGCGGACCCCGGCGCTCGGCGCGATTGTCATAGCGATCGTCGTGTCGATCGCCGTTGCGGTTGCCATTGTCGTGGCGATCGCCTCGCTGGTCGCCTCGTTGATCGTCCCTCTGACCGCCTCGCTGGTCGTCGCGATGATCGCCCCGCTGCTGATCCTGGTCTTGCTGGGGACGATCCTGGGCGAAGACCGGCGCGGCAGCGCCGACGACGGCAAGGCAGAGGAACGCACGGGTAAGCATTTTCATATCGATGTCTCCATAAACCCGCTTTAGCGGGTAGCGATATCGAGGATCACGCCCGTCGCGATGGCGACAAGCAGGAAATCGTTATTGTCCGAACGCACCCAGTGATAGCCACGCGGCGGCGGACGCAGGCGGTAGCCCCGATAGTCGTAAACGATATACCGGGGACCGTCATAGCGATGTCCACGTTCCCAGTGGCCATAGTGGCCGTAATAACGCGGCGGAGGCGGGCGGTTGTAGTAGTAGCCCGGCGGCGGACGGTGCGCATAGCCGTCGTGACGCCAGCCACGGTCGTCGTAACGGCGATCGTGACGACGATCGTCACGGCGGTCGTCGCGTCGATCGTATCCATGCCGGTCGTGATCGCGCCCATGGTCGTCGTCGCGTGGCTGTGCGTTCGCTACGGAAACGGCAGCGACGCAAAGGGCCAGGCTGGCAAGGGCGGTACGCAGAATACTCATCCGGGTCTCTCCTTCCGGTCGCGATGACCGGCGACTCGCATCCTAGGAATGCCAACCTGAACGAGGAACAAGAAGTTGCGAAGTGCCTTTATTTAAACGTCAGGTAGCAAAACAACCGTTCAGCGAATCGAGCCGGGATGGAACTCGAGCGACAGTGACGATGGGCGGCCGTCGAGGCTTAGCGCCGTGCGCTTCTCGGGAGTCCGTGCGACGACCCGGCCCGCACGAACGACCGCCAGCCGCGTCGCCTTCAGGCGAATCGCCTCGAACGGATCGCTGGCCTGCAACAGCACGAGGTCGGCGCGGCAACCCGGTTCCAGACCGTAATCGGCGAGTCCGAGGATGCGGGCGGGATTGACGGTCACGGCGTCGAATGCGCGCCGCACGCCCCGTTCGCTGGTCATCTGCGCGACGTGCAAACCGACCGATGCCACGTCGAGCATGTCGCCCGAACCCATGCCGTACCAGGGGTCCATCACGCAGTCGTGTCCAAAGGCGACGGTTACGCCGGCATCCATCAGCTCCGGCACGCGGGTCATGCCGCGGCGCTTCGGATATGTGTCGTGCCTGCCTTGCAGCGTGATGTTGATGAGCGGGTTGGCGACGGCGTGTACGCCCGCTTCCGCGATCAGCGGCAGCAGCTTCGAAACATAGTAGTTATCCATGGAATGCATGGACGTCAGATGCGATCCGGTGACGCGCCCCTGCAAGCCTGTACGCACGGTTTCCGCCGCGAGCGTTTCGATATGCCGAGACATCGGATCGTCCGATTCGTCGCAGTGCATATCGACGGTCAGGCCGCGTTCGGCGGCCAGTTCGCACAACCAGCGGATCGATGCGGCGCCGTCGGCCATGGTCCGTTCGAAATGCGGAATCCCGCCGACCACGTCGACACCCATGTCCAGTGCCCGGACGAGATTGCGTTGCGCGTTCGGTGAACGCAGCAGTCCGTCCTGCGGGAACGCGACCAGTTGCAGATCGATCCACGGCGCGACGCGACGTTTGACGTCCAGCAGTGCTTCGACGGCGAGCAGGCGATCGTCGCAGACATCGACGTGGCTGCGGATGGCGAGCAGGCCCTGCGCGACCGCCATGTCGCAATAAGCCATGGCGCGCGCGGCGATGGCTTCGACGGTGAGGTCGGGTTTCAGTTCGCCCCATAGCGCGATGCCTTCCAGCAGCGTGCCCGACGCGTTCAGTCGCGGAAGGCCGAGGGACAGCGTGGCGTCCATATGGAAGTGCGCGTCGACGAAAGGCGGTGTGACAAGGCGGCCCGCCGCGTCGATTTCTTCCGTCCCCATGGCAGGCAACGAAGGTTGCACCGCGACGATCCGTCCTTGCTGCATGCCGATGTCGATGCCGGTGCGGCCGTCGGGGAGGGTGGCGTTGCGGAGGATCAGATCCATGGGCTCAAGCTTTGTCGAATGTGGGGATGAATGTAGGGCGCGAGCGTCGCGTGCGTTTGCCCTCTGTGGGAGCGCGCCTGCGCGCGATAGACGTCTCGGTGCACCGTAACGTCTATCGCGCGCAGGCGCGCTCCCACATGGATATTTTCGACGGTTACCCCGCCTTGAACGCCCTCAGCTTCTTCGGCACCGGGGTATTGCGCAGCGTCACATACATCGGCAGACCATCCGTTCCATACGGAGGCGGTGCCTCGCCCTGAATCAGCGGTGCAAGATAACGCCGTGCGGCCGCCGTAATGCCGAAGCCATCCTTCGACATGAAGTTCTTCGGCATCTTCTTTTCATGGTTGGCGATCTTCTGCAACGGGGCCGCTTCGATCTTCCATTTGTACGGCTCGTCGGACAGGCGCACGATGACCGGCATCACGGCGTTCAGCCCTTCGGCCGCGAATTCGACCGCCGCCTTGCCGACGGCATAGGCCTGGTCGGCATCGGTCTTCGATGCCAGGTGGCGCGCGGAGCGCTGAAGATAGTCGGGCAGGGCCCAGTGATATTTGTAGCCAAGTTTCTCGCGCACCAGCGCGGCAAGGATCGGCGCGGCGCCGCCCAGCTGTGCGTGGCCGAACGCATCGCGCGCGCCCGATTCGGCGAGGAACGTACCTTCCGGATTCTTCACGCCTTCGGAAACCACGACCGTGCAGTAACCCACGCGCTCCACGGTCGCCTTGACCTTCGCGAGGAAGGCCGTCTCGTCGAAGACGTTTTCGGGGAACAGGATGATATGCGGCGCCTGGTCGGCGCCCTGACCGGCGAGCCCGGCCGCCGCCGCGATCCAGCCGGCATGCCGGCCCATGACCTCGATGATGAAGACCTTGGTCGAGGTCTCGGCCATGGATGCGACGTCGAGACTCGCCTCGCGTACGGATACCGCGGTGTATTTCGCCACCGACCCGAAGCCGGGGCAGGTATCCGTCACCACCAGATCGTTGTCGATCGTCTTGGGGACGCCGATGCAGTTCACGTCGTAGCCCAGCGAGTGGCCGATCTGGGAGACCTTGTACGCGGTGTCCGCCGAGTCGTTGCCGCCGTTATAAAGAAAGGTGCGGATGTCGTGCGCGCGAAATACCTCGATCAGGCGCTCGTACTCGGCCCGGTTTTCCTCCAGCGATTTGAGCTTGTAACGGCACGAGCCGAACGCGCCGCCCGGCGTGTGCCGAAGCGCGGCGATGTTCGCTTTCGCCTCCTTGGAGGTGTCGATGAGGTCTTCGCGCAGCGCCCCGAGGATGCCGTTCCGGGCGGCATAGACCTTGATGCCCTTGTCCCGGGCGGTTTCGATGACGCCGGCCGCCGTGGCATTGATGACGGCGGAAACGCCGCCGGACTGGGCGTAGAGGAGTTTTCCCTGGGCCATGCGTCGGTTCCTTTCGGGAGAGTGGAAGAGTCCTGTCGAGGGTAGCGCGACAGCACGTCTACAAGACAACGGTTTGACGGGGGGCAGGCGCTCCCGTTACTTTGACAGCCATTTTCTTGGGTTCGGCGACCGGCAAGCCCGGCCGTCGACGTTATGGAGCATTATGCGACTCGTGCTACTCGGTGCGCCCGGTTCGGGCAAGGGCACCCAGGCTACCCGCCTCAAAGACCAGCTCGGCATTCCGCACATCTCCACGGGCGATCTGCTTCGCGCCGAGGTGAAGGCGGGGACGGACCTCGGCCTGAAAGCCAAGGCCATCATGGATGCCGGCAACCTTGTCGCGGACGAAATCCTGCTGGGCATGCTGAAGTCGCGTCTCGCGCAGGACGACGCCAAACCGGGTTTCATCCTCGACGGCTATCCGCGCAACCTCGTACAGGCCGACGCGCTCGACAGCCTGCTGGCCAGCATCGGACAGCCGCTCGACGTCGTCATCAAGCTCGAAGTGCCGGGCGAGGCGATCATCGATCGCTGCAAGATCCGTTTCGAGCAGGAAGGCCGCGCCGATGACAATCCGGAAACGGTGAAGAAGCGCCTCGACATCTACGCCGACCAGACAGCACCGGTCGCTAACTTCTACGCCCAGCGCGGGAAGCTGAAGGAAGTGAACGGCGTCGGCGAACTCGACGAAGTGACGCAGCGTATCCTCGGCGTCCTGGCGACAGGCACCGCCGCCGCCAACGGCTGATCGCACGATCCGTCGCCCAGGGCGGCGGATCGTTCTCCGGAGCGCGACCCAGCGCCCGGATATTTCGGAAAGCACACAAGCATGCGTCTGCACATCCTCGGTATCTGCGGTACGTTCATGGGTGGCGTCGCCGCGCTCGCACGCGAACTTGGCCTGACCGTCGAAGGCTCCGACGCCAACGTCTATCCGCCCATGAGCGACCAGCTCGAGGCGCTCGGCATCGGCCTGATGCAGGGCTATAGCGCCGACCATCTCAAGCCCGCGCCCGATCTGGTCGTCGTAGGCAACGCGATGGTGCGCGGCAATCCGGCGGTCGAGTACATGCTCGACGAAGGCATGTCCTACGTTTCCGGGCCGCAGTGGCTGGGCGAAACCCTGCTGGGCGGACGTCAGGTGCTGGCTGTGGCCGGCACGCATGGCAAAACCACGACGACGAGCCTGCTGGCGCACCTGATGGAAAGTGCGGGGCTGGCACCCGGCTTCCTCATCGGCGGCGTGCCCGGCAACTTCGGTGTGTCCGCGCGCATGGGGACGGGCAAGGCATTCGTGATCGAGGCCGACGAATACGATTCGGCGTTCTTCGACAAGCGCTCGAAGTTCGTGCATTACCGGCCGCGCATCGCGATCCTCAACAATCTGGAATACGACCACGCCGACATCTTTCCCGACGTCGCCTCTATCCAGCGTCAGTTCCATCACCTGGTACGCACGGTGCCGCGCAGCGGCCGGCTGATCGTCAACGCCGAGGACCGCTATCTGGCGGAAGTGCTGGCCATGGGCGCGTGGACACCGGTGGAAACCTTCGGTATCGACAGCGGCGACTGGCGTGCCGAGGCGATCGCCGCGGACGGCTCGCACTTCCGCGTGCTGCGCGGTGGCGTCGTGCTGGGCGAGATCCGCTGGGCGTCGCTCGGCCGGCACAACATGATGAATGCGCTGGCTGCTCTGGCGGCGGCAACGGCGGCAGGCGCCGATCCGGTCGCGCTGCTTCCCGCGTTCGCCCGTTTCGAAAGCGTCAAGCGCCGTATGGAACTCATCGGCGAGCGGAGCGGCGTCACCGTATACGACGACTTTGCGCATCACCCGACGGCTATCGCGACGACACTGGCTGGATTGCGCGCGCGGGTTGGCACGTCGCGCATCGTCGTGGCGCTGGAGCCGCGTTCGAACTCCATGCGACTGGGTGCCCATGCCGACGCGCTCGCACCGTCGCTGGTCGATGCCGATAGCGTCCTGTTCCTGCATCGACCCGAGCTTCCCTGGGATGCGGGAAAGATCACCGGCGCGCTCGGCGGCCGCGGCCATACGGCACCGTCGGTCGACGAACTGGTGGCGAGGCTGGCGGCCGAAGCACGCCCGGGCGACCAGGTGGTATTCATGTCAAACGGCGGGTTCGAAGACGCTCCGCGACGCTTCTTCGAAGCATTGAAGGCGGGTTAGACTGGTGGGCATGGCTGCGACCACGCCCGCGCTCGATTTACCGCTATTCCCGCTGTCCAGCGTCCTGTTTCCGGGCGGGCAGCTGCAACTGCGTATCTTCGAACCCCGTTACCTCGACCTGGTGCGCGAATGCGCGCGGACGGGCGGAAGTTTCGGCGTATGCATGATCCTGGAAGGCCGCGAAGCGGGATTGCCCGCCGTGCCGGCTGCCGTTGGCACGCTGGCCACCATTACCGACTTCCATTCCCGCGAGGACGGCCTGCTTGGCATCGTCGCCGACGGTGGCCGCCGGTTTCGCGTCACCCGCACGCGGGTGCGTTCGGACGGCCTGGTGCGCGGCGACGTGAGTCCGTGGGTGGATGAAGAACTGATTCCCGTACCGCCGGAATTCGGCTTGTTGCCCACCATCCTCGAGCGACTCGCGGAACAGATGGCGCCATCCTGGCAGAAGACCGACCGAAACCGCTACGACGATGCGAGCTGGGTCGGGTTCCGGCTTTCCGAATTACTTCCGCTCGACCCGAACGAATGCCAGCACATGCTGGAACTCGACGACCCCCTGCAAAGGCTCGCGGAATTGCGCGACATCCTGCCGCGCTTCCAGCGGCCCTGACGATAAGGAACATCCCGATGTCCACCCTGGCGGGCAAGACCCTCTTCATCACCGGCGCATCGCGCGGTATCGGCCTGGCGATCGCGCTGCGTGCCGCGCGCGACGGTGCCAATATCGTGATTGCCGCCAAGAGCAGCGTCGCGAATCCGAAATTGCCCGGCACCATCCACACGGCAGCGGCCGAGATCGAAGCGGCTGGCGGCCATGCGCTGCCGCTGAAAGTGGACATCCGCGATGAGGACGAAGTAAAGGCTGCGGCGGCTGCTGCTGCCGATCGCTTCGGCGGCATCGACATCGTCGTGAACAACGCGAGCGCGATCTGGCTCGCCGGTGTCGAAGGTACGCCGATGAAACGCTTCGACCTGATGCAGCAGGTGAACACGCGCGGCACGTTCCTGACGACGCAGGCCTGCCTGCCGTATCTGAAGAAGTCGGACAATCCGCATGTGCTGATGCTTTCGCCGCCGCCGAGCATCGATCCGAAATGGTTCGCGCCGCACACGGCTTACACCATCGCGAAGTTCGGCATGAGCCTTTGCGTGCTCGGCATGAGTCCGGAGTTCGCGCCCATGGGCATCGCGGTCAACGCGCTCTGGCCGCGCACCGTGATCGCTACCGCCGCGATCGCTATGATCGACGGCGTTCGCCCGGAAAACTGCCGTACGCCGGATATCGTGGCCGATGCCGCACACGCGATCCTCACGCGTCCCGCAAGATCTTTCACCGGTCAGTTCTGCATCGACGAAGCCATCCTTCGCGAAAGCGGCACTACGGATTTCGATCGCTACGCCGTCTCTCCCGGCCAGCCGCTGCTTCCCGATTTGTTCCTCTAACGCCCTTTCCTTACACCTTAATGTCGATGGCGAAACCTTATGGCTAGCGCTTTTGGCGTATGGCCGCGTTCACACGATTGGGTATAACGTCAAAATCCATGGCGACGAGTGGTTGGCACTCGTGCTGGGGTGGGGCTGGCCGGTGTAACAGGGGATACCGGCGGCAGGTCTAGGATGTGCCCGCGTGACGCCGGCAGGCCGCGTCGGGCGAGGAGCAGGCATGTCGCGCGAGGTAGTCTCGGGGCGTTGCGTCGTTTGGATTGGCAGGCCATCCGCCGAAGAGCACTTCGGTCTGATTCGCGCTGGATGGCGAACGCTGGTTGCCGAACCCGGTCGGGGCGATGCGGAAACAAACGGCTGTTCGGACGCCGTACTGGTGGTGGTCGACCTGCGCTCCGCGGCGGTCGAAGCCCTCGCCGTACTCGATCGCGTGCTGGACGGTCGCAGCCTGCCCTGGGTCGCCATTGTCGGCGTCCATCGGTCGCGCAGCGATCCGCGTGTTGACCGGCGCCTTACGGAGGCCGCCGAACTGATCGTCGGTCCGGCGGGCATGGCGGTGCTCAATCAGGCGCTGGCCCGCGCCATAGGACTGGCTGTCGTGCCCCCCACCGCGGACGACGAGCAGCTTGCGGTGATGACCGGAAGCAGTCCGGCGATCCATGCCTTGTCCCGCAACGTTCGTAAATTCGCGCCGGTGGAATTGCCGCTGCTGATTACGGGCGAAACCGGCACGGGCAAGGAGATGGCGGCGCGCGCGCTGCATCGCCTGTCCCCGCGTGGCAATCGCCCGTTCGCGGCCATCAATTGCGGGGCACTCCCCGCGAACCTCGTCCAGTCCGAACTGTTCGGGCATGAGCGCGGCTCGTTCACCGGCGCGACCGCACGGCGTATCGGTCACTTCGAAGCGGCCGATGGCGGCACCGTTTTCCTTGACGAGATCGGAGATCTGCCGCTGGATGCACAGACCAATCTGCTGCGATTCCTGCAGGAGGGCACGCTGGAGCGCATCGGTAGCTGTCAGTCGATTCATGTGGACGTGCGCGTGCTGGCGGCGACGCACGTCGATCTGGAAAAAGCCGTGTCGCAAGGGCGTTTTCGCGAAGATCTGTTCTATCGCCTGAATGTACTTCGTTTGCGCATGCCGCCGTTGCGCGAGCGTACGGGCGACATAGAACTGCTGGCCCAGCATTTCCTGGAGACCTTCCGCGAAAGCTACGGCACCCGGGCGCGCGCTTTCAGCAGCAATGCGCGACGGGCCATGAATGCTTTCTCGTGGCCGGGCAATGTTCGCGAACTGATGAACCGCGTGCAGCGCGCCGCCGTGGTGGCGGACGATGCGTTGATTACGCCGGAAGATCTGGAACTGACCGGCGAGCAGCTCACCGGGACGAACGACAGTCTGGGCAGCGCGCGTATTTCCGCCGAGCGCGAAGCCATCATGGATTGCCTGCGTGCCAGTGCATTTAACGTAAGCGAGTGCGCACGCCGCCTGCGCGTGTCACGCGTAACGGTCTATCGCCTGTGCAAGAAACACCAGCTGACGTTGGACCAGCTGAGGTAGCAAGGCGTCGAGCTTGCGCCGAGAGAGACCCCCGGTCCGGTAAGGACCGGGAGTTCCCGTTCGATCTCCCGGCTTGGCAGGGTCGTCGGGAGAACAAACACCGTATTCGCCGCGCGAGAGCAGGCCTCCACGCGACGCTGGGGGCAAGTTAATAGCGAGCAAGCGTTGTGCCATTCTCGTAAGTAATTGATTTGGTGGTTCTTGGCCGGTTGGCATAGGCCATGTGGTCTACGTCGTGCCTTGCCGCCGCTGTTACACCGTCGGCTCGCAAGGGCCGTCAGGGCTGCGTTTGAGGGGCATCGGGACGCTGTCTCAGTCCTGTTACAGCGCCTTGTTACATGGACAACGCGTTGTCGTCGCGTCCTCCGCCTTATACGATGAGGGTTCCAGCGCCGTGCCGGGCGGTCTTCAGACCCAACGCGCACCGCCGTACTGGGACCTACGGGTCGATGTCGGACTGCAGCGTACCGTGCGACCGCTTTTGTTCCTGTTGAGATTCCGGCGCTGCAGCCGGAGTCGGGAGTTGTCCATGTCTGATCCCCAAGCCACCGACCTCCTCGGGCTCGGCAAGCGTTACTGGCTGTCTGTCTACCGTCCCCGCGACGTGGTGCTCGACCACGGCAAGGGCGCGCGAGTCTGGGATACCGAGGGGCGCGACTATGTCGATTTCGGCGCCGGCATCGCGGTGAACGCGCTGGGCCACCAGGACCCGGATATGGTCGCCGCGCTGGTCGACCAGGCGCACAAGCTCTGGCACGCCAGCAACGTTTTCTATTCCGAGCCGCCGCTGCGGCTTGCCGAGGAAATCGTCAACGCGGCACCGTTCGCCGAGCGCGTCTTCCTGTGCAATTCCGGTACGGAAGCGAACGAGGCGGCGATCAAGCTCGTGCGCAAATGGGCCACCGCGCAGGGACGTACGCCGGACAAGCGTGTGATCGTCACGTTCCGCGGTTCGTTCCACGGGCGCACGCTGGCAGCGGTTACCGCGACGGCGCAGCCGAAATACCAGGAAGGCTACGAGCCGCTTCCGGGTGGATTCCGCTATGTCGAATTCAACGATGTCGCCGCGCTGGAAGAGGCGTTCTCGCATGGCGACGTCGCGGCGGTGATGCTCGAGCCGGTGCAGGGCGAGGGCGGCGTGATGCCGGCCGCGGCCGGTTTCCTCGCGAAGGTTCGCGAACTGTGCGATGCGAACGACGCGCTGATGGTGCTGGACGAAATCCAGTGCGGCATGGGACGCACGGGTACGTTGTTCGCGCATACGCACGACGGCGTGACGCCGGACATCGTCACACTGGCGAAGGCACTCGGCGGCGGCTTCCCGATTGGCGCGATGCTGGTGGGGCCGAAGGTGTCCGAAGTGATGCAGTTCGGCGCGCACGGTACGACCTTCGGCGGCAACCCGATGGCTGCGGCCGTCGCGCGCGTGGCGCTGCGCAAGCTGGCCTCGCCCGAGGTGCTGCTGAATGTGGAGCGTCAGGCCAACGATCTTCGCACCGGTCTGGCGAAGCTCAACACCGAGTACCATTTGTTTTCGGAAGTGCGCGGTCGCGGCCTGATGATCGGTGCGGTACTGGACACGGCTTATAAGGGACGTGCTGGCGAGATCCTCGATATCGCCGCCGCACACGGACTGCTGGTATTGCAGGCCGGTCCCGACGTGTTGCGTTTCGTGCCGCCGTTGACGATCACCGATGAAGAAGTGGCCGAGGGCCTGTCGCGCCTGGATGCGTCGCTGGCGGAATTCGTCCGGTTGTCGGCGGTAGCGTAAGGCGCGTAAGACTGCCCGATTGCCGGCCACCCCTGTGGGAGCGCGCCTGCGCGCGATAGACGTTTCGGTGTATCGATGCGTCTATCGCGCGCAGGCGCGCTTCCACAGAACCGTCGTTATCGTTACGCGGCCACAAGCCTGAACGCCTCACGCGCCGCATCCAGCGTTTGCGCGATCGCATTGTCGTCATGCGCACTGGAAACGAAGCCCGCTTCGAACGCCGACGGCGCCAGATACACGCCGCGATCCAGCATGGCATGGAAGAACCGGTTGAAAGCGCCGACATCGGCCTTCGTTGCCTGCTCGTAGCTCTCGACCGTTTCCGACGTAAAGAACAGACCGAACATGCCGCCCACGCGATTCACGCTGAAAGGGGTGCCGGTTTCGGCAGCCACGGCGACCAGACCGTCGGTAAGCAGGCGCGCGCGCGCGGCGAGACGTTCGTAGAAGCCTTCTTCGCGGATGAGTTCGAGCATCGCCAGACCCGCGGCCATCGCCACGGGATTTCCCGACAGGGTGCCTGCCTGATAAATCGGACCGGACGGTGCGATCTGCTGCATCAGGTCGCGACGGCCGCCGTATGCGCCCACCGGCATGCCGCCGCCGATAATCTTGCCGAAGCAGGTCAGGTCCGGCATGATGCCGTAATGCGCCTGCGCGCCGCCCAGTGCCACGCGGAAGCCCGTCATCACTTCGTCGAAGATCAGCAGCACGCCGTGTTGTGTGCACAGGTCGCGCAGCGCCTGCAGATAGCCGTCCTTCGGCGGAATGCAGTTCATGTTGCCGGCGACCGGTTCGATGATGAGGCAGGCGATGTCGTTACCTTGTTCGGTGAACAGGGTCCGAGCCGCGTCGATGTCGTTATACGGCAGCGTAAGCGTGAGATCGGCCGAGGCCTTGGGGACGCCGGGCGATGTCGGCACGCCGAAAGTCAGTGCGCCGGATCCGGCCTTCACCAGGAAGCTGTCGCCGTGCCCGTGATAGCAGCCTTCGAACTTCACGATCTTCGATCGCCCCGTGGCGCCGCGTGCGAGACGGATGGCCGACATCGTCGCTTCGGTGCCCGAATTGACCATGCGCACCATTTCTATGGAGGGCACGAGCGAGACGATCGTCTCGGCCATCGTCACTTCGGCGGGGCAGGGCGTGCCGAACGACAGGCCGTCGCGCACCGCGCGTTCCACGGCTTCGCGTACGCGTGGATGGTTATGGCCGACGATCATGGGGCCCCACGAGCCGACGTAGTCGATATAGCGCTTGCCTTCCACGTCCCAGAGGAACGGACCATCGGCGCGGGCGGTAAAGAACGGTTCGCCGCCGACGGATTTGAAAGCGCGCACGGGCGAGTTCACGCCGCCGGGAAGCACGGCCTGCGCGCGCTGGAAGAGTTCGTGATTGCTGGTCATGCGGAGAATCCGTGCGTGGTATCGAAAATATCGGCGAAGCGGCGCGTTGCCGTCTGGATGTCGTCCGCGGAAAAGATGGCGGAAACGACGGCGACATAGTTGGCGCCCGCGTCGACGAGCAAGTGCGCATTGTCGACGGTGATTCCCCCGATCGCCACTAGCGGGAGACCCAGTGCGGCTGCTTGCCGCAGAACGTCGAGCGGCGCCCGCCGGGCGTTGGGCTTCGTCGGCGAGGGGAAGAACGCACCGAAGGCGATGTAATCCGCGCCTGCCGCGGCCATGTCGCGGCCACGCTGGATCGAGTCGTAGCAGGACACGCCGACGATCGCGTCCGGACCAAGCGTTGCCCTTGCGGCCGCGATATCGCCGTCTTCCGCGCCGAGGTGAACGCCCGCGCCCACCCGTGCGGCCAGGGCCACATCGTCGTTCACGATGAAAATGGCGTCATACCGGGCGCAGATGCTCGACAGTTCCGAGGCTTCCGCGAGACGGCGGCTCGCATCGGTGGTCTTGTCGCGGTATTGCAGTATCCGCGCACCGCCGGCAAGGGCCGCCTCCACGGCGGCGAACAGGTCGTCGCGCGGGCCATCCGTGACGGCGTACACGCCCTTTCCGGCCAGGCGGTGCTTCGTTGTTAGGTTCATGACATGCGAATCCGTGGAATGTGGCGCGCTTTCGTCGCTGCGCCGGGAATGACAGAATGGAAGACTTTCCAGCACAGCGACAATACGCCCGCCATGAGCACGAGCACGCCCGATTCCGTCACCCTTCGCAAATGGATGTGCGTGGTGTGTGGCTTCATCTATGACGAGGCACTGGGCCTTCCGGAAGAGGGTCTTGAGCCCGGTACGCGTTGGGAGGACATCCCCGACACCTGGACATGCCCGGACTGCGGCGTGACCAAGGACGACTTCGAAATGGTCGAAATGGACTAAAAGCGGGATATTCCCGCGATCGGGGATGAGGCGGCCATTGTTTCGCCTCATCCCGTCACATATACCGCCGCTCGAACTGTTTACATGGTGCTGCGCACGCAACGTGCGTCAAGTGGAAGACCGCCGCCATGCAGAGATTCATCCCCTTCGACGACCAGTGGAGCGAGCTCGATGCCCTCGATCCGGCTCTGTTCGTGCCATATCACGTGGGGATTCCGTGCGAACACGGCCTGGGACAGGGTGTTCAGCGCACCGTGCCCGGGTCGCCGTCGATCGTCAGCGGTTCGCCGATCTTCAGTCCCAGCCGTGCCGCGGTGCCTGCGGGAAGCTCCAGTACGTAACGGGCCATGCCGTCGCTGGGATAGGTCGCGCAGGGGTCCGCCTTGCAGGGCGGCACGTTCAGCTGCATCGAGACCAGCTTGCGGTCCTTGCCGAAGTACAGGATATCCAACGGTATAAGCGTGTTCTTCATCCAGAACGAGCGCGGCTCGTCGTCCGGGAAGACGAAAAGCATGCTGTGGCCGGCCGCCAGCTCCTTCCGATTCATCAGGCCGAGCTCGCGTGTAGCGTCGTCCGTCGCGAATTCGGTCGAAAACGTCGCGCCGTGCAATGTTACGGACGGCGTGGTGGCCGCGTGTGCCGCAAGGGGAACGAGCAGCAGCATGGAAAGAAGGGCCCGCTTCGTCATCGCCATACCTAATAGGTGTCTGTAAGGGTTCTGCAGTGTATCGCGCGACTTTTTTTCAGAAAGATGTAAATGCCCTCTTCACAGATCTAAATTCTCGGGTTATTCTTTCAATCCCTCGCCGGAAACGCCTCTGTGCGAAGGGTTTCGCTCCGCCAACGACCTCGAAAAAAAGATTGCTGAGGGTGTTGACGGAAACGAAAAAAACGCTAGAATGGGCGGCTCACCTCGGGACGAAAT
>NZ_SMCS01000009.1 GCF_004342265.1 Luteibacter rhizovicinus
GCCAGCAGCGGCAAAGCCAGCAGCTCGGACCAGGCATCGGCCAGGTCCCGCTCCGAGACCAGACCCAACCGCGCCATCAGCGCGGTCAACGTGCCCTCGGGCGATTCGTCGTGCAGACGGCGGGCGCGGGTCAGGTCGCTGTCTTTAAGACGGCCGCGCGCTACCAGCAGGCGCAATAGCGATACTTCGTCCGCCACCGCATCGCCAATGGCTTCATTAACCGGTTCGGCTACCGTCGACATAATCATGCCGAAAGGCTGACACGGATATATTTCAAAATGGATTACACGATATGTCCCGAGCTAATGGAAATGCATCTTTCATAATCCGTGTAACGATATGCGACTTAAATCCCTAAACGCCGAAAGGAAGGGGCACGAAGCCCCTTCCCTTTGTCGAAAGAATCTCGACTTAGCTTAGTTCAGAACGCAACCGTTGACCTTGGCCTGGGTCAGATCGGTGTTGGTCAGGAACGACAGGCCGCGGTTGGCGCCGATCGTGGTGGTGCTGGCACGAACCGTAGCGTTGTACGGTGCGCCAAGCACGCCGCGAACCTGGGCGAGATCGGCACCGTTGCCATTGGTGTTGCCCAGGAAGTAAGACACGGCCAGGATCGGATAACCCGACGTCGGATTGGCGTAGGTGGAGGGATCCACCAATGCAACGCACTGCGTGGTCAGCGGAAGGGACTGCAGGGTCGGACGGCCGTTGGCATCGACAGTGTTCGCGATCACCTTGTCATACGTCAGGGTAACCGGGAGCGCCGGGCCGAACGCGGTGGGGCTGACGAAGGTGGATGGAGCATTGTCGTTGGCGACGGAGGCGGACTTCACACCCGCAACCAGAGCATTGGCAGCCTCTGCATAGCCGATGTAACCATCGTTCGCAGTGGCACCGACCACACCGACCACGCCCGTGTTGCCCGACGCGGACGTCGAAGCAGCATACGAGCTGATGTACGACGCAGCAGCAGTCGCATAGGACTGGTTCGTCTTGAACAACGGGGCAACGCCGTTGCCGCCGATCGACACTGGACCGCACTTGCCGGACAGGTGGTTGGTCAACGAGAACGACGTACCGCTACCATCAGCACGATAGACGACAGTGATGTTGCCAGTCGCGGTGGACGGCACGCCGGAACCGGCGAGACGGCTATCCGACCAGGTCTTGATGTCGCCGGAGAAAATGCGGCAAACCTGATCTTCAGTCAGCTTCAACGACGTGACGCCCGCCTTCTTGTAGATCACCGAGATCGCACCCGCAACCGACGGAAGCTGGACCGGCTTGCCGGTGCTATGACCGGTCGCGTAGGCATCGTAGTCAGCCTGCGAAAGCGGCGAATCGGAACCTACGAAATGTGGCTGGGCGAGGCCGGTGCCACCGAAACCGGTCGGAACGGCGTTCGCATCGCAAGCGGCGGCGACGTTGGCAACACCTACGTCGTTACCGGCAAGAATCTTCTTGCCCGTGCCACTGCCCGTCTGGCAGTACGTAGCCGGCGTGTTGCCGGCGATATGCGAATACGCGTACAGCAGCGAACCGCTGGTCGGCGTGATGAGACGGTTGGCGACGTTGCCACCGTAACCGAGAGCGGGAAGCGTAGCGCCGCCGCCGATAAGCGTGGCGCTCTGCGCGCCGGCAACGGAAGCGACGCACATCAGCACAGCGCCCGCAACCAACTTCATGCGGGTGTGACCCATCGAGATTCCATGACGCATGGTGTATCCCCTTGCATAGAAGCCCCCCGATTGGAGGCATGTCACAGTGGCATGGGGGAATGACGGGGTAATTAAGCTTAGGTGTCGCGGATTATGCTTGTTTCGTTACTTCGTTAATCCGGAATAACAAACGCGTCCTGCTTTATCTAGACCATAATATAAGCTGTAATATTTGTGATTATCAAATAAGTAAAAATACTTATACAGGAAGATTATCGTGACGCGTATCTCATTACAGGAGTGCGCTTTAGCGCACTCCTGCACAAACAAATCAGTTGTTGCTGATGCGGCCACGCTCCTCTTCGGTCAGCATCTTCGCGTGCGTGCTGTCGAGCTTGCCTGCACCAAGCACCTGCACCGGGCTCGTTACGTCATAGCCCTGCACGGGGCGGTCGATACTGGAACTGTTGTTGCCGTCGCGCAGCACCTGCACTGAGATGACCGAAGGCATGTGATCCCGAGCGTCGGACTGCTGCTTGCGTGCAACATCCTCCGCAACCTTCGATGCGGCATTCGCGGCTGCGCTTGCGGCATTCAGCGCGCCGATGTTCACTGCCGGCACCAGCGGTATACCTGTCGAGTCGCCCTTCACCTGAATGTTGTCTGCGTTGGCGACCCGGGCCGCAGCGATAACGAGATTACCGGCGACACGAATGCCCGCATCGCCGGCATCGACGGTACCGCGCGGCGCAACGAGGAACACATTACCGGGCGGCGCACCCTCGATCGTCTGCAATGTGGCGATACCCGCCCCACTGACCTGACCGCGTGCGTCGATGCGGCACCACGCGTCGACATCGCACAGATAGGTCGGCGGCGGTATTTCCGCCGTTGTCTTCGCACCCTGGCCCGCATTGATGTCGCCGTTCGAGCTCCACATAACCAGATTGCCGCCCTGCTCGGTAAAGATGCGACTTTGGGCGAGAAGCACGCTGCGGTCGGTGAACATGTTGATGTTCCCTTGCTCCAGCGTCAGCACGCCCATCGTATTCGGACCGTCGAGCAGGGTGCCGTCCGCCAAGGCTATCGGCGGCGGTGCCGACGTGCTGCCGATCAGGGCCTGCCCACCAGGCCCCAGAATCGTAATGTCACCACCTTGCTGGGTCTGGATCGATGTACTGCGGATATCCAGATTACCGGTGTCCACGGTGGACGCCGCGCCGTTCAGCCCACCCTGCCCCTGCCCATTGGCGGTGTATCCGAGCGATGCAGGGAAGAGCGTATCGATGGCAGCGTAGCCGCGAGCGTACTGATTGAAATACTTGCTGGATGGCGTGTTGTAGTCGCCACCCACAGCGGCGAGAATCTTGAACAGAGCCTTTTCCGCGAAGAGTCGCTGCACGTATTCCGGCTGCTGCGCGAACATCGCACGCGCCTGCTCCGCGGACAACGAGATGTCTAGCTTGTCGCGAGCATAGCCCGTGTCGACGACCTCGCCAGCCACGCGACGATTCATGAAGTCGACAAGATCTGGCATCAGGCTGCCGAAGCCATCGACGCCACCTGGCGTGTCGAGATAGTGCGTGATGAAAGCCGCGGTATCGATACCCGACCCGACACCGAACGCGACGTTCACGTCGGCTCCCTCGTGCGGCAGATAGGGATTGAAGAAGTTGCCCACGGACTGGATGCCCGTGGGTGTGTTCCCGGCATCGATAGAACCGCCCTTTGCCACATCCACCTGACTGGTAAGCGGACCGATGTCGCGCCCCGCCTCGACCAGAAAGTTGCCTGGTCCGCCGAGTACCAGAGACGGCACAAGTTCGTAACCGCCAATGATAAAACTGGCAAAGGGGCCGTGCGGCAGGATAGCTGTGTCGTAGATATCCCGACCGGCCGCCACTCGAGTGATATCGGCAGCGTGCGTGTGCTGCCCGATAAGCGACAAATTGACGATGTCCCTGCTGGCGTAGATCAGGGCCTGTTTCGCGGGTGAGATGATCAGCGACAGATAATTGAATCCGTTCGGCGCGTCGGTGCCGTCGGTTATGTCGCCCCCGAGCGCATAGATACGTACAGGGTCACTATCGTCGCCATGCAGGGGAACCGCCTGGTGGCCCGTCGCATTATTTAACGCGGAACCGCCATTGGTCACAATCCGGCTAACGTAATTGGTCGTGGGCGCGAGCGGTGAAGGCATGGAGTCCGGTGACGCATCGATGAGTCCGAAAGCGATGCCCTGACTATCCTGCACTGTCTGGCGAGAAAACCCGATGCTGCCGTTCGCGAGAATTGTAAGATTGCCGTCCGCCGAGGGATAGAGCTCGCCATTCGTAAGGATGCCGATATCGCCTCCGAATGCGGTAAGCGAAAGCGTGGCGGGTAAAACGGGACCGGCGATACCGCCTGCTCCGAATACGACTCCGGGGGCTCGCAGACTGCCGACAGTGATGTTGCCAGCCGTCGTGGCGACGGATAGCGCCGAATCCTGACTGTAACCTTGCATATCGGCGTGACCCGCAGGCAGAAGAAACCCGAACAAGCCGCGGGAGTTGTAGTAAGAAGGATCGTAGATACCACCGATGTCCGCACCCAATCGTGCGTTGACGCTCATGTCGGCATCCTGCATTGCGAACAAGGTAGACACCGGCGAGACGACGGACGGAGAAAATCCGGGAATATTTATCGCCGAAAGAAGAGGTGAAGCCGCAACGGCGCCATCCGCATCAATGCGGCCCAGACCCTTCGCGACGAAGTAACTTCCACTGAGGATATCTCCGCCAGCGTGCACGTCGAGATTGCCGCGTCCGACGGTGGTAATTGCATCGCGTGCCGCATTCGCATACCACGTCGTGGGAAGAGACACGGATAGTTCGCTGATGTTTCCGCCCGCGTCGACGCTGACGTTGCCGCCGACGCTCATGATGCCCTGGCCGAAATTACCGAAATCGATCGACGAACGGCTGCCGTCCGCTGCATTGCCGATCTGCATCCACTGCCACCAGTACTGGGAGACCGACTGTCCCTTTGCACCCTTCGTTACGCTGCCGTCCGCATCGACGACATACTGGATCGCGTCGATATTGCCGCGTGCTTTAAGACCGATGTCGCCCGCGTTCTCGGGATTGACGAAGCCCGTCACCAGCATGTCAGGTAGCGTATCGCCGATACCCTGTGCCTTCTCGGAAGGACGAAGGACTGAAACATCCGTACCAACCTGCGTGCCGGATGCCGGGGCGCCCGCGGTATACACGACTGCCGGCGCTTGTTCGTCGGCCCACTGGATGTCGCCACCTGAAACCATGTCGATCGAGCCAGTGCCGGTACGGATCGTCGTTGGCAGAAGCAACGTTTTGCCCGCGAAAGGGCTCTTCACGTTGACCACCGAAGGGTCCGTCAGCATGTCCTTTACGGAGAAATGGCCATCCAGAACAACGCTGCCGCCGCCTGCCGAGGTAGCCAACGGATCGACCGCCCCGATATCGGAACCTGCGACGAAACGGTACGACGTACTCGCGCCACCCAGCAACGTCGCCGATGCGAGCGACGCGGGACTACCGAGCGACGGCATATTGGACGGACTGTTATTGGCTGCGCTGGCAGGCACGGGGATAGGTGTGTTGCCGCCGCCCGGGTTCGTCGGCGCCGCGTCCGACTTCGGCACGAACGGTGCGTAGAACAGCTGGCTACCCCAGAAGAAGTTGCCGACGTTATTGGCGACGTAGTTGTAGTACGTCGAATGACCGTCGATATACTGACCGTAATTGGCTGTATATGCCGTGTAATTGCTATCGATCGGCGTCAGGATAGGTGATGGCGTCGTGTTGAAATGATCCGGGTCGAAGTAGAAATTGGACTCGAGCCATGTCTCATAGGCCGCCGCATAGTCGGTATAGGTCGTATAAGAACCCGGCTGTGGCGCAACCAGCGTGGTCGGCTTGTAGGCAAGGAAGCCGCCACTACTGTTCGACGATGCGAATGCATAAGCCCAGGTCTGATTATTTGCATCGCCCACCTCGCCGATATAGCGCTGGTAGTTCGCGTAATAGTCGTTCGACTGATTGAGAAGTGGCGCCTGCAGCGGCTGGTAGTATGGATCCTTGCTGATATCCGCCCTACCGCCACCCGGTGTCATGCCATCTCCGACGGCACCGTCCTTCAGGTTGATGGAACCGTTCCAGATACCGTTGGCATCGAGATACGCCTGGGATGTCTGATACGACGCCAGCGCGTTGTCGTAAGCCACATTGCGGACGACCGCATCGGATTTCGGCACGAACGGCGCGTAGAACAACTGGGTTCCCCAGAAGAAATTACCGACGTTATTGGCGACATAGTTGTAATACGTATTGTGGCCGTCGATATAAAGGCCATAGTTCGACGAGTAAGCCGTGTAGCTGCTATCGATCGGCGTCAGGATGGGAGAAGGCGTCGAGTTGAAATGATCGGGATCGAAGTAGAAATTGGACTCGAGCCAGGTCTCGTAAGCCGCGACATAATCGGCATAGGTCGTGTATGCATCGGGCTGCGGCGCAATCAACGCCGTCGGCTTATAGGTCAGGAAGCCGCCACTGGTGTTCGATGACCAGAACGCGTAAGCCCAGGTCTGATTGTCCGCGTCACCCACCTCACCGACATACCGTTTGTAATTCGCGTAGTAAGCGACGGACTGGTCTTTCAGCGGTGCCTGCAGCGGCTGGTAGTATCGGTCCTTGGTGATATCGGCGGTGCCACCACCTGGCGTCATGCCATCCCCGACCGCACCATCCTTCAGGTTGATCGAACCGTTCCAGATGCCGTTATCGCTGAGGTACTGCTCGGATTTCTGATAGGCCGCGACCGCATCGGCATAGCCGTTATCGGGCAACGGCGGCGGCGGTGGGGCCGGCGGATCGGACAGCACCGCGCCGTTGTTCTGCTGATAGAACCCGTCGGTAATACTGGCTTTCAGGTCGAGATTGCCCGACGCACGTATCGTGAGGATCGGTGCTTCGGCGCCATACCGGTACGCCAGTTGAATCTTGCCGGCGCTGTCCGTGACTCCCGCACCGAGATTCCAGTTGGTCAGTACGCCGATCGTGCCGCCGTTGACGCCATCGACGGGATTGCGAAGCTCGACGCCGGGGCGGACATGCACATTGGCGATCGTTGCGAAGCGCGGACCAAAGGTGAAGCCGGGATTCTGGATAAAGCCCATCAGCGCACCCGGCCCGTTGACGGCGTTGCCGCCAACATAACCGTAGAAACTCTGATGACCGGCATTCGCCGCATCGGGAATGAAGTAATTGGCGCTTAGATACTTCTTCAGTTGCGCGTCGTCGGCGGGTGCATCGAGCTGCTTGCCGGTCGCGTCGTACCATTTGCCTGCGACGAGGGTGGGTTTGCCGTCCGCACCCGCGCCATACCAGCCTGCCGGGTCGACGATGCCGTCGAAGTACTTCGATTTGTCGGTCTGCTGCGTATCCTTCGTGCTCCAGACAACGAACGGTTCTATCGTCACATCGCGCGCGCCGACGATGTTCGCGTTCCCGCCGTCGAGCGTAATCGGAACGTTGCCGTCCGCGAGAAGCGGCGCCCGCATGCTGACCTTGCCTCCGGAGAAGGCATCGCTCGAACCCCCGGAAACATCGATTCGCGCTTTGGCGCCGACATGGATATAGCCCGCATCGCCGGCCTGCACGTTCTCATAACCGTAAGCGCTATTCAGCGATCCGTCGCCCGTACCCGCGGTACCCAGGATGACATCGCCGCCGCGCTGAGCCGCGATGGAACTCGTAGCAATCAGGTTGCCCTCGATATCGACGCCCTTACGACCGTAGACCTCGATACGACTGCCCGCCGGAGCCGTCGCATCGATGGTACCGTCGATGCGCGCGGTGCCTCCGTTCGCATAGAGATAGACCTTGCCAGCGGTGAGCGTATTGCCTGCGGAAAGCGCGAGATCGCCCGCCCCGCTCGTGATATCGACCAGACCAGTCGCGCCGGCCATTGCGGTCAGCCGTGCCAGCGCGTCGAGGTCCAGCACCGCGCCGGAGCCAAGCGTGAAGTAACCGCCGCGATAGCCCTTCGCGGCGTGACCGTCGAATGTGCCGCCGAGCAGGACACTGTTTGCAGCCAGTGCGCTGAAGCTACCGGCATCGCCGCCCTTCGAGGCACCGCCGAACAGCAATGACGCTCCGGCCCCGATGTCGATACTGCCGCGATTCGCCGCAAGCGCGAGGGTGCCGCCAGGCGCGTACGTTGTCGTATCGAAGAAGACTTTGTTCGTACCGGCGACGTCGAGGCGCGTACCGGGCGCGATGACGAGGTCGCCCTGCGTCGCCGAGATATTCAGCGTGCCGGCCGTCGCATCGAGATTCATTCCGACGGCTACGCTTCCGCCCTTTAGCGTCAGCGAACCACCCAGCGCATCGCTGGCCATCGCCGCGCCGCCGCTGTTAACGAGACTCAATGCGCCGCCCGTCGTCAGCGACGTATCCGACCCACCTGAGGCGATGAAGACGGGTGCGGAAAGACTGACGTCCGCGCCGCCAAAATCCATGCCACCCCGCCCCTGCCCCACCACGCCCTTCGTCGCCGAGGCGGAGAAATTGGCGAAACCTTGCAGGGCCGACGCGCCGGGACCAAAGTCGATTTCATCGGCATGCACATCAAGGCGTCCGCCATGTGCGGCCGGAGCGGGCGCTACGCCACCAAGCGCATTCCCGAACCCCAGACGCGCGGCATGAATCGACACGTCGCCACCATCGCCGACCAGCGCTCCGGCATTCAGCGTCAGGGCGTTTGCGAGAGAAATATCGAGATTTCCGAGAAAATCGATCGCGCCACGGCTACGCAATGTGACTTCGTCGGCACTACGGAACAGGTCCAGCGTGCGCGGACCGATGACGAGGCCGTTGTCGCCGCCATTCACGCCATCGCCGACGAACGTGATCTTGTTGCTATTGGCATCGATGGCCTTCGCGCTGAATGTCGCGTTGGCGTCGACGCGCGTCGCGCCGGTGGCGTCCAGCGTAAGCGCGCTACCGCCATTCACTGTAGCGCCGCCGTCGATGGTCAGCCGCCCTGTCGATGTTCCGGCCACGCCGCCGGTGCCCGGCACCTGCCTGCGTACCACGTTAGCCGCGCCATTCTGCGACACGCGGATCATGGCGCCGTCGCCACTGACTGCCGAGGTCGGGTTGCCTGCCGCATCCTTGCCCGCATTGCTGCCGAACAGAATCGACTGGCTGCCTGCCGGATTCGAATCGCCCTGAGCTTGCAGCACGCTGCCGCTTTCCAGAAGCACGCCTTCGGCACCTGGCGCGGAAGCACCGCGCGCGACGAGCATGATCTCGCGACCCGCAAGCGGATGTGCTGCATCGTTCGACAGCACGACGCTGTCGGCTGCACCATCGATGCGGTCGCCATCGTCTTCGTGATGGCGTGTGCCACCGATGAGCAGGCTACCGGCATTGAGTTGCGTCAGGCCATCGGCGGAGATGTTCAGATACCCGTCGCGGATATTTTCGCCGGCGCCGACGATCTGGATCGCCTGGCCGGCGATGTCGACCTGCGAGCTTCGACCGCCCTTGGCCGGCTCCGCCGTAAGCGTTGCCCCGATATTCAGCTGTTTACCGGCAGCCAGCACCAGACGCCCCGCGTCGGCGAGCAGCTGCGGTGCGACGATGCCACTCTTCGTGGCCTGGTCGCCGAAGAACTTGTCGGCATCGGTAAGACGGTACTGCGAATATTGCTGCCAGACTTTGGCCGACTGGACAAGGAAGGTCGTATTGCGCGCATCGCGTGTGCCGGTGAGGCCATCCGCGAAGTAGCCGGCGACCGAATAGCTGCCGTCCGGATGGACGGCATTGCGGCCGAGCACGCTGTCGACGCTTGTCGTGTCCTGCACGATGCGATAAGCACCAGGCAATTCCGCATACCCAGCGGGCAGCAATGTGTACATGCCAGCCGGAAGGCCCGGAATGCCCGACAGGTAAACCGACTTCCCGATATCCGGAGCCGAAGAGGCATTCTCGAACGCGGCGTCGTGAGCCGCGACAGGCGACTTGTAGCCCGGAATAACCGCATAGACCGCGCGACCATTCGCGGGCTGCGCCAGCAGGTCTCGGGTACCGCCAACGCCAGGAACCCATTCGCCCGCCTGTAGCGCACCACCACCCGACAGGTCGATGCCGGCACCCTTGTCGAGCGCGACGTCGCTGCCGTGAACCTGGATATCCTTCGCAGGTGGTGCGACCAGGTCGGACGAGTTGGCAGCGGGATTGCCGTTGTACCGCCACTCGACACCGTCGACAGTGGTGCCGTACGGCACCGTCAATCCATTGAGCGACACCGAGGTCAGACTGCCCGCCCCCAGATTCACCGATGTTGTCGCCACCAGCGGGAAGATCGTTGGATCGATGCCGAAATCCGCAGCCTGGACAACCGGATCGGTGACGCCAAGTACCAGTGAGCCCGCGGGCGCCCGGATCGTACCGTTTTGCACGATGTGATCGGCGTCGACCAGCAACGCGCCTGCCGCCGAAAGCGGCGCGTTCGATGGACCGCCCGGAAGGATCGTGACCGTCGTGTTTCGCGCGTGGCCATCGGCATCCGCGATACCGGATGCATTGGCATCGATGACGAAACGATAGCCCGTGGCGGGATAAAGTTGCGCGGCCTTGAAGGTCAGGTTGCCGGTGCTGAAAAGGAGGCCCGTATTCGCCTTGCCGTCGACACCGAAAGCAAGGCTAGCCGGCAGGGTGAAGCGAATATCACCCGTCGCGTTGAAGTTCGCGTCGCGCCAGCGCTGCAGATCGACCGTTCCACCGATATCGATGAAATCCGCATCGATATCGAGCGTGCCGTCACCGGCGAGTGCCAGCGGAATCGGCGAAGACGGTACCGGGAGCTTCGTGCCGCTTATGTTGACGTAGGGCGCCGAAATCCGGACGTGTCCATTTCCCGCCGCGTACCCCGTGCCCGTCTGCAGGGACGTCGCACCGTCGGGCAACGCCAGGTAACCCGTCGAATATGCCGTGAAGGAACGGCCGAGCGACACATCGACATTGCCTGCGAACCCTATCGGCAACACGATCCCCAGCGTATTGACCGGGCCGACGGCCGGCCCGATCGCCAGGTTCGAGATACCCGAATTTGCAAGGCTGTCCGCCACGAAGTGAATGATTCCGGACGGAGCACCGCTCTCGATCGCTCCGTACCGCGTGGCACCCATCGGGACGACACTGCCGGATTGCTGGACGAGAACGCCGGTCGGTTGTGGGCGCCTGTCGAAACCGCCGCTATCCATACCCTCGACAGAAAGTGTTCCGCCTTCGGCCTCGGCCGAGCCGCCACGCGCGAGCAAGGTAGCATCACTGAGAAGCCCAGCCGCAGCACCGAACGCGATGGTGCCCGCATCGCTCCACACGGGTGTCGGCACATAGTCGACAGTGGATCCGTTCAATCGCGATGCGGCCACCGGAAGGTCATAGCTGTCCGCTGCACCGGAAACGTCGATGAGTGCGCCCGCTTGCGCCACGACGTATCCGCCACCCGTTGACTCGATCGAAATCGTGCCGCCACCCAACACGGTCCCCGTGCGTGGAGTCTCGCCAACCGGAATCCCTGAGCCTGACCGGACGCCTGCCGCGGCCTGAGTGTCGATCAGCGAGATACCGCTTGCGTCTACCAGGGAATGATCGCCAAGCCATACACGCGGCGCAATCTTGGGAAGGATATATTGGAGCGGCTTATTCGTGATCTCGATATCGCCGCCCGGCGCAATTATCGAACCGTCGACGACGGTTGCATTCATGCCCGACAGGTTGATCACTCCGTCCGCGTCGACGCGTACCGAAGCCCCACGATCGACCAGAACGGAACCGGTGACGCCCGCATAGACAGGGGCATCGGCGTTAAGGGCACCGACCTGTATTTTCCAATCGCGGAAGTCGCCAGCACTAAGAGAGAAACCCGGACCGTGACCCTTGCGCGTGTCGCGTGTCGCCCAGCGTCTGTAGGCGTCGAGTTCGCCGACACCCGCATAACCTGAAGATCGATACAGATCGCTGCCGGTCGGCAGCACGCTAAGTTCGTCCAGCACGGGGAGCATGTTCGCGCGCACGACACGAACGTTCGTGTCCGCTGCCACGGTCCCATCCGTTATCGCATGAAGAATGTAATTATCGAAACCCTGGCCGTCAAAGAATGAAGGTGCGAGGTGCAGGCCATTTCCGGACGCCATGTCGGAAGCGTCTCCTCCTACCTGTATCTGCACGGCCTGAAGCGTAAGGTTACCGCCGCCACCGAAACCGTAGGAAAGAATGTCGCCGTTGAGGTTGATATGCGCGCTGTCGAGCGCATCGGGTGGCGTCTGGCCGATACCATAAGCATCCGTATCCGGCGTCTTGTACGTCACCAGCGAGACATCGCCTCCACGTCCCTCTGGTACGCCATTTTTCATGCGCACGCGTCCGTCCGTGCCGACGTATCCGCCACCCGACACGTCTAGAACGCTCCCCTTCGCCAGATCGATCGAACCCGTGCCGTCCACGTGGTTCACGGGATTGCCCAGGAACGCCTGCTCAGTCGAGAGACTGATCGTGCCGCCGTTGACGAAACGGTCGCCGACGATTCCACCGGCCCCCTGGCCGGTATCGTTGACCCACAGACCACGCGTACTGAGTGTCGCGCCAGCCGCGACATGGATGTCCGCCCGCTGCAATTGCCCCTTCACGCCTTGAGGACCGGGCGCGACGATCGGATATCCCGTCGTCAGAAGAATGCTTCCCGCAGGCGCGGTGACATTTCCGAAGATATCGATGCGGCCACCCCGCAGCGAGATCGTGCCTCCGGAATTCACAGTAAGGTTTGTGCCAGCCGCCTCGACGATCGACGACTTCGTATTCACGCTCAGACTGTCGAAACCAGCGCGCGATACCATGTCTGCGGATACCACGAGCCAACTGCGCAGGCTGCCGTCGTCAGTCGCCGTGCCGTCCTGCGCCTTCTGCACATCTTCCCAGGCGGTGTCCGCCGTAAAGCCTGGCGCGAGCGCGTCCAGGAGCTGCGACGATTGCTGGAGCCGGATGCCACGCTGATAAACGTCGCGGTTGGAAGATGCTGCCATCGTATCGATGTTCAACTTGCCGCTGGTGGGCTGAGATCCATTCGCGACCTGACGGGTTCCCGCGCTCGTAGCGGCGGAGATATCACCGTCCAGTACCAGTGCACGATTAGTGTGGATATTGAGAGTACCGGCATTGCTACCGACAACGAAGCCGTCGTCCCAGCGCCGCGTGCCCCCGAGCAAGGGCGAGTTGTAGGTTTCGGTGACGCCCCAGCGAGCGTGGCTGGCGCTGTACTGCCCCGCGAAACCGACGTAGTTCACTGAAGGATCGGCATCGGCGATGTTGTAAATCCGTCCATCGGCACCGAGAAGGTTCGGGGTCGTGATCCATCCGGCCTGATAGGCGATATAGCCACCGTCGAGCTTCAACTGCGCTCCGCTGCGGACAATAACCTCGTTACCGTCCAGACCGATCGTGCCACCCCTGGTCAACATCTGGGAAATGTCGCGCGGAACGTTTTCGACATAACCCTTTACGTTGAGAATAGGGCTTCCGATCCAGTCGAGACCGTCATCGCGCGTACCGGATTGTGTGCTGTCGACGACGACATTTTTTTGCGTATAGAGAAAACTATTACGCAACAGAGGTGAATCGGCGAGTTCGTTCTGACCGATACGTGGAATATTGACCAGAAGCGCGGACATGGGCAGCACGACATTTACGAGCCCGGAAACATCGATGACCGCCCCACTATCGACGTAGATGCGGCCGGCAGTCTCTGGCGGATGGGCGATAGGCGCCGTATCCCTGATAGCCTTCAGATTGACTGCCGCACCCGGCGCCTCGACCAGCGATCCTCCCTGGAGTGTCACCGATCCACCGACGATGTCGACGTGACCGTTGACGAAGGTCTTATCGGCATCGGCGGACGATGAAGTCGTCGTACCGTCCTTTTCAGGAAGTATCGCCGTGACCGATCCGACACCCAACACGATGGGGCCGGATCTGGCGGCGCTACCATCGTTCGAGGAAAAACCATTCTGGGCTCGCAGCTCGATACTTCCCGGGTGCGCGATACTGGTAGACGCCAGGACAACCCCTGCCTGCTCGACAGAGTAGCCGAGCATATGCACCTGGCCGCGTCGCGACTGGATAAGACCCGTATTGCTTACGTCACCGCGATTTGCCTGAAAGTCCTGACCAAACGGCGTCTGATCGGAAACATTCAAGTCGCCGGATGTCCCATTTTCAAGCCTTGTCGTTGCAGCCAGGGTCGCCTGGCCGTCATCCGCGACGATCAAACCTGCATTGGATACGTTAGGAGCGGCAACCAGTGCGAAGCCCTGCGCTCCCGTAGTGATCGAGGCACCCTTCTCGATAACGACATCGTGGTTGCGGCCATCGGTAAACGTCGCCGTCAACATACCGCCACCATCGTTACGCGCGGCAAGGCCTTCTTTCATATAAAGGGCATTACTAGCCGCGACGTTCGGACCGTACAGATCCAGCGAACTGGCGATCAACGAATGCGTATTGACCTTCGCACCGGCGCCGAAAATCATCCCGTTACGGTTAAGCAGGTAGACCGTTCCCTCGGCCTTGATCTGACCAAGGATCTTGCTCGGCGAACCCGACGGGTCGTTGATGCGATTGAGCGCAATCCAGTCGTTCTTGCCGCCGTTCTGGTTGCCCGCGCTCTGGTTGAAATACATCGTGGTATCGCGACCGACGTTGAAGCTGTCCCACGTGAGGATGGCTTTCTTGTCGTTCTGCTTTACCTCGACCGTCGTCTTGCCGCCCGCGACCGTCTGTACCGGCGCGTTCGCGTTCTGCCATAGTGTCGGATCCTTCGCGATAAGCGCCGCGGGACTCAGCCCACCTGCCGCGATGCCGTCCGGCACGCTCGACGGTGTCTGTGCGGCAGCATCTTGTGCCGCCTTCTGCGCCGCGATCTGCGCGGCCACGACCTGTGCCGAACGATTGAGATTCGTAATGGACTGCTGCACGCGCTGCTGAAGCAACAGGTTGGCGGCGGTTGCGCCACCGGGCGCTCCGCCCACGCCGGCATTCGGCGATGTGCCCGTGGGGGTAGCCGATCCGGGCTGACCCTGTTTCTGCGCGAGCCATGCAGGACTGAACGCGGGCGGCGTCGCCGCGTATGCGCCGAAGGACCCTGCCGTGAGGGCCAGCGCGATCAGCTGACTGAGCGTGCGTCGACGCAGGTTGGCTGCTGTCGTCTGTCCAGCCTGCCTGCCATTCCGATGGGTCTGCTTGGTCACGCTCATGACGAACCTCTTTGTGCAATCGATGTGCGGAGCATCGCGCCCTGTGTCGCGCGCTCCCGCGCTGTGTTCTTCATTCCGTGGTGCGATCGCCTGCGATTCCTACTGACGGAAATCGCGCATGATCGACACCACTTCATCGTCCAGTCCCGGCATCCCGCCAAGTCGATCGAGTCCCTCGTCGTCCAGCTCCGCAAGCACTTTGCGGATTGCCGAGCGACGGCCTTCCTGGCACCACGTGTTCAGCACGAACTGCATCGCCCGAAAACACGAATAGGCCTGCTCGTCGCGCGTCCGTTTACGAAAGCGAAGCCGGTCTTCCACCACGTAACGCACCCGCCCATGGAGCACGTAGTCGCGCGATGCCAGCAGCGCCTCCAGCGCTTCGCGCGGACAGCGATCCAGCAATACGCCCGCCACGCGGTCCTGGTGACCCGCGAACAGCAGCTGAAGCATCTCGGCGAGTGCGTTGTTCACGCACACATCCGTGGTACCGCGGCTCTCATTCGTTTCCATGCGTCCCTCTCCTTGCGTGCCCGTTCCTTCCTGTGAGCCGTCCATGGCGGACGTCCCTGTCCGATACCTACGTCCTTCGCTTTCCTTGCATCCCCCGAGGCAGGGCTAGTTCCAACGGTTACGGATTCTTCGCACTGCGTGCGTCGAATTTCTGCTCGTAGAGCTTGTCGCCGAAGGCCTGCGCCGCTGCATCCAGCCGTACGCGCGCCTTGGCGGCGAACGGCTGGCGTGCCGCGATCACGTCGCCCATGTCGACGTTCTCGTAAGCAGCAAGGATGTCCTTCCCTACCGTATAGAGCCGGGCGTTCTTCGCCGCGCAGGTGTCGATGTTTTCGCGTGTCGCTTTCAGTTCCGCGGCAAGCTTCGCTCGCTCGGCTTCCGCGGCATGTGCCGTCTGCGTGCTTGCGTCGAGTTCGCCGCGATAACGGTCCACCGATGCCGCAAGAACCGCCTGCTTTTCGCGCTCGGCGGCGATTTCGCGATCGTTCGACGGCGGCCGGGCTTTCGTTCCGGCAAGGTTTTTCTTCGCGGCTTCCGCCTCGCTTCGCGCCGCATCCCGCTCACCCTCGAGCGCGGCCTTCTGTGCCTGCCACTGCGCCTGCTGTGCCTGAAGGTCCTGCAACTGGCTACGCGTATCGCGCAGCTGATCGCGCAGGCGCGATTCGAGAGGGGCGGTCTGTGCCGTTGCCGCACCCGTCGAAAGCAGGGCAGCAAGCAGGGAGGTAACGATGAGTATCCGCTTCATATCGGCCTCAGAATCGCGCGTTCATTTCGAGCTGGAAGACGTCGATCGACAGCGGCGGACCGAAGACTTCCTTCGAGTTGAAATAGCGCGCGGAGATCCACGCGTACTTCGAGATACCGTAGCTGCCGCTCAGGATGAAGCCCTTGGCATTGGTGCCGCCGAGGTGGAAATCCGGATCGTTGAGGCCGTCGACCGTGGCATCGGGCTGGAGGTATTTGTAACCAAAGACCACGTTCCAGTCGTTGCTGCCGGACGGCTGCGGATTGCCTAGCGTCGCGCGCATCATCCAGCCGACCGGTCCACTCTTGTACGTATCCGCCGAGAACGCGCCGGAATCGAAGTTATTCACAAGGCGACCCAGGCCCACCGAATCGCGAAAGGCGTCGCGACGGTGATAGGCCATGTTGCGCACGTAGTCGCCTTCCAGCCTCAACGGCGTATCGGCCACCTTCATGTCGAACTGCGTTGTGGCGTTGGCGAGGCGATAGTCGTAGACCAGCCCGACGAACTGCGGCTGCGCATAGTTTCCCGGCGACGACGGATCGGGAACGATGTTGCGCAGCAGGAACAGCGAATTGCCCTTCTGCATGAAGGACGAACGCGTGCTGTCCGTGTCGCAGTAGTTTCCGCCGAGGTAGAGCGAGCACGGCGACGACAGTTCGCCGCGCAGATGATCGAAGCGGTAGTACGCCAGGGCGAACTTCCAGCTCGTGTCTTCGTCGATCTTCCATTTCGCGCCGAGCTGAGCAGCGGTAAGCCACTTGTCGCGACTGGCACTTTTAAGACCAGCCTGCGTCGGGAAGTCGTCGGCCTGGTATTCGATGGGGAACATACCCACGGTCGCGAATGCGCCGACGTCGTCGCTGACCGGAACATGGAACTGGCTGGCCACGCCGTCGAAATTGAGGTCGTCGGCGAAGAGCAGGTTCGTGCTCATGAACGGATTGGCCATGCGGCCGCCCGTGACCGCGACCCAATCGGCCGGCTTCCAGGTCAGGTAGGCCTGGTCGAGCCAGAGCTCTTTCTTGGTCAGGCCACCGCCCAAGGTCTGCGTCGTGGAAACGGGATTGTTGTCGTTGCCTGTACCGATACGGATGCCGCCCGTCACGGTGTCGCCAAGCGTCAGCGTCACGCCAAGACGCGCACGGATACGCAGCGAGTTGGTGCGGTTTTCACGCGTATTGAGCAGCGGCGGCGGATTCTGCGAGTTCAGATCGTAAGGACCGGTACGATTGAGTTGCGCGAAGTCGACGACGGGATAGGCGTTGCCTTTGTCGTAGTAGTGGAACTCGTCGCGAACGCGCATATCGCCCGACCAGCCGATACGGTCGAGCCATTCCGGCAAGGCGTTCGGCTCGGCCCAGTGTTCGGTCTTCGCCTGGGCGATGACTTCCTGCTTCACTTCGTCGCGAATCTGGTTGCGTACCACTTCGGGCACGTATTGCACGCGGACCTGCCCGCCTGCCGTTCCGGCACCGGCGACAACAGGTACGGCGGCACTCGCCGCGCGCGCCTGCGAGGCTTCGGTATTGGCCTGTGCGATCAATGCATCCGCATCGCCCTGCGTCAGCACGCCACGCTTCACCAGCAGGCGAACGAGGTTGACTGTCGCATTCTCCGAGGGAGCGCTCTGCGCGTACGCGGTGGTGGTGCCAAGGGCCAGCCCGATGCACGCGAACAGCACGCCATGCCGAAGCGAGCGTCTAAGGGCGGTTTGGATGGTCATGCGGTCAGTCTCCGGTAGCTTTTTATGTGCTTCGCGTGAGTTCGTGTCGGCGGCGGGCATCAGCCCGGACGACGACCGCGGATTGAAACGCGCAGCGGAAAATGGGTGGTGGATGGCGGTGCCGCGTCGACGCGCGGCATGGCGCGCAATGCGGCAGCCAGCGCGTCGTCGGTTGTCTGATTGCCCGTGGAACCGACCAGTTGTGCCCGCGTCAGCCGGCCATCCGGGTCCATCCAGATGTCGACGCGCACTTCGAAGACGAGGCGATTGACTCGTTCGTCGCGCTGTACCGCTTGCTGGATCGCGTAACCCAGGTACTGGTCATAGCTGCCGGTTCCCGAACCGCTGCCTCCCCCGGAACCGACCATGCCCCCGCCCGTGCCGGCGCCGATGTTGAACGAGTCGCTACCGGCCTGGGCGTCGCTGTTGATCGTCACCTGCTTGGCGACATCGTTCGACGGCTTGGGTGCGTCGACCGGCTTCATCGGTTCGGCGGGCTTGTCGATGGTTTGCTTGATCTCTTCCTCGACCTTCTTCGGCTCCGGCGGCTTTTCTTTCGGCGGAGGCGGTGGAGGCGGCAACGGTGTGATCGTCGCAATGCGCGGCGCTTCCCTGCGAACGCCGACACGACTTCCGGCCATGTGCCAGATCATGCCGACGATGCCGAGAAGCACGGCCACGGCGACCGCACGCGGCAGCCATAGCCGGAGGCGTTCGCGCGATGTCGTACGCTTGTCCACGCGTCGTCAGCCCTTCGCCGGCTTGCCGGTCACGAGACCGACCTGGGAAAGATCCACGCGGCGCAGCAGGTCGAGGATGTCCATGACCTTCTGGTACTGAACCGTCGAATCGCCCTTCACCACCACCGGGAAATCCGGTGTCAGCGCCTTCTGCGAACGCAGTCGCTGTTCCAGTTCCGACAGCGTCACCGGATAGGCATCGAGGAATATCTGCCCGGTCTCGGATACCGTGATGGCCTTGGTCTGCGGCTTGGCCATGCTGACCGCGGCGCTTGCCTTAGGCAGGTTGACCTTGATGCCCTGCACCGAGGCTGTGGTCATGATGATGAAGATCACCAGCAGCACGTACGCCAGATCGAGCATCGGCGTGATGTTGATGTCGTCGTACGGCTTTTCTTCTTCCTGGGCACGCATGGCCGTGGTCTCCCGTCAGGCCAGCACGGGCTGGTCGGCGCTGCGATGCAGCTCGGCCAGACGGGTGACGAACTCATCGACGAACACCTGCATGTTCGCGGTGACGTTCTTGTTGCGGATGAGCAGGTAGTTGTAGCCGAACAGGGCCGGAATCGCGACGAACAGACCGGCGACCGTGGCGAGCAGCGCGGCGGCGATGCCCGGCGCGATGGCATTGACGTTCACATCGCCCGCGGCGGCAATCGCGGCGAAGGTGATCATCACGCCGACGACGGTGCCGAGCAGGCCGAGGAACGGGCCGCCCGAAATCGCAATCGTCAGCAACACCATGGATCGCGACAGCTTCTGATTCTCGCGGACCAGCACCGAATCCATCGTGGCGCGAATGGCCTCGATCGACTCGGCGGCGATGGACGCGTGACCCTGTTCGTCGCGCCGGCTCCAGACTTCTTTCGCACCGACCTGGTACAGACGGAACAACGACGAGGAGCGCAATGGCGCGATCGTCGCGGAGCCTTCCGGTTCGCGGCTCAGGGCGAGCATGTTCTTTCCCGCCGAGCGAAACACGGCGACAAAGGCCTCGTTGGCGCGGGTGACCGTGCCGACATAGACGGCGCGCTGCCACATCACAACCCACGATATGACCGCCATGACCAACAGAATGCCGATGATGACCCATGCGTCGGCGGTCACGGACTTCACGATGATGCCGAAGTAACCGAAGCCCATCCCGGCCTGCTTTTCGTCCTGGCCATACTGGACCAGCTTCGACTCGGCACCCTGCGCCATGGCGTCGACAGCGATCAATACGGGCGTGCGGGCCACGCGCGACAGCCGCACTTCGTCCATCTGACCGACGAAAGCGCTCGCTGCGTCCACCGGTGCGGTAGCGCCCGCCTCCGGCGCGACGTCGCCACCGAGTACCGCCGACGACGTGAATGCCGGAAGTGCCGCGTCCATCGTCGCGTATTGGCGGCCATCCACATAGACAACGAACTTGCCATCGGCGGCGGTAACGGCCAGATGCGTCCACTGGCCCGGCTTGATGGCGTCGCCAGCGTTGCTGCGTACGGTTGTCGTGCCCGAGACTTCCACGACGGGAACCCCCTTTTCCAGCGCGATCACGAGCGACTTGCCGTTCTGCCGGCGCGCATAGATCGCCGAACGTCCGTCCGCGAGCGCGTCCACTTTCAGCCATGCGCTGAAGGTGAAGGCACCGCCTTCCGTGGTATTGAGCGATACGCTGCCCGGCAACACCATCGGCGTCGATCCGTCGAGCCGTGCCGCCTTGCCGATGATGCCGTCGATCGTCGCGACCGATCCGGCCTGCACGTTGTTGCCGTAGGCCGTGGCATCGTGAGGCGGCGTACCCGGCGCTTCGTCGAAGTGATAGACGATGCTGTAGTCGGCATCGAATACCGCCGCGCCCTTCCCGCCGTCTGTCGCTTTCTTATCGCCGTAGTACATCCAGATGGACTGCTGCGACGAACCGACGTCCGGAACGTCGACCCAGATCAGCGCGACGCCCAGTACGGGGTCGAAGCTTTCGATCTGGTAATTGAGCGGCGTCTTGTCGTCAGCGGCGATGAAGCGGATGTCCGCGCCTGTTTCGGAAACGCCGTCGAACTGGAAGTTGCCCGAATGAAGCCGGATCAGTAACGGCGTACGCCCCACCGAAGCGGACAGATTGCCACCCTTCGCGCTGCCATCGACGGTGATCGCCTTGCGGAAGGCGAAGTCCTGGTTCCACCAGGACGCTTCGGCATGCGCTACCTGCGCGGTACCGGTGAAAAGAAGCAGACAGGCCAAGATCAAGAATCGCATAACTTCCCCTAAACGTTGGGCTCCGACGTTTACGTCAGAGATCGGCCCTTAGACTGAAATGAACGCGTGTGTCGTGCGCGCGCGTGGCTTGCCCATCCTTAAGGGGATAGGCGAACTCGAGCGTGCCGGTGACGAAATCGAAAAACTGGAAGCGCGTGCCAAGACCCGCGCTGAGAAGGTCGAAGCTGGTTTTGCGTATGTCGCCGCGCGACGGGTCCGCGGCGTCGACCGGCTGCGCGAGCGCGTTCGACAGCACCAGATGCGCGCCGTCGACGAAGGCGTGGAATCGCCAGTCGTTGGCCCACTTGCCCACCGACGGAGCGATCGACGGCGAACGGAACTCGGCCGAACCGATAACGCCATGGTCCGCGGTGTCTTCGGCTTCGAGATAACCGCGCACGGTGCTCGCGCCGCCAGCGGCGAACTGTTCGCTCGAAACCAGCGACGATGTCGCCCCCTGCGCGCTGCCGCGAAGCGAAAGGCTGTAGCCGTTGTCGAAACGAAGTACGTGCGTCAGATCGGCCCGCACATAGAAGAAATTCGCCTTCGCGCGATAGCGCTGGTTGTCGAACTCGGCGGCATCGCTGCCGCCTGCGCGCATACCGGCGGTCGCGCCAATGGACACATTGGTCGTCGACTTGTCGCGTGTAGCCTGCCCGTTGTACGACACGGTGAAGGGGATATACGTGATCGGCGACTTCGACGCCGCCGTGCCCTGGTTGATGTTCTGGTCGAAGTGTTTGCGCGTGACGCCGATGTTCAGCGACTGCGCATAGGTACCATGCGTCGGCAACGTGCGGATCAGCTGGAAGCCGAACGCGTTGCCCTTGCCCAGCACCGTGGTGCCGCCAACGGTATTCGCGTTGCTGTTGGACTTGTAACCGGAGAAGAGCAGGCTCCAGTCCGCATCGAGTGGCACCAGATAGGACCCTGCGTAGACTTCCGCGGCGTTCCGGTCCTGCGGTGCGACGATATAAGTGAACGACGCCGTATGGCCGAGCTGCCACAGATTGTCATTGCGGATACTGCCGACGGTGCGCAGTTCGGGCGTATCGACGCTATGGTCGTTGTTGACCTCGATACTGCCATGCCATGGCGAAGCGTCTTCGACCTTCAGCGTGACGTCCATGGTCTGCGGCTGCGATCCGGGCGTGAGCATCGGCACGACCTGCCGGCCGGGCTGGCGGTTGACCTGGGTGAGCTGGTCCTGCGCGGCGTTGAAGTCTGGCAGCTGGCCTTCGGCCAACGCGGGCACGGCATCGCGAATTTCCTTGGGCGAATGGTATTTCGCGCCTTCCACGCGCACCCGGCCGATGGTGTTCTCCATGACCTGCAGCCGGATAACGCCCCCCTTGACCTGCTGGGGCGGCAGTTCGACGACCACGGATTGATAGCCGCGACTCTGGTAAATCTTCTGCAAGGCATCGCGGGCCGCATTCACGTCGTTGAGCGACTTGCCGGGACCGAGATACGGATAGACAGCCGTTTCGATGTCCAGCGACTGCAGGGCGGTATTGCCGTCGACGACGTACTCGTTCACGTCGAAGGTTTCGGGAACGTTAGCCGCGGCGTTTGGCTGCGCATCCTGCGCCTGCGCCATGGCCGTCGCGCCGAGCGCAAGCCCGACGAATAGCCGTGCGCATCCGCTGCCGCGCACGTTCTTCGCTTTTTCCATCATTCGCATAACCGCCACACTGGCTCCGCTCACGCGCCCTGCGCCCCTGTTGGTCGTAACTCGTGGACTTCCGAACCATCGATCGGTGTCTTTCGCAGGGTTAGACTTCCCGCGCTGGTCGCGACTGAACCGGTGTCACAAAAAATTCACCGACGGCGCATCGCCAGGACGGCAATCAGCTGAGCAGGACCACGCCACCGGGCAATTCGGTCACGTGAGCGCCATACGCGTCACGGATCAGCTCGGCGACGTCGCCGAGCTGGTCGAGCGAGAAGCGCGCATGCACCTTGCGCATGGCGAGATCGGAGTTCGTGACGATGATTCGTCCCCGACGATAACGATTGATGTCGGCGACGACCTCGGACAGCGGCTGGCTGTCGAAGATGAGCACGCGATGCCGCCAGGACATCGCGACATCCGTATTGACGGCCAACGCCGTCCCGACGCCACGCTCGTCGTAGTCGACCTGCTGCGACGGCTTGACGACCGCGAGGCCTCCCGCGCAGGCCAGTTCCGTATCGCCTTCGAGGCAGGTGACCTGTATGCCGGCGTCCAGGCAGCGAACATTGCAGGCGCTGGCCGCGCCAGCGATGACCTTCCCTTCGCCGGCGGCGATCACGAAGCGGGTTGCACGCGCGGGTAGCGTCGTCACCAGCGCTTCGCCCGCGATCAGGGCGATGCCGGAACCGCCGGGCAATACATTGAACGCGGTCTGCGTGTTCATTTCGATGGCGGCGCCGTGGAGCTCCACGCGATGCTGTTCGCCGACGCCCGTCTGAAAGTCGGGAGTGGCTCCCGACCAGCCGGGCAAGGGACTCCACGGCGAACGCAGCAGCATGAAGGCGCCAGCGGATGCTGCGACGGCACTGCCGAGGAAGGCCCTGCGGCTTATCCGTGGCATGGGCCGTCGCCGGCGGGAAGCGTGACTGGCGGCGGCGCGTGCCGCCGGCTCCAGTCGCTCCCACATCACATGCGCTTCGGCGAACGCACGGGCGTGCGCGTCGCTGGATGCGCACCAGCGACGGAACGCTTCGGCGTCGTCCGCCGTGGCCTGGCCCGATGTCAGCAGTAGCAGCCACGCCTGCGCGTCGCGCCGTAAAGCCGCCTGCTGCTCGTCGTCGTGTTCGCCGTCCATGTTCTTATGACGTTTTTCCCGCGCCGGGACCGAACCTCTGCACGACGCGGCGGTCCAGCCGGTCGCCGCAATGCTCCAGCGCCTTCCTGAGGTCCTTGCCGACCATGCGCACGGAAATGCCGAAACGCGCGGCGATGTCGGTATGCGGCTGCTCTTCGACACGTGCCGCGATCAGGATGTCCCGCTGGCGCGCGGTCAGTTCGGCGAGAGCCTCCTGCAGCGCGGCGATATCGCGCCGTGCCTGGAATACATGCGCGGGATCGAGCGCGTCGTCGGCCATATGCAGCAGCTCGTCCACTTCCTGACCGGTCAGGAAGCGGCTGTCCGCCCTGCGTTGGTCCGCGGCGACGTTGAGTGCCATACGGAAGAGATAGCCCGTGGGATTGGTCGATCCGCCCTCGACGGCGCGCATGCCTTCTACACGCAGGAATGTCTCCTGCATGACATCGTCGACCATGTCGTCGGAGCGCAGACGCATGCGCAGGCGGCGTGCGAAGTCCTGATAGTGGTCGACGAACAGGCCGAGCATGGTCGATTCCATCAGGCGTCCGCCCCATGGTTGGTACCCTGGGTCGCGCGCCGGCAGTCGTAGGGAGCGTCGGGTGCGCGTGGCAGCAGCAGGATAGTCAGCGGTTCGGGAAGTTCGGCTGGCGGCACGCCCACGTCGAGGCCATTCATGATCGCGACGATGCGTCCGTCCAGATCGTCGCTGCCCGCGGAGTTCAGGAGTTCGGTCCGGCGTACCCGGCCGCTGGCGTCGATCCAGAGTTGCAGCGCAAGACGGAAGCGTCCGGGGCGGGTACGTTCGGTACGACAGAGCGCGGCTTCGATGCTTGCCTGCAACCGTGCGGCATAAGCTGCGCCGATATCGACGGTTCCTGTTGCGACTTGCGCGGTTTCGGCGCTGGCCGGGCCGGACGATTTCGGATCGGGGACGAGCGTGAAGGCATCGTTCGACGCATAGCTCGGCGTAAGACCGGTCCCTTCCAGCAACCTGCGCAACGCGGCGGTAACGTCGAAACGTCCGGTGACGCCAGGACTGTTACGCCCTACGGTCTGCGCATCGTCGACGAGGACGGCGATACCCGTGGTTTCGCTGTAGGCGCGCAAGGCCATCACCAGAGGCTGCGGTGCGATATCGAAAACGACCTGCTCATCGTGTCTGTGGCCTGCCGTGTTTTCTTCGGGAAGGTGCTGTATCTCGGCTCCCATACACAGGGAGCTGGCGAATGCGATGGCCCCGATCCACGCGACCGCGCTTCGTGCCACGGCCATTCCCGTCCGCCTGATCCCCTGGGATCGTGATCGATGCAGATCCCTAAAGTAGGCTCGCCACATGACACATCCGCAGCACTTTTGTGACCGTATTTCTTTCCGTTTCGTGACATTCCACGTTCCGGACCGTCACGGAGTAGGATGCGCGCCAACGGCTGCCGGCCGGTCCCGCGGTGTTTGCCATGCGTCCTTCAGCGATCCCTGCCCTGCTTGTCTTTGTCCTGCTCGTTACCGGGCCGATGGCGCGTGCGCAGGATCGCCCGACCGGCGATAACGCGGCGACGTCGTGTACCGATGTCGAGATTCAGGGCAGGCGGGTGCCGTCGTACGACTGTCTCAGCCGCCTGATGGCCGCGCCCACGCGCACGGGCACATCGACCGCCCCTCTCGCCAGCGAAGCACAATCGGCCATGTCCCATCGGATGGGTTTGTATAACGACAGCGCGCTGCGGCAGCGCATGGGGACCAACTTCGGACGCTCCGTGGAACCGATGCGGCCGACCGTGTCGTATCCGACGCCGTTAGTCCCCGCGCTGGGTGGTCACTAGTGCTTCGATCGCACGCCTTCCGCGATCGCCGAAGGCATGCCAGGTAGCGACACGGCCCGTGCCGTCGCGGCGCAAATCGAGCACGATGTCCGCGGCGGGCAACGCGCCAGTGCCTCGCTCGGGCCACTCGACAAGGACGATGGCACCCGGCTCGGCGAGCGAATCCAGCCCAAGCCATTCGAGTTCGCCGGGATCGGCGATACGATACAGATCCAGATGGAAGGCTAAACGGCCATCGACTTCGTAGCCTTCGACGAGGCTGTAGGTCGGACTCTTGATGCGTTCGCCCACGCCGATCGCACCGAGAAAGGCGCGTGCGAATGTCGTCTTGCCAGCGCCCAGGTCGCCATGGAGATACATGACGAGTCCGCCGGGCACGAGCGAGGCGAAATGTTTGCCGAGCGCCATCGTGGCTTCTTCGTCGGCCAGGATTATGCTGAACTCGCTCATGCTTTCAGTCCGTTGACGAGACGACGCAGCGGATCGAGCAAATCGGTAGCCAGCAGGCCGCGTTCGCCGTCGCGAGCGGCAACATCGGCTGCCCGGGCGTGAAGTCCCACGCCGAGGCATGCCGCGTCCCATGCACTCAATCCCTGCGCCATCAGGGCAGCCACGATACCGGTGAGCGTGTCGCCCATGCCACCGCCGGCCATGCCCGGATTACCCCAGGGGCAGACAGCGACGCGCCCGTCGGGAGATGCGATCAAACTGCCATTGCCTTTCAGAACGGCGACGGCGCCATAACGCCGCGCGAGTTCGCGGGCGGCAGCGTAGCGGTCGCGCTGAATGTCGGCGGTCGATACGCCAAGCAGGCGTCCGGCCTCGCCGGGATGCGGCGTGATAACCGATTCGACGGGCAGGTCGCGCTTTTCCTTCGCCAGCATATTCAGACCGTCGGCATCCAGTACCAACGGGCGGCCGGCATCGAGAGCCGTCGTCCACAGCGCATGTCCCCACGCGCCCTGCCCCAGGCCCGGACCCAGGGCGAGCACCGTGGCCTTGTCGAGCAACGGCTCGAGCGCCTGCGGCCCATTGACGCCACGCGCCATCAGTTCCGGCCGGCCGGTGTTGATCGCAAATACGTTTTCGTCCCGGGTGGCGACACTGACCAGCCCGGCCCCCGTGCGCAAAGCGGCCTCGCTCGCCATGCGGATGGCACCGCCCGTGCCATGGTCTCCGCCGATCGCCAGCACATGGCCGTTGTCGCCCTTGTGGGAGTCGCGCGGCCGGGCCGGCAGGGCTTGCGGGGAAAGGAGATGGGCGTCCGGCTCGATCGTACCCACGAGTTCGTCCGGCAGACCCAGCCGGGCTAGCTCGATATCGCCCGCCAGCCCGCAGCGCCCCGTGGACAGACCGCGCTTGCGCACAATGAAGGTGACGGTGACCGTCGCCTGTACAGCGGCCCCCGGGTTGGTGCCGGAATCGGCCGAGAGGCCCGAGGGAATGTCGAGTGCGAGAATCGGTTTGCCGCAAGCGTTCAGACGCTCGATAAGCGAGGCCGCGATGCCGGCCGGCGCCCGATTCAGGCCCGTGCCGTAGAGCGCATCGACATAGACGTCCGCATCGGGCAGTTCCATGTCCGCGCACGCGTTATGCACGATGCCCCCGTGCGATTCGTAGTTCTGCCGCGCCGTCAGGGCGTCGCCGCCGCCCGGTGCGTCCAGGGCGACGACCTCGGCCACCATGCCCGCCTGCAGGGCGAGTTCGGCGACAAGATAGCCGTCCCCACCGTTATTGCCCGAACCGCACAACACCACGACGCGGCTGGCCTGTGGCCAGCGGCGTCCCAGGGTGTCGAAAGCGGCATGGGCGGCGCGTCTCATCAGTTCGAAACCCGGGATACCCAGGTCCTGGCTGGCACGCCGGTCCAGTTCGCGCGCCTGTCCGGCGGTAAAAAGGGCGGTATCGACAGTGTTTGAGCTCATCGGTCGATTATAGGAGCCGCCGGTAGAATAGACGCATGTCCGCCCCTGACCCCACCATGATCGATTACGCCGCACTCGCGCTGGACATCAAGCGCTGGGCGCGCGAGCTCGGCTTCGCGGACGTGGGAATCTCCGGCACGGCACTCGGCCACGACGAGGCCTATCTCGAGCGCTGGCTCGCCGACGGACATCACGGCGAGATGGATTACATGGCGCGGCATGGCACGCGAAGAAGCCGGCCCGCCGAACTCGAGCCGGGCACGCTGCGGGTGGTGTCGGTACGCATGGACTATGTGCCGCCAGGCACGCGCGACGCGTGGGACGTTATCGGCGACGGCGAAGCGGCCTATGTCGCGCGCTACGCACTCGGTCGCGACTATCACAAACTCATGCGCAACCGGTTGCAAAAACTGGCCGAACGCATCGGACAGGCGATCGGCGATTTCGGCTACCGCGCCTATGTCGATTCCGCACCCGTGCTGGAAAAGGCGCTGGCGCGCAACGCCGGACTGGGCTGGATCGGCAAACACACGGTCCTGATCAACAAACGCGCGGGTTCGTATTTCTTTCTTGGCGAGCTATATACCGACCTTCCCCTGCCCGCCGACGAGCCTGCCTCCGCGCATTGCGGAAGTTGTCGCCGCTGTATCGACATCTGCCCGACGCAGGCCATCGTGGCGCCTTATCGCCTCGATGCCCGGCGCTGCATTTCCTATCTGACGATCGAATTGCGCGGCAGCATTCCGGAGGAATTCCGCGCGCCGATGGGCAACCGTATCTTCGGCTGCGACGACTGCCAGCTGATCTGCCCATGGAACAAGTTCGCGCAGGAGGCCGTCGAACCGGATTTCGCTCCGAGGCATAGCCTCGACGGACCGAAGCTCGTGGATCTGTTCGCCTGGAGCGAGGACGAATTCCTGAAGCGCACCGAAGGCATGGCCATCCGGCGCACGGGATATGAAGGATGGTTGCGAAATATCGCCGTGGGACTGGGCAACGCGCCGACGTCGGATGTGGTGGTCGACGCGCTGCGCGCACGCGCCGACGATCCGTCGGCAATCGTGCGCGAGCATGTGGCATGGGCGCTGTCGCGGCACGGTTGATTCCCCACATAGCCGGGACACGCTGTTGTAGGAGCCCGCTTGCGGGCGAAAGCCAACGAAGCGGCGATGCCACGTGTGACATCCGCAGCGCATAGATCGGGCTCGCGGATGTGAGCATCCGTCGTCCTCGCCCCGTTGGCTTTCGCCCGCAAGCGGGCTCCTACAACAGCAGCTGCTTACGCCATCCCGCCCGACTTGCGCACGATCAACATCGCCAGCTCCAGCGACTGTTCGTAATTCAGACGCGGATCGACCATCGACTTGTACGCGCGCTGGAGATCCTGCTCCACCAGGTCGCGCGCGCCGCCAAGGCATTCCGTCACGTCTTCGCCCGTCAGTTCGAGATGCACGCCGCCAAGGCGCGTACCCGTTGCCGCATGGATGTCGAACGCCTTGTCCAGCTCGCCGGCAATGTTCTCGAAGCGGCGCGTCTTGAAGCCATTCGACGTGCTTTCCGTATTGCCGTGCATCGGATCGGCCACCCAAAGCACGCGGCGCCCTTCGCGCTTCACCGCCTCGAGCAACGGCTGCAGGGCCGTGCCGATCTGCGCATTACCCATGCGATGGATCAGCGTGAGACGACCTGGCTCTTCGTTCGGATTCAGTACGTCGATCAGGCGCAGAAGATCGTCCGGCTTGACCGTAGGTCCGACCTTCACTGCGATCGGATTGCGAATGCCGCGGAAGTATTCCGTGTGCGCACCGTCGAGTGCAGCCGTACGCATGCCGATCCAAGGGAAGTGGGTCGACAGGTTGAACCAGCCATCCTGACGCGGCACGCGACGCGTGAGCGCTTCTTCGTAGTGAAGCAGCAACGCTTCGTGCGACGTGTAGAAATCGACGCGCGAGTAGCTCGATATCGACTGGCCCGCGAGCGTCTCCATGAAACGCAGCGAGTCGCCGATGCTGCCGACCATCCGGCGATATTCCGCGGCGAGCGGCGAATGTTCGACCCACGCGAGATCCCAGTATTCCGGGTGATGCAGATCGGCGAAACCGCCATCGATCAGCGCGCGCACGAAGTTCATGGTCATCGCGGAACGCGCATGTGCCTTGATCAGACGCTGCGGATCGGCACGACGCGCTGCGGGCGTGAACTCGGGGCTGTTGACCAGATCGCCGCGGAAGGCTGGCAAGGTGACATCGTCGCGCGTCTCGGTGTCGGCGGAACGCGGCTTGGCGTACTGGCCGGCGAAACGACCGACGCGAAGCACAGGCTTCTTCATGCCGTGCACGAGCACGAGGCTCATCTGCAGCAGCACCTTGAGACGATTGGAGATGATCGGGCTCGTGCAGTCCGCGAAGCTCTCCGCGCAATCGCCGCCCTGAAGCAGGAAGCGTTCGCCGTTCTGCGCCTCGGCAAGCCGCTCTTTAAGCGCGAGGACTTCCCACGAGGTCACCAGAGGCGGCAGTTCACCCAGGCGATAAAGCGATTCGCGCAGTTCGGCCGTATCTTCATACGTCGGCTGCTGCAAAGCGGTCCTGCCCTGCCAAGATCCCGGCGTCCATTCGGAGGCTTCGTGATCTACCGCTTTGAGTGTGTGTTGCATGACAGTCATACCTTCAGGAAGCGCCCTTGTGGCGCGGTCGATCAACGAACGGTGCGACGAGCGGCAATGACCGCCCAGACACCGAGTACAACGAACCAGATCACCGTCCATGCAGGCATGGGCAGGCCAAGGATCGGTTCAATCTTCGCGCATTCGCCGGAGCCGGTGAATGCGAGTTTGAGCATCTTCATAAACGGAAACGAATCGAACAGATAACCGAGACCCGGACCGCACGCGGGCACCTGGTCGGGTGGCAAGGTCTGCAGCCAGAGGTGGCGCCCGGCAACCACGATTCCGCCGATCGCTCCGAGGATGGCGAGCACGGTATAGACCGTACGCCCCGCCGGGCGCCGTGGCGCATGCAAAGCGCCAATGAGGAAAACGAGGCCCATGAAACAGACCGCGATGCGCTGGAAGATACACAAGGGACATGGGTCGAGCAGCATCACGTACTGCGCATAGAGCGCGAACGCCATGAGGCCCGCGCAAACGACGAAGCCGGCGAGGTAACGCGTACGGAACGACCAGGAGAACGGGTTCATAAGACGCTGCTGCATTGCGGAACGACCACGTTAACTCTTTGTGTTGCGCGTGTCAGCTTGTTGATGCGCAATGATGTGTCGTAGTTTTCCAAAAAACGCTTGGTAAGTTGCAAACAAAGATGGCGGACGGATAAAACGAGAAAGCCCCGGCCGGTTTCCCGGCCAGGGCTTCTCGAAAACACGCGATGGATTGCGTGCTTATTCTGCTTCGACTGCCTCGGCGTTAGCCGGGCGATCCACCAGCTCGACATACGCCATCGGCGCGTTGTCGCCCGGACGGAAGCCGCACTTGAGGATGCGCAGGTAGCCGCCGGGACGCTCGCGGTAACGCGGCCCGATTTCGACGAAGAGCTTGCCGACGGCCTGCTTGTCGCGCAGACGCGCGAAAGCGAGACGACGGTTGGCAACGCCATCGGTCTTGGCGAGCGTGATAAGCGGCTCGGCGACGCGCCGCAGCTCCTTGGCCTTCGGCAGGGTCGTGCGGATCAGCTCGTGCTTCAGCAGCGACGAGGCCATGTTACGGAACATAGCTTCGCGGTGGCTGCTGGTGCGGTTGAGTTTGCGTCCGGATTTTTGGTGGCGCATGGTCTTATTCCAGTTCTATAAAGGGCCGAGCGGGGCTCAACCCAGCTGCATGCCGTGCGAAAGGCCCGGCGGCGGCCAGTTTTCGAGTTTCATGCCAAGTGCGAGACCACGCCCGCCCAGCACATCCTTGATTTCGGTCAGCGACTTCTTGCCAAGGTTAGGCGTTTTCAGCAGCTCGACTTCGGTCTTCTGAACCAGATCGCCGATGTAGTAAATGCTTTCCGCCTTCAGGCAGTTCGCCGAACGCACCGTCAGCTCGAGATCGTCGATCGGACGGAGCAGAAGCGGATCGAACCCACCCTTCTCAGCCTTGGTCGAATCGCTCTCACGGCGCGAGAAATCGCCGAAGACCGACAGCTGATCGTTGATGATCTCGGCAGCCTTACGGACTGCGTCCTCAGCGCCGATGGTGCCATTCGTTTCGATGTCGAGCACGAGCTTGTCGAGGTTGGTGCGCTGCTCGACACGAGCCGCGTCCACTTCGTAAGCCACGCGCAACACCGGCGCGAAAGAGGCATCCAGCTGCAGACGGCCGATGGGGCGCGTCTCGTCGTCCGGATGCTGGCGCGCGCTGGCCGGCTGGTAGCCGACACCGCGACGCACCTTGAGGCGCATGTTCAGAGCCACATCCTTGGTGAGGTGGCAAATCACATGGTCGGGATTCACGATCTCGACGGAATGATCGACCGCGATATCGCCCGCGGTGACCACGCCCTTACCTTTCTTCGACAGCGTCAGGGTGACTTCGTCACCACTGTGCTGGCGAATGGCCACGTCCTTCAGGTTGAGCAGGACTTCGATCACGTCCTCCTGCAAACCTTCGAGAGTGGTGTATTCGTGCAGGACACCGTCGATTTCTACTTCGACGATGGCGCTGCCGGGAATCGACGAGAGCAGCACGCGACGCAGCGCGTTGCCCAGGGTGTGGCCGAAACCACGCTCAAGCGGCTCGACCACCACCTTCGCGCGGTTGGATCCAAGCTGCTCGACGCTGAGGCCGCGAGGCCGCAGCACGCTAGTTGACGAAACTGCCATGCAAGGCTCCGATGGATTACTTCGAGTAAAGCTCGACGATCAGGGCTTCGTTGATGTCGGCCGGCAGGTCGCCGCGATCCGGCACTGCCTTGAACGTACCAGCGAACTTCTTGCTGTCGACTTCGACCCACGACGGACGAAGGTCCATCGTGTCGTAGACGGTAGCGGCTTCTTGCACGCGCAACTGGGCGCGGGCCTTTTCGGTCAGCGAAACTTCGTCGCCCGGACGGACGTTGTACGAAGGAACGTTGACCTTCTTGCCGTTCACCGTCACGGCCTTATGAGCCACGAGCTGACGGGCCTGGGCGCGGGTGACCGCAAAACCCATGCGATAGACGACATTGTCGAGGCGGCTTTCCAGCAGGCGCAGCAGGTTCTCACCCGTATTGCCCTTCTGGGTCGATGCCTTGACGTAGTAGTTGCTGAACTGACGTTCCAGCACGCCGTAGATGCGCTTGACCTTCTGCTTCTCACGCAGCTGAACCGCGTAGTCGGACAGACGGGCGCGCTTGTTGGCGCCATGCTGACCGGGCTTGTTTTCAAGCTTGCACTTGGAATCCAGCGCGCGGGCCGGGCTCTTCAGACCGAGGTCGGCACCCTCACGACGCGCCAGTTTGCAGGTAGCTCCACGATAACGGGCCATGGTTATGCTCCTTAGACTCGACGCTTCTTGGGGGGACGGCAGCCGTTATGCGGAATCGGCGTGACGTCAATGATGTTGAGCACTTTGTAGCCCAACGCATTCAGGGAACGCACGGCCGACTCACGGCCCGGGCCAGGGCCCTTGATGCGAACTTCAACCGTCTTCACACCGTAGTCGCCTGCAGCGCGGCCAGCCTTTTCGGCGGCAACCTGGGCAGCGAACGGCGTCGACTTACGCGAACCGCGGAAACCCGCGCCGCCAGCCGTCGCCCACGACAGGGCATTGCCCTGGCGGTCGGTGATCGTAACGATCGTGTTATTGAAAGAAGCCTGCACGTGGGCCACGGCATCCGTGACGACGCGCTTGATCTTCTTCTTGGTTTTAACCGGCTTAGCCATAATCGGTATCCGTTACTTCTTGATCGGACGACGCGGACCCTTACGGGTACGGGCGTTGGTACGCGTGCGCTGACCGCGCACCGGCAGACCGCGACGGTGGCGCAAGCCACGGTAGCAGCCGAGATCCATCAGACGCTTGACGGCCATGCCGACTTCGCGGCGGAGGTCGCCCTCGACGGTGTACTTAGCGATTTCGGCGCGGATTTTCTCCACCTCGCCCTCGCTCAGCGATTTGATGGGGGTGGTCGGAACCACGCCCGCATCCACGCAAACCTTCTTCGCCCGCGAACGGCCGATACCGAAAATGCTCTGCAAACCAACCCAGACATGCTTCTGGACCGGCAAATTGACACCCGCGATGCGCGCCATGATGTACTGTCTCCGATGCGTTTCGTGCGCGGTAAACGCGCAATTCTAACCTGAATTAACCTAAACGGAAAGCCCTGCGGCGCTGGGCGCCGCGACCTTCCCTACCTGGGACCTGCACCGGGGTCAACCCCGACGCAGATTGGACTTCTTGAGCAGACTCTCGTACTGGTGGCTGACAAGATGGGCCTGGACCTGAGCCGTAAAGTCCATCACCACCACCACCACGATCAGCAGCGAAGTGCCGCCGAAATAGAACGGTACGTGCCAAGCGTTCTGCATGAACGTCGGTACCAGACAGACCAATACGATGTAGAGCGCGCCAACACCGGTAAGCCGGGTCATGACGCCATCGATGTAGTCGGCCGTGGCACGACCCGGACGGATGCCCGGAATCAGCGCGCCCGAACGTTTGAGGTTGTCGGCCGTTTCCTGCGCGTTGAACACGATCGCCGTATAGAAGAAGGCGAAAGCGATCACCAGCACCGCAAAGACCAGATCGTGCACCGGTTCACCCGGGCTCAGCGCCGTCGTCAGCCACTGCAACCAGCGGGACTGATGAGCACTGCCGAACCACGTTGCGGCCGTTGCCGGGAAAAGCAGCAAGCTGGTCGCAAAGATCGGCGGAATCACACCCGCCATGTTGATCTTGAGCGGCAGATGCGACGTCTGGTTCATGTACTGACGCTGCCCGCCCTGCTTCCGCGCATAGTTCACGGTAATGCGCCGCTGGGCGCGCTCCATGAACACCACGAAGGCCGTGACCGCCAGAATCAGCGCCGTGACCATGAGCAACTTCAGCACGGACAGCTCGCCGTTGTTCGCCATGGTCAACGTGTGCGCGATCGCACCCGGCAGACCAGCGACGATACCAGCGAAGATCAGCATCGAAATACCGTTGCCGATACCCCGCTCCGTGATCTGCTCGCCAAGCCACATCAGGAACATCGTGCCGGCGGTGAGGCCGACGACAGACGCCATGACGAAGCCGGCACCCGGCATGTAGACGACCGGAGCACCACCCACGGCGACCTGCTTCTGCAGGGCGACCGCGATGCCGAAGGCCTGGAAGGCCGCCAGCCCGACGGTACCGAAGCGCGTATACATGGTCATCTTTCGACGACCGGATTCGCCTTCCTTGCGAAGCTGCTGAAGACTGGGAATCACCGAGCCCATCATCTGAACGACGATGGACGCGGAGATGTACGGAACCACGCCAAGCGCGAATACCGAGAAGCGCGACAGCGAACCGCCCGAGAACATGTTGACCATGTTCAGGAGACCGCCACCCTGCTCGATGAGGCTGGTCATAGCCTCGGGATTCACACCCGGCACGGGGATGAACGAACCGAGCCGGAAGACAATCAGCGCACTAATGAGGAAAAAGATGCGCTGGCGGAGTTCCGTCAGTTTGCCCAGCGAGCCGAGCGTATTGCCCTGCGCTGCTGCCACCTGATTACTCCACGCTGCCGCCGGCAGCTTCAATAGCTGCCTTGGCGCCGGCGGTGGCGAGAACGCCCGAGAGCTTTACGGCCCGGGTGATTTCGCCCTTAAGGACGATCTTGACCTTCTTCGCGCGGCTGGTCACCAGACCGGCGGCGTGAAGAGCGATCAGGTCGATGGTGTCGGCCTTGATCGAAGCCAGCTGATACAGCATGACCTGCTGCGTGTCGGCCTTCTTCAGCGAGCGGAAGCCCACCTTCGGAAGACGACGCTGCAGCGGCATCTGACCGCCTTCGAAACCGACGCGATGCGTGTTACCGGCGCGAGCGTGCTGACCCTTGTGACCGCGGCCGGCAGTCTTGCCGAGGCCGGAGCCAATACCGCGACCGACGCGCAGCTTGGTCTTGCGGGAACCCTTGCCGGGCTTGAGTGTATTAAGGCGCATGATGCTTACTCCTCGACCCGAACCAGGTAATAAACCGTGTTGATGAGACCACGGACCTGGGGGCTATCTTTCAGTTCGCGCACATCGTTGATCTTTCTCAGACCGAGAGCCTTGACGCTCAGACGATGACGACCCTGCACACCGCGCAGCCCCTTGACCAGGCGGACCTTGACGGTTGCGTTAGCAGCGATTTCGTTCTTCTTAGCCATTGCCCAGAACCTCTTCGATCGTCTTGCCACGCTTGGCGGCGATACGCTTCGGCGAAGCTACGGCCTGCAGGCCCTTGATCGTTGCGCGAACCAGATTGATCGGGTTGCGCGAACCGACGGCCTTGGCAAGGACGTTCTTCACACCTACCACTTCGAGGACAGCGCGCATCGCGCCGCCGGCGATGACGCCGGTACCCTCGGAAGCGGGCTGCATGTAAACGCGGGCTGCGCCGTGGTTAGCCTTAATGGCGTACCAGAGCGTGCCGTTGTTGAGTTCGATGGACACCATGTTGCGACGGGCGCGTTCCATGGCCTTGGAAATGGCGACCGGCACTTCACGCGCCTTGCCATAACCGAAACCAACACGACCTTCGCCGTCGCCAACTACCGTCAGCGCGGTGAAGCTCATCTGGCGGCCACCCTTGACGGTCTTGGCCACGCGGTTGACGGCGATCAGCTTTTCAAGCATGCCGTCCGAATTTTCGCGATCTGTCGAGGACATCTCTTTTCCTGTTACGCCCGGGTATCCGGGACTTCATTACGGCTTAAGCCGCTTGGAGTTGTAGGTACATCGGGTGACGCCGGCCAGAAGCCGGCGTCACGGCCAGGTCTCTTAGAACTTGAGACCAGCCTCACGAGCCGCGTCGGCAAGAGCCTTGATACGACCGTGGTAACGGAAACCCGAACGATCGAAAGCGACGGACTGGACGCCCGCTGCGATGGCGCGTTCGGCAACGATCTTGCCAACGGCCGTCGCTGCTTCGAGGTTCTTCTTGCTCTTCAGACCTTCGGCAACCGACTTCTGCAGCGTGGAAGCAGCAGCGAGGACGGTACCGTTCGGCGCGAAGACCTGCGCGTAAAGGTGTTGACCGGTGCGATGCACGCTCAAGCGGGCCACGGCGAGCTCACGGATGTGGGCACGGGTGGACTTGGCGCGACGCAGGCGGGATTCGTTCTTATTCATCGTGTCATCTCCAGGAAGCGGATAGGCCGATTAGGCCTTCTTGGCTTCCTTCAGCAGGATCTTCTCGCCGCTGTAACGCACGCCCTTGCCCTTGTACGGCTCCGGCTTACGGTACCCACGGATCTTCGCGGCAACCTGCCCCACCAGCTGCTTGTCGGCGCCCTTTACAAGGACTTCCGTCTGCGTCGGGACTTCGATGGTGATGCCTTCCGGCGCATCGAACACGACCGGGTGCGAATACCCGAGCGACAGGTTCAGGGTCTTGCCGGCGAGCGCGGCACGGTAGCCGACGCCGACGAGCTCAAGCTTGCGCTCGAAGCCCTGCGACACGCCGGTGACCATGTTCGCGATCAGCGCGCGGGCGGTACCACCGAACTTGTCGTCAGCGCCTTCGGCGACGACGATGTTCACGATACCGTTTTCCTGCTGCAGGCTGACGCCCGGCAGCGCGTGCGTCGTCAGAGCGCCCTTCGGGCCCTTGACGGTGGTCGTGCCGGAGGCATCGACCGAGACTTCAACGCCCTTGGGCAGGGAAATCTGTTTCTTGGCAACACGTGACATACCGGACTCCTTATGCCACCTGGCCGATGACTTCGCCGCCCAGACCGCGCGAGCGGGCCTGTGCGTCGGTCAGCAGACCAGCGGATGTCGAGATGATCGAAATACCCAGGCCACCGAGGACCTTCGGCAGCTCGTCCTTGCCGCGGTAAACGCGGAGGCCGGAGCGGCTGACACGGGCAATCGTCTCAATGGCCGGACGGCCTTCGAAATATTTCAGCTTGATTTCGAGCACCGGCTTACCCGCTTCTTCAGCGGTCTTGGCGTCGAGGACAAAGCCTTCGTTCTGGAGAAGCTTGGCCAGGGCCAGCTTCATTTTCGACGACGGCATACGTACAACCTGCTTGCCCGAAGCCTGGGCATTGCGGATGCGCGTAAACAGATCGGCGATGGGATCAGTCATGCTCATAGATAAAACCCTTGAGAGTGCACCGATATCCGAATTACCGGAGTATCAAATTGTATAGCCGACAGACGTCGGCCTGCCTTGCGCAGACCGACGACTATAACAGCTTATGTCGCCAAAGGCGACTTTTTACCAGCTAGCCTTGCGAAGACCCGGCACGTCGCCGCGCATGGTCGCTTCACGAAGCTTATTACGGCCCAGGCCGAACTTGCTGTAGACGCCACGCGGACGACCAGTCAGTGCGCAGCGATTACGCTGACGAACCGGGCTGGCATCACGCGGAAACTTCTGCAGCTTGGTCTGGGCTTCCATCTTCTCGTCGTACGACGCCGTCGCGCTCAGAACAATCGCCTTCAGTTCGGCGCGCTTGGCGGCGTACTTCTTGACGATCTTCGTGCGCTTGATGTCGCGCTCGATCATTGAGGTCTTAGCCATGTTCTACCTGTAATCAGTTGCGGAACGGGAAGCTGAAAGCTTCCAGCAGCGCTTTGGCTTCTTCGTCGGTCTTGGCGGTCGTGGTGATGGAGATATCCATACCGCGCAGCGCGTCAACCTGATCGAAGTCGATTTCCGGGAAGATGATCTGCTCTTTGATACCGAAGTTGTAGTTACCGCGGCCATCGAAAGCACGACCCGAGACACCACGGAAGTCGCGAGTACGCGGCAACGAGATGTTGATCAGGCGATCCAGGAATTCCCACATCTGGGCACGGCGCAGGGTGACCTTGCAACCGATCGGCCAGCCGTCGCGGATCTTGAAGGAGGCGACGGAAACGCGCGCCTTCGTCGTGATCGGCTTCTGACCGGCGATCTTCGCCATGTCGGCCACGGCATTTTCAAGAATCTTCTTGTTGCCTGCGGCTTCACCCACGCCCATGTTCAGCGTGACTTTCGTGATGCGGGGAACCTGCATCACATTCTGGTAACCGAAGCGCTCAATGAGCTTCTGCATTACCGACTCTTTGTAAAACGTTTCAAGGCGGGTCATGACTTCGGTTCCTTACGCGTCGACCACTTCGCCAGAGACGAACACGCGCACTTTGCGCCCGTCCTCGAGCGTCTTGGTGCCAACGCGCTCGCCCTTATTCGTGGCGGAGTTGAAGAGCTGTACATTGGAAATGTGGATCGACGCTTCACGCTCGACGATACCGCCAGGCTGGTTGGCCTGAGGATTCGGCTTCGTGTGACGCTTGATCAGGTTGACGTTCTGCACGACAACGCGATCGCCATCCACGCGCAGCACGTCACCGCGCTGCCCCTTGTTTTTGCCGGTGAGCACGACGACGTGGTCACCCTTGCGGATACGGTTCATGGTCTGGTCTCCGCTCAGAGCACTTCGGGCGCGAGCGAGACGATCTTCATGAACTTCTCGGTACGCAGCTCGCGGGTGACCGGTCCGAAGATACGGGTACCGATCGGCTCGAGCTTGTTGTTGAGGAGCACGGCCGCGTTACCGTCGAAACGGATCAGCGAACCATCGGCGCGGCGGACACCCTTGGCGGTACGAACCACCACGGCGTTGTACACCTCACCCTTCTTCACCTTACCGCGGGGAATAGCATCCTTCACGGTGACCTTGATGACATCGCCGACGCTGGCATAACGGCGCTTGGAGCCGCCCAGCACTTTGATGCACATCAATTCTTTGGCGCCGCTGTTATCCGCTGCGGAGAGCGTGCTTTGCATCTGAATCATGGCTGCACCTCCTCTTAGACTTTGGCGCGCGTGATGATTTCGACCACGCGGTGATGCTTGGTCTTCGACAGCGGACGGCACTCGGCGATACGCACCAGGTCGCCCTCGTTCGCACCGGTGTCGTCATGTGCGTGGAGCTTCGTGGAGCGGCGAAGGATCTTGCCGAGCAGTGCGTGCTGCACCTGACGCTCGACCAGAACCGTTACCGTGTGGTCCATCTTGTTGCTGATGACGCGGCCCGTCAGGGTGCGCGCCGTCTTCGTGTTATCGCTCATGTTCGCCGTCCTTACTTCTTGCCGCCGAGCACAAACTTCGTGCGGGCGATGTCACGCCGAACGCGGCGTAGCTGGTGCGGCTGCGTAAGCTGACCGGAGCCCTTCTGCATGCGCAGATTGAACTGCTCCTTGCGAAGGTCCAGCAGGTGCTGTTTCAGCTCTTCCGCCGACTTCTCTTTGATTTCTTTCGTGGCCATTACATCACCGCCCTGGAGACGAACTGAGTCTGCACGGACAATTTGGCTGCCGCCAGACGGAACGCTTCGCGTGCCGTCGTCTCGTCGACACCCTCGATTTCATAAAGCATGCGACCGGGCTGGATCGGAGCGACCCAGAACTCGACGCTACCCTTACCTGCACCCATTCGAACTTCGATGGGCTTACGGGTGATCGGCTTGTCCGGGAACACGCGGATCCAGAGCTTGCCGCCACGCTTTACAAAGCGCGTGATGCAACGACGAGCGGCTTCGATCTGACGAGCGGTCAATTGACCGTGGGTCGTCGCCTTGAGGCCGTACTCGCCAAAGCTCACGAGGTTGGAATTGTATGCCAGGCCGTCATTACGACCCTTATGCATCTTGCGGTACTTGGTACGCTTAGGTTGCAACATGGCAACGCTCCTTACTTGGCAGTCCGCTCGCGGCGGTTTTCACCACCCTCGCGACGCGGCTGCTGAGGCTGCTGTTCTTCCTTCGATTCTTGCGATGCTGCCGCAAGGTCGAAGATCTCGCCCTTATAGATCCACACCTTGACACCGATGATGCCGTAGGTGGTCTTGGCTTCGGCGGTGCCGTAGTCGATGTCCGCGCGCAGGGTATGCAGCGGAACGCGACCTTCACGGCTCCACTCGGAGCGGGCGATTTCAGCACCGTTCAAGCGACCGGAAACGTTGATCTTGATGCCCAGGGCGCCGAGGCGCATGGCATTGCCGACCGACCGCTTCATAGCGCGACGGAACATAATGCGACGCTCGAGCTGCTGAGCGATCGATTCGGCGACAAGCTGGGCATCGAGCTCCGGCTTACGGACTTCGCTGACGTTGATGTGCGTCGGAACGCCCATCATGTCGGTGACTTCCTTGCGCAGCTTCTCGATGTCCTCGCCCTTCTTGCCGATCACAACGCCCGGACGGGCGGTGTGGATCGTCACGCGGGCGGTCTTGGCCGGGCGCTCGATCTGAATCTTCGAGATACCGGCGGCGGCGAGCTTCTTGCGAAGCATCTCGCGAACCTTGAGGTCGGCTGCGAGATACACCGCATATTCGCCCTTATTGGCGTACCACTTCGAGTTCCAGTCCTTGGCAATGCCGAGGCGGATACCGGTGGGATGAACTTTATGACCCATCGTGTCTTACCCCAGTCAGTTGCCAACAACCACAGTGATGTGGCTGGTGCGCTTCAGGATGCGCGAACCGCGGCCTTTGGCGCGGGCATACATACGCTTCATCGCCGGACCTTCGTCGACAAAGATGCGGGCCACCTTAAGTTCGTCCACGTCGGCGCCGAGATTGTTTTCGGCGTTGGCAACGGCGGACAGCAGCACCTTGCGAACAAGGAGTGCGGCTTTCTTGTTGGTGAAGGCAAGCACGTCGCTGGCTCGACCCACGGGGAGACCGCGGACCAGGTCAGCCACCAGGCGTGCCTTCTGCGCCGAAATGCGGGCGCTGCGCAGGATCGCTTTGGCTTCAGTGCTCATCACTTGCCCTTCTTGTCGCCGGCGTGACCCTTGTACGTGCGGGTCACCGCGAACTCGCCGAGCTTATGCCCGACCATGTTCTCGTTGATCAACACAGGCACGTGCTGGCGGCCGTTGTGGATGGCGATGGTCAGACCGACCATCTCCGGCAGAATCATCGAACGACGCGACCAGGTCTTGATCGGACGCTTGTTATTGGCGGAAACGGCGGCTTCCACCTTTTTGAAGAGGTGCAGGTCGACGAACGGACCTTTTTTTAGAGAGCGCGACATGATCGTTTCCTAATTACTTGCGACGACGCACGATGAACTGCTGGGTGCGCTTGTTATTGCGCGTCTTGTAACCCTTGGTCGGGGTACCCCACGGGCTGACCGGATGACGGCCGCCGGAGGTCTTACCTTCACCACCGCCATGCGGATGGTCGACCGGGTTCATAACGACACCGCGGACGGTCGGACGGATACCCATCCAACGCTTTTTGCCGGCTTTGCCGAGCTTGCGCAGGCTGTGTTCCGAGTTACCGACTTCACCGATGGTGGCGCGGCATTCGACCGGCACGCGACGCATTTCGCCGGAGCGAAGACGCAGCGTGGCATAACCCTGTTCGCGAGCGACCAGCTGGACCGACGCACCGGCGGAGCGTGCGATCTGCGCACCCTTACCCGGCTTCATCTCGATGCAGTGGATCGTCGAACCGACCGGAATCGCACGAAGCGGAAGGCAGTTGCCGGCCTTGATGGGAGCATCGGCGCCCGACACGAGACGATCGCCCACCGCCACGCCCTTCGGCGCGATGATGTAACGGCGTTCGCCGTCGGCGTAGCACAGCAGCGCGATGTGCGCCGTGCGGTTCGGATCGTATTCGATACGTTCGACAACAGCCGCGATGCTTTCTTTATCGCGCTTGAAATCGATGATGCGGTAAGCCTGCTTATGACCGCCGCCACGATGGCGAACGGTAATGCGACCGTAATGGTTACGACCGCCAGACTTCGACTGCGATTCGGTCAGGGGCGCGTAAGGTGCGCCCTTGTGCAGACCTTCGGTACGTACGCTGACAGCGTCGCGACGTCCCGGCGAGGTCGGCTTGTGAGTGATCAGTGCCATCTCAATTCAACTCCTGGGCTCAAGCCTTGGCCGACACGTCGATCGTGTGACCGTCGGCGAGGCGCACGTAGGCCTTACGCTTCCCCTGGCGGCTGCCAGCGCGGAAACGGAACGACTTGACCTTGCCCTTGGTGTTCACCAGGTTCACGGTTTCTACCTTGACGGAGAAAAGGTGTTCCACGGCGGCACGGACATCGGCCTTGGTCGCTTCGGGGGCTACCACGAAAACGTACTGGTTGTTTTCCGCAAGGCGGGCAGCCTTTTCGGAAATGTGCGGCGCGCGCAGCGTATTAAGGGTGCGTTCGTTGCTCATGCCAGCCACTCCTCGACCTTCTTGACCGCATCCACCGTCATGACGACGTAGTCGGAACCGACCAGGCTGACCGGATTCAGGGCCAGCACGTCAACGACGTGGATATACGGAATATTGCGTGCGGAAAGGTAGAGCGCTTCGGTGGAGTCTTCCGACACCAGCAGAACGCGACCCTTCACTTCCAGCTCGGCCAGCTTGGCGATCATGCCCTTGGTGCTCGGGGCTTCCATCGACAGCTCGGAGACGACCTTCAGACGATCCTGACGGCACAGCTCGGCAATGATGGAACGGATCGCGACGCGATAGGCTTTGCGATTGACTTTCTGCTCGAAGCTGCGCGGCTTCGCGGCGAAGGTGACACCACCGCCGACGAAGATCGGAGCGCGGTAATCGCCGTGACGAGCGCCGCCGCCCTTCTGCTTCTTGAACTTCTTGGTCGTACCGGACATCTCACCGCGCGACAGCTGTGCCTTGGTACCGGCACGGCCACCCGCCTGGTAGGCAGTCACGACCTGGTGAACTAGGGCCTTCTTGTACTCACCGCCGAACACTTCGTCCGACACGCTGAGCGACTTGGCGCCAATTACATTGAGTTCCATGGCGTCTCTCCTCAACCCTTGGTCGTCGGACGGATGACAACGTCACCGCCAGGCGCGCCCGGGACAGCACCCTTGACAGCGATCAGGTGACGCTCGGCGTCGACCTTGACCACTTCCAGGCCCTGACTGGTGCGATTGACCGCACCCATGTGGCCGGACATCTTCTTACCAGGAAACACGCGGCCCGGCGTCTGGCGCTGGCCGATCGAGCCAGGGGCGCGATGCGACAGCGAGTTACCGTGCGTGGCGTCGCCCATTTTGAAATGGTGACGCTTGATGGTGCCCTGGAAGCCCTTACCCTTCGACACACCGGCGACGTCGACCGTCTGCCCGACGGAGAAAACATCGTCCGCCTTGATCTCGGTGCCGACGGCATACTTGCCAGCGTCGTCCGCGGTAACGCGGAATTCCCACAGGCCACGGCCCGGCTCAACTTTAGCCTTGGCGTAGTGACCCTTCGCCGGCTGCGTGAGAAGCGAGGCACGCTTCACACCCGTGGTGACCTGCACCGCGGAATAGCCGTCATTTTCTTCGGTCTTCACTTGCGTCACACGATTCGGGGTCGCTTCAATCAGCGTCACCGGAATCGAGCGGCCGTCTTCAGTGAAGAGCCGGCTCATGCCGCATTTGCGGCCAACCAGTCCGATACTCATCTTCGTATCCTGTAATTCGCTCAACCGAGCTTGATCTGCACGTCGACGCCGGCGGCAAGATCGAGCTTCATGAGCGCGTCCACGGTCTTGTCATTGGGGTCGACGATGTCCAGAACGCGCTTATGCGTACGGGTTTCGTACTGGTCGCGGGCATCTTTGTCGACGTGCGGCGACACCAGAATGGTGTAGCGCTCAATCTTGGTCGGCAGCGGGATCGGGCCGAGGACCGTGGCGCCAGTGCGCTTGGCCGTCTCGACGATTTCGCTGGCCGAACGGTCGATCAGACGATGATCGAACGCCTTGAGCCGAATGCGAATCTTTTGGTTCGCCATAAAAACCGTGTCCTGTTATCGAAAGAACATTCTGTAAACGGAGTGGCTTCTCACCGCTCCGCACAACCATTGCACTGCAGTTACAACAACGGACCAGCGTCGAGTGCTTTCGAAGCACCGAAGCCGGCCCTAAAATGCTGGGCAGGCCGAGATATCGGCCTGCCCAGACAGAAAAGTATAAAATGCGCGAACGCCACCGTCAACAGGGCTGACGCCTTGCTGACACGGAACTCCCGCAACGATCCCTGTAAGCGAACTCGAAGCACATCCGTGCACCTCATTTCGCGGTGAGGCCACCCTCTCCACTTAAGGCAGGTGACATATAACTCGTCGAATATACTTCACTGAAAAATAAAAGACAAGCTTTTATTTCAACCATGTTATTCGTCCATAAAAAAAGGCGGGGACTTTCGTCCCCGCCTTTGCAGTCAGACTGCCTAACCGGCCAGTCAGTATCCGCTATTTACTTGACGATCTTGGCAACCACGCCGGCGCCGACAGTACGGCCACCTTCGCGAATCGCGAAACGCAGGCCATCGTCCATGGCGATCGGGTGAATCAGGGTCACCGTCATCTTCACGTTGTCGCCCGGCATCACCATCTCGATGCCTTCCGGCAGCTTGCAAGCGCCGGTAACGTCGGTCGTGCGGAAGTAGAACTGCGGACGGTAGTTGTTGAAGAACGGCGTGTGACGGCCGCCTTCGTCCTTCGACAGAACGTAGACTTCGGCTTCGAACTCGGTGTGCGGCTTGATCGAGCCCGGCTTGGCCAGAACCTGGCCGCGCTGGACGTCGTCACGCTTCAGACCACGCAGCAGCAGACCGGCGTTGTCGCCTGCCTGACCCTGGTCGAGGAGCTTACGGAACATCTCGACGCCCGTGACGGTCGTCTTCTGCGTGTCGCGGATACCGACGACTTCGATTTCGTCGCCAACCTTGATGATGCCGCGCTCGATACGACCCGTGACAACGGTGCCGCGACCCGAGATCGAGAACACGTCTTCGACCGGCATCAGGAAGGTCTTGTCGACGTCGCGTTCCGGCGTCGGGATCCAGGTGTCGAGCGCATCGACCAGCTTGACGATCGACGGCACGCCCATCTCGGACTGGTCGCCCTCAAGCGCCTTACGCGCCGAACCCGAAATGATCGGAGTGTCGTCGCCCGGGAAGTCATACTTCGACAGCAGTTCGCGCACTTCCATTTCGACGAGCTCGAGAAGCTCGGCGTCGTCAACCAGGTCAGCCTTGTTCAGGTACACAAGGATGTACGGTACACCGACCTGACGCGAGAGCAGGATGTGCTCGCGGGTCTGCGGCATCGGGCCGTCAGCGGCCGAGCAAACCAGGATCGCGCCATCCATCTGCGCCGCACCCGTGATCATGTTCTTCACATAATCGGCGTGGCCCGGGCAATCGACGTGCGCATAGTGACGCGCGGCCGATTCGTATTCCACGTGGGCGGTCGAGATCGTGATACCACGAGCCTTCTCTTCCGGAGCCGCGTCGATCTGGTCGTAACCCTTGAACTCGCCACCGAAGCGCTCTGCGCCGATCTTGGTCAGCGCTGCCGTCAGCGTGGTCTTGCCATGGTCGACGTGACCGATGGTGCCGACGTTGACATGCGGTTTGGTGCGTTCGAACTTACCCTTTGCCATGACTCAAAAACCTCTGGATATCTGATACTTGGACTGTTAAAGACAGGGGCGATCAGCCCTTCTTCATGACCTGCTCGGCGATGTTCGCGGGAGCCTCGGCGTACTTGAGGAACTCCATCGTGAACGTCGCGCGACCCTGGGTCAGCGAGCGAATGGTCGTGGCGTAACCGAACATTTCACCCAGCGGGACTTCAGCATCGATCGTCTTACCCGACGGCGTATCTTCCTGACCGGTGAGCATGCCGCGACGCTTGCTGATGTCGCCCATCACGTCGCCCATATAGTCTTCGGGCGTCACGATCTCGACCTTCATGATCGGCTCGAGAAGAACCGGGCTGGCTTTGTTGAAGCCCTGCTTGAAGGCCATGGAAGCGGCGAGCTTGAACGCCATTTCCGAGGAATCGACGTCATGGTAAGAACCGAAGACCAGCTTGGCCTTCACGTTAACCACCGGGAAGCCAGCCAGCGGACCGCTGGTGATGGTTTCGCGCAGGCCCTTTTCGACCGACGGGATGAATTCCTTCGGAATCACGCCACCCGTGATGTCGTTGATGAAAAGGAAGTCGTCCTTGATCGACGCAGCGATCTTCGGATCCGCACGATCGGCATCGCTGATCGGCGACAGTTCGATCACGACGTGACCGTACTGACCCTTACCACCGGACTGCTTGGCGTGCTTGTAATCCGACTTGACGTCGAGCGAGCGAATCGTCTCGCGGTAAGCAACCTGCGGCTTGCCGACGTTGGCCTCGACGTTGAACTCGCGACGCATACGGTCCACCAGGATGTCCAGGTGAAGCTCGCCCATGCCCGAGATGATCGTCTGACCCGACTCTTCGTCCGTACGAACGCGGAACGACGGATCTTCCGCGGCCAGACGGCCGAGAGCGACGCCCATCTTTTCCTGGTCCGACTTGGTCTTCGGCTCGACCGCCATCGAGATCACCGGCTCCGGGAACGTCATGCGCTCGAGAGTGATGATGTGATCCTGCGCGCACAGCGTGTCACCGGTCGTGACGTCCTTCAGGCCGACCGCGGCGGCGATATCGCCCGCGCAGACTTCCTTCAGTTCGTGACGCTCATTGGCGTGCATCTGCAGAATACGGCCGATACGCTCTTTCTTGCTCTTGACCGGGTTGTACACGAAATCACCGGAGTTCAGCGTGCCCGAGTACACACGGAAGAACGTGAGCGAACCGACGAACGGATCGGTCATGATCTTGAACGCCAGGGCCGAGAACGGAGCCTTGTCGTCAGCCTTGCGGGTGTCCGGCTTCTCGTCGTCATCGACGCCTTCGACCGGCGGACGATCCGACGGCGACGGCAGCAACTCGACGACGGCGTCGAGCATAGCCTGCACACCCTTGTTCTTGAACGCCGTACCGCAGTAAACCGGGATGATCTCGTTCTTCAGCACGCGCGTACGAAGACCGAAGGTGATCTCGTCTTCGCTGAGCTCGCCCTCTTCGAGGTACTTGTTCATCAGGTTTTCGTCCGCTTCGGCAGCGGATTCGACCATGAAGGCACGCGCATCTTCCGCCGTACCCTGCAGGTTCGCCGGAATCTCTTCGTATTTAAACTTCATGCCCTGGGATTCCATGTCCCAGATGATCGCCTTCATTTTCAGAAGATCGATCACGCCTTCGAAGTTTTCCTCGGCGCCGATCGGCACCTGCATCGGAACGGCAACGGCACCGAGACGCGCCTTCAGCTGGTCGACGACCTTGTTGAAGTTCGCACCGGTGCGGTCCATCTTGTTGACGAAGGCAAGACGCGGCACTTTGTACTTGTTGGCCTGACGCCACACCGTCTCGGACTGCGGCTGAACGCCACCGACGGCACACAGGACGAACACCGCACCATCGAGCACGCGCAGCGAACGCTCGACTTCAATGGTGAAGTCGACGTGCCCCGGGGTGTCGATGATGTTGAAGCGGTGCTGTTCCTTCTGGCCATCCATGCCCTTCCAGAAGCAGGTGGTAGCAGCGGACGTAATGGTGATACCACGCTCCTGCTCCTGCTCCATCCAGTCCATCGTGGCCGCACCGTCGTGCACTTCGCCAATCTTGTGACTGACACCGGTATAGAACAGGATGCGTTCCGTGGTCGTGGTCTTACCGGCATCAATGTGAGCCATGATGCCGAAGTTGCGGTAGCGGTCGATGGGCGTAGTGCGTGCCACGGTCTTTCCTCGAAATCTAAGCTGTGATTACCAGCGGTAATGCGAGAAGGCCTTGTTGGCCTCCGCCATACGGTGCGTCTCTTCGCGCTTCTTCACTGCGCCGCCGCGGCTTTCCGAAGCCTCGAGCAGTTCAGCGGCAAGCTTGCGCGGCATGGACGTCTCACCACGCTTGCGCGCGGAGTCGATCACCCAGCGCATGGCAAGAGCCATACGACGACCCGGACGCACTTCGACCGGAACCTGGTACGTGGCGCCACCGACACGACGGGATTTAACCTCGACGGCCGGAGCGATATTCGCCAAAGCCTTCTCGACGAGCTGCACCGGCTCGGCGTGCTTTTCGCCGATTTGCTGCAGGGCGCCGTAAACGATGCTTTCGGCTACGGACTTCTTGCCGCTCTTCATCACCATATTGATGAAGCGGGCAATAAGCTGGCTTCCGTGCTTCGGGTCCGGGAGGACCACACGGGCGGGATGGGAACCTTTACGCGACATAATTCTTGTCCTTTGCTCAGCTCTTCGGGCGCTTGGCGCCGTACTTCGAGCGCGACTTGCGACGCTTGGTCACGCCGGCGCAGTCGAGACTGCCGCGAACCGTGTGGTAACGCACACCCGGAAGATCCTTGACGCGACCGCCACGGATCAGAACAACCGAGTGCTCCTGCAGATTGTGACCTTCGCCACCGATGTAGCTGATGACCTCGAAACCATTGGTCAGGCGCACCTTGGCAACCTTACGCAGGGCCGAGTTCGGCTTCTTCGGGGTGGTCGTATAAACACGCGTGCAAACACCGCGGCGCTGCGGGCTGCTCTGCAGGGCCGGGGAAGCGCTCTTATACGCTTTCGGGCTGCGGGATTTGCGCACCAACTGGTTGACTGTCGTCATGCGAAGCTATTCCTGAGAAACATAAAGGCAGACCGAAGGCTCGGTCTGCCAAGAAGCGGGTTGTTAACATGGGTCGTCTGCCAGGCAGACCGACACCCATCATCCATGAACCGAACACGAGGCGCCTCCATGCACCTCATTTCGTATGTACGAGCATTGCCCTAACGGGCTTTACTCGGCGCTATCGTTGGACCCGGCGGGAGCTTCTGCGAAGCTGGCAACCGAAGCCGAACCCGAGAGGGTTTCGAGCTCCGAGGCGGTAAGACCGCCCTGGTTACGACGCGCAGCGTGATAAGCCAGACCCGTGCCCGCAGGGATTAGCCGCCCAACAATAACATTTTCCTTCAGGCCACGCAACGTGTCGCGCGTGCCACGGACCGCCGCCTCGGTAAGGACGCGGGTGGTCTCCTGGAACGAGGCCGCCGAGATGAACGACTCGGTAGCCAGCGACGCCTTGGTGATGCCGAGCAGGACCGAATCGAACTCCGCACGACGCTCGCCGCGGGCTTCCGCACGCTCGTTTTCGCCGTTGATCCGGACACGCTCGACCTGCTCGCCGCGCAGGTAATTGCTGTCGCCAGCCTCGCTGATCTCGACCTTGCGGAGCATCTGGCGAATGATCGCTTCGATGTGCTTGTCGTTGATCTTCACGCCCTGCAGACGGTAGACGTCCTGAATTTCCTTGACCAGGTACGAAGCCAGCGGCTCCACACCCAGCAGGCGCAGGATGTCATGCGGATTCGGCTCGCCGTCGACGACGGTTTCGCCCTTCTCCACATGCTCGCCTTCGAAGACGATGACCTGACGCCACTTCGGGATCAGCTCTTCGTGCTCGTTGCCGTCCACATCCTTGATGATGAGACGCTGCTTGCCCTTGGTGTCTTTGCCGAAGCTGACGATACCCGAACGCTCCGCGAGGATCGCCGGCTCCTTCGGCTTGCGGGCTTCGAACAGATCGGCGACGCGCGGAAGACCACCGGTGATATCGCGGGTCTTCGACGTTTCCTGCGGGATACGGGCGACGACGTCGCCCACGCCCACTTCGGCGCCGTTCTGGATCGACACGATCGCACCGGCCGGCAGGAAGTACTGCGCGGCGATATCGGTACCCGGCAGCTTGAGCTCGCGGCCCTTGCTGTCTTCCAGGCGCACGATCGGGCGCAGATCCTTCGCCTGCGTACCACGACGCTTCGGATCGGTGACGACCGCGCTTTCCAGACCCGTCAGCTCATCGGTCTGCGACTGCACGGTGATGCCGTCGATGAAGTCGATGAAACGAACCACACCGGCCACTTCCGTGACGATCGGATGGGTATGCGGATCCCAGTTGGCCACGGTCTGGCCGGCCTTGACCGGATCGCCGTCCTTGACCGAGATCGTTGCGCCGTAGGGCACCTTGTAGCGCTCGCGCTCGCGACCGTTGACGTCGATGACGCTGACTTCGCCCGAACGCGACACGGCCACCAGGTGACCCTGCGAATGCTCGACCGACTTCAGGTTGTTGAACTTCAGCGCGCCGGTGGTGCGAACAGTGACGTTATCCACGGCGGCGGCACGGGAAGCCGCACCACCGATATGGAACGTACGCATCGTCAGCTGGGTACCCGGCTCACCGATGGACTGTGCGGCGACAACGCCCACGGCCTCACCCATGTTGACCAGGTGACCACGAGCCAGATCGCGGCCGTAGCACAGAGCGCAGACACCGTGGCTCGCGCGGCAGGTGATCGGCGAACGCACCTTGATCAGCTGCACGCCGGCCTTGTCGAGCTTGTCGACGAGGCCTTCGTCCAGCAGCGTGTCGCGCGTGACGATCGCCTGATCGTCGTCGCCCGGGGCGTAGACGTCTTCGACGACCACGCGACCGAGGACGCGCTCGCGCAGCGGCTCGACCACGTCGCCGCCTTCGACGATCGGGGCCATCATGACGCCGTCTTCCGTGCCGCAATCGTGTTCGGTGATGACGACGTCCTGGGCCACGTCGACGAGACGACGGGTCAGGTAACCGGAGTTCGCGGTCTTCAGCGCCGTATCCGCGAGACCCTTACGGGCACCGTGGGTGGAGTTGAAGTACTGCAGAACGTTCAGGCCTTCGCGGAAGTTCGCCTTGATGGGCGTCTCGATGATCGAGCCATCGGGACGGGCCATCAGGCCACGCATACCGGCCAGCTGACGAATCTGCGCCGCACTGCCTCGCGCACCGGAGTCGGCCATGATGTACAGCGAGTTCATGGACTTCTGGTTGACCGTCTTGCCGTCGGCATCGACGACCTTCTCGGTACCGATACCGTCGATCATCGCCTTGGCGACGAGTTCGTTGGTGCGGGACCAGATGTCGACGACCTTGTTGTAGCGCTCGCCGGCGGTCACGAGACCGGACTGGTACTGCTCCTGGATCTCGACGACTTCCTTCTCGGCTTCCTCGAGGATGCCCTTCTTCTCGGCCGGGATCTTCATGTCGTCGATGCCGATCGAGATACCCGCACGCGTAGCGAAGCGGAAACCCGTGTACATCAGCTTATCGGCGAACACGACGGTCTCTTTCAGACCGAGCAGACGGTAGCTCTGGTTGATGAGGCGCGAGATGTTCTTCTTGGTCAGCTCGGTGTTGACCAGCGCGAACGGCAGGCCGCTCGGGATGATTTCCATGAGCAGCGCGCGACCGACCGTCGTGTCGACGATGGCCACACGCTCGGAGAGCGCACCGCCCTCCTCGGCCAGTTCGACCAGGCGAACGCGGACCTTGACCTTGGCGTGCAGTTCGACGGCGCGGTTGTCGTATGCACGACGAACCTCGGCGACGTTCGCGAACACCATGCCGGTGCCCTTAGCGTTGATGAGCTCGCGGGTCATGTAATACAGACCCAGGACCACGTCCTGCGACGGCACGATGATCGGCTCGCCGTTCGCGGGCGACAGGATGTTGTTCGACGACATCATCAGCGCGCGGGCTTCGAGCTGGGCTTCGATCGACAACGGCACGTGGACGGCCATCTGGTCACCGTCGAAGTCGGCGTTGAATGCCGTACAGACGAGCGGATGCAGCTGGATCGCCTTGCCTTCGATCAGCACCGGCTCGAACGCCTGGATACCCAGACGATGCAGCGTCGGCGCACGGTTCAGCATGACGGGATGCTCGCGGATCACGTCCTCGAGGATGTCCCACACCTGGGCTTCTTCGCGCTCGACGAGCTTCTTCGCGGCCTTGATCGTCGTGGCTTCGCCACGCGCCTGCAGCTTCGCGAAGATGAAGGGCTTGAACAGCTCGAGCGCCATCTTCTTCGGCAGACCGCACTGGTGCAGCTTCAGCGTCGGGCCGACCACGATGACCGAACGGCCGGAGTAGTCGACGCGCTTGCCGAGCAGGTTCTGGCGGAAGCGGCCCTGCTTGCCCTTGATCATGTCGGCCAGCGACTTCAGCGCGCGCTTGTTCGTGCCGGTGATGGCACGACCGCGACGGCCGTTGTCGAGCAGCGCATCGACCGATTCCTGCAGCATGCGCTTTTCGTTACGCACGATGATATCGGGCGCGGCGAGTTCGAGCAGACGCTTCAGGCGGTTGTTACGGTTGATGACGCGGCGGTACAGGTCGTTCAGATCGGACGTCGCGAAACGGCCGCCGTCCAGCGGGACGAGCGGACGCAGATCGGGCGGCAGCACGGGAAGGACGGTCATGACCATCCATTCCGGCTTGTTGCCCGATTCCAGGAACGCCTCGATCAGCTTCACGCGCTTCGTGAGGCGCTTGAGCTTGGTCTCGGAATTGGTCGACGTGATCTCTTCCTTAAGGCGAATGACTTCGCCCGGCAGGTCGAGGCTCTTCAGCAGCTCGTAGACGGCCTCGGCACCCATGCGGGCATCGAACTCGTCGCCGTGCTCTTCGGTCGCTTCCAGGTACTGGTCTTCGCTGAGCAGCTGACCGCGCTCGAGCGCGGTCAGGCCTGGATCGATCACGACGAACGCTTCGAAGTACAGGATGCGTTCGATGTCGCGCAGCGTCATGTCCAGCATGAGGCCGATGCGCGACGGCAGCGACTTCAGGAACCAGATATGCGCCGTCGGGCTGGCAAGCTCGATGTGGCCCATGCGCTCGCGACGCACCTTGGCCAGCGTCACTTCCGTGCCGCACTTCTCGCAAACCACACCGCGGTGCTTCATGCGCTTGTACTTGCCGCACAGGCACTCGTAGTCCTTGACCGGTCCGAAGATCGCGGCGCAGAACAGGCCATCACGCTCAGGCTTGAACGTACGGTAGTTGATGGTTTCCGGCTTCTTGACTTCACCGAACGACCACGAACGGATCAGCTCCGGCGAAGCCAGAGCGATCTTGATCGCGTCGAAATCCAGCGTCTGTCGCTGCTGGTTGAACAGATTGAGCAGGTCTTTCATGCGTAATCTCCGGTAGCCGCGACGATCACTTGATCTCTTCCAGCTCGATGTCGATAGCGAGCGAACGGATTTCCTTCACGAGCACGTTGAAGGATTCCGGCATACCCGCCGACATCTCGTGGTTGCCGTCGACAATGTTCTTGTACATCTGGTTGCGGCCCTGCACATCGTCCGACTTGACGGTGAGCATTTCCTGCAGCGTGTATGCCGCACCGTATGCTTCCAGCGCCCAGACTTCCATTTCGCCGAAGCGCTGACCGCCGAACTGCGCCTTACCACCAAGCGGCTGCTGGGTGACGAGCGAGTACGGACCGGTCGAACGCGCATGCATCTTGTCGTCGACCAGGTGGTTCAGCTTCAGCATGTGCATGTAGCCCACGGTGACCGGGCGATCGAATGCTTCGCCGGTACGACCGTCGAACAACGTCGTCTGACCCGATTCCGGCAGGTCCGCCAGTTTCAGCATGTGCTTGATCTCGGACTCTTCCGCACCGTCGAAGACCGGCGTAGCCATCGGCACACCGTCACACAGGTTATTGGAGAGCTCGACGATCTCGGCGTCCGTCATCGACTTCAGGTCGACGTGGCGCACCGCACCTTCCGCACCGGCATTGCCGTGGTTGTAGACCTCGTCGAGGAACTCGCGCAGTTTCGCGGGCTTCTCGTTGGCTTCGATCATGCGCTCGATCTTGTGGCCCAGGCCCTTGGCGGCCCAGCCCAGATGGACTTCGAGAATCTGACCGATGTTCATACGCGAAGGCACGCCCAGCGGGTTCAGCACGATGTCGACCGGACGACCGTCGGCGGAGAACGGCATGTCCTCGACCGGAACGATCATCGACACGACACCCTTGTTACCGTGACGGCCGGCCATCTTGTCGCCCGGCTGGATGCGGCGCTTAACGGCGAGGTACACCTTCACCATCTTGAGTACGCCCGGAGCGAGGTCGTCGCCCTGGGTGATCTTGCCCTGCTTTTCCTTGAAGCGCTTCTCGAAGGCTTCCTTGTGGCGCTTGACCTGATCGGCCGCACGCTCGAGGAATTCGGCGACGTCTTCTTCCTTGACGTTGACCTTGAACCAGTCGTCTTTCTTCAGCGTGTCGAGGTACGCGTTGTCGATGACGGCGCCGCGCTTCAGGCCACCCGGGCCGCTCATCGCGGTCTTGCCGTTCAGCTGGCTACGCATACGGGCGTAGATCGCGCCCTCGAGGATGCGGAACTGGTCGTCGAGATCCTTGCGGATACGCTTCAGTTCGGTTTCTTCGATCTGCTTGGCACGCTTGTCTTTCTCGATGCCGTCGCGGGTGAAGACCTGCACGTCGATGACATTGCCGTCCATGCCCGGGGGCACGCGCAGCGAGCTGTCCTTAACGTCCGAGGCCTTCTCGCCGAAGATCGCGCGGAGGAGCTTTTCTTCCGGCGTCAGCTGGCTCTCGCCCTTCGGCGTGACCTTGCCGACGAGGATGTCGCCCGCCTTCACTTCCGCACCGATGTACACGATGCCGGACTCGTCGAGGCGTGCGAGCGCCTGCTCGCCCACGTTCGGGATATCCGCGGTGATTTCTTCCGCGCCCAGCTTCGTGTCGCGTGCGATACAGGTCATTTCCTCGATGTGGATCGAGGTGTAACGATCTTCCTGCACGACGCGCTCGGAGATGAGGATCGAGTCTTCGAAGTTGTAACCGTTCCACGGCATGAACGCGACGAGCATGTTCTGGCCGAGCGCGAGCTCGCCCAGATCGGTCGACGAACCGTCGGCCAGCGTGTCGCCCACCGCAACGATGTCACCCACGTTCACCAGCGGACGCTGGTTGAGGTTGGTGTTCTGGTTCGAGCGGGTGTACTTGGTCAGCGTGTAGATATCCACGCCGGCGTCGTTGTCACCGACTTCGACTTCGTTGACGCGCACGACGATACGCGCGGCATCGACCTGGTCGATGACGCCGCCGCGCTTGGCGGACACGGTAACGCCCGAGTCGCGCGCCACGGCGCGCTCGATGCCCGTGCCGACGAGCGGCTTCTGGCTGCGCAAGGTCGGAACGGCCTGGCGCTGCATGTTCGCGCCCATGAGCGCGCGGTTCGCGTCATCGTGCTCGAGGAACGGGACGAGCGCCGCGGCGACCGAAACGGTCTGCATCGGCGAGACGTCCATGTAGTTGATCTCGGCCGACGGACGCAGCTCGGATTCACCACGGAAACGGCAGGAGACGAAGTCCTCGATGAACTTGCCTTCCTTCGTCAGCGGCGAGTTCGCCTGCGCGATGACGTGGTCGCCCTCTTCGATCGCGGAGAGGTAATCGACCTTGTCGGTGACCTTGCCGTTCTCGACCTTGCGGTACGGCGTCTCGAGGAAGCCGTAGGCATTGGTGCGGGCGTACACGGCCAGCGAGTTGATCAGACCGATGTTCGGGCCTTCCGGCGTTTCGATGGTGCAGACGCGACCGTAATGGGTCGGATGAACGTCGCGCACTTCGAAGCCGGCGCGCTCGCGCGTCAGACCGCCTGGTCCAAGCGCCGATACACGACGCTTATGGGTCACTTCGGACAGCGGGTTGTTCTGATCCATGAACTGCGAAAGCTGCGACGAACCGAAGAACTCCTTCACCGCGGCCGCGACGGGCTTGGCGTTGATGAGCTCCTGCGGGGTCAGGCCTTCGGATTCGGCCAGCGACAGACGCTCGCGCACGGCACGTTCCACACGGACGAGGCCGATGCGGAAGGTGTTCTCGGCCATTTCGCCGACCGAACGGACGCGGCGGTTACCGAGGTGATCGATGTCGTCGACCGTTCCGATACCGTTACGGATATCGATGAGTACGCGCAGCACGTCGAGAATGTCCGACGTCTCGCCCTGCTCGGCGACCAGACGCTGCGACTCTTCTTCCTTGCGCTCGCTGAAGTACTTGTGGTCGTAGAGCACGCCAGGACCGAGAACGTCCTTGCGACCCACACGACGATTGAACTTCATGCGACCGACGGCCGAAAGGTCGTAACGGTCGAACGTGAAGAACAGATTGAAGAACAGGTTCTGCGCGGCATCCTTGGTCGGCGGCTCGCCCGGACGCATCATCCGGTAGATTTCGACCAGGGCTTCGAGCTGCGTGCGCGTGTTGTCGATGCGCAGCGTGTTCGAGATGTACGCGCCGCGATCGAGATCGTTCACGTACAGGGTCGGGATCGTTTCGATACCGGCCTTGCGGAAGCGCTCGAGATGATCGAGCGTGATCTCGTCGTTCGCCGCGGCGATGACTTCGCCCGTTTCCTTGTCGACCATATCAAGAGCGACGATGCGACCGACCGGATAGTCGTCCGGCACTTCGAGCGTCGTAATCTTCTCGCTGGCGAGCTGGCGAACGTGACGCGCAGTGATGCGCTTGCCGGCTTCGACCAGCACCTTGCCGTCGAGCATGAGGTCGAACGAGAGGGTTTCACCGCGCAGACGCTCGGCGACGAGGTCGAGCGTGGTGCCGCCCTTCTTGCCGAGGTGGAATACGTTGTGCTCGAAGAAGATCGAGAGGATCTCTTCGTTGTTGTAGCCCAGCGCACGCAAAAGCACCGTAACCGGCAGCTTGCGGCGACGGTCGATACGCGTGAACAGCGCATCTTTCGGGTCGAACTCGAAATCGAGCCACGAACCACGGTAAGGAATGACGCGCGCGGAGAACAGCAGCTTGCCCGAGCTGTGCGTCTTGCCGCGGTCGTGATCGAAGAACACGCCCGGCGAACGATGCAGCTGCGAGACGATAACGCGCTCGGTGCCGTTGATGATGAAGGTACCAGTGTCGGTCATGAGCGGAATTTCGCCCATGTAGACTTCCTGTTCCTTCACGTACTTCACGGCCTTCTTCGACGCCGGGCTGTCCTTGTCGTAAATGACAAGGCGCACGGTCGTGCGCAGCGGCGCGCCGAACGTCATGCCGCGGTTGCGGCACTCGCGCTCGTCGAACGCCGGCTCGCCCAGACGGTACTCAACGTACTCGAGGGCGGCGTTGCCGGAATAGCTGGAAATCGGAAAGACGGACTTCAGCGCGGCATGCAGACCCTTTTCCTCGCGCTGCTTGGGCGCGGTCTGCTCCTGCAGGAATTCCTTATACGAGTCGGTCTGGATCGTCAGCAGGTTGGGCACGCCCAGTACAGGGGGCCGCTTGCCGAAATCCTTACGGATGCGCTTCTTCTCGGTAAACGAGTAGGTCATGGTGGGAGCCGCCTCGGTTCGCAGTGACGCCGGTGGTGCACACACCGGCTAATGATGAAATCGGTAATCGGAGATCGGGAATCGGGTGAATCCCGATGTCCCATTACCGACGGACAAAAACACAACTTCTTTCCGGAACAGGCAAAGCCCGGGGGCTTACGCCCCCAGGCTTGCTTGACGCTAGGTCGAATAAACGACGCCCAAGGCGTCGATTACTTCAGTTCGACCGTGGCGCCGGCAGCTTCGAGATCCTTCTTGAACTTCGCAGCGTCGTCCTTGCTGGCGGCTTCCTTCACGGTGCCACCGGCTTCGGTCAGATCCTTCGCTTCCTTCAGGCCGAGACCCGTGATGGCGCGGACGACCTTGATGACGTCGATCTTCTTGTCGCCAGCCGACTTCAGGATGACGTCGAACTCGGTCTGCTCTTCAGCAGCGGCAGCGGCCGGACCGGCAGCAGCAGCGGCAACCGGAGCGGCAGCCGAAACGCCAAACTTCTCTTCGATCGCCTTCACCAGCTCCATGATTTCCATGAGCGACTTGGCGGCAACGGCTTCAACGATTTCGTTGGTGGAAAGGGACATTTGATTAACCTCTGAAATTTGATTCGGTTTGATAGTCGGCGAACTTAGGCGGGCTCGGCTTCAGCGGGGACTTCGGCGACAACATCGCCGCCACCCTGCTTGTCGGCCACTGCCTTGACGGCGCGGGCGAACATCGCGACCGGCTCGGACAGGACGCGCGCCAGCATCGCCAGGGCTTCCTGACGGGTCGGCAGCGAGGCCAGCACGTCGACGTGAGCGGCCGGAAGCAACTTGCCTTCCACCGACACGACCTTCGCGATCAGCTTGTCGTTGGTCTTCGCGAATTCCTTGATCAGGCGCCCGGCTGCACCGGGTTCCTCAAGCGAGAACGCATACAGGAGCGGACCGACCAGGGCGTCTTTGACGACCTCGAATTCGGTACCACCCACAGCGCGCGCAGCCAGCGTGTTCTTGACAACTTTCAAGAAAACGCCCGACTCGCGAGCCTTCTTACGCATCGCGGTCATCTGAGAGACCGTGGTGCCTGCGTACTCGGCGGCGATCAAGGAGTGAGCCTTAGCCGCGACTTCTGCCAGCTCGGCGACTACTTCTTGCTTCTGAGACAGATTGAGAGCCATTGCACTCCTCCAAATGAACTCCGCTTACGGCTCCTGCCGCTTGCGGTCCTGAGCGACGCCATCCGTGACGTCGGGGACACGGGGTGTCCCGGGTGGTGGCCTTTCCAGAAAACACGATTCCAGAAGGGGCAGCACCATCTGCGCAGGCCGGATTTGCGAGAAACCCGATTAAGCGATCCCGCTAGCGACGACGGCGTTTCCATGCCTACACGAGCTCCTTGCTCGTCGTCATCGCGCGCTGATAGCGCCTGCGGTCTTTGACGGCGACCTCGATCTTTCGATCGGGGCTGCCTTCAAAAACATGCCCACGCCGGACAGTGCCGGCGCGGGACTTGATTCTTACTTGGTGGTGACGGTCGACGTATCGACAGCGACACCCACGCCCATCGTGCTCGACAGCGAGATCTTCTGGAGGTACTGGCCCTTGGCGGCAGCCGGCTTGGCCTTCAGCAGATCGGCGATCAGCGCATTCAGGTTGTCGGCCAGCTGGGCAGCGTCGAAGCTTGCCTTGCCGATCGTGGCGTGAATGATGCCGCCCTTGTCGTTACGGAACTTGACCTGACCCGCCTTGGCGTTCTTGACCGCCGTAGCGACGTCGGCCGTGACCGAGCCGTCCTTCGGGTTCGGCATCAGGCCACGGGGACCGAGCACCTGACCGAGCTTACCGACGACGCGCATCGCGTCCGGCGTAGCAATGACGCGGCCGTAGTTCAGATCGCCAGCGGCCATCTTCTCGGCCAGGTCGTCCATACCGACGGCGTCGGCGCCCGCGGCAAGAGCCGCGTCAGCCTTTTCGCCAGCCGGCACGAACACAGCGACGCGGATCGTCTTGCCGGTGCCGTGCGGCAGCAGCGAGGAACCACGAACGCCCTGATCGGACTTCTTCGCGTCGATGCCGAGGCGAACCGAAACGTCCACCGACTCGGCGAACTTGGCCTTGGCGTTGTCCTTGACGATCTTCAACGCTTCGTCGAGACCGTAGGACTTGCCGTGCTGCACAGCGGCCGTTGCCGCCTTCATACGCTTAGTGAGCTTTGCCATGTCTTAACCCTCCACTACCAGACCCATGCTGCGCGCGCTGCCGGCGATCGTACGCACGGCGGCATCCAGATCGGCAGCCGTGAGATCCGGCTCCTTCTGCTTCGCAACATCTTCCAGCTGGGCACGAGTGACCTTGCCCACCTTATCGGTGTTCGGCTTCGGCGAACCCTTCGCGACGCCGGTGATCTTCTTGAGAAGGATCGTGGCGGGCGGGGTCTTCGTGATGAAGGTGAAGGTACGGTCGGAATAGGCCGTGATGATCACGGGGATCGGGAGACCCGGCTCCAGCTTCTGCGTGGCGGCATTGAACGCCTTGCAGAATTCCATGATGTTCAGACCGCGCTGACCGAGGGCGGGACCCACCGGCGGCGACGGGTTAGCCTGACCGGCCTTAACCTGCAACTTGATGTAACCAATGACTTTCTTTGCCATTCGACTATCCTCGCGAGTTCAGACGCCTGTGAGGCTCCTCGCTGTAAGACTTCCCTGAATACCTGGGTTCGCTGCCTGCGAACCCCTGAAACACGGACACGCCGGGCCGAAAGGCGCCAGCGTGAACCGAGCATTATAGGCATCCGGCCGGGCTTAAGCAAACCCTGTGCCGAAGGAGCTGGCCGTCAGGCCTTCTCCACCTGACCGAATTCGAGTTCGACCGGGGTCGAGCGACCGAAAATGAGCACCGCGACACGCAGGCGGCTCTTTTCGTAGTTCACTTCCTCGACCACACCGTTGAAATCGTTGAACGGGCCTTCGGTAACGCGGACCATTTCGCCCGGCTCGAAAAGCACCTTGGGGCGCGGCTTCTCCACACCCTCGCGGACGCGGCTGAGAATATTATCGGCTTCGCTGTCGCGGATAGGCAGCGGACGGTCCGCCGTACCACCGATGAAACCCATGACCTTCGGGGTTTCCTTGACCAGATGCCAGCTTTCGTCGTCGATACGCGGCGACTTGCCGGTGGTATCGGTTTCGATCTGGACCAGGACATAACCGGGGAAGAACTTGCGCTCGCTGCGACGCTTCTGGCCGCCGCGCATCTCGATGACTTCCTCGGTCGGAACCAGGATTTCACCGAATCTTTCTTCCATGCCTTCGCGCTTAATGCGCTCGTCAAGCGCGCGCTTGACCTGATGTTCGAAACCAGAATAGGCGTGAACCACGTACCAGCGCTTGCTCATGCCTTACCTCAATGTCCGAGCTTAAGCAGCCAATCGAGCACGACCGTCTTCAGCAAGAAGTCGATCAGCCCCATCAGCAGCGAGAGAATGATGACAACCACGATGATGATACCCGTGGTCTTCAGCGTTTCGTCGCGCGACGGCCAGACGACCTTGCGCAGCTCGAATTGGGATTCGGCGAAGAATACGCGCAGTTTGCGACCCGGCTGGGTGAAGGCACCGATAGCGAATGCGGCCACGATGGCCGCGATAACGCCAACCACGCGCGCAGCCTGCGGCACGCTGGCGTCATTACTGAAATAGTAAAAGCCGACGATACCCGCGGCGAGCACGACGAACGCAAGCGCAAGCTTGCCGATGTCGGCGGGGCCCATACCCTTGGCTTGTTCTGCCTTAGTGTTCATACGCACTTGGGCGGGTACCGTACGGACGCCCGGGGGCACGAGGCCTCACGATCATCCTTCGTCACCCACCCTTGGTCCTCTGGAATGGCACGCCAGGAGGGACTCGAACCCCCAACCTGCGGTTTTGGAGACCGCTGCTCTGCCAATTGAGCTACTGGCGTACTGATAAAACAGGGTAAACGCGATGGCGGGCAGCCTTTCGACTTACCCGCCTCGCGACCGGGTGCCGATTCGCTTCCGCGAATCGGCATCGCTTATCTTACTTGGTAATCTTCGAGACCACGCCGGCGCCGACAGTGCGACCACCTTCACGAATCGCGAAGCGCAGGCCGACATCCATGGCGATCGGGAAGCCGAGCTCGACAGAGAACTTCACATTGTCACCCGGCATCACCATTTCGACACCTTCCGGCAGCTTGATCGAGCCGGTGACGTCGGTGGTACGGAAGTAGAACTGCGGGCGATAGTTGCTGAAGAACGGCGTATGACGGCCACCCTCATCCTTCGAGAGGATGTAAACCTCGCCTTCGAAATCGGTATGCGGCGTAACACTGCCCGGCTTGGACAGAACCTGGCCGCGCTCGACGTCTTCACGCTTCAGACCACGGACCAGCACGCCGACGTTATCGCCAGCCTGCCCCTGATCCAGCAGCTTGCGGAACATCTCGACACCCGTGACAGTCGTCTGCTGCGTGGCCTTCAGACCGACCACTTCAGCCGAATCACCCACCTTGACGATGCCGCGCTCGACACGACCCGTGAGAACGGTGCCGCGACCCGAGATCGAGAACACGTCCTCGACCGGCAGCAGGAACGGCTTATCGATATCGCGCTCCGGCTGCGGAATCCAGCTGTCCAGCGCATCGACCAGCTTGACGATCGACGGCACGCCCATCTCGGACTGGTCGCCCTCGAGCGCCTTACGCGCCGAACCCGAAATGATCGGAGTGTCGTCGCCCGGGAAGTCATACTTCGACAGCAGTTCGCGCACTTCCATTTCGACGAGCTCGAGGAGCTCGGCGTCATCGACCAGGTCGGCCTTGTTCAGGTACACGACAATGTACGGTACACCGACCTGACGCGAGAGCAGGATGTGCTCGCGGGTCTGCGGCATCGGGCCGTCAGCGGCCGAGCAAACCAGGATCGCGCCATCCATCTGCGCCGCACCCGTGATCATGTTCTTCACATAATCGGCGTGGCCCGGGCAATCGACGTGACCGTAATGACGGTTCGGCGACTCGTATTCGACGTGGGCGGTCGAGATCGTGATGCCACGAGCCTTCTCTTCCGGAGCAGCATCGATCGAGCCGTAATCCTTGAATTCACCACCGAAGCGCTCAGCGCCAACCTTGGTGAGAGCCGCCGTCAGGGTCGTCTTGCCGTGGTCGACGTGACCGATGGTGCCGACGTTGACATGCGGCTTGGTGCGTTCGAACGTTTTCTTTGCCATGCGCGCTAAACCCCAATGGAGTCAATGAGTAATGAAAATAAAACCGAATCGGTATCGTGAAGTGGTGCTCATGACTGGAATCGAACCAGCGACCTCTTCCTTACCAAGGAAGTGCTCTACCGACTGAGCTACATGAGCACTGTACGCAACGCGCGAAGCTTCAATGGAGCGGGAGACGGGAATCGAACCCGCACAATCAGCTTGGAAGGCTGAAGTTCTACCATTGAACTACTCCCGCACTGCGCGGAACTCGTCTGGTGGAGGGAGGTGGATTCGAACCACCGAAGGCGTAAGCCAGCAGATTTACAGTCTGCCCCCGTTGGCCGCTTGGGTATCCCTCCAACAAAGAACGCCTATTGTCGCGAGCGCCCGTGAAACTGTCAACAGTTCTACACGTGTCGAGAACGTGCGAATGACAAGGCATGGCGCCCTAACGACAGCCCGGCGGACGGGGAGTCGCCAGGCAGCCGCGAAGTGTATCCATGCGCTCGCTCATTGGGAAGCCTGTCCGGCGATTTATATCGCGGATTTTTGCCGGATCGCGGTCACGAGGGGCTCCATCGCCCGCGACATTTCCATCAGTTTCAGCGCGTATTCCTGCAGGCGGAGATCGTCCTCACCCTTCGGCACCCAGGACGGAACGGGCGTCGGCCGACCGCCATCGGGACGGTCCAGAGCCACGAAAACCATCACGCAACTGGTGGCCAGCCGCTCATCGCCGCTGCGCAGATCTCGCGCAAGCACATCCACCGCCAGATGCATGCTCGAGGTACCCGTATGGATCAGCCTTGCCCGCACCGTGACGAGATCGCCAATGAGAATGGGACCAAGAAACTGGATACCGCTGACCGACGCGGTGACGCAATACGCCCCGCTCCAACCCACCGCGCAGGCGTAGCCCGCCTGATCCAGCCATTTCATGGCCATGCCGCCGTGGACCTTGCCGCCGAAATTCACATCCGTCGGCTGGGCCAGAAAGCGAAAATTGACCTCGCGCTGCGTACCCGGCATGTCCCGACCCCATGATGGCAAACCCGCATTATGCCTTGCGATGTCGCTTGCCGAGCGTCGCAGGCTCGCTTAGATTCGCGGTAAGCCCCGGGGGAACACTACGATGGTGTTGCACAGCGTGGCATCTCGACTGGCGATGGGCGTCGTACTCGGATCGGCGATCGTCATGCTGACCACGGGCGGATTGCTGCTCGTCCATACACGCGAGCAGGTGCTGGATCAGACCCAGCGCGAATACACCGCCCTGGCCTCCGGAGCGGCGCAACGCATTCAGAACCGGATCGATGGCGTGGGCGACGTGGCCCAGGTTCTCGCCGGCATGCTGGGCACGCGGCGCGACCAGGCACAGGGACTGATCCGCGACGCATTGGCGTCGAATCCGGACATCGTGAATATCACCGCGGCCTTCGTGCCTCGCGACAACGCGGCCCTGCGCGAAGACGACGCGCCTGTTGCCAGGCGTGCGAAGGATGGTCGGATCACCCTCGCCAGTCGTGTGGGCGAGTCCGAACTCTACTGGTCCGCTCCATGGTTCATACGCGGCCTGAATTGCGACAGGGGCTGCTGGCAACCGCCCTTTCGCTCCTTCGACCGCGAACAGACGCTGATCGGTTATTCGGTCGCGATACCGGGCAAGAACATACCGGTGATTGGCGTCGCCGACGTCACTGTCAGCATCGAATGGTTGCAGGCGGCGCTGGGCGAACTGGAAAAAACGCCACACGCGTACGCGTTCGTGCTGGACGGAAATGGCGACTTCCTCGCACACGAATGGACCTCCTACATCAGCACGCGGGGCAGCACCGCGCTCCTGAGCGCCCTGGCGAACGGCAAGGGCGCGCCGGTACGCCTGACTCCCGAGGAAGGCGGCCGTATCAGCGAACCCGTGTGGGTGTATTTCGTTCCCGTAAAAGGAACCCGCTGGACGTTCGGACTGGTCGTTCCCGAACGTCAGATATTCACCGGCGTCCGGCGCAATTTTCTTGTCGACGCAGGACTGGGCGCCCTCACTCTCTTCGGGGTCTTCCTTATCGCGATCCTGCTCGCACGCCGGCTGATGGCACCGCTCGGCGTACTGGCCGACCGTGCCGAACATGTCGCGCGCGGCGAGCTGGATTTCGCGCTGCCCACGCTGCGCGGCGACGATGAGGTGGCCCGCCTCAACCGGGCATTCGACGATATGCGCCGGCAGCTGGCGGTGCATATCGAGGGCGCCAAACGTAGCGCGCGCGACCAGGCGCGCATGGCCAGCGAGCTGGAAATCGCACGACAGATCCAGCTCGCCCTGCTACCCGAACCGCACTATGTCGCCGACAACGGCAAGCTCGAACTTTACGCCACCCTTCAGCCGGCCAGCGCCGTGGGCGGCGATCTGTACGCCTATTTCATGCTCGGTGCGGATCATCTGTGCGTAATGGTCGGCGACGTATCGGACAAGGGCATTCCCGCAGCCTTATTCATGGCCCGCACGATCACGCTTGCCCGCACGGTGGCCACGCATGCGCGCTCTCCACGCGACATTCTCGCCGTACTGAATCGTGAACTGTGCAAGGACAACGACACCTGCATGTTCGTTACGCTGCTGTGCGGCGTGATCGAAACCGAAACCGGCATGCTGTCGCTCGCCAGCGCGGGACACGAACAGCCGGTGCTGCACGCCGGTGGCACGACCAATCTTGTCGATGTGGAGACCGGACCCGCACTCGGCCTCGACAGCGCGGCCAGCTATCCTGTCCGGGTGCTCACACTGCTGGAGGGCGACACGGTTCTCATGTACACCGACGGCGTCAGCGAGGCTCACAACGACCGTCAACGCCTGTATGGCGCGCAATCCCTGCTCGATAGCGTGGCACGCGTCGAGGAAGGCTCGGCACCTGAGGCTTATGTCGACCGCGTACTGAGCGACGTGGATACCTACGTGGAAGGTCGCGCGCCCTACGACGATATCGCGCTGCTGGCCCTTACCTGGCGCGAGGCACGAAGCGAGGGGGTTCGCATCGATGCGGCTGCACATTCGTAATCGCCTGCACGAAGTATTCGACGCGCTCGATCATGCCGAGGATGCGCTGGATAAGGCTGCCCTCAATCCGTCGTTCCGCGCCGATATCCGGCTCGTACTGGAAGAGCTGATGGTCAATACCGTACGTCACGGTTATCCGGACGGGCGGGACGGCTCCATCGCCATAAAACTCGACATCAGGCCGCCCACCGTCACGGTGGAACTGCGCGACGACGCCATGCCATTCAACCCGCTGGGCATCGAGACGCCGGAGCTTCCAGGCGACCTCGCGCAACACGACGCGGTCGGCGGCCTGGGGGTTCATCTGGCCCGCAGCATCGCAAGCGACATGCACTACTCACGCGACGGCGACAGCAACCATGTCGTCATCCGTTTCGATCAATCCCTTTCGGAAGAAACCCCCGCATGATCCTGAATCTCCGCAGCGAGAGCCCCACCCCCAAGAGGAGCACGGTCTGGCTGGATGGCCGGCTCGACGCGGAGACCTATTCGCAATTCGACGAGGCGGTGCGCGACGTCACGCCCATGGTCGACAACGGCGGCACGCTGGTACTCGATCTCAGCGGACTGGAATACATCAGCAGCGCGGGCCTGCGCAGTCTGGCGCAGCTGCGCAAGGCCATGCACGACCGGGACGGCCGCACGCTGCTGCTCAACCCGCAACCGCAGGTGCGCAAGGTCTTCGACATCGTGAAAGCGGTGCCCGTCGCGGAGGTGTTCGCGGACATCGCGGAGCTGGATCAGTATCTGGATCTGATGCAGCGACAAGTGACCGGGCGAACGGACTTGCAGCCGACCAGCGAATAGCTACCCGGCGCACTACTCACCTACCGACAAACCCCCTCCCCTCGAAGTCACTCCGACGCGCGGAACGCTTGCCAATAAGATAAGTACTCGCTAATGTGATGCCATGGTAGAGAACGACATCTTCAAAGCCCTGGCCGACCCGACCCGCCGCACGATCTTCGGAAAACTGGCGATCGGCAGCATGAACGCCAGTGCTTTGCGGGAAGGTATGGAGATCAGTCAATCGGCCATGTCCCAGCACCTTTCCGTTCTGCGCAACGCAAAGCTGGTGCGCGAAGAACGGCAAGGCCGATTCGTCAATTACGAGGTCGACCCAGAGGGCCTGCTGCTCGTGGTCCGATGGCTGGCGAAGTATCGCGCCTACTGGCCGGCGCGGGTCGACACCTTGAAAGCGTTGCTGAAGGACATGGACCAATGAACGACATCGGGACCAAAACGCAGACGAAGGATGTAGTGCTCGAGTACGAACTCGATGCGTCGCCCGAAAAAGTCTGGCGGGCAATCAGCATCCCCGCATTTCGTGAAAAATGGCTGCCGACAGGAGCATTGGCCGATGTCGAGCCCGTTTCTTCGACGCCAGGCGAGGAAATTCGCTACAGGATGCGGGACGACGAGCCGCCCTTCCTCGAAAGCATCGTGACGCTTCAAGTCGGTCCCAATGCCGTTGGCGGCACCGTACTCAGAATCACCCATGGGCTGGACGACGCACGACTGGTGCGCCACGCGCAGACAGCCGCGAACGACAGCTGGCCCTACCTCATGTGCGCCGCCTGACGCCTTGAACCAACAACAAATCCGGAAAACAGGAGTTCGCCCATGCGCGAAGCGATGCAACTCGTCCCTATGGTCGTCGAACAATCCAGCCGGGGAGAACGGTCCTTCGACATCTATTCGCGGCTTCTGCGCGAGCGCATCGTCTTCCTGAGCGGCGAAGTCAACGACGAGGTATCCGCAGTGATTTGCGCGCAGCTCCTTTTCCTGGAAGCCGAGAACCCGGAAAAGCCGATCCATCTGTACATCAATTCGCCTGGCGGCGTCATTACAAGCGGCTTCGCCATGTACGACACCATGCGCTACATCAAAGCGCCCGTGCATACGCTGTGCATGGGAACGGCCCGCTCCATGGGTTCGTTTCTGCTGATGGCGGGTGAGCCGGGCGAGAGAGCAGCACTCGCCAATGCGAGTCTGCACGTCCATCAACCGCTAGGCGGCGTTCAAGGGCAGGCGTCGGATATCCTCATCCAGGCCGAAGAGATGCAACGGACCAAGCATTGTGTCACCCGGCTTTATGCCGAACATTGCGGGCGCACCTACGAGGAAGTCGAGCGCACTCTCGATAGAGATCACTTCATGACATCGGAGGAAGCGATGGAATGGGGATTGATCGACCGCGTCATCAAGGGACGGAACGCTGGCGCCTGAAGCGCGCTATAAAAAAGGCCCCTTTCGGGGCCTTTTTTAATCAGACATTGAACCGGAAGTGCAGCACGTCGCCTTCCTTCACGATGTATTCCTTGCCTTCCAGACGGAGCCGCCCCGCTTCTTTCGCGCCAGCCTCGCCCTTATACGTAACGAAGTCGTCGTAGCCGATCGTTTCGGCGCGAATGAAACCACGCTCGAAGTCGGTATGAATGACGCCTGCTGCCTGCGGTGCCGTGGAGCCCGCGCGCAGCTGCCATGCGCGCACTTCCTGCACTCCGGCGGTGAAATAAGTCTGCATGCCCAGCAGGCGGTAGCCCGCGCGAATCACGCGATTGAGGCCCGGCTCGTCGATGCCCAGGCTGGCAAGGAATTCGTCGCGATCGGCGTCGTCCAGCTGCGAGAGCTCTTCTTCGATCGCGGCACAGACCGGCACCACCTCGGCGCCTTCGGTCGCTGCGTGCGCACGTACGGCGTCCAGATGCGGGTTGTTCTCGAAACCGTCTTCCGCGACGTTCGCGATGTACATCAGCGGCTTCATGGTGATCAGGAACAGGTCGCGGACGAGTGCCTTCTCGTCCGCATCCAGCCCCAGCGAACGCGCGGACTTGCCCGCATCGAGACCGGCCTGCAACTTTTCAAGCACCGGCTTCTTCGCCATCGCGTCCTTGTCATTGGCCTTGGCGGCGCGCGTGGCGCGATCCAGCGCCTTCGCGACCGACTCAAGGTCCGCCAGCGCCAGCTCGGTATCGATCGTCTCGATGTCCGCGATGGGATCGACCTTGTTCGCCACGTGGATGACGTTGCCGTCATCGAAACAGCGTACGACATGGGCAACCGCGTCGACTTCGCGAATATGCGCGAGGAACTTGTTACCCAGGCCCTCGCCTTTCGACGCGCCCGCAACGAGGCCCGCGATATCGACGAACTCCATGGTCGTGGGAACCACGCGCTGCGGCTTCACGATGGTCGACAGCGCTTCCAGGCGGGGATCGGGCACAGGCACGATGCCGGTATTCGGTTCGATCGTGCAGAACGGGAAATTGGCCGCTGCGATACCCGCCTTGGTCAAGGCGTTGAACAGGGTGGACTTGCCGACGTTAGGCAGACCGACGATGCCGCATTTGATGCCCATGGGACGTCCAGAATCAGAGTGAGAGATGAAGGCCTCAGGCCTTCGTATGCAATCGCTTCATCGCTTCGTCGAAGCGACCTTCGATTGCCAGCGGCAGCACGTCGAACGCGCGGTCGATGCCTTGCATGATCGCGTCTTCGTCGGCGACCGACGGGCGCCCGAGCACCCACGGCGTGACTTTATCCTTGTGGCCAGGATGGCCGATGCCGACACGCATCCGGTGAAACTTGCCGTGACCCAGGTGAGCCACGATATCGCGCAGGCCATTCTGGCCGCCGTGCCCGCCGTCGAACTTGAGGCGCACCGTACCCGGATCGAGGTCGAGTTCGTCGTGGGCGACGAGACACTCTTCGGGAGCGATCTTGTAATAGCGCAGCGCCGATGCAACGGCGATGCCGCTTTTATTCATGAAGGTCGAGGGCTTCAGCAGCCAGACCGTTTCTCCGTCGATACGCAGCTTGCAGATCTCGCCATGCAGCTTGCCGTCGAATCCGAAACGTTCTCCCTGGTCCATTGCCAGGGCGTCAACAAACCAGAACCCGGCATTGTGCCGGGTTCTGACGTATTCGGCCCCGGGATTGCCGAGGCCGACGATGAGACGAAGTCCCGCCATGCTTTACGAAGAAACGAAGGTGGCCCGCGACGTACCAGACGCACGGGCCACCGCCGATTACTTCTTGTCGGCCGGCTTTTCTTCGGTCGGGGCAACAGCCTCGGCCGGAGCGGCGTCGACTTCTTCCTTGACCGACGCCACGGTGACGATGGCGACATCGTGTTCCTTGCCGAGCGCCAGCTCGGGGATCACGACGTTCTTCGGAAGCTTCACTTCCGAAAGGTGGATGATGTCGCCAGCCTTCAGCTCGCCCAAGTCCAGCTCGAGGAATTCCGGCAGGTCCTTCGGCAGGCACGAAACCGTGACTTCCGTGAGGTTGTGCGAAATCACCAGACCCGCGGTCTTGCCAGCCGGCGACTTTTCCTGGTTCAGGAAGTGAACCGGGATAGCGACGCGGATGGCTTCGTTCTCGTTGATGCGCAGGAAGTCCATGTGCAGCATCAGCTGCTTGAACGGATGCTTCTGGTGGTCGCGCACGAGCACCTTCTGCACCTTGCCGTCGATGTCCAGATCGAGGACCGACGATGCGAACGACTCGTCGCGGTAAGCGAGGAGGATCGTGTTGTGCAGGATCTGGATGCTCTGCGGCTCCTGGTTGGAGCCGTAGACGACTGCCGGGACGTAACCCGCACGACGCAGGCGGCGGCTCGCACCTTTCCCCTCGTCCTTGCGGATTTCCGCCTTGATGTTGTGATTCGTTGCCATGGGTGTTGCCTCGTTGATAAAAACCACCTCGCGGTGGTTGGTGCGACTTCCCCGCGACCAGGGAAGCCGTGAAACTCAGTCGATATAGAGCGAGCTGACCGATTCGCCGAAAGCGATGCGCCGGATGGTCTCGGCAAGCAGTTCCGCGACGGACAACTGGCGGATTTTCGCACATCCCAGCGCATCGGCGCGCAGGGGGAGCGTATTGGTCACCACCAGCTGGTCCAGCTGGGAGTTCTCGATATTGGAAATCGCAGCGCCCGAGAGCACCGGATGCACACAGTATGCCACGACCCGGCGGGCGCCCTTTTCCTTCAGGGCGGCGGCGGCGGCGCACAGGGTGCCGGCCGTATCGACGATATCGTCGACCAGGACGCAGGTCTTGCCTTCCACGTCGCCGATGATATTCATGACCGTGGCCACATTGGCCTTGGGACGGCGCTTGTCGATGATCGCCAGATCGGCGTCGTCGAGGCGCTTGGCCAGGGCGCGGGCGCGAACCACGCCACCGACGTCCGGGCTGACCACGATCAGGTCGTCCATGCTGTGGTGGCGCCAGATGTCGGCCAGCAGCACGGGCGAGGCGTAAACGTTATCCACGGGGATATCGAAGAAGCCCTGGATCTGATCGGCGTGAAGATCGACCGTGAGAACGCGGTCGACGCCCGCCGTGGCGATCATTTTGGCGGCCAGCTTGGCCGTGATCGGCACGCGCGCCGAACGCGGGCGACGATCCTGACGGGCATAGCCGAAATACGGCATGACCGCCGTGACGCTGGCGGCCGACGCGCGCTTCAGCGCATCCACCAGCACCAGCAGGTCGAACAGGTTTTCCGCGCTGGGCGCGCCCGTCGGCTGAATGACGAACACTTCCTGCTTACGTACGTTTTCTTCGATCTCGATCTGCGCTTCGCCATCGCTGAAACGACCGATCAGCGCTTTGCCGAGCGGAACGCCGAGGCGCTGGGCGACATCTTCGGCAAGCGCGCGGTGCGCGTTGCCGGTAAACAGCATCGGGGTGGACGTATCCACAGGGAACCTCTTGGAATGAGTGAAGGGGGGTGTGCATGCCATCCCTCAAGGAGATGGCTGGGGCGGCAGGATTCGAACCTGCGTATGCGGGAATCAAAATCCCGTGCCTTAACCAGCTTGGCGACGCCCCAACAAACGCATTCGGCGGAACCTTTTCCGACCGTACTCACCGCCGACCTGCGGCTGTCTTCCTCTTCGTTATTGCTTAGCTGCCCGGCGTGCCAGGATCCGTTGCCGCGCAAGGTGCAGCGGTGACGGGTCCACACCCGCCGCCACATGGGCGACGAAGGCTTCCGGACAGCGCAAGGCAACGCCAAGCGCCGCCTCGTGTGTTCGTGTTTCCAGAAAAACGCAGCCGCCGCTGCCGGAAAGGCGCGCGCGGCCATGTCGACCCAGCCAGTCCAGCGCCGCGGCCACCCGGGGGTGTCGCGCGCGAACCGCCGGTTCGAAGGCATTTTCAGCCGAATCGCCGGAAACAAAGGATGAAATTGTCGCTGGCGCAGCATTTCGTGTCAATTCGGATGCCTGGAACAAGGCTGCCGTAGGTACGTGTTCGCGGGGGTCGAGCACCACGTACCAACGCCTAGGGAGCTTGATCGGCGAAAGACGCTCGCCCACGCCTTCGGCCCAGGCGGAGCGTCCACGAACGAAAACGGGAACGTCGGCACCGAGTTTCAGCCCCAGCGTCGCCAAAGCGTCCTCGTTCAGTCCGGTGCCCCACAGGGCATTGAGCCCCACCAGCACGGTGGCAGCATCGGAACTGCCGCCGCCGAGTCCCCCACCCATCGGAATGCGCTTGCGAACCTCGATCTCGGCGCCAAGCGAGACACCCGTATGTCCGGCCAGGAGGCGCGCGGCACGTACGGTCAGGTCGGCCTCTTCCGCCACGCCGTCGACCGCGACGGGACGTGCGATGGCGCCATCGGCACGTACGCGCAGACGGACCTCGTCGCCCCAGTCGAGCAGGCGAAAGACCGTCTGCAACTCGTGGTAGCCATCGGGACGACGACCGGTGATGCGCAAAAACAGGTTCAGCTTTGCCGGCGCGGGCCATACCGTCCAGTCGCCGGCAGCTAACGGTTTCAGTTCGCGACTCATGAAGACGCGCAGACGATCGGGAAAGCCATTCTCGCGATCCCGCTCCAGGGCGAACGCGAACTCCGGTGCGCGCTTGTCCTTCACCACGAAACCGTGTTTCGCGTAGAACGGCGCATTCCACGGCACATCGGCCAGCGTGCCGAGGTCGACCCGGCGAAACCCCGCTTCCCGCGCCCACTCGCACGCGTGTTCGAGCAAGCTCGCACCGATGCCCCGGCGGCCATAGGCGGGAAGCACATCGATTTCGGCGATACCGACGGTATCGCCCCCCTGCTCCACATCCAGGCAGACGAAACCCACGACGACGTCGCCGTCGAGCGCGATCCAGACGAAACCCCGGGTGATCAGGTCGTGGACGACGTCGCGCGGCAGGGTCATCGTCGAATACGACGGCCACGCTTCATGCCCGCGAAACAGCTCGACAGCCGCGCGCTCGATATCGCACAGGATATCGGCCTGCGAAGGTTCGGCACGCGCGATTCGGATGGGCATGGGAGGGCCGCGGAAGAAAGGTCGGGATTATAGTCGGACGCGTTGCGCGCGATGCCCTACCAAGCTATCGCTGGGTCAGACATGGCGCGCAGCGCAACCGAGCGTCGCGTCAATCGAACTTCCACGATTCGATCGACAAGCGCACCTTGTACGGCGGACGCTCCGCGAAGACTTTCAATGGCAGCGCCGGATCGCGCGTCGCATCCCATGCACGGTAATCGACCTGCCAACCGTCCTGAGTGATGCGCGACGGCAGCCGGTCGGCGCCGAAAGCTATGTCTGCCGCGCCGCTGTCCGCGCGCAACCCAAGCACCCAGGCACGCAGGTCGCGCATGGGCAGTTGCCAGCCAAGCGTGCGCGCCATCAGCGACTCGGCGTCGGCGCCGCGCTGCGGGCCGCCGTCCAGCCCTTCCAGCTCGGCTCCCTCGGGACCGCCGCTCAGGCGGAAGCTCTTGCCCGTCACTGGTCCGCGCACGGTGAATTCGTAGCGGTCGCCGCTCTGGTGCCAGACCAGCGTGCCGCTGCCGCCATCCTGTCCGTTGGACACGGACAGCTTGCCCTCGACTGTCCAGCGATCCTTGCCCGCGAGCGCCCGCTCCCTGCTTTCCTGCGCGCCCAGCATGGCGGCATCGCCCTGCTGACGGACGATGGGGGCGGTACAGGCGGCGAGGAACATCAGCGGCAATGCCGCGACAACGAAACGCAACCTCACGGCTTCAACCTCTGCTCGGTACTCCGCAAGGTCGCGTTTTTCGGGTCGAGCTTGCGCACTTCATCGAGTACGCGCTTCGCTTCGCCGTGTTCGCCGCGCTTCCAGAGCACCTCGGCCAGATGCACGCCGACGTCGGCGTCCTTGCGTGCACCCCAGGCACCGCGCAGCGTCTGTTCGGCGCTGTCGAGACGGCCCTGACGGTATTGCAGCCAGCCCCAGGAATCGGCGATAGCCGGATCGTTCGGGCGCGCCGAGCGCGCGGCCTGCAGGAGCGTCTGTGCTTCGTCGAGGTCGCGATCGCTGTCGGCCAGCGTGTAACCCAGCGCGTTGCTTGTCTCGACGTCGCCGGGTTTCAGTTCCAGTACGCGGCGGAAGTCAGCCACGGCCAGATCGATCTTGCCCGCCTCCGAATACGCGAGACCACGGCCGTACAGCATCTCCGGATCGTCCGCCTTCACACGCAGCGCATGCGAATACGCGTCGGCGGCCTCGTTGAAGCTGCCCTCCCGCATGTATAGCTCCGCATCCAGACCGAACGCCTTGCGCAGACTGTCGGGCTGGTCCGCGTAAGCGGTCTGCAGGTCGGCAACGAGCGCGTGCGCTTCGTCTTTCTTGCCCTGGCCATCGAGCACCACCGCGCTACGCACCGACGCGTCGAAAGCATGCGCATCGTCGTCGGGAACGTCGGCGTACCAGTCCAGCGCGTCTTCTTTCTTGTCCAGCATTTCGGCCAGTTGCCCGAGCGTGAAGGCACTGTCCGCCTGCTCGTCGTCGGGGCGACGCTGGATTTCCTCATACAGGCGACGCATGGCGGCTTTGTCGTTGGCACGTGCGGCCAGCGTGGTACGCAACGCATAGGTATCGGCGTCCTGCGCGCCGGTGGACAACACCTTCGTCGCGCCAGCTTCGTCGCCTCCCTGCGCCAGCAGGGTCGCGTAGGCCAGGCGCAGACGCGCGTTCTTCGGGTCTTTCTGCATGGCCTTGGCGAACAGCACCCTGGCGCCCGCCGGGTCCTTCGCACGGAATTTCTGCTGAGCGGCCCAGGCGTACGTTTCGGCGTTGTGGAAACGCGCCATCGCAGCCTGGCCCGTCCGGGCGGCGTAATCGTGGCGACCCAGGCCTTCGCCTAGCTCGGCCATCGCCAACCACGCCTGGGCGTCATTGGGCAGCCGCTGGGGCGTCGCGACCTGCTCGAGCAACTGGGCCGCCTGTGCCGCGTCGCGCGCCGACAGGATGATCCGGCCGAACTCGCGCCAGGCATCCGGATCGCCGGAAGACACCAGCAGTTCCAATTGTTGCCGCGCGTCGTCGGTATCGCCGCGATCCAGCGCGAGTCGCGCGCGCGTGCTGGCCATCTGGGCAGGCGTGGCGCCAAGGGCTTTCCAGCGATCCAGGGCCTGCCCGACGGCGGGAATATCGTGTACGGCCAGCGCCAGTTCGGTAGCGCGCGCGGCCACTTTCGGGTCATCCGTGAGGAAGGCCGCCCGGCCATAAGCCGCGGACGCGGCCTTGAGGTCGTTATGAGCCAGGGCGAAGTCGCCCTCCAGCAACTGGGCCGTCAGGTCCCGCTCGGGAGGAAGAATCGCCACCTGAAGATGGTCCAGAGGCTGGGCGCTGGCCGGTGTCCGGGCTACCCGCTCGGGAGCTGTCGCACAGCCCGCAAGGGCCGCCAGCGCGACCGCAACAGCCACAAAATGCCGCACTTGCTTGAACTTAGACCGCCCGCTCCGCACAATTCGTCTCCATTACACGCCTAAGAGGCATTCCGTTTAATTCCGGATGCCGCGCCCACAAGCTTAGCCTACGTCATACTGACCCAAGCACCCGTCGACAGCCGCGCACGTCATGCCACTCATCGCCCTCGGGCTCAATCACCTCACCGCGCCGGTCAGCCTGCGCGAACAGGTGGCATTCGACGCCACGGTCGCTCCGGAGGCGCTGGGCGACCTCGCCCGCCAGCCGGGCGTGGAAGAAGCGATGATCCTGTCCACGTGCAACCGGACCGAGCTTTACGTCAGCGTGGCCGAGGGTGCAGAGGCCGTCCCGCAGGCATGGCTGTCGCGTCAACACCGATTGACCCCGCAACGCCTCGATGAGTTCCTTTACCGTCACGACGAAAGCGATGCCGTACGCCACATGTTTCGCGTGGCAACTGGACTCGACTCGATGGTGCTCGGCGAACCGCAGATCCTCGGGCAGGTGAAGGACGCGTATCAGCAAGCCCGTTCCGCGCACGCCCTGCGCGCACCGATGGAACGCCTGCTCCAGCACACCTTCGCCGTCGCCAAACGCGTGCGCACGGATACGCGGATTGGCGCGCATACCGTATCGGTCGCCTATACCGCCGTGCGCCTTGCCGAGCAGGTCTTCACCGATCTCAAACAAGCCTGCGTCCTGCTGATCGGCGCCGGCGAAACGATCGAACTGGCCGCCCGGCACCTTGCCGACAAGGGCGTCCGCCGGCTGATCGTGGCGAACCGCACGCTGGAGAACGCGCAGGAACTGGCCACCCGTTACAGCGGCTACGCCATCGCGCTCGCCGACCTCCCGCAACATCTTGCCGAAGCCGACATCGTCATTTCGTCGACGGCGTCGCGCCAGCCCGTGGTCACGCGCGAGATGGTGTCCCACGCCATTTCCGCTCGCCGTCGCCGCCCGATGTTCATGGTGGACATCGCCGTGCCGCGCGACATCGAACCCGAGGTCGCTCGACTGAACGACGTGTTCCTCTACGGCATCGACGACCTGAAGCAGGTCATCGACGAAAACCGTCGCTCGCGGGAAACCGCCGCGCGCGAAGCCGAAGCGATCATCGACCTGCAGGTCGACCGTTACATGTCGTGGCGTCGCGCCCTCACCCTGCGCAATCCCGCCGTCGACATGCGCCAGGCCGCCGAAGCGCAGCGAGACGAGGTGCTGGGCAAGGCTCAGGCGATGCTCGCGCGCGGCCGCTCGCCCGACGAGGCGCTCGCATTCCTGGCCAATACGCTGACGAACAAGCTCCTGCACGCACCCAGCGCGCGACTGCGCGACGCCGCCCTCTCGGGCGATCTCGACCTGCTGCATGCCGCCGGTCGCCTTTACGGACTGGACGCGGAAGACGACGTTTCCGCATGATGCGCGGCCCTGGAGCCGGCAAACCTGCCTCCCTCCGTACAGCCCTTCCCCGACTGCGAGACGCATGACGCCCTCGATCCGCCGCAAACTCGAAGCCCTCGCCGAACGCCATGAGGAAATCGGCCTGTTGCTCAGCCAGCCCGACGTGCTGGCCGACAACAACCGCTTCCGCGAGCTGTCGCGCGAATACGGACAGCTCGAACCCGTCGTCACGTCGCTGCACGCCCACGACCTCGCCGAGCGCGAGCTGGCCGAAACGCGGGCCATGCTCGACGACCCCGAAATGCGCGACATGGCGGCCGACGACATCGACCGCATCGAGAAGCAGCTGACCGATCTCGACGCCGAGCTGCAAGTCCTGCTTCTGCCGAAAGACCCGCGCGACGAAGGCAACGTCTTCCTCGAAGTGCGCGCTGGCACGGGCGGCGACGAAGCGGCGCTGTTCGCCGGCGATCTCTTCCGCATGTACGCACGCTACGCCGAACGTCAGCGCTGGCAGGTGGAAATCCTCAGTGCCAGTCCCGGCGAACACGGTGGCTACAAGGAAGTGGTCGCGCGTGTCGAAGGCCGCGGCGCCTATTCGCGACTGAAGTTCGAATCGGGCACCCATCGCGTCCAGCGCGTACCGGACACCGAATCGCAGGGGCGCATCCACACCTCCGCCGCCACGGTCGCCATCCTGCCCGAGCAGGACGAGATCGACGATATCGAACTGCGCGACGCCGACCTCAAGGTCGATACCTTCCGCGCGTCGGGCGCCGGCGGGCAGCACGTCAACAAGACCGACTCGGCCATCCGCATCACCCACCTGCCCACCGGCACCGTCGTGGAATGCCAGGACGAGCGCAGCCAGCACAAGAACCGGGCGCGCGCCATGAGCCTTTTGAAAGCCCGCCTGCTGGACGTCGAGCGCAGCAAGCAGAGCGCCGCGCAGGCGGAGTCCCGCCGCCTTCAGGTCGGCAGCGGCGATCGCAGCCAGCGTATCCGCACGTACAACTTCCCGCAGGGCCGCATCACCGACCACCGCATCAATCTCACGATCTACCAGCTGGCCGAGACGATGCAGGGCGACCTGGACGAACTGATCGATACCCTGACCCGCGAATACCAGGCCGACGAACTCAGGTCGCTGACGGCCGCCTCGTAAACCCTCACTCCCCGCGCACGCCAAACAGTGCTAAACAGTGCCCTCCAACCCATCGGGGCACGTGCCGTGAGCGATTCGCGCAAGAAGGAATACGAAAAGACACTCGAAGCCTTGCAGATCGAGCTGGTCGGCCTCACCCGCTGGCTCCGGTCCACGGGCAAGCGGCTGATCGTGGTATTCGAAGGCCGCGATGCCGCCGGCAAGGGCGGCACGATCAAGGCAATCACCGACAAGCTCGATACCCGCGCAGCGCGTGTCGTCGCGCTTGGCAAGCCGAGTCCGGCGCAGGAAACGCAGTGGTACTTCCAGCGCTACGTCGAACACTTCCCGTCGGCTGGCGAATTCGTGCTGTTCGACCGCAGCTGGTACAACCGCGCGGTCGTCGAACCGGCCATGGGCTTCTGTACCGACGAACAATGCGAGGCGTTCCTCGCCGCCTGCCCCACCTTCGAGAAACTCGTCGCCGACGATGGCGTGATCCTGCTGAAATACTGGCTGACCGTCGATCAGGCCGAACAGGAAAAGCGGTTCGCCGAACGTGCGGACGATCCGTTGAAGCGCTGGAAACTCTCGCCCGTCGACATGAAGATGCGCGAGAAATACGGCAAGGTCGGCAAGCTGCGCAATGCGATGATCGAACGGACGCATGCGGAAAACGCGCCGTGGTTCGTGGTCGATTTCAACGATCAGAAGGCGGGTCGATTGAACCTCATACGGCACCTGCTCGATCAGATTCCCGACCGGCGATTGCCGGACAAACCGGTGAAGTTGCCGAAGCTGAAGGACAAGCTGAAGCGCGAGGATGTGACTGCGGCGGCGCTACGGGTGCCGGTCGTTTATTGAAGCACCGGGGCGAAAACCGATTGCATCGCTGCGGATTCCGGCGTGCGCCGGAATGACGGTGAGGGGAATGTGGAACACGGCATTCGGATAACACTGTATCGTCATTCCGGCGCACGCCGGAATCCGCGGCGACCACGCAAGGCAAGCGACAATCTCCGACCGCTTTACGCCCGGGCCCGCCGCCGAATCTCCCGCTTCGGCAACCGCCCATTCCGCGACAACCTCAGCCACTGCCGCAATGCCAGCAGCCCACCGATCGATTCGATCATCGCAGCCGGCACCCACATGATCAGGCCACCGATCAACTGGCCCGTCAGCACGTTCATGGTGAACGCGCGACCACAGATTTCGAAGATGGGATACAGATCGGTTTTCGAAAACGTGACGATGGCGCCCGCCACGATCTGCGGCGTCATGGTGATCGCCGGCGACAATACGCGCACACCGGGCGACATGCGCCCCGGAGGTTTCGGCCGGTGGTCGAGCACGATCCACCAGTAAGCCAGCCCGCTCACGATCATCGACCAGTTCATCGCGCGATAGATCCGCCAGTCCAGCATCGCCAGCGTCTGCATCGGCGGGATCAGCCAGACGAGAATCAGCGCAACGAAGGTAGCCGTCACGAAGGTCGGATTGAGCAATACCGCGAAAACGCCGCGCCAGGCGCGCGACTGCTGAACCGGCCGCAGCCAACGCGCGCGCCAACGCAACGGAAGGCCGGCGCGCAGCACCGTTCCCGGATACGCGGCGATGATCATCAGCGGCGCGAGATGATGCAGCAGCACCTGCTGGATACGGTGCATGAAGAACTCATGCTCCGCGTAGTAATCGAAATAGGTGTGCAGGGACACATATACCGTCGCCATGCCCAGCCAGAAAGCCGCCTGCCGCAACGGCGATACATGCAGCCGTCGAGACCCGCGCCAGTAAAGAAACGACGTTGCCAGGAAGGTCGCGAGGAAAATCCACGAGAACTCCCACGGGACGATCCATTTCAACAGCACGCGACAGCTCCCGCGGAGCGCGAATGCGCCCTAACCGGCAGGCAGGATAGCCGCCACATCGCGGTGAAGCGACGGGCAGCGGTGCGACACATTGCCGCCAGCACGGGTTTACAGGCCGACACGGCGACCGCGACGCTGGCGCCGCCATCCGTAAATAAGACCGAACAACGCGACCAGCCCGGGCACCAGAACGATATTGATGAACTTCAGGCGCAAACCCAGCGCGTCGATTTCCGCGTTCAACTGGTGCTGCACGTCACGCAACTCTTTACCGATGGCCAGCTTGCGCTGGAGGTATTGCTCGACCTCGCGACGCTGTTCCACGGTAACCGCCGTACCGTTGGAGGTACCTCCCTTCGCCGGCTGCAATTCGCTGAGCCGCCGCTGGGTTTCGTAGAGCTCGCCTTCCAGCTCGCGCTTCTTGACCAGGAACTTGCGGTCCGCCGCGGCCTGGAGCGAACGCACCTTCGTAAAGGGGCGCTGCAGACTGGAACGGCCACGAATGGACAGCAGTGCGGACGACCCACTGAGGTTATCGACGAGATTGGCAATGAAATCGCCGTTGTTCGCGAATGCGGTCATCTGCTGCTGACCGAGCAGCGGCTGGATCTCGACCCACAGGCGGTCCGTCAACAGGTCGGTATCGGCGATCAGCACGACCTCGCCCGGTCCCTGCGATTGCGCGAGATGCCCCGTGTCGGTCCGGTCCGGAAACGCCGTACGGAATGTGTCGCGCACGCGTGCCGCCAGTACGTAGCGCTCATGGGTAGGCGTGTAGTCGGAGAGCAGCACGGAAGGATCGCTGGTGGCCTCGCGCACGCGGTCGACCGGTACGATGGTCGCATCGTCGGACGTCTGCACCAGCGGCATCATCTGCGCGTGCGTGGTCGGAGCCAGTTCGAAATGACCCGCGGTGGAGAAGTTCAGGCGTTGCAGGCTCGCAGTGACAACGTCGTCATGGTTGAGGCCCTGCGCATTCAGACCCAGCATCGCCGGGTGACTGAGGCTATTGCCGTTCAGCTCGATCGTCAGCGACTGCGAGCGATCGAGCACGATCTGGGTCGGGTCGTAAACGACGCCCCACGCTTCGAACAGCCGGCGGATATCCGAGTTGTGATCGTCGATCACGCCACGCACGTCGACCAGCGGCGCGGTATCCATCTCCGCATCGGGATCGACGAAAACCACCAGTCGCCCGCCGCGCAGTACGAACTGGTCGATGGCGTACTGCGCATCGGCGCTCAGCCGCTTCGGATGGATCAGCAGGAGCACCTTGAAGCGATCGTCGATCCGGGTCAGCCCGTTCGCGTCGATCATGGACACATCGGCCAACTGTTCCAGCTGGCGCATGATCGTCCAGGGTTGCTCGCCGATCACCATGTTGCCGGCAATGGGCAGCGTACTGATGACGCCGAGCCTGGGTTTATGCGGCGTGCTCAGTTCGTACAGGAGCTTGGCTATGTCGTATTCGACGAAGGCTTCGCGCGCCGGATCGAAGAACGGAATCGCCTGCGTCGTGGCCGCGTCGCCCGTTCCCGCGGTGCCCACCAGACCGAAGAACACGCGCTCGCCGTTGCTGCCGCCGTTCACGGGCATCAGGCCGTAGCTTTCCGCGGCGTCCTCATCGTCCGAATAAGGCACCGGGTCGATCACCCGGAGACGGATGCGCCCGTGTCCACGCACAGCTACTTCGCGCAGCATTTCATGGACGCGCTGCTCATAACTGCGCAGTTGCGCCAGGTCGCGCGAGGCATGTTCGGAGAAGTACAGCGTCAGTGTCAGGGGTCGCTCCAGGCTATCCACGATGCGCGTGGTGCCCGGCGTGAGCGTGTAAATCTTGTCCCCCGTCAGATCGACGCGCGCGGTACGCAAGGTGCGCGCACTGATCGCCACCACCAGCAGGAAGGCGAGCGCGATCCCCACCAGGGCCAGACGCAGCGCGAACGACCGGCTGATATGGAAATGCCGGCCGTCCATCAACGGGTCCTCTTAAGGTCGACCAGCGCGACGCCCGCCGCGAGCCATGCCACGATGCTCGCCACGAAATACGTGACGTCGCGCAGATCGAGGACGCCACGCGCGATAGCCGCCGCATGCCGCGTGATACTCAGCTGGGCCAGCGCGCCGAGCATTTTGGCGGGCAACGCATCCTGGAAGAAATCGAGTACCTGCGGCTGCCCGGCCAGCAGCAGCAGGAAGCACACCGCGGCCGTCAGGATGAACGCGACGATCTGGCTGCGCGTGGCGGCGGACATGCAGGCGCCGATGGCGAGAAAACATCCGGCCATCAGCCAGCTACCGAGATAGCCAGCGAAGATCACACCGTTGTCGGGATCGCCGAGGTAGTTGACCGTGATCCAGATCGGAAAGGTCAGCATCAACGAGAAACCGATGAACAACCATGCCGCGACAAACTTGCCGATCATCGCCTGCGCGATGGTCACGGGTAGCGAAAGCAGTAGTTCGATCGTGCCGGAGCTGCGCTCCTCCGACCACATCGGCATCGATATGGCCGGGACGAGTACGAGGTATAGCCAGGGATGGATGTCGAAGAACGGTTGCAGATCGGCCAGGCCGCGATCGTAGAAATCGCCGGCATAGAACGTCAGCAATCCCGCCAGCACAAGGAAGATGACCATGAAGACGTAGGCGACGGGTGTGACGAAGTAGCTCAGCAGTTCGCGGCGGACGATAGCGAAGACGGCGCTCATGCGGCCGGCCCCGGATGTGCCGAGGTGGTGATGTGGCGAAAGACTTCGTCGAGGCGCCCACGCTCCAACTGGATTTCGGACACTTCGAGGTTCTGCGTACGCAGCAGGGTCTGCACTTCTTCGAGAATCGGCTTGCCCTCGCGCGGAAACACCGTGACACGCCCGTCGAGCGGATCGACTTCCACCGAAGCGACCTCCGGAATACGCGCGAGCATTTCGCGCGACACGCCGCTTCCCTGCGCACTGAACGACACGGCGCCGTGGTAACGCGATTGCCGTTCCAGTTCCGCCGGTGTCGCATCGGCCAGCAACCGGCCGTTGGCGATGATGGCCACGCGGTTGCAGAGCGCGTGCACTTCTTCCAGCAGATGGGTCGAAATCAGGATGGTGCGCTGGCGCGCCATGGCGTCGATCAACATACGCACGGAATGCTTCTGGTTGGGATCGAGACCGTCGGTCGGCTCGTCGAGCATCAGTACCGGTGGGTTGTGCAGGATTGCCTGCGCAAGTCCTACGCGACGGCGCAGGCCCTTCGACAGCATACCGATGGGCTGATCCAGCACTTCTTCCAGTTGCAGGCGCGAGATCACCTCATCGAAGCGACGATACCCCTTGTCTCCCCCCACACTCCGAACACGCGCGATAAAACTCAGGAATTCGCGCACCGTCATTTCGCCGTAGCTAGGCGCGCCCTCGGGCAGATAGCCGAGCGCCTTCTTGGCGGCAACGGGATTGCGGCGCACGTCGTGGCCGCACACGCGCGCCGTGCCCGACGTGGGTGCGAGAAAGCCGGCGATCATGCGCATGGCGGTCGACTTCCCTGCTCCGTTCGGGCCGAGCAGGCCGAGCACCTGGCCGGGTTCGGCGCGGAGAGTCAGCGAGTCGACGGCGGTCAGGCTGCCGTAACAGCGGGTCAGTTGCTCGGTTTCGATCATGGCCTGCGGTCGGATGGGGCGGCGACGAATGTAGCGCATAGAAGCATGTGACGGGCGTCCTTTGCTCTCTTGCTCTCTGTGGGAGCGCGCCTGCGCGCGAAAACCCGATCGCGTCGACGCTTGATCCGAGCGATGGGGTTAGCACCTTTCACGCGCAGGCGCGCTCCCACAGGGTCACGGCATCGTCGACAGCCGACGCACCCTGTCCTGAGCAACAAAAAAAGCCCCGTCGTTGCCGACGGGGCTTCTCGTATCGCGTACCGGCGGATCTTACTGCGCGGCGGCGGTCGACGCGGCGGCCGGGGTCGGAGCCGTGCCAGCCGGAGCGGGCGCCGTACCCGAGGCGGCCGGAGCGGCTTCCTCGAGCGTCGGCTGCTGCACGCCAGCTTCCTGTTCCGGGGTCTGTGCCGGCAGGTTGTCGCCCGACAGCGGCAGATAGATTTCGAACTTCTGCTCGTCGTAACCGGAAACCGTACCGTGATTATTGGTCGGTGCCTTGACCTGGATGTCGTACGGGCGGTTCACGACGTCGTCGAACTTGTAGCCGTGGGTCTGCGCATAAGCGGAGAGCATCATGCGGGTCTGCGGGAGACCGGCGCCGGTGCCGTTCCACTCGGCCTTCAGTGCGCGGCCGCCAAAGGCCAGCACAGCCTTGACGTCGCCGTCGACGATGACGCGACCGAGCTTGTCCTTGCTGCCCGGAGCCGCCGAATCGGTGGCTGCCTGGTCGGCCGGGGCAGCTGCCGGTGCGGTGTCGAGCGTCGGACGCTGTGCGGCCGTCAGTGCGACGTCCTGACCGTTGATCTTCAGCGTCGTGCTGTCGATCTCGGCGGCGACGTCGAACGTGTAGTTCTGATCGCCCCAGTTCGTGGTGAACGTGATGCGCGGGCTGACGATGTTCACGCCGAGCTTCTTGGCGGCAGCCTGGATTTCACCCATGGCCTTGTCCGACGCGGTGTCGACATCGTCGAGCGTACGCGGCGCCGTGGTGGACACGAACAGGATCGGCTTGGCCGGCTGTTCGGCCATCGTCGGAACCAGCTTGCTGTAGTCGATATTGGGAATCGACGCCATCAGGTTCTGCAGGTTCGCCAGGCTGAACTGGATCAGCGAATCCGGATCGCCGTGGATATAGAGGTTCGAGAAGCGGCTGATCAGGTTGAAGCCGTAATCGACGTCGTACGACCACGTGACCTTGACCAGCTTCTGGCTGCGACCGCTGCGCTCCAGGTTGATCGTGAACTTCTTGTCGTTACCGCGCCAGCCGTTGGTGACGTTCCAGACGATCGTGCCCTTGCCGGCATCGGAAATCGCCGAGAAGGACGGATCGATGGTGGCGATTTCGAATTCGCCGTTACCGACCTTCTTGTCTTCGCTGGTCCAGGAGATCTTCGAGCCCGGGCCATAGGCCTTGCCGGACAGTTCGAACTGGATCTTCGGATCGAACGAGCGCATCGCGGTGTAATCCGGGAAGCGACGGAAATTGCTGAAAACGTCGTAAACCTGACGGAGGTCCTTGCTGATCAGCATCGAGCGCTCGACGTGTCCCGTCGAGGGCATGGCCACACCCACCACGACACCAAGCACGGCGACGATGACGATGGCAACAATAAGTTCTAACAGACGCGTCATTCCACGGTTCTCCGAACGTCTTCTAAACGGGCGCTCCGGATGGCGGCGAAAGCCGGCCCGGAAAGCCCCTGATGAATCGGCCCGTAACGTGGCATCGTCCGTGCCGAAAGGACGGATGGTACTTGCTCGCGCACGGGAACGCTATTGGGTAAGCCCTGCTGATTTGCGAAACGTCGCAAGGCCCCCATGCCGCAGCGCAGCGCGGTTTTCGGCCTACGCGACATGTAGGCGAAATCAGACGATGCCGAGTTCCAGCGCCTTGAGGACCGCCCGGGTCCGGTCGCGGACGCCCAGCTTGGACAGAATATTGGACACGTGATTCTTCACGGTCCCTTCCGCCACGCGCAGCGAATTGGCGATTTCCTTGTTGCTGTAACCGCCCGAAAGAAGCCGCAGAATTTCGGTCTCACGCTCGGTGAGGGGATCGGGCTGCTCCAGGCTGGAGAACTGGTTCTGGATACGCCCCACGCCAGCCAGCAGACGCTGGGTGACCATGGGCGCCACCAGCGACCCGCCCGCCGCCACCGTGCGCACGGCTTCCACCAGTTGCTCCAGGGAAACGTCCTTCAGCAGGTATCCGCGCGCGCCCGCCTTCAGGCCCGAAAGCACGAGCTGGTCGTCGTCGAACGTGGTCAGGATGATGGTGGGCGGCAGTTCGTTGCGGCCGCTCAGGGCCTGCAGTACGTCCAGCCCACTCATGTTGGGCATGCGCAGGTCCAGCAGGACGACGTCCGGCTTGATCTGCGGGATGGTCTGCACGGCCTGGGCGCCATCGGCACATTCGGCGATGACGCGGATGTCTCCCGCCAGGTCGAGCAGCGAGCGAATGCCCTGGCGAACCAGGTTCTGGTCGTCAACGAGACAGACAGAGATCATTGCGGATCCTCAGCGATAGCGCGGCATTGTGGCATGGGGAATGTCATGTAGCCTCAGGAAGGCTGGTGTCCAGCGCGGGGCGTGTCGGCGCATGTGCCAGCGCCTGCTCCTCGCCCAGGGGAAGACGGGCGGTCAGTGCGAAACCGCCCGCCGGGTGGGTCACGAAGTCCACCGTGCCCCCGAATTCGGCCAGCCGTTCGCGCATACCCGTCAGACCGTTGCCCGGCCGGAACTGGCTGGCGCCGTTGCCGTCGTCCCGGGCGTCGAGACACAACTCGTCGGGCCCGGTATGCCGGAACGTCAACCAGAGGTGGCGCGCACCGGAATGACGGACGGTATTGGTAAGGATTTCCTGCACGCAGCGCAACAGCATCTGGGCGCGCCGCGGATCTTCCACGCCGAAACGCGGCGGTATGGAAAGAATCACTTTAAGACCGGGAACGCCTTCTATGAGACTGCGCAACGCCTGGGTCAGGTCGATCGCGTCGTCCTGGCGCAGCTCGCTCACGACCTCGCGGACGTCGGCCAGCAGCTGTTTGGCGGTCGATTGCGCCTTGCGCACGTGCTCCCCCGCCGCTTCGTTGGTCAGGTGGCTGGCCACTTCGAGATTCAGGCTGAGCGCCGTGAGATGGTGGCCCACCAGATCGTGAAGGTCCCGTGCGATGCGCATGCGCTCGGCGATGCGCGTCGACTCGGCCAGCAGCGCCCGGGTGGCGCGCAGTTCGGAATTCAGCCGTCGCTGTTCCTCCCGCTCCTCGGCCTGCTGGCTGGCGACCGCGGAGGTGATGAAGGTCAGCGCCGAAAAGCTGAAATACATGCAGGACTGCATCAGCGCCATCAGCCAGGCACCGCTCACCCAGTGAAAAGCGGCCCCGAAGATCGGAATGAGCGCCGCGTGCGACAGCACCATCCATGCGGCGCCGACGGGCACGGTCACCAGCCAGGGAACGATCGTCGCCACGATCACCAGCAACAGGGCCGCAAGGCCGCTCTTGCTCAGCCAGCCGATCGTCAGCGCCGCCGCCGTCAGGAACAGCAGCGCCGCCAGCTTGGTCGCGCTGTTCATGGGCGCGCCGAGATTACGCGTCAACAGCCAGTACACGACCCCGAAGGCCAGGTAGCAGGCAGTCCACAGGAGAAGTGCGACGTCGCCCAGTTCGCCCGGCTTGAGCATCGAGAGCGGCAGCCCGAGGCACAGATAGACGAAATAGGTGCCGTATCGCAGGAGGCGGGTGTGATTGAAATGAGGCCAGGGCATGGGGACCATCATAGGGCTTGAGCGCGGCACCACCATCTGACTGAAGTCACGGCTTGGCGGCTCGCCCAAGCATGCGCTTTTACAAGTGTTTTACATCCTGACCTGCTCTCATGAAGTGTGTCGCGAAGTGTGTCGCGTGCCATAATGCCGCGCATCCGAAGGGCCGGTCTGCGGTCTTCCCTCGAAACGTTCATCTGCGGAGCAACGAATGGCCCTTGCCATCCGCGACGTGCGCGAGCACGACCTGGACGCCGTGCTGGCGCTCAACAACGCCGCCGGCACCGGCATTCTCGTCACCGACAGCGCGCGACTGCGTCATCTCTACGATAACGCCCATTATTTCCGCGTCGCAGAGATGGACGGCGTCATCGCCGGTTTCCTCATCGCCCTGCGGCCGGACGCCAACTACACCAGCCCCAATTTCCACTGGTTCCAGGACCATTACGAAAGCTTCGTTTATATCGACCGCATCGTGGTCGCCCCCGAATATCGCGGGCACGGGCTTGGCCGCGTGTTCTATTGCGATGTCCAGAGTTATGCCGAGGTACGTGTGCCGCTCCTGACGTGTGAAGTCTTTCTCGAACCGCGCGACGACATGGTCGTGCTTTTCCACGGCACCCTGGGCTTCCAGGAAGTCGGTCAGCAGAAAATGGGCGCGAAGGGCCCGAAGGTCAGCCTCCTCGCCAAGGAACTGCCCAGCTTCCCGTTCGTACGCGAGCGTTACCTCGATGGAGACGGCCTGCCCGACGTGTCCTGGCTCGCGGAACGCCACCGCCCCTGCGAGGGCGCCGCACAGGAGGTGCGCGCATGAACGCCCGCGCCGACTCCCTTGAAGCCGCCTGCGATCTTCGTTTCGGTCAGGTAGGCATCGCTTGCGTACGCGTTCGGCGTCCCGACGCCGCGGCCCTGTGCGACGAACTGGAACGCCGCGTTCGTTCCGCCCCGCAGATGTTCACCCGCGCCGCCGTCGTGCTCGATCTCAGCCATCTGGCCGCCCTGCCCGACGACGGTACGGTCGACGCCCTGCTGGAAGCCGTGCGCAGCGCGGGCATGCTGCCCGTCGGCCTGGCCTATGGCACGGCGGAAACCGAGCAACTCGCCGAGCGTATGGGTCTTCCGCTGATCGCGAAGTTCCGTGCGGCGTACGAGCCGGTCGCCGGCGAAGCCGCGCCCGCACCGGTCGCCAGCGCTCCGGCACGCGCCGAAGCGGCACCCACGCGACAGCCGATTCACGAAGATTACGCACCGCCCGCCGCGCATACCGCGCAGTACCACACGGGTAGCGCCGTTCGTTCAGGACAACAGATTTACGCTCGCGACCGCGACCTGGTCGTTACCGCCGCGATCGCCAACGGCGCGGAAGTGATCGCGGACGGTTCGATTCATGTTTACGGCGGCCTTCGCGGCCGCGCGATGGCCGGTGCCCAGGGCGACGAGACCGCGCGCATTTTCTGCTCGGATTTCCGTGCGGAACTCGTCGCCATCGCCGGGCACTATCGTGTGTTCGAAGACATGCCGAAAGAATTCGAAGGCCAGGCCGTGCAATGCTGGCTCGACAATGGAAAACTGCTGGTTGCGCGGCTTTGATGCCGACGCTGCCACACACGCGGAGATACCCACTTGACTGAAATCATCGTCGTCACTTCCGGAAAAGGCGGAGTCGGCAAGACCACGACCAGCGCATCGCTGGCCACCGGTCTGGCCATGGCCGGAAAAAAAGTCGCCGTCATCGACTTCGACGTCGGCCTGCGTAATCTCGACCTGATCATGGGCTGCGAGCGGCGGGTCGTTTACGACTTCATCAATGTCGTCCACGGCGAGGCCACGCTAAAGCAGGCCCTGATCAAGGACAAGCGCAACGAGACCCTTTTCGTACTGGCTGCCTCGCAGACCCGCGACAAGGATGCGCTCACCCAGGAGGGCGTCGAGAAAGTCCTCGACGAACTGGCCAAGGAAGGCTTCGACTTCGTGGTCTGCGACTCGCCCGCCGGTATCGAGAAAGGCGCGCATCTGGCGATGTACTTCGCCGACCACGCCGTCGTCGTCGTCAACCCGGAAGTTTCCTCCGTGCGCGACTCCGACCGCATCCTCGGCCTGCTTGCCAGCAAGACGCGCCATGCGGAACGCGGCGACACGACGGTCAAACAGCATCTGCTGCTGACTCGCTACAACCCGGTGCGTGTCGAAGCCGGTGAAATGCTCAGCGTGAAAGACGTCGAGGACATCCTCGGCATCTCCGTCGTCGGCGTCATTCCGGAATCGGAAAACGTGCTGGCGGCGTCGAACTCCGGCGAGCCGGTCATTCTCCGCGAGGACTCCTTCGCCGGCCAGGCATATAAGGACACCGTAGCCCGCATTCTCGGCGAAGAGCGCCCACTGCGCTTCACCGAAGTGGAGAAGAAAAGCTTTCTCAAGCGCGTATTCGGAGGCTGAGCATGGGTATCCTGGATTTCCTGCGACGCAAACCCGAGCCGAGCGCCGGCGTGGCGAAAGAGCGCCTGCGCATCATCGTGGCTCAGGAACGTTCGACGCGCGGCGGCCCGGACTATCTGCCCCTGCTGCGCAACGAACTGCTTGAAGTGATCCGCAAGTACGTCAACGTCGACGTCGAAGCGGTGATGATCAATCTCGAACGCGACAGCGGCCACGAAGTTCTCGAACTCTCGGTCGCCCTGCCCGACATCAAGCCGGCCGCACCGTAAGGCCTGCGACATGGGAGTGACGGTCGAATCCATGGGGCCCGGGATGGCCCCCGCCGAGGACGATGGCGTCCTGCGTCTTGGCGACATTGGTTTCGACGCGCCGCGCGCGCTTCTGGCCGGCTACGGCCTCACCCTGATCGAAACGCCTGCCGGCGAGCCGATTCCCGGCAGCTATTGGGGCGAGTCGGAAGCCGGCATCATCGGTAGCGCGGTTTACGCGCGCGCCGACACGCCCGTGCATTCCATGCTCCACGAATCCTGCCACCTGCTGGTATTGCCAGCCGACCGCCGTGCGGCGGTGCATACCGACGCCACGGATTCGATCGAGGAAGAAGACGCGACCTGCTACCTGCAGATCGTGCTGGCGGACGAACTTCCCGGCGTGGGCCGCGAGCGCCTGATGGACGACATGGATCGCTGGGGCTACACGTTCCGGCTGGGATCCACGCACGCATGGTTCGAGAACGACGCGACCGAAGCGCAACGGTTTCTCTCCGAACGCGGCCTGCCGGTCTAACCCGGCTCCTGCAACTCGGCCTGCTCCGCGGCGCTGCCCATGCCTGCCGCCTTGTGTCGTGCGATCGCGCGGCGTTCCAGATGCGAATACCACCACCATGCGAGCAGCCCGATCGAACACATGCCTGTCGCGCCCAGCGCCAGACCCAGCATGTTGTAAGACAGCAGCGGAGACAGGACGCCCGCGACCAGTGCCGTGAACAACAGGCTGGAGAACGCCTGTACCGACGACACGCCGCCACGCTGCGCCGGAAAGCGGTCCAGCAGCAATAGCGTCAGCGTCGGGAACGCCATCTGGACGCCGAAGCCGTAAAGCGCCAGCGGCAACGTCGACCAGGGCACCCGCGGCGTGGGCAGAGCCAGCGCCAGCACGATGTTGATCGCGCACGACGCGAGCATGAATACGTAGCCGACGGCGACGGTCCGCGCGGCGCTCGCCCGCCCCGCGACGCGGCCGGACGTATAGGCCCCGGCCACCATGCCGATCACCACCGGTACGAAAAGCCACGGGAATCCCTGTGCACCCAGCCCCAGCAGATCGCGAACCAGTCGCGGTGCCGAGGCGATGTACAGGAACAGGCCCGAAAAATTGATGGAGCTGGCGATGGCCAGCGGCCAGAACGGCAAGTCGCTGCCGATACGGACGTAGCCGGCCAACAACGGGCGCGGACGAAAGATCGTGCGATTCGCTTTGGGATGCGATTCCACCAGGAACCGCGCCACGCCCATCGTCAGCAGCACGGTAAAGACCGCCAGCGCCCAGAAAATACCGCGCCAGCCGTCGATACCGAGCAGCCACGCACCGACGATGGGAGCGATGGCCGGGGCGATGCCGAAAATCATCATCACCTTCGACATCATCCGCTGCGCTTCCTCGCCATTCATGGTGTCGCGCACCACCGCGCGCCCCACGACGATGCCCGCACCGGCACACACGCCCTGCAATGCGCGGCAGCCGAGCAGGAACGTAAAGGTCGGCGCCAGTGCCGCGCCGACCGACGCCAGCGCATAAACCGCCATGCCGATCACGATCACCGGCTTGCGGCCGTACGCGTCGGACAGCGCGCCATGGAAAAGACTCATGACGGCGTACGCGATCAGGTACACGCTGACCGTCTGCTGCAGCGCCACCTCGCCCACGCCGAAATTGCGACCGATATCCGGAAACCCCGGGAAGATCGCATCGATCGAAAACGGGCCGATCATCGCCAGCGCCGCGAGCAGCAAAGGCAGATGACGCCGCGGATCGCGGGTGACGGGAGTCATTGGGCAATGGGCAAAGGTGAGTAGCCGGAAGTATAGCGACGCCACACCCTTTCTGTTTTCGCGAGCAGGCTCGCTCACACAGAAAGCCCGTGAAGTCGCGAATTCGTATCTTCACGAATTCGTTATGTACACGAACATGTCGCACTGCGCCATAATCGACCGACATCGGCTCGAACAGGGGCACTGCGTGGGCTATACCGGGTTTCTTGCCGTCGGCATCGGAGGCGCGTTCGGCTGCTGGCTGCGCTGGTGGCTCGGCGTCGTTTTCAATCCGATCTTTCCCAACCTCCCCCTGGGCACGCTCGCGGCCAACCTCACCGGTGGCCTGTTGATGGGCATCACGCTCGGCATCTTCGATCACTACCAGGCGCTTCCGCTCGAAGCGCGCCTGTTCGTCGCCACCGGATTCCTCGGCGGCCTGACCACCTTTTCTACATTTTCCGCGGAAACGACCGGCCTTCTGCTGCGCCAGGAGTACCTCTGGTTCGGCGCGCACGTATTCGTGCACCTGGCCGGCTCGATCGCGATGACGGTACTCGGTTTGGGTTTGGCCAAGGGCGTGTTGCGACACGTGAGCTAGGGATAACTAAGGAAGCGAGGTCCGACGATGGGTAACGATTCCCTGAAGGCACGCGCGCAGGCCCTGCTGGAACAGGCCGGCATCCACATCGGCGGCGACGGTCCGACCGATCTGATCGTCCATGACGAGCGCACCTATGCGCGCGTCTTCGCCCACGGCTCGCTCGGGCTTGGCGAGGCGTATATGGACGGCTGGTGGGACGTGGACGACCTGCCGGGCTTCTTCGCCCGCGTGCTCGACTCCCATATCGACTCTTCGCTGCGCACGCTGGACACGCTGATCGCGCACCTGAAAGCGCGCTTCATCAATATGCAGCGCGGCGAACATGCGTGGGACGTCGGCCGCCAGCATTACGATCTCGGCAACGACCTGTTCGAGGCGATGCTCGGCAAGCGTCTCGTTTACTCGTGCGGCTACTGGGCCAACGCGACCAACCTCGACGACGCACAGGAAGCGAAGCTCGACCTGATCTGCCGGAAGCTGGCGCTCAAACCCGGTCAACGCGTGCTCGACATCGGTTGCGGCTGGGGCGAAGCGCTGAAGTACGCCGCCGAACGCTACGGCGTCAGCGGCGTCGGCGTCACCGTATCGCAGGAACAGGCGAACTACGCACGCGACCTGTGCCGCGGCCTGCCCATCGACATCCGTCTACAGGACTATCGGGAGATCGACGAGCGTTTCGATGCCGTCATGTCGATAGGCATGTTCGAACACGTGGGCTTCAGGAATTACCGCACCTGGTTCGAAGTCGCACGACGCTGCCTGCCTGTCGACGGCCTGGCGCTGCTGCATAGCATCGGTAGCAACGGTGCACCGGGCCGTCCCGATCCATGGATCGAAAAGTACATTTTCCCGAATTCGGTCATCCCGTCGTCGAGCCAGGTGACGACCGCGTTGGAGAACCTGTTCGTGATCGAGGACTGGCACAACTTCGGCGCCGACTACGACCGCACGCTGATGGCGTGGCTGGGCAATGTCGATAAGGCATGGCCTTCGCTCAGCGCCAGCTACGACGAACGGTTCCGCCGTATGTGGCGTTTCTATCTTGCCTGTTCGGCCGGGGTATTCCGCAGCCGTCGCGACCAGTTGTGGCAACTGACGCTGAGCCCTCACGGCATCCCCGGCGGATATCGCGTCCCGCGCTGATACGACGCGACTTCACGCCCCCTAACATCGGGTGCCCTAACGTCGCGGGATGCCGGATCCACGCAACGCCATGGTCGAAACGGATATCCCCGCGCGCCTGGACCGGCTGCGTTGGGGGCGTTTCCATTTGCTGGTCGCCGTGGCGCTGGGCATCACATGGGTGTTGGATGGTCTCGAAGTCACTATCACGGGCTCTATCGCCGGCGCGCTCAAATCGAGTCCGGTACTCCACCTGACCGATGCCGAAGTCGGTCTCGCCGGCAGTCTGTATCTCGTCGGTGCCGTCGTCGGCGCGCTGTTCTTCGGCTGGTTGACCGACCGGCTCGGACGCAAGAAGCTTTTCACGATCACGTTGGGACTCTATCTGCTGGCTACCGCGGCAACGGCGTTCTCGTTCGACTTCTGGAGCTTCGTGCTGTTTCGCGCACTGACCGGCGCCGGCATCGGCGGCGAATACGCCGCGATCAATTCGGCCATCCAGGAGCTTGTTCCCGCACGATATCGCGGACATACCGATCTGGTTATCAACGGCAGCTTCTGGATCGGTGCCGCACTGGGGGCGCTGGGCGCGGTCGCCCTGCTCGATACGTCATGGGTGTCGCCCGAGATCGGCTGGCGCCTGACATTCGGGCTCGGCGCCATACTCGGCCTTGGCGTTCTTCTGTTGCGTCGCTACATTCCAGAAAGTCCGCGCTGGCTGATGCTGCACGGACGAATCGCGGAAGCCGAAGCCATAATGGGCGACATCGAAAGACGTCTGGGTACTCCTGTCGCTACGGAACCGCCGGTAAAACTCCGGCTGCGACCGCGCACCCTGCGCATGGCCGACGTCGCACGCACCCTGTTCCACGACTACCCGCGACGAACCGTCCTTGGCGTGGTCCTGATGGCGACACAGGCGTTTTTCTACAACGCCATCTTCTTCACCTACGCGCTGGTACTCGGCCGCTTCTATGGCGTGGCCGATGCCGAGGTCGGTCTGTACCTGCTGCCCTTCGCCGCCGGCAACTTTCTTGGACCATTACTGCTCGGCCGCCTGTTCGACACGATAGGACGACGTGCGATGATCGCGACGACGTATGCGCTGTCCGGCGGATTGCTCGCCGTGACCGCATGGATGTTCGTGAACGGATGGCTGGATGCGCGCACGCAGACCATGGCATGGAGTGTCGTGTTTTTCTTCGCGTCGGCCGCGGCCAGCTCGGCGTATCTCACGGTAAGCGAGAGCTTTCCCCTGGAACTGCGCGCCCTGGCTATCGCACTGTTCTACGCATTCGGCACAGCCATCGGCGGCGTGGCCGGCCCGTGGCTGTTCGGCGCACTGATCGGCACGGGCGAACGGGTGTCGATCGGGTGGGGCTATGCGCTGGGAGCCGTGTTGATGGTCGTGGGAGCGATGGCGGCCCTGTGGCTGGGCATCGCGGCGGAACGGAAGCCGCTGGAGGACGTGGCAACGCCATTGTCCCGCGAATAGCCCGCTTGCTTTCGGCGCGTCGGCAAGGACATAGTCCACGCATCAACCAGGGGGTATCTCCATGCGCAGCTTGCTCGTCGCCGCCGTACTCGCCGTCGCATCGCTCTGCCCGCTCGCGGCACAAGCCGCACCTCCCGCCAGCACGACCCCCTCCTACTTCGACAACCGCGGCCGGGACGACGTCCTCTCCGGCGGCGCGAAGATGATCGAGATCGATACGCCCAAGGGCCACTTCCGCGTCTGGACCAAGCGCATGGGCAATAACCCGCGCATCAAGGTCCTGCTGCTGCATGGCGGCCCCGGCGCGACGCACGAATACTTCGAGGCATTCGACAGCTACTTCCCGGCGGCGGGCATCGAGTATTACTACTACGACCAGCTCGGCTCCGCGTTCAGCGACAAGCCCACCGATCCGGACCTCTGGGACATCCCGCGCTTCGTCGAAGAAGTGGAACAGGTACGCCAGGCGCTGCACCTGGACAAAGACAACTTCTACCTGCTCGGTCATTCATGGGGCGGCGTGCTCGCTATCGAGTACGCGCTGAAGTATCAACAGCACCTGAAAGGCCTGGTCATTTCCAACATGATGGACAGCGGCCCCGCGTACGACGCCTATGCGCACAACGTGCTTATGCCGGCGATGGACCCGAAGAAGCTGGCGCGCGTAAAGCAGCTTGAAGCGACGAAGGACACGGCAAACCCCGAGTACATGGCGCTTCTCATGCCGATGCACTACGAACAGCACGTGCTGCGCATGCCGGCGGACCAATGGCCCGATCCGGTAACGCGCGCCTTCGCTCATCTCAACGAGCAGGTCTATGTGTCCATGCAAGGCCCCAGCGAGCTCGGCATCAGCGGCAAACTGGAACACTGGGATCGCAGTGGCGACCTGAAACGCATCACCGTACCGACGCTGGTCATCGGCGCGCGCTACGACACGATGGATCCGAAGTACATGGAAGCCATGTCGAAGCGCCTGCCCCACGGCCAGTATCTGTATTGCCCCAAGGGCTCGCACATGGCGATGTACGACGATCAGGAAACCTATTTCACGGGCCTGGTGAAATTCCTGCGCGAGACGGACGCCAAAGCGCCGTAACACGCCTCGTCATCGCACCAGTTCGGCCCCGTCGCATTCCGCGACGCCCTGGTGCAGGTTCACGGGAACTTCGCTGTACACATCGTGATGATAGTAAGCCAGCGCGTTCTCGAAGATCGCCGCATAACCCTGCCCGTAACGGATGTCGATGCGCTCGTCGCTGACAAAGACGCAATAGCCGTCGCGAACATTCGTCATGCGCAGCAGCAGCGGCTCGCGATACCGGACGAAGACGGGTGAAACAATCTTCGCCCGGATTTCGAGCGTCATCGGACCGGCCACCCCCCGGCTGCGGATTTCACCCACGGTAAGCAAAACCGCGCCGCCCGCCATGGGGTGTTCCAGCAAAGTCGCGCGCTCGGAGCAGGCAGTCAGCACATACATGCCCAGTGCCGTTGCGGGGAAACGCAACGAGGAAAACGCATTCATCGACTCGTCCTTGAGCTAAGCCATCCGGGGCCGGTCTTGCCGACAGGCAAGGGTTCAGCCGCCATGCTATGTGCCCCGGTCACGTGCGTCTGCGACTTGCGCCTCGTTCCTTACGCACGGGGAAGATCGCCAACCGTCATCCCGGTCTACACCCATGAGACGCCTTTCTGGCAACATTCCCGGGTTAACGACGCGCCGATGCGCGCCTACCGGATAGCTAAATCCATGAATCTGCAAGCCAATTACGAACAGATCCCGCTCAAGGACTATGCCGAGCGGGCTTATCTCGACTATTCGATGTACGTCGTGCTGGACCGCGCCCTGCCTTTCGTGGGCGACGGACTGAAGCCCGTCCAGCGCCGCATCATCTACGCCATGAGCGAGCTGAGCCTCGCCGCCACCGCCAAGCCGAAGAAGTCGGCGCGCACCATCGGCGACGTGATCGGCAAGTTCCATCCGCATGGCGACTCGGCCTGCTACGAAGCGATGGTCCTCATGGCCCAGCCGTTCTCGTACCGCTATCCGCTGGTCGACGGCCACGGCAACTTCGGTTCGCCGGACGATCCGAAGAGCTTCGCGGCCATGCGCTATACCGAGTCGCGCCTGACCCCGATCGCCGAAGTGCTGCTGTCCGAGCTGGGTCACGGCACGGTCGACTGGGTACCGAACTTCGACGGCACGATGGACGAACCCTCGTGGCTGCCCGCGCGCGTACCGCACGTGCTGCTGAACGGCTCGATGGGCATCGCGGTCGGCATGGCCACCGATATCCCGCCGCATAACCTGCGCGAGATCGCCAGCGCCTGCATCCGCCTGCTGGACGATCCGGACGCCACCATCGCCGACCTGTGCGAGCACGTGCGCGGCCCGGACTATCCGACCATCGCCGAGATCATCACGCCACGCAAGGAACTGCTGGCGATGTACCAGACCGGCAACGGTTCGGTGCGCGCACGTGCCGTCTACGAGCGCGACGACGGAAACATCATCATCACGGCGTTGCCGCACCAGGTGTCGCCATCGAAGATTCTCGAGCAGATCGCGGCGCAGATGCGCGCGAAGAAGCTGCCGATGATCGAAGACCTGCGCGACGAATCGGATCACGAGAATCCCATCCGTCTCGTACTGGTGCCGCGCTCCAATCGCGTGGACGCCGACGAGATGATGCAGCATCTCTTCGCCACGACGGATATGGAGAAGAGTTTCCGCGTCAATCTCAACATGATCGGTCTCGACGGACGTCCCCAGGTCAAGGACCTGAAGATGATCCTGACGGAATGGCTGCGCTTCCGCACCGATACCGTCACGCGCCGCCTGACTCACCGGCTGAGCCGGGTCGAGCGCCGTCTGCATATGCTTGAAGCGTTGCGCGTCGCCTACCTCAATCTCGACGAGGTCATCCGCATCATCCGTAGCGAGGAAGAGCCGAAACCCGTGCTCATCGCCCGCTTCAAGCTCTCGGAGGAACAGGCCGACTACATCCTCGAAACGAAGTTGCGCCAGCTGGCGCGTCTCGAGGAAATGAAGATCAACGGCGAGCGCGACCTGCTCGAAGAAGAACGCGCGCGCATCAACGTCCTGCTGAAGTCGCCCGCCAAGCTGAAGAGCCTGATCAAGGAAGAACTGCGTAGCGACGCCGAGAAGTTCGGCGACGACCGCCGTTCGCCGCTGATCGAACGCAGCGCCGCGCAGGCCCTGGACGAGAGCGCGCTGGTCGCCTCCGAACCGGTCACGGTCGTGCTGTCGCTGAAGGGTTGGGTACGCGCGGGCAAGGGCCACGACATCGATGGCGAAGCGTTATCCTACCGCGACGGCGACAGCCTGCTGGCCACCGTGCGTGCGCGTACCACCCAGCAGATCGCCTTCGTCGATTCGACGGGCCGCGCTTACTCCACGGCGGCACATACGCTGCCTTCGGCACGCGGCAACGGCGAACCCCTGACCGGACGTTTCAGTCCGCCGGCGGGTGCCCGCTTCGACGCCGTGGCGGCGGGCGACAACGATACCCGACTGGTTCTCGCCACCGATTTCGGCTACGGCTTCGTCACCCGTTTCGAGGCGCTCACCGGCCGCAACAAGGCCGGCAAGCAGATCATCACGTTGGGCGACGGCGCGCGCGTACTGGCGCCCGCCATCACGGCGGATCCGTCACGCGATCGCATCGTGGTCGTCACCACCGAAGGTCATCTGCTGATGTTCTCGGTCGCCGAACTGCCTGAACTCGACAAGGGCAAGGGCAATAAGCTGATCGAAATTCCGAAGGCAAAGCTGGCATCGGCCGAAGAACGCGTCGCCGGTGTCGCTGTCGTCACCGAAGGCAAGGGCGAAGTCACGCTGTATGCCGGTCAGCGCAAGCTCACGCTGAAGTGGGCCGACCTGGTCGAGTACGGCGGCAATCGCGCGACCCGTGGCAACGTCCTTCCGCGCGGCCTGCGTCGTGTGGAGCGGATCGAGACCACAGGCTGATTCTCTGTAGGTGCCGCCTGCGGGCGAAGGCCAACAGGGCGAGGAAGCCCCGATGCTCACATCCGCGAGCCTGTTCTCCGGGCTTGCGAATGTCACGCACAGCATCTTCGCTCCATTGGCCTTCGCCCGCAGGCGGGCTCCTACAGGAAAGCGCGACCTCAAAGCCGCGTAAAATTCCACGACACCATCTTGCCGCCGCTGTACGGCATCACCCCGTGGAACGGCCGCGGATCGTCGTCGAACACCAGCGGCAGGAAGTGGCGATCGCCCTCCCACATCGGCAGTTCGTTCAGCTTGTCGAGCGGCACCCACTCGAGCGCGCCCTCGGCATTTTCGGTGAACGCCGTTCCCTCGAACCGGTCGATCACGAAGATGAAACCCAGCCAGTCTTCGCCTTTCTTGCCGAAGCCCGGCCAGTTCAGGGTGCCGCGCAGGCGCATTTCGACACACCGGATACCGGCTTCCTCCATGATTTCGCGGCGCATGCACGCGGCGATGTCCTCGCCCGGCTCCATCTTGCCGCCGAGTCCGTTGTATTTGCCCAGATGCTGATCGTCCTCGCGCGCATTGCGGTGGATCATCAGGACGTGGGTGCCGTCGGGCGACAGAACGTAACCTAGCGTGGCGACGATGGGCGTGTAGGGCATGGCTTAAAGGACAACGGGACGAAAACCCCGAGTTTACGCGAGCGATCTCTGTCGCGGGCCCTTGCGCTTCCGGCACCCGGGCGGCGACCATCGGGGGATGCCTCTCGCACTCCCCCTTCCCCGTATCCTGCACCGGCTCGGACTGCGACTCGCGGTCACGGCTGGCATGCTCTCGCTGACGATCGGCTGCTCGACACCCGCCGACGCACTCGACAGCCGCGACGTCGTCTTCGAAAACCAGTCATATCGCGTGGTTTCCATCGACACACGACGCGACGCCATCGAACTGCACTGGCGCGATCCCGAAACCCAGCAGCCGTTCGGTACGATCGAAGCCCTGCGCGCATGGGGCGAAGGCAAGGGCCGTACGCTCGCCTTCGCGACGAACGCCGGCATTTACGACCGCCAGTTCGCACCGCTTGGCCTGTATATCGAGGACGGCAAGACCGTCGTTCCGCTGAACCTCGTGCATGGCAATCCGCGTTCGGGGAATTTCTCCCTGCTGCCCAATGGCGTATTCGCCATCTACGACGACGGTCATGCGGAGGTCCGCACCAGCGAAGCCTTCCGCGCGGCAGGCAGCAAACCGCGGGTCGCATCGCAGTCGGGGCCGATGCTCGTGATCGACGGGCAGATCAATCCGCAGTTCGACGATGGGTCGGACAGCATGAAGTGGCGGAGCGGCGTATGCGCCAAAACGCCAACCGAAGTGGTTTTCGTCGTCAGCCGCGCACCCGTGAATTTCCATAGCTTCGCGCGGTTGTTCCGCGACGAGATCGGCTGTCGCGACGCGTTGTTCCTCGACGGAACGATTTCACAGGCTTATACGGCCGAGGATGGTTACGCGGGCGCACCGGCGTTCATGACGAAACCGTATGCGGGGATGTTTGCGGTGTTTACGAAGAGCGAGTGAAGGTGTGCCGCGATAATCGATTCTTTCGCTGCGCGCGAAAGATCCCTACCCCAACATCCGTTCGCAAATCGCCAGATAAAGGTCCGGTAACCGCTCAAGCTGATCCACCGCGACATTCTCATCCACTTTGTGGATCGTCGCGTTCACCGGCCCGAGCTCGATCACCTCGGCGCCCATCGGCGCGATGAACCGCCCATCGGATGTACCGCCGCCCGTGCTTTGCTCCGGATCGATGCCGCACATATCCCGGCACACGGACACTACGACTTCGCGCAGCCTCCCGCCCGGCGTGGCCAGGAACGGGTGACCGGACAGATGCCAGTCGATCGCGAAATCGACGCCGTGCGCGCGCAGGATAGCTTCGGCGCGTTCGCGCAACCCTTCCGCCGTGCTTGCCGTCGAATAACGGAAGTTGATCAGCGCCACCAGTTCGCCGGGAATGACGTTGTTCGCGCCCGTCCCCGCATTGATATTCGACACCTGGAACGAGGTCGGCGGGAAATCGGCATTGCCTTCGTCCCAACGCTCGCTGGCCAGCGCCGCGAGTGCCGGTGCGAATGCGTGGATCGGATTGCGTGCCTTTTCCGGATAGGCGACATGCCCCTGAATACCGTGCACCGTCAGCGTTCCCGAGAGCGAACCGCGACGACCCACACGGATCAGATCGCCGAGTGTCTCTTTCGCCGAAGGCTCGCCCACCACGCACGCGTCGATTCGCTGCCCCGTGGCGACGAAATGATCGACCACACGACGGACGCCATGCAGCGCCACGCCTTCCTCGTCGCTGGTCAGCAACAGACCGACGGTACCTGCATGATCCGGATGCGCATCGACGAAACGTTCGAGCGCAACAACCATCGCCGCGACCGACCCTTTCATGTCCGCCGCACCGCGACCATAGAGGACGCCATCGCGGATCGTCGGTTCGAACGGGGGCGTAGCCCAACTGTCTTCCGGCCCTGTCGGTACGACGTCCGTATGACCGAGGAAAGCCAGTACCTGTCCGGCTTCGCCATGCGTCGCCCACAGATTGTCGACATCCTCGAAACGCAGGTATTCGACGTTGAAACCCCGTGCGGTGAGTCGCTGGCCGATCCGATCGAGACAGCCGGCATCGTCGGGCGTCACCGAACGGCGGCGGATGAGATCGCAGGTGAGATCGAGAACGTCGGACATATCGCTCACTTGTCGAATCGCTTCTTGAACGCGTTATCCGTGAAGCCCACCGTGACTTCGTCGTCGGTCACGACGACCGGTCGGCGGACCAGGGCAGGATATTCCTTCAGCAGCAGCGTCCATTCCGGATCGCTCTGCGGATCCTTGCGCTGCGGAAGCAGCTGGCGCCATGTGGTGCCGCTCTTGTTCACCAGCTTGTCCCAGCCACCGACCTTCGTCGCCCATGCTTTCAGCGTCGCGGCGGGCACCGGATTGGCGCGGTAATCGATAAACGTGTGCGGCACGTCGAAGCGCGCAAGCCAGTTGCGTGCTTTCTTGCAGGTGTCGCAGTTGGACAGCCCGTAAATTTCCGTCATCTTCAAATTCCGTGACCTGTAGGAGCGCTCCGGAGCGCGATCACTCGCCGCTACGCAGAAGCTCGTTAATCCCTGTCTTGGACCGGGTCTTCTCATCCACCTGCTTCACGATAACCGCGGCATACAGGCTATGGCTGCCATCCTTCGCCGGGATGCTGCCAGCGACGACGACGCTGCCCGCCGGCACGCGACCGTAGCTGATTTCGCCGGTCGCGCGATTGTAGATACGCGTGGACTGGCCGAGGAACACGCCCATGCCGATGACACTACCCTTCTCCACCACCACGCCTTCGACCACTTCCGAACGCGCACCGATGAAACAGTTGTCTTCGATGATCGTCGGATTCGCCTGCAACGGTTCCAGTACGCCACCGATGCCAACGCCACCGGACAGGTGCACGCCCTTGCCGATCTGCGCGCACGAACCCACCGTCGACCATGTATCGACCATGGTGCCCTCGCCGACGAAAGCGCCGATGTTGACGTAACTTGGCATCAATACGGCATCTTTCGCGATATGCGCGCCACGGCGGACGAGCGCGCCGGGCACCACGCGCGCACCGATATTGGCGAACTCCGTCGCATCGCCATCGGCGAAACGAAGGGGCACTTTGTCGAACGCGGACGACGGGCCGCCATCCACTACGCGATTGCCGTTCATGCGGAAGTACAGCAGCACCGCTTTCTTGAGCCACGCGTTGACGGTCCAGCCACCCTTGCCGTCCGGTTCCGCGACGCGGCGCTCGCCGGATTCCAGAAGGTCAAGCACCTGGTCCACGGCGGGACGGAGGCTGCTCTCGATTTCGGACTGCGTCAGATCGGCGCGGCGCTCGAAGGCATCGTCGATCAGGGATTCAAGCGTTTGCATCTGCATGTATTACGTTCCTGGCTTCGCCGCCGATCCGGCGCAGCAATACCTCGCGCAGGATATCCCTGCGTTCGGTCGATAGCGGCGCGTTCTGGCGGTCGGTCAATTGAAAGAAATCTTCGACGCGTTCGCCGAAGGTAGCGATGCGCGCATCATGCACGCGCACCTGCGCTTCGGCCAGCGCCTGTGCGACGGCGGCAAGCAGACCGGGACGGTCCGTGCACACCAGCGCGAGCTGGGTACGCCCGCCGGCATCGGCGAACTCGATGCGTGGTGGCATCTGGAAATGACGGAGATGGCGCGACAGGCTTCGCTTGGCGGGCTGCTGTCCTGCCGGCTGCAGCAGCGCGCGCTGCATGCGCAGGCGAAGTTCTTCCGCGCGCTGCAACGTGGCCGGCGCCTGCGTATCGGCTTCCAGCAGCAGGAAGGTGTCGAGCGCCATGCCGCTGCTTGAGCTCAGGATGCGCGCCTCTACCACCGAAAAGCGCAGACGATCGAGCATCGCGGTCACGGCGGCGAACAGGCCATCTCTGTCGAGGGTATAGATGAAAAGCTCGGTGCTGCCGCGAACGGAAAACGGATGGACTTCCACCAGCGGTGTCGTACCGCGCGCACGCAGGATGGCCGCGGTCTGCCAGGCGATCTGCTCGGGGCGGTGGCGCAGGAAGCTCGTATCGGGAAATTCGCCCCATATGCGTGTGATGTCCGCGGCCGGCACGCGGTCGGCAACCAACATAGCCAGCGCCCGTTCGCGACACTCGCGAACGCGGACACCGGCGTGCGCGGGCAACTCCAGATCGCTGCGCAACGCATAGCGGGTAGCCGTATAGAGGTCCGCCAGCAACCGGTCCTTCCACGCGTTCCAGAGTTTCGGGCTGGTTCCGATGATATCGGCGACCGTCAGCAGGTACAGATGGTCCAGCCGCTCCCAGTCGCCCACCACGCTTGCAAAACGATGCACGACGTCGGGGTCGGTGATGTCCTGGCGCTGGGCCGTCGTGCTCATTAGCAGATGCCAGCGGACAAGCCAGGCGACGAGATCGATGTCTTCGGCCGCAAGTCCCAGGCGCGTACAGAACGCACGTGCGTCTTCTTCGCCCAGCACGGAGTGATCTCCGCCGCGACCTTTCGCGATGTCGTGGAACAGCGCGGCCAGCAGCAGGAGCTCGGGTTTCTCCATGGACGGCCATATCTCGCACGCAATCGGGAAATCGCGACGTGCCGAAGGATCGGCGAACCGGGCCACGTTACGCAGGACGCGCAGCGTGTGTTCGTCGACGGTATAAACATGGAACAAGTCGTACTGCATGCGACCGACCACGCGGCCGAACGCGGGAAGGATCGCAGCGAGAAGCCCATGCCGATTCATGCGCCACAGCGCTTCCACCGAGGGCGCGCCACGGCGAAGCAGCACCAGGAAGGCTTCCAGCACATGCGGATCGTCGGCGAGCGTTTCGCCGTGGATGGATACGGCATGCTGGATTCGCCGCATGGTCTCGGCCGTGAATCCGGTAATGCCCTTCTCGTCGAGCCGCGCGATGAAAATCTCGACCAGCGCGGCGGGCCGATGCTGAAACAGATGCGGATTACGCAGCGCCAGACGCGAGCCGTAGCGCACGTAATCCGTGCCGACGGACTGGGGCTCGGTTTCCGGTTCCAGCATTTCCTCGAAACGCTCGACCAGTTGCACGCCGACCCGTTCGATCAACGTGGCGGCACGGTAATAACCCTGCATGAACTGTTCGACGCCGAGGTTCTTTGCATGCTCGTCCTCGAAACCCAGACGGGCGGCGATCGCGCGCTGATAGTCGAACAGCAGGCGCTCCTCGGCGCGTCCCGCTTCCAGATGCAGGGCGTAGCGATACTGGCGCAGCGTCGCTTCGGCGCGGTGCAGTCCGGCAGCTTCGACGGGTTCGAGCAGGCCCTCGCCCACCATCGCATCGAAATCGGGCGCGCCAGCCAGACGCAGGCCCAGCCAGCGCAGGGCATCGAGCGTGCGCAGGCCGCCCGGACCGTCCTTGAGATTCGGCTCGAGGTTGTGGGCGGTATCGTCGTAACGCGCATGCCGGGCGTCGCGTTCGGCCAGACGCGCGGCGAGATAAGCGCGCGGCGGCCAAAGCGCCGGATCGGCCAGGATGGCGCGTAACTGCGTGTCGAGGATCGGCTGACCGACCAGGCGGCGCGCATCGAGCATGCTGGTGAAGACGCTGGCATCGCTTTCCGCCAGCGCACGGCATTCCGGCACAGTGCGTACGGCGTGGCCGGGCTTCATGCCGATGTCCCACAGACAACCGAAGAAACTTTCCAGCGCCTTCGACACGGCGGGCGAGGTCTCGCCGACCAGCGCCAGCAGGTCCACGTCCGAACAGGGGAACAACAGGCCGCGACCGAAGCCGCCGACCGCGAAGAGCGCGGCGGCCGCGATGTCGCCAAGACAGGCACCCCAGACATGCACCACGATGCGCTGCACCGCTTCGCCACGCCGACGGGCCAGCGCCGTCGCGTCCTCGCCGTCGCGGAAAGCCACGTCGAGATCGCGATCGACGTCCCCCAGCAACTGGCGCAAGGCGCGTCGCGCCTCTGGGGAAACACCCGACCTGGGAACAACGGCGGGAAGGCGCGGAAGCGGCGGAAGCGTCACGTCGGGGCCTGCTCGGGTTGGGTGGTAACCGGCTGTCGACCTTCCGGTCGTCAGCCGCGCAATGACATCAGGCGGCGTCCGGCCACGGGGTGAGGATCTCGAAACCATCCTCGGTAACGGCAATGGTGTGCTCCCACTGCGCCGACAGCGAATGATCCTTCGTCACGACGGTCCAGCCGTCCGGGAGTTCCTTGGTCTGCGGCTTGCCGGCATTGACCATTGGCTCGACCGTGAAGGTCATGCCGGCCTTCAGTTCCAGGCCCGTACCGGCCCGGCCGTAATGCAGCACCTGCGGCTCGTCGTGATAAACCTTGCCGATACCGTGTCCACAGTACTCGCGCACGACGGAAAAACCAGCGGCTTCGGCGTGTTTCTGGATGGCGGCACCGACGTCGCCCAGCGTGGCGCCCGGGCGCACGGCCTGGATGCCGCGCATCATGGCTTCATGCGTGGTTTCGACCAGGCGTTTCGCCAGCACGCTGGGCGTGCCCACGAAGTACATGCGGCTGGTATCGCCGTGCCAGCCGTCCTTGATGACCGTGACATCGATATTGATGATGTCGCCGTCCTTCAGAACCTTGCTCTCGGTCGGAATACCGTGGCAGATCACGTGATTGACCGACGTACAGACCGTCTTGGGAAAGCCGCGGTAGCCGACGTTGGCCGGAATCGCCTGCTGCACGTTCACGATGTGCTCGTAGGCCAGGCGATCCAGCTCCCCGGTGGTGACGCCGGGCTTCACGTGGGGGACCAGCATGGCCAGCACTTCGGCCGCCAGGCGCCCTGCGACGCGCATGCCTTCGATTTCTTCCGGGGTTTTGGGGATAACTGCCATAGTGTCTCTGCCGTGAGGCTCGATTCGGCTCGGGGAAGGCCTTCAGATGGCGGCACGGCGCGGGGAAATCCACCGCCTTGTCGCCGGAATGCCCCTCGGGCTACAATTAGCGAGTTTTGCTGCCCGGCCAACCGCCTTTCATAAGGCTCCGGACACAAAGTCGAAGCGCGATTGTAACCGCACAAGGGCTTAAATAGCCCTGCACGGCCATCGCATTTAACGCCACACACGCATCGGCACCGCCTTCGGGGTGCCTCGTATTCCATCCGCCGCGAAACGCGCCGGACGGGCTACGGGGTCGAAGCCGGGGATGCGTGGAGGTCCCAACCCCCACAGAACCGCTTTCATGCGGTTCGCCCAGGAGTAATTCCATGGCACAAGTCACCATGCGCGAGATGCTGGAAGCCGGCGTCCATTTCGGTCACCAGACCCGTTACTGGAACCCCAAGATGGCTCCGTACATCTTCGGCGCCCGCGGCAAGATCCACATCATCAACCTCGAAAAGACCCTCCCGCTGTTCACCGACGCGATGAATTTCCTGTCGGGCCTGGCGCAGAAGGGCGGCACCATCCTGTTCGTCGGTACCAAGCGTTCCGCCCGCGAAGCGCTGGCCGAAGAAGCCGCGCGCGCCGGTCAGCCGTTCGTCACCGCCCGCTGGCTCGGCGGCATGCTGACCAACTTCCGCACGGTCAAGCAGTCGGTTGCCCGCCTGAAGGAACTCGAAGCCGCCGAAACCGACGGTTCGTTCGAGCGCCTGGTCAAGCACGAAGTGCTGGCCCGTCGTCGCGAGCGCGACAAGCTGCAGAACTCGCTGGGCGGCATCAAGGACATGAATCGTCTGCCGGACGCGCTGTTCATTATCGATATCGGTCACGAAGACATCGCCGTGCAGGAAGCCCGCAAGCTGGGCATCCCGGTCATCGCCGTCGTCGATACCAACTACGATCCGGGCCTGGTCGACTACGCCATCCCGGGTAACGACGACGCCATCCGCGCCATCCAGCTCTACGCCCGTGCCGCCGCCGACTCCATCCTGGAAGGCAAGGCCGCCTCCCCGCAGCACGCCGCGCGCGGCGATGCGAACGAGTTCGTCGAACTCGACGAGGAAGGCAACCCGGTCGCGAAGGAAGAGCGCAACGACCGTCGCGGTGCTCCGGCCAAGAAGGGTCCGGCTGGCCCGCGTCGTGAAGGCGGCCGCGGCCGCGCTTAAGCGCCCGCCCCGATCCTTCGGTTCCATCCGGCACCGCGGCAAGTCCGCCGCGGTGCCCACCAAATTCTGAGGAAATACACATGGCTGAGATCACCGCAAGCCTCGTCAAGGAACTGCGTGAGCGCTCCGGCGCCGGCATGATGGAGTGCAAGAAGGCACTCGTCGAAAACAACGGCGACATCGAAGCCGCGATCGACGCCCTGCGCAAGAGCGGCGCCGCCAAGGCCGATAAGAAGGCCGACCGCGTTGCCGCCGAGGGCCTGATCGCCGTCGCGCAGAAGAACGGCGTCGCCGTTCTGGTTGAAGTCAACAGCGAAACCGACTTCTCCTCGCGCAACGAGCAGTTCATCCAGTTCACCAAGGACGTCGCCAACGTCGCCATCGATTCCGGCGCCGCCGACGTCGAAGCGCTGAAGGCCGCCAAACTCGGTGGCTCGACCGTCGAAGACGCCGTCAACGAGCTCACCCGGACGATCGGCGAGAAGTTCGAAGTCCGTCGCATGGCCAAGGTCGCGACCGACGGCGTGCTCGCCAGCTATTCGCACGGCGGCCGCATCGGCGTACTCGTGGCACTGAAGGGTGGCGACGAAGCGCTGGCCAAGGGCATCGCGATGCACGTCGCCGCGATGAATCCGGAGTTCGTCCACGAGTCCGACATCCCGGCCGAGTACCTCGAGCGCGAGAAGGCGATCGAGCTGGGCAAGATGTCCGAAAAGGAAAAGGCCAAGCCGGCCGAAATCCTCGAGAAGATCGTCAGCGGCAAGGTCAACAAGATCAAGGCGGAGAAGACCCTCGTCGGTCAGCCGTACGTGCTGGACACCGAGATCACGGTCGCCGATGCCCTCAAGAAGGCTGGCGCTGAAGTCGTCACCGTCTCGCGCCTCGCCGTCGGCGAAGGCATCGAGAAGGTTGTCGACAACTTCGCCGAAGAAGTGATGAAGCAGGCAGGCCTGGCGTAAGCCGCTCCCGCTGGCAGCAGTACCACGAAGGCCGCGAGAAATCGCGGCCTTCGCTTTTTGTGAAGGTCCGCGATTTGCCCACCCGGACCACTCCCTTGTGGGAGCGCTCTCGAGCGCGATCCCTGAGCGCCGGACGCGAAAGGCTTGCGCGACACGGATCACCCGGCGGCGTCCGCATGATCGGGCATCGCACTTCGCCCCGGATCGCGCCCGAGAGCGCTCCCACAAGGGCGCCGCCCAAGGCGTTCGCATTACCGCCCTACCCGTTACACTACCGCCGTTTTGCCTCACACAATCTGGAGATCCCCCATGAGCACACCGCTGAATCATCGCCGCATCCTGCTCAAGCTCTCCGGCGAAGCGCTGATGGGAACCGAGGACTACGGCATCGATCCGAAAATGATCGGCCGCCTCGCCAAGGAAATCCTCGAAGTCGTCGATGCGGGCGTCCAGGTCGGCGTCGTCATCGGTGGCGGCAACATCTTCCGCGGCGCAGGCCTCGCCGCCGCCGGCATGGACCGCGTCACCGGCGACCACATGGGCATGCTCGCCACCGTCATGAACGCGCTGGCCATGCAGGACGCCATCGAAAAGCTTGGCGGCGAAGCCCGTACCATGAGCGCGATCAAGATCAACGAAGTCTGCGAGGACTTCATCCGTCGCCGCGCCATCCGCCACCTCGAAAAAGGCCGCGTCGTCCTGTTCGCCGCGGGTATCGGCAACCCCTTCTTCACGACCGACTCGGCCGCCGCCCTGCGCGCCGTGGAAGTGGGCGCCGACCTGCTGCTGAAGGCCACCAAGGTCGACGGCGTCTATACGGCCGATCCGAAGCGCCACGCCGATGCCGAGCGCTACGAACACCTTACCTACAACCAGGTCATCGAACGCCGCCTGGAGGTCATGGACACGGCCGCTATCGCGCTCTGCCGCGACCATCGCCTGCCCCTGCGCATCTACGACATGACCGAGCCGGGCAACCTCATGCGCATCATGAAGGGCGACACGGTCGGCACCTTGGTCGACGCCGGCTAAAGCGGAGCTTCCTGTAGGAGCGCTCCCACAACGGCGAGGAGGGCCCCCCTTGCCCGGGAGTAGCCCCCTCGCCCGCACTGCTATACTCGTCTGCTGACCAGATTCCACCGGGAAACGCCCATGTTCGCTACGCCCAACGAGATCGAAACCGATGCCAAAACCCGTATGGGCAAGAGCATCGACGCGCTCAGCCACGAGCTGAAATCCATTCGTACCGGCCGCGCCAATGCGGGGATTCTCGACAAAATCAAAGTGCCTTACTACGGCACGCCGACGCCTCTCAGCCAGGTTGCCAACGTGTCGACCCCGGATGCCCGCGCGCTGCTGATCAAAGCATTCGACAAGACAATGATCGGTCCGATCGAAAAGGCGCTGATGGCTTCCGACCTCGGCATCACGCCGACGACGATAGGCATGGACATCCGCCTGAACTTCCCGCCGCCGACCGAAGAGCGCCGCAAGGAACTGGCCAAGAGCGTCGCCGGCAAAGGTGAAGACGCCAAGATCGCCATCCGCAACATCCGTCGCGAAGCGAATCAGCACATCGAAAAGCTTCTGAAAGACAAGACGATCACGGAAGACGACAAGACGCGCGCGGACGACGGTATCCAGAAAATTACCGACCAGTTCGTCAAGAAAGTGGATGACGCGGTGAAAGAGAAAGAAAAGGAGCTGATGGCGCTCTGAGCGCCATCGCGTTCCCCATGGCAGCAGGCCAGACCGCGCGGGTACCCCGGCACGTCGCCATCGTCATGGATGGCAACGGCCGCTGGGCGAAAAAGCGTCTCCGCCCTCGCAGTTTCGGCCATCGCGCCGGACAGAAAGCGGTGCGCGAAGCCGTGGAATTTTCCCTGCGTCGCGGTATCGAGTCACTGACCCTGTTCGCGTTCTCCAGCGAAAACTGGAACCGTCCGGCAACCGAAGTCGGCGCCTTGATGGAGTTGTTCCTGAAAGCGCTGGACAAGGAAGTGGACGAATTGCACGGCAACGGCGTACGCATTCGCTTCGTCGGCGACCTTGACGCTTTCGCGCCCGAACTGCGCGATCGCATGCTCGGCGCCATGGAACAGACCGCCGGAAACAGCGCGCTCAACATGAATGTGGCCGTGAACTACGGCGGCCGCTGGGATATCGCGCAGGCCGCACGTCAGGCCGCCCTGGCCATCGGCCGGGGCGAGTTCCGGGCCGACGAACTCGACGAAACCCGCCTCGCCACCTACGCCTGCCTCGCGGATCAGCCACCGCTCGACCTGTTCATCCGGACGGGCGGCGAGCATCGCGTCAGCAATTTCCTGCTCTGGCAGCTGGCTTACGCCGAGCTGTATTTCACCGATACCCTGTGGCCCGACGTCGACCAGGCCTGCCTCGCCGAGGCCCTCGACGACTATGCCCGCCGCGAGCGCCGTTACGGGCGCACCGGCGAGCAGGTCGCCAACGCCAGCTGACGCCGAGAATTCCCATGCTTAGACAGCGCACCCTGACCGCCCTGCTGCTCCTGCCGCTCGTGCTGGCCCTCATCCTGTTGCCGCCGACCTGGCTGTTCGCGATCCTCGGATCGCTTGCCTTCCTGGTCGCCGCCTGGGAGTGGAGCGCGCTTGCCGGCTGCCGCACGACGATGGGCCGCGGCATCGTAGTTGCCGGCGCCGCCGTGTTGTTCCTGGCACTCAACCTGGTCAGGACTCCTGGCGTACTCAACGTCCTCATCTTCGTGGGCGTCGCATGGTGGATCGGCGTGCTGTTCTGGCTACGCAATCTCACCTTCGCGGCAGCGCCCAACGCCGAGAACCGCTTGCTCAAGCTCGGCGTCGGCGTCCTGGTCGTCGTACCCACGCTGGCAGCGGCTATCGCCCTGCACTCCAGCGAGCCGCACGGTCATTGGTGGATGCTGTTCGGTCTCGTCATCGTGTGGGCCGCCGATACCGGCGCCTATTTCAGCGGCCGCTTTTTCGGCCGTCGCAAACTGGCGCCGCGGATCAGCCCGGGAAAGACCTGGGCGGGTGTCTACGGCGCACTCGTGGCGGGCGCTTTCACGGCGTGGCTCGGCGGCTGGCTGCTCGGCGTGCCGGATACCGATCACATGCTCGGTTTGATCGGCCTGGGCCTGCTGACGGTCGCGGCCTCGGTCGTGGGCGATCTGTTCGAAAGTCTGCTGAAGCGCCATGCCGACGTGAAGGATTCCGGCACCCTGTTCCCGGGGCACGGCGGCCTGCTCGATCGCCTGGACAGCGTGTTCGCCGCCCTGCCGGTCTTCGCGGCCGGCAAGCTCATCCTGGGCCTGTAATGACCACGTCCGTCGCCGTCCTTGGCGCTACCGGCTCGATCGGCACCAGCACGCTCGATGTCATCGCGCACCATCCCGACCGGTTCCGCGCCAGTGTGCTGGTCGCCCATCGCAGCGTGGATGCGCTCGTCGCGCTTTGCCAGCGATTCCGGCCCGATCTGGCGATCATCGCCGACGCCTCGCTCGGCGCGGAGCTAGCTCGACGCCTTGTCGCCGCCGACGTGCGCTGCGATGTCGGCGCCGGCTCCGACGCCGTGATCGCAGCGGTCTCCGGGCCGCTCTGCGATACCGTGGTCGCCGCCATCGTCGGCGCCGCCGGACTGGAATCGACGCTTGCCGCCGCACGCGCGGGCAAGCGGTTGCTGCTGGCCAACAAGGAATCGATCGTCATGGCGGGGCCGCTGCTGCTCGACGCCCTGCGCGAAGGTGGCGGCGTCCTGATTCCGGTCGATTCGGAACATAACGCTATTTTCCAGTGCCTTCCCGGCGGCCGCCCCGACCTGAACAAAGCCGGCGTGCGCCGCCTGATACTGACCGCTTCGGGCGGCCCGTTCCGCGGACGCACCCGGGCCGAACTGGGTTCCATCACCCCCGATCAGGCCTGTGCCCACCCCAAGTGGTCCATGGGCCGGAAAATCTCGGTCGATTCGGCCACGCTGATGAACAAAGGTCTGGAAGTCATCGAGGCGCACTATCTGTTCGGCGCGCCCGCCGACGCCATCGACGTCGTGGTTCATCCGCAGAGCCTCGTCCATTCGATGGTCGAGTACCTCGACGGTTCCGTGCTCGCCCAGCTGGGCAATCCCGACATGCGCACGGCCATTGCCCACGCGCTGGCGTGGCCGGAGCGCATCGAGGCCGGCGTAACGCCGCTCGACCTGCCCCGTAGCGGCCCCCTGGCCTTCGAGCCGGCCGATACCGACACCTTCCGCTGCCTGGCCCTGGCTTTTGAAGCCCTGCGCGCCGGCGGCGATGCCACGGCCATCCTCAATGCGGCCAACGAAGTGGCGGTCGATGCATTCCTGGCCGGAACCCTGCCGTTCCTGGCGATCGCGGAGGTCGTCGAACACGTCCTCGCGGAACTGCCGCCCGAACCCGTGGTCGATGTCCAGACGCTCGTCGCTCGCGACGCCGTCGCCCGCCAGGCCGCCCGGAAAGTGCTTCACCGCGCTTACTGTTAAGCTAGGTCGACCCGAACCGCGATATTTCAAGAAGCGTCCCCTCGATAATGAGTCCCATCCTCGGTTCCGTGTTCTGGTTGCTGGTCACGCTTGGCGTGCTGGTGACCTTCCACGAATTTGGCCACTACTGGGTCGCCCGCCGCTGCGGGGTCAAGGTGCTGCGCTTCTCCGTCGGATTCGGCCGCCCGTTGTGGCGCCGCGTCGCGAAGGACGGCACCGAATACCAGATCGCCGCCATTCCCCTCGGCGGCTACGTGAAGATGCTCGACGCCCGCGAAGGCGACGTTGCCCTGGCCGATCAGGGCCAGGAATTCACCGGCAAGTCGGTGTGGAAGCGCATCGCCATCGTGGCCGCTGGCCCCGCCTTCAATCTCGTTTTCACGATCGTCGCCTTCTGGGCGATGTACATGATCGGCAAGCCCGACATCGTGCCGATCGTCACCGCCGCGCCGAACAGCATCGCCGCGCACGCGGGCATCCTTCCCGGCGATCGCATCGTCAGCATGGACGGTCGACCGACCGGCACGTGGAGCGATGCGACCGAAGTCCTCGCCAACGGCCTCCTCAACCGCGAACCGCTGCCGCTGCACGTTCAGGGGGCCGACGGCCGCCAGCGCAACGTCGTCCTGCCGCTGCAGGATCTCGCGGCCGGCGAAGATATCGGCAAAGGCTTTACCGCTCTCGGCATGACGCTCAAGGTGCCGCCCGCCATTATCGGCGTGGCGACCCCGGGCGATCCCGCGGCTGCCGCCGGCATCCAGGGTGGCGACCGCGTCGTCAGCATCAACGGCAAGCCCATCGCCGACTTCGAAGACTTCATGAAGGCCGTGCCCGAAGAAGCCGCGAAATCGCCGAAGCTGGCGTTCGTCGTCGAACGCAACGGCGCAACGAGGCAGTTGGACATCACCGCACAGATGAAATCCGTGCAGGGTCAGCCCGCCCGCTGGCTGGTCGGCGTCCTGCCCGTCCCGCTTCAGACGGCAACGCTGCGCTACGGCCCCGTTCGCGCATTCAGCGAATCGCTGAGCGCCACCTGGGTCAATACCGCGACCACCTTCAACCTCATCGGCAAAATGCTGACGGGGCAGGCCTCGCCGAAGAATATTTCGGGCGTGATCGGTATTGCCCAGGTCGCCAACGATTCGGCCAGCCGCGGCCTCCCCTGGTTCCTCCAGTTCCTTGCGCTGGTGTCCCTCAGCCTTGCCATTCTCAACCTCCTGCCCATCCCGGTCTTGGACGGCGGTCACCTGCTGTATTACCTTATCGAGTTGGTCAAAGGCAGCCCGGTCAGCGAGCGGACCATGATCGCCGGTCAATATGTCGGCCTGGCCCTCCTGTTCACGCTGATGGGGCTGGCATTCTTCAACGACATCCAGCGAATGTTGGTCTCGTGACGCCGATTGTCGGTTTTCACGGACCTTCGTCGCGATCGCGCTGTCCAACGGCGGCATCATCGGCTCACGCCGGCGGCGTCGCAGGGCGATCGAAGCACTATCCCAACCACCGGCGCCTGCGTGCCAGCGGTTATCTACTGCCGGGAACGACTCCGGTAGCGGCACCTCATAGGAAGATGGCCTCGTCCGCCATCGTCCAGAACTAACTCAACGGAATCGACGATGAAGCGTATCGCCGCCCTGATCCTGCTTGCCTCCCTGACCGCGAATGCACTGGCTTTCGAGCCCTTCGTCGTTTCCGATATCCGCATCGATGGCCTGACGCGTATTGCGCAGGGCACGGTGCTGAGCTATCTCCCCATTGAAAAAGGCGACACGCTAAGCGACGAAAAGGTACAGGCCGCTATCCGCGCCCTTTACCAGACGAAGTTTTTCAGCGATGTCGAGGTCGACCGCCAGGGTGACATCCTTGTCATCAAGGTCGTCGAACGTCCGGCTATCGCAAAGCTCACGCTGCGCGGCAACAAGGACATCAAAGAAGAAGACCTGCGCAAGGGCCTGAAGGAGATCGGCCTGGCCGAGGGTGAAACCTTCGACCGCCTGTCCCTCGACCGCGTGCAGCAGGAACTGATCCGTCAGTACTACAACCGCGGCAAGTACAACGTGTCGGTCGAGCCGCACGTGACCAAGCTCGATCGCAACCGTGTCGCTATCGACATCGAAATCCGCGAAGGCAAAGCGGCGAAGATCAAGGAGATCAACGTCGTCGGCAACAAAGCCTTCACCGACAAGTCGATCCGCGACGGCTTCGAATCCGACACCACCAACTGGATGTCCTGGTATTCGAAGGACGATCAGTACTCGCGCGAAAAGCTCAGCGGCGATCTCGAGAAGCTCAGCGCTTACTACATGAATCGCGGCTACGCCGACTTCGGCGTGGACTCGACCCAGGTGGCCATCAGCCCCGACAAGCGCGCCATGTACATCAGCACCAGCGTGAAGGAAGGCGAGGTCTATACCGTCTCCGACGTGAAGCTGCTCGGTGAGCTGATCCTTCCGGAAGACACGCTGCGCAAGCTCGTCTTCATCCAGAAGGGCCAGACGTTCAATCGCGCCGCCATCGAAGCCAGCACCAATGCGATCAAGGGCATCCTTGCGAACATCGGTTACGCCTTCGCCAAGGTCACGCCGATTCCGAAGCTGGACAAGGACAAGCGCACCGTCGACCTCACCCTGTTCATCGAGCCGGGCAAGCGCGTCTACGTCCGCCGCGTCGTGTTCCAGGGCAATACCCGCACGGAAGACGAAGTCCTGCGCCGCGAAATGCGCCAGCTCGAAGGCGCATGGTATTCGCAGGCCGCCATCGACCGCTCGAAGATCCGTCTGCAGAAGCTGGGCTATTTCAAGACGGTCGATATCGACAAGGCCCTCGTGCCGGGTACGGTCGACCAGGTCGACCTGACGGCCAAGGTCGAAGAACAGTCGGCCGGCAGCCTGATGTTCGGCGTGGGTTATTCGCAGTACTCGAAGATCATCCTCAGCGCCTCGGTGTCCCAGAACAACTTCCTGGGTACGGGCGACCGTTTCTCGGTTGGCGCGGAAACCAGCAACTACTACAAGCGCATCAATGCGAGCTACGTGAATCCGTATCTCACGGATAACGGCCTGCAGCTGGGTTACAACGTCAGCTACAGCAAGCTCGATTACGGCAATACCGATCTGGCGAACTACACGTACAGCACCAAGTCGTTCCAGACGACGCTGTCGTGGCCGATCTCCGACTTCGATTCCCTCTCCACCAGCCTCGGCGTCAGCAGCAACCTCATCAACTCGCAGATCACCACGCCGCGCGAACTGGTGGCGTATCAGGATGCTGTCGGCAACCGAACGATCCATTCGTGGACCAGCAGCCTCGGCTACAACCACGACACGCGTAACGGCTACTGGGCTCCGACCCGCGGCGGCGTCCTCAGCGCGTCCATCGAAGGTGCCCTGCCCGGTTCGACGGTGCAGTTCTACAAGCTGTTCGGCGAGGCCAATCATTACTGGCCGGTCGGTGGCGGTTTCGTGCTCTACCTCGACGGTCAGGTCGGTTACGGCAAGACCTATGGCCAGACCTACGCCAACAACGGCTACGACGCCGCCGGCAACATCATCTACCGCAAGGGCGACTCGATCGACTTCCCCTTCTGGGAGAACTACTACGGCGGCGGTGTTCGCGACGTTCGCGGCTTCCAGGACAATACCCTCGGTCCCCGCCTTTGCGACGGCGCCAGCGCATCGTCGACGCCGGCGAAGGACGGCTCCTGCTCGGGCGGCTACTACAGCTACGGCCAGCCGATCGGCGGCGCGTTCAAGGTACTCGGTACCGCGCAGGTTTTCCTGCCGCTGCCCTTCCTGAAGGATGTGAACACGGCCCGCGTTTCCTGGTTCGTCGACGTCGGTAACGTCTACAAGGACTACCAGTCGTTCAGCGCCAGCGAACTGCGCGCCTCGACGGGTCTGTCGCTGCAGTGGCAGGCGCCGATCGGTCCGCTGATCATCAACTTCGCCGTGCCCATCCGTAAGAAGGATGAGGACAGCCGCTTCGTGGAACGTATCCAGTTCACATTCGGCAACACGTTCTAAGACGCGTGTGAAGAGAGAAGCGTAAAGAGTCAGTAGAATGACGAGGTGGCAGGGCCAGGGGCCTTGCCACCTTTTTTTTGGGCGAGCGCCGGAGAATCACGTGAGCGGCAATCCGCAATACACCCTGGCTGAGCTGGCCGAACGCTTCGGGCTCGAAGCCCATGGCGACGCGGGCACCATCGTCGACGGTGTCGGCACGCTGGCGTCCGCCACATCGACCCAGCTCACCTTCCTGTCCAATTCGAAATATGCCTCGCAGTTGGCCGACTCCCAGGCCGGCATCGTCATCGTGGGCGCCGCCGACGTGGCATCCCGCAAGGGCGCCGCCCTCGTCGCGGCCGACCCGTATGTCGCCTACGCCAAAATCGCCGCGTTGTTCGAGCATGTGGCCGCTGCTCCGCGTGGCATCCACGCCAGCGCCGTCGTTGCCGCCAGTGCACGTATCAGCCCGACGGCAAGCATCGGACCCTGCTGCGTGGTGGAGGACGGCGCGGTCATCGAAGACGGTGCCGTCCTCGGCCCCCACTGCACCATCGGTCCTGGCTGCGTCGTCGGCGCCCATTCACGGCTGGTCGCCCGCGTGACGCTGGTCATCCGCGTCACCCTTGGCCAGCGCGTGCTGGTCCATCCGGGCGCCGTCATCGGCTCGGACGGCTTCGGTCTTGCCTTCGACCGCGACCACTGGGTAAAGCTGCCGCAGCTTGGCGGCGTGCGGATCGGCGACGATTGCGAAATTGGCGCCAACACCACCATCGACCGCGGCGCCCTGGACGATACGGTCCTCGAGGAAGACGTGCGCCTGGATAACCAGATCCAGATCGCCCACAACGTCCACATCGGCGCGCATACCGCCATGGCCGGTTGCTCGGCCGTGGCAGGCAGCGCAAAGATCGGCCGTTACTGCCTGATTGGCGGCAACGCCGGTATCCTCGGCCACCTCGAAGTGGCCGACCGCGTTACCATCACGGCGAAGAGCCTGGTGACCAGTTCGATTCGCGAGCCGGGCGAGTATTCGTCCGGCACGCCTTTGCAGGAAAACCGTCAATGGCGACGCAATGCGGCGCGCATGAAACACCTGGACGAGTACGCGCGTCGCCTAGCGGCGCTGGAGAAGGACAGAGGAAATGACTGAACACCAAGCCGGCGTGACCCTCCCCGTGGATGTGGAGCAGATCCAGCGGCTGTTGCCGCATCGCTACCCGTTCCTGCTAGTCGACCGGGTTATCGAAATCGAGCCCGGCAAATCCATCGCGGCGATCAAGAACGTCACGATCAACGAACCGTTCTTCCAGGGCCACTTCCCCGGACACCCGGTCATGCCCGGCGTGCTGATCGTCGAAGCCATGGCCCAGACGGCCGGCCTGCTCACGCAGATCACCAGCCAGATCGACGGCCAGAGCGGCAGCCCGCTGTTCTACCTGGTCAAGGTCGACAACGCCCGCTTCTCGGCGGTAGTCGCGCCCGGCGACCAGTTGCGCCTGGAAGTTTCCCTCAAGCGACTGATCCGCGGCATGGGCCTGTTCGAGGCGCGTGCACTGGTCGACGGCAAGGTCGTGGCGTGTTGCGAACTGATGTGCGCCGCGAGGAGCGACAAATGATCCATCCCACTGCGCAGGTCGACCCCAGCGCCCGCGTCGCGGACAACGTCACGATCGGTGCCTACAGCGTCATCGGTGCCGACGTGGTCATCGGCGAGGGCACGGTCATCGGTCCGCACGTGGTCATCGAGGGACCGACGACGATCGGCCGCGACAACCGCATTTCGCAGTTCGCGTCCATCGGCGGCCCTCCGCAAGACAAGAAATTCGCCGGCGAGCGCACCGAAGTCATCATCGGCGACCGCAACCTGATCCGCGAATTCGTCACCGTCAACCGAGGTACGGGAGACGGTGGCAGCGTCACCAGCATCGGCAACGACAACTGGCTGCTCGCCTACGTCCACATCGCGCATGACTGCCATGTGGGCAACAACGTCGTGTTCTCCAACTACTCGGCGCTGGCCGGGCATGCCGAAATCGGCGACTGGACGATCCTGTCCGGCTACTCGGGTGTGCACCAGTTCTGCAAGGTCGGCGCCCACGCCTTTATCGGCATGGGTTGCCTTGTCGGTTCCGACGTGCCGCCGTTCGTGATGATGGCCAACGAAACACGCGGACGCCCGCGCGGCATCAACAGCGAAGGGCTGAAGCGTCGCGGCTTCGATACCTCGCGTATTGCCGCGATCAAACGCGCCTACCGGACCCTGTACATGGCAGGGCTGCCGCTGGCCGAAGCACGAGAGCAACTGCTCGCGCAGGCGGAAATCAGCACGGACGTGCGCGAAATGCTCGACTTCCTGGATCGTAGCGAGCGCTCGCTGGCGAGATAAACGGGCAGCCTTCGCGCTGCCCGCTGTAACATCGCTTTCGCCCACTGCAGGAGGCATCCATCATGCAGAGCACGACCGTTGCGCCATCGGGCCCTCTCATCGCCCTGATCGCCGGTGAAGATTCCGGCGACCAGCTCGGCGCCGACCTGATCGCCGCCCTGCGCGCGCGCTTCCCCCACGCCCGCTTCGTCGGTATCGGCGGAACCCGCATGCTCACGCAGGGTTTCGAATCCTGGTACGACATCCGCGAACTGTCCGTCATGGGCTTCGCCGAAGTACTGCGCCACCTGCCACGCCTGCTGAAACTCCGCCGCGATATCACCGCCCGCCTGCTCGCCGCGCGACCCGACGTCGTCGTCGGCATCGATGCGCCGGATTTCAATCTGGGTGTCGAGCGCAAGCTCAAAGCAGCCGGCCTGCGTACCGTGCACTACGTCAGCCCGTCGGTCTGGGCATGGCGCGAAAAGCGTGCCGAGAAAATCGGCCAATCCGCCGATCGGGTGCTGTGTCTGTTCCCCATGGAGCCGTCGATTTACCAGCGCCATGGTGTCGACGCGCGCTTTGTCGGTCATCCCCTGGCGGACCGCTTTCCCCTTGTCGCGGACCGCGCCGCCGCGCGCGATGCGCTGGCGCTGCCACACGATGCACCGGTGCTGGCCGTTCTGCCGGGTAGCCGGCCAAGCGAAATCGAACGTCTTGGCACCATCTTCCTCGATGCCGCCGCACGCGTCGCCACCGCCATGCCGCAGGTTCGCATCGTCGTTCCGGCAGCCAATCCGGCGGTGCATGCGCGACTCGCGTCGCTGCTTTCAACGTTCGCGGTTGCCGGCGCGGCCACGCCGCTGCTGGTCGAAGGGCATTCCCACGAAGCCATGCTGGCCGCCGACGCGGTACTCCTCGCTTCGGGTACGGCCACGCTTGAGGCGATGCTCGCCAAACGCCCCATGGTCGTCGGCTATCGGGTGGCTCCGACCAGCTATCGCATCGCCCGCGCGCTGAAAATGCTGAAAACCGACGTGTACGCGCTGCCCAATATCCTTGCGCGCGCATGCGGACTCGGAAACCGCCTGCTCGTCCCCGAATTCATGCAGAACGACTGCACGGCAGACAATCTCGCCCGCGCGACCATCGAATTGCTGGGCGACAGCGAACGTCGCGGCGCCATCGTCGCCGCGTTCGAATACCTGCACCAGGAACTTCGGGGCGGCCTCGAAGGCCACGCGGCGGACCATGCCGCCGACGCCATCGCCGATCTGCTGCCGCCGTCGCCCGCCGGCCAGGCCTAGACCGCCGCCATGCCACGCAAGCGCAACGTCACCTCGAGCCTGGAATCCGGACTTATCGTCGCGGGCGTGGACGAGGCGGGCCGCGGACCGCTGGCCGGGCCTGTCGTTGTCGCCGCCGTCATCCTCGATCCCGCGCGGCCGATTCGCGGACTGAACGACTCCAAGCAGCTCAACGAAGCCGTGCGCGAGAAGCTCTATGGCCGCATCGTCGAACGCGCGCTTGCCTGGACCGTGATATTCGTCGAACGCGACGAGATCGATCGCATCAATATCTTCCAGGCCACCATGATCGGCATGACCCGCTCGCTCATGGGCCTGTCGCTCACGCCCCACGTCGCCCTGATCGACGGCAATCGCCTGCCGAAGACGCTGCCCTGCCAGGGCCGCGCCGTCATCGGTGGCGATGCAACGGAGCCGTCCATCAGCGCGGCTTCGATCATCGCCAAGGTCAGCCGCGACCGGCACATGCACGAGCTGGATGCCCGGTATCCGGGTTATGGCTTCGCGAAGCACAAGGGCTACGGCGTGCCCGAACACCTGGATGCGCTGGGCCGGCTGGGCCCTTGCGATGCCCACCGCCGGAGCTTCGCTCCGGTGCGAAAGTGGTTCGAACCTGAAAGTGGCGTGCCGGCAGCGGATTTGTTCGCGCTGGGTTGAGTCGGCAAAGACTTTGCGTGAGGCCTCGCGGCAGCTTTCATGATTCCCAATGCCCTGACCCTCCCCGCCACGTCCGCCTCACCCTCACCGCAGCCCCTCCCTCACCGTCATTCCGGCGCACGCCGGAATCTGCGGCGAATTGCTGAGGTCTTGCCCGAACGCTAACAGTCAGGTTCTTTCGTATAGGAGCAGCCGTGACCATGTCGCTCGCCGTACGCGGCCGCTGCGGATTCCGGCGTGCGCCGGAATGACGGTGAGGGGAAGGCGGCGATGAAGATGAGTGAGGGCGACGGATTCAAACGCCACGCCCCGGGCGAGCCCGTCCCGACATAGCGTTCCGCCCCTAAAGTCCTGTCAGCAGCTGCCGATAGCTGGGGTAACGCCCTCCCCCGAGGGTGTCTTCCCTCCCCTCAGGTCAACGACATGAAAATCGCCATCGCCGCCGCTCTTCTTCTCGCCGCCCCGTTCAGCGCCCACGCCGCGTGCGCCGCCAAGGACTTCACCGTCGACGGCTTCAACGTGAAGCTCGCCCAGGGTTCGGGCCAGCCGCGTTTCACCATGAAGGGTCAGCTGACCAACAAGTGTGGCGAAGCCGCCGCCGCGCAGATCCGTATCGACGCCAAGGACTCTACGGGCAAGATCATCCAGAGCAAGCAGGGCTGGCCGGCCGGCACCTCCAACATCGCCCCGGGCCAGAACGTCGATTTCGACCTCGGCCGTCTCTTCCGTTACCAGCCCGACATGTCGGACTACACCGTGACGGTTGTCGACGTCAAAGCCTGGTAAGACCGCTCGTAAATCAAAGCGTCAGCCAGCGCACGCGTTCGCCGGCGCTGAACGACGTTTCGCGCGACGGCAGCCATACCAGTGCGTGGGCCGACGCCAGATTGCTCAGCATGTGGGAGTCCTGTTTCGGCAGGACTTCCAGTCGCGCGACGCCGTCGGTGTCGTCCAGCCGCATGCGTACCAGCCGGTCCCGCTCGGGATCGGCATCTACGGCCGCAGCCAGCACGCCGCCACGCCACGCGGGCAACGCCTGGGTCACGCCCTCCATGTGTCCCAGAATCGCTCTCGCATGGACGGCAAGGCAAACCAGCACGGCAGCCGGATTGCCCGGCATGCCAAGTAGGGCCGTCGCGCCACGCATACCGAACCACAGCGGTTTGCCGGGCTTCTGCGCCACCTTCCAGAACACCTTCCGCACACCGAGGCTTTCCGCCACGGCCGGCACGAAGTCGCGATCGCCAACCGACACGCCACCGCTGGTCACGACGAGGTCGGCGACATCGAGTGCCTGCCGCATCGCGTCGGTAAGCGCCTGCTCGTCATCGGGCACATAAACCACGGATGGCGCGCCATAGCCCTGCTCGATGAACCACGAACGCAGCAAGGGACCGTTTGCGTCGTAGATCTGACCCGGCCCCAGCGATACACCCGCCCGCAGTACTTCATCGCCTGTAACCAGAACCGCGATACGCGGCCGACGCCGTATCAGCACGCTATCGATACCCGCCATGGCCAGCGCGGCGATCAGGCCGGACGTCACCCGCTGTCCGATCTGCGCTATCGCCGTACCGGCCGCAAGCTCTTCGCCGGCGTATCGGATAGCCGTGCGTTCGGTAACCGCTTCGCGCAAGCGCACGTGAGAACCATCGCGATCGACGATTTCCTGCCGCGCCACGGCGTCGGCACCCTCCGGCAACATGCCGCCCGTGAGAATGCGCACCGCCTGTCCCGGCCCCACGGCAACGCCCGAGGGATCGCCCGCTGCGGACGTGCCGACCAGTTCCCGCGACACCATGCCGTCGACGGAACGTAGGGCGTATCCGTCGACCGAACTCTGGGTGAAACGCGGAAGATCGATACGCGCGGCCGGAGCCTCGGCCAGCACGGCTCCCAGGGCCGCTTCGACCGGCACGCGCCCGGTATCCAATCGCACCACCGTGCGACGGTATTCGTCCAGCGCGCCTTCGATAGGCAGCAGCACTCAGTGTGCCTCGCCGTAGCCGCCGGGATGGGTGCCGCCCGAACGGCCGGTTTCGACGAGATGCACGATGCCGGGAAGCACGGCGGCAAGCGATTCCTCGGCGCCGGCGCGACTGCCCGGGAACGTCAGAATCAGCGTTTCGCGCGCATAACCGGCGATGCCGCGCGAAAGCATCGCGTACGGCATGCGTTGCTGACCGAACGCACGTGCCGTCTCCATGATGCCGGGGATATCGACATCGATAAGCGGACGCACGACGTCGATGGTGACGTCGCGCGGCCCCAGCCCCGTACCGCCCACGGTGACGACGAGATCGACGCCGCGATCGATCAGCTCGCGCAGATGGTCGTGCAGCTTGTCGGCAGCGTCGGGCAGAATCGCGTAATCGACCGGCGCGAAACCCGCGTTCTCCAGCGACGCGCGTACCGATGCGCCGGCCGTATCGGACTTCGCTCCGCTGGCCACCGTATCGGACAGCACGACCACGGCCGCGCTACGCGGCGAGGCAAGCTGACGGCGAAAATGCGACTTGCCGCCGATCTTGCGTTCCAGGCGGCAGTCTTCGATATGCAGGTCTTCCGGTTCGGCATACGGCTTGAGCATGTCGTACAACGTGAGCGCCGCCATGCTCGCCGCGACCAGCGCTTCCATCTCGACGCCGGTCGGGCCGATGGTCTGCACTTCGGCAATCACGCGTACGTGCGTCTGCGCGAGTTCGTAGCTGATATCCGCGCGGTGGATGGGCAGCGGATGGCATAACGGAATCAGTTCGTCGGTGCGCTTGGCGGCAAGAATGCCGGCAACGCGCGCGGTCTTCAGCGGATCGCCTTTTTCCGTCTCGCCACTGCGCAGCAGGTCGATACATGAAGCAGGTGCGTGAAGCGTGGCGGTGGCGCGCGCCTTGCGCAGCGAATCGGGCTTCTGGCTGACGTCTTTCATGCGTGATCGTGGCTCGTATGCGAATGGTCGTGCGCGGCGTGGTCGTCGAAGTCGTCGCGTATGCAGCAGCCTTCCACGAAGGCGCTCGTACCGTCGACGTAAAATTCCTCTTTCCAGATCGGCGCGCCGTGTTTTACGGCATCGACCGCGTAGCGGCACGCCTCGAACGCTTCGGCACGATGCGGCGCGCGTACCACGCATACGATGGCGACATCGCCGATGCCAAGCTCGCCGACTCGATGGCGCACGCGGCAATAGGGCACGCCGAAACGCGCGCGCGTCGTCGCCTCGACTTCGCGGATGATCTTCGCGGCAAGCGGTCCGTGCGCGGTATACGCAAGCCGCGACACCGCGCGACCTTCATGGTGATCGCGAACCGTTCCTACGAACATGGCCAGACCGCCGCATTCGGGATATTCGTCCAGCGCCAGCAAAGGCTCGACGGCAATGGGTTCGGCGCTGATAACGTCGTCGAATGACATGTCAGCCTCCTGCCACGGGCGGTAGCAGCGCGATGCGGCCATCGGCGGGCAACGCATCGACACGGCGGACGATGGTGTCGCCCGACACGCAGGCGCAGCGTTCCAGCGAGGCCGCCAGTTCCGGGCGCTCGCGCGCCAGCAGGGTCAGCGCATCGCCCACGCTGAGAACAGCATCGCCAGCTTCGACACGAAGCTCTTCCGTACCGGCGAGCTTGCGCAGGTTGGCGAAGAGTTCGAAAACGACATGTTTCATGGATTCTCCGTAACGAACGGCCGCGCGTCGCGCTCAGCCGCCCATCGCGTGCATGGTGAGAGGCCGTTCCACCGGACCCGGGTGCGATGCGTAACCCGCATCCTTCAGCCAGACCGCGCGGCGCAGCTGGGTGAGCAGCGCCTCGTCGTCCACCCCTTCGCGCATGCGGGTGCCGAGGGGCATGCCGACGGGCGAGAACAGGCAGGTATAGAGTTCGCCGGTGGCGGTAATGCGCAGGCGATCGCAGGTGGAACAGAAAGGATTGGACACCGTCGAGATGATACCGAGCGGGTACTCGCCATCGATCAGATAAGGCGTCGCCGGATCGTGTCCGCGCTCCTGCGTCTGAACCCGATGCGTCGCGCCGATGGCGTCGAGGATTTCCTGCTCGGTGACCACGGCGGTGCGCTGCCAGTGACCGGGTGCGTCGAGCGGCATGTATTCGATGAAACGCAGCGGCAGGCGGCGCGCCATCGCCCATTCCAGCAGCGGCACGACGTCTTTTTCGTTACTGCCGCGGATGACGACGGCGTTGAGCTTCACATTCGCGCCCGCAGCCGCCAGGGCGTCGATGCCGTCGAGCACCGGCTCGATCTCCCGGCGCGTCAGCGCGCGGAAGGTATCCGGGTCGACCGCGTCCAGGCTGACGTTGAAGTCGTCGATGCCGGCTTCCACGAGCTGCCGCGCCTTCGGTGCGATGCGCGACGCGTTCGTGGTCATCGACAGCCGCTGCAGACCGCGTGCGCGCAGCGCGTCGATCGCTTCGACGCATTCCAGCAGGTCGCGGCGCAGCAGCGGTTCGCCGCCGGTCAGCCGAATCTGGGTAATGCCTTCATCGACGAACAGACCCGCCAGCCGCACGATCTCGTCGCGTTCGAGCAGACTTGAACGCGGCAGCCAGTCGGGGTGCTCCGGCATACAGTACGTACAACGAAAATTGCAGCGATCGGTGAGCGATATCCGCAACTTGCGCTTGGTACGTCCGTGGCGGTCGGTGAGGTGGGATGTCATTGGCTTCCATTATCCATATCGGCCGTGAGAAGGCTGTTTCCGCCAGCTCACGCTATCGATGGAGACATCGTGCCAGACTTCGGCCATGAACGTCTTGCGCGAAACCGACCAAACCCTCGACTGGCCCGCATGGCCCGAGTACGCGCTCAGCGACGACCTGCTGCCCCCGCTGCGGGAATGGCTGGCCGACGGCCAGCGGATCGCCCTCGCCACGCTGGTCAGCGTGGAAGGGCCGTCGCCGCGCCCCCTGGGCAGCGAAATGCTGGTGGCGGGCGACGGTCGCGTCGCGGGCTATGTGTCGGGCGGTTGCGTGGAAGCCGCGGTAGCGGCCGAAGCCTTGCTGGCCATGGCCGATGGCCGGCCGCGTCTGCTCGACTACGGTGTCGGCAGTCCGGTACTCGACATCCAGCTCAGCTGCGGCGGACGTATCGGCATCTTCGTTCGTGAACTGGCCCGGCCCGGGGAGTACAGCAACCTTCTGACCACGGCCAGACGGGAACGGCGACCGGTGACGGTGCTGTCCCACCGGACCACCGGCGACTGGAGCATCGTGGATGGCGAAGCCGAGGCCTCGCTAGCGCAGTACGCACGGGTGCACACGCCACCTCTGCGCGTGGTCGCCGTCGGCGGCGACCCGGTGACGCTGGCCCTCGCACGCATCGCGCCGATGATCGGTGTCGAGGTCGCGCTGCTACGGCCGCACGGACCGGCGACCCCGCCGCATGGCGTCGCCCCTGCCGCTTACGATCCACGCGCACTGGAGCAGGCACTGGACGCGATGGCGCTGGACGAATGGACGGCCGTCTATTCGCTCAGCCACGATGCGGAAACCGATCACAAGGTAGCTCTCCACGCACTGCGTTCACGCGCTTTCGCCGTCGGCGTGCTCGGCAGCCGGCATAAGATCGAATCCCGGCTGGCCCAGCTGAAAGACGACGGCATCGACGACGAAGCGTTGCAACGACTGCATCTGCCGGCGGGTATCCCCATCGGCGCACAGACGCCATACGGCATCGCGGTATCCATCCTGGCGCAGCTCTCGCAGAGCGACCGCGCGCGTTCGTCGCAGTGAACAGGACCCATGTCGCCCTGATACTCGCGGCCGGCGGAAGCCGGCGACTCGGCCGCCCCAAGCAATTGCTTACCATCGAAGGCGAGACGCTGGTGGCGCGCGCCGTACGCATGGCGATGGCCACCGCTCCACGCGAACTGCTCGTCATTACCGGCGACCACGAGACCGCCATTCGTGCCGCCTTGTCGACACACCCGGTCCATTTCGCGCACAACGCACGCTGGCGGGACGGACTGGCGACATCGCTCCAGGCCGGTGCTCGCGCACTCGAGGGAAACAACACAGCCGTACTCGTCCTGGTCACCGATCAGATCGGGCTTACCGTCGACCATCTTCACGCGTTGCTCGCCGCGCATACGTATGACCGCGACACCGTTACGCGCTACGGCGATGCGACGGGCGTGCCTGTCGTATTGCGGCCGGCGACACTGGCCCGCGCCCATGAACTTCGCGGCGACGCGGGGTTCAGGCGGCTGTGGAACGATTCGCAGGCCCCGCCGCGGGAGATCGAGGGGAGTCCTCTCGCGTTCGATCTGGATACGCCGGACGATCTGGCCAGTGCGATTGCTCTTGGGCATCTGGATCGGGTCGAGTCGTAATGTTCATATCGCCGCCAAGAGCCACATCGGTGTGACGGCGGGTTTCTTTCGGACGTAATCGCTGCGGATTCCGGCGTGCGCCGGAATGACGAAGATAGTGGGATCGGCGTCGCGGGTTTCATGTACTTCACCGTCATTCCGGCGCACGTGTTCCGTGCCGGGACATAGGTAACAGGTGTGCCAGGACATGGGTTACACCTTACGCCGGTTCATTAAGGTCAATCG
>NZ_SMCS01000010.1 GCF_004342265.1 Luteibacter rhizovicinus
GGCCTCCCCAATCGGGGAGGCCTTCGTCTTTGCGGCTGTTGCCGGTGCGCGCATCGCGCGCGACCCGCAACAGGTCACCGCCAGGGGCTTTATCCTGAAATACCCGCTACGAGCCATCGTGGCGGGTTTTTCTTTGCCCGCGTTTCCACCGGAAACGACCCGCAACAGGTCTCCCAAAGCCGCGCGTGAGGCACAAGCATCAGCGCATTCCCGCACCGCCTTCCAGTAACCAAGTCCGCAAGAACTTGCGCCTACCCGCTATCATCGGGAATTACCCAGAAACACGAGATCCCGAATGCAACGCTCCAACCGCCTAGGCCTGATGTCTTACCTGATCTTCTCTTCGCGCTGGCTGCAGCTGCCGCTCTACCTCGGATTGATCCTTGCTCAGGCCATCTACGTCGTGCAGTTCCTGCGCGAGCTCTGGCACCTGATCGAAACCTCGCTCCTGCATGGCGGCATCGATGCCGCGGTTGCCGACCAGAGTGCCGAAACGACGATCATGCTCACGGTCCTCGGCCTGATCGACGTGGTCATGATCTCCAACCTTCTGGTTATGGTGATCGTCGGCGGCTACGAGACGTTCGTTTCCCGTCTTCGCCTCGAAGGCCATCCCGATCAGCCCGAATGGCTATCCCACGTAAACGCCACCGTCCTGAAAGTAAAGCTGGCGATGGCGATCATCGGCATCTCGTCGATCCATCTCCTGGCCACATTCATCAAGGCGAAAAACCTCGATGGAAGCGTAATCATGTGGCAGATTCTGCTGCACCTGACCTTCGTGGTTTCCGCGCTTGCCCTCGGCTTTATCGATCGTGTGATGCAGCCCGCGGCGAGTCGCTCTGGCGCACCGCACTAAGCCCCGGGAATGACATGGCGAGCCGCAGCGGTCATGATGTCGCTGCGGTTCGCATTTATCTCTGAGAACGATGGATCCAACACTCAATCGCCGCCAGGAAGAACTGATCGCTCTCGTTCAACGCGAGGGCTTCGTTGCCGTCGAGCAACTGGCGGTGCATTTCGACGTAACGGCTCAGACGATCCGTCGCGACCTCGCGATGCTGTGCGACGCCGGGTTGCTACGTCGCTATCACGGCGGTGTAAGTCCGCCCTCGAGCGTCGAAAATCTGGCCTACAACGCACGAAAAGGCCTCCTGCAAGCCGAGAAGCAACGTATTGCCGCACTACTTGCGCGGCACATTCCCGATGGTGCATCGCTCTTCATCAATCTAGGGACGACCAACGAAGACGTAGCGCGCGCATTGCTCGCGCACAAAGGCCTTCGCGTCATTACCAACAACCTCAATGTCGCGATCATGCTCAGCGACAACCCGTCGTTCGAGGTGATCGTCGCGGGCGGTGTCGTTCGGGGAAGGGACCATGGGGTGACGGGCGAAGCGACGATCGAGCTGATCCGTCAGTTCAAGGTGGACTTCGGCATCGTCGGTATTTCCGGTATCGACCTGGACGGAACGCTCCTCGATTTCGACTACCAGGAAGTTCGCGTGGCCCAGGCGATCATCGAGCATTCGCGCCAGGTCTATCTGGCCGCCGATCACACGAAGATAGGGCGCAACGCCCTCGTGCGACTCGGATCGCTCTCGCGCGTGGACGCCTGGTTCACCGACCAGGCCCCGCCAGAACCGCTCGCGGCGTTTCTCGAGACCGCGGGAACGCACCTGTATATCGCCGACTGAAGTCGGCGCCTCTCCTCCCCGCCAGCCATCCCGCCCGGTGCTCCGCTGCACTGCAGCGTGCGATGTTTGTAAATGTTCGAATATGATCGATAACGTTCGCTCATGGCGAAATATGCGTGCCATACGCAAATATTGCCGCTTACAATTTTCATTTGTCTCATAAATCGAACGTTCCCTGGCGTATGGTTCTCCCGGTCGACGGCCTTCTCCGTCGTAAGCCTTGCCTTCGGAGTGGTGAATGATCGAGCAGGTCGATGTACTGGTAGTCGGTGGCGGCATCAATGGCGCCGGCATCGCGCGCGACGCGGCGGGACGGGGAATGTCGGTCGTACTTTGCGAGCGTGACGACCTCGCCTCGCATACGTCGAGTGCAAGCACCAAGCTGATTCACGGCGGTTTGCGCTACCTCGAGCAGTTCGAGTTCGCACTGGTAGGCAAGGCCCTCGCCGAGCGCGAAGTGTTGCTGCGTGCGGCGCCGCACATCATCTGGCCGCTGCGTTTCGTCCTGCCACATCAGCCTCACTTGCGTCCGGCCTGGATGATTCGCATCGGCCTGTTCCTCTACGACCATCTCGGTCGCGGCCGCCGCACGTTGCCGGGCTCGCGGCGCATTCGTTTCAGTAAACACGTCGCCGGCGAACCGCTGCGCGACGAGTTTCACGTTGGCTTTGTTTATTCCGATGCCTGGGTGCAGGACGCGCGGCTCGTGGTTCTCAACGCGATGGATGCCTCACGGCGTGGTGCAGAGATACTCACGCACACGCGTTGCATCAGTGCAAAACGCGATGGTACGGAATGGATCGTCGAGCTCGAATCGGAGAAGGAGGGCCGGCGTACCATTCGTGCGCGTGCGCTCGTCAATGCGACCGGTCCCTGGGCCTCGTCGTTTCTCGACGACGTGGCTCACGTAAAGCACGATCACGCACTGCGTTTGATCAAGGGCAGCCACATCGTCGTGCCGAAGCTGTTCGAACATCGCTACGCGTACATTTTCCAGCAGCCCGATCGCCGCATCGTCTTCGCCATACCCTACGAACGCGACTTCACCCTCATCGGTACCACCGATATCGAATACCGTGCCGATCCGGCGCATCCGGCCATCGACGCGGAAGAAACGTCCTATCTGTGCGAGGCGGCCAATCGCTATTTCAAGCGCAGCCTAGCGCCTGCCGATGTGGTGTGGAGTTACAGCGGGGTGCGGCCATTGCTTGAAGACAAGAGTGGCAACGCGTCGGAAGTGACACGCGATTACCACATCGAACTCGATCAAAACGGGCCGCCGTTGTTGAATGTGTTCGGCGGAAAGCTCACCACCTACCGGAAGCTCTCCGAGGAAGCCGTCGATCTTCTCGGTCCGGCGTTGGGGAATCCCCAGCCGGCATGGACTGGCACGGGACACGCGCTGCCTGGCGGCGGCGAGTTCGACATCGATGCGCTGCTTGCCGACGTTCGCGCGGATCGCCCATGGCTACCGGAAGATCTGGCATGGCGACTGGTGCACAGCTACGGCACGCATGCGCGCGATCTCCTTGGCGAAGCATCGGGACTGGAAGCGCTCGGTCCGCATTTCGGCGGTGGCCTGTATCGGGCCGAAGTGGATTACCTCGTGAGACACGAGTGGGCAACGCAGGTCGAAGACATTCTCTGGCGTCGAAGCAAGCTTGGTTTGCGTCTGGTTCCCGCCGAGGTCGAGCGTCTTGCGCGGTACCTCGACGAAAAGAAAATCGCCACGAGCGCGTGAGCGCCCTGAAGACAAATTGAACGAAGAGGGCGCGCGTCGCTCCATGGGCGAAGCGCGTGTGTAGTGACTGGATCCGGACGGCTGGCGTTCCGGGCCTTGGCCAGATGGCACAGAGTGATCGTGCCGTCTGAGTGGATACAGGAGAGTGCGTCCATGTCGGTCTATCTAAGTGAATTCCTCGGCACCATGATCATGATTCTGCTCGGCGACGGCGTGGTTGCCGGCGTATTGTTGAAAGACTCAAAAGCAAAGGACGCCGGTTGGAGCGTCATTACCTGGGCATGGGGACTTGCCGTACTGATGGGTATCTATGTCGCCGCAGCGAGCGGTGCGCATCTGAATCCGGCAATCACGCTGGCCATGGCATCCATCGGCAAACTGAGCTGGGCTCTCGTGCCCGGCTACATGGCCGCCCAGTTCGCCGGTGCGTTTACCGGCGCCGTACTCGTCTATTTGACCTATCTCCCGCATTGGGCAGGTACCGTGGACCCAAAGGTAAAGCTCGGCGTCTTCTGCACGATTCCCGCGGTACGTTCGCTGCCGTCCAACATCCTTACCGAAGTGATCGGCACGTTCGTTCTCGTCTACTGCGTACTCGCGATCGGTAGCAATAACCTTTCCGCGGGTCTCGCGCCGATCGGCGTCGCATTGCTGGTGGTCGTCATCGGTATGTCGCTCGGTGGACCGACCGGCTATGGCATCAATCCCGCGCGCGACTTCGGTCCCCGCCTCGCGCACGCACTACTTCCCATTCCCGGCAAAGGCGGCTCCGACTGGGGGTATGCACCGGTGCCTATCGTTGGCTCCGTTATCGGTGCGTTGCTCGCAGCCTTCACTTATCGCGCTATTGCCGGCTAATTCGAGGACTTATCGTGACCAAGAAAAAATACATTCTCGCTATCGATCAGGGCACCACCAGTTCCCGTGCGATGCTTTTCGATCACGACGGGCGCGTCGCAGGCATGGCGCAACGCGAATTCACCCAGATATTTCCGCAGCCGGGTTGGGTCGAACACAATCCGCGCGAGATCATGACAAGCGTCCTGGTGACGCTTACGGAAGTGATCAACGAGGCAGGTGTCGACGCTGCGTCCATCGTTGGTATTGGCATCACCAATCAACGCGAAACCGCTGTCGTATGGGACAAGGCGACGGGGCAGCCCATTTATAACGCGATCGTTTGGCAGTCCAGACAGACTCGCGACATCTGCGACAAACTTCAGGCCGATGGCTACGAAGACATGGTGCGCGCAAAAACCGGATTGCTCATCGATGCCTATTTTTCAGGCACGAAAGTGAAATGGATACTCGATCACGTCGAGGGCGCACACGAGAGAGCCGAGAAGGGCGAGCTGCTTTTCGGCACGATCGACACCTGGCTTATCTGGAATCTCACGGGCGGCAAGGCGCACGTCACGGATTACACCAACGCATCGCGTACCCTGATGTTCAACATCCACACGAAGGAATGGGACGACGAGCTGCTGAAGATGCTCGATGTCCCGCGCGCGATGCTTCCGGAGGTGCGCTCGTCCAGCGAGGTCTACGGAACGACGTTGCCGCAGCATTTCCTCGGTCGCGAAGTGCCCATCGCCGGCGTCGCCGGCGATCAGCAGGCGGCGCTCTTCGGTCAGGCATGCTTCGAACCGGGTCTTGCGAAGAATACGTATGGCACCGGTTGCTTCATGCTTATGAACACCGGCGAGAAGGCTGTCACGTCGAAGAACGGACTGTTGACGACCATCGCGTGGGGCATCGACGGAAAGGTCGAGTACGCGCTGGAAGGAAGCATCTTCGTCGCCGGTTCGGTGATCCAGTGGTTGCGCGATGGACTGCGCATGCTCGGCAAGGCCAGCGATTCCCAATCGTATGCCGAACGCGCGCGCGATAGCGACGGCGTGTACTTCGTGCCGGCATTCGTAGGACTGGGTGCGCCGTACTGGCGTAGCGACGTGCGCGGCGCGGTGTTCGGTCTGTCGCGCGGTACGACGAAGGAGCAGTTCATCCGCGCGGCGCTCGAATCGATGGCGTACCAGACGCGCGACGTGCTCGCCGCCATGGAAACGGACTCGGGCATTCCGGTCAAGGAACTGCGCGCGGACGGCGGCGCTATTGCCAACGACTTTATGGCGCAATTCCAGGCGGACATCCTCAACATTCCCGTGCTGCGTCCCGAAGTGCAGGAAACGACGGCGCAGGGTGCTGCCTATCTTGCGGGTCTGGCGACGGGCTTCTGGTCCAGCCAGGAAGAAATCGCCAAGAAGTGGGCGGTGGACCGGCGCTTCAAGCCGACCATGCCGGAGCAGCAGCGTGAAGAACTGTATGCGGGATGGAAGCAGGCGGTGGAAGCTACGATGGGCTTTCGGGTGAAGTAAGCGGCTTTACCGCTTCCTAGGTTTCGCGCGCAGGCGCGCTCCCACAGAAGCTGGTTGTGCAGGTGCCTTGCTCTCTGGGGGAGCGCGCCTGCGCGCGAAGCCTGCGAAGCGAAGATACAAAGCGCATAAAAAAGGCGATGCCCGAAAGCATCGCCTTTTTTCATCGCATCGAAGCGACGCGTTACGCGAACGAATATCCGAACTGTTCGTTGAACTCGCTGGCGAACTGCTCGTACGTAAAGCTCTGGTTCTGCGTGCCCGGATGCTCGACCTTCAACGCGCCCATCAGCGACGCCATGCGGCCGACCGTCTTCCAGTCGTAGCCCTTCATGATGCCAAAGATCAGACCCGCGCGATAAGCATCGCCGCAGCCGGTGGGGTCGACGACCTGACGCTCGCGTGCCGGCGGGATTTCAATCACGTCGCCGGCGGTGTGGATCAGCGAACCGCGCGGACCCTGTGTGACGATATACGCCGTGACGTGCGAAGCGATTTCCGTCGCGCTCCATCCCGTGCGCTGCTGCAGCAGCTGCGACTCGTAATCGTTGACGATGACATACGTCGACTTCTCGATCATCGAGCGGAACTCGTCGCCGTTGAACAGCGGCATCGCCTGGCCCGGATCGAAGATGAAGGGCACGCCGCGCGCCGCGAATTCGTCCACATGCTGGAGCATCGCATCGCGACTGTCCGGCGCAACGATGCCGAACTCGCAGTCGGGAATATCGCGCACGTGGTTTTCATGGGCGCTGGACATCGCGCCCGGATGGAACGCGGTGATCTGGTTGTTATCCAGGTCGGTCGTGATGAAGCACTGCGGCGTGAACTGGTCGTCGTACTGACGGACGTTGTCCAGGCTGATGCCGCAGTTGACCAGATGCGTGCGGTACGGCGCGAAGTCCTGGCCAACGGTTGCCACCGGCATCGGATTGCCGCCGAGCAGTTTCAGGTTGTAGGCAATGTTGCCCGCGCAGCCGCCGAACTCGCGACGCATGCGCGGCACGAGGAACGAAACATTCAGGATATGAACCTTGTCCGGAAGGATGTGATTCTTGAACTGATCCGGGAACACCATGATGGTGTCGTAAGCCAAGGAACCGCAGATAACGGCTGTCATGCGTAGGCGACCCAATATCGGTTGAGGCGGCGCAGACCCCTGCTGCCGCGGGTGGCGGGCACGAAGGCCCGGCAAAGGTTCCAATCCTACCCGGAATGCTTCGATGTGGCGATATCGAAGTACGTACAGAATTACGCGAACGGCAGAGAACATGCTCGCATCATTCAGACTTACAAGGCTTTCTTAACTTCTTCGCCCTTGCGTGGGAAGGGGCGCCAAACTAGACTGCCACGCTTACTTTTTCCCGCTATTGGCGCCTGCCGCATCATGTTTAAGAAGTTTCGCGGACTCTTTTCCAACGACATTTCCATCGATCTCGGCACGGCCAATACGCTGATTTATGTGCGGGGCCAGGGGATCGTCCTTAACGAGCCATCCGTCGTCGCGATCCGCCAGGATCGTGGACCGGGCGGCCCGCGCACGGTTGCCGCCGTCGGTACCGATGCCAAACGCATGCTGGGTCGAACGCCGGGCAACATCGCCACCGTGCGTCCGATGAAGGACGGCGTCATCGCCGACTTCACCATGACCGAGGCGATGCTGCAGCACTTCATCAAGCAGGTTCACCGCTCGCGCATGCTGCGTCCCAGCCCGCGCGTGCTGGTCTGCGTGCCCTGCGGTTCCACCCAGGTGGAGCGCCGCGCCATCAAGGAATCGGCCGAAGGTGCCGGTGCCCGCGACGTGTTCCTGATCGAGGAACCCATGGCGGCCGCCATCGGCGCCGGCATTCCGGTGCACGAGGCGCGTGGCTCGATGGTGCTCGATATCGGTGGCGGTACTTCCGAAGTGGCGGTCATCTCGCTGAACGGCATCGTGTACTCGCAGTCGGTGCGCGTCGGTGGCGATCGCTTCGACGAGGCCATCATCAATTACGTGCGCCGCAACCACGGCACGCTGATCGGTGAATCCACGGCCGAGCGCATCAAGCTGGAAATCGGCTGTGCCTTCCCGCAGAGCGAAGTCCGCGAGATCGAAATCTCCGGCCGTAACCTCGCCGAGGGCGTGCCGCGCCAGTTCACCATCAACTCCAACGAAGTGCTGGAAGCGCTGCACGAGCCCCTGTCGGGCATCGTGGCGGCCGTCAAGGCCGCGCTGGAACAGACGCCGCCGGAGCTGTGCTCCGACGTCGCCGAGCGCGGCATCGTCCTGACGGGCGGCGGCGCGCTGCTGCGTGACCTGGATCGTCTCATCTCCGAAGAAACCGGCCTGCACGTCATGGTGGCCGACGACCCGCTCACCTGCGTGGCGCGTGGCGGCGGCAAGGCGCTGGAGATGATCGATCAGCACGGCAGCGATTTCTTCGCGTTCGAGTGATCGGTGCTGACGACGGGGCTCATCGCGCGTCCCGTCGTCCTCGCCAAAGCCGGGTGCGTATCCGCACCCGCAATCCTTCGTAATACCGCGTTCGCCGACCGGCGAACGCCGGCCTGGGTACAGAGCCTCCATGCATCCCACGCTTCCAGCCTCGTCGTCCACCGATCCGACGCGCCGCTTCGCGGCGGGCGTCGTGTCGTCCGGAGCGTGCTGACGTCATGGCACTGAACAGGGATGATTCCTCGCCGCTGTTTGCCGGGTCCGTCGCCGGTACGCTGAAGCTCATCGTGTACCTGGCGCTGGCCTGCATCCTGATGGTGCTCGACCACCGCGGCGGCTGGCTGGCCAACGTGCGCTACGGACTGTCGCTGGTCGTCGAGCCGGTTTACCGCATCGCGGGCCTGCCGTCGCAGGGCTTCCACGCCGCCACGGTGGCTTTCGCCGATCGCCAGCGCCTGACCGAATCGAACCAGCGTCTTCGCGAGGATCTATTGCTGGCCAATGCCAAGCTCAACCGCATGGCATCCGTCGCCGAGCAGAACACGCGTCTGAAGGAGCTGCTGGACACCCAGCACAGCCTCAATCTCAACGTGCAGCTCGCACGCCTGATTGGCGTCGACCTCGGCACCTTCCGGCATCGCATCGTGCTGAACGTCGGCGCCCGCGACCAGGTGAAGCCCGGCCAGGTCGTCATCGACGCGCGCGGCGTGATGGGGCAGGTGGTCGATGTCATGCCCACCACGTCCGTGGCCATGCTCATCACCGATCCGAACCACGCCATTCCCGTGACTATCGAACGCACGGGCCTGCGTACCATTGCCTACGGCTCCCGCGCGGGCGACATGCTGGTGCTGCCCAATATTCCCGTGTCGTCCGATGTGCGGGAGGGCGACAAGCTCGTCACCTCCGGCCTCGGCGGCCGCTTCCCGCCCGGATTTCCGGTCGGCGAAATCCGCGACGTGGCGCAGACGCCATCGGGCACGTTCCTTTCGGCGCAGGCTCGCCCCGCCGCCGATCTGGATCGCAGCGAGGACGTCCTGCTGCTGCACGATCTCGCCGAGCCCGCCGGTCCGCCGCCGCCCGCGCCTGTCGCAGGCCCGCCCGCGGATATGGCCATGCCAGCCGCGCCGCCCGCGGCAACGCTGCCCAGCGTGACGTCGCCCACCGCGACGCCCGTGCCGGCGCGCGCCTCTACCGCCACGACGACCCGGCCGGCGGTGAATCCATGAATCGTCAACGCGTTCGTCTCCTGTGGTTCATCGCGACCTTGCTCGGGTCGCTGTTCCTCATGCTCATTCCGCTGCCGTCGCCGCTGACGCCGCTGAAACCCTACTGGCCCGCGCTGGTGCTGCTGTACTGGTGCCTGCAATCGGGCGATCGCGTGACGCTCGGGCTCGCCTTCTGCATCGGCGTGGGCGCCGATCTGTTCGACGGCGTGTTGCTCGGCGAACAGGCGTTGCGCCTGACGGCGATGGTCTTCATCGCGCTGCGCTTCCGCTCGCGGCTGCGTTTCTTCCCGATGTGGCAGCAATCGCTGGCCGTGCTCGCCTTCCTGCTCAACGACCGTGTGCTGCTGTTGCTGGTGCGCGTGCTGGGCGGTGACGCGCTGCCGCCCGCCGAATACTGGATATCGCCCTTTGTCGGCGCGGCGATCTGGCCGTTCCTGTTCCTTATCCTCGACGACCTCCGTGCGCGACTGCGCATCCACGAGGCATGAGCACGCGGCGCGCATCCATCAAGGAAATGCGCGGCGAAGTGGCGCTTTTCAGGCGCCGCGCGCTGGCCGGGTTCGGGCTGATCCTGCTCGGGCTTTCGGCGCTGATCTGCCGCTACGTCTACCTGCAGGTGATGCACCACGACGAGTTCGCGGCGCGCTCGGAACAGAACCGCATCAAGCCGCGCGCCATTCCGCCCGCGCGCGGTCTGATCTACGATCGCAACGGTGTGCTGCTGGCCGATAACGTCCCGGCCTTCCGGCTGGAAGTCACGCCCGAGCAGGTCAAGGACATGGACGGCATGCTCGCGCGGCTGGGCAATGTCGTACCGATCAGCGACGACGACATCGAGACGTTCAAGAAGCAGGCGAAGGCCGGTCGACGCTTCGACGGCATCCCGCTGAAGCTGAAGCTCACCGAGGACGAGATCGGCCGCTTCGCCGTGAATCGCTGGCGATTCCCCGGCGTGGACGTCGTGCCTTATCTCACGCGGCGCTATCCCCAGGGTGCGCGTATGGCGCATGTCGTGGGTTACGTCAGTCGCATCGACGCCGACGATCTCAACCGTCTGGACGAAGCGCGCTACAAAGGCACGACGCATGTCGGCCGCATCGGCATCGAGCGCTACTACGAAGACCTGCTGCACGGCATGCCGGGCTACGAGCTGGTCGAAGTGAACGCCGATGGCCGGACCCAGGCCGTACTCGATACGACGCCGCCCACCCCCGGCAAGAATATCTACCTCAGCATCGACGTTCGCCTGCAGAAAGTCGCCGAGGAAGCGTTCGCGGGCCGATCGGGCGCCGCGATCGCCATCGATCCGCGCAACGGTCAGGTGCTGACCTTCGTCAGCGTGCCGGACTACGACCCCAATCTCTTCGTCAACGGCATCAGCCATGCCGACTACACCGCGCTGATGACCGCGCCGGACAAGCCGCTGTACAACCGTGCATTGCGCGGCGTGTATCCGCCCGGCTCGACGGTGAAGCCGTTCATTGCCCTGGGCGGTCTGGAGCTTGGGTTGCGCCGCCCTTCGGACACAGTGCTGTCGACGGGCGAGTTCTGTATTCCGGGACAGTCCCGCTGCTATCGCGACGATGTGCGCGGCGGCAACGGTGTCGTCAATATGGTCCGCGCCATCGAGAAGTCGACGAATACGTACTTCTACAGACTCGCGCTCGACATGGGCATCGATCGCTTCAGTGGCTGGATGAGCAAGTTCGGCTTTGGCAGCAAGACCGGTATCGATCTGGTGGGCGAGGTGGAAGGCATCCTGCCGTCGCGCGAGTGGAAGGCCACGCGCAGCAAAGCGGGCTGGTACCCGGGCGAAACCGTCATCGCCGGCATCGGCCAGGGTTACTGGTCCGTCACGCCGTTGCAGCTGGCCCATGCCACGGCGACATTCGCGGGCAAGGGCATCCCGTATACCCCGCATCTGCTGCTGGATACCCAGGATGGCGTCGATAGTCCGCGCGTAGCGCAGAGCTTCCCGCCCGGCGAGTCGATCATCAAGAAACAGGCCGACTGGGACGCGGTCGACCAGGGCATGATCGCCGTGATCAACGGCACGGGTACCGGTAAGGGCCTCGGCAAGGGTTTTCCCTACGTGATCGCCGGCAAGAGCGGCACGGCGGAACGTTTCTCGCGTACCACCAACGCTTACAACGAAAACAAGAATCTCGCTTACCTGGCGACTCGCCATCGCGCTCTCTTTATCGCGTACACGCCAGCGGAAGATCCGCGCATCGCCGTGGCCGTCGTGCTCGAAGCGGGCGCGTGGGGCGCGAAAGATTCCGGTCCCATCGCGCGCAAAATTCTCGACGAATGGGTCGTGGAGCAGGGCGGCCCGCGGCCGACCGATCCGGGTCCGATCGATGCCGTCACCACCGAACCGGTGCCCGACGCCGAGCATGAGCCCGCGCCCGGCAGCTCGTCCCCGTCCGATGCACCGGGCGGCGCGCCCGCCGATGTGCCCGCCGATGCCGAATCCACCGGAGACACGCCATGATCGCCAGCATTCCGGCACGCATGCGCCGTTTCGGGCTTCGGTTGCTCAAGCGTCCGCGGCTCGACCTGCCGCTGTTGCTTGCCTTGTTTATGCTGGGCTGCGCGGGTCTGGCCACGCTGTACAGCGCGGGCAACGGCAACCTGTCGCTGGTGGGCGGTCAGGCCGCGCGTTTCGCGCTCGGCGGCGTCCTGCTCGCCATCATTTCCCGTATTCCTCCACCGGTGCTGCGATCGTGGACGCCGTGGCTCTACGTAGGCAGCACGGCCCTGCTGGTGGTGGTCGCCGTGCTGGGCGAAGGCCGCGGCGCGTACCGTTGGCTGGATCTGGGCTTCATGCGCTTCCAGCCATCGGAGCTGCTCAAGCTGACGATGCCGATGATGGTCGCCTGGTACCTGCATCCCCGGCAGTTGCCGCCGCGCTGGAAGGACATCATCGTGGTCGGGCTGCTGATCGCGGTTCCCGCGGGCCTGATCGCCGAACAGCCCGACCTCGGAACGGCCCTGCTCGTCGCGGCGGCGGGTGCTTTCGCGCTGTTCCTTTCGGGCATGGCCTGGTGGCGCATCGGTGCGCTGCTCGCCGCCGTCGGCGCGGTCATTCCGGTGGCCTGGACCTTCCTGCACGAATATCAGCGCAATCGCGTGCGCACGCTGCTCGATCCCGAGTCCGATCCGCTGGGCAACGGCTGGCACATCATCCAGTCGAAGATCGCGGTCGGTTCCGGCGGCGTCTTCGGCAAGGGCTGGGGGCAGGGCACGCAGTCCCGCCTGGAATTCCTGCCCGAACATACCACCGACTTCATTTTCGCGGTGTTCTCCGAAGAGTTCGGGCTGGTGGGCGTCTGCGCCATCGTCGTGCTCTACGCGTTCATCATCGGCCGTTGCCTGTGGATCGCCATGAACGCGCGCGACACGTATTCGCGCCTGCTTGCTGGCGCCATCGGCATGAGCTTTTTCGTATACGTCGTGGTCAACGGCGGCATGGTCGCGGGCATGTTGCCCGTCGTCGGCGTGCCGATGCCGCTGGTCAGTTACGGCGGTACGTCGGCCGTATCGCTGCTCGTTGGATTCGGCGTGCTGATGTCCATCCATGCGAACCGTAAGCTGCACGAGTGATGCCTGAACAAAGCCACATTCATGGCCCGGAAAGCGCGAGAACGCGTGCTACGCTTCGGCGCATGGATGATGTCTCGATAGCGCGCAGCGCACGCCCCGCCACGAACCGGATCCGCCGCCTCGCCGGCGCGCTGTTCGTCTTTCCGTTGATTGCCGCCACCGCGCATGCCGAAACGCATCCGGGCGAAGCGCAACTGGTCAAGGAAGTGGCGAAGGAAACCGGGAAGAGCCCGGCAAAACTCACCGCCCTCCTGGATGGCGCGAAGAAACAGCAGAGCATTCTGGATGCGATCAGCCGGCCCGCCGAAGGCAAGCCGTGGAAGGACTATCGTCCGATCTTCCTGACCGAGCAGCGCATCGCCGCCGGTGCGGATTTCTACCAGGAACACCGCGCGCTGCTCGACGGCATCGGTAAAAAGTACGGTGTGCCGCCCGAATACATCGTGGCCATCGTCGGCGTGGAAACCTTCTACGGCCGCAACACGGGCAAGTACAAGGTGCTGGATGCCTTGTCGACACTGGCGTTCTATTACCCCAAGCGCGCGCCGTTCTTCCGCGAACAGCTGAAGGCTTTGCTGATCCTGCCGGACAACCATCTCGCCGGTCCGCTCGACACCCTCACCGGTTCGTATGCCGGCGCGCAGGGTTGGGGTCAGTTCATGCCGTCGAGCATCCGCGACTACGGTGTCGACGGCGACCACGACGGCCGCATCGATATGAAGGGCTCCATGCCCGACATTTTCGAAAGCGTCGCCAACTATTTCGCGAAGCACGGTTGGGAAGCGGGCGGCCCTGTCGCCGCGCGCGCCCAGCCGGATCGCAGTGCCGTCGCACCCGACGTCCTCAAGGACTATCGTCCGACCGCGCCGGTCGAGCGTTACATGGCCGACGGCTACGCGCCGGTGCAGCACCTGGCACCGGGTCGCGATGCCGCGCTGGTCCGGCTCGACGGCGTGTCCGGCGACGAATACTGGTTCACCTTCCAGAACTTCTACGTCATCACCACCTATAACCGCAGTCCGCTCTACGCCATGGCCGTCGACCAGCTCGCACAGGCCATCCGCGAGCGCACACATGGAGCAGGTTCCGGACGATGACGCGACGCGGCGCGGGGAGGGAGCCAAACCAGTCTCGTCGGATCGGCCGCGTTGCCGGTCTGTTGCTGCTTTGCGCGCTGGTGGCACTACTCGCGGGCTGCGGTGGATCGCGTAACGCGCGACCCTCGAAAGGCTCGCACGCCAGCGGTTCCTCGTCGCGTAGCGGATCGGGACGTAGCGACGATATCCGCAAATCGCAAGGCTCGCGCTACAGCGTCGACAACGACAGCGTGCCGACCGATGCTCCCGACGTCAGCAAGTTGCCCGAGCCGGTTCCCAAGGTCGAGCCGCGTGCGCTGTACGGCAATAAGTCGCCCTATAGCGTGCTTGGCAAAAGCTATAACGTGCTGCCGTCCCCGCGCGGTTACGTCGAACGCGGCATCGCATCGTTCTACGGCAACAAGTTCCACGGCTATAAAACCTCCAGTCTGGAGGAGTACGACATGTATCAGTTCTCGGCCGCGCATAAGACCCTTCCGCTGCCGAGCTACGCGCGCGTGACCAATCTCGAGAACGGGCGCAGCGTCATCGTTCGTATCAACGATCGCGGACCTTTCCACGAGAATCGCATCATCGACCTGTCGTTCGCCGCGGCCGTGAAACTGGGCGTCTGGCCGAAGGGTACGGGTCTGGTCGAAGTGCGGGCCATCGATCCCCAGCATCCCGGCGACGACGCGCCTCCGGCCTTCGTCGCCGCGCCGCCGCCGCGCCCCATGCCCGTCGCGCCGCCGGTCGTTCCCCGTCCCGCGGTCAGTGCGCCGCCGCCGTCCGCCGTTCAGACAATGCCGGCCACACTTTCGGGCACGGCCATCGTCGCTGGCCCGTTCACGGTGGCGCCCGCGCGGGTTCCGGCTGGCCCGATGCCTCCGGATGCGTCGGTCGTAGAGCCAAAACCTTCTATTTATCTGCAGGTTGGCGCATTTTCGGACATGTCCAACGCCGCCCGCGTCGCCGACCAGTTGAACCGGGCCGGCCTCGGACCGGTCAGTGTGGTGGAGGCCAGTATCAACGGGCGCAGCGTGCGCCGGGTGCGGGTCGGACCCCTGGCCGACGTGGACACCGCCGATCGCGTGACCGACCAGATAGCCAATATGGGCCTGCCCAGGCCGCAGGTCGCGGTAGACTGACCCGCTTTGAGCGGCCTCGAAGAGCCGCACGATTTCTTCAGACTTCACTTGGATTGCCGAAACAATGACCCTGTTGCCCCGCTCACTTTTCGCCTTTGCCGCAGTCGCCCTGATCGCTGGCGTCACCGTTGCACAGACGCCGCCCCGTCCGACTGTCCCGCGCCCCGTGGTGCCGGAAGCGCCGGTGCCGCCGCCGCCGGATGTGGAAGGCAAGAGCTGGGTGCTGATGGACTACACCACCGGCCAGATCCTCGCTTCGAAAGAGCCGGACATGCAGGTCGAGCCCGCCTCGATCACCAAGGTCATGACCGACTACGTCGTGTCGGCAGAAGTGGCCAATGGCAAGGTCCACATGACCGACCCGGTCAACATCAGCGAAAACGCTTGGCGTGGCGGCGGTGCGGGCACCGACGGCTCCACCAGCTTCCTGAAGCTCAACAGCCAGGTGCCGCTGAAAGACCTGCTGTACGGCATGATCATCCAGTCGGGTAACGACGCCGCCATCGCGCTCGCCGAGCACACCGCCGGCTCCGAGCCCGCGTTCGCCAACCTGATGAACGCGTACGCGAAGCAGCTGGGCATGGAGCACAGCCAGTTCCAGAACGCGTCGGGTTATCCGGTTGCCAATCACTTCACCACCGCGCGCGACATCGCAATCCTGTCCCGTGCGCTGATCCACGACTTCCCCGAGGACTACGCGATTTCCGCGGTCAAGGAATTCGAATGGAACGGCATCAAGCAGCACAACCGTAACCTGCTGCTGTGGCGCGACCAGACCGTCGACGGCATCAAGACCGGTCACACCGCCGCCGCCGGCTACTGCCTCGCCGCCTCGGCCAAGCAGGGCGACGCCCGTATGATCGCCATCGTCATGGGTGCCGGTAGCGAGAAGGGTCGCGCCGACGCCGCGCTGGCGCTGCTCAACTACGGTTTCCGCTTCTACGAAACCCACAAGCTGTACGAAGCCAACAAGCCGCTCGCCACGCCCAAGCTCTGGAAGGGCGCCGAAAACACCATCGCCCTCGGCGTAGCCGAAGACGCCATGGTGTCGGTCAAGCGCGGCGACTACGACAAGCTGAAGGCCAATCTCGATATCCCCGCCACGCTGATCGCCCCGTTCAAGAAGGGCCAGCAGGTCGGCACGCTGCGCGTGACCCTGGACGGCCAGCCCGTCATCACCGCGCCGCTGGTCGCGTTGGCCGATGCGCCCGAAGGTGGTTTCTTCTCGCGTCTGTGGGACACGATCATGCTGTGGTTCCACAGCGACGGCGACAAAGACAAAAAGTAAGAGGGCTCTCAGATGCAGCACATCGACCTGCACGCCATAAAGCGTCCGGACCAGGGCTTCCAGTTCCCCGGCGAATTCGAAATCACGGCTATAGGCTTTGCCGACAAGGGCCTGGATGCGCGCGTTCCGGAGATCCTCGCCGGCATCGGGTTGAAGGTGCTGCACGAGACGCTGAGTACGAAGAAGACCCCGGCGGGCAACTACCAGTCGGTCTCGGTCACCTTCGTGGCGCTCACTCGCGAGAAGTACGACGAGGCGCACGCAGCTCTCAAGGCAGACGAAAACATCCGCTTTACGCTGTAATCCAATCAATATGCCTGCGAAACCCCTGTGGGAGCGCGCCTGCGCGCGAAAGCCAACGGAGCGGTGAAGTGGGTAGCTTGCGTCGCGGGCCCGAACGCCGGGCTCGCGGACGTCACTCTCGGCTTCACCGCTCCGTTGGCTTTCGCGCGCAGGCGCGCTCCCACAGAGAGCATCTGTCCTCTTGTATCGCACCCCCCAAGCCCGCAAATTCACACGTTGAGCACCCCATCCAGGTCATTCCCCATGTCCTTACCCCTCAACGTGCGCCGGCTGGGCCGCGTTCCCTACGAGCCCATCTGGAAGGCGATGAGCGCCTTCACCGATAACCGCACGGACGATACCGTCGACGAGCTGTGGCTGCTGGAACACGATCCGGTCTTCACGCTGGGGCAGGCGGGCAAGATGGAGCACGTGCTGACGCCGGGAGACATCCCGGTCGTGCCGGTCGATCGCGGCGGCCAGGTGACCTACCACGGTCCCGGCCAGATCGTGGCCTATCCCCTGATCGACCTGCGCCGCGTCGGCGTGGGCGTGCGCGAACTGGTCAACCGCATCGAACAGGCCATCATCGACACCCTCGGCGAATGGAATATCGGTGCCGAACGCATCGAAGGCGCCCCCGGCGTCTACGTGGCCGGCGCCAAGGTCGCGGCGCTCGGGTTGCGTGTCCGGCGCGGGTGCAGTTTCCACGGGCTGGCCTTCAACGTGAACATGGACCTCGAGCCCTATCACCGCATCAACCCCTGCGGCTACAAGGGTTTGGAAGTCACGCAGGTGCTAGACTTGGGCGGTCCGTCGCGACTGGCGGACGTGGAAGACGTGCTGGTGGAGCAGTTCTCCCGCCAGTTTGGCTTCGACGCTGTGCCGGCCGCCCCCACTCTTCCCGAACTCCCGGCCCGCATCGCGGTCTGAGGCTGGTAGACGTCATGAGCCAAACCACCACATCCCCCTCCCGATCCATCCCTATCGCCGTGGTCGACAAGCCGGGCGAGAAAATGGTGGGCAACGACAAAATTGGCCTGAATCGCGCCAATTTCGACACCAACGTGCCGACGTTGCGCAAGCCGAGCTGGATCCGCGTTCGCCTGCCGCAGGGCAATGCCGTGCAGCAGCTGAAGTCGCGCCTGCGCGAGAACTCGCTGGTCACGGTGTGCGAGGAAGCCTCGTGCCCGAACATCCACGAGTGCTTCAGCAAGGGCACCGCCACGTTCATGATCCTGGGCGAGGTCTGCACGCGCCGCTGCTCGTTCTGCGACGTGGCCCACGGCCGTCCGCAGCCGCCCGATCCGCTGGAGCCGGCGCGCCTGGCCGAAACCATTCGCGACATGCGCCTGAAATACGTGGTCATCACCTCGGTGGACCGCGACGACCTGCGCGATGGCGGTGCGGAACATTTCGCGTCGTGCATCCGCGCGGTGCGCCATGCCAGCCCGAATATCCGTATCGAAATCCTCACGCCGGACTTCCGCGGCAAGGGTCGTATGGAGCGTGCGCTCGAAGTCATGAAAGACTTCCCGCCGGACGTCTTCAACCACAATCTGGAAACCGTGCCGCACCTGTATCGCGAAGTGCGTCCGGGCGCCGATTACCAGTGGTCGCTCGACCTCCTGAAGCGCTTCAAGGCGCAGCATCCCGACGTTCCGACCAAGTCCGGCATCATGCTCGGTCTCGGCGAAACCCTGGAACAGGTGCTGGAGACCATGCGGGATTTACGTGCCCATGACGTCGACATGATCACGATCGGCCAATACCTGCAGCCGACGGCGCATCACCATCCGGTGGTTCGTTACTGGACGCCGGACGAATTCGAGGCGCTGCGCGTCGCTGGTGAGCAGATGGGCTTCGGCCATGTCGCTTCCGGTCCGCTGGTGCGTTCTTCCTACCATGCCGACCTGATGGCTCACGCCGCCGGTGTCGTCGAATAAAGCGCAACGAGGCAATACACGTATGTCCTTTCGTCCCGCGTTAGTCCTGTTTCTGGCTCTTTCCGCCGCGGGCGCGTACGCCCAGAACGCACCCGACGCGTCGCAGGCGGCCACGTCGCCGGAACCCGGGCGCAAGGTATCGACGCTACCGCTGAAGCCGACCGTCGCGGAGGCGCAGGCCGCGCAGCTGTCGGCGCGCTTCCTGACGCGTTTCCATTACCAGGCACAGCCGCTCGACGACGCCATGTCGGCCAAAATCTACAAGGCCTACTTCGACGCGCTGGACAGCGAAAAGGTCTTCTTCACCCAGGCCGATATGGCGAAGTTCGAACCGCTGAAAACGCAGTTCGACGATGCCATCTGGAACCAGGACCTGACCGGGCCGTTTTCGGTGTTCAACCTGTACGTCGAACGCGCCGTCGACCGCATGAATTATGCCCGTGGCCTGCTGGCGAAGGGTTTCGACTTCAACGGTAACGACAGCTACAACTTCGACCGCAAGAAGGCCGCATGGCCGAAAGACCAGGCCGAGCTCGACGACGTGTGGCGCAAGCGCACGATGAACGACTGGCTGCGTCTGAAACTCGCCGGCAAGAACGACGACGACATCCGCAAGACCCTCGACAAGCGTTACGCGAACTACATCACCCGGGTGCGTCAGCTCGACAACGAAGACGCCACGCAGGCGTTCATGACCGCGTACGCCGAATCCACCGATCCGCACACCGATTACCTCGGCCCCCGTGCGGCGGACAGTTTCGACATCGCGATGAAGCTCTCGCTGGAAGGCATCGGCGCGGTGCTTCAGGCGCGCGACGATTACACCCAGGTGCGCGAACTCGTGCCGGGCGGTCCCGCCAGCAAGTCGGGCAAAATCAAGCCGGGCGACCGCATCGTGGCGATCGGGCAGGGCGAAACCGGCCCGATGGTCGATGTCGTCGGCTGGCGCCAGGACGACGTGGTCAAGCTGATCCGCGGCAAGAAAGATACGACGGTCCGCCTCGAAATCCTTCCGGCGGACGCAGGCCTCGACGGCAAGCACGAGTTCATCGCGCTCGTCCGCAAGAAGGTCACGATGGAAGAGCAGGCGGCCAAGAAGAAGGTCATCGACGTCAAGGACGGCGATGTCGACCGCAAGATCGGCATCATCGAACTGCCCACCTTCTATCAGGACTTCGGCGCACGCCGCGCCGGCGACGCCAACTTCAAGAGCGCCACCCGCGACGTCGCGAAGCTGCTCACCGAACTGAAAGCCGACAAGGTCGAAGGCGTCGTCATCGACCTTCGCAACAACGGCGGCGGTTCGCTGAGCGAAGCGACCGAACTCACCGGTCTGTTCATCGACACCGGTCCGGTCGTGCAGGTGCGCGACGCGCGCGGTCAGGTCGAAGCGCAGGGCGACGATGCGCCGGGCATGGCATGGGATGGCCCGTTGGCTGTGCTGGTCAATCGCGGTTCGGCGTCGGCGTCCGAGATCTTCGCGGCGGCGATCCAGGATTACGGTCGCGGCCTCATCATCGGCGAACCCACGTTCGGCAAGGGCACCGTGCAGAATCTCGTCGACCTCGACAAGTTCGGCCGCGGCAGCAGTTCCGAGAAGCCGCAGTACGGCGAACTGAAGATGACCATCGCCGAGTTCATCCGCATCAACGGCGACAGCACGCAGCTGCGTGGTGTCACGCCCGACATCAAGTTCCCCGAGAACGGCGACGCGAAGGACTTCGGCGAGTCGACCTACGACAACGCGCTGCCGTGGCGGCAGATTCCGCCGGCCGACTACAAGCCGGTCGCCGATCTGAAGCCGCTGTTCGTGCCGCTGACGCAGAAGCACGAGGCACGTGTCGCCACGTCGCCGGCGTGGAAGCTGATGCTCGACGAACTGGCGCAATACAAGAAGCTGCGCGACAAGACCGACGTGTCGCTGAACTTCGCGGCGCGTCAGGCCGAACGCAAGCAGTACGACACGATGCAGACCGATTTCCGCAATCGTCGCAAATCCATCTTCGGCGGCGACGGTTCGGATAACACCACCGACGACAACAGCGGCGACGATGGCCTGAATCCGAACGAGCGCAGCCTGAAGTCCGAGCTGAAGTCCGAAAGCGCGGCGAAGAAAGCCAAGGACACGCCGCTCGACGAAGCCGCGCATATCGTCGGCGACGAAGTCGGCATGCTGAAGGCCGATGGCAAACTCGCCGCCACGGTACTTCCGTACGGCGGAAAGAAAATCGACATGGCTCCCGCGCAGACGGCACAGGTTCCACCGCCGCAACCGTCGAGCCCGCACTAAGAAGAAGGCGCCGAAAGGCGCCTTTTTTTACGTTCGGAAAACGTCGATCTCCTTAATGCCGGCGTTGGCTTTCCGCGGCCTTCGGCGGCTTTCCATGGCTTTCTGTGGGAGCACGCTTTCTGTGAGGGCACGCCTTCTGTGGGAGCGCGCCTGCGCGCGAAAGCCTACGGGGCGATGAAGCCCGATGCTCGCATCGCGAGCCCGCCGATCTGGCTGCGGATGCAACGTACGGCATCTACGCTCCGTAAGCTTTCGCGCGCAGGCGCGCTCCCACGGAAGGTGCCTCCCAACAAGCGCCTCCCAGCCAACCCATCATTCACCATCCCCCTGTTACCCTCCCCGCCGAATTCCACGACAGGGCAGCCCATGAACGATTTCTTCGCCTCCATCGGCTTCGAACATTTCTCGCAGAACCTTTCCCGGTACGGCATCAAGATCGGCATTGCGCTGCTCGTTGTCGTCGTCGGCTTCTGGTTCGCCGCACGTTTAGCCAATTTCAGTCGCCGCGCGCTCGAACGGGCCAGCGTCGACGTCACGCTCGCGCTTTTCCTGCGCAATATCATTTACGGCATCCTGATCGCCTTGCTGATCGTCCAGGCCATGGGTGTCGCGGGCATTCCCACCGCGCCCTTCGTCGCCGCGCTGGGCGCCGCTGGCCTGGCCATCGGCCTGGCACTAAACAGCTCCCTGTCCAATCTGGCCTGGGGCGTCCTGCTGATCCTGTTCCGTCCGTTCCGGGTAGGCGATTTCGTTCTCATCGGCGGCGTCGAAGGCACGGTCCAGAGCGTCAACCTGATGCACACCTATCTCGTCATGCCCGATAACCGCGAGGCGGTCGTGCCGAATGCCAAGGTGGGCGGCGATGCCATCATCAACTACAACCGCCGTGGCACCCGCCGCTTCGAGATCAAGGTCGGCATCGGCTACGGCGACGACATCGGCAAAGCCATGGACACCGTCCGCCAGCTCTTCGCCGCCGATCCGCGCATCCTCAAGGACCCGGCACCCGGTGTCTGGACCGAAGCCCTGGGCGACAGCGCCGTCAACCTCGTCATCCGCGGCTGGACCGCCACCGCGGACCTTTGGGAGACCCAGACCAGCCTCCTGCGCAGCGTGAAAGAACACTTCGATGCCTCCGGCATCACCATTCCCTTCCCGCAGAGCGAGATCCGCGTGGTGAGCCAGCCAGGGCCCGCAGAGGCGTCCGCGCACCCGCTGATGCCCTCGCCGCAGGCCCCGAAATGAGCCAAACAACCGTTTAAACCGTGGGAAATGTCTGAACAGGGATTATGATTAGAGGGTTGCGCCGTCACAGGCGCCCCCCATTCCCCCGCCGACGGGTTCGTCAGCCCGTCGGTGCATGTTTCAGGAGGTTCCATGGCCGACGTCAAAGAAGCGCTAGTTCCCGATATTGGCGGTAACGCCGTTCCCGTGATCGAAATCATGGTGAAGGTCGGCGACCGCGTCGAAAAAGACCAGAGTCTTGTCACGCTTGAGTCGGACAAGGCCACGATGGAAGTCCCCGCGCCGTTCGCGGGCACCATCAAGGAAGTGAAGGTGAAGGTCGGCGACGAGGTCAACGAAGGCTCGGTCATCGCCCTGGTGGAAGCCGACGGCGCTGCCGAGGCCAAGCCTGCCGCCGAAGCTCCGAAGGCCGAAGCCGCTGCGCCGGCCCCCGCGCCTGCCGCTGCTCCCGCGCCAGCCCCGGCCAAGGCCGCGGCGTCCGCCGACGGCACGAAGGAAGTGCGCGTTCCCGATATCGGCGGCAGCGCCGTTCCGGTCATCGAGATCATGGTCAAGGTCGGCGACACCGTCGCCAAGGACCAGAGCCTGCTCACGCTGGAATCGGACAAGGCCACGATGGAAATTCCCGCGCCGTTCGCGGGTGTCGTGAAGGAACTGAAGGTCAAGGTCGGCGATGAAGTGTCCCAGGACGCGGTCATCGCCCTGATCGAAGCCGAAGGCGAGGCCGCTCCGGCCGCTCCGGCCGCTGCGCCTGCCGCCGCTCCGGCGCCGGCCGTTTCCGAAGCGCCGAAGCGCGTCGAAGCCGCTGCTCCGGCTCCGGCCCGCGCCTCCACCGATGCCGGTGGTCCGCGCACGCCGCCGGTGTCCTTCGACGCCAGCGTCGTCATGCCGGAACAGGTGCCGTATGCCAGCCCCGCCGTTCGTGCCTTCGCGCGCGAACTGGGTGTCGACGTGTCCCAGGTAAAGGGCACGGGTCGCGGCGGCCGTATCCAGCGCGACGACGTCGCCGGTTGGGTCAAGCATGCGCTTGCCTCGGGTGCGCGTCCGGTCGAGGGCGGCGCTATCGCCGTCGGCGGCGGACTCAACCTGCTGCCGTGGCCGAAGGTCGACTTCTCGAAGTTCGGTGAGATCGAAGAAAAACCGCTTTCGCGCATCCAGAAGATTTCCGGCGCCAACCTCGCGCGCAACTGGGCGATGATCCCGCACGTCACGCAGCACGACGAAGCGGACATCACCGAGCTCGAAGCCTTCCGCAAGAAGCTCGGCGAAGAAAACAAAGACCTCAAGGTCACGCCGCTGGTCTTCCAGATCAAGGCCGTGGTCGCCGCGCTGAAGAAATTCCCGCAGTTCAATGCGTCGCTGGATGTCACGGGCGAGAAGCTCACGCTCAAGAAATATTTCCACATCGGCATCGCCGTCGACACGCCGGACGGCCTCGTCGTCCCGGTCATCCGAGACGCCGACAAGAAGGGCCTGCTCGATCTCGCCGCCGAACTGGGCGAAATTTCGAAGAAGGCGCGCGACAAGAAGCTCACCGCCAACGACATGTCCGGCGGCTGCTTCTCGATCTCGTCGCTCGGCGGCATCGGCGGCACGGCGTTCACGCCGATCGTCAATGCGCCGGAAGTCGCGATCCTCGGTGTATCGAAGGCGCAGATGAAGCCCGTCTGGAACGGCAAGGAATTCGCGCCGCGCCTGATGCTTCCGCTGTCGCTGTCTTACGACCATCGCGTCATCGATGGCGCGCTCGCCGCGCGTTTCGCCGTGTTCCTCGCCAACCAGCTCGGCGACATCCGTCGCCTGCTGCTCTGATCGGGGAGATACACATGGCCAATACCATCGAACTGAAAGTCCCCGATCTCGGCGGCTCGCACGACGTGCCGGTCATCGAAATCCTGGTCAAGCCCGGCGACACCGTCATCAAGGAACAGAGCCTCATCACGCTCGAATCCGACAAGGCGACCATGGATATCCCTGCCAGCCAGGGCGGCGTCGTCACCGAGATCAAGATCAAGCTCGGCGACGAAGTGAACGAAGGCACCGTCATCGCGCTCATCGAAGTAGCCGATGCCGTCGACACGGGTAAGCCGACCGGCGACAAGGTCGTCGGTCAGTCGAAGACGCCCGAGGCACCGAAGCCGGTATCGGCTCCTGCACCGGCCGCCGCGGCACCAAAGGCCGCTGGCGCATCGGGCCGTACCGCCGATATCGAATGCGAAATCGTCGTGCTGGGCTCCGGTCCGGGCGGCTATACGGCCGCGTTCCGCGCCGCCGATATCGGCATGGACGCTGTCCTCGTGGAACGTTACGAAACGCTCGGCGGCGTCTGCCTCAACGTGGGCTGCATTCCGTCGAAGGCGTTGCTGCATGCATCCGCCGTCATCGAGGAAGCCGAAGCGATCTCCGCGCACGGCATCACCTTCGGCAAGCCGAAGATCGATCTGGACAAGCTGCGCGAGTTCAAGACCAAGGTGGTCGGCAAGCTCACCGGCGGTCTCACCAGCATGGCCAAGCAGCGCAAGGTGCGTACGGTCACCGGCGTCGGCATGTTCATTTCGCCGAACGAACTGGAAGTGACCACGTCCGAAGGCACGAAGCTCATTCGTTTCCAGAAGGCGATCATCGCCGCGGGTTCGCAGTCGGTAAAACTGCCGTCGTTCCCGTGGGACGACGAGCGCGTCATCGACTCGACCGGCGCGTTGGAACTGCGCGACGTGCCGAAGAAGCTGCTCGTCGTCGGCGGCGGCATCATCGGTCTGGAAATGGCCACGGTGTATGCGTCTCTCGGCGCCGAAGTCACCGTTGTCGAACTCGCCGACCAGCTCATGCCGGGCGCCGACCTCGACCTCGTGAAACCGCTGCAGCAGCGAATCGCCAAGCGTTACAAAGGCATCCACCTCAAGACCAAGGTCGTCGCGGCCAAGGCCGAGAAGAAGGGCATCGTCGTCACGTTCGAAGGCGAGAGCATTCCGGAGACCACCGTATACGACCGCGTCCTCGTTTCCGTCGGCCGCTCGCCGAACGGCAACAAGGTCGGTGCGGACAAGGCCGGCGTCGAAGTCACCGATCGCGGCTTCATCCCCGTCGACAAGCAGATGCGCACGAACGTCCCGCACATCTTCGCCATCGGCGATCTCGTCGGTCAGCCGATGCTGGCGCATAAGGCGACGCACGAAGCGAAGGTCGCCGCCGAAGCGGCACACGGCGAGAAGAGCTTCTTCGACGCACGCGTGATCCCGTCGGTGGCATACACCGATCCGGAAATCGCCTGGGTCGGCGTCACCGAGCGCGAGGCAAAGGAAAAAGGCCTGAAGATCGGCGTGGGCAAATTCCCCTGGGCCGCATCCGGCCGCGCGATCGGCATCGACCGCACGGAAGGTTTCACCAAGCTCATCTTCGACGAAGCCACGCACCGCATCGTCGGCGCGGGTATCGTCGGCGTGCACGCTGGCGACCTCATCAGCGAACTCGCACTCGCCATTGAAATGGGGGCGGAAGCCGGCGACATCGGCCGCACCGTCCACCCGCATCCGACCCTCGGCGAATCGGTAGGCATGGCCGCCGAAGTGTACGAAGGCACGATCACCGATTTGTATATTCCGAAGAAGAAGTAAAAACATCCGCGCGCTCCCGAGCGGAGCGCGCGGACACCACGTTGGCAGGAACCTTGTAGGAGCCCGCTTCGCGGGCGAAAGCCAACGAAGCGAAGAAGAGGGGCGCCCACTTAGAGCCGCGCTCCCCACCCTCGCCGACGACCGCCCAAGCAGCCTAGTCGCAAATTCTCGCGAGCTTCACTCTCTCGCAGATGCATAATCCCCCCGGAAATTATTCGCTCCGTCGCGGACGCGTCTCCTGTGAAGGTCAGATCTACCTGATCACCGCCTGCACATGGGGTAGGGCGAATCTGTTCGCCAACTACCGAATAGCCCGTCTAGTTTCGAGGGTCTGTCATGCTGAAAAAACATGGCCAGATGCCACCTGCCTTGCATGGGTCGTGATGCCAGACCATTGGCATGGCCTGATCGAGCTTCACGAAGGCGATCTCTCCAAAGCGATCCGCCGATTCAAATCCCACGTCACGCGGGCTGTCCGCGCGACGGGACGGCGATATCCCGTATGGCAGAAGACCTTCCATGACTCGGCTTTGCGCCGCGATCGGGATGTTCGGCAGGCTGCACGCTATCTTGTTGCCAATCCGATAAGGGCGGGGCTGGTCGATCGTGTTGGTGACTACCCGTACTGGAATGCTGTCTGGCTATGACGTTTTGCTGCTTCTACGTTCCATAGGCTTTCGCCCGCAAGCGGGCTCCTACAGGACGGCACCGCACGGCAGGCTCTTGTAGGAGCGCGCCTGCGCGCGAAAACCTACGAAGCGAAGAAGCCCCACCCCCATTTGTGGCATCGTAACCCCATGCCCCCCACCGCCCCGACCCCGAGCCATTACCTCCGCCGCCTCGGCATCTGGGATGCCGCGATGATCGTTATCGGTGGCGTCATCGGCGCGGGCATTTTCCGCACGCCGGCCACCGTTGCCGAGCGCACGCAGTCCAGCGTCGCGCTGCTCGCCTTATGGGTGATCGGCGGACTGCTGACGCTTACCGGCGTCCTCTGCTACGCCGAACTCGGCGCGCGACGCCCGCAGGCGGGCGGCACATACGTCTATCTGCGCGAAGCATTTGGGCAACTGCCGGCTTTTCTCTTCGGCTGGACGATGGCGCTGATCAACTATCCGGGCAGCGTCGCCGCCGTCGCGACCACGTTTGCCGACTACGCATGCGCTGCGACAGGCCTCCCGGTCGAATGGGTCAAACCCCTCGCGGTCGGGGCCATCGTCTTCATCGTCGCAGTGAACCTCTTCGGCATCCGCGCTGGCGCACTGATGCAGAACGTCTTCACGTTGCTGAAGCTCGGCGCCGTGGCACTGCTGATCGTCGTGGGACTGGTGCTGGCGCGCGGTCACTACGGCATGGCCTTCGAACCGGGCCCCGCACATGTGAGCTCGGGAACCTTTATCGGCGCGTTGCTGCCGGTGCTCTTCGCTTATGGCGGATTTCACTACCTGAACGATCTTGCCGGCGAAGTCCGCGAACCGCAGCGCACGTTGCCCCGCGCGCTTGGCCTCGGCATGGGTAGCGTGGTCGTCTGCTACGTGCTGGTCAACTTCGCCTATCTGGCGGGCCTGGGTCACGCCGGCCTTGCGGCCAGCACAGCGCCCGCCGCCGAACTGATGCGCCGCATGTTCGGCGAACACGGCGCCACGGTCATCGCGGTCGGCATCGCCTGTTCCACCTTCGGTTACTGCAGCATCGCCATTGCCGGCGGCGCACGCGTACTCCAGGTAATGAGCGCCGACGGTATGTTCTTCCGTCCGATCGCACGCATCGAACCGCGCACGCGTGCGCCGCAGTTCGCGCTGGCGGCGCTTGGCCTGTGGGCGATTTTTCTGATTCTTTCGGGAAGCTTCGGCGCCTTGCTCGATTTCACCACGGTGGGCGAATGGCTCTCGCACGCATTCGGTATCGCCACGATCTTCTGGTATCGCAGGAAACTCAAGAGCGAACCGTCGCCGTACCTGGTGCCGCTATACCCCGTGCTACCGATGATTTTCGTTGTCACGGTGCTTGGCGTCATCGTCGCCACCGCCATCAACGATCCGCGTAACGCAGGCATGAGCCTGCTCGTCATCGCATTGGGCATTCCCGTTTACTACCTGTGGCGGCGTCGACTGCGCACAGTCTGATCCCACGGAATCATCATGCGTCTATCGAAGTTTTTCTTTGTCGGTGCTTGTTTCGCCAACGCCTGTTGCCACGCCGCCGTTCCGCCACCGGGCGATACGGTCGTCGATCTGGTCCATCCGGGCGCGTCGATCCGCATCGACGCCAGCGACGCTTCGCTCGACGGCAAAGTGCAGCACGCCGCCGACGGAAGCGAGCAGGTCGCCGCTACCTTCCGGCCTGCGGCAGCGCCGTCCCTTACCCTGAAGCCCACGTCGGGAACATGGGACTGGTCGGCGAAAGGCAGCGTGACGCTTCGCGTGCAGAACGGTATGCCCTGGCCCGTGACCCTGATGGTCGACATCGCAGGGCAGGGCGATGCGCATCTGCGCACGACGGTGGGTATTCCGCCCGGGCCGCCGCAGACACTGATCGTCCCGCTGGCGCCGACCTCTCCGCGTGCGTTCGGCATGCAGGTCGGGCCGCCGATGCCGTTTGGCGACGATGCGCACAAGCTGATCGTCGCGACCTTCGTCGACGGTGGCATCGATACGCACGCCGTCACGTCGTTGCGTCTGTCGATGCCGCAGCCGGGGTCGCCGCAGACGCTGCTTTTCGGCAAGCTCGACGCGGTAGCTGGCGACGCTGGCCTGAAAAGCGCGTACACCGCCATCGTCGATCGCTATGGTCAGTTCACGCGTGCCACGTGGCCCGAGAAAGTCGGTACGGATGCCGAGCTGAAAGAACGCGCGAACGCCGCGCCCGCTGCCTCGGCCCGTGACGATCTCGATATCTATGGCGGCCGGAAAGACCTCGCCGGTCTGCAACGCACTGGCTGGTTCCACACGCAGAAACTTGGTGCCCGCTGGTATCTCGTCACGCCGGAAGGCCATGCATTCTTCTCGCTTGGCGTGAACGCGGTAAACGCTACCGACGGCCGCACCTACGTGGAAGGCCGCGAGTACATGTTCACCGATACAAAGTGGACCGGAGAGGATCGCTTGGGCACCGGCGACAGTCGCAGCGACAAAGGTTCGCAGCGCGACAACGGCCTGAACCACGGGCGCTGGTGGGACATCTACGCCACGAACATCACGCGTACGCTGGGCGCGAACGGAGCATCGGCATGGCGCAAGCGCAGCATCGATCGCCTGCTCGCATGGCGATTCAATACGCTGGGCAACTGGAGCGATCCGGCGTTGGCGAAGGAAAAGCGCATCGCCTATACCGTGCCCATCCTCGTCCATGGCGATTACAACACCGTCGCCACCGGTTTCGATTACTGGGGCCGCATGCCCGACCCGTTCGATCCGCGTTTCGTGGCGGCGGTACGCGATGCCGTGACGCGAGCGACGCACGACGTGCGCTACGATCCCTGGTTGCTGGGTTACTTCGCCGACAACGAACTCGCATGGGCGGGCACGGGACCACAAGGTCGCTGGGCGCTGGCTACCGGCACGCTGAAGCAGGGTCCGGATAGTCCGGCGAAGCAGGCGTTCATCGCCGCGCTGAAGAAAACCTATGGCGACGACGCTGGCCGGTTCGCGCAGGCGTGGGGCTTGCCGTCGATGTCATGGAGCCAGCTCGCCGCAGCGAACTTCGTACCGCCCGATCCATCCGAGGCGCATCCCGCGGTCGCCGTCGACTACATCGCGTTTCTGAATCTCTACGCGGACACCTATTTCCAGACGGTTGCGCAAACGCTGAAGAAGGCCGATCCGCATCATCTGTTCCTCGGCGGTCGTTTAGCCGTCCGTACGCCGGAAGTGGAAGCGGCCAGTGCGAAGTGGAGCGACGTCACCAGCATCAATACGTATACGGATCTCCCCGAGCACGGTTTCGATATCGCGGCCTTCCGCAAGATGGACAAGCCCGTGATGATTACCGAGTTCCATTTCGGCTCGGCGGATCGGGGCCCGTTCGGCAATGGTGTAGCGGCCGTGGCGAATGAAGCCGAGCGCGGCAAAGCGTACGCCCGTTTCGTCGATTCGGCCGTGGCGTCGGGTGTCATCGTCGGCACGCACTGGTTCCAGTATGTGGATCAGCCCGTCACCGGAAGAATCCTCGACGGCGAGAACGCGCACATCGGGCTGGTAGGCATCACCGATATCCCGTTCGGGGAATTCACGAAGGCGGTGACGGAAGAAAACAAACGCGCGACAAGCCGCTAAAACTGTATGTAGGAGCCCGCTTGCGGGCGAAAGCCAACGAAGCGGAGTCGCCATGCGTAACATTCGCAGCCCGTAGATCGGGCTCGCGGAGGTGAGCATCCGTCTTCCTCACCCCGTTGGCTTTCGCCCGCAAGCGGGCTCCTACACAGAGCGGGCGAGTTCTCAGCCAGCGCAAACCTTCGCCGGTTCCCTCACCGCCTGCCTGCCCGCATCCTGACGAAACGCCCGCCGGCCGAACGCAAACGCGATCGGCTCGGCCACCCCGATAGCGGTACTGGCAAGCACGCTCTGGTTCACCGCGTAACTCATGGAAAACGCGATGCTGAAATGCGTCGCGGCGTATTTGATCGCCCGGGCCATGTCGGCGCCCTCATTGAGAATGACTCTCATTATGGGGGCGCACTGGCCAGAGTCCAACGCATAGTCTCAATCGCCCCGATAGGGCGACCGAATGGCGTTCAGCGGCGAATCGTGGTCCCCACGATCATCGCCACCATCATCACGATGGCCACCGCCATGCAGGCGCTGGTCGGTTTCACGCGACGGGCGTCGATTCGCGGCACCAGCCGCCATACGAGGAAGGCGCCCAGAACCATGTCGACGACCAGCGAGGCACGCATCCAGGGCAGCTCGAAGATCGATACGCCGGCCGCCCTGCCGTGCTGGGCGATGATGACCATACCGCTCATGGCCACGGCCGCCAGCGTCCAGAGCAGGCTGGCGAAATACGCGCGATTGAACACGACAGGCACTTTTTCCAGCCAGCGCAGCACCAGCCAGACCACCAGCGCGGGAAGGACCGCACCCGCGCTGCTATAGATAACCCACCAGATGGCGCCGCTTAAGAAGGTGAGCAGGGTTTGCGTCACGCAGGATCCTTTGAACTCAGTAAGACACGCCGAACCGGCGCATGGCCTTGCTCATCAGCCACGCGGGGCCGATCAGCAGGTATTGCAGGTCGGTGAAGAACGACGGACGGCGGCCTTCGATGGCATGGCCCACGAACTGGCCGATCCACGCGGCGACGAACACCCCGACAGCGAGCCAGGCCAGTCCGGCCGGCCCAAGCGCGCGGTAAAGCCCTTCGGTCACCAGCCCGAGGACGATGAATACCAGCGCCATCGCCAGTCCGATCCGTCGCGACAGCCGGAAATAGTAGAAGAGGAAGGCGAGAAACATGGCGACCACGGCCCAGAGCCCGGGTCGTCCGATCATCGGCGGCACGGGAATCAGCCAGATCAGTGCGATGGCGCACCAGGTAATCGCCGGCACGCAGATCCAGTGGATCAGGGTATTGGTCGGATTCTGGTGGTCTTTGCTGTAATTGCCGAACCAGGTGGTTGCGTCGCGCATGTGATCCCCTCCTGCCAGTGTTCGAACGGATCAGTCGATCCGGATGCCCGCGAGGCGCTGCAATGCCTCGGCGTATTTTGCCGCCGTACCCTCGATGACGTCGGCCGGCACGTTCGGGCCCGGCGCGCGTTTATTCCAGCCCATCGCTTCGAGATAGTCGCGCACGAACTGCTTGTCGTAGCTCGGCGGGCTGATGCCTACCTGATACTCGGACGCCGGCCAGAAGCGCGACGAATCGGGTGTCAGCATTTCGTCCATCACGTACAACGTGCCGCTATCGTCCGTGCCGAACTCGAACTTGGTGTCAGCGATGATGATGCCGCGCTCGGCGGCATAGGCGGCGGCGAAGCGGTAGATGGACAGCGTCGCCTCGCGGACCGTATTGGCCAGTTCCTCGCCCACGGCCTCGACGACCGCGTCGAAGTTCACGTTCTGGTCGTGGTCGCCCACGGCGGCCTTGGTCGACGGCGTGAAAATCGGCTCGGGCAATTTTTCCGCCTGGCGCAGGCCGGCGGGCAGGGCGATGCCGCAGATCGAGCCGGTCGCCTGATAGTCCTTCCAGCCCGAACCGATGATGTAACCGCGGGCGATGGCCTCGACCGGTACCGGCTTCAGGCGTTTCGTAATGACCGCACGCTTCTCGTACAGCGCCGGATCGACCCCAGCCGGCAGCACCGAGGCAACGGGCTCGTGCGTAAGATGATTCGGCACGATGTGCGCCGTCTTCCCGAACCAGAAGTTGGATATCTGCGTCAGCATCTCGCCCTTGCCCGGAATCGGGTCGGGCAGCACCACGTCGAACGCGGATAGCCGGTCCGTCGCCACCATCAGCAGGCGGTTGCCGGGCAGGGCGTAGACGTCGCGGACCTTGCCGCGATGGATCAGGTCCAGACCAGGCAGTTCGGATTGCAGCAGGGTGGTGGGCACGGGCTTCAGGCTCCGGAAAACGAAGAATGCGGTCATTGTACCGCCCGGCATCCTGCTTGGCGCCGGCCAGCACCCCCGACGCGTGCGGCCACAGGCTAGAATTACCGCCTGTTGCCCCCATTGCGTTCCGAATGCGTATTCCGACGACCGCGGCGCTTGCCCTGGCCCTGACCTTCCCTGTGTTCGCTGCCCCGCCCGTCAAACCGGCGCGGCTCGGCCTGTGTGCGGCGTGCCATGGCGCGGACGGCATGGCGACGATGCCCGGCGCGCCCAATCTGGCAGGGCAGAAGCTCGACTATCTGCGCGAAGCACTGCGCCAGTACCGCGACGGCCGTCGCGACGTAGCCGTCATGCGCGCGGCTACCGGCCCCCTTTCCGATGCGGAACTCGACCAGCTGGCCCAGTGGTTCGCCGCCCAGACGCCCCACCCGCAGGCCGCTCCATGAATTTCACCGCTACGATGATCGGCGCCTTCGCCGGCTTCTGGGTCACGCATTACAGTCTGCTCGGCGCCCTGGTCGGTGCGGCGCTCGGCTTCATGTTCGACGCCAGCCGCCAGCAGCAGCGTTCCCGTGCCGCTCCCGTCGCCGGCGGCTACATCCATCCGCTGTTCGCGTTGATCGGCGCGGTAGCCAAGGCCGACGGGCGCATCTCCGAAGCCGAGATCGCCATCGCCGAACGCCTGATGAGCCGTTTCGGCCTAGATACCGAACAGCGCCGCGACGCCATCATCGCGTTCAACGAAGGCAAACAACCCGAGTTCAACGCGACCGTCGTCATCAACGAACTGCGCGCGTGGGTCGGCCATCGGCGCGACCACAGCTTCACCGTCCTCGACGTCGTCATGGAGACGGTACTCGCCGAGGGCGAGCCCGCGCCCGAGAAAATGGCGATCCTGCGCCAGCTCGCATTCGCCCTGCGCATCAGCGATATGGAGCTCATGGCCCTGATGGCCATGAAAGGCTACGCGTGGAACGCCACGGGCGGCGGCCAGCGCGGTCGCGCGTACGGCGGCGGCAACGGTGGCGGCTACGTGCCGCCCCATCGCAACACGCAGGGCCCCGATCCCTACGCCATCCTGGGCATCCAGCGCGATGCGGACGATCGCGCCATCAAGCGCGCGTATCGCAAGCTGATTTCCGAACACCACCCCGACCGCCTTGGCGATCTGCCCGAAGACATGCGCCGCCGCGCCGAATCGCGGGCAAGCGATATCAACGCGGCGTACGAGCGGATCAAGGCGGAGCGGGGGTTCAAATAACCTTCCCGGGAAGCTCTCACGCTTTCTGTGGGAGCGCGCCTGCGCGCGAAAGCCAACAGGGCGCGGAAGCCCAAGGTTTCCTTCGCGAGCTCGCTATCCAACTGCGGATGCCAGGCACCGCTTCTCCGCTCCGTAGATTTCGCGCGCAGGCGCGCTCCCACAGAGAGCGCTACGCTACCCGCATCAGCCCCACGCCAAAGGCCACCCCCATGTCCCGCCAGCCTTCCGTCATCGCTCCATCCATCCTCTCGGCCGACTTCGCCCGTCTCGGGGACGACACCCGCAAGGTGCTCGATGCCGGTGCCCAGTGGGTGCATTTCGATGTCATGGACAACCACTACGTGCCGAATCTGACGATCGGTCCGATGGTTCTGAAAGCGCTGCGCGACTACGGCATCAAGGAGCACATCGACGTGCACCTGATGGTCAAGCCCGTCGACCGCATCGTGCCGGACTTCGCCAAAGCCGGTGCCAACAGCATCAGTTTCCATCCCGAAGCCAGCGAGCATGTCGACCGCACCATCGGGCTGATCAAGGAGGAGGGCTGCCAGGCGGGTCTGGTGTTCAATCCGGCCACGCCGCTCGACTACCTCGACTTCGTCATGGACAAGATCGACCTAGTGCTGATCATGTCGGTCAACCCCGGCTTCGGCGGTCAGAAGTTCATCCCCATGGCGCTGGAGAAGATCCGCCAGGTGCGCGAGCGGATCGATCGCAGCGGCCGGGCCATCCGCCTCGAAGTCGACGGCGGCGTGAATGCCGACAATATCGGGCAGATCGCGGCGGCGGGTGCCGATACCTTCGTCGCGGGCTCGGCCATCTTCAATGCGCCCGACTATGCGGACGTTATCGCCAGGATGCACGCGTCGATTCACGGCAAATGAGCGTTTAGGCTACTAAGATCGACCTCCGGGGCGGGAGAACCATCGGAGGATCGGATCATGAGCGTACGCAGCAGTCTTACTGTTCTGGTCGTCGCACTGACCGCGACGTTTGCCGCGCAGTCGGCGGAACGTCCGGTACCGTTGCCGGATCAGGGCGCGGCCGTGGCCAAATCGCTGATGCCGTGTCCCGGTGGGCTGGAACGTTTCCTTCCCGGCGAATACTACTTCTGCGCCGCTGCCCGCGATTTCTGGGCAGGCCATCAGGGCATGGCCGTCGAGCGTCTGAAGGACGCCTCCCGCTGGGCCAGCAAGCCGGCGCAGTACGCGCTTGGCATCATGTACTTCAACGGCGATCGCGTCGCCGCCAACCGCCCGCTCGGACTGGCCTGGCTGGCGATCGCGGCGGAACGCCACGACGTGCAATACGAGCCGGCCTTTATCTCGGCCTATCGCATCGCTACCCCGGCCGAACGCGACCAGGCAAATGCGTACTGGAACGAGTTGAAACCCGTCTACGGCGACAAGGTCGCGGCGGTTCGCGCCAAGAAGCGCTTCGACCGCGAAATGAACCAGATCGCCTGGGCGGCCAATTTCGGCGGAAGCATCTTCGTCGACGGCCTCACCTCGCCGATGGGCGCGCAACCGGGCGACACCCGCTTCATGGCCAGCGGCTTCGGCTTCGGCCGCATGATGGAATACAAGGCAGCCAACTACTTCTACGGCTGGGAAGGCGAAGTCACGGTGGGCGAGGCGCAGCTGGTTCCGCTACGGACGCTGATTGCAAAGGGCGGTTAGCCGCCCCGCAAAAAAACTCCCTCCGCCAGCTGGCGGAGGGAGCAAAAGTGCTCCACGGCGGAGCGGGGTAAATCAGATCGGCTGCCAGTCGGGGTCGGGCTCACTGCGAACGTCCATCACAGATCGGTCCATCACGGGTCTCCTCTCAGTGCATGCCGAAGACGATGCCAAGCAGTAACGCGCCGACGGCCAGTGCCACGCGCAGCGGCTCGAAGTTGCGTTCCAGTTCGGTATTGTTCGCTTCGGGTTTCATGAAAGTCCTCCAGTGGCTGCCAGTAAAGCGTTCCTGTCGGTACGCAGAGCGACCATGAAGAGGCAAACTGCCGATGGTTTGTGGCGGTTCGCGGGCAGGGGAACCGATTTATCGTACGCGCGACGAACGGGGCGATCTCGTTGCCTGTTCGACCAGACGCTCGAGCCGTTCATTCCCGATGGCCGAGCCACGGCATTCGGACAGGCCTTCCGGTAGCCGGTCATGGATCAGGTAATTGCCGATCTTTCCGAACGAGCAGGCATTGCCGCGTGCGATGACCCCGTGGCCGGTAGTCCCGGGTAGTACGACCATCGCAGCATTGGGCAATGCGCCGTATGTCGACATGGCACCCGGCAACGGCGTGCGCGAGTCGTGTTCGGTTTGCAGGATCAGGGCGCGCGGTATGCGTGCATAGTCGCCTGGCGAGGGTCGCGAAGCGGCGTGCCGCGTCCAGTACATGCATGGCCGATGCGTCATCGCCCCGCCACTGGCCATGCGATAAAGCGCTGCGTACGAGTCGCCTTTCCGAGTCCAGTACGTGGGATCCCGAATGGCTTGCGTGTCGTTGCAGGCCACTGCTTCATTGATCGAATCGCTTACGCCCAGGTCGAACGTATCCGCCGTGGGCAGGGAGTAAGCCGGATAGACGACGTTCGGGACCATGAACGTGGCAAAGGCGCCGAGTTCTGGCGGAGCCTCATGCCGGTAGTAGTTCTTTGCAAGGTCCACCAGGGTGTCGGCATCCGCTTCCGGGTGATGGGAGGCAATCCTTCCGATGTCGTTGCCCATCGAGAGCACGAATCCCGCCTCCCTGACGTTTCCCTGCGCGAGTTGAACTTCCAGGAATTCGCGTACGGATTTTTTCAGGACGTGCGGCATGGCCTCGAACGTTGCCCGGACCGCGTCGGGTGAGTCGCCCAATCCGAAAACCTCCGGCCTGGAAATGGCGAGGGGAATTACGAGGTCGTCGATGATGGCCTGGGTTTCGGGTGCCTGCGCAAGTCTGGCTACGTCGAAATCCTGGGTAATGTTCATGGCGCTATCGAGGACGAGCCGGTCTATGCGATCCGGATATCTGGCCGCGTACCACGAGGCCAGCCAGGTGCCGTACGACACGCCGTAAAAGCTGATCCGCGATTCACCCAGGACCTCGCGTATCGCGTCGATATCGCGCACGGTCATTTCCGTATCGACGTAGCGAGACATCGGCTGGGATTCGCATGTCTGTGCCGTGAATTCCGCGCTGGCATGCATGCGCGCTACGTTGCCCTGGGTGCGATCCTCGTTGGGGTCTTCATAAGGCACGTCCGGGCGAGTGGAGGTGCAACGCAGTGCTCCCTCACTCTCCGGCGTGAGTGCAGTCGGTTCGACGATGCCGGTTCCGCGGGGCAGGAAGCCGATGAAGTCGTAGGTATTTGCCGCTTCGACCAACAGGGGGTCATCGTGACGGTCCCACGATTGCTGGGTGGTCATGGCGAACTCGAGGCCATTCGGCGCGCCGGGGCCGCCGGGATTGAGAATGATGGCGCCGCGCCGGTGCGCGGTATCGCGCGCTGTCACCCGTACAACGGTTATGCGCATGGCACCGGCCGTCGGATCGTTGTAATCGCGTGGCACGGTGAGCAATCCGCAACGTGTACGGTCGGCCAGTTCGCCGGGTTCCGGCGCGTAAACCGAATAGGCGTCGCACAATTCCCACTCAATCGCGTCGCGAGCGACAATCTCGGAGCAGCAGGCAAGAGCGCCCAGGCAAAGCAAGGGTCGGAGCATGGGGTGGTTCCATGGGAGGGAGGCGAAAGTATGGGTCGCCGTCCGCCTGCGGTCAGGGCAGTCTCCCCCGTGAAGACGAGTACGCTCTGGCTGATAAATTGCTGGCCGCGCCCTGTGTCGTTTGAGGCGAAACAGAGGCAATGTCGCCATGTCCCTTGCATGCGCGGCCGCCACATAGCACGCTGCGCACGCCGCTCAATCACCCGGAGTACCGCATGGCCCGCAGCATCGCCATCGTCGAAGACGAACCCATCATCCGTGCGAACTACGTCGAGGCGCTCAACCGCTTTGGCTACGAAACGCGCGGCTACGGTTCGCGGGGCGAGGCCTCGATCGCGTTTTCCATGCGTCTTCCCGAACTGGTCATCATCGACATCGGCCTGGGCGACGAGCCCGAAGGCGGGTTCGACCTGTGCCGCGAACTGCGGGCGAAATCGGCCACGTTGCCGATCATCTTCCTTACGGCGCGCGATTCCGATTTCGACGTCATTTCCGGGCTGCGTCTTGGCGCCGACGACTATCTCAGCAAGGACACCAGCCTGCATCAGCTCGCCGCGCGCATTGCGGCGTTGTTCCGGCGTATCGAATCGCTGAAGGCCCCGGCCGCTAGCGAAACGGTGATCGAACACGGGCCGCTGAAGCTCGAATCCGAGCGTATGCGCGTGCTGTGGAACGGCATCGAGATCCCGCTGACGGTGACGGAATTCTGGATGGTGCACACGCTCGTGCGTTTTCCTGGCCACGTGAAGAATCGCGATCAGCTGATGCGCGAAGCGGAGCTGGTGGTCGATGACGCGACGATTACCTCGCATATCAAGCGCATCCGTAAGAAGTTCGTCGCGCTGGCGCCGGATTTCGATGCGATCGAAACGGTGCATGGCGTGGGGTATCGCTGGACGCCTTGAAGGGCGCGGTCGTGCGCGTAGTCGCTCGTTCCGGCGCATTCGTCCTGGGTTCCTGCCTGCGCAGGAACGACGGTGAGGGTTGCAGAAGCGTCGCTATAAGCTCTCTTGTGGGTTACGGAAACATCGCTATAACCTCACCGTCGCCCCTGCGCAGGCAGGGCCCAGCGCGGTGCAACCGGATGTCGCGATGAAACCCCTACGCGCTCTTCGACAGCACCGATAATCCCCCCATGACCCTCCGCCGCAAACTCCTCCTCGTCGCCCTCTGCACGCTGGCTCTTCCGGTCGCCGGCTGGCTCTACGTGCGGCAAATGGAAACGTTGCTACGCGAAGGCCAGGCCCAGGCGCTGGTCGCCTCCGCCCGCGCGCTGGCACGCAGCCTCGTTGTCGTCGACGCCCCGCTACCGCCGGGCGGACCCGCCTGGTACGTCCAGCACGCCAGCGTCCCCATCACGGTCGACGGCTACGCCGACGACTGGGCGTCGCTCACGCCGTGGTCGCAGCCGGCCGGCAAGAACGGCAAGGTCCTGCTGGCCGAAGACGAGCATTGGCTCTACCTCTACATCGACGTGCGCGCCACGCGCCGGCATCGCTCGGACGCCGACGAGCGGCTGGCGCTGAACGCCGATCACATCATCCTGTCCGTCGCCAGCAGCGACGAGGCGCAGCGCTATCTCATCGCCAGCGCCGCGCCCGGCGCCACGACCGCCATCGCTCTCGACCCCGCCATGGGCATCCTGCCGGACCGCATCAACGCGCAATGGCAGGAGGACGGCAGCGGTTTCCGCGTCGAACTGCGCCTGCCGCGCGGTCTTGCCATCGAAAAGCTCGGCGTCGGCGTACACATGCCGGGCGACGGCGGCGATCCGCAGTCCGCCGATACACGTCCGCTGCTGGCCTTCTCGCCGTCCTTGTCGAAGGAACTCGCACTGCTGGCGCCCGACGGCGTGCGCGTACGCGTCCTCACGCCGCAGGCGTGGCTGCTGGCGCAGAGCGGACGACTGGATCTGCCCGACCTCCCGGCCACCGAACGCCCCGGCTGGTTTGCCTCGCTGGTGTATCGCTCGCTGTTGGCCACCCGGTTGGACGAAGAGGGCGGATGGGCCGACGATGCGCCTCGCGTCGATCTGCCCGAAGTGACCGAAGCGCTACACGGCAAGCCGGCCACTGCGTGGCGTGCGGGTGAATCGCGCGGCAGCGTGGTCCTCGCGGCCGCAATGCCGATCGAAGTAAAGGGAGAGTCGCGTGGCGTCGTCCTGCTCGAACAACCGAGCCGCGCCGTGCCGCTGCTCGCCAATCGCGCGCTGTTCGGCCTGTTGCTGACCAGTTTCGCCGTCCTGCTGATCGCCGGCGGCGTTCTGCTGCTGTTCGCCACGCGCCTGACGATCCGGCTGCGCCGTCTGCGCAACGCCGCCGAACGCGCACAAGACAACGACGGCAAGCTGGACGGTCCTTTCCCGCTGATCGATGCCGAAGACGAACTGGGCGATCTGGCCCGCAGCTTCGCGCGGCTGTTCGATGTGGTCGGCAGTTACACCGACTACCTGCGCACGCTGGCATCCAAACTTTCCCACGAACTCAATACGCCGCTGGCCATCGTGAAGTCGTCGCTGGACAACCTCGATCACGCCGGCCTGCCGCCCGAGGCGCAGCCGTATCTGCTGCGCGCCCGCGACGGCGTCGCCCGACTCGGCGCCCTGGTCCGCGCCATGAGCGAAGCCAGCCGCATGGAACGCGCCATCGCCTCCGCCGAGGCGGAAGACGTGAACATGGCCGACATCGTGCGCGGCTGCGCCGAGGGCTACCGCTCGGTAGCCGGTGCCCGCCACATCGAATGCATCCTGCCGCCGGGGCCGGTATCCATGCATGTCTCGCCCGAGCTCATAGCGCAGGCACTCGACAAGCTGTTCGACAACGCACTCTCGTTCACCCCGGCCGACGGCTGGCTCCGTATCGCCCTGAAGCCGACCACGGACGGGGCGGATATCGAACTGGCCAATCAGGGGCCATCCCTGCCCACTGCCATGCAGGGCCGGCTCTTCGATTCCCTGGTCAGCCTGCGCGACAAAGCCACCCCCGGCGACGCGCCGCATCTGGGCCTGGGCCTTTACGTGGTTCGCCTCGTCGCCGAACGGCACCAGGGCAGCGCCAGCGCGCGAAATCTCGAGGACGGGTCCGGCGTCGTGTTTACGCTGCACCTGCGCGGGTTGCCGAGGCAGAGGCTGGGATAGATCCCCAAAATTCGCCGCCCGCCCCCTACAATCCAAGACCCACCTGCCATCCGAACGCCCCCCATGCTGTCCCGAACCGAATTCGACGCGCTGGCTGCCCAGGGCAATACGCGCATTCCGCTGGTGCGCGAGGTCTTCTCCGATCTCGACACGCCACTGTCGGTGTACCTGAAACTGGCCGATGGCCCGTACACCTTCCTGTTCGAATCGGTCGAAGGCGGCGCCACCTGGGGACGCTATTCCATCATCGGCCTGCCCGCGCGACGGGTATATCGCCTGCGCGGTCACGAGCTGGAAGTGGAGGAAAGTGGCGAAGTCGTCGAGCGGCGTCATCTCGAAGATCCGCTGGGTGAGATCGAAACGCTGCGCAAGCAGTACGAAGTGCCGAAGCTGCCGGGTCTGCCGGACTTCACGGGCGGCCTGGTCGGCTACTTCGGTTTCGAGACGATCGGGTACATCGAAAAGCGGCTGGCGCAGTGGGACAAGCGCGACGAACTCGGCACCCCCGATGTCCTGTTGATGCTGGCCGAGGAAGTCGCCGTTTTCGACAACCTCAAGGGCCGCCTGTATCTCATCGTGCATGCCGATCCATCGCGGCCGCAGGCCTACGCCGAAGCATCGCGACGTCTCGACGCGCTGGCGTTCCGCCTGCGCCAGAGCGGCGCATCGTACCCGCAGATGCTGCAACCGGCCGTGCTCGACGAAGCCGACTTCAAGTCCTCGTTTACCCGCGAGGAATACGAAGCCATGGTCCGCACGGCGCAGGAATACATCCGCGCCGGCGACATCTTTCAGGTCGTACCCTCGCAACGTCTGAGCGTCGGCTTCCATGCGCGTCCGGTGGACGTCTATCGCGCCTTGCGCGCGATGAATCCCTCGCCTTACATGTTCTTCATCGACATCGGTACGACGCAGATCGTTGGTTCGTCGCCCGAAATCCTCGTGCGGCTGAAGGACGGTCGCGTCGTCCTGCGCCCCATCGCCGGCACGCGCAAGCGCGGCGCCGACGAAGCCGAGGACAATGCGCTCGAAGCCGAACTGCTGGCCGATCCGAAAGAGCGTGCCGAACACCTGATGCTGATCGACCTCGGTCGCAACGATGTCGGCCGCGTCAGCAAAACGGGTACGGTCGAGCTCGCCGAATCGTTCGTCGTCGAACGCTATTCGCATGTCATGCATATCGTGTCGCAGGTCGAAGGCGATATCCGCGACAACCTGTCGTACATGGACGTTATCAAAGCGACGTTCCCCGCCGGCACGGTCAGCGGCGCGCCGAAAATCCGCGCGCTGGAAATCATCCAGGAACTGGAGCCCTTCAAGCGGAACATCTACGCGGGCGCCATCGGCTGGCTGAACTGGTGGGGCGACGCCGACACGGCCATCGCCATTCGCACCGCCGTTATCCAGGATGGCCGACTGCACGTGCAGGCCGGTGGCGGCATCGTGTACGACTCTGATCCCGCCGCCGAGTGGGAAGAGACGATGAACAAGGGCAGGGCACTGTTCCGTGCGGTTGCGCAGGCGGCGAAAGGTCTATGAAACGCCTGTCGACCGTAGCGGCACTCGCTACCATGCTTGCTGTCGGCACCGCCGATGCGCGCGGGCCACAGGAACCGTGGACCGACGACTTCGATTCGCGCGTCCAGGCGCTGGCGCTGCTGGAATCGCTCAATGCCGACCTGCTCAGCCATGCCAGCGCCACGTTGACGCTGGAGCGCTGGTGCGGCGACCACCGTATGGCCGATACGCCGAAGATCGTCGCCAACCGCGTGCAGGGTGCCGATAAGGCGTTACCCGAAGGCGCGCGCGCCGAACTGGGCATCGGTGCCGACGAACCCGTGCGGTACCGGCGTGTGCAGCTCGCCTGCGGCGGCCATGTGCTGTCCGAAGCCGACAACTGGTACGTCCCGTCGCGTCTTACGCCGGAGATGAACCGCATTCTCGACACTACCGATCAGCCTTTCGGCAAAGTGGTGCAGGCGCTTGGTTTCCGCCGGCAGACCAAGAGTGCCGACCTGTTGTGGTCGCCATTGCCCAAGGGCTGGGAAAACGGCGCGATATTGCCTCCGTCGAAGAAGACGCTGTTGATCATTCCGCACGAAGTACTCCAGCACCGCGCCGTCCTCTATACCGCCGAAAACCAACCCTTCAGCCTGGTAGTGGAAACCTACACGGCCGAAGTGCTGACCTTTCCGCGCAGCCGGTAAGAGCTCACAGCCTAGCCTGCTCTCTGCTCTCTGCTCTCTGCTCTCTGCTCTCTAGCTTTCTGTGGGAGCGCGCCTGCGCGCGAAAGCCAACGGAGCGAAGACGCCGTGGCTCACATCGCGAGCCCGGACTTCCGGCTACGAGTGTTGTGCATCGCATCGCTGCTCCGTTGGCTTTCGCGCGCAGGCGCGCTCCCACAGAAAGCTCAGAGAGAGGGCCACGGCAAACGAGGGTTTGCCAATGTACGAGGCATACCCCATCCAGCCGAGTTGACCCCACCCCCCGCCTGGGAGGAACCTGCCAGCGCAGGGTGCGGAGGAGGGCACATATGGCAAGCACGCCATCCCGCGGGTACGCCGCGGTCGACAACCTGGGCAAGCTACGGGCGATGGCGGAGTTCCTCACCATCGGTCCGGGCGCCGATACACCCGTGCGCAGCATCGACGGCGCTATCGGCGCGGCCACGCGCTGGGTCGAACTATCCGATACGCACCAGGCCGAAGCCATGTGGCAGGCCGCCGACGACATGATGCGTCAGCTCGTACCGCTTGCCGACTGGGTTCGCTACCTCATCGGCGTGCGCGCGCAACTGGGCAGACTCCGCTCGCGCGACTGGTTCGAAATCGTCCGCGTGTGCAACCCCAATGGGCTGCCCGCCGGCGATTATCTCAACGTCGTCTTCCACGCCAGCTATCGGCAGGGCGCGGTCTACGAAACGATCTCGCTGGCACCCACGCCGGCCGGCTGGTCGCCCGTCGGCTACGTCATCCGCCCGGTGCAGCCGGACACCATGGGCTACAACGCCTCGTCCAACGCCATATAGAAACGCTCCGGCGCTTCCAGCATCGGCGAATGGCCAAGTCCTTCGAGCGGAATCAACTTCGCCCCCGGAATACGCGACGCGGCCTCCTTGCCCAGCGCGGGATAGTCGCCAAGCTTCGCCGCCACATCGGCTGGCGCCAGATCCCTGCCGACGGCTGTACGATCGCGCTGCCCGATGATCAGCACCGTTGGCACGCGGATATCGGGGAATTCGTAAACCACCGGCTGCGTAAATACCATGTCGTACGTCAGCGCACCGGCCCATGCGGCCGTCTCGCGCCCGCCGCCCTCGTACATGCCCGCCTGCAGCGCTACCCAGCGGCTGTACTCAGGCCTCCAGTTCCCGCCGTAGTAACTCTTCAGCTGATAGGCCTTGATGCTCGCGAAACTGGTTTTCAGTTCGTTCGCATACCAGTCGTCCACGCTGCGCCAGGGCACGCCCTTCGCCTTCCAGTCTTCCAGCCCGATCGGGTCTACCAGTACGAGCTTCTCGACACCTTGCGGGAACATCAGCGCGTATCGCGCCCCGATCATGCCGCCCATCGAGTGAGCGATCATCGTCACTTTGTCCGCTCCCAGACTCGCCAGTAGCGCGTGCGTATTCGCGGCAAGCTGGTGGATGCTGTACTGATAACCGCGCGGTTTGGACGATTTGCAGAAGCCAATCTGATCCGGCACCACGACGCGATAGCCCTTGTCACGCAGCCGTTCGGCTGTCGCCGTCCAATACGGCGCGCAGAAATTCTTCCCATGCAGCAATACGGCGGTGCGCCCGTTCGGGTGCGCGGGTTTCAGATCCATATACGCCATCTGCAATGTCTGCCCCTGGCTATGCACCTCGAAGAACTGCGCGGGGTAGGGATAGTCGTACTTCTCCAGCCGAGCGCCGAGCGCGGTGATGCTGGGTGCATCGTCGGCGAAAGCGGGGCAGGCGAGGAGCAGGGAGGTGGCGAGAAGAAGGCGGCGCATGACGTGTTCTCCAGCGAAAGCCCACAGCCTACTGCGGGTGAGAGTCAACGGAGCGCGATGCGTATGAGCTGACCTGTTGTGGGAGCGCGCCTGCGCGCGAAAGCCAACGGAGCGAAGATGCCATGCGTGACATTCGCAGCCCGAAGCGCGGGCTCGCGAAGGGGCTCATCCCGCTTCCCCGCCCTGCTGGCTTTCGCGCGCAGGCACGCTCCCACAGAAAGCAAATCGTGGACGATTCGCACAGAAAATCGCGGCACAACCTCACGTATTTTCGATGCGATAATCGCGCCCCGTCGGCACGCCATCAGGAGGACAACGCCCCGATGAATACCTCAAGCGAATACACCCGCCCACCCATGACGCGCGGCGTCGATCCGCAGCGCATGAACTGGCTCTGGCAACTGGTGTTGCAGTCGACGCACCTCGACCCGCAGCGCGTACGCGAAGCACTGAACGCGGTTGGCATTCCTGCGACCGACGCGCGCATCGAAAGCTGGTCGGTCCCCGATCGCGCCGACAATTATTTCCCGCTGACTCTTGCAGAGATGGAGCGCAATCTCCGCGCGCTGGTAGCGCTGGAAATCGCCGAAGCCCGCCGTGCGGCATCGGCATCGGACGAATCGCCCCGCGATTCGTCCGACCAGCGCTTAACCGATCAGGCGTAGCGCTCGGACAGGAACCGGAAGAACGCGCGCAGACCCTGCGCTTCGCCGCCACGCGGATGACCCGGCCGGTCGCTGTCGTTCCACGAATACGTGTCCAGGTGCATCCAGTCGACGTTGTCCGGCACGAAACGCTCGAGATAGAGCGCGGCCGTCACAGCGCCGGCATGGCGCGACGGTCCCGCATTCGCGAAGTCGGCGATAGACGACTCCAGCATGCGGCGATACGGACGCCACAGCGGCAAGCGCCATAACGGATCGGCCACGAGGTTGCCCGCGGCGATAACCTCGTTCGCCAACCCGTCGCGATTGGTGAACAGTGCGGGCAGCTCGGGTCCCAGCGCGACACGTGCGGCGCCCGTCAGCGTGGCGAAGTCCACGATCAGATCGGGCTCCTGTTCGGCGGCGTAGGTCAGCGCGTCGCACAGCACCAGTCGGCCTTCGGCATCCGTATTGTCGATCTCGACCGAATAGCCGGCGCGCGTCACGACGACTTCGCCGGGACGCATGGCATTGCCGGCAACAGCGTTTTCCACGGCGGGGACCAGCAGCGTCAGACGCACCGGCAGCTTCGCCTGCATGATCAGGCCGGCGAGCGCGATGGCATGCGCGGCGCCGCCCATGTCCTTCTTCATCCAGCGCATACCGTCGGCCGGTTTCAGGTCGAGGCCGCCCGTATCGAAGCACACGCCCTTGCCGATGATGATCAGTTTCGGATGCGTTGCCTTGCCCCAGGTCAGTTCGATCAGGCGTGGCGGTCGATGACTTGCGCGGCCCACGGCATGAATCGTCGGAAAGTTCTCTGCCAGCAACTCATCGCCGACCCACTCGCGGAATGTCGCCTTGTGCGCGATCGCGTGCGCCTTCACCGCGGCAGCCAGATGCTCCGGCCCCATATCTTCGGTGGGCGTATTCACCAGATCGCGCACCTGCGCGGTGGCATCGATCAGGGGCGCGAGTGTCTTCAGCGTTGCGCCGTCCACCGTCAGCTGCGCCGGCGCACGCGGTGCCTTGCGATAGCGGTCGAAGCCGTAGGCGCCAAGTGCCCAGCCCAGGGCGGCCAGCAGTCGATCGTCGACGACGCCCTCGTCCGCCAGCTCGTAGCTGCCGACCGGAAGTCGATAGGGCAGGCCGGCGATGGCCGATAGCGGATCGGCGCGATCCACGGCGACCAGCACGCGGGCGAGGCCGCCCTTCGCATCCGGTAGCAGCGCGACGTTGCCCACGGTCGGACGGAATCCGATGGTTTCCAGCCATTGTTTCTGCGTCGCATCCAGCCGCCCTTCGGTGGCGGGCATGCCGGCCGTATCGACGGTTTCGACAGGAATAAAGGCATGCTTCCCGGATTTACGTTCGATCAGCGACGACATGTGGCCTCCAGATGCCTGCGGTGCGCTCACCGCGCGTTGGGATGAGTGTGGATGGACGGATCCGACGCACGCAACGCGTCCAGCCAGTCGGCCAGTGCGGTCATGTCGGTGAATTCGAGATCGGGCGCGGGACCGTGCGACCAGCGTTCGCCCGTGCGATTGAGCCAGGCCGTCGCCAGTCCCGCTTCGCGGGCACCGACCACGTCCAGCAGCGGGTCGTCGCCGACATGCAGGATGTGCTGGGGCGCGATACCGAGACGTTCGGCCGCGGCGCGGAAAATCTGCGGATGCGGCTTGGCCACGCCTTCGCCGCTGGCGCTCAGGCGCTCGCGAAAGAAATGGTCCAGGCCGATGACTTCGAGATCCGCATTGCCGTTGCTGATGCTGGCGATCGGCAGATGCGCCGCGATGCGTTCCAGCGCGGCAAGCGAATCGGGATAAAGCTCCACGCGGTTGCGCGCGGCGAAATAGATCGACCACAGCTCGTCGACCGGCGCATCGTCGATGCCGCAGGCCGCGAACGCGTGCCGGATGGTCAGGCGACGCTGCTCGCTGAAGTCGTGGGAAAGATGGGTGTTTTCCAGCGCGATGCGATCGCGCAGTTCGCGCATGGCCTCGATGGGCCATGCCGTCGCCACCGTGGGATGGTGTTCGCGCAGCCAGGCATCCACGCAGCGCTCGGCCTCGATCAGGGCGGGCAGAACCGGCCAAAGGGTGTCATCGAGGTCGAGCGATACCGCGTGGATTTGCATCGATGGGCTCAGCGAGCCGAGCCGATCTTCAGCACCTGGCCCGGGTGTACGTTGTTGTCTTTGATGCCGTTCATGGCGCGAAGCTGGTTCACGTCCACCGCATTCTTCTTCGCGATGGAGTACAGCGTGTCGCCCGTCGACACCTTATAGGTGTGGGAGGCAACCGCCGCCGGCTTCTTCGCCGGGGCTTCCTTCGCGACGACCTTCTTCGGCTCGGCCTTCGCGATCGGCTTCAGGGGCAGGGCGGGCGTGGCCTTCTCGGGCACTTCGTTCGCCGGAACCGGCTTGGCGACCGGCTTGCCGCGAACCGTCACGGCATCGGCCGTGACCTTCGCGAAGCGACCGCCACGCTTGGCCTGATCGGATACGGTGATGGCTTCGGCATGGACGCCACCGAAGGCCTTGCGTGCCGTCGTCGTCACGCTCGCCACGACGGTGGCGAACTGCGACGGCTCGGCGGCCGGTGCCTTGGTCTTGGCCGGCTTGCCAGCCTTCGCGACCGTGCCCTTGGCAGCAGCCACGGCGGCCTGCGTCGCTTCGGCGCCGGCTGCGGCGGCAGCCACGGTCGGCGTCGTCATCGCGGAGCCAACGTTGGCACGTGTGCCGACCGTCGAGGCAATGCGTGCACGACGCGCGGCGTCGCCCGAGGCCAGCGTAGCGCCATCGGCATACGGCACCAGGCTATGCGCCCGCAGCAGGGAACTGCCCTGGCTGCTGGTCACGAACTGGATGAATTCCTTCGTCTCGGCAGCCTTCGGGCTGGCGTCGTTCGTGACGAGATACAGCTCGGTGTACAGCGCATACGAACCGTTGGCGATCGTCGACGCCGAGGGCGCGACGCCGTCGATCGAGATGATCTTGACCTTCTTGTTGCCGGTGACGCCCGCCAGGGTGGTCGCGCCGAGGCCGCGCTTGTCCAGCGTCACGCCTTCTTCGAGCTTGGCGACGTTGACGTACAGACGCGGAGCGGCCACCGGCTGGTTGCCGCGTCCGAACAGCAGCTTGCGCATGCTGAATTCCACGCCGTCGCCCGGGCTGGCCACCGCGTACAGGTTGATCGGCTCGTCGTTGCCGCCGACGTCCTTCCAGTTCGTGATGCGGCCGAAGTAGATCTCGTGCAGCTGCATCAGCGTGATGTTGCTGACCGGATTGGCCGGGGAGGTGATCATCACCAGCGCGTCCCATGCGACCGGCGTGAAGGTCAGCGACTGTTCGGCGCCACCGAAACCCGGGCGGGCGCTACCGGCCAGATCGGCCGTGCCCTTGACCACCGCGTCGATACCCGACGCCGTATTGAACGGCTGCAATTCGATCTTGCCCTTGCCGGACTTTTCCCACGCCTTGGCGACGTCGGTAACCACGCCGCGCGCGGTGGTGATATCGCCACGCCAGACCAGGGGAGGCTCCGCGGCCAGGACAGTTGCGGACGCACAAACGCTAATAAGCGTGGCGGAAATCAGTCGCGCGAGACGTAGGGACATGGACGGCAAAAACCTCAGAGGGCGAAGCGGTGAAGTAATGGTCGGCAATTATGGCCATGTAGGCCCTCGCCTGCACCTGCGGCGTCGTTCAGCATCCTGCCGGGGGGAAACCGAACGGGGGCTGAGGGGCGTGAAGGGTGCCGCGTCGCCGCTTTGTTGGCTATCGCACCGTCATGGATATTTTGCTTGGCACAAGCGCGCAGGCGCGCTTCCACAGAAAGCGAGCCTGCTCCCGAATCTCTTGATCTCTGTGGGAGCGCGCCTGCGCGCGATAGCCAACGAAGCGATGAAGCCGCGCCCACATCAGAACCCCACCTCACAAAACCGCGTAATAAACCCCATCCCCCCGCACCACAGTCAATAACAACTGCCGCGGCGGCTGCCCGCCAATCCCCTGCAACGCCTTCACACTTGTGACGCGCCGCTGCCCGACCCCGATAACAATGTCGCCATCCTGCAACCCGGCGGACGCCGCCACCGTCCCGCGCCGCACGCCACTCAATACCGCGCCATACAACCCCTGCGCCCGCTGCTCTCCATCCACATCCGTCAACGTCACCCCCGTCAGCCGCGGATCGACACGCCCGCCATCCAGCGTCGCCAGCTTCGCTGCCTCGATCTTCGCCTCCACCTCGCGCGACGTTCCCTCTCGCTGGACGGTGAGATGCACCGACGTGCCCAACGGCAACAATCCTTCGGCATTACGTACATCCTGCGCACTACGCACGGGCTTCCCGTCGACCGCCGTCAACACGTCGCCGATCTGCAACCCGGCGCCATCCGCGGGCGACCCCTCATTGATCCGGGTGACCACCGCCCCGGTTGTGTCCTTCAGCTTCAGCGCCTGCGCCACGCGCGGCGTCACATCCTGCACGTCCACGCCGAGATTCCCGCGCCGCACCTTCCCATAAGCCAGCAACTGCTTCATCACCTGTCCGGCGAGGTCCACGGGAATGGCGAAGCCGATACCGACATTCCCACCCGAGGGCGAGAAGATCATCGAGTTGATACCCACCAGCTCGCCACGCAGATTCACCAGCGCGCCGCCGGAGTTACCGGGATTAATCGATGCGTCGGTCTGGATGAAACTCTGATAGCCCTTGCCCAACCCAGACCGGCCCAGCGCCGAGACAATGCCCGACGTCACCGTCTGACCCAGCCCGAACGGATCGCCCACCGCCACCACGAAGTCGCCCACGCGCAGTTGCGACGAATCGGCCAGGGGCAATGCCTGCAACCGGTCCGCGTCGATCTGCAGCACCGCGATATCGGTATCGGCGTCGCTACCGACCAGCTTCGCCTTGAAGTCGCGACCGTCCTGCAACGTGACCGTGATGTCGTCCGCGCTGCCCACCACATGGTGGTTCGTCAGCACATAGCCCTTGGCCGCATCCACCACCACGCCTGACCCCAGACTCTGCTCCACGCGCTCGCGCGGTACGCCCTGTCCGCCGAACAGTTGCCGGAAAAGCGGATCGTCGAAATACGGATCGCGGGCACGCACGCGCGTCTTCGTGGAGATATTCACCACGGCGGGCGTGACCTTCGTAAGCATAGGTGCCAGCGAGGGCAGGGCCTCGCCGCCCACGACCGGAGGCAGCGCTGCGTGGGCGGCGAACGCGGTGGAGGCGAACAACAACGCAGCAAGCATCCGGCCAGCGATACGTCGAAAACAAAACATAGTGATTCTCCCTTAAGCAGTTCTGATCGATGGACACCCGAGGCCGCCTACTCCTGTGGGAGCGCGCCTGCGCGCGAAAGCCAACGAAGCGAAGAAGCACAATGCCCACCTTCGCCAGCCCAATTTCCAGGCTGCGGATGCGACGCACGGCACCTCCGCTCCGTTGGCTTTCGCGCGCAGGCACGTTCCCACAAGAGAGCAAACGCAGCGAGCGAAAAACCTCCATTTCGACCGCAACAAAATACCCAGGTTTCCCAGCTCTCAAAAACCGTTCCACGACCCTTTACATCGTCCATGCCCAGCAGTACTGTTCCCACCTGCGGCAACCACAACATCTTGTGTTCTCTTCTTCACACATCACCTAGTGCTGGTGATACGGTTCGGAAGAACAAAGCTGGAAACGCGTATCGGCAGGCTTGGGCCGGGGGCCGGATCGCGAGGTCGGACAAGGATGGTTTCGAAGTGTCCGGGGGCGGCGCTTCGAGGTTGTGCCACGACGACAATAAAGGCCTGGTCATGGCCGAGAACGAGGACGACAAATTCATGAGCACAGCACGTGCGCAAGCCATCGGGCTTGAGACCGCGGCGATTCCGCTCCAGCCCGCCTCCTACGACATCTGGGACAAGAAGTACCGTCTGAAGGCGAAGTCCGGCGAGCCCGTCGATGGCAGCGTGGACGAAACCTATTCGCGCGTCGCTCGCGCCCTTGCCGATGTCGAAATCACCGAAGAGCTTCGCGCCCATTGGTTCGAGCGCTTTCTCTGGGCCCTGCGCCGCGGTGCCATTCCCGCCGGCCGCATCACGTCCAATGCGGGTGCGCTGGCGCACAAGCCGGCCACGTCCACCATTAACTGCACCGTGTCGGGAACCATCCACGACTCGATGGACGACATCCTCGAGAAGGTGCACGAAGCAGGCCTCACCCTGAAAGCCGGCTGCGGCATCGGCTACGAATTCTCGACGCTTCGTCCGCGCGGCGCGTACGTCTCCGGCGCTGGCGCACACACGTCCGGCCCGCTGTCGTTCATGGATATCTACGACAAGATGTGTTTCACCGTCTCGTCCGCCGGCGGTCGCCGCGGCGCGCAGATGGGTACGTTCGACATCAGCCATCCGGACGCCAAGGAATTCATCCGCGCCAAGCGCGAAGACGGCCGGCTGCGCCAGTTCAACCTGTCGCTGCTGATCACCGACGGCTTCATGGACGCCGTGGAGAACGACCAGGACTGGCCGACCGTCTTCCCGGTACACGTCAAAGAGCAGGACGAAATCGACCTGACCGACCCCACCAAGGTCGTCTGGCGCGAATGGCCCACCACGCAGAACTACGTCGTCCGCGAAGACGGTCTGGTCGCCTGCAAGATCTACGGCCACATCCGCGCGCGGCACCTGTGGGACATGATCATGGTCTCGACGTACGACTACGCCGAGCCCGGTTTCATCCTGATCGACCGCGTCAACGAGATGAACAACAACTGGTGGTGCGAGCACATCCGCGCGACCAACCCCTGCGTCACGGCCGATACCTGGGTGCAGACGTCGGAAGGTCCGCGCCAGGTCGCCGACCTCATCGGTACGCCATTCGCCGCCCGCGTCGACGGCAAGGACCACGCCACCGGTCCGGAAGGCTTCTTCCTTACGGCACGCAAAGACGTCGTGAAGCTCGCGACCGATCAGGGCTACCAGCTTCGCCTGACCGCCGATCATCGCGTGCGCAAGGTCGTTCGCAAGACGCGCTGGGCGCTGGACACCGACTGGTGCGCCGCTGGCGACCTGCGTCCGGGCGACGAGGTGCTGCTCAACAACCATCGCGGCGGTAACGCGTGGGCTGGCAAGTACACCTTTGAACAGGGTTTCCTGCTCGGTCTGCTGGTCGGCGACGGCACGCTGAAGAACGACAAGGCCGTGCTGTCCGTTTTCCATGCTGCCATGGCGGCCAACGGCGGCATCGCCGCGCCGTCGCCCGGTGTCTATGCGCTGATGGACGCTGCCGAGACGGCCGCCCGCACGCTGCCGCACCGCGCGGACTTCGCCGGTTGGCAGTCGGTGGGCAACCGTAACGAATTCCGTCTGTCGCTGGGCGCGCTGAAAGAGCTGGCGCTTGAAGTCGGCATGACACCCGGCAACAAGTGCATCGGTCCGGCAGCCGAGCAGGCGTCCAGCGATTTCAGTCGCGGTTTCCTCCGCGGTCTGTTCGATGCCGACGGTTCGGTGCAGGGCAGCCAGTTGAAGGGCGTCAGCGTCCGTCTGGCCCAGTCCGACCTGCCGCGCCTTGAAGCCGCGCAGCGCATGCTGCTGCGTCTGGGCATCGCCTCGACGATCTACGCCAACCGTCGCGACGCGGGCACGGCCCGCTTGCCCGACGGTCGTGGTGGCATGGCCGACTACGCGACGCAGGCTCAGCACGAGCTGGTGATCGCAGGCGACAACCTCGCGACCTTCGCCGAGCAGATCGGCTTCGCCGACACGGACAAACAGGGCAACCTCAAGCGCCTGCTTGCCGCCTATGTCCGTACGCCGAACCGCGAGCGCTTCACCGCCACCGTCGCCTCCATCGAGGCCGACGGTACCGAAGCCGTCTACGACGTGCAGGTGCCGGACATCAACACGTTCGACGCCAATGGCCTGCACGCGCACAACTGCGGCGAACAGCCACTTCCGCCGTACGGCTCCTGCCTGCTGGGCTCGGTGAACCTCACCACCTTCGTGCGCGATCCGTTCGGGCCGAAGGCCCGCTTCGACTGGGACGAGTACCGCGAGGTGGTGAAAATCTTCACCCGCATGCTCGACAACGTCGTTGAGATCAACGGCCTGCCGCTGGAACGGCAGCGCCAGGAAATCCTGGGCAAGCGCCGTCACGGCATGGGCTTCCTGGGCCTGGGTTCGACCCTGACCATGCTGAAAATGCGTTACGGCAGCACCGACGCCGTCGGCTTCACCGACGAAGTTTCCCGCGAAATGGCCGTGGCCGGTTGGGAAGTGGCACTGGAACTGGCGAAGGAAAAAGGTCCGGCGCCCGTCCTGGCGGCCACCTATGAAGTCACCGGCGACATGCTGCGCAAGCGCCCCGAAATGGCGCGCGACGGCTACAAGATCGGCGACGCCATCCCCGGCCGCATCCTGCACGCGAAGTATTCGCGCTACATGCAGCGCGTGGCCGAAGTGGCCCCGAACCTGATCGAAGCCCTGGCCGAAACCGGCGCGCGCTTCACCCATCACTCGTCGATCGCGCCCACCGGCACCATCTCGCTCAGCCTGGCCAACAATGCCTCCAACGGCATCGAGCCCAGCTTCGCGCATCACTATTCCCGCAATGTGATCCGCGAAGGCAAGAAGTCGAAAGAGAAGGTCGAGGTCTTCAGCTACGAGCTGCTGGCCTACCGCGCCCTGATCAACGGAGAGGCCATGCCGTACTCCGACGATCCGAAGGCGAAGCTGCCCGAATACTTCGTTGCGGCCGACGACATCAGCCCGAAAGAGCATGTCGACATCCAGGCTGCCTCCCAGAAATGGATCGACTCGTCGATTTCCAAAACCGCGAATGTCCCGACGGACTATCCGTACGAAGACTTCAAGGACATCTATTTTTACGCTTATAAACAGGGTTTAAAGGGATGTACGACATTCCGTTTCAACCCCGCGGCGTTCCAGGGTGTGCTGGTCAAGGAAACCGATCTTGAGAACACCCTCTACCGCTTCGAGTTACAAGACGGTAGCTTTGTCGAACTGAAAGGCAACGAGCAGGTCGAATACGACGGTGAAATGCATACCGCCGCGAACCTTTTCGATGCTTTGAAGGAAGGCTATTACGGCAAGTTCTGACCCCGCGGAGAGGGATAAAAATGTCTGAAGAAAACCAGGTCGTCGAAAGCGAAGCTTTCGAATTCGACACGATTACCACCGAAGTCACGCCGGTAAACGAAGCGTCCGTTGCTTCCGAAGCCCCCGTGGCCAAGAAGGTCGTGAAGCGCAAGCCGCGCAAACCGAAGGTCGTCGCACCGGTCGCAGCACCGGTCGTCGAAGAGCCGGTTGCCGCCACCCCGGCGAAGAAGGCTGTGCGCAAAGCTACGAAGAAGGCAGCCGCGAAGAAGGCAGCGCCGGCCAAGAAGGCCGCTGCTAAGAAGGCGTCCGTCAAAAAGACCGCCAAGAAGGCAACGGCTAAGAAGCCGACGGCCAAGAAGGCTCCGGCCAAGAAAGCCGGCGTCAAGAAGGCTGTGAAGAAGCCGGCAGCGAAGAAGGCCGCCGTCAAGAAAGCTCCGGCCAAGAAAGCCGCAGCCAAGAAAGCGGTGAAGAAAGCCGTCAAGAAAGCTGTCGTGAAGAAGTCGGCAGCGAAGAAGGCACCGGCCAGGAAGGTCAGCGCCAAGAAGGCTGTGAAGAAGTCGGTCGCCAAGAAGGTTTCGGCCAAGAAGGCTTCGGTCAAGAAGGTCGTCAAGAAAGCTGTAAAGAAAGTCGCCAAGAAGGCCGGCGCCCGCAAGGTCGCCGTCAAGAAGGGCGTCCGCAAGGCAGCCACCACCGCACGCAAGGCCGTCAAGAAAGTCGCCGGTCGCGTCGCGAAGAAAGCTTCCACCGCCCGCAAGGCGGCGAAGAAAGCTGTGACCAAGCTGGACCGTAAGGCCGGCGTTCGCAGCAGCACGGCCAAGAAGACGGTCCGCAAGGCCGCCAGCACGAAGACGGCGCGTAAGCCCGTTGCGAAGAAAGCCGCCCGCAAAGCGGTGAAGAGGCCCACTGCCAGCAAGAAGACGGGTCGTACCGCGGCACGCAAGTCCGCCGCACGTGGCGTCCGTCGCAAGTAAGTAGTACCCGTGCGGCCCGGCTAGCCCGGGCCGCACACCCATCCGGGCCGCGCCGTCGTCACCGATACACAGAGTAAAAAGTCATGGCGATCAAGATCGACAAGAAGATCACGGGCTACCAGGTAGTCAAGCCCGAAGACAAAGCCGCCCCGGCAGCAACCGCGGCACAGGCCAAAGACATCGCGCCGATGGCCGAAGTCATCCAGATGCACGAAAGCGTCGAGCGTCCCGAGACCCTCGTCGGCAGCACGTACAAAATAAAGTCGCCGCTCTTCGAGCACGCGCTGTACGTCACCCTGAACGACATCGTCCTCAACGCCGGCACCCAGCACGAACAGCGTCGCCCCTTCGAAATCTTCATCAACTCGAAGAACATGGACCACTTCCAGTGGATCGTGGCGCTCACCCGAATTCTGTCCGCCGTCTTCCGCAAGGGCGGCGACGTGACGTTTATCGTCGAAGAACTCAAAGCAGTCTTCGATCCGCGCGGCGGCTACTTCAAAGCCGGCGGCGTCTACATGCCCAGCATAGTCGCCGAAATCGGCGCGGTCATCGAAACCCACATGAAGTCCATCGGCCTCATCCACGACCCCGAAATGAGCGACGCCACCCGCGCGCTGATCGCGGAGAAGCGTGCGGCTTATGAGGCGGCGAGCAAGAAGCCGGCGGCGGCAAGCGCCACTGCGTCGCTCTCTGCAGGAGCCCGCTCCGCGGGCGATTCACCGTCCGACGGTGCGTCGGCATCGCAGGTTGAAGCGGTTCAGAGCGAAGCCTCAGGCTTCCCGCCCGGCGCAACCCTCTGCGTTAAGTGCAATACCCAGGCGCTGGTTCTGATGGATGGGTGTCAGACTTGTTTGAATTGTGGGTATTCGAAGTGCGGGTGATGATCGACGTTCCTGCGAAATCGGGGATACGGTGTACGACCTTCATTTAACCTCTTTGCAAGAGGTCTGGTCTCTTCAATCACTGGTTCGGATGCGAGAGCTTCTGCCACTGATGAGTCCGTTTGCTCTGTCGACGCATTGGTCATCAAATGAGTTAGTTGTGCTGGGGTCGTTAGCGAGCGCGTCCGCTCGATCGACCGAGAGCGTTCTTCTCCTTTGTAGGTACGGTCAGTTATGGGACGCCGAGCTCGCGAGTCGTTCCGTTTTGGAAGGGACGTTGAAATTTGCTTATCTACTTCAGAGTGAAACAACGTTTAACGCGAGATTTCACGAGTACTCTGAGGTGCAATTTGAAACATCGTTGATGAAGGATCATAAGAAGGCCGCCGCCACGGTGAGTGCTCTATCTGGCTTGGGGGTGGAATGGCTTAGGCCATTTACCGACAGATTGCTTAGCGATGACGAGTATCGAGAGTACTCGGATCGAACATCAGCGCAGGAACGACGACGAATCGACGCAAGCTGGGGCTTCACTAACCTGCTGGCGACCCTTTCAAAGGGTGAAGAAGGTGGCTTCAAAGGTATCACTGCACTTGCAATAGGTTATTCGACGGCTAGTCATATCCAGCATGCGGATTTTGTCGGTGTATCCCTCCCTAGCGATCGCGAAGCGCGCTCAGTGGAAAACCGTAATTACCTTCACCTATCCCATTTGGGGCGTCTCATATCAGACGTTTTCTCTATGCTTTTCCTGCGGCTGATGGCGGCATACCGGTTCCTTGGTATTGACGAGGCGCCAATTAAGGACGCAATGGCAGCGCTGGATGATCTATTGAGTCCGATGCTGGAGGCTCAATGCAAATGGGCTGAGATTGAATATGGTGTGACTGATGCTCCGTCTGGGCACTGGTGTGCGTAAGTCTCATAACATACGGCCCTATCATCCAAGTCAGTGATGAGCTGTTAAAACGACTCGATGTTGAGTGGCCTATACGGCAGCCCGTAGTCCTCACGTTGGGTTGGGTATGCCCTACGTCAAAACTGGAAATTTGGTGACGTGCGTTCTTCTAGACAAAGCCCGCATCGATTGCTCGACGCCATGCTTCCTCGAGCTTTGTTAGTCGGAAGCCACGAAAGTTGAAACTTGCCGCTACAGCAGCGCGCTCCACGAGTTCAGACTCTCCGTCGGTCAATCCTGCCGCCTTCAAATTCCACGTGTGTAGCCGCTTCCATGTGCCGTCCTGAGCGAAGCCGTGCGCGCGGTCGCGCCAAGATCGTCCCCTGTCTTTGCTCTGTTTCGTATCGACAAGCGTGGATTCAAAATCTGAAGAGAGAGTTACGTCGCTGGCCTGCAACCGCGTCCAGCACGCCTCCTTCTTTGCCCATTCGGTAACAAGGCGATTCTTCAGCTGTTCAGGCGGAATGTCGATCAGGTACGGTAACGTGAACTCAGCTAGGCGGCGCGCTTCCAGCATAAATGAATCTGGTGCTCGCTGGGTTCGCCAAATGCCTTCAAAGTCAATGTTTAGATTCTTGCTAGCCATGCGATCACTCATTAGTGCGAGCGTATAGCTACAAAGCTGCCGAAGGATCGATCCGGGATACCACTTCTGCGCCGGGATGTCGGCATCTAAGCTCTTGGTTAAAATGCATTTGCACACCAGTTCTCTGAAGTACGTAATCTCGTAACTTTCAGGATTGCGGGCCCACGCTTCCTGCACTATACGAGCGAATGCCGCGACGTTCTTCTGTGCGCCAGCGCAGACGCTGTGAGGTAGTGCGGCCCAAGTTACCTCATATCGGGCTACGTCTGTCTTGGTCAGTTTCTGTTTTTTAGGGTGTAGCAATTCCCAAGCTTTAGTCGCGGCTCCTTTTCTTCGTTTCAATTCGACGTTGTAGCTTCCCTGGGTTCTTTCGAAGAACCAATAACCTGGGATCTCTCCTGGTTTTGCCGAAGCGGGTGCAACCGCTTGACGCGACAATGCCTCAAGCCGCTTGAAATATGGATGGCCGGCAAACAGGTCAGAAGCGCTGACGGCATTCTGGGCATTCGCATAGCGAGCAATTGCGTGAACTGCGTCTTCGAATCCCTCCTCAGGGATTCTCGACAGCTTCATCTGTACGAATACCTTGCTAAGGTCGTAGTTAGCCTTCATTGCCCAGTAAAGAGACGCAGTTGTTTGCCCGCCATTTACAACTTGGAAATCTTTTACAAACGAGATTACTTTCTGTCCATTCGTATCGGCTACAAGATCGAGATGAGATACCGTTGCCGTTAATCCATTGTTGTACGCAAAGAACATGGCGGGATCGGTGCGTAGGGTGTCGCGAATACCTTTGTTTACCTTACGGCCCTCGCCAAGAAAGGCTCGAACGTTCTGCTCTAGAATTCTTCCACCAAAGCGATCGTATAGTCCAGCAAGTACTACCCCAGGCACGATACACATATACGAGTCATAGCTTCCCGTCCCTCCGGCGGGGAGTGCAGGAATGCCTGCACCGAAAGATTCATCGAAGTTGATCTCGATCTCCTCGCGCCCACGAATTGATGTCTCGACACGGCAAAGGCGCGCTACGTCCCAAAGCTGAATCTCGACATCTCGGATACCGATTGCCAGTATCGGCATCTTACCGAGAGACGTGCCCAGTTCACGATCCGAGACCAAGTAGATCTTGACCTTCAGCAGGTCCTCGCTGGCAAATGCATGAACCTCTTGGGCAAGTGCATGCCCTGGGTGACTGTCGTCCCAGCACTGAGCAATATCGCCGTGAAGGCTACCCTCAACGAACTTGAAGGCTGACATTACTAAACTTCGCGTCTCATCTGTAGCAAGGGATGGAGGTTGGTCGGCTCCCGAATAGTCGCCTACAACAATACTCAGCAAACCATCGCTATGAGAGATGTTAAAGGCGTCAATGAGTACAGGGGACCGATTCCATACTGCAGAGGCATAGCAGAGGTGGTACTCGACAAATTCCTCACCCGCTTCAAGAACTTGACAGGCCTTGTCAATGAATGCTGTGCGCTCGTAGTTGCCGCCACCTCTGGCATCCGCTCGAATCTCACCAATAAGATTTCCACGATATAGCTCAACGTCTTCAAGCATGGCTCCGTCCCCTGATTGACTTGGTCCTACTGTTGCATGCAAAACATCGATATGGTGGTGTCGAAATCGGAGCGAAACTCTTCAAGGTTTTCAAGCGATAGTGAGTAAGTTGCATCGATGATGCGATGATCGACGTTGCTGCGCGCTATTCGCGGAAAATGTCCCCGCACCTCGAACGCGATCTGCCCGGTTACTTCATAGGTCAGTGAGTCATACGTTGACGAATGTACGTAGCCGCGCCGGCACAATAGCGACTCTGCCAGTATTTCGTCTCCATCTTTTTCGGCGTCTTCGAGAAGATCTTGAGCCAATTCGTTCAGCGAGAGCGCATCGATATGTTGAGACGGTGAAAGTTCGGCCACGATTAGTCGGAGTGGGAGGATTGGACTGTCTAGTTGATTTAACGAAGAGATGCTGACTTGATTGCGACTTCCCGTGAGTCGAACCTTCATCTCGATAACGCTTTGTGTGGAGGCAAAGTCCTGAGGATGGCAATCGGGAGCAACCCATGAGCGGAGTGCGCCGGGAAGCCCCAGCCGCGGAATCAGATTTTTCCTCAATAGCCAAAGTTCGCCTATAAGTCCGCGTACTTCGCGGTCGCTCAGAAGGCTTCCTATGGAGAGTCCGAGAAGCCTTTGCCATCGCTTGAGTCTGCCGAAGAGCTGTCTGGTGGCCTCTGATTCGGTTGTGGCCATGGAACTGATTTCGATGATGTCATTGCACAGTCTAAGGAATAAATCGCGATCTTCTTCCTGGCGTAGGAATATGTGGAGTGAATATCCTGCGTCACTTCCAGGCTCTATTTCAACTGAAATACCGCGAAGTTGAGGTAGTCGCCCTGGAAGGGTTGCTCGCGTCATCCCTTTCGTCACAAGACCGATGGCTCCCGAGGGGTGAACGGCCCAGAAGAGGTCTAAAGGATGTGGTTGATTAAGTCTGCGCCCAACCCAGTTCGTTGACGATTGAAGGCCCGCCCATGGGTCATTCAGTGGCGTCGTCATCGTCGTCTCCGTCAACGTCGAACTGACCAAATAGTTCGCGATAAGCGACTATGTTTGCGGTATAGGCAATGCGGCTCTCCACTTCACCATCGGCTAAACCAGGGAAACTGATGCCATAGGCTGCATGAACCTGCTTCTTCTTCTCGCGGGGTGTTGCACTATCGTCGGTTATGCTCACATCGAGAATATGGACCATCAAGAGTGGCTTGGTTCGAACTTTGCGGTAGTACAAGTCGGCAATATTGGTTCCAGAGTTCTTCTTCTTGAACTCTACTTCGGCCTCTGCCGCTTGGGCATCGTTAATGCCTGCACGCTCGAGACCTCGAGATGCTACGCGTCTAGCATTGCCCGAGATCTTCAGGGTCCGCTTATCCAATTTTGCGTTACGCTCCTGCATCCCGATTTCGAAGCCTGCTATGTGGAATGGGACGGCTTCTTCGGATCTCTTCGAAACAAAGACGACGTCCCATTTGTCTAATGCGCGTCGTTCTGTGTACTGCTCTACGAGCGCGGAAGACATTTCGATGTTTGCGGGGTGTAATACGAAAGACCGGATGAAATCGACAATGATGTTCGACTGGACGTCCGTGAAAAGTCGACTGGGCCTGCGCCTCGTCTTTGTTGTGATGGGAGGGAATGGCTCGCACGAAATGCCGGCCAACTGAAGTTTTTCGCCCAAAACAAGGGTGGCCTTCAAATTGGCCGTGCAAACCTCATCTGTAGCAAAGATGACAGCAGACTCTACAAGTTTTGCAGCAAGGCCAACTTCTCGAATGATCTCCTTTGCCGCGCGCATCTTGTTTCGAGCGGTCACGAGAAGTGCCTCCGGATGGGAGCGCACCGCGAAACCAAAGTCCAGGGGTGTCAACTTTAAAGACTCCATTTTGGCTATTTCGTCTCGTAATTCCTCCGTGGCGTTAGCAATGTACGAATACCATTCGAGTGCCTCCGTCTTTATAAAGAGACGACACAAATCAGCATAGCCATCCCGATATCCAAACCATCGGCCCATTTGAAGTAGGGTGTCATACATCTGCGTGTTTCTAAGGAAGTAACTTATGGTCAGCCCCTCCAAAGTGAAACCGCGCGAGAGCGAGTTGCCCCCCACGGCAATCACTGTTAGCCCCGCCTCGCCGTGACTACGATAATCTAGTGCTCCTGGCCCCGACCTTGCGTTGACCTCGGCAACTGCTATGCCCGCCGCCGCTTGATGAAGGGCTGACTGGATACGATCCCAGGATTCCGCGGTGGTTGTGCGATACATCGCGGCCCAAGCTTCGTGAATGCTTCGGATGTATGGGTCGCGGAGCGCCTCACTTCCACTGATCGCATAACGATTCTCGACGGCGTCTCGAAGTCGCTTCACGTGTTCTGCAATGCGTTCGGCTATCTTGCTCTGCACGGAGGTGAACCGCGATACATTGACAAGCATCGAGTGGTGTCGCTTGCCTTGTCCGCGCAGAATTCTGATCGCCTTGGACAGAACAAAGCAATCGATTGCTCGAACAAGGGACGGGTGTAGTTTATCGATCGTGGTGTCGATCTTGTGAGAGAGGGGTAGCCAATCGTCGGTATCATTTACTTCGACAGTAAGTGACTCGCCACTGCCTTGCTCAAGAAAAAACCGATTCGCACCTACATACGTCGATGGAGCATCGAGTCCAACGATAAAATCTCTGGGAAATAGATCGTCACCACTCATTTCGCTCGACGTGTCTGGGTCGATGAATATGTTTGCAAAGGGTGTTGCGGTGTAGCCGATATAAGTATTCTTAGTGGATATATTCAATAGCTGACGTATGAGCTGATTAATCGTGTTTGGCTTTGTTGGATCTTGTGAAGTGTTGACTGATGCATTGTCTGCTTCATCATCGATGACTAAGATGGGCATCGTAAGTCGATCGCCACTCGAGCTCGTGCTCTGTAGCCAGTCGATCAGATTCGTTAAAATAGACTTATTCTTCTTGATTACGAAGATTGCTGGCTGCGACAGATTATTGATCGGTACTCCTAGCCCTTCTGCGCGTACGCGCAGAAAGTCATATGCACGGCTTGTGTAAGCGGTGGCGCTAAATGAGCGATCCAAAGCGCCAACACCAAGAAACTTTGGGTTGATCTTGCCCCCCAAGAGTTGGTCGCTGTCTCTACCAACGAAACCTTCGTCAATGCGCTCTTGTGTCTGTGAGCGAAGATTGCTGTGGATTCCCGCAATGAGGATGACAAGTTTATAGCCGGCATCTGCGGCCTTATTTATGAGGCCAACATAGTTTGCTGTTTTGCCGCTTTGGACGTGCCCAACTACGAGGCCACGTCTACTCCAAGAGCCTGCGTCCGTCGGATCGCCGGCTAGGTCAAGTATTGAATCGGTGATCTCGTCAAGCCGATCTACAACTTTGGGGCCGAAACCGCTTTGCAAGAGATGATTTTTGTAGCGTCGCCAGTAGTTCCATTGGATTTCGTGGCGTTTTCCGAGGAGCCATGCCTTGTGGTCCCCCTTGAGTGTGTGCGCTGGACCAAGGTCAACCATGAATTCACGTTCGATCTGCCGAGCGATATCCTCATGGTCGTGGATGCTAAGCATGCCGGTGAACATCGGCAACGCGCTAAGATTTGTGACGAGTGTCCGAATCTCATCCTGAGTCGGCGCCTTGTTCATGGCGATGCCGGCTCTTGCCATGTTCAGTAACATTTCCCTGTTCATAATCCCCCCTGAGGATGTCTATTTGTGTCAAATGATGCGTCTTAGTCCTGCCAATATTTGACGGCATCTTCTGTCATTGGCAAACGGATGCGTTTGCAGTATGGAGCTGCAGATGGCCTCTGATATGGTGTCTGTATTTGGGGCCACGGCATTGACGTAGGCTGAAAGTATGCCTCGGAGTCCGTCTTCATCTAGGCTGGGCTGTGTTCTGCCGGGGTCGGACGCCACGTCTGAAAACATTGATTCCAGCGGTAATGTCGCTTCGATAGCCGTCAAGAGATTTTCAAAGTCAGGCGAAGATGTCTGGGTTTCTAGATGCCTAACAAGCGGGTTCGCCCGATTGATCTCATAACGAACATTTTCACGTTCGGAGATGCGAAGCCACATATCCATCTCCTTGTTGCGTGTTTGCACATTGCCGCGATGCCTGTATGGTCGTGCTCCTTGTTCGCTCATGCGTTCAATAAGAGGCTTGAGTCGCTCGCGTATTTCAGCGGGTGGACGAATTAGGGACTTGCGTACGTCGACTCCCCATTCTGCGTCGAGGGCAGTAGGTACGTCCACGCGGACGCGAAGAAGTCTTGTAATCTCGGATCGTCGGGTTAATCCAAGCCATGTTCCGTAGGCAATCAGTCGTTGCGCCCTATAGATATAGAGTCCCTGTGTTTCAGCAAGGCTCAGTCCAAGCGAAAGATCTTTTAGCTGTACTGGCGTGATTCGTTGATGGTGGGGAAGAGTAAAAGCCTGCGCATGAACGATGTGACCCTCAACATGGATCGTTTCAGGTACATGTGCATCCGCGCGCGGCGTCATGCGCTGAGCGAAGGGGTCTAGCGCCGGGACAGGACTTTCATTGATGGCAATTGTAATTGCCGATCGCTGCTGACCAGCATCTGGACTTATGAATCGATGAAACGTTAGTGCGAGGTGTCGCCGGCCTTCGGAAAATAGGTGGTTGAGTGCCGTTAGTAGCGCGTCGGCGCTTTTTCCTACTGAGTCGAGCCGATCTAAACCTTGCCAGATGACCAAGGTTCCGGTCGTCCCTAGGATGTTGTATCCCGGAAGGTCAGTTAAGAAGCTTGGATCAAGTATCTGAAGTAGCCACTCATCTGACGCGAGAATTCTGTCGAGATCCCAGCGTCTTGCAGCGATGTCCTTGCCTTGTCTGCTCACTACTGTAAGGCGTCGGCACTGGGAGAATGATGCTGTTTTCAGACCCAATCCGAACCGCCCTAGGTCTTGGGGCCCACGAGCCTCACGCGGGCTTTTTGCACCATGCTGCATCGCGGCTGTGAGCTCTGCGGCGGTCATACCTAACCCGTTGTCAGCTATGGCAACGAATGGATCGCCAGCCCCGTCGAGGCCATTTAAAATGTTGATTTGTTGAGCGCTGGCAGAGATGCTGTTGTCGACGATATCTGCTAATGCACTCTGGAATGAGTACCCGATGTCTCGCATTGACTCAAGAAGCCTCGCAGCACTTGGTGGAAGCGGTATTTCGTCATGAACGTCGGAATTCATGGCTTGCGTGGCTCCGAGTTGATGAGTGGAAAATCGACCACACGACCGACGCAATTTGTTCGGCAAGCATGGGGGGCACCGCGTTGCCTACCTGTACATATTGCTGGGTTCGATTCCCGAGAAAAATGTAATCGTCGGGAAAAGTTTGTAGTCGTGCCGCTTCCCGGACAGTTAGGCTTCGGCATTGGCTGGCGTCCCAATGAATAAATGCATGACCATCTTTGGATAGATGACTGGTGACTGTGCTTGAGGGCCTATCTCTTAGTTGTACCCGGAAGCGATCGGAGAATGCACCTGTTCCCCAGCTGACGTGGTCAGGCGCTAGGAAGGTTGGGAACTCATTGCTCTTCGGCGAACGGTGTTCGGAAGAGGCGTGAGCCGCAGCGAAAAGGTAGCGACCAAGGTCTGACACCATGTGTGATCGTGCTTCATGGCTAGTTACGAATAGTGAGCTGCCCTTCAGCTTGCTGGAGATGTCTGTAGATCGGTCTGTGTATTTGTACGAGCTCCGGGCGACCTTTGGATTGAAGCTTGCCTTTTCTAGGCGCTCCGAAATCATGGGGTGGGATCGCTCAAGCCACTTTAGAAGACGCCTTTTATGCCTTGCCAACTCATTCGCCCAAGCGTCCCCATTGTCTGCAGCTCGCGAGATTCCGCTCCGGAGTCGCGGAAGGCCGGATAGTGCCTGCTCCAAGGTCGGTGCTGTGGCCTCTTCCAGCCGTGGTGCTGAAATAGCTCGCGTGGCAAGCTCACGGCTTACACCCATGATGATGACTCGATGTCTGGCTTGTGGAAGGCCGTGGCGTTCGCTCCGTATGATGAAGCCAGTAGGGTCGGCTAGTACCTTGGCTGGATCGCGCTCTTCACCATCGCGCACGTGAATCGGCAAGAGAACATACGTATCTTCCCTAGGGGCATCGCGCATGTTAAGCGCGCGACGCGGATTGGCTAGATCGCGTTTAATCATGTCGAACATTCTCTGGCCGCCAACGGTGGACGTGAGAATCCCTTTGACATTCTCCATGATGAAGATGTCTGGTGTGAACTCACCAAGTATCCGAAGGTATTCTTTGTAGAGAAAGTGCTTCTTGTCGCCGATTGATTCAAAGCCCGGGACGTTTTTCTGCCGAGCCCTTCCTACTAGTGAATACGCTTGGCACGGCGGTCCACCGATGAGTATCAAGGATTCGAATTCCTTGCGTATTCTTCGAATTTTATCGTAAAGAATTCGGTCGTGATTTTCGTCGCCAAGCGTTAGGTTGAGCGCTTCTTCGGATGCATTTTCCCATCGTTGACGGTGTTCACCCTCACTAAACCAATCGCTTGCGGATTTTTCTGTACCTTTCGCAACGGACTCGAGGAACTTTGCGTATGCTTCGGGCATATCCCCTTCGTCTTCGCGAAGCGAGCGTAGGAATGCGCGTAACCGTAATGTTTCGTGGGCTGACTTTTCCATTTCTGCGGAAACACCAATTTTGAATGGTCGCTTGCCGGTGGGTGTTTCGAATCTCGAAAAACCTTCTCCCAGTCCACCTGGGCCGGCGAACACATCAATGATGCCGATCTTGCTGCTAGCCATTATTCTTATTAGCTACTTCTGGGAATGTTGACGTGGTCGATGTGATGACAATCGCGCAGCGATCTGCAGCGATGGCAAAAATCAAGGGGAATAACACGGCGCCGGAACGCTGGGTTCGTAATGTGCTTTGGCACGCCGGATTCCGTTACCGTCTGCATTCCAAGGCGCTTCCCGGCCGACCGGATTTGGTTCTTGCGCGCTGGGATGCAGCGATACTCGTGCACGGCTGCTTTTGGCATCATCACGACGATTGTCCATTGTTCCGTATTCCTGCGACACGGCCCGAATTTTGGATTCCGAAGCTTGAAGCAAACGCGGCTCGAGACCGTCGGGTAGTCTCCTCGCTCACAGAGGCCGGATGGCGCTCATTGGTTATTTGGGAATGTGCCATTAGATTCGCCCCCTTGGCGAGCGCCGAACTCATGGTGTCCTGGCTTTCTGATTGGCGCCCAAGCGCCCAGCTAGAATGGCGGGTGTCGGGCGTTGCCGAGCAATCGATGGCGCATGTGGGCACATTCCCCTGATCCCCCCGTTATCAGGCTTATCCAGCCTCGCCATCCACACTTTGTGTCGCTGATTTTGAGCCGACATATAGCTATGGGATTTTACCTTTCTGGTGTCCCTTCTGATATCCCTCTAGGTGAGGCTGGTTGCCGTGAGTAGGGTCCGTCAATGGCGCGAGTGGCATCGGGCGGTAAGTATTTGTTTCATATTGATATCGGTTTGTGGTCGACGTGATAGAGGTGCGACTTGGCTGGCATTGATCCTGTGGCTGGGCCCGATGAGGGGCGCTTCCTAAAGGTATATGGGCTTGAGTCGCGGCTGCTGTGTCTTTGGCGGTCCCGAAAGGTGTGCTCAAGTGAGGCGCGCCAGGGAAATTTATGGTGTCGCTATGACAGTATGCGATTCATTGACGGCAAAGCTCATGACGCGATAGATCTCTCTCGCCTCATCGATCATTCCTCTTAACGCATACCCAGCTTGGGCGACCGACCCTTGCTCCGCATCGATCATAGGCACGTCGATCAGCAGATCGGCCACACCGCGCATATGCGAGAGCTTGTCGTTCATGGCGGTATGAATATCGCCCAGCTTCATCCATGCCGCGCCTTTGCAAAGAGGACAGGGAATATAGTGGTCGTGGGTACAAAGGGTTTCGTTCGATTCGGGCGACTCGGGCCCAACTTGCTTGCTGCTCAATGCGGCATCCTCCTTGGTGCCGCCACCTGCAGGGTGCAGGTGGCGGGCGTGCCAGGTTAGTCGCCGGATGCGTTGGAACCCGGTCGGGACAAGCCCGCCCGGCACGCCCGCCGCAAAGCGTCGGGAGCCAAGAGTATGCAACGCGGAAAGGCGTCGCTTGAGAAGACGCCTTCCAGCGCCAACGCATAAAGCACGAGCTTCTAAACCCGGTCGCCGACGAGCGGCGACTGGAAGAGGATCGTTTCGCCAGCTCCGCACGTCAATCCACATTGGAATTAAAAGCCAATTTTTCAGAATAGTCGTACTTCTCGATGCGCTTCTTCCTCAGGTCCAATATCGGTGAAGCCGAATGTGAGCGGGAAAGCGAAATGATCTGGATCGAAGAAGTAGGTAGCAACGTCTACGCCGACCTTGGAGTCGCCTACGCCAACGAGATGCTCGTCAAGGCCCGTCTCGCGGCGAAGATCGGCGAACTCATCGATGACAGGAAATGGACGCAACAACAGGCTGCGGACGCTTTAGGTCTGACCCAACCCAAGCTATCGAAGATGCTGCGCGGTCAGTTGCGCGGCATGAGCGAAGCAATAATGACAGAGTGCCTGGTGCTGCTCGGACGTGTCGTGCACACCGTTGTGGAACCGGTACATCGGTCGGCATGGCCGGGTAATGTAGAAATTACATTTGCGTCTTGAATATCGATGTTCTACCACCGGGACGTAGTGACTGCCCTGCGTAGAAATATGGATTCGACCAGAAAGTCTACGTGCGCACTCTGGTCATCCACTTGCTTGCAGTGTCATCCATATTTGCCTAGGCTGCGACCAACTCCGTCAGTATTTTGGAGTGGCAGGTGCGGCTAGGGGGTTGAACGTATCCGCAAGGGGGGATTGGCATGAGGAAGCGTACTGTCAGTTTGTGGAAAGCGGGGTCGATAGCCGCCATCTTCGCGGCGGGTAGCTTATCGGGCGCATCTGCTGTCGAAGTCGTCACGTACTACCTGACTGACCCGCAAGGATCGGTCTTGGCAACGACCAATGCATCGGGAGTTCTGAGCGCGACGTCAGACTATCGTCCTTATGGAGTCGCCGTGCTTGGCGGAACAACTGCTGGGGTGGGATATGCCGGACATGTTTTCGACGATGATTCCAATCTCGTTTATATGCAGCAGCGCTACTACGATCCGCAGATCGGTCGCTTTCTGAGCATTGATCCGGTTGCGCCTGATGGAAGTACGCGCGCGAACTTCAATAGATACAAGTACGCCACCAATAATCCGTACAAGTTCGTCGATCCTGACGGTCGATACGACAGATTGGTCTGGACGAGCAGTAATACCGTGAATGTGGTTATTCCATATGCGATTTCCGACTCGAATGGCGTTGCGCGCTTTACTTCCGCGCAAGTGGATGCGGATATCGCTAAGCGGCTATCGGGTAGCGTCAGCGTGAACGGCGTGACGGTTAACGTAATTGCAGTCCCCGTAAATGTCCCACTCGATTCGCCGGAAGTCGCTAGCGGTAAAGCTAACGTAATCAATGTCGACCCCACCGTGACCCGATCATTCACGAACAAGATAGGGGGCGACAAAATTGCACTGAATGCTAATGCGCTTCCGGGTGAGGTCTCTCACGAGATAACGCATACCGCTGGTGGCGGCGACCAGTATCCAGGAGGTGTGGATGTGTCCGGTCATTGGATTCCCGCTACGTCGCCAGCATTGGCCGGTACGCTGATGGGCGATATGCAGGGGGCCGCGAATTCCCAGACGTTTCGGGAGGTCGTTACCTCGCCTACGGCAGAAGTTCATTGCCTGAGTGGCGCCAGCGCACCCACTGGAGCATGCCAGTGATCGCCCAATCATTTCGATGGATTCTACTGGCTCTCATCGTTTGCTCGTCGCCAGTAGTTGGTGCGGCAGAGAAAAATTCTTCTCCCAGCCCCGGCGCACCTCCGGCCAAATGCCAGATTTTGCGAGGCTCATGGTGCATTCTGCGTGGCCCTTACGAGATAACCTTTTCGCCAATCCAGAATGAGCCCTGGTACCAGTGGCGGATATCTGAGCCTCAGTGGCGCGACGAGGCTGGAGTGGTTCTTGAGAGCGCGGGTTGTGTCGACACTGTTGCCGACATGACCGAGGTCGTCGGCGAGCCGAGACGGGTCATCTGGAATGGTCTTCCTTGGCGAGAGGTTGTCGTCCAGTTGACGAAGAATGGCGGGTGCCGCCTGCGTCTTTTGGCGCCTACGCACGAGCGGGCTCGACTGGATATGGCGGCATCTGTGCTGAGTGGCGGTTTGGCCGCCTGTTTCCACGGAACGCGCTGCGAAGATAGGGTATTCCCATTGGATATCTACAAAGCGTTCGGCAAGTTGAAATGATGTACACAGATATAGCTGCTGAATTCAAGGCGACGTTATGAATGCAGTGCAACGGATGTTTGCCGCCTCGGCGACTCTTATGGTTTGTGGATTTGCAGATGTGCGGGCGCAGGACGGCGGGCAGGGGGCGCAACGGTCAGCTTCTCCCTTGGTCCCCATCGCACCATCCAGGAAATGCCAGATAACGCATGGCGCGTGGTGCGTTCTCGGCAGCGATGCACAGATTACGTTCTCGCCGCGGTCCGACCTGGCCTCTTATCAGTGGACTATCTCCGCCAGCGACTGGCGGAGCGAGCCGGCGATCATCCTGGAAGGCACTCTCTGTTCCGACGCCAAGGCTGACTCGATAGAGATCGTCGGCACGCCGAAGAAGGTCACGTTCGAAGGTAAGTCTTGGCGCGAAGTGGATATTCAGCTGACGCGGGACGGAAAGTGCAGGCTTCGACTATTGGCACCGACGTCCGATCGTGCACCGCTGGATGCTGCGGTATCGATGCTTAGTACGGGCCTTGCGGCTTGCTTTGAAGGGCAGCCTTGCGAAGCGCATAGATTCGGCCAGAAGGTCTACGGCGCCTTCGGTAGCGTTCATTGACTACATGCTTAAAGGTAACTAATGCGCTATCTGGACGGTCAGGAAGTCATGCTTAACGACGTGGTCGATCTTGGTAGCGACTGGACGGGATGGGTTGTGGCTGTGATGGATACGAGGCAATACTCGGCGGAGCATCCAGGGGCGCAGTGGGGATACCTCGAGCAGGGCGCAATGGTTGAATGCCCTCAGGCTGGTCTTATTCACTACGTCGTTGCCGATGAGGACTTGGTCCTCATTCGACGAAGCGCATCAGCGGGTTAGCGTTGTCACATCTGGCCTCATTGAGCGTTGCCAGGGATCTTGCCGATACTTTGCCCATTGTGCGAGTACATCCGTGTCGATCCGCCCCGGCCACACGCCGTTAAGCAGCAAGCGAAGAGCCGGGTCGCGAGGTGCCAGCAGTTCAACTTCTCGCGACACCTCATGCGTGCGATATCTCCGCCAGCTCCGGATGAATGTCGATGATGTGCCGAGCCTGAAACCAGACTTCCAGTCCGGGCTTGATCTCATCGGTGCAGTAAGGCTGGTTATCCAGTTCCCCCCGATACCACTGATCGACCTTGCCAGTCACCTTAACCCACATCCGTTCGCCTTCGTCGATTAACTCCCCGTCGTCGGTTTCTACACGGATGTAGAAACGAAGCTTGACGAGGTTGCGTGGCTTCATCGACTCGCGCTCAGCCAGAGGCGGAATCCAGAACTTGTCTGGCGATTCCGCGTGGGCTATTTCGCCGTCGTCGACCATCCAGCCGTCATGTTCCAGCGTGGTCAGTCGCGGCGCGCTCATGCACGCGGCTCCTTCAGCCCCCGCCCCTTCCACGCATACCCCATCGCCAACAAAGCAAACCAGACCGGGCTAGCCATCAACGCCTGCCGCGTATCGCTTTCCAGCGACAACAACACCAGCACGAACGCGAAGAACACCAGACAAGCCCAACACATAAACACGCCACCGGGCATCTTGTACTCGGACACCGCATGCAGCTCCGGACGCTTCTTCCGATACGCCATATACGCCACAAGAATCAGCGACCACACGAACATAAACAGCACGGCGGCCAACGTCGTCACCAGCGTAAACGCGGTGACCAGATTCGGGATGATGTAGACCAGCGTCGCGCCGGCCAGCAGGCAGATGCACGAGAACAGCAACCCGCGCGACGGCACGGCGGCTTTCGACAGTTGCGCGAAGGTCTTCGGCGCGTGCTTCTCCTGCGCCAGGCCGTAGAGCATGCGGCTGGTGGAGAAGATGCCGCTGTTGGCGGACGAGGTGGCGGAGGTCAGGACGACGAAGTTGATCAGGCTCGCGGCGGCGGGAATGCCTGCCAGTACGAACAGTTCGACGAACGGGCTGCGGCCGGGCTGTACCTGGCGCCACGGGGTGACGGCCATGATGACGACCAGGGCCAGCACGTAGAACAGGATGATGCGGACAGGGATGGAGTTGATGGCTTTGGGCAGGTTGCGTTTCGGGTCGGCGGTTTCGGCGGCGGTGGTGCCGACCAGTTCGATGCCGACGAAGGCGAATACCGCGATCTGGAATCCCGCGAAGAAACCGGTCATTCCCATGGGGAACATGCCGCCGTCGCTCCACAGGTTGGTCAGCGACGCTTTATGTCCCGACGGCGAGGTGAAGCCCCAGGCGACCATGCCGAAGCCGACGATAATCAGCACCACGATGGCGACGATCTTGATCAGCGCGAACCAGAATTCCATTTCGCCGAAGAGTTTTACCGTCGCAAGGTTCAGGCACAGCAACAGCAGTACGCACAGCAGGGCGGGTACCCATGGCGCCAGTCCTGGCCACCAGAATTGCGCGTACGACGCGATGGCGATCACATCGGCGATGGCGGTGATGATCCAGCAGAACCAGTACGTCCAGCCGCAATAGAAGCCGGCCCATGGCCCGAGCAGGTCGGTACAGAAGTCGATGAACGATTTGTATTCCAGGTTGGACAGCAGCAGCTCGCCCATCGCGCGCATGACGAAGAACAACATCACGCCGATGATCAGGTACACCAGCAGGATGGACGGGCCGGCCAGGCTGATGGTCTTGCCCGAGCCCATGAACAGCCCGGTACCGATGGCGCCGCCGATGGCGATCAGCTGCAGATGGCGGTTGGACAGGCTGCGCCTGAGGTGATCCGGGTGCTGCTCCAGCGAAGAGGTCATCTGGCGGGCCGTCGGTGAAGGAAGCCGACAACATAGAAGAAATGGGAGGGGCTGGCTATGGGCCTGCATTCTTCGAATAATCGGGTGGCGTGCCGGACCCGGTTCCCCGTACCCTGCCGGCGGCCTCTCGATGAAGGACAGATGTGCGCCAGTTCACCGCCACCCGCAGCGGCACCGTCCTGATCGCCACGACCCTGTTCGTGCTGATCCTGGTCGGCGTGGCCGGTCTGGTGGCTTTCCGGATGCAGGCGGCGTCGCTCGAGGTGGTGGCGATCGGGGGTCTCGCGATCGTTGCCTTCCTCGGCATGTCGCTGGTTACCACGCAGGGCTACGAAGTGGGGGAGGGGATGCTCGTCATTCGCCGTGCCCTCATCTCCCGTCGCTTTCCGTTGCGCGGAGCACTCGTCCGCACGGACGATCTGGCGATGAGCGGAGCCATTCGCGTCTTCGGCAACGGCGGCCTGTTCGCGGTCGATGGGCTGTTCTACAGCCGCCGGCTCGGCTGGTTCCGTGCATATATAAGGAATAGCGACCATCTGATCGTCGTCACGCTGGTCGACGGCCGGACGGTGGTGGTGTCGCCGGATGACCCGTTGGGTTTTGTCGAGGCGGCGATGCGCGAGTCGGGTATCCAGCAACGGACAGGGGATCGATCATGAAGAGATGGCTCGCGACATGGGTGCTGATGGTGGCTCTGCCGTGGTCGGCGATGGCGACCAACGCACCGGATCCGTCCGCGTCGAGGAAGGTCCTGTTCATCGGCAACAGCATCACGTACACCAACAATCTTCCCTCCGCTTTCGCCGCGCTGGTTAGCGGGCAGCGACCGGGCAGTACGGTCTCGGTCGACATGTATGTAAAAGGCGCGGCGGCACTGGCCGACTTCGTGCGCGACGAATCGCTGCGCAGTGCGTTGCGCGACAACCATTACACCGACGTCATCGTGCAAGAGAGAGGCGGCAATGCGATATGTGCCGCCACCAGCAGCAGCGATATCGGCGAGGCATGCCGGGCTGTCGTAAAGGCGCACGAAGCGATATCGCGCATGGTCAGGCGTTCCGGCGCTACCGTGTATTACCTGGGAACGTATCAGCAGTCGGACACCGCGAACCTGCTTCTGGTCAAAGGTGAGCGACGCCTTGCCGATGCGATGAGCGCCCGCTATATCGACATCGCCGACGGCTTGACCGAAGTACGCCAACGTCATCCCGATCTTCCGTGGATATATGACGATGGCTCCCATCCCGGCGTAGCGACGGTGGGGTTCATGGCGGCGCAAATTTATGTAGCCGTGTTTGGCAGTAAGCCAGGTGCGCAGGAAATCTGCATGACGGATCCGCTTTACCATCCATACACGACCTTCGATGGAATGGTGCACATCGGTCAGAACGACAAACCGAGACCCCGCCAGTGCCTATTGTCAGAAGCGGAAATGCGCACCGTTCTGAACTGACCACAACACGCCCATACCCTCACCGTCGCCCCTGCGCAGGCAGGGCGACGGTGAGGGGGCCGGAATTGCGTACGTGAAGAGTCTCTTCACGTACGCAACCATCAAAAGTAAGAACCACGACACGCGCCTACGTCAAACTACGTATTGCACTTGGCCGTCCATATGATCTACTTACTTGTCTTAAAACCGGCAAACCCCAACCGGATGCGAGGATCCCACCATGGCCCGAATCCCCCGCTTCACCGGCCGCACACTCGCACTGACCGCGGCACTTCTTCTACCCGTCACGCTGACGTCCCCGGCAATCGCCGCCGACACACCGGAACCGCGCGCCGCACACACCTGCGTCGACCCTTCCGACAACGGCGCCATCAGCCTCGAGGCTGTTCCGTGTCGTGACCTCGGTCTGGCCAGTCCGCTTGAGCCCGGCGCCACGTTCGACGCCGAGATCGACTGGAACGGCACCGTACTAAGCGGCACGGACTGGATAGATCACGTCGAACGCAGCGCGTCCGATTCGGGATATCGCGTGGTGTTCGCGGAGTATTTCCCGCGCAGACCCGTCTGCACCGAAGCACTGTCCGACCATGTGTTCACCGATGGCGGAACGCAGGTGCATCGCGACGATGTCGCCATGGTCGACGGCGATTCCGAAGCGGCGCATCAGCTGACGGTTTCCACGTCACCCGTGGTGCGCGCCAAGGCAACCGGCGCGCCACTCGGTACACGTTGGAAACTGAAGTGCACCGTTCCCTAGCGACCCGCTTTGACGACCGTCGCGCCGTCGGGAACATGCGTGAATTCTTCGGTAGCCGTCCCGACTAAGCTCCGCCGACATTGATGCCAAGAGCGAACAGCACGGACAAGAGGGCCAGGGATATGGCGGACAAGGCCATCCAGACCTGCCCGAGCCGAGGTCGCTTGTCGGCCCAAACCGCCAGTGCCACATAGATCCCTGGTGCCACTCCTGCGTAACGTGTCATCGAGGTTAGTGTGCCGGTGAGCAGCGGCGCCAGAAGCGTAAGGAGCGTGAAAACGGCCAATTCGTGCCATCCACGCTTCCAGCATGTAACCGTACTGCACAGAGCCAGGACGGTAACCCCGAAATGGAGAATTCTCGGGTTCCATGGCGTGATGATCTTGTGCGGCCGATTGATGTAGTCGAGCAAGGCTGCCCAAGGCGCGTGGAGTTCACGGCCCCAGGCGACCTGGATGTCTTTGAACGCAAGAGGGTTGCCGGTAATCGACCACAGGTAAGCCATGAATATCGCCACGCCGAACACGATAGGGGCCAGCTTCATCAGGTCGGCGAAGCGCCGTTCACCTTTGAGCCAACGCATAAAGAGTGCGGGAGCCAGGAACAGACCGTTCAGGCGGGTGGCCCCCGCAAAGAGTCCCAGGAAACCAGCGAGCCACCATCGTTGCGTAAGCGCGGCGAGGAACGAGGCTGTTGCCAGCGCGAAGAACAGCGATTCGGTATGGGGCAGCATCATGAAGTAGCTGGCTGGCCAAAATGATGCAAATAGCGTCGCGTGATCGGCTAGCCGATCGGAGTCCGTGAGGCGGCGTGTCAGGAGCCAGAGAAAGCACAGGCCAGCGAGCCAAAGCAGGTTGGACAACACGATGCCCGACCATACCCATTCGCCGCTCAGCGCTGCCGCTGCCTTCCACAGTAGCGGGTGCAGCGGGAAGAACGCCCAATTTGCCTGCCTGGACGTATCGAATGGGCGCTGCTCATACCCGTCGTGGGCAACGGTGTAGTACCAGCCCGAATCGTTCCCTATCGCTACTCTACTGAGGCCATCTGCGATGGCCCGGGCAGACAGCTTGATCGCAATGTTGTCATCCTTGCCCCAGCTTTCTGCCGGTACCTGGGCAACCAGCGGCGCGGCGGAAAGGATCAGGATAATAGCCAGGCGCGATAGCAAAAACGGTACAAACACGCGCTTGAGGCATGTCGGAATGACATCAGTAAGACGGCGGGCTTGCGAGCGCCAGGTTGATGTTGTGCTAGCAACTACGGTGTTCATCGGTGCCTTGGGGGAACTGAGTCGAAGTAGCGCACCGAGTCAAGCATCAGCGGCAGCAGCACACGGGTTGCATGGTGTGCGCGGCGATAGTCGGATAACCGCATTCGTGGCCCTGTCGATTCGTGGATGGTGGCGGGGCATTGTATGTCACTTGCCGGCACGGCCCTCCTGGCTGCCAGGTCCGTTCCTACATGGTCAATGCTAAAGATCCGTCAGCGAATGCCGTTATGCTTCTGTCATACCGGCCTCCGGCACGAACTGTGAGGGAGCAGAAAGTCATGGCGACTAGCGATACCGACCGCATTCTGGACTATTGGCACAGCGTTGAATTTTTCAACGCCTACGACCTCGACGATCAGCTGGAGGAGGCCAGGCGGAGCCGCCACCCGACTCAGCTCATCGATGACGAAAGGTTGGTGGACGGTACCTGGGCCACTTTTTCACAGCGGCCCCGCACGATTTATCTGCTCCCGTTCGACGTCTCACACGTCACGCGTGTCGTCGAGGCCTGTATCGCTACCGCGCCGGACGCCCTGGTCGAGCAACGCGATGCGGAGGCCGCCGCGGAAGGACTGACGTGTTTCGCAAAACTGACCGTCAGTCATGAAGGCAAGCCCGATTTCGACGGTATCAGCCTCTCGGCACTCCCCTGGGCACTCGGTCGTTTGCAGCATGGCGACATGACCGACCTCTGCGCGGATGCTTTCGAGGCAAGTGCGCAGGATCTGAAGCAGGGTTTGTTGGACGATCTGTCCGATAGCGAGGATGGAATTTTCGATCCGGACATGCTGCTGAAAACCATCGATCGTCTGAGGAAGTGGTCGCGTTTCGATGTGAGTACCAAAGGTCTCGCATGGCTCGATGTCGGCAACACACCCCAGGCACAGAACGTTTCGAAGAAGGCATCACCCGACGAGCCGGAGGAGTCCGACGAAGCTGCCGCCAATGCCGCTGAGATCGCCGCGGCCCGCGATATGCCGATACTTAACAGCTTCTACGTCCACGACCTTACCCAGGCGAAGCGCGAACTGAAAGGAAAGCGGCTTCCAAGGGCGCTGGCTTCATACCTTGCAGGAGTCGACGCGGCAAAGACCGATCTCGACAGCGAAGAAGGGCAGCGCGAAATAAGGGAAACACTACGTCCGCGCAACGGTATCGCAGGCCGGTGGCCGTCCGAACCACAGCACGTGCAGTCGCTTATGCAGCAGTACGCGCTGAATAAGATGAAGGTGATGAGCGAGGGTGAGGTGCTGGCTGTGAACGGTCCGCCCGGCACAGGGAAAACCACGTTGTTGCGCGATCTCATTGCGCACCTCGTTACCGCACGAGCGGACGTCCTGGCATCGTTGAACAGCGCGAAGGACGGGCTGGCAGGGGGCACCGTCGACGCTGTTTTCTCGAAGCAGACGCGGACTATTCCGTTACTCATTCCTGCACTGACAGGATTCGAGATCGTTGTCGCCTCCACGAACAATGGCGCGGTAGAGAATCTTTCGTTGGAGCTTCCGCAGTGCAAAGGCATCGATCCGGCTCGAAAGGACTCGCTTAAGTACTTCACGGATGTTGCCACGAAGTACGCGGGAACCCGGTCGAATAAGCCCTGGGCGGAGCCATCCGAGCCGGTTTGGGGACTGGTATCGGCGGCGCTCGGCAAAAGCGCCAACCGTTCACGGTTTGGTGAAGTGTTTGGATACAAGTCGTCTCGCCCAGGCGAAAAGCCCGGGCAATCGGGACGATTCCTCGCTCGTCACAGCGTCGATACGGAAAGTGGAAAGAGCTGGGCGCGATGGACTATTGGCTGTATGCCAAGGAGAAACCCGGCAAACCGACGTTCTCGGGTGCGCGTCAGGACTATCTCCGGGCCCGTCGTGCCTATGATGCCGAGCAGGTGCGCCTTGCACGTCTGGACGATGCTATCGCTCATGTACAGAAGGCGTGGCCGGTTATCGAGTCGTTGTGGCCCACGGCACCAGCCTTCGATCTGAAAGAGCTGCAGCCAGTCATCGATGCTTTTCCTCGTCTGATCGAGAGGTTGGAAGGCGAGGCGCAATCGGTTGGACGACGACTGGGCCCATCCTTCCTGCACTGGCTAACGGCTCTCTTTCGCAGGGATATATATAGCCAGTGGTGCGACGCGCGCGATCGGGTTGCTTTTGTCAGGGCAATCCGGAATGCGCTCATCGATCTGAAAGCGCTGACGGGAACATTCGATGTCGCGCTATGGGATGGGCAGCCGCTGGATAGCGATGGGAATCAGCGGCGCGCGTTCTGGCAGGGCCAGGGTCTGAATGTCCTGCGTAGTGATTTGTTCGCTGCGGCGATGGCCCTGCATGAGGCCTTCTTCCTGGAGGCTGCATCTAACGATGTCGTTATAGCTCTTTCGTCGATGCTGTCGTCACCGCCCCTTCCTTCCGCTCGTACGGCGTTGTGGCAGTGGTTCTTTATGCTGACGCCTGTGGTCTCCAGTACGTTTGCCTCGGTTCGGCGACAGTTCGCGGGCATCGGCGTGGAAGGGCTTGGTTGGCTGGTCATTGATGAGGCAGGGCAGGCTGTGCCGCAAGCCGCGGTCGGGGCCATGATGCGTGCGCGACGGGTCGTGGTGGTGGGCGATCCTTTGCAGATTCCGCCCGTGGTGACCCAGTCGACGCGGCTGCTCGCCCGGCTGGGGCAGCATTGGCTGAAGGATAGCCGCGCCCGTTACGCAGTGGACAGTCATTCGGTGCAGACGCTGGCCGATCGTATCTACCCGATGGGGGTGCGGCACCCTGTCGACGACAGCCGGTTCATCGGTATACCGCTGGTGATGCATCGTCGTTGCGACAATCCCATGTTCGACATCGCGAACGCCATCGCATACGGCGGTCGCATGAAGCACGCAAAAGATGGTTCGGCGGCTGCCCATCCGGTGTTCCGCAAGAGCTCGTGGTGGAATGTCTGCGGCGAGACGGAGGGTGACACTAAATACGTGTCCGCCCAGGGCGAGCACTTGCTGCAGGCTCTATTCGCACTCTATCGACACGACATCGCAACGCGAGGTCCGACGATGCCGAGGGTTTTCGTTATCACGCCATTTCGACAGGTCAAGAGCGGCCTGCTGGCATTGCTTGGCGATCATGACGTCTGGCAGCAGGGGCTCGCGGGGTGGGATGTGCCCGTTCCCACCGATCTCCAGGATTGGGCCCGAATTTCCATCGGTACGGTCCATACCTTCCAGGGGAAGGAGAACGATGTGGTGTTCTTCGTGCTGGGCTGCGATCAGGCACGCGGTGGTGCCGTCGACTGGGCATGTGCCGAACCGAATCTACTGAACGTGGCGCTGACTCGCGCAAAGAGCCACGTATATGTCATTGGCGACCGCGATGTCTGGGCACATAAAAGATACTTCAGTGTCGCGGCGGGCATGCTCGATACCGATACGTGGACGCCAGCTCTTCGCGATGAATTGATGGTCGAGGTTCCGTAGAGGCAGGGTATATGCATCGGCTGCCAGGGTGGCTTACATCGTAATCGCTGGAAAAGCGATGTGGAGTTAGGTCGACGGCGGATCGTAATTAGTTACGTTGACAAGATTCTACGAATGGGCATAGATTCATGCGCTATCGACGCAAAGTCGATACTCAGGGGGAAAGGGAATGTTCTGTTGCTTCGCTGTGGTGGGGTTAGCGTATCCGTCCGTTCGTTCCAGCGATTTGCGTGTAATCACGCGAAGTCCGTTACGAACTTAAGCTCCACCGACGCGTAACGGCGGAATATCCGCGTTCGCATTCGTCAGAAACGCGGCCCTTGGGTCGGCGTAATCAGTTCCAGGGGAATCCATCGATGTCGCCTACGTATCGTCGTGCGCGTGTGATCGCGCGCGTGCTCATCTGCCTGCTTGCCGCGGCTATGCTGAGTCAGGGGGCTTTTGCCCAGACCGCCACGTCCTCGCCCGAAGACGAGTACAAAAAACTCATCAAGGTCGACGAAGAGATCCAGCCGCTGGGTGAGAATCCCTTCGGCGAGTCGGTGAATGTGTATGACGGCTCGCTATCGTTCCACGTTACCGACATCAGCATTCCCGGTACCGGCCCGACGATCACGATCGGTCGTACGTTCCAGGCGGACGGCGATGCCGAGATACGCAAGGACAACGCGGCGTTCGGTGACTGGGATATCGATATTCCGCGACTCTCGACGCTGACCAGCGCCGCGGACACGATTCAGCAGGGGCCGAATCAGATCGGGTGGTTGGTCAATTCCATCGCCCGAACCGATCGCTGCACGAATTTCCGCGAGCCGCCCGATTTGCGTATAGGGCGTCCGGGGACCGAAGACCTTCCGCCCGATAAATGGTGGAACCAGGGCTATTTGCTGCGTATACCGGGCGTGCCCGATCAGGACATCCTTTCGCGTGGCCCCACCAGTCAGCAAGCTCCCCAGATGTCGGGGATCAATTTCGTTGGCGTATCGAAAGGCAACTGGAATATCGGGTGTCTGTCCGCTACGGCTAACGGCGAGGCTGGCGAGGCATTCCTCGCGGTAGGGCCTGATGGCAGTAAGTACTGGCTGAACTACCTTGTGTACCGACAGGCGCGTGCCTTCAAGGTTGCGCGTCAATTCGGTTTCATGATGGCCACACGCGTCGAAGACCGCTTCGGCAACTGGCTTACCTATTCGTACGACGCCGGAAAGCTCAGCAGCATCGACGCGAGCGATGGCCGACGAGTGACCTTCGGGTATACCGCCGACGGTAAGCAGATCGCGCAGGTGAACGTTGTCGCGGGCGGTGCGACGCGAACATGGACCTATAGCTACGTGGCAAGTGCCTCGGGTTCCTCGCTGACGCATGTCGGCCTGCCCGATGGAACTGCCTGGGACTATGCATTTCAGGACCTGACCTTCAACGTCAAGACCTATACGAGATACCAACACTGCGTCGATCCGGATCTCCCGGATGGTTCGCTGGTGAAGACGGGAACTGTCTCTGGCCCCTCGGGTGTGCAGGGTACGTTTGAGGCGCGTCCGACGCGTCACGGACGCTCGGGCGTGACGGAACAGTGCGATATCCCGAACGGCCAGCCAACCGCGAACGCTTACGAACTGATTCCCCGCTACTACAACAACCTCGCACTGACCCGTAAGGTGATTACGGGTGCGCAGTTGGGTAGCCAGCAGTGGACCTATAGCTATCCGGTGGCCAATGCGACCTGGGCGTCGCAGTGTACTGGCGGCTGCGACTACACCACCTATAGCGATGTTACCGATCCCTCCGGCAATGCTACCCGCTACGTCTTCAGCAATCGTTTCGATGCGACCGAAGGCAAGCCGCTGCGTACCGACTACTACGCTGGAGGTGTGGCCGGAAGTCCCGTTCGCACCGAGGCATACACCTATGCGAGCCCCACGCAGGGACCGTGGCCGACCAGCTACGGCTACAACTTCAGCATCTATGCCAACGGTGGCAAGGTGATGCAGGAAGTCCCGCTTGTGAATCGCGTCATCCATCAGGATGACGACAATTACAGCTGGCAGGCGCAGGCGTTCGACAGCTTCGCGCGTCCGACGAAGGTTCAGCGCTGGAGCAATGCCGGCCCGTCTGTCATCGAGCAGACGAGCTTTTACGACGACCTCTCGCATTGGGTGATCGGACTGCCGTTGCAGACCGACAACCTCACCACGGGCGAAACAGTCAGTCGCAACGTCTACAATCCGGCGAATGCCACGCTGACGGATCGTTATCGTTTCGGCCAGCACCTGATGAGCTACGGGTTCGACGGGCAGGGCCAGCTAGGTACGTTCACCGATAACAATGGTCACACCACGTGGCTGCAAGATTATAAACGCGGCATTCCGCAGACGATCAAATACCAAGACGGCACGACGCAGGTGCTGGGTGTAGACGACTTCGGCCAGATTGCCTGGATCAGGAATCAGCAGGGGAGTACGACGTCTTACGGTTACGACGCCATCGGTCGGGTAAGCCGCATCGATTATCCGGCGGGCGACACGGTCGCGTGGGCACCGAAGACCTTCAGTTATGAATACGTCGGTCCCGAGCGCGGTATTTCGGGCAACCACTGGCGCCGTACAGTGCGGCAGGGCGACAAGGCGCAGGTAACCTACTTCGACGCCATGTTGCGCCCGATTTTGAGTGGCACCTATCGCAACAGCGATGGGGCCTGGCATGTCGCGGCTCGTACCGACTACGACTGGCAAGGTCACAAGACCTTCCAGTCCTCGCCGGTCAATGGCGCGCAAGACCTGATCAGCATCGGCGCAGGCGTGTTGACGTGGTACGACGTCATCGGTCGGCCGGTCCAATCGTTGCAACATTCCGAACTGGGCGATCTGGTGAGCCATACAGCGTACCTGTCGGGTTCGCGCAAGCAGGTCACGGACCCCAAGGGCAATGTCACGACCACGGCTTATCAGGTCTTCGACCAGCCGTCCTACGACAACGTTATTCGCGTCGACGCACCGGAAGGCATCGTCCAGACCATCGATCGCGATATCTATGGCAATCCGCGCTGGATCGATCAGGGCGGTGTGCGCAAGTACATGTACTACGACGGCTACCATCGTTTGTGTCGTACGTTGGAACCGGAAAGCGGTAGCGAAGTGATGGACTACGACGCCGCGAACAATCTGGCGTGGAGCGCCTCGGGTCTGGCCATCACCGATGGCGGTGCCGATGGTTGCGGGCGCGGGCAGGTGAGTGCCGCTGCAAAAACCATCCGCGGTTATGACGTAATGAACCGCGTGACCTCGGTGGTTTATCCCAGCGGTACCGACAGCAGCAGCTTCACCTATGACGTTCTCGGCAACCCGGCGACGGCGACCTCCGGGTTTACCTCGTGGACCTTTGGCCGCAACAAGCTCGGCCTGCTGACCGCGGAAGTCCTGAACGTCGATGGTTACCAGTGGTCGCTGGGTTACGGGTACGACCCGAACGGGGCACTGAGCACCGTGCTCTACCCGGACGGCAAAATCGTGCCGTACAGCCCGGACGCACTCGGCCGGCCGACCCAGGTCGGTGGTTACGCCAACAGCATTAGCTACTTCCCGGATGGCGATCTCCAGTCGTTCAATCTGGGCAGCGGGGCGAGCTATCTGGCGCAGAAGAACCTGCGCTATATGATCAGCAACTTCAGCTACGGCGCGGGCGGCGCTATCGCCGTCAGCGAAGACTTCGCCTATGACGCCAATGCCAACGTCAACCGGATTACCGATCTGACGAACGGTGGTCAGCGCACGAAGGTCATGGGCTATGACGGCCTCAACCGCCTGACCAGTGCGACGGCGAGCAACCTGTGGGGCACGGAAAGCTACACCTACGACACGCTCAACAACATTCGCACGCTGAGCAACAGCGGCGGCACCAATGTGTACAACTACGACGGCAATAACCTGCTGGCGTCGGTGACCAACGGTGCGGCCACGGTCCACAGTTTCCAGTACGACCCCCGCGGCAACACGGTCAACAAGAACAACGTCGCGCTGACTTTCGATCAAGCCAACCGGCTGACCGCGATTCAGGGCAAGGGTGCGTATTTGTATGACGCGGCCGGGCGACGGGTGAAGAAGCAGTCGATGACGAACAACACGACGACGTATTACGGCTACAACAGTGCCGGGCAGTTGATGTGGGAATACGATCCGTCAAATACGACGGGAATCGACTATATCTACCTCGGCAAGAAGCTGGTCGCATCTACGAAAACCCAGATGTCGAAGGTGATTGGCGACTTCAATGGCATCACGCAGTCAGGTGGCGATGCATACCTTCAGGGCTGGGCATGCTCCACTGGTCGCGCAGCTTCGATCGATGTACATGTGTACGTCGGAGGGCCCTATGGCACGGGCACTGGTATCGGTGCCTACACCGCGAATCAGCCGAGTGAGGACGCCGTAGCGATCCAGTGTCACGCTAGCGGCACGGCCTACCGTTTCGCCATTAAGCTGACCGAGGCGCAGCGTGTTCAGTACGGCAATCAACCTTTGTACATTTACGGAATCACGCCGCCGGCTGTGAACGGGGATAACCTGTTGCTTCCAGGATCGGCACAATTTGTCGTGCCACCTTCGATACTGGCACCTGTTGCAGTGACCACGGTCAACGCTACCGTAGCGGGTGATCTGGCGAGTATCGGTGTGATCTGGTCGACTTCGCCCAATACGACGTACTACTACGTCGAGCAGAAGGTCAACGAAACGCCGTGGAACGCTGTCTACAACGGAATGGCTACGAGCTATACGCTAAGCAATCCGCCTGATGCGTCATTTGTCTATCGCGTTCAAGCCTGCAACGCGAATGGGTGCAGCACCCCGACGCTGTCCGCTGCGGTGAGAGTTGCACATTTCCCTCCGACGCCGGGCTCCATCAGCGTGCCCGGGACAAGCTCTGGCAGCATCCCTGTTTCGTGGCCAGGTGTTGCTTATGCCACCTACTACGTCGTGGAGCACACGACGGACGGCAATTGGAGCCAGGTGTACTCGGGAGGTGCGACATCGACAACCGTTGGCGAAGGGGCGACGGGAAACTACTACTACCGGGTGAAGGCGTGTAACGGAAACGGATGCAGCGGCTATGTTCAGTCGCCCTATGTCGTTGTCACGATAGCGCCGTCGGCGGCGCCGCCTATCAACGGCGGCGGTATCAGTAATAACGGCGCATACGCGATCGGTTGGAATGGTGTTCCTGGTGGCGTGTACTACACGCTACTTGAAAGCGCCAACGGTGGCGGTTGGACGGTTGTGCAACAAAACGGCGCCGGCAATTGGTCGACCAGCGGTCGCGGCAACGGTAACTATGTCTATCAGGTGCAGGCGTGTAACGCAGGTGGATGCGGGCCATGGAGTGGGCAGGTCACCGTAACGGTGGCGCTCATCCCGCCAACTCCCACGGGTTTCTACATGACCGATACCATCACAGGTAAGCGTGAGAACTACACGCTTTACTGGGATGCATCTCCGGGCGCGACGCGTTACGAGGTACTTCGTTACGAGACAGGAGCAATCATCTACTCGGGACCGAACCGATCCTATCTCGCTGAGGGTGGTAACTCGCCGTACGTCAACAAGTACAGCTACTCAGTACGCGCCTGCAACGATCAGGGCTGCTCCGCATGGAGTGGGAGGAACGGTTGATGAGCTATTTCCTGTCATCACGGTTTGCGGCGAGAGTGCCGTCTTGTGACCCATCTCCAGGCATGCCACGGGTGGCGAATACTGCCCGGCGTGCGAGCAGCGTAACGAATGTACTGAACTGCGTTGTTGGTCTCATCGCATTTATTTCGTTTGCACCGACTGTTCGTGCCGAAGAGGTCACGTACTACCTCACCAATCCGCAGGGAACGCCGCTTGCGACAACTGATGCACAGAACAACATCACGCGCCGGCTGGATCAGAAGCCATATGGAGATGGCGTGCTTGATGAAGAGAAAGGGGTTGGGTATACGGGGCACGTCATAGATGCCGATACGGATTATGTGTACATGCAGGCGCGATACTATGACCCGCTTGTCGGTCGTTTTCTATCCGTTGACCCTCATCCCTCCGACACAGGATCAGTGTTTTTCTTCAATCGATTTGCATACGCACGGAATGCGCCGAGCCGCTACTCGGACGAGGATGGAGAGAAGCCTGGCGACAAATTCGCAACGCCTGAGCAGGCGGCTTATGACGCGCTTCAGTACATTAATGCTCGTTCTATCGCCGAAAACCACGAATACCTTGGGTACATCGTAATCTTAGAACGCCAGTTTGTTGCCACCGAAGCCGTGCGCGCAGCGGAAGACCACGCAAATGCACCTATGCCTGAGGGCATCCCGGTGGTGGGGGACTACCATACGCATGGAAACTACACGAAGAAAGTTGGCAGCGAATACGTTATCGTGGATTCGGCCAGCGATGGATTTGATAGTGATAATTTTTCGACTAGAGATAAGTTACGTTATGCAGGGTTTGCGTCCATATTGAAGCATGTGTACAGGGGCTACTTAGGAACACCAAGTGGGAAAAGCTGGGTATATGACCCTTCTGTTGGAAAGGCGATGTCTCTCGACGATATGGTTCGTGAGCAACGCAGATATGCGGATGAGCGAGCGCAAGAGATGCAGCGGGATCGAGACATGAGGCGGGACGTTTCTGATCAGAACCATTAGGTGCTACTAGTCGTGAGTGATTGATCGCTATTGAATGATATGTCGCGCATCAATGTTTATATCTAGGGGTGGGAAGTGATGAACGGATTTGTTCCATTCAGATCGGCGCTTTATGGATTTATTATATTGGCGGTATGCGTGTGCCCAACTCCGGGTTTGACGCAAGATACCTATGGGCCAGGCGTGGGGGATTGCGCGAAAATAAGTTGCGTACTCACACCGCAGCAAGTTTTGGCGCTTGCGGCTGCAACAGTCAGGTACAAGATTGACATGCCAAAGGTGTCCGAATTCGGTGCCTACGTCGGCGTAGTGGAAGAAGGGATTGAGGTGACGATTTTGCCGCGTGAGTCTGATCCGACTGTCTATCGCGGAAAGGGTGAAAAAATGGCGATTACATATATCTATGATACGACGGGAACAAAGTTAAAAAAAATGTCTTACAACCGTTGAATATGTCAGATGAACTCGGCGATTTGGCGGCACCGGTATTGATTGGCCAAAAGTTCCCAAGGCAATTTTGGCCGACGAGCTAGGTGGGAGAGCCAGGGAGGGAGAGTTTGCTCTTTTCTTTCAGCGACTCGTCGTCTCGGCAGGTCTTGGCGGGAAGGTAATCTATGCGGGTGACGGCGCTATGGATTTGACGCTGGACTCATCGATCGATGAGCTTGTCTGCTGCATTCCCGTGCTTGCGATGTTGCCTCAGCATCACAGATCTATCCCATTCCGGATATTGCGTGGTGTGCATCGTTGACGTTTGAAGGCTACATGTACTTTGGCTTCCGAGGATGTTGGCAGGTCTGATGCGAAATCAGAAAGATGTTTTCCGGGGCATTTGCGCCGATGAAGCGAGATTTTTGTGACGATCCTGTTCGCGCTCTTCTTTTTAGTGCCGAATACACCTGAGGGTTCCGGTAGCGGTCGAACGGTTTGTGATCTTGCCTTGCATGCAACGGAAGCTCACGTTGAGCATTTGCATGGAATCTAACGTAGCGACCGGCGCGAATTTTCGTTCGTGATGGATAAGACATGTCCGGGTGTTACGTTGGACGTGAAGCAGGCGACAACGGTTGTTGAGGACGAGAGTGTCTCGCAATTTATGCGAGCTGTCGTCGGCGACTATCGTGATTTGTCGGGACGGTACTTCGTCATTGACGCAGCCGTCGATTTCACTCCATCGAGGGGAAATGCCCGGGGCTCCGTCCAGTTCATACGGATCTGGAAGTTTCATAAGCTTTGAAATAGGCGGCCCGAACAATTTCCAGCAAGACCGGATGTCGACCGTAAGGTTCGGTACCCATAGGCATGGTGGTGCCTGTTCGAGCCCGCTCCTCCCGAGAGCATAAGGCATTGACACATCGTGGCTTGTATCCGTAAATTCTTTTGATACTGGCGTGTGGCCGGTACTTCGGGGGAAGGGGAATGTTCTGCCGCATCCTGGTCACAGGGGCGCATTCATAGTGCGGACTTCGCTGGTTACGCGCGCCGTACTTTCGGCGTTGACGATCTGTCTTGTCTCCTGCGCCGCGGCGAAAGCTCCGGTGGCGGCCGCGTCCGTGCCGATAACGAGGGCTCCCGTCGAATGTAACGTTTACCTGCGGAATGCATGTTTTCGTTTTGAGGAGGGGCAGTCTGTCGTTGCCTCGACTCCTGTGGATTTCTATCTTTACAGGGTTCAGCTTGCCGACAATGTTCGGGCGACGATCTACTACGGCCGGCATCCGAATACCAAGCTGACTGATCGGGGCATCGAGAGCAATTGCAGCAAAGTGAGCGCCGCCAGATGCATTATCCAGGTGGATGCTCAACGCATCGAAGCTCTCTATCAGGCTGCGCCGCAGGATGCGTCCATGCATCTGACGATATCCGTTGCTGATGGCTCCGATGAAAAGTTAGCTAAAGAATTCATCAGCACGTTCAGGGCATGCGAAACGAATGATCACGGCGTCGAGTGCTCTCCTGGGGAATTGTTCGATACGACGAAAGATCATCCGACCATCCCGAGTCGGTTGCGATAGCGGACGCAAAGGCGAGCTGCTCGTATGGCGTTTTACAACATCCTCATGGTGGCGGATGGTCTATCCGTACCATCGCCTTCCGGCCGAGATCCCATCATCGGTTTTTTGCTACGCGCCGAGTCTTTGGTCGTGATGAACCCAGTGTGCGCGCGAAGGCATTGATGCTTATCGCGCAGAGTGGTTCGGTGGCCCTTAGCCATGGCGGCAGGTTGCAGAGGTCCGATAGATGAGTCGACGAGGTTGATGCCAGCTGTCGAAGCTATGCCTTCCGGAGGACATCCCCTATGAAATTGTTTTTATTCGTATGGGTGATGCTCGCCTTCCTTTGGGCGGGATTGGCTTATGTATTTGTCCGCAGAACTGCCACGATCCTGGGCGATAAGGAACCGAGAGATTTTTTTGGTTTCAACGATTCGTCTTACTTCATGAAGTTTCTGCTTGGCCTTCGACCCATTCCATCCGACGGATATCTAGGTGCGCTCATCGCGTTGCTTCGGGTGGGCTATGTGCTGAATATTTGCGCGTTATGTATCTTCATGTATCTGGGGCTCACCTTTACCTTCCAGATGCATGGATGCGACGAGTGTATTGTGGCGCCTGCTGATCAACCAGTTATGTTCTGGTTGGTCTATCCAACCGTATTGATGGCTCTCGCGTACAGCCACCTGGCATACGCTTTTGTTGAAACGATGGATTTCATTTGCGACGACTTCGATGATCAGCAGGTATGCGGTCTGGCGGGAACGCTGTATACCCTGCGTTTTATCGTAGGCAATCGCGCCCTTCCGGAGGGAGGGCCGAGCGCTATGCTTTTGGGGCTGCGCATTGTCCTCGGGCTCACAGTCGCAGGCGTCATAGCGGCAATATGGTATGTGGCCTTGCCGGTCCCCCTCTAAACCGACTTCCCACAATGCAACTCAGTCGCTCGGATTCAACACGGAAAATCGGCTATGCCGTAGTCGTGGGTAGCTAGCGGAACGACGATATCCGGGCCAGTGGCCTCGACACGGGCGTGGAAGCGGTCCACTTCTGGATACGCCCCGCGTTCATGCTGCGATGCAATATGGCCGATCGCAATTTTCTAAGACATGACTTCCGGCAATGTCGGCCCGACACCCGGTCGGCTCACTATCGGCCATTCACCATCGTCCAGGGGATGTCATGCGTACTGTTCTCGTTTCGGCCATCGCGCTCGCGCTGTCCGGTGTTTCGATGGCCGGGTTTGCCGCCGATCTCGCCACCACGCAGTTGCCGCGCGAAGTGCGGCCCAGTCATTACGACGTTTCCATCGTGCCGCATGCCGAAAAGCTCGGTTTCGACGGCAAGGTCAGCGTAGCGGTCGAGGTGCTGAAACCCACCACGAGCATTACCCTGAACGCGATGGACATGACGTTCTCGTCCGTGTCGCTGACCCCGGCGGGCAAGAAGGCGCTCGCCGCGCCGAAGGTGGCCGTGGACAAGGAGGCCCAGACGGCGACCTTCACGTTCGCAAAGCCCCTGCCGGCCGGTACCTATACGCTGGCGATGGTCTATACCGGCAAGATCGGTACGCAGGCCAATGGCCTGTTCGCCATCGACTACGACACGAAGGACGGCAAGAAGCGCGCCCTTTACACGCAGTTCGAGAACTCCGATGCCCGCCGCTTCATTCCTTCGTGGGACGAGCCGGCATACAAGGCGACCTTCACGCTCGACGTGACGATTCCGACCGGCGAGATGGCGGTGAGCAACATGCCCACCGCGACAACGGACAAGCTGGGCAACGGCACGACGCATGTGGTGTTCGCACCATCGCCGAAGATGTCGACCTACCTGCTGTTCTTCGGTACGGGCGAGTTCGATCGTGCGACCACCAGCGTCGACGGCACCGAAATCGGCGTCATCGCGCAGAAGGGCAAGGCGTCGCAGGCGAATTTTGCACTGGAATCGTCCAAGGCCGTGCTGCAGGAATACAACAGCTACTTCGGCGTGAAGTATCCGCTGCCGAAGCTGGACAATATCGCCTCGCCCGGTAGCAGCCAGTTCTTCAGCGCCATGGAAAACTGGGGCGCGATCTTCACGTTCGAGTATGCACTGCTGCTCGATCCGACGATCTCCACCGCCGCCGACAAGCAGGGTGTCTTCAGTATCGCCGCGCATGAAATGGCGCACCAGTGGTTCGGCGACCTCGTCACTATGCGCTGGTGGGACGACCTGTGGTTGAACGAAGGTTTCGCTTCGTGGATGGCCGCGCGCACTACCGAGAAGCTGCATCCGGAATGGAATGCGCAGCTGTCTGCCGTAGATGTGCGCGAAGGTGCGATGTCGCGCGACGCTATCGTCACCACGCATCCCATCGTGCAGCGCATCGATACGGTGGAGCAGGCGAGCCAGGCATTCGACACCATTACCTATTCGAAGGGCGAGGCGGTTATCCGCATGCTCGAAGGCTATGTCGGCGCGGACAAGTGGCGCGAAGGCGTGCAGCGTTACATCAAGGCGCACGCGTACGGCAACACGGTATCGGACGACCTGTGGAAGGAAATGGATGCCGTCGCCGGTCCGGGCGTCACGACGATCGCGCATGACTTCACGCTGCAGGCAGGCGTGCCGTTGATCAGCGTGGAAGCGGGCAAGTGCGAAGGCGGCAATACCGCGGTCACGCTGACCCAGGGTGAGTTCACCAAGGATCGTCCGGGCAAGACCGCGCTGCGCTGGCATGTACCGGTCATCGCACAGACGATCGGTGGCAAGACGGTTACGACGCTGGTCGATGGCAAGGCGTCCGTTTCGCTGCCGGGTTGCGGCCCGGTGCTGGTCAACGCGGGTCAGTCGGGTTACTACCGCACGCAGTACACGCAGCCGCAGTTCACCGCGTTGCGCGACGCTTACGCCAAGCTGCCCGCCATCGACCAGATGGGTCTGATCGGCGACGCGTGGGCGCTGGGTATGGCCGGACTGGAGCCGACGCCCAACTTCCTCGATCTGGCTAAGCAGGTTCCCGTCGATGCCGCGCCGGAAATGTGGGGCACTGTCGCGGGCGATCTGCGCAGTCTGGATATGTATTACCGCGGCGACACCGCGCGTCAGGCCACCTTCCGCAAGTACGCCATTTCCCGCCTGCATCCGGTGTTCGAGCGGATCGGCTGGAAGGCGAAGGCCAGCGAGACGGCATCGGTGGCGATCCTGCGTTCGGAACTGATAGGCACGCTTGCCCAGTTCGGCGACAAGAGCGTTATCGACGAAGCGCGTCGCCGCTACGCCGCGCAGGGAACCGATCCGTCGGCCGTGCCGGCCGAGCTGCGCAAGATCATCACCGGCGTAGTCGCCAGTCGTGCGGATGCGGCCGCGTGGGACAAGCTGCATGCCGATGCGAAGGCCGAGAAGACACCGCTGATCAAGGACCAGTTGTACACGATGCTGTCTATCGCCGAAGACGACGCGCTGGCGAAGAAGGCGCTGGATCTTGCGCTGACCGACGAGCCGGGTGCGACGAACAGTGCGGGCATGATCCGCTCGGTTTCGCGCAATCATCCCGATATGGCGTTCGACTTCGCCGTGGCGCATAAGGCCCAGGTCGACAAGCTGGTCGATTCCACGTCCAGCAGCCGCTATTACCCGGGGCTTGGCGGTTCGTCGCTGGATCCGGCGATGATCGGCAAGATCGAGGCATTCGCCAAGGCGAACATCGCCGAAGGTTCGCGTCGCGATGCCGAGACGTCGGTCGCGAACATCAAGTACCGGACCATGGTGGTGCGCGAGCGTCTGCCGTCCGTGGACGCGTGGCTTAAAGCTCAGAAGTAATAGGTACGGAAGTAATAGGTACGAAAGTGATCGAAGCGTGGCGCGTCCGGTAACGGACGCGCCACCGGTTGCAGAGGATCAGCGCGTAAGACGAATCTCGAACAGACGCGGCCAGCGCTTGCCCGTCACGAACAGGCGGTCGTGTGCCGCGTCGTAGGCGATGCCATTCAGGACATCGTTCACCGGATCGTTCACCTGCGTCGTACCCAGCAGTCCCTTGAGGTCGATCCAGCCGAGGACATGGCCGGTCTTCGGGTCGATCCGCGCGATGCGGTCCGTCTGCCAGATGTTGGCGTAGATTTCGCCCTTCACCCATTCCAGTTCGTTGACCTTCCAGACGGGCACGCCATCGGCTGTCACGTCGATGGTGCCTACGGCTTTGAGTGTCTCCGGATCGAGGATGCGTATTCTGGGCGTGCCGTCGCTCATATAGATATGAGTGGCATCGCGGGTCATGGCCCAGCCTTCGCCCGGATAGCTGAATCGCCCGGTCGGCGCGAATGTCGTCTTGTCCATGATGAATCCGACTCCTTCCTGCCATGACAGCTGGATCAGCTTCGGTCCCCACGCGATGATGCCTTCGCCGAAGTAACCCTTCGGGGTGGCGACACGCTGAAGGACTTCGCCCGATTCGAGGTCCACCTTGCGGACGGAGGACGTGTTGGGTTCGCCGGTGCTCTCGTACAGATAGCCGTTGTCGTAGAACAGGCCCTCAGTAAACGCCTTTGGGTCATGCGGGTAGCTGTGGACCACCTTGTAGCCGTATACGGGCAGCCCGGAGCCAAGCGCAACGTCGGACTGCACGGTCAGCGCCGTGCCAAGGGCGAGGGCTAGCCATTGAAAAGCGGAAGCACGGTGCATCCGGATCCCCAGGGTTTGGTTGTATGAAAATACGACATCGTTGGCGGTCCGGAGAGCCACTGCCCTTCGGTCGGCAGAACCTACTGAGACGTCGGCGCCAATGCAAGCGGCCCGGATGCTACGGTTTACGCAAGCGTATCTCGTAAACGTTCGGCCAGTTCTTTCCCGTGACCAGCAGCGTGTCGTGCTGCTTGTTGTAAGCAATGCCGTTCGGCACGCTGTCCGCGTCACTGGCGTCGACCAGGGATGTGAGCTGCGAAATGTCCACCCAGCCCTTCACTTTGCCGCTTTGGCCATCGATCCACGCGATGCGGTTGGTGGGCCACACATTGGCGAACAGGTCGCCGTGCACCCATTCCAGTTCGTTCAGCCATTCGACCGGATGCTCGCCATCGGTCACGGTCATCGCGCCCGTTTCGCGCATGCGTTCGTCGAAGAAGCGGATGCGTGGGCTGCCGTCGCTCATGATCAGGCGTGTGCCGTCGGACGTCATGCCCCAGCCGCCGCCGGGTAGCGACAGCGTTTCTATCTTCGCGAGCGATTCCGCGTCGTAGACGAAGACCGGCGAATCTTTGTAGCTGACCTGATACAGCCTGTGATGGAGCAGGGCCATACCTTCGCCGAAGGCATCGGTGGGAATGGCGACAGACGCGATGGGTGTGCCGCTTACCGGATCGACTTTCTTTACGGCCGACCGGCCGAGCAACCCGGTGGATTCGTAGATCACGCCATTGGCGAGAAAGAAGCCTTCGGTAAACGAACTGACGTCGTGGCGATAGCTTCCAACGACGTCGTAATCGAGCAAAGGTGCCTGGTAAGGCGCACGCCCGGCAGTCGACTGACATCCGGCGACGAAAATGGCAACGCCGATCGATACTCCGCGCATGCTACGCCTCCGTGCCGGGGTGCGGTGCGACTGCTCTGCCGTCGTTTATGTACGTGACACTGGGATGCATGCCGGGCCCGGCGACGACCGAATCGGTCGTGCGCAGGCAATCGCGGCCTTCCGACGACGTATAGAAGGCGGCCAGCGAGGGAAAAACGAGAGAGGCGTCGCTGGTAACGCGACGACAGACCAGCAGGGAACACATGGCGGCCAGCACGTGCATGTCGGGACAATCTTCTTCGAGGAAAAGGAAGGAGCCAGCGGGATTGAGTTCGAGGAATCGCCAGCGGCCCTCGGTATCGATGACGAAGTCCGACGCGCAGTAACCCAGCCTTAGTTCGCCCATCATGCGCAGCAGCGACGATGTGATGTCGGCGGGCGGCAGAATCGGTTCGATGCGAAGCTTGTCGCGATGGATCTGCCGGAAATCGATATCGCCCGGTTCGCGGTGATGCATGGCCAGCGCATGGACGGTGTCGCCGATGACGACGACACGTACGTCGGCCACGATGGGAACGTACGGCTGATAGATGGCGGGTGACATCGCCAGTTCGGCGTCGCTGGCTTCCATCAGCCGGCGCGAATCAACCGCCCGCGCGTACGCGGTCCATAGCTTGCCCTCGCTGTTGTCCCTCCATGTATGCGGCTGGAAGGGTTTCACCACGACCTGCGGGTGCAAGCGGAGGAAGTTCCGGATGCGTTCGGGGGAGGCGCTCATCAGCGTGGGCGGAACATCGAGACCGCAGCGCCTGGCGGCGTACAGTTGCCACGATTTGTTTTCGGCTTCCAGCAGGCGCGAGTAAGGATTGATCGAATAGACGTTCTCGCTGCGATCCAGCCACCAGTGAAGATTCTTCTCGTACTCCAGTGCTTCGACCTGCGCGTATCCACGATACATATCGGGCACGTCGTCCATGCGCTTGTGTCGGCGGAAGCGACGGTTGAGCACACTGATGCGCCGGCTACCACGCGTCACGTCGCGACGGAATGGCTCGTTGTCGGGATCGTCCGGAAACAGCGCAATGTTCCCAAGCTGTGCATGCAGCGGCAGGGCGGTATCGATCAGTTCGCACGGGAAGCCACCCGCGCGTATCGCCCAGCGGATCGCTTGTGCATGCAGGTCATCCTGCGTAGAGAAAATCAGTGAATTCATTGTGCCTTCCATGGATGGATCGCGAGTGGGGACCGCGGCTTGCGCCGCGATCCCCGGGCATGGCCAGTGCCGCTTAGTCCATCGCGGTTTCGTACTGGGAGCCGGTTTCGCCATGCTTCGTGCGGGCAATGGTCTGCATCCGCAGGCCACCGGCGACCTGTGCGGCCTCGTCGATGGTGATCTCGCGCGCCAGCGTGCGGATGATCGGGGCGACGTCGGCGTTCGGGTTCTTGTCGTTCATGTACATACTCCATTGATGGGATTGGCGAGGCGGACGCTCTCCCTTGCGCCGCGTTCGTCGTCGTGTCCGCTGTTCATCGACGGGCACGTATCCGCGCCTCCCTGCGCGGGTAGTTCGGTGTTTTCGCCGGTGCAAAGATCGATGACGCGATCGGCGCTGCGAAGCGTTTCGGGACGATGCGCGATGACGATGCGGGTCATCGCAGCGGAGCGGATGTGGGCGTTGACGCGCTGCTCGGTGGTCACGTCGAGGTGACTGGTGGCTTCGTCGAGAAGAAGAATCGACGGCTGGCGATAAAGCGCCCGTGCAATCACCACGCGCTGCTTCTGTCCGCCGGAAAGCGACGAGCCCATATCGCCGGCCAGCGATTCGTAGCCCATCGGCATGCCGACGATATCGTCGTGGATGGCGGCAGCGCGTGCGGCGGACTCGATATGTTGCATCGTCGCGTCGCCGCCTTCGTCGAAGAACGAAATGTTGTCGGCGATCGATCCCGCGAAGAGTTCGTCGTCCTGCAGGACGGCACCCAGCAGGCGCCGGTAGTTGTCCAGTCCGTAGTCGCGTATGTCCACGCCACCGATCAGTACGGCACCTTCGGTCGGCTCGACGAGGCCGAGCAGCAGGCGTGCGAGTGTGCTCTTGCCGCAGCCGGACGGTCCGGCGATGGCGACCGACTCGCCCGCCGCGACCGTGAAGTTAAGGTGGCGAAATACCCAGGGTTCGTGCATGCCGTAGCGATAACCAAGATCGCGTACGGTAATGTCAGTCGACGGCAAGACCGTGCCGCGCCGACCTCCGGTATGGGCTTCGGGCTCCGTGAGCGCGATGTCGGCAACGCGGCGCAGGTGGACGCCGAGCAATCGCAGTTCCACCAGTTTGTCGATCAGGCTGCCGGTTTTCGTCACCAGTTGGTCCGCGTAGCCGGCGAAGGCCACCAGCATGCCGGCCGAAAGACGTCCGTTCATCACGAACCACGCGCCAAACGCGAACAGGGCAAGGCGTTGCGCGCCGAACAGGCCCTGAGCCAGGGCACCGAAGGCGAGGTTCAGCCGCTGGATGCGCATGTCGCGTTCGCCGGCATCGTGCGTGACGTTCTCGAAACGGACGCGTCGCCGATTTGCCTGGTTCGCGAGACGTATCGTCTGTGCACCGCGGATCGATTCCATCAACTCGGTTTGCTGACGGGCGGCATATACCAGTTGTTCTTCGCTGGCGTGCCATAGCTTTCGCGAAAACAACCAGCGCAGTAGTCCGTAACCGCTGAGGACGGCAATCACAAGGCCGGTCATTGGCAGGCTGTAGAAACAGAGAACCGCCAGTGCGGTTACGCCGACCAGTCCATCGAGCAGTGCTTCGATGAATGCACCGGTCAGTGTCGACTGCATCATGCGCAGCGACGTGAACCGGGAGAGGATGTCCGCCGTGTGGCGTCGTCCGAAATAGTCCAGCGGTAGCCGTAACAGGTGCGAAAAGAGATTGACCGACCATTGGGCGTTCAGCGTCGCACCCAGCCAGCTGAGCAGCCAGCCGCGAGCCACGGTGAGCGCGGATTGTGCAAGTAGCACGATAAGGAATCCGGCGGTTATCGCCAGCAGGAAGCGCCGGTCGCCGGTGACCAGTGCGCGGTCGATAACGATCTGTGTGAAGTAGGGGAGTACCAAGGCAAGCGCTTCGATGGCGAGTGCGAGCCCCAGGACCTGGGTAACGCTGCCCGCCAGACTGCGTAATCGACCGGTCACGGATCGCAGCGAGAGGCGCGGTTGTTCGTCCGCTATACGGAAATCGGGCGCCGGCGTTACTTCCAGCAGGATGCCGGTGAAGTGGGTACCGACGTCCTCGATGGTCATCCATCCGGCGCCACGGGCGGGATCGTGGATGTGCATGCCACGTCTGCCGCGCGCGGTGAGGACGACGAAGTGATTAAGATCCCAGTGCAGCATGCATGGCAGTGACGCGTCTCTCAGATGCGCCATCTCGGCTCGTAGCGGCCGGGCACGCAGCGCCAGGGTCGACAGCATGTCGATCAGCGCGGGCAGGGCGGCACCCTTCAGCGATGTGGGGAACCGGCGGCGCAGGGTGGCCAGATCGATACGGTGCCCATGCCATGCGGCAAGCATCGCGACACACGCAAGGCCGCATTCGGCGGCTTCGGCCTGCATCACCAGGGGGACGCTCCGCGTGCCGGAGAAACGCATTACGGTCGCGCTCCGAACAGCGCGTCGGCGAGGCGAACCCGCGACACCGCGATATCGGCGGTCACCGCCATGCCGAGTTTGATCTTCGCATCGCCGGTCTCGAAGTCGATCAGCGTGCGGTAACCGGAAACATCCGGCTGCGTCGACGGGAGTGCGGCGACATCGACGACGCGACCGTGCATGGCGATGCGCGCGTGGGTCAGGGTGCTTTCGTAACGTATGAGTGCGGACTGTCCGGTGCGTACCGCATCGGCGGCGCGTGTCGGTAGCCACACTTCGGCGGCGAGCCGGGTGCCTTCGGGAAGTACGGTAGCGAGCCGTTCGCCGGTCGCGACCCGCTGGCCTGTACGGGCGACGATATCGACGACCGTCCCGTCGACGGGAGAGCGCAATGTTTCGTCGCGATGCAGTTCCGCCTGTGCCAGTTCCTGCGTCGTCGCGGCGATCTTCTGGTCCAGTTCCGTGCCGCGCGTGCGTTCGCTGGCGCGGGTTTCGTCCAGCGCGGCATTCAGTGCTTTTGCTTCGCCTGCAAGTTCGAGTTCGTGCTGGCGTAGCTGTTTCGACCGTGCGGCATGTTCCAGTGCGACGTCCTTCTGCCGCAGCAGGTCGACGTCGCTGACGAGACCTCTGCGCGAAAGCGCAGACCACCGGCTATGCAGACCTTCGGCGAGTTGCGCTCGCTGACGGGTTAACGCGGTTTCTTCGCGAACCTCGGCGAGTTCGGCGAGGAGCAGGGCGAGGCGTTTTTCGATTCCCTCGCGCTGCCGTTGCGATTCGATCGTCAGTTCGGTTTTCTGTTTCCGCAGTACGTCGATGCGCTCGCGATGACTGCGCGCGAGCGCGGCGAAGGTATCGCCGAATGCGGCACTGGCGTGTTCGGCGGAGATATCCACCAGTGCGTCGTTCTTCTGGACATGCGCTCCGCTCGGGAAGCGGATGCGTGAAACGACGCCGTGGGTCGGCGCGGTAATGGCGATGACGCCGCCCGACGCGACGAGTTTTCCTGTCGCATGCGCGTGATTCGTATACGTGCCGGTGAAGAGAAGGACGGCGAGTGCGGCAGGCAACAGGAGCGCGATGGCGAACAGGTACCAGCCGAGGGCGGGGGGTCGCATGCGGACCGTTCCCATCCATTCCCTTGCGCGGGCACTCCGTGCCTCTTTTCGAAACAGCGACATCCTTCGCTTCCAATCCTTGGTTGGCGAGATAAGTAGTTGCGCGAGGGTGTTGTGTCAATCGAAAGTTGCGGTAGGGGTGTATGGGGTGGGTTCTTGTGGGGTGAAAACTTATTTGTTGGTAGGGGCTTATGTGTTCTTAATTTATTTGGCCGTCTAATTGAAAAATAGGTAATTCTTGATTGTGCGCGTCGTGTTGTCTTGAGAGTCTTCGTAGAGTTCGTGCCGCTTTGGGGCGATGACCGATCGCATCGCTGCGGATTCCGGCGTGCGCCGGAATGACGGTGAGGGGGATGCGGCGAGTCGACATGTGCTTTATCGGATGAGCAAAAGAATCACCCATTCCGGACGAGCAGCAAAAAACCGCCCATTCCGTCGCGCGACCTCAACCCCTCACCGTCATTCCGGCGCACGCCGGAATCCGCCGCCGCCCGCTCGGTTTTCGCGTTGAAACCATTCGCGTTTCTCGCCGAGCCATGCCCTGTCGTCAAGCCCCCTGGCCATCCGATCTATTTACTCCCCACCCCATCCCGCCTTACCGTCCCCAAGGACAATCCGGAGGAGCGACGCTATGCGCTTTGGACCATGGTTCGTGCTGGCGACAGCCGCGGTAATGGCCGCTCCCGGAATCGCGCCCGATATCCCCATGTCGCCGCCCCGCGATGGGCGCCCATCCATCGGCCAGCTGTTGTCGCCGGCGCCGAAGGACATGGCTTTCTACGATACGGATCCCTGCCGCCACCATTGGCGTACCGGCGTCTGCCGGCTACTGCTGCCGGTTCGTGGTTAGGCACCCCTTTTCCGGCTGGCCAAGTGATGTAGGCTTACCTCCGAACTCGGGGGATACTCATGCGCTGGCGCCAAATTATCGGAACGGAGCTGGCTGCTCCGGCTTTCGCGGTGCGCGTCGCCGTCGAGGCCGTGGATGCGGAAGGGCGGCCGGTACCACGCGTTTTGCGCTGTCGCTGCCGCCCGATCCTCGCGGCATGAGCGACCGCGAGCACAGCGGTTACTGATCCCCGATGAGACCTCTCGGCTTTCGCGCGCGCCTCGGCCTGTTCTTCGTCGCCACGCTGGTGATCGTGCAACTGCTGACGGCGGGGCTCGCGTCGGGTATTGCGCGGTCGCAACTGATTGCCGAGGGTGGTCGGCAACTTATCGCCAACGCGGATGCCTTCGTCGCCCAGATGGACGACCTTTCGGCCAGCGTCGCCAACAGCGTGCAGGTCATGTCGCTGGACGATGGCCTGCGTTCCGCGATCGGCGCGCACGATCGCGAAACCATCCTCTCGATGCTGCGCAATCACGGCCGCCGGGTGGATGCGTCGCGCATGCAACTGATCGGCCTGGATGGCATCGTGCGGCAAGACACGGCCGGCGATGCCGCCCCGCAACTCTTTCCCTTCCCGGATTTGCTGAAAGACACCGATGGTGGCCGCGCCGCAGCCGTGGCCGTGGTGGTTGGCAAGGCGTACTGGGTCGTGACGGTACCCATCCATGCCCCGCGGCTCGTGGGGCGGGTAGCCGTCAGTATTCCCGTCGACGATGTGTTGCTCGATCACATGCAGCGGTTATCCGCACTGCCACGCGACGTGGAACTGGTCACACGCGAGGAAAGCGGCGATTGGGCTGTGGTTGCGAGCGGGAGCAGCAGCGCCGGGATGGCCTCGCACTATCGCGGCAATATGCCGCTTCCCACGCAACCCACGCGCGTAACGATCGGAGGCCGCCAGTACCTTGAGCTTGCACAACCGTTGCGCACGCCCAGGGGCAGCCCGGCGGTTTATGCGCTGATGGGGTATTCGCTCGACGATGCGTTGCGTCCTTATCGCGCCGTATGGGGTGCATGGGCTGGCCTGCTCGCATTGGGTCTGGGCGCCGGGCTGATCGCGGCGTGGCTGGTGGCGCGCGGCGTCTCGCGTCCGGTGGAAGCGCTGGCGGAAGCCGCGCGGCGTATCGAAGAGGGCGATTATCGACCGCCGCCGCAGCTCAACCGTCGCGACGAGATCGGCCAGCTTGCGACGGCCTTCAGCACGATGAGCGACGCGGTGCGCGAGCGCGAGAAACACATTCGCTATCAGGCGCTGCACGATACGGTTACCGACCTGCCAAACCGCGCGGCGGCCGAAGACGAGATCGACGAAGAACTGAACCGGTATCCGAAAGTCGAGGGCGCGCTGCTGATGGTCGGCCTGACGCGACTGCCCGATATCGTGAAAACAGTGGGTCATGCACTGGCGGACCGGCTGATGCGCGACGCGGGCGGACGGATTTGTCGGGCGGCGGGGAATCATCTCGTGGCGCGCGCGACGGATACCCAGTTCGTTCTCTGGATGGGCAGGGCCGATCGCGCCACCGCCATCGGCCTCGCATTCCGCATTCTCGACGCATTGGGGCATCCCTATACGGAAGCCGACGTCAGCATCGACATGGGACCGGCGATCGGTATCGCGCTGTCGCCGGAGCACGGCGTGCTGGCGGCGTCGCTGCTGCGTCGGGCCGAGGTAGCCCAGTTCGCGGCCGTGGGTTCCACGCGTGGCGTGGATGTTTACGACCCGCATATCGACCCGCATCGGCCCGAGCGGCTGTCCCTGATGAGCGAGCTGCGCGCCGCCATCGACACCGGCGGTCTGGAACTGCATTACCAGCCGAAGTTGCGGCTGGCCGATGGCCGCATCGATGCCGCCGAGGCGCTGATCCGCTGGCGGCATCCCACGCGCGGCGAGATTCCGCCGGAAGATTTCATCGGCGCGGCGGAGGAAACCGGCAATATCGGACGTCTTACGCGCTGGGTGCTGGCCACCGCTATCGCCCATGTGCACGCACTGGGCGAGCGCGGCCACGTGCTGAAAATATCGATCAACCTGTCGGCGCGCGACCTCGAGGACACCGAGTTGCCCGATCGCGTGGGCCAGCTCCTGCGCATGCATGGCGTGCCCGGCAGCGTCATCGCCCTGGAAGTGACCGAGAGTGCGGTCATCGGCGAGCCCGCCGCCGCGCTTCAAGTCCTGCGTCGGTTAGCCGATATGGGTATCGACATCGCCATCGACGATTTCGGCATTGGCCAGTCGTCGTTCGGTTATCTGCGTCACCTCCCCGTTCATGAGCTGAAGATCGACAAGATGTTCGTCCAGCAACTCGCCACCGACGAGACCGACCGCACCATCGTGCGTTCGTTGGTCGAGCTTGGCCATGGACTGGGCTACGAGGTGACGGCCGAAGGCGTGGAGGACGCGGCCGCGCTCGATTTCCTCCGTGAGATCGGCTGCGATCACGCCCAGGGATTTTTCGTCGCGCGCGCCATGGATTTCGGTGCGCTGACCGAACTGTGCGACGCCGAGGGGTCGCGTCTCACGTGAACTATCCGTGGCGGCGATACCCAGGTGCAGCGGATGGCGTGTCCTATCTACTGAACCCCACCGCGGCAAGACGGCCGCGCTCAATCGCTGTGTCCCGGCTGGCGTAAGATCGCATCACGGGACGCCAGTTCAGGAAGATCGACTCGGGAGATCGCGTGGAGCAGGAACACTGGGAGCGTAAGTACCATCTCGCACTGGAGCGCATGGAACGCGACGAGCGCGATTTCCGCGTGCTGGAGGAAGGTCTGCGCCGGCTGGTGCTGCGGTTGGCGGCGCTTGCGCGAGGTCAGGGCGACGAAGCCGACCGCCTGCTCGACCGGCTTGGCGACGGCTTGCGTCAGGCATCCTCGCCCGAAGCACTCGATCCGCTGCTGGACGAACTGGCCGATGCGGTAGCGCATCTGGACCGTTCCGCCCGGCCTCTCCCCGACGATGCCCTCGACCATCCCGACCCACCGGGTGTGGAAGCGTTACGTGTGATTTTGCAGCGCATCGTGTTGCTTCCCGCATTTACCGAGCGTGGCGACCGGTTGCGTGCCGCGCTTGCGGAGGTTCGCGATGCGCAGGGTACCGCGATACTGGCTGGCCAACTGGCGGACCTGGTCAATCATCAGCGCGAAGCGTTGCGCACGGATATCGTCAAACTGCAGGACCTGCTCGGTGAAGTCAGTGGGCGTCTGGGCGAAATGACGCGTTATCTGGATGGCGAGCTGGAAGGCCGGAACGCGGGTGCCGTCGAGGGCAGGGGACTGGATTCGAGCGTGCGCGAGGAGATCCGCCTGCTGGGCGAGCACACGCGCGACGCGGTCGACCTGGGTACCTTGCAGCGGCAGGTGGAGTCGAGGCTGGAAATGATCGACCGGCACTTCAAGGCCTATCGCAGTCGCGAGGACGCTCGTCTGGCGGCTTATCGCGACCGGGCCGAACGGATGCGCGACCGTGTCGAGGAGCTGGAAACCCAGGCCACGACGCTGCAGGATTCGTTGCGCCGCGAGCACGAACTGGCGCTTACCGATCCCCTGACCGGCCTGCCTAATCGCCTTGCCTACGAGCGCCGTATCGCGCAAAGCGAGCAGGCGTTGCGCGATGCGGGCACGCCGTTCTGCATCGGCGCGTTCGATATCGATCACTTCAAGACGATCAACGACAGCTTCGGTCATGCGGCGGGCGATGCGGTGCTGCGCATCGTGGGGCAAGCGCTGACCGGTCGCGCGACGCCGCGCGATGTTTTCGTCGCGCGTTATGGCGGCGAGGAATTCGTGGCGATCTTCGACGCGGTCGATCAGGCCGAAGCCATGCGCATCGCGGAAGATCTGTGCCGGATCGTCGAGGGACTGGCGTTTCATGCCAAATCGCGGCCGGTGAAGGTCACGATGTCCGGTGGCGTGGCACGCTTCGACGCGACCGATACCGTGGATTCGGTTTTCGAACGGGCGGATCGCGCGCTGTATACGGCGAAGCGTGCGGGAAGGAATCGCTGCGAGGCGTTGTGAGAATGGCCACTGCTGCCCGGTATAATCGAACATTCAGGTCGGACGTAAGAATGAGAGGTCCGGCCTACCTCGCCGTCGCTCCTGCGTAGGTGTATGGACCGGGGACATAGCGCACAGGTGTGCGGGGACATCGCGCACACTTTACGGCTCCTGGTGCAGGTCGATAACGGTCAGGTGGTGAT
>NZ_SMCS01000011.1 GCF_004342265.1 Luteibacter rhizovicinus
GGTGAGCAACGGGGAGGAAGCCAAGCAGGTGACGGACGAGTACCAGCGCAAGTTCGAATCGCTGCGGCCGCTGTTGCCGGCGGCGGTGCCGCGTGTTGGGGGATCGACGCCCGTGCAGACGCTGCCGGCGCGGCCGTAAGTCGCGCTTCGTCGGCTATCGCGCGCAGGCGCGCTCCCCCCAGAGATCAACCGCGCGCACACTGCTCTCTGTGGGAGCGCGCCTGCGCGCGATAGCCGACGGAGCGAGGACGACGGAGGCTCCCCGCCGCCAGCCCGATCTACGGACTGCGGATGTCACGCATGGCATCGCCGCTTCGTGGGCTTTCGCCCGCAAGCGGGCTCCTACATAAAAATCGGGGCGGAAAGCCGAGGGGGGCGGTCGAAGCCCCGTTTGCTGACCGAACCTGTACGAATCTTGACGAAGTCTCCGCAGGTTATGGATTAACAAGGGAAAGTATCTTGCATTCAGCAGGCGATTGCAGTTCAATCCATGACCTATGAGGGGAATCTCTTTTAAACATGGCCTTCTCGTGCTCGCGACAACCGTCGCGACGACGACCGCGTCGCTTGCCGATGCGGCGGACATGAAGGCTGCCCGCGTCTGGGCGGGCCCCGAATACACGCGTGTCGTCTTCGATCTGTCCGGTCCGGTGGTCTACAAACTCTCGCAGGGCGATACGCCCGGCAGCGTGGTTCTCGACCTGGACAAGAGCGCCGTCGACGGCGATTTCGCAGTACCGGGCGGGCAGGGACTCTTCAAGTCCATGCGTACGGAACGTCAGGGCGGTCGCGCCCGCGTCGTCGCCACCGTCGATCCGAAAGCCAAGCCAAAGAGCTTCCTTCTGAAACCGGCCGGCGATTACGGCTATCGCCTCGTGCTCGATCTTTATCCCGGCAATGGCAGCGATCCCGGCGACGAAGTCGCTTCGGACGACGGCGCCGCCCCGGCATCGGCGCAGGCGACCGCGACGGTCTCCGTTCCGTCGACGAAGTCCTCGCGCTCGCGTCGTGGGCAATCCGCCGCGCCGCCGATGCTGCCGGGCGGCGACCGCAAGGTCGTCGTGGCCATCGATGCGGGACACGGCGGCGAAGATCCGGGTGCGAGAGGTCCTACAGGTCTGCGCGAGAAGGACGTGACCTTGCAGGTCGCGCGTGAGCTGACGGACCAGATCAATCGTCAGCCCGGCATGCAGGCCGTACTGACGCGCAACGGCGACTACTTCATTCCGCTCAAACGGCGCTATCAGATCGCCCGCGAGCACAACGCCGACATGTTCGTCTCGATTCATGCGGACGCGTTCAAGAACAGCGACGCCAAGGGCTCGTCCGTGTGGGTGCTTTCCCCGCGCGGCAAGACGAGCGAGGCCGCGCGCTGGCTGGCCGACCGCGAAAACCGCGCCGATCTGGTCGGTGGCGTCTCGCTGGACGACAAGGACGATACGCTGGCGGCTGTGCTGCTGGATCTTCAGCAGGGCTATGCCATGCAGGCCAGCGAATCGATCGCCGGCAACGTACTCAAGGCACTGGGCGGACTGGGTCCGACGCATCGCGGCTATGTCGAGCGCGCCAACTTCGTCGTGCTGCGTTCGCCCGACGTCCCGTCGATCCTGGTCGAAACCGCGTTCATCACCAATCCCAACGAAGAGCGCCGTCTGCGCGACGACTCGCATCGCCGCCAGCTCGCCTCCGCGGTACTGGGTGGCGTGCGTAACTATTTCGAAGCCATGCCGCCGCCCGGTACCTGGTTCGCGGCACAGGCGGCCCGTCGCAACGGCACGTCGGTGGCTTCGGCGCCGGTAAGCGCACCGGCCGCGCCGGTCGTGGCTTCCAACGATGACGACGCGGCGGATACGGCGAAGACGGTTGCGAAGACCCCGCCGCCGCGACAGGTGGTGGCGACTGCCCGATCGCCGTCGCGCGAGACGCCGCCCCGCAAACCGCCGGCTCCTGAAGTTTCGGCCACGAAACCGGATGCGGCGGGCAATAAACGGGCGCCGTCGAACGAGATTACGGTGGTGGCCAAGGTCGACCCGCCGCCCGCACCGCCCAAAACAGCCCGCGCCGACGAAAACGTCCGCGATCTGCACCGGGTCAACCGCGGTGAGACGCTGACCGGTATCGCCCAGCAATACGGCGTTTCCATCAACGCCCTGAAGACCGCGAACAATATGAGCGATAACAACGTTCGTATCGGTGCGGTTCTGGCGATTCCCTCCGGCTGATTCGCGGCCGGGAGCCTTTCCGCTATTCTTGGGCCTTGCGTCTGAAGGCCCGAGAATATGCCGTCCATCCGTCCTCTTCCGCCCGAACTGATCAACCAGATCGCAGCCGGCGAAGTCATCGAGCGTCCCGCGTCGGTGGTCAAGGAGCTGGTGGAAAACAGTATCGACGCCGGCGCCCGGCGTATCGAAGTCGACATCGAGCAGGGCGGTTCGCGTCTGATCCGTGTGCGCGACGACGGCTGCGGTATCGCGCGGGACGAACTGGTTCTCGCCGTCGCCTCGCATGCCACCAGCAAGATCGGCAGCTTCGACGATCTTGAGCGCGTGGCCAGCATGGGTTTTCGTGGCGAAGCGCTGGCGTCCGTATCGTCCGTGGCGCGCTTTTCGCTGACATCGCGTCATGAAGGGCAGGATGCCGCTTTCCGCATCGAGGTCGATGGCGGCAAGCTGCAGGAAGCCCGCCCGGCCCAGCATCCGCCGGGCACGACCATCGAAGTGCGCGACCTCTTTTACAACGTGCCCGCACGCCGGAAATTCCTACGCGCCGAGCGTACCGAGTTCGCGCATATCGACGACCTGCTGAAGTCCCTTGCGTTGGCGCGCGCAGGCGTCGATATCCGGCTTAGCCATAACGGCCGTCCGGTGCGTCTGCTGAAACCCGCGCGCGACGAAGAGGCGGCTTTGGGGCGTGTCGCTGAAGTGCTGGGTCCGGACTTTCCCGCGCAGAGTCTGCGCATCGATCACTCGGCGGCGGGACTGCGGCTGTCCGGCTGGGTCGGTCTGCCGACCGCGTCTCGTTCGCAGGCGGACCAACAATATTTCTACGTGAACGGCCGCATGGTTCGCGATCGCGTCGTTGCGCACGCCGTGCGTCAGGCGTATGCCGATGTGCTGTTCCATGGTCGGCACCCCGTGTTCGTCCTGTTCCTGGAACTCGATCCGACCGGCGTCGACGTCAACGTCCATCCCGCCAAGAACGAAGTGCGTTTCCGCGAGCAGCGGCTGGTCCACGATTTCCTTTTCCGTACGCTGCACGAAGCCCTTGCGCAGACGCGTGCGGGCGCGGGCGTGCCGATGGCCGAACCTTCGCAGGCGATTCCCGCGGTGGGCGGTTACCCGATGCGTCCCGTGCAGAACGCGTCGGCGGCATGGCCGTTGCCGAGCAGTCAGTCGCGTCTCAGTCTGGGTGTGCGCGATGAACCGCTTGCCGGCTACGCTACCTTGTTGGGCGATGCATCGGCGTGCCCTGTCGCGTGGACGCCGCCCGCCGGCAACGAGCCGGAGCAGGGCAGCGACGTACCGCCGCTGGGATATGCCATCGCTCAGCTGAAAAACATCTATGTACTCGCGGAAAACGAACATGGACTCGTGCTTGTGGACATGCACGCCGCGCACGAACGCATTACCTACGAAAAACTGAAGAACGGGCGGGCCACCGCCAATCTTCGTTCGCAGATGCTGCTGGTTCCCCTGAGCATCGCGGTCAGCGCGAAAGAAGCCGCCGCAGCCGAGGAGTACGCGGACGCACTCGCCGAATGGGGTCTGGAGCTTTCGCGTAGCGGTCCGTCGGGCGTGGTCGTTCGTCGCATTCCCGCCCTGCTGGAAGGCGCGGACGTCGCGCAACTCACGCGCGACGTACTCAGCGAGCTGGCCCAGCACGGCAGTTCGCGGCGATTGCAGGAGCTGGAAAACGAACTGCTGTCGACCATGGCCTGTCATGGTTCGGTACGAGCGGGGCGCCGCCTCGGCCTGCCCGAGATGAACGCGTTGTTGCGCGAAATGGAGGCGACCGAACGTTCCGGTCAGTGCAATCATGGCCGGCCGACCTGGGTGCAGTTGGCGCTTGGCGAACTCGATCGCCTTTTCCTTCGCGGCAGATAACCACGCTTTTAGATAACGCATAGCCGTCCATACGGCTTAATCGGGATTTTTATATGATCCGCAACATCGCATTCGCTTCCGTTCTCGCCGTTGCCGCCACCGGTGCGGCAGGTACCGACGCCAGCTATGTTCATTCGATCGAGCAGGCTCGCGCGCAGCGTCTGGAAACCCTGAAGAGCCCCACCGGCTGGTTGACGCTGATCGGGCTGGAATGGCTGAATCCTGGCGTCAATCGTGTGGGTAGTGCGTCCGATAACGACATCGTGCTCAAGGCGGGTCCGGAGCATCTGGGTGTCGTTACGCTGGGTGCGGACGGCTCCACGAATATCGCGTTCGCCGATGGCGTGGCCGCTACCGTCGACGGAAAGACGGTAGCGAAGGCCACGCTGGTCGACGATGCGCATGCGACCGGCGCACCGACGCTGGTGGCGTTCGGCACGGCGAGTTTCTTCGTCATCGAGCGCGATGGACGTAAGGCGTTGCGCGTGAAAGACACCGCTGCCGAAACGCGTTCCGGGTTCGTCGGTCTCGACTATTTCGCTATCGATCCGTCATGGCGCGTGGTGGCCGACTGGGTACCGTTCGATCCGCCGCACGAGATCGAGATCGGTTCGGTGCTGGGTACCATCGACAAGGAAAAGGTGCCGGGCAAGGCGGTGTTCGTTCGTGACGGCCACACTTTCGAGCTCTATCCGATCCAGGAAGATGCGACGTCTTTGTTCTTCGTTATCGCCGATCGCACCAGTGGCAAGGAAACCTATGGCGCGGCGCGTTTCCTGACCACGCCGTTGGCGGTGGACGGCAAGCTGGTGCTGGATTTCAACAAGGCGACCAATCCGCCGTGTGCGTTCACGCCGTATGCGACCTGCCCATTGGCGCCGCCCGAGAATCGACTGGATGTGCGGGTGACGGCTGGCGAGCAGAAGTATCGGGGTGGGCATCATTGATGGCGGTTCCCGCGTCGCCGCTCCGTAGTTTTCGCGCGCAGGCGCGCTCCCACAGAGATCAATAGCGCGCTCCTGCTTTCTGTGGGAGCGCGCCTGCGCGCGAAAACTACGGAGCGATGACGCCTTATGCTCCCTTGAACGTCGCCTTGCGCCGCTCAAGAAACGCCCCGGTCCCCTCACGCATATCCTCGGTCGAGAACGCAATCGCAAACCCCTGCGTCTCATACGCCAATCCCTGATCGATTGCGCATTCGGCGCCATCCAGCACGGCATCCAGAATGCCCTTCAGCGCCAGCGGAGCGGAAGCGGCCAACTGGTCGGCCATGGCGTCCACGGTCGCGTCGAGTTCCTCGGCGGCCACGACACGCGTGGCGATACCCAGCCGCTCGGCGCGTGCCGCGTCGATCTGCTGCCCGAGCAGGCACAGTTCCAGCGCCACGCCGCGACCGGCCAGGCGGGTCAGGCGCTGGGTGCCGCCGAAACCGGGAATCAGGCCCAGGCCGATTTCCGGCTGGCCGAAACGGGCTTTTTCGCTGGCGATGCGCAAATGACACGCCATGGCCAGTTCCATGCCGCCACCGAGCGCATAGCCCTGGATCTTCGCGATCACCGGCTTGCCCAACCGCTCGACGGTAAGCATCAGGTCCTGTCCGGCGCGTGACGCGCCCTGGGCCTGTACCGGCGTCCATGCGGTCATTTCCGAGATATCCGCACCGGCGACGAAGGCCTTTTCGCCCGCGCCGGCCAGCACCACCACGCGCACCGCATCGTCCTGCGCGGCCTGGCGGAAGGCCAGTGTCAGCTCGGAGATCGTCTCGCGATTGAGGGCGTTGAGCTTCTCGGGGCGGTTGATGGTGATGGTGCGAACCGCCGCGCGGTTGGCGAGCGTCAGGGTGCGGAAAGCCATGGTGCTGCTCCGGATGGGTCAAAACGCTGGATGGTATCAGGGGAACCTTTTGCCGTCGGCGGCCTCTTAGCTGCAGGGCGCGGCGGGTCACGATCGACTATCCTGCGGTGTCGCTCTGTCGTGTCCACGGAGAATGGGATGTCACCCATGCGTTTCCTGTTACTGGCAAGTGCACTGGTCGCGGGCGTTGCCTTCGCTCAGGCACCTGCTGGCCCCAGCGCTCCGCACGCGGCGGTTATCGACAAGACCAAGCTGTCGTACGCCATCGGTTACCAGATAGGTACGCAATTCGCGAGCAGCCCCCAGCCGGACGTCGACATCGCCGTACTGGTGAAAGCGCTGCAGGACGGCTACGCGAAGCGCCCGCCAGGCGTGCCCGTCGACCAGATGCAGGATCAACTGCTGGGCTTCGATGCGAAGGTCCGGCAGGACGCCGTCTCGGAGTTCCGCCGGGTGGCCGACGCGAATGCGCGCCGCAGCACCGACTTCCTCCAGAAAAACCGGGGCCGTCCCGGCGTGATCGCGCTGCCGTCGGGCATTCAGTACTCGATCCTGGCCCATGGCACGGGGCGTCAGCAGCCCGAGGTCACCAGTACGGTCACCGTGAATTATCGTGGCGCGCTGATCGACGGGACCGAATTCGACAGTTCCTATGCCCACGGACGCCCGGTGACCTTCACGGTGAACCGCGTTATCCGGGGCTGGCAGGACGTGATTCCGCGCATGCGCGTGGGCGACAAGTGGAAGGTCATCATTCCGCCCCAGCTTGCCTACGGCGAACGCGGCGAATTGCCGCGTATCGGTCCCAACGAAGCCCTGGTCTTCGAGATCGAGCTGCTCGACATCAAGCAGTGATCCCCGGGATGCATGGTGGCCCGGCGCTGTAGAATGGCCGGTCGTATGCTCCCGAACCTATCCAGCGAACTTCCGCTTACCCCCTGCACCGGCGTCTGCCGGCTGGATGCGCGTGGCCTGTGCATGGGCTGTCTGCGCACCGGCGACGAAATCGCGCGCTGGGGCGGCATGGACCAGGCCGAACGGCTGCGCATCATGGACGAGGTGCTACCCCACCGGGAGGGCGCGTGATGGATGCGGTCGAAACCGCGCTACGCGGCGCGCTGTTGCCGCTGGATGCACCGCCCGGGGCTCGCGGCTGGAACCACGACGATATCGCGACCTTCCTCGGCAATACGCCGCGTCGCGCGGCCGCCGTACTGATCGGCATTCGCGACGATCGCCAGCAGAACGTACTCCTGACGGTCCGCACGGATACCTTGCAGCAGCATGCGGGGCAGGTGGCTTTTCCCGGCGGTCGCGTCGAACCTTCCGATAAGGACGTCATCGCTACGGCATTGCGCGAAAGCCACGAGGAAATCGGTCTCGAAGCCGACGCCGTCACGCCGCTTGGATTCCTGGAGTCGTTCGAAACGATCAGCGGCTTCTGCGTCACGCCTGTCGTGGCGCGCGTGGACGCCGCCGCGAAACTGAAGCCCGATCCGGGCGAAGTGGCGGAAGTGTTCGAAGTGCCGCTGGCGTTCTTCCTCGATCCGGCGAACATGCGCCGTTACACCATGGAGTACCGTGGGCATCGGCGCGACATGGTCGAGTTCCTGCACACGGGCTACCGTATCTGGGGCGCTACCGCCGCCATCGTCCAGAATCTCGTTCGAAGGATGGGTCATCCATGAATGTCGTGCGCACCGTCATCGATCCGAAAGCCGCTGCGGCGCTGCCGCCCAGCGCCGTCCTGTTTGTCGATTGCCGTTTCGATCTTGTCGATCCGGGCAAGGCGGCGCGCGATTTCGCCGAGGGACACATCGCGGGAGCCGTGCGCGCCGATCTCGACACCGATCTTGCCGATCTGGCGACGCCACCGGCGGGGCGCGGTCGCCATCCTCTGCCCGAGCCGGAAGTTTTCGCCGCGCTGCTTTCCCGCGCGGGCTGGCGTCCGGACCTTCAGGTCGTCGCTTACGATGCATCCGGCGGCGCGCTGGCCGCCGCACGCTTCTGGTGGCTGGCACGACTGGCCGGTATCGATAACGTCGCCGTGCTGGATGGCGGTTATCCCGCGTGGCTGGCGGAAGGCCTTCCCGTATCGAACGACGTCCCGGCGCATTCGTCGACCGCGGTCCATGTCGTTTTCGATCCCGCGCAAACCGTGCCGGTCGACGAACTCACCGAAGGCGTTGCATCGGGCCGCATGCTGCTGCTCGACGCCCGTGCCGCGCCACGTTTTCGCGGCGACGTCGAGCCGCTCGATCCCGTCGCCGGTCACGTACCCGGCGCGCGCAACCGGCCGTTCTCCGAAAATCTCGAAACCAGCGGGCGCTTCCGTTCGCCCGGGGAATTGCGCGAGGTGTTCGGGCAGATCATCGGTCCGCATGCGCCCGACGAAGTCGTGCACATGTGCGGGTCGGGCGTCACCGCCTGCCATAACCTGCTGGCGATGGAATACGCCGGACTGACGGGGTCGCGGTTGTTCGCGCCTTCGTGGAGCGGGTGGGTCAGCGATCGGGCGCGGGGTGTGGCGACGGGGGATGCCTGACCGTTCAGGCGGTGGGGCTCGCGATACCGTCTGGAAAGCATGATCGGAGCGTGTTCGCTAAAACTCACCGCATCGCACTGGGCTCCTGCCTGCGCAGGAGCGACGGTGAGGGTTGCGGGAACTGCGTTATAACTTCACCGTCGCAAGGATCCAGGGTGATCACGTTTGAGGCAGTTTGCAGCGCTCGGGAATGGGTTCGTGATGCGAGTCCATAGAATCGGCTGGGTGCTCTTGATGCTGCCGGTTGTCTACGTAAGCTCGTGCACCTACACATCGATTACCGGAAACCGCGCTTACGAGCGTCTGCAGGTCGGCGATTCCAAAGATACGGTTATCCGGTTGTTCGGCGCCCGTTTCGTTCGCGAGACCGACGATCATCCCTTTACCAAGTACGACAATCGTCAGTGCCAGTCGCCATGTGTCGAACGGCTATGGTTCGAAAACAAACTCGCGTTCTATGAGGAGGCATGGAGTGTCGATCTCGACAAAGCGGGAGTCGTGTTGGACAAGGGCAGTTACACCATGCCCTGACAAGCTACACGAGCCGCATCGTCCTGCCTTCGTGTGAGCTTGCCTGCGCCGCTTCGATCACCCGGATCACATCGCGTGCCTCGCGCGCCAGCACCGGTGGCGGAATGCCTTCGTGCAACGCTTTTGCCACGCCGTCGTAGAACGCCGTGTAGCGGCCGGGCAGGGTGTCGATGGTCTGGCGGGTGCCGTCGATGTCGGTGAACTGGCCGAACTGCGCCGGGTCGTCGAGGCCCCATTGGTCGCCACCGGGGCGGCGTCCTTCGCGCAATGCCGCTTCCTGGCCGTCGATGCCGTATTTGCTGAAGCTGCCACCGTCGCCGTGCACCAGAAAGCGGGGACCGGGTTCGCGGACCAGTGTGGATGCGTGCAGCACCGCGCGTCGATGGCCGTAACGCAGCACGATATGGAAGTAGTCGTCGGTCTGCGCGGCGGCTCGCTGGCGCTGCACATCCGCGGTGACATCGTCGGGCAGGCCGAACAGTTGCAATGCCTGGTCGATGAGATGCGCGCCAAGGTCGTAGAGCAATCCGGAGCCTGCGGCGGGAGTCTCGCGCCAGCCGTGTTTGATCTCGGGACGAAAGCGGTCGAAGTGCGCTTCGTAGTAAACGACTTCGCCCAACCGGCCGTCTTCGACCAATCGCCGCACGGTCAGGAAATCGTTGTCCCAGCGACGGTTCTGGAACACCGACAAGGTGCACCCCTTGCGTTCCGCCAGCGCGATCAGCGCGTCGGCTTCGGCGGCATCGAGAGTGAAAGGTTTGTCGACCACGACGTGCTTTCCGGCCTCCAGCGCTTCGCGGGCCAGCGAGGCATGCGTGTCGTTCGGCGTGGCGATGACTACCAGTCCGATGTCGGGATCGGCGATGAGGTCCTGAGGTCTCGCGAAGATGCGCGACTCGGGAAATTCCGCGGCGATCTGATCGGTACGGCTGCTCGCGATGCCCGCGAGGCGCAGCCCGATGGCGGCAGCGATGAGGGGCGCGTGGAAGACGGCGCCGGCCGTTCCATAGCCGATGAGGCCAGTGGCGATGGGGGTCATGATGGCTCCATGGATATCGCGAGAGACGTAGCGTAGCGCGTCCGGTCTGACGGAATCGTTTACGATCGACCCGATCGAAGTACGAGGAGCGAAGAACTCTTGAACGCGATGGACGCCACCGCGCCCGCCGGGCGCATGCCCCGGCAGATTTCCTACATCATCGGCAACGAAGGCTGCGAACGCTTCAGCTTCTACGGGATGCGCAACATCCTGACCCCGTTCCTGATCACGTCGCTGCTTATGTACCTGCCGGAAGCCGACCGTCCTGGCGCGGCAAAGGACATCTTTCACACCTTCGTGATCGGCGTGTACTTTTTTCCGCTGCTGGGCGGTTGGCTGGCCGATCGCTGGCTCGGCAAGTACCGGACCGTTCTCTGGCTCAGTCTGATCTATTGCGTCGGCCACGCCTGCCTGGCGTTGTTCGAGCACAGTGTGCCGGGTTTCTATACGGGACTGGCGCTGATCGCGCTGGGGTCGGGTGGCATCAAGCCCTGCGTGGCGTCGTTCGTTGGCGACCAGTTCGACGCCAGCAATCGTCATCTGGCGAAGATCGTGTTCGACGCGTTCTACTGGATCATCAACGTCGGCTCGTTCTTCGCGTCGTTGTTGATGCCCTTGTTCCTGCGTCACTACGGGGCGGCGGTGGCGTTCGGCATTCCGGGGCTGCTGATGTTCGTGGCGACGGTCGTTTTCTGGCTGGGCCGCAAGCAGTACGTGATGCTGCCGCCTGTACGCAACGATCCGGACGGCTTCGCCAACGTCGTGCGAACGGCGTTGTTCGCGCGGGCCGACGGCAAGGGCAGGCCAGGGTTGGCGATTGCGGCGGCCGGTGTCGCGCTTGCCGTGCTTTCGTTCGCACTGGTTCCGGTACTGGGGCTGGTTCCCGCGCTATGTCTGGCGTTTGTCGCGATTCTCGCTGGCGTTGGCGGTGGGGCGCGCCTTCAGCTGGAGCGGGCACGCGGCTCGCATCCTGACGAAGCCATCGAAGGCGTGCGCGTCGTGTTGCGCGTGCTGCTGGTGTTCGCGCTCGTTACGCCGTTCTGGTCGCTGTTCGACCAGAAGGCATCGACGTGGATCGTGCAGGCGGGCGAGATGGATGCGCCGGGCTGGTTGCATCCCGCACAGATGCAGGCGATCAATCCGGCGCTGGTACTGCTGCTGATCCCGTTCAATAACCTCGTGCTGTTTCCGCTGCTGCGTCGTTTCGGTTATGAACCGACGGCGCTACGTCGCATGACGGCGGGTATCGCTTTCGCCTCGCTGGCGTGGGTGGCGGTGGGAGCGATCCAGCTGGCGATCGACGGCGGCGATCCCGTATCGATCGTCTGGCAGCTATTGCCTTATGTACTGCTGACGTTCGGCGAGGTGCTGGTGTCGGCAACGGGACTGGAGTTCGCATACAGCCAGGCGCCCGCGTCGATGAAGGGTACGTTGATGAGCTTCTGGACGCTCAGCGTGACGGTGGGCAACCTCTGGGTACTGCTGGCCAATGCCGGAGTAAGGAACGAGTCCGTACTCGGTTATATCGCGAGCACGGGTATCGGAAGCACGGCGTTCCAGATGTTTTTCTTCGCGGCTTTCGCGGCGCTGGCAGCATTGGTTTTCGGGCTTTATGCGCGGAGCTATCGCGAAGCGGACTATTACCGGACCGGGTGAGGCGTCATGCGGCGAATGCGCAGGTATTCCGCGCTGCCGACGCATAGCGTCAGCCACGCCAGTCCGGTGGCATAGCCGGCCAGCACGTCGCTGAAGTAGTGCACTTGCAGCAGGATGCGACTGATACCGATGACGGTAATGAAGGCGGTCGCGATGACGACCACGACGCGGTGCAGGCGAGGTGGCGTCAGCACCAACAGTACGTAAGCGAGCATGCCGAAGAACACCATCGAGCCGGAGGCATGGCCGCTGGGAAAGCTGAAACTGTGTTCGACGACGAAACCGTGGTCGTGCAAGGGCCTCTCGCGCTGGAAGATATTCTTCAATAGCTGGTTGATGAGGCCCGTACCGACCAGCGCGACGATCCACGCCGTGGCCAGATACCAGTAGCGGCGAATAAGCAGGAAGACGAAGACCAGCGCGGATTCCACGGCTACCACGATCGGGTCGCCTACGTGGGTCAGCATGGCGACGATACGAAGTACGCCCGGCGGCATGTTGTCGCGGAGGTCGCCGGCGAGGAAGGCGTCGAATACGGTCAGCCCCGCCTCGCGCCGTACCGCCAGCGCTATCGCGGTGGAGACGAGGACCGCGGCCATGACGACGGCGATGGCCGTTACCGGTCGCAGGATCGCGCGTGCCGACGGGTCGATGCCCTCGCGGCGCTTGACCGCGCGGCGCCACAGCAGGTCCGCGCCGAGCAGCGCGATCGCCAGCAGCAGCGCCCATAGGGACAAAGCGTGGGTACTGATCCATTCGGCGTCGGTCTGCATGCGGGTCCTGGTTGTCTGGCACGATCCGGCATGTTGCCACGAGGTGGCGGGGGACATCGACTATGGGTGCTCCAGCCAGGTTCTCTGTAGCAGCACCATCGCAACAACCTTCGACCTTGGTCGACAGGCGTATTGCTCCTCGCCTGTGTAGGCTTCGGTAAAGACGCAGAGGAGGCGTGAGCATGGGCTACGACGAAACCTACCGGCGCTCCATCGACGAGCCGGAGGCGTTCTGGAGAGAGCAGGCGGCGCTTATCCACTGGCATACGCCGCCCGAGCGCATCCTGGATCAGTCGCATCCGCCGTTCCGGCGCTGGTTCGTCGGCGGAACGACGAATCTCTGTTACAACGCCGTCGACCGGCATCTTGCGACGCGTCCCGATCAGCTCGCGTTGGTCGCGATCTCTACCGAGACCAACATCACCCGCGAGATTACTTACACCGAGCTCTATCGCGAAGTGAACACGTTCGCCGCGGTGCTTGGCGAACTGGATGTCGTGAAGGGCGATCGCGTCGTTATCTATATGCCGAACATGGCGGAGGCGGTGTTCGCGATGCTTGCCTGCGCCCGTATCGGCGCGATCCATTCGGTCGTCTTCGGCGGATTCGCCGCGCACAATCTGGCCCTGCGCATCGACGATGCGGAGCCGAAGCTGCTGATCTGCGCGGATGCCGGCATGCGTGGCGGCAAGATCATCCCGTACAAGCCGCTGGTCGATCTGGCCTTGCGCGAGGCGAAGTCGCCGCCGCCGCACGTGCTGATCGTTCGCCGCGACCTCGATCCGGATATGACGCTGGTCCCTGGGCGTGACGTCGACTATGCCGAACGTCGCGTGGCGCATGAAGATGCGAGTGTGCCGGTGGAGTGGCTCGAATCGAACGAGCCCAGTTATCTGCTTTACACGTCGGGCACGACCGGAAAGCCGAAGGGTGTCCAGCGCGATGTCGGTGGTTATGCGGTCGCGCTGGCGTTGTCGATGACGACGATTTTCGATGTCGCGCCGGGGCAGGTGATGTTCTCGACCTCGGACGTGGGCTGGGCGGTGGGTCATTCGTACAACGTCTACGGACCGTTGATCGGTGGCGCTACGTCGCTACTTTACGAAGGATTGCCTACGGGTCCCGACCCCGGCATCTGGTGGCGATTGTGCGAGCGCTACGGCGTGCGCACGATGTTCTCGTCGCCGACGGGTATCCGCGTGCTGAAAAAGCAGGACCCATCGTGGCTGAAGAAATACGACCTGTCGGCTCTGCGCTGGCTGTTCCTCGCCGGCGAGCCGCTGGACGAGCCGACGGCAACCTGGATCAGCAGCGGCATCGGCAAGTCGGTCATCGACAATTACTGGCAGACGGAAACCGGCTGGCCGGCCATTACGCTGCTGCCGGGGCTCGAACTGAAACCGGTGAAGTTCGGTTCGCCGGGGTTTCCCAATCTGGGTTACCGCATGCGCATCATCGACGAGCAGTCGGGTGCCGATGTGGCGCCCAACGAGAAAGGCGTGCTGGTGATCGAGCCGCCGTTGCCGCCGGGTTGCCTGACGACGATCTGGCGAGACGACGAGCGATACGTGCGCAGTTACTTCGGGCACTTCAGGGAGCTTCTTTACAGCTCGCTGGATTGGGCCGTGCGCGATACCGATGGTTACACCTTCATTCTTGGTCGTACCGACGATGTCATCAACGTGGCTGGCCATCGGCTGGGCACGCGCGAGATCGAGGAATCCGTCGCTACGCTGGGCGCCGTGGCGGAAGTCGCGGTGGTCGGTATCCACGACGAGCTCAAGGGCCAGGTGCCGGCTGTTTTCGCGACACTGAAGCAGGGCGTGACGGACGATCCACGCGACGTGGCGCTGGCGATGCAGCGGCGCGTCGTCGAATTGCTGGGTGGCGTTGCGCGGCCGGGTTGCGTGTATGTCGTGAATGCCTTGCCGAAGACGCGCTCGGGGAAATTGCTGCGGCGTTCGTTGCAGGCTTTGATGCAAAACACCGATCCCGGCGATCTGTCGACGCTGGACGATCCGAATGCGCTGGAAGAGATTCGCGCGGTGATTGCGCGTGGACCACATTGTGGGGCTTCAGCGTCGTAGGCTGTCGCCAGTCATACGTGGTCGCTGCGGATTCCGGCGTGCGCCGGAATGACGAAGAGGTAAATGAAACCCGCGATGTTGATCCCGCCCCCTTCGTCATTCCGGCGCACGCCGGAATCCGCAGCGGTGCGGCAGGTTTTCGCGATATCGCGGAAGGTCAGCCCCTCCGCACCTGCGCATCCACCACCGTCGCCGTCACCATATCGCTGCCCACGTTCGTCGTGGTACGCAACATGTCGAGGATGCGATCGGCACCGAAAATGATCGCGATACCGCCCGGCGGCACGCCGAAAGTAACCAGCAGCCCGGCGATCAACGGCAGCGATCCTCCCGGAATACCCGCGACAGCGACGGCGCTGAGTACGGAAAGAAACATCAGCATGCATTGCTGGGTAAGCGAGAGATCGACGCCGAAGGCCTGCGCGACGAAGAGGACGACGCAGCCTTCGTACAGCGCGGTGCCGCTCATGTTCATCGTGGCGCCAAGCGGCAGGACGAACCCGGAAGTGCTTGGCGAAAGCTTCAGCTCTTCGTTGGCCGATTGCAGCGAAGCGGGCAGCGAGGCGCTGCTGGAACTGGTGGAGAAGGCCGTGATCAGCACGGGCCGGATCTGCCGGAAGAAGGTCAGCGGATTGCGGCGCGCGAGGAATCGCAGCCACAGCGACATCGTGCCGAACAGGTGCAGCATCAGGCAGACGCCCACGACCGCGACGAAGACCGCAAGCGCGATGAGTACGTCGATGCCCACCTTCACGATGACGCTGTAGATCATCGCGGGAACGGCGTACGGCGCGATCCGCAAGGCGAACCCGACGATCCGGGTCATGATCTCGGTCACCATGTCCAGGCCGCCAAGCAGTTTCGCGCGACGTTCTTCGCCGAGCTGCGTTCCCGCGGCGCCGACCAGAATGGCGAACAGGATCAGCGGAAGCACCTCGCCCAGCGAATCGCGGCTGAAGCCGACGAAGGCGCCGAACAGGTTTTTCGGCATGAACATGTCGACCAGCATGCCGAGCCCGGGCGTTGGCTGAGCCTGTTCGCGCGCGATGGCCTTGTCGGCATTGCCGCCGAACTCGGTCATCAGCTGGGCTTTTGCTTCCGGGTCGAGATGATGGCCCGGCTGGATCGTATTCATCGCGACCAGGCCGATGGCCGTCGCGATCGCCATATTGAGGAAGAAGAGCAGGAAGGTCCGGCCGGCCAGCGGTCCAAGGCGATCCAGGCGGCCGAGCTGCGCCACGCCCGACGCCAGCGAGGTGAACACCAGCGGGATCACCACGAAGAACAGCATGCGCAGGAACACCTGTCCGACCGGGTCGAATACCGCCGTGGACACGCGGCGCATCACCGTGAGTACGTCTGGCCACCATGCTCCGGCGATCAGGGTAGCGACGGCGGCCACAATGCCGACGGCCAGGCCAATGAGAATTTTCGTAGCCAAGTGATTGTTATTCTTCATGGTTCGACTGTAGTGGGCGTTCACGCATCCGTCACGTGTGGTTGCCGCATGACGCGGCGCAGCGAGTGGGATGGTTGGCTACTGCGCTAAAATGCCCGCTTTTACGCGGAGTCTTTCATGGCACAGCTTGCATCTCCGGGTGCGCGGTTCCGGGCGGCGCTTGCGGCGGAACATCCGCTTCAGGTCATCGGCGCGATCAATGCGAACCATGCGCTGCTCGCGAAGCGTGCGGGCTATCGGGCTATTTATCTCTCCGGCGGTGGCGTGGCGGCCGGTTCGCTCGGCCTTCCCGACCTGGGCATCAATACGCTCGACGACGTGCTTACCGACGTGCGCCGCATCACCGATGTCTGCGACCTGCCGCTGATGGTCGACATCGATACCGGTTTCGGTCCCAGCGCGTTCAACATCGCGCGCACGGTGAAGAGTCTGATCAAGTTCGGCGCGGCCGCGTGCCACATCGAGGACCAGGTCGGCGCGAAGCGCTGCGGTCATCGTCCGGGCAAGGAAATCGTCACGACGGAAGAAATGGCCGATCGGGTCAAGGCCGCGGCCGATGCGAAGACCGACGCGGACTTTTTCCTTATCGCGCGTACCGATGCCATCGCGGCGCAGGGTGTCGACGCCGCCATCGAACGCGCCATCGCGTGCGTCGAAGCGGGTGCGGACGGGATCTTCGCCGAAGCGGCATACGACCTGGAAACCTATCGTCGCTTCGTCGATGCGGTGAAGGTCCCCGTACTCGCCAACATCACCGAATTCGGCCAGACGCCGCTGTTCAGCGTCGACGAACTGGCCAGTGCCGGCGTCGGCATTGTGCTTTATCCGCTATCGGCTTTTCGCGCCATGAACAAGGCCGCGGAGAACGTCTACACGGCCATCCGTCGCGACGGTCACCAGCGCAACGTCATCGATACGATGCAGACGCGCGAGGAACTGTATGACCGCATCGGTTACCACGAATACGAGCGTCGCCTCGACGAGTTGTTCTCGAAGAAGGCCTGAACGCTTCCCGCAAGTAAAGATCACGCGTCAAGGAGATTCCCAAGATGAGCGATACAACCACGCTGCCCAAGGCGAAGAAGTCCGTCGCCCTTTCCGGCGTCGCGGCGGGCAATACCGCGCTTTGCACGGTGGGCCGCAGCGGCAACGATCTGCATTACCGCGGTTACGACATCCACGATCTCGCGGCCAAGGGCTGCTTCGAGGAAGTCGCTTACCTGCTCGTGCACGGCGTGCTGCCGAACTGGGTCGAACTGAATGCGTACCGCGCCAAGCTGAAGCGCCTGCGCGGCTTGCCCGCACCGGTGAAGAGCGCGCTCGAACTCCTGCCCGCCGCCACGCATCCGATGGACGTCATGCGTACGGGTGCCTCGGTGCTCGGCACCGTGCTTCCCGAAAAGGACGATCACAACATTACCGGCGCGCGCGACATCGCCGATCGCCTGATGGCGAGCTTTGGTTCGATGCTGCTGTACTGGTATCACTTCAGCCACAACGGCAAGCGCGTCGAAACCGAAACGGACGACGAGTCGATCGCCGGGCATTTCCTGCATGTGCTGCACGGCCGCAAGCCCAGCGAGCTGCACGCCCACGCTCTCGATCGTTCGCTGGTGCTGTACGCGGAGCATGAATTCAACGCCAGCACGTTCGCCGCGCGCGTCATCGCCGGTACCGGTTCGGATATTTATTCGGCCATCACCGGCGCCGTCGGTGCCCTGCGCGGTCCGAAACATGGCGGCGCGAACGAAGTGGCGATGGAAATCATCGCGCGCTATCGCGATGCGAACGAAGCGGACGCCGATATCCGCGCTCGCGTCGAGCGTAAGGAAATCATCATCGGCTTCGGCCATCCGGTCTATACGGTTTCCGATCCGCGCAACGAGATCATCAAGGAAATCTCGCGCAAGCTCTGCACGGAAGGTGGCAATCCGCGCCTGTTCGAAGTGTCCGAGCGCATCGAGAAGCTGATGTGGGACCTGAAGAAGATGTTCCCGAACCTCGACTGGTACTCGGCATCGGCGTACCACATGATGGGCGTGCCGACGGCGATGTTCACACCGCTGTTCGTCATCGCGCGCACGTCGGGCTGGAGCGCCCACGTCATCGAGCAGCGCCAGGACGGCAAGATCATCCGCCCGAGCGCGAACTACACGGGGCCGGAAGATCAGGCGTACGTGCCGATCGAGAAGCGTTGATTGAAGAGCCGCGCGGCTATCGTGCTCGCGCGGCTCTGAGGTTTTTTCTTCAGCTTTCTGTGGGAGCGCGCCTGCGCGCGAAAGCCTATGGAGCGACGATGCCGTACGCGGTATTCGCAGCCAGTAGATTGGGCTTGCGGATGTGAGTATCCAGCTTCCTCGCCCTGTTGGCTTTCGCGCGCAGGCGCGCTCCCACAGTATTCGTGCTGCCGAACCTTTTACCGAGGAGCATGGTGAGGGTCAGAGCCTCGCCGCCAACCGCGTCGCCGTATCGATCGCCCGCTTGGCATCCAGCTCCGCCGCCACGTCCGCGCCGCCGATCAGGTGCACGGGAATACCCAGCGCTTCCAGCGCCGATTGCAGTTCGCGATTAGGCTCCTGCCCCGCGCAGACGATGACGTTGTCGACGTCCAGAACCTGCGCCTGCCCATCGACGGTTACATGCAGACCATCGTCGTCGATGCGTTCATAGGTGACGCCGCCAAGCATCCGCACCTTCTTGTTCTTCAGCGTGGCGCGATGCACCCAGCCGGATGTCTTGTTCAGTCGCGCCCCGGGCCGCCCTTCGCTGCGCTGGAGCAGCCATACTTCGCGCGCGGGGGCTTCAGGCTGCGCAGGCATCAGGCCGCCCGGCGTCGCCATGGTCATGTCGACACCCCATTCCTTCGTCCAACGGGCTATATCGGTAGTGGGAGAGGGCGCGTGTTCGGTCAGGAATTCGGCGGTGTCGAAGCCGATGCCGCCAGCGCCGATGATGGCGACGCGCTTGCCGACCGCACGGTCGTGCAGAAGGACGTCGAGATAGCTGAGCACTTTCGGATGGTCGTGCCCGGGTACGTCCAGTCCGCGTGGTAGCACGCCGCTGGCAAGCACGACGCCATCGAAGTCCTTCAGTTCGTCAGGCACCGCGTGGGTGCCGAGCTTCACGGTAACGCCGGTGTCCTTCAGGCGCTCGCCGAAGTAGCGTAGCGTCTCGTGGAATTCTTCCTTGCCCGGAATGCGCTTGGCCATGTTGAACTGACCACCGATCTGCGCCGCGCGGTCGATCAGCGTGACGGCATGGCCGCGCTCGGCCAGTGTCGTCGCGCAGGCCAGTCCAGCCGGACCCGCGCCAATCACGGCGTAGCGCTTGCGCTCGGTGGCCGGACGGATCACCAGTTCGGTTTCATGGCACGCGCGGGGATTCACGAGACACGACGCGCGACGGCTGGCGAAGACATGATCCAGGCAGGCCTGGTTGCAGGCGATGCAGGTGTTGATCGTCTGGCTGCGATTCGCGCTGGCCTTGTTGACCCATTCCGGATCGGCGAGCAGGGGACGGGCCATCGACACCATGTCCGCATCGCCGGCGGCGAGGATGCGCTCGGCCACGTCGGGCATATTGATACGGTTGGTCGTGACCAGCGGGATACCGACCTCGCCTTTGAGACGTCGCGTGACCCACGTGAACGCACCGCGAGGCACGCTGGTGACGATGGTCGGAACGCGCGCTTCGTGCCAGCCGATGCCGGTATTGATAATGGTGGCGCCGGCCGCTTCGATGGCACGGGCCAGCGTGACGATGTCGTCCCATGGCTGGCCGTTGTCGACGAGGTCGAGCATCGACAGGCGATAAATGATGATGAAGTCCTTGCCGACGGCCTCGCGCATGCGGCGTACGATTTCGATGGGAAAGCGCATGCGGTTTTCGGTGCTGCCACCCCAGCGATCGGTACGCCGGTTGGTGCGGCCAGTAAGGAACTGGTTGATCAGATAGCCTTCCGAACCCATCACTTCGACGCCGTCGTAGCCGGCGTCGCGTGCGAGCTTCGCGCTGCGCACGAAGGCGTCGATGCTGCGTTCGACGCCCCGCGTGGAAAGCGCGCGTGGCGTGAATGGACTGATGGGCGATTTGATCTTCGACGGCGCCACCGATAGCGGCTGGTAGGCATAGCGGCCCGCATGCAGGATCTGCATGCAGATCTTTCCGCCCTCGTCGTGCACGGCCTGCGTCACCTTGCGGTGCCGTGCCACGTGCCAGGGCATCGACATCGTTCCGGAGAACGGTTTCAGCCAGCCCTCGATGTTCGGAGCCATACCGCCCGTGACGATGAGCCCGACCCCGCCCCGCGCTCGCTCGGCGAAGAAAGCGGCGAGCTTGTCGTAATCCTTCGCCTTGTCTTCCAGCCCGGTATGCATCGAGCCCATCAGCACGCGGTTGCGCAGGGTCGTGAAGCCCAGGTCGAGCGGGGCGAGCAGGTGGGAATAGGGCACGTTGGTATCCGGGTTCAAACGATCGTTCGAAGAATGCGCGCAAGCCTCGTCGCAGGCAAGGGGTGCAGCGTGTAACGCGGATGAGACAGGCGACGGCGATTTCACTCAAACCGTTGTGCGGCGGCGCTTCCGGGGGTGTCGCGACGGGCTGGTGAGGGCAAGGTGTAGCAGCGGTGAAACGCTTCGTATTCGCTGGCCTATCCGTAAATCGCCCCGAATCGCGCTACAGGCCGCCTCTGGCTGACGTTTTGCCTCCCGCCGTCGCAGAGGCACGGTTATTGCTCCAATTCTGTGCTTAACGAGCGTTGGCAGGACGTTCACTTTCCCGAGAAAACAGGGGTTCCGCGTCGCTTCCCAGGAGATTGTTATGCGCAAGACTCTGCTCGCTACCGCGATTTGCATCGGCATCGGTTTCGCCCTCCCGGCGATGGCCGACGATACGATTACCGGAGGTGCCGGCCCAACGGCATCGCGTCATTCGACAGTTACACAAAGCTCATCGGCCGATAATTACTCCAACCAGAACAACGGCAACATGCGTGGCAACAGCGGCGACGCTTATGCCAACGGCCAGGGCAGTGCTTCGGCCAATAATGGCGGTACCGCAAGCGCCTCCCTTTCCAATTCGTTCAACACCAGCAACGCGATTGCCGAAAGCAACCTCAGCGGCACCGTGAGCGGCATCACGACCATGGGCAACGGCAATATCGCCACCAATACGGGTAGCGCCGCCGGTGGCCACGGCGGATATGGCGGCGATGGCTATGGCGGCGACGGCTACGCCGGTAACGGCGGTAGCGGCGGCAATGGCGGCAACGCTCATTCGCGCTCCGGCGCGGGCGGCTCCGGCAACGGTTCCGGCGGCGATGCGGGTGCCGGTAGCGCGGCGGCTGGCGGCGATGGCTATGGCGACGGCGGTCTGGCACGCGTACGCGGCCGCAACGGCAATACCGGTTCGGCCACGGGCGGCGCAAGCGCCAGCACCGGCGGCGCGAGCACATCGGGCGCGGCGTCCGCTGCCGGCGGCGCTGGCATGGGTGCGGGCGGTTCCAGCGGTTCCTCGACTGCTTCGGCAGGATCGGGTGCATCCGGTGGCAGCGGCGGTGCCGGAACGGGCGGCAACGGTAGCGGTGCATCCGGCGGCGCGGGCGGTGCGGGTGGTTCGAACTCCGTCAACGCGGGCAGTTTTGACATGTCCAACCACATGGAAGGTGCCGGCTCCGCGGCGGCGGGTGTACTCGTAATCGCACAGAACAGCGGCGCTGCTTCTCTCGTGCAGCAAAGCGTGAACGTGCAGGCAAATCTGAACGTCGGTCACTGATGTAGCAGCGAAGCCTGCGGAACGAATCATCGTTCCGCAGGCCTTCGTCCATCCGCCGGGAGAAAGCCATGTTCACGTTCTTCGTTTCGCGGCATCGCGCCGCGACGGTCGCTGTCGGTCTGATGGTGCTTGCATGTGGAGTCGCACAGGCCACGCCGCCGCCTTCCGCCGACGATGCGCCGGGCCTGGGGCCACCCGTATCGAGCAGTGCGCTCGGCGAGATGTCCGGCGGAACGGATACCACCACCAACGGCATGACCATCGATGGCACGGTCAGCAATACGCAGACCAGTCATGTCTCCACGGGCATGAACGCCATCGATTCGAATTCCTTCCAGGGTGCGGCCGGCTTGCCGACCGTGATCCAGAACACCGGTAACAACGTACTTATCCAGAACGCGACCATCGTCAACGTACGGCTCATACCGTAATGCGATCCGGCCTGCTCCTGCTTGCACTTTTCGTCGCCGCGCCGGCTGCGCAGACCGCGAATGTGGAAGTGCAGAGCAGCCAGGGCACGTCGTACCACCTGCGCGTGACCAGCCTGAAGGAGGCGCGCTTCAGGAATACGATCCGGCAGAAGTACGACTTCAGTTGCGGTTCGGCAGCCGTCGCGACCCTTCTCACTTATCAGTACGGCGATCCCGTCGACGAACAGTCGGCATTCGATGTCATGTACGCGCATGGAGACCGCGCCAAGATCGCCAAAGAAGGCTTTTCGCTGCTCGATATCAAGCGCTTCCTCGCGTCGCGCGGCTTCGAGGCCGATGGCTTCGAGCTGCCGCTGGACAAACTGGGCGAGCAGGGTCTTCCCGCGATCGTACTGATCGACGAACGCGGCTATCACCACTTCGTCGTGGTGAAGGGCATGAAAGGCGGGCGCGTGCTGGTCGGCGACCCCGCTACCGGTACGCATTCGATGTCGCGCGGACGGTTCGAAGCTATGTGGAAGAGCCGCCTCGTCTTCGTCATTCATAACGAGCGCGAGCGCGCGATCTTCAACAGTCCCCGGGACTGGGCGGTCGCGCCGGCCGCGCCACTCAGCGATGGCATCGAACGCAACGGACTGGCTCCGATCGTCATGCCCAAGCGCGGACCTGGTGACATATGAATCTTCAGCGCACCTCACTTCTCTTTGTCGCCGGCTGTGGCGCATACGCGCTTGCACCGCATGCGCATGCGGACGACTGGACTCCCGTTTCGGACGCACGCCTCGAAAGCGAACGCGGTGGTTTCGATCTTGGCGACGGACTCAAAGTCTCGTTCGGACTCGAACGCACGGTCATCGTCAACGGCATGACCCAGGTCAGGAATAGCGTAAGCATTCCCGACATATCGAAGATAACCACGGATGAGGCAAAGGCGCTTTCGCAGGCTTTCGGTCCGATCGTGATCGCCAACGGCAGCGGTAACAGCGTCAATGCCGCGCTTACGCCGGCCGCGAATAACGCGTCCGCGGCGCAGTCGGCCGCCGCCGCGACCACGGCGGTGACGCAAGCAGCCTCTGCGGTGGCATCGGCTGCGCAGACCGCGGCGAGTGTCGCGCCTGCGAGTCATTCGGCTGCCGCAGCGCCGACGCCCGCGAGTCTGACGATTCCGACGACGACACTCCCTGCGCTGACCGCGCAGTCGCTCAACGTACCCGCTTTCGTCGTGCAGAACACGCTCGACAACCAGGCCATCCAGGCCACAACCACGATCGACGCGTCGGTCAACAGCGTGCAGTTGCTCAGCGGCATGCAATTCCAGAGCAGTCTGCAGGACGCAATCGTTCGCTTCAGGGGAAACTGACGTATGCACCGGACCGGCAGGTATCCGCACGCAACGATAGCGCTCGGTACGTTTGCTCTGGCCTGTCTTCCGATGTGTATCGGAGCAGCCTGGGCTACGGACGCACCGGTCGACCCGGCTTTGCGCGACCGCGTCGCGGCGCAGTCGCAGAAGCTCGACGCCATGCGTAGCCGCGTGGCGGAACAATCCGCCGAACTGGAGGAAATGAAGCGCGCGCTGGCGCGACAGGAAGCGGAGTTCAGCGATCTGCGCAAGGCGGTCGGACTCGACTCGCTGGACGCAAGTCGCGGCGGCTCGCTTGCCGCATCCGGACAGCAGGGCGGAGCGGCGCCGTCCGCGCCGCAGGACGCGACGACAACGGTTGCGCAATCGACCCGTCCTGTCGGCAAACCCCCGGAGCAGGCCGACAGGCCGCCGGAGGTCGCACCGATCTTCGATCAGCCCGGCGTGCTCACGCCCAAGGGCAAGGTGATCATCGAGCCTTCGTATCAGTTCGGCTATTCGTCGAGCGATCGTGTCGCGCTTGTCGGCTACACCGTTATTCCCGCGATCCTGATCGGCCTGATCGATGTGCGCCAGGTGAAAACCACGACGCAGACCGGCGCGATGGCATTCCGTTATGGTCTGACGAATCGCCTGGAGCTCGAAGTACGCGTGCCGTACGTGGACAGCCATACGGATACGATCAGTCGCGAAATATTCACCGGTGCCGCGCAGGACAATCTGTTCTCGTCCAGCGGAAAAGGTCTGGGCGATATCGAAGCGACGGCGCGCTACCAGATCAATAAGGGCGGTCCCGATTCGCCGTACTACGTCGGCTGGTTCCGCGTGAAGTCGCGCACGGGCAAAGACCCCTTCGAAGTCACCACCGACTGCGTTACCCGCTGCGTGCAGAATGCGACGGGTACGGGCTTGCCGCTGGAGCTGCCGACCGGCACGGGGTTTTATTCCGCACAGGCGGGCGTGACATGGCTGTATCCGTCGGACCCGGTCGTGTTCTTCGGCAATCTGAGCTATCTGCATAACTTCACGCGCAACAACGTCAGTCGCACCGTATTGCTTGCCGGCAAGCAATTCCTCGGGAATGTGAAAGCGGGCGACATCGCCGATGTCAGTGTCGGCATGGGCCTGGCGTTGAACGAAAAGGCGTCGATCAGCATCGGTTACGACCAGAGTTTCGTCGGTCGCACGACCCAGAATGGCCAGGCGTTGTCGGCATCCGCGCGCACGGTACTGGGCTCGCTTCTCATCGGTGGCTCGTATCGATTCAGCGACAAGCGGACATTGAACGTGACGCTTGGTGTCGGCGTGACGCGCGATACGCCGGACACCACCGTGACGGTGCGTTTGCCTATGAGTTACTAGACATTCTTCGACGTTACTCGTCGAACGAAGCGATGCACGAACCTGTCGCGTCTTCACGCGATGGGTTCTTTGCGTGCACGAAGCAAACACATGATGCCTCGTTAGTATCCAGGCCCTTGGAGGGAGAATTCTTCAAAAACATCATGAATGCAGGGAGAAATGCAGTATGCGAAGCCGTATCCGTCATCTGGGCAAGGCCACGGCCAGCCTCACGATTCTGTCGCTGGCCATGATTGCTACGGCCGCACATGCACAGGATAAGAAGTCGCAGTCGCCGGCACTCGATAACGTCAGTATCTGGTTGGGCGGTTACTACGCCAATAACGATACGACCCTCGGAGCGGCAACGCCCGATCGCACGACGAAGGGCGACGTCAATCTCGAGAAAGACCTCGGGTTCGATAAGCACAAGACGGTGCCACGTGCGCGTCTGGACTTTCTGATCGGCGAGCATCAGGGCTTCAGCTTCGATTACTACCGGATCGATCGCAGTCACGGCAGATCGATCAACGAGGACATTACGTTCCTCGGCCAACCATTCGACGCCAGCGCAAGCGTGAAGGCCAACGTCAAGTTCAACTTCGGTAGCGCGGCGTACAAGTGGTGGTTCGGTACCGGCAACGATGTCTTCGGTGTGGGGCTGGGTGCGGCTTACTACAGGGTCAGCGGTAAAGTCAGCGGTACGGCCAGCGTCAACGTCGGCGATCAGTTCAACCAGTCGGGGACGGCCAGTGCCAGCGCCAGCGCGAGTGCATGGGCTCCGAACCTGCAGTTGGGCTGGCGCCATGCGTTCAACGATCAGTGGCGCATGTACGTCAACGCATCGGGTGTGAAGAAGAGTGGCGGCAAACTCAACGGCCACATCTGGGATGCGGCGCTGGGTGTCGAGTGGTTCCCGTGGAAGAACGTGGGCTTCGGCGCCGAGTACGCGTACACGCAGGTCAAGCTGCATCAGGACAAGAAGAACTACGACCTGGACCTTGATATGAAACTCAACGGCCCGGCGGCGTACGTGCGCGTGCGCTTCTGATTTTGCAGGAGCCCGCTTGCGGGCTCCTGCAGGCGCTACGTCAGGTGGCTTCGTTTGCCGGGGCCTTGCGGCGCGACATCAGCCAACCGCCTCCGCAGATGCCGATGACCAGCAGCGCATCCAGTGTCCATGGCGCCCAGACGCGGGCGTCGAACCACTGATCGATCAGGTGGTCGTGCGCGATCATCCGGGCCGCGGTCCATGCGATCGCGGCTGCGCCGATATACACGACGACGGGGAAGCGCTCGATCAGTTTAAGGATCAGCGTCGATCCCCACACGACAAGCGGCACGCTGATCGCCAGCCCCAGCACCACCAGCCCCATATGGCCTTTGGCCGCGCCGGCGATGGCAAGTACGTTGTCCAGGCCCATCAGGGCATCGGCGATGACGATGGTGCGGATCGCCGCCCAGAAGCCCGCGGCGGGCGTGATGTCCGGATCGTGCTCGTCGCTGCGCAACAGCTTCCACGCAATGGGCAGGAGCAGCAGGCCGCCGACCAGCATCAGTCCGGGCAGCTTCAACAGCCAGATCACGGCGAAGGTAAGCAGTATGCGCAAAGCGATAGCGCCGAAGGTGCCCCAGAAAATGGCTTTCCTTTGCAGGGCAGGCGGCAGTCTGCGCGCGGCAAGCGCGATGACGATGGCATTGTCGCCGGCCAGGACCAGGTCCAGAAGCACGATCGCGGCAAGGCCCGAGAAGAACTCGGCGGTAAGAAAATCCATGGTGCGGTATCCCGTATGCGCTGGACAAATGCAGCGACAACGGGCAGCGCACGCCCCGTCGTCGCCACAAAAGTCTCGTTCCCGGGATGGACCGGCGCGGCGACCGGGACGCATGTGGCGTCCGTGATGACGATCGGCGCACGGACGGCGGAGGATTGCCGTCCGGAACTACTCCCCTTTGGGCTGTAGTAGGCCGCATTGTCACGGTTCGCATCGCAGTGCACAAGGACGGAATGGCGCCGACACGCTAAAATGGCGGTTTTCCCCGTCGCGAGAAAGCCCCATGAGTGCACACGACATCCGTTCCGCCACGCGTCCGGATCCGGACCAGCCGATGGTCGACATCGCCAACTACGTCGCCGATTACAAGATCGAGTCGACGGAAGCGTATGACACCGCGCGCTATATGCTGCTCGATTCGCTGGCGTGTTCGGCCCTCGCGATGAAGTTCCCCGACTGCGTGAAGCACCTGGGACCCTTGGTTCCGGGCGCGACGATGCCGGGCGGCGCGCGCGTGCCGTTCACCTCGCACGAGCTCGATCCGGTACAGGCCGCCTTCGCGATCGGCACCCAGATCCGCTATCTCGATTTCAACGACACCTGGCTGGCCGCCGAATGGGGCCATCCGTCGGACAACCTCGGCTCGATCCTGGCCGTGGCCGATTACCTCAGCCGCAAGGCCGTGAAGGAAGGCGGCAAGGCGCTGACCGTCCGCGACGTGCTGACCTATGCCATCAAGGCCCACGAAATCCAGGGTTGCTACGCGCTGAAGAACAGCTTCAACCGCGTCGGCCAGGACCACGTGATCCTCGTCCGCCTCGCTTCCTCGGCCGTGACCACGGCCATGCTCGGCGGCGGCAAGGAGGAGATCACCACGGCCGTGTCGCACAGCTGGATCGACAACGGCGCCCTGCGCACCTATCGCCACGCCCCGAACACCGGTCCGCGGAAGAGCTGGGCGGCCGGCGACGCCTGCCGCCGCGCGGTCACCCACGCCATCAACGCCGTTTACCGGAACGTGGTGGGCTACCCGTCGGCGCTTTCGGCCAAGACCTGGGGCTATTACGACGTGGCCTTCAAGGGCAACGCGTTCGAGTTCGAGCGTCCCTTCGGCAGCTACGTGATGGAGAACGTGCTCTTCAAGATCAGCTTCCCGGCCGAATTCCATGCCCAGACGGCGGTGGAATGCGCCATGCAGCTGCACGGCCAGGTTGCCGGCCGTATCGACGAGATCGAGAAGATCGTCATCGAAACCCAGGAAGCGGGCGTCCGCATCATCGACAAGACAGGCCCGCTGGCCAATTACGCCGATCGCGACCACTGCATCCAGTACATGGTCGCCGTTCCGCTGATCTTCGGCCGCCTCACCGCCGACGACTACAACGACGCCGTGGCGGCCGATCCGCGTATCGACGCGCTGCGAGACAAAATGACGGTTCAGGAGAATCCTCAGTTCACAAAGGATTACTTCGACCCCGAAAAACGCTATATCGGCAATTCGGTCCAGGTGTTTTTCAAGGACGGCAGCAAAACCGAGAAAGTTTCGATTGATTTCCCGATCGGACATCGCAAGCGTCGTGCCGAAGGCATCCCCGTCCTGTTGAAGAAATTCGAAGCCGCGCTACGTGCGGAGTGGCCTTCGGAGCGGGTCGAGAAGGTTCTTGCGGTCACCAATTCGCCTGAAACCCTCGACGCGATGGCCATTCACGATTTCATGACACTCTTCACGGCCTGATAATCCCTGTGACTCGAATATGAACGGCGGTTTTTAGCACGTGTTCAATTGTTTGATTTTTGCTAAACTGCCGCCGCCCGTTGAAGGGGTATCAAAGCGAGGGACGGCAGAAGTCCCCGGATTCGAATAAGAGTTCTACGCGCGATTTCCGTATGGGGTGGAGCGCGGACGCGAATACCAATAATGAGGAGACACCGATGAAACGTAAGGGCTTGTTTTTGCTGATCGGCTTGGCCCTGGGCGGCGTGGGTGCCGTTCACGCGCAGGACACTGCCGGTGACACGGCTAGCAGCACGTCGTCGAGCTACGACGGCCGCTGGTACATCGCACCGACCGTTGGCGGTTACTACAACGACACGGACCGCAACACCAACAGCCGTCAGGTTTACTACGGCCTGGGTTTCGGTAAGTTCATTTCGAACAACGCGTCGATCGACATCTTTGCCGACCGCACCAAGCGCGACAACGATGGCGTTGGCCATTGGTCGAACAACAGCTACGGCGTTGCCGCCCGTTTCTACGCCGGTGCGTGGGACGCATGGCGCCCGTACCTGCTGGCCGGTGTGATGGGCAGCTACCACCACAACCCGTCGGATAACGGCTGGTCCCCGGCCGCCGAGCTCGGCGTCGGCGTGTCCAAGACCATCACCGACAGCTCCGACGTCCGCGTCGAAGCCGGCTACCGTTACGATTGGGACGACAAGACCGTCTCCAAGAACAACGGCTACGGCGACTGGTTCCTCGGCTTCTCGATCGTTTCCCGCTTCGGTGCTCCTCCGGCCGCTCCGGCTGCGCCCGTTGCCGTTGCTCCGGCCGCTCCGGATTGCTCCACCCTCGACAGCGATGGCGACGGTGTGAACGATTGCGACGACAAGTGCCCGAACACGCCGGCTGGCACGATCGTCGGTCCGGACGGTTGCCCGCAGAAGGTCGTCATCGACCTCCGTGGCGTCAACTTCAAGTTCGATCGTCCGAAGAAGGGCGAGAAGAACATCGGTCCGAGCCTGCAGGAGCCGACCAGCGAATCGCTGGGCGTCCTCGACCAGGCTGTCGACACCCTGCAGCGTTACCCGCAGGTCAAGGTCATGGTTGCCGGTTACACGGATAGCGTTGGTAAGGACGCGTACAACCAGGGTCTCTCCGAGCGTCGCTCGAAGATCGTGTACGACTACCTGACGGCCCACGGCATTGGTGCCGACCGTCTGGAAGGCCCGGTTGGCCACGGTAAGAACAACCCGATCGACACGAACGACACGGCCGAAGGCCGCGCTCGCAACCGTCGCACCGAGCTGCAGGTTCAGCAGTAAGGTTTCATCGGTAGTAACGAAAAAGCCCGGCGAAAGCCGGGCTTTTTTTATGCCTCGTCCACTGTGCGGACCTGGGCTTGCCGCTTTCTGTGGGAGCGCGCAGGCGCGCTCCCACAGAAAGGGGTATGGCGTTTGGCCGATCAGAACGTATAGCGAACCCGCCCATACCAATACGCCCCGTTGACCCCGATCGGCGAGATCACGTCATACGGGAAATTTCCCGCGTATGCGATGTCGGCGATGGAGCGGGTGGGGTATTGATCCGTGATGTTCTGGCCACCAATGGCCAGCGAAAGGCGTTCGGTCGCATGCCACTCGACTTCGGCATCCAGTTGCCAGCGGGCAGCATAGGTCTGGGTCGGTACGAAGCCGCCGCCGAAGTCGAAGACGCGGGTCGTCGCGCCCTGGCGGGTCAACCGGCCAAGCAGGGACCAGCGCGGCGCATCCCATTTCGCGGTAAGCGCGCCACGTTGACGCGGGGCCGCGTCGGTCAGCGTATTGCGTTCCTCCAGTCCGAACAGCACGGCGTCGGCGCCCAACGCGGCGAGCTGGGGTGGCGTGTCACGCACCTTGCGTATCGAGGTCCGGTTATAACTGTACGTGCCGGTCAGCGTGAGGTTGCCGCCATAGGCGGGATGCCGGTAGTTGGCGACCAGTTCCGCGCCGCGCGTGCGCGTATCCACGGCATTGGTGAAGAACGCGACGCTCTGCACGCCGGGCACACCGTAATTCGCGAGGATGTACGACTCCAGGCCGTCGGTCGCGATGGTCTCCGAAAGCGTCACCCGATGGTCCACATCGATGCGATACACGTCCAGCGACGCATCGAAGTGTTCGCCCAGGCGCGCTGTAAAACCAAGACTGATATTGCGCGACTTCTCGGGTTGCAGCGGTGTCGCGCCAAGGCCGCGAGCAATAGGGTTATTCACCGAAAGCACGCGACCCTGCACCAGTTCGCCATTCGCACCGTAGCCGGTGGACGTCGACTCGAAACCCACCTGGCTCAGGGACGGGGCGCGAATATTGTTGGAGATGGCGCCACGCAGCGCGTAGTTCGGCGTAAAGGCATAGCGACCGCTGAGCTTGCCGGTCCATGCGCTGCCGAAATCGTTGTAATGCTCGTAGCGCGCGGCGGCGTCCGCGAATAGACGTTCGGTCAGATCCGCGGAAATATCCAGGTACGCGGCACCGACATGGCGGCTGAGATTGGCCGTGTCCTGCGGTGTCAGGCCACCGCCCGCCTGCGCGCCGATGGGGGCGCCGGCAACAGGACCCACTTCATAGGACGCCGGGTCGCCCGCATAGGTGCGGAATGTCTCGCGACGGTATTCCGCACCGGTGGCCACGGTATAAAGCGTCGTTCCCCATTCGACCGAGCGGCTCAGGTCGAGATTGGCGGTGCTTTGCGTGCCTTCGTACTTGCCGATGCGAAAACTCGTCGGACTATCCGGCCCCAGCGACACGTTGACCGAGTTGCGCAGATCGTAGGCGAAGCTGTTCCCGCCCCAGGTCAGGCTGCCGTCGTAATCCCATTCGCCGATCCGTCCGCGTGCACCTGCCGTGAGGTTCACGTCGCGGTTGTAGCCCTGCGATTCGGGACGATAGCCGTCCGGATAGATCGCCGGCACGTTGGCATCGCTGTCCGGATAACGGAAATAGTTGTCGCCGATGGTCCGGCGTTGCGTATAGATGCCGAATGCGTAAGCCCTGACGTTATCGGCCAGCGGCAGTTCGGCGTTTACCCAGCCGCTGTAGTTCTCGCTTTGCGGATCGCCCGCGGCGTAGTTGCGCTTGCCCTGCAGTGCCAGATTGGCGGGAGATTGATTCTCCCACGAGGGGATCTGGTCGAAGCCCGCGCGATTGGTGGGTTCGTGCTGGTTGCTTTCGATACCCGCGCGAACGAAGCCGCCGTCGCCGCCCAGGCGCGCACCGAACTTGGCGCTGGCGAATCCGCTCTGACCGTCGGTAATCGTGCGGCCCGTCGGTTTGAAATCGGTATGGAATGCGCCGTAGCTCGCGGTCACTTCGCCGCCCTCGGGCGCATCGTCGAGGATGATGTTCACGACACCGGCGATAGCGTCCGAACCGTATTGCGCACCGGCGCCGTCGCGCAGCACTTCGATGCGCTTGATCGAGCTGATCGGTATCGCATTGAAGTCCACCGGCGTCGTGCCCCGGCCGATCTTGGTATCGGCGTTGACGAGGGCGGAGGTATGGAAGCGTTTGCCATTGACCAGCACCAGCACCTGGTCGGGGCTCATGCCGCGCAACTGCGCCGCGCGCACATGATCCGACCCGCCGGAATTGGACTGCCGAGGAAAATTGAACGACGGCAGCAGCGCGGCCAGTGCCTGGCCCAGCTCGCCATTCACGGCGCCGGCGGCGCGCAGGTCTTCGGGCGTCAGCACATCGATGGGCACGGGCGAGTCGAGTACCGTGCGATCCTTCGAGCGGGTACCGGTCACCACGATCTGGTCCAGCGTCGACGCGGACGCGGGCTGCGCGTCCTGGGCCGTTGCCTCGGAAACAGATGCATCGAAAACGGACAGGGCGATGGCGATCGCCATCGGAAGTGCGTGCTTACGGTATTGCGACATCATGTAAAACCCCTGGTAAAAGCGTGCGCGACGCTACGCCGCGCCCCTGGGCGCGGTCGGATAAAGCGGGAAGCGCGTCGTCAGGCCCGACGCGCGGGCATACATCGGCCCATCGCCACGCAAACGCGGCTGGCAGGGGCAATGCGATGTATGCGAATGTTCAAAGGGTGCGGTGGGCCATGAGTGGTAGATGCGCTTTGCCCATTTGTTGCATTGCAGTGTAGGCTGTGTCAATACATCTGGACCGATAGGCGTATGGACGTCCGTACGCCTCACGATATTCGCGTAGGGGTAGAAAGCATGAAATCATGGGCTGGAATCGTCCTGTCGCTGGCGCTTCTCGCAACGGCGGGCTGTGCCACGGCGCCGCACGCGAGCGAAGGCACGGCAACGCTTACCGGCGATGCCGCGCATCCCGATCGCACCGCGGGATGGGTGTCCACCAGCCTGTACTTCGGCCTGGGGCTCGCCGACGGCGGAGCCGGCGTCAGCGAAGCGCAGTGGCGGGCCTTCCTGGACAAGGAAGTGACGCCACGCTTTCCCGACGGTCTGAGTGTCCGCGACGTCTACGGACAATGGCGAGGCAAGGGCCAGTCCGGCACCGAACGCCTGCGTTCGAAAGAGCTGCTGCTCCTGTATCCGGACGGTCCGCGTCAGCGTGCGGACGTCGAGGCGATTCGCGCGGCGTGGAAGCGAGACACCGGCGACCAGTCGGTCCTGCGGGTCACCCAGCCCGCGGACGTGTCGTTCTGATGGCCGCTGTGCAGACACGCCGTCGCTTCGGCGGCGGCGACCTCAATGGCTTTCTCGGCCTCGTCGTCGACAACCTGTCGATCCTGGCCTTCCTGGCGACCGCGCTGATCGGCATCTTCGGATTCCCCGCCGATATCGTCTACCGGCGGATGTTTCCGGGTACCGCGCTTGGCGTGCTGCTCGGCAATCTCGCCTATACGTGGATGGCGCGGCGACTGGCCCGGCGCACGGGACGCGACGACGTCACGGCCATGCCGCTGGGACTCGACGCGCCCACCAGCATCGGCATGGCGCTGCTCGTACTCGGCCCGGCCTTCCTCGCCTTTCGCCAGGGCGGCATGGACGCCGACCACGCCGCCGAAGCCACCTGGCAGCTCGGCATGGCCTCGCTGGTCGTCATGGGCATCCTGAAATTCGTACTGTCGTTCGCCGGCGCATGGGTGCAGCGATCCGTGCCGCGCGCGGGCCTGCTCGGTTCCATCGCCGGCATCGCGCTCGTGCTGATGGGTTTCCTGCCGCTGATTGAAATCATGCGCGTGCCCGTCGTCGGTTTCGCCGGGCTGGGCATCGTGCTCTACGCGCTGGTCGCCCGCCGGCGCCTGCCGTTCGGCGTGCCCGGCGTACTCGCCGCGTTCCTCGTCGGCGTAGCGCTCTATTACGGACTGGGTCCCATGGGCCTGCTCGGCACCGGTTATCACGCGCCCGCGGCGTGGCAATGGCGCATCGGCCTGCCATGGCCGTCGCTGGGCTTCGTAACCGGCCTTCCCTATACCGTGGCCTATCTCCCGCTGATCCTGCCCTTCGGCCTGCTGATGGTCGTCGGTGGCATCAACGTCACCGAGAGCGCCCGCGCGGCCGGCGACGACTACCCGACCCGCGACATCCTGCTCGTCGAGGCACTGGCGACGCTGGTAGCCGGCGTTTGCGGCGGCGTCGCGCAAACCACGCCCTACATCGGCCAGCCGTCCTACAAAGCGATGGGCGCGCGCAGCGGCTACACCTTGCTGACCGGACTCGTCATCGGACTCGGTGGCGTATTCGGCTATCTCTCGAACCTGGTCGAGCTGCTGCCGATCGCGGTACTCGCGCCGATCCTGGTCTTCGTCGCCATCGGCATCACCACCCAGGCCTTCGAAGCCACGCCGCTCCGCTACGCGGCGGCCGTGGTCTTCAGCTTCTTTCCGGCCATTTCGCGCATGCTGGCGATCAAACTCGGCGACCCGTCGATTGTCGATCCGGCCCACTATGCGGCGCTCTACGGCGCGAACGACCACGGCATTTCCGCCCTGGCCGTGGTCACCATCCTGGGCAACGGCTTCATCATCACCTCGATGGTCTGGGCGAGTTTCGTCGTCGCGATGATCGACGGACAGATACGAAAAGCCGCAGGCATCGTGCTGCTCGGCGCCGTGCTGACCCTGTTCGGCGTGATCCATTCGGTCGACCCCACCGGCAGCGTCTACCTCCCGTGGCAGCTTGCCGACGGCGCGCGCGCCATGGTCTGGCAGTTCACCGCCGCGTACGCGGCGCTGGCGGCGGTACTGGCCCTGCTGTCCCTGCAGAGGGAGTCGCGGTTGAATTGAGCGGAGCAGGGCGCCACATCGTTCCATTGACTCCTTAAGGAACGTTGCCGATGTCGCTCGCCGACCTTACGAAACTCCCCGGCGTCACCGCCGAGCCCGTGGCCGTGACCCAGGGCTATGTCTTCAATCACACGATGATCCGTGTGAAAGACCTGGCGGTTTCGCTCGACTTCTACACGCGCGTACTCGGCTTCGTGCCGGTTCACCGCCAGGATTTCGCCGAGGCCGCGTTCACCATCGTCTACCTCGTCCTGCGCGGGGACCGCTCGGTCATCCCCGACGACGACACCGAACGCCTGGCCTGGGCGCTGGCCCAGCCGGGCGTGCTGGAACTCACCCACAACCACGGCACCGAGAACGACGCGAACTTCGCGTACCACAACGGCAACAGCGAGCCGCGCGGTTTCGGTCATCTGTGCGTTTCCGTCCCCGACGTAAAAGCCGCCTGCGCACGCTTCGACTCCCTGGGCGTGCCGTTCCAGAAGCGCCTGGAAGACGGGCGCATGAAGCACATCGCATTTATTCGCGATCCGGACGGCTACTGGATCGAAATCCTCCAGCCCGGCCGCATCGACGGCTGATACTCAAGCTGTGTGATGATCCATGGAGCGCATCGCCCGACCGATGCGCTTCCGACAGCAAAGAGAAACCCATGCACCAGACGCTCGCACCGGTTACCCGCAATCTTCTGATTGCGAACATTCTGATCTTCGGGCTGCAATTACTGCTGAAAGACGACACCACCGCAGCGCTCACGCGCCTGTTCGCGTTGTGGCCGCTCGGGCCGGACATCGCGTTACGTCTGGACGACGGCTCGGTCGTCTCGGCGGGATTCCGTCTTTGGCAGATCGTGACATACGCCTTCATGCATGGCGGCATGGCACACATCGTATTCAACATGTTCGGTCTGTACATGTTCGGCAGCATGGTCGAGCGCGAACTAGGCGCGCGCCGTTTCGCGATCTACTACTTCACGTGCCTGATTGCCGCCGGTGTGGCGCAACTGGCCGTGGTCTACTTCTTCGAGCCGGATCGCATGTTTCCGACGGTAGGCGCATCCGGAGCCATCTTCGGTTTGCTCGGCGCCTTCGCGATGCGATTCCCTCGCGAAAAGCTCATGCTCATTCCGATTCCCATCGGCATTCCCGCGTGGCTGTTCGTGACCGGCTATGGCGTTGCCGAGCTGGCGTTCGGCGTCACCGGAACCATGGCCGGCGTGGCGCACTTCGCGCATCTTGGTGGGTTGCTGGGTGGCATCGTGTTGATGCGTATCTGGCGCGATCAATTGCCGCGTCGTTATTGAGCCAACGCAGGAAAAATCCCGACCCCTCACCGTCATTCCGGCGCACGCCGGAATCCGAGGCGAGATAGTCGGTTGTCGCGAGGGTGATGACCGCTTTCAAGCGAAAACCTCAGCGCTGGATCTTGCCCAACGTGGTCGCTGCGGACCCCGGCGTACGCCGGGGTGACGGTGAGGAAGAGGGCGTCGCGAGGCGATCGTCGGCATCACGCGCGCATACGGCTCATGCCCCCGGGATTTCCCCACCAGCCGGAAGGAAGCCGGGACCACCCAGGTCGCGGCCGGTAGGAGGGCGAGGGTGGCCGGGCGGAAAAGGCCCCGCAGGGGGAAGGGGCAGGACGCCCCTTCCTTCGTGTGCGGGCAGGAAGCCCGCTCACGAAGCCCCGCCCGGCCACCCGGGTCGCGAAGCGACCGCCCGACGTGGCCGCGACCTGGGTGGTCCCGGCTTCCTCTGCCTCACCGCCCACGTTGCGACGCTTTACGTCACCACATAAGCGAGGGAGCGCTCAAACCGCACTCCTACAAAAAGCGATCCGGCGTACTTAGCGTAGTGCCAGGAAATCCGGGCTGACGACGAAGCGCACCGCGTCCAGACGCATGCGTGCTTCCGGCAACGCCGCGAGCAGTGCCGTGCGTTCGGCGGCCACGCGGGAGATTTCCGTTTCGGAGATCGACGGATTCACCGCGCGCAGCGCCACCAGACGCGCATATTCCGCATCCAGCTCCTGCTGAGCCCGCTCGATCGCCTCGTACTTCAGTACATCGCCGCGTGCGTCGGCCAGGTCCGCCGCGCGTTCGAGCATCGGCGGCACCAGCTTGGACAGGAACTTCCGGTAGCGGACGACTTCGATATTCCGATCCGGCGCCTTGCGCATCGCGACTTCGCTGGGCACGAAGTTCGCGCGCTCGGTAAGACGGGTATCCACGCAGACAACCAGCGGTGTCGGCGGAATGAAACGTTCCGCATCGAGGGTGCGCTCCGCGACGCATTCGAGCACGAAAACCGCCTGCAACAGCGCCGTACGAACAGGCAGCACATCGTCGACCATGAACGCCGCATTGCCCTGCTCGCCAGAGACCAGCAGATCGACGGCGGAATTCACCATCGGATGATCCATGCGCAGCAGCGGCAATTCCTCGCGGGAAAGCGCGGTCTCGCGTGAGAACGTCACAGCGATGGGACCATCGCCAAAACCTTGCAGACCATCCGTGGACAGGTACTGCGGATCGAGCAGCACGACATCGGGCGCGAGTTCCTCGGCGTGCACGCCGTAGTTCTCGAACAGGCGCTGCAGGAACGCATCGCGACCCGGATCCACATCGTCGATAGCGAACGCGCGGCTGAGATCGTCCGCATGCGGATCGCGCGTGGCGGCCAGTTCCAGCAGGTGATCGCGACCGGCGTGGATCAGTGCGGAAAGCTCCTCGTGCGCCGCCCGCGTTTCCGCGACCAGCGCGTCGAGTTCCTGATCGCGGTCGTCGTCGCCGCGTGCGTGTTCGTCCGCGAGATTCGAAAGCAGCGGACCAAAGCGACGAAGCAGTTCGCGACCGTCGGCCGGGCTGTGACGGAACGCGTCCAGGCCCTCGTCGTACCAGCGCGCAAGCACGTGCTGCGCGCTTTCCTCTACGACGGGAATGTGGATGACGATATCGTGGCGCTGGCCGATGCGGTCCAGTCGGCCGATGCGCTGTTCCAGCAGATCGGGATCGAGCGGAATGTCCCACAGCACCAGACGATGCGCGAACTGGAAGTTACGGCCTTCCGATCCGATCTCCGAGCACAGCAGGAGTCGGGCGCCATCGGTTTGCGCGAAGAACGCAGCGTTGCGATCGCGCTGCACGATACCAAGACCTTCGTGGAAGCGCGCGACGCCGACGCCGCTGCGTGTGCGCAGGGCTTCCTCGATGGCGAGCACCTTGGCCTGCGTGCGGCAGATCAACAGGAACTTGTCGGCCGGATACTTATCGAGCAGATCGATAAGCGCCTGCAAACGGGGATCGTCGGCGTAATCGGGTTCGACAGGCGCCGGCGGCTGCTGGCAGTCGGCCCGGAATTCGGCGAGCAGCGCATCGCGACGGCCCGGGTCGAGCGTTTCGTGATCGAGCAGGATCAGGTCAGGCAAGCGCCGCGGAAAACCGCCGATGCCGGCACGGCGATTTCGGAACATGGCCCGGCCCGTGCCGTGACGGTCGATCAGCGCGGCAAGCAGCTCGCGCGCGATTTTTGCGTCGTCGGCGCGGGCAAGCAGAGCGGTCAGTTCGCGGTCGCCCGCGAAGCGCTTCGTCAGTGCCTCGCGTTGCGCGGCGTCCAGCGTGCCGCCTTCGGTAAGCACATTCGCGACATCGGACAACGTCCCGAATGCATCGGCCTCGGCCAGATACGTGTCCAGATCGCTGTAACGCTGCGGATCGAGCAGACGCAGACGCGCGAAATGACCCGCGCGACCCAACTGTTCGGGAGTAGCGGTCAGCAGCACGACGCCGGGCGTCGTCGCGGCCAGTTCCTCGACCAGCGTATAGCGCGGACTGGCGCCTTCGGGCGTCCATTCCAGATGGTGCGCCTCGTCGACGACCAGGAGATCCCAGCCGGCGTCGACAAGCTGGCGCGCACGCCTGGGCGATTGCTCCAGGAAAGCGAAATCGGCGATGACGAGCTGTTCGTCCTCGAATGGGTTGCGGCCGTCGGACGACTGTTCGATGGCCTCGCAGCGCTCTTCGTCGAAGATCGAGAAACTCAGGTTGAAGCGACGTAGTAATTCGACGAACCACTGGTAAACCAGCGTTTCGGGCAATAGCAGCAGCACGCGACCGGCACGCCCGGTGGCGAGCTGGCGGGACAGGATCATGCCTGCCTCGATCGTCTTGCCGAGACCGACCTCGTCCGCCAGCAGCACGCGCGGCGGGCGGCGCGCGGCCGCAATACCCGCGACGCGCAACTGATGCGGAACCAGACCGATGCGTGCGGACTCAAGGCCCCAGGCGGGCGAGCGACGGGCTTCGGCGTGGCGTTGCAACGCTTCCAGACGCAGGTCGAACCGGTCCGTGGGGTCGGTTCGGCCGCCGACAAGGCGATCGTCGGCTTGCGAAACGCTTTGCTCGTCGTCGAGCTGGCCTTCTTCCAGTTCGCGGCCTTCGCCGCGATACACCAGCAGACCTTCGCGTTCTTCGACCCGCTCGACCAGAAAAGCGATGCCCTTGCCGGCAACACGCTGGCCGGCGCGGAACTCGGCACGCACCAGCGGCGCGCTTTCGGTGGCATAGGGGCGAAGGACGCCCGCCTTGGCGAAAAGTACCTGTACACCACGTCCTTCGACGCGCAATACGGTGCCGAGACCGAGTTCGGGTTCGGCAGAGGAGATCCAGCGTTGTCCGGGTTGGAACATCAGGTAGGGAAGTCAGGCAGCAGGGGTCGTGAATTATCCGCCCATGGAAGCGCTATGCCTACCTTTTAGACTCACTTCGGCCCAGTCAGGCGATCGAGACGAAGCCGTTCGCGCCCATCCGTCAGCAACGACGCCGCGCCATACGCGGTGCCGATGGCCGCAAGACAGCTTCCGCCGGAAAGCAGGAACATCAGCAACACCTGGTACTTCACGGCCTCCACGGGGTCCAGTCCCGCGAGAATCTGTCCCGTCATGATGCCGGGCAACGTAATGATGCCCGCCGCGATCATCTGATTGAGGACAGGCACCATGCCGCGCCGGATGGACTGGCGAACGAGCGGGCCGATGGCGACGCGCCACCTTTCCCCAAGCATCAGACGTGCCTCGATGGATGCCTGCGCCCCGGTGACGCCATCGAGAATTCCGCCGAGGGAAATGCTTCCGGCGTTCAGGACGCTGCCCAGGATGATTCCCACCAGGGGAATCGCGTAATGCGGATCGAACCAGGGCGCTGGCCGGATCGCCGTGACCAGCGCGAAGACGCTCGTGAGTACGGTGGCGCCTGCGACCGTCGGAATGCTGACGAGGAAATTCCCGCCACGCAGTTTCCGCGAAGGCCGTGCCGCGACTTCATAGGCGGCGACGAGGATCATCACGAGCACGATGGCGCCCGTGGCGGCGGGGGAATCGAGCGCAAAAACATAGCGCAACACATAGCCGACCGCGGTCAGCTGAAGCACCATCCGGCCGGCGGAAATCAGCAACTGGCGATGAAGCCCGAGACGCAGGAATACCGATAGCAGAATGTCCACGACAACGAGCGAGGCCGCGATGGCAAGATCGAGCGGATGCAGCGAGATCGGATTCATAGCGGCGCGAGCCTCCCCGCTTCCATACGCAGAACCGTGTGGGCGAGCCGCGCCGCCTGAGCGGTATCGTGGGTAACCACGATCGCAACGACGCCAGCTTCGAGCCTTTCCCGTAACAGTGCTTCCACCGCCAGTGTCGCTTCCGGATCGAGCGAGCCGGTCGGTTCGTCGAGCAGAAGCACGTCCGGGTCGGCCAGCATGGCGCGGATCAGGCCGAGTCGCTGCCGTTCGCCGGTCGAAAGCTGAAATATCTGCCGCGCGAAGATATCCGCAGGCAAGCGCAATGCATCGGCCAGCTCCGCGGCGCGCGTTCGCAGGTCCGCATCGAAATGCTCCGCGACCGACTCGCCCCACCAGCCCGGCTGCGCGGGAACCAGGCCTACCCGGCGACGCCATGCGGGCGCGGAGATAGCAGCGCGATCATCGCCCGCCAGCGAAACCGCGCCCTCGTTGACGTCCAGGTCCGCCACCATCCGAAGGAACAGACTCTTGCCCGAACCGGATGCACCGACGATAGCGGTGCATCGACCGGCCTCGACCCGAAGGTCGAAGGGACCCACCAGGGCATTGCGTAGTCCTTCGATGCTGAGCGTCATGAGGTCCTAGGGTGAGCTGCTGGCAGGGGCGGGCCCGATGGGTGTTGCATCGTCGGGCCTCCAGCGCATATTGCCCGACTCGAACATCGAAGCGGCAACCTGATACGACGCGATCGCTTCTTCGACGGACCGGTCGTTCCGGGCCGTGGCATCGGCCGTGTCGTTCGACGTCCCGACGGCGTTCTGCGACAGGCGCTTCCCCGGCGACAGAATGGTAAGGCGGTTGTCGTGAAGATATCCGAGTTGCTGATAAGTGGCAGGGAACGCCCGCTCCTTGTCCGCGGGCACATTCAGAATGTCGTAACCGAAGAACCGGCTCCGGTAGCTCATATGGAGCATTCCCAGTAGCGTCGGTGGGATATCGATCTGCGCCATCAGTTTGTCGATACGTACCGGCTTGACGAGCGCGGGTGCGTAGATAATCAGCGGGATGTGATAGCCGTCGAGCGGGATCGCCGTCTTGCCGGCACTGCTCGCGCAGTGATCGGCCGTGATGACGAACAGCGTATTGGCGAAGTACGGTTTGTCCTTTACACGATCGATGAAGTCGCCGATGGCCCAGTCGGTATACATCACCGCCGCATCGCGCTTGCCCTGTCCGCCATTCACGCGACCGGTCGGGAACGTATACGGGCGATGGTTCGACGTCGTCATGACGTGCAGGAAAAACGGTTTGCCCTCGGCATAGTTCGCATCCATGCGTCGCATCGTCATCGTGTACAGATCTTCGTCGGCGATGCCCCAGACGTTCTCCGCGTGGATCGTCGCGTCCTTGGGATAGGAGCCGCGGTCCACGACGTCGTAGCCGTTATGCGAGAAGAAATAGGACATGTTGTCGAAGTAGCCATAGCCGCCATAGACGAACGCCGAGCGGTATCCGTGTGCGTTGAGCACACTACCCAGGGAGAAAAGGTTTTCGTTACCCGCCTGGCGAACGATCGAGTCGCCCGGTGTCGGCGGCGTGGACAGCGACAATGCTTCGAGTCCCCGGACCGTGCGCGTGCCATTGGCATACAGCTGGGTAAACAGAGCCGACTGATCGGCAAGTGCATCGAGACGTGGCGTGAGGTTCTGCTGGTTTCCGAAGTGCGCCATATAACTCGCGGAAAGGCTCTCCACGCTGATGAGTACGATATTCAACCGGCGCTCGGGACCTGGGGCGCGGATCTCGCGGGTGAAATCCGTGCCCTCGTTATGAATGAATCGCGCGTCCGGCGTATCGAGCATGCCGCGCACAACAGCCGTCGCGCGATCGCGCGGCAGCGTGCGATAAAACGACGCATAGTCAAGTTTGTTCGCACGGAATGCGGCGAAGAATTCGTAGATGCCGTTGCCGGCCAGCGCGTTGAGCGCAGGATTCGGAGACCGTTCCTTATCGCCCGACGACACGGCCACGGTGACGAGGCAGGTCAGCGCGAACCAGACGATCGCGACCATCGTGCGCTCGCGGGCGCGGGACTGGTTCTCGGCCGCACCGCGAAAACGGTGGAAGACGTACACGACGATAGCGGAGACGACCGCCAGTTCGGCAATCCATCGGCCGATCGGATACGACTCCCGTATGTTTCCGATGACCTCGGACGTATAGACCAGATAGTCGACCGCGATGAAGTTGAACCGCGTCTGGAATTCGTCCCAGAAAATCAGCTCCGACGTGCCGACGAATAGCAGTCCGAAGATCGATATCGCGAACAGGGCGAGCAGAAGGAACTGGCCGACGCGGGAAGAGAAGGGGATGCCGCCAAGAGGGAGCAGGAGCAAGTAGAGAATCAGCAACGGCCAGATCTGGCCGAAGGACGCGATGAATGCGATGCGCAGGGCGATGAGTATCGCGACGAAAATGAGCGTAAGGCAGAGTGCGTAGATGCCCCAGCGACGAAGGCCCGGCGAGCCGTCGTTTGTTGGCGTCAGCCACAGGAACAATACGAGTGGCCACGCAACGTAAATAAACGTGACTACGTCGTAGAAAAATCCGATACCGAATGCAAAGAGCATGCTCCCAGCGTCGTGCGGGATATTCGAGCCGCCTTTCCACAGGAGGAGGCAGCGGGTCGCGAAGGAGATGACCAGGAAGAAGATGGCCGCCGATATGACGGGGCTGAATCGGCGTGCCGCCGGTGCTAGTGAGGACTTGAGGTTTGTCACGACATCACCCTTGGACGGATTCTTTGGAAGGGTGCTTTGTGTCGCTTAGGGGGGCCTTATATTTGGTTTCGCCTTATAAGAGTGCTGTGATTCGAGGGGATGTCGCAAGGGCCACCTGCCTCCTCGCCGGCCCCACGTCGGGCGGCCGCGGCACGGCGCGGGTGGACCGGCAGGGCTGCGTGAACGGGCTTCCTGCCATTTTCCCTTCGAGGCCAGATCCGCCAGCCCACCTTCGCCCTGTGCGTGGGCACGGCGAGGGATAGGGTCGGTGACCCCGTGCTGTGAAATCGACATTGCATCGAAGCCGGAATGCGCGGGGAGGGAGGCGTTGCTTATGGTCATTGCCAGCAGCGCCGCTGTCATGGATTTCGAAAAGCGGACACCTTTCGGTGCCCGCTATGGCGACACATGGTGCTGTCGCGTGAGGCTTGTCTTACGTAGCCTTCCGAGACTTGCGATTCGTCAAGCCGATCACGACCGGCATCACCAGCAGCACCGTCGGATACTGCACCAGCAGACCGGCGACAATCGCGATAGCCAGCGGTTGCTGGATGCCCGAGCCACGGCCTATCGCCAGCGCCAACGGAAGCAGGGTAAGGATGGCGGCCAGCGTGGTCATCGTGATCGGGCGCAGACGATCCTGGCTTGCCGCGCGCAATGCCTCGTGTTCCGGCATCGTGCGGCACAGGGAGACGTATTCGGAGATCGAGAAGATCGCCATCTCCGTCCCGATACCGACGATCATCGTCAGGCCCATCATGGCGGTGATGTTCAGGTCGACACCCGAAAGCCACAGGGCGATGAAAACGCCCGTCGCCGAAAAGAGCGACCCACCGATCGCTATCAGCGACAGACGTACCCGTCCGTAAAGCACCATCAGCAGAATGAACTCCGCCACAAGCGCGGCGGCGAATACTTTGCTCAGGCCCGCGAAAGCCACTTGCTGCTGTTGGTACAGCCCACCCAGTTCGTAGCGGACGCCGGCATCGAGCAAGCCGGGTTTGGCGAGCGCCGCCTGCACCTTCGCCACGGCGGCGCCGATACCGCCGCTGTCGATGCGCGCCGTGACGGCCACCATGGGCTGAAGGTCTTCGCGTGTGATCTGCGGCTGGCCCGCCACGGGCACGACGGTTGCCACGCGGCTCAGAGGAAACAGGTGGCCATCGGGAGCACGTATCGGGAGTTCTTCCAGCTGCGGTACGCGCCATTGCCTTGCGCCGGGCATGGATACGCGCACGCCGACGCTTTTCGTTATCTGCGGCAAGGTGGTTGCGATCACGCCGTTGAGTGCGGCGTCGACGGCCTGACTGACCGCGGCGGCGGTAACGCCTTCCAGCGCGGTCTTTTCCGTATCGATACGCACATCGAGTGCATCGCCGGCCAGACGGACGCCGCTCTTTATCTCGACGACATTGGGTATGGACGACAAAGCCTGCGCGACGCGTTCGGCCTGACTGTCCAGAACGGTGGGGTCGACGCCGTAGAGTTTTACTTCGATCGGCTGAGGCACGGCCGTCAGGTCGCCGATCAGGTCTTCCATCAGCTGTGCGAGTTCGATCTGCACGCCGGGGACATCGCTTTCGATGCGATCGCGCACATCGTTCATGACATCGGCGGTGGGGCGCTTATGGTCCGCCTTGAGCTTCACGAAGAAGTCGCCGTGATAGGACTGGCCGAGATCGCCGCCGAGGCCGGTGCCCAGGCGGCGCGAGAACGTGTCTACCTCGGGAGTTTTCCGAAGGATCGATTCGACTTCCGAAATCTGCCGTGCCGATTCCGGTAGCGACGTACCGGGTGCGGTGTAGTAGTCCATCACGAAGCCGCTTTCGTCGACTTCAGGCATGAAACCCGTAGGCACCTTTTGATAGGCCAAATACCCAGCGCCGAGCAAAGGCAGCATAAACAGGGCGAGAAGGTACGGCCGTTTCGACAGGCCGTCGTAAAGCCACCCATGGACTTGCTTCAGTCGGCCGCCCTCGCGTTCGCCCGGGTCCTGCCATTTGGTGAAGTCGATGAAACGTCTCGCCAGCACGGGGACGAGAAGCGCGGTCATCAGCCACGACACGATGAGTGCGCATGCCATGGTGATGGAAAGCGCCTTGGAGAAAGCACCCGTCACGCCATCGAGAAAACCGAGCGGGACGAACACGATAAGCGTCGCCATGCTGGAGCCCGACAGCGGGGCAAAGAATTCGCGCGCGGCCGGAAAAATGCCGGATGCACCGACGACCTCGTTGCTACCTTCGCGTGTCGCACCGGCGCGTCTCGCGATGTGTTCGATCATCACGATGACATCGTCGATCACGAGTCCGACCGCCGCCGCGATACCGCCGAGCGTCATGATGTTGAAGCTCATGCCCATCGCGCGGAGCAGGAGGACGGTGATGGCGAGTGTGGCGGGAACGACCACCAGTGCCACCAGCATGACCCGCATGCTGCGCAGGAACAGCCAGAGCACCACGCCGGCCAGCAACAGTCCGATGATGACGGCGTCGCGCACGCTGGCTGCCGATTCGAGGACCAGTTCGCTCTGGTCGTACCAGTTCTTCAGCGTCACGCCTGGCGGCAACGCCAGGCCCGCAAGGCGCTGGCGTACCTGCGCGGCGACATCGACCGCATTGCCGTCCGGTTGCTCGTAGACGTTGAACAGGACCGCGGGTCGTCCGTCTTCGGCGACCTTGACCCACTGCGGCACATAGCCGTCGTGCACGCTGGCGACATCGTCGAGCTTCGCCCAGCCGCCACCGTCGTTCCTGACGATGGTCTTGCGCAGCGTATCGACGCCATGGAGGGAATGGTCGGTCACGACCAGATAGAGCTTGCTCTTGTCCTGTACGTGTCCTACTGCCTGCAGCGTGTTCGCGCCCGATATGGCGGCGACTACGTCGTCGAGCGTCACGCCGTGCGCGGCAAGCCGCCGAGGGTCGACTTCCACCTGGACTTCCGCCGTTTCGCCGCCTTGCACGTCTACGCGTGCCAGTCCGGGTACCGACGCCAGTAACGGCACGACCCGGTACGCGGCAAAGTCCCTGAGTTCCACGGGCGAGAGGCGATCGGAATGCAGTGCATAGGAGACGATGGGGAAGACCGTCGGATCCATGCGCCGTACGTTATAGGTCGTTCCGGCGGGAAGCGTCGTCAGCGCTCGCGCGATGGCGGAGTCGACCAGCAGCGTCGCGGCAGTCATGTCGCGTCCCCAACCGAAATCGATCGAGACCTGCGACGAGCCGCGCGTGCTTTCGGAGCGAAGGGCGATCACGCCGGGTACGGTCCGGATCGCTTCTTCCACCGGACGCGTAACCAGTAGCGCCGTCTGGTCCGCGGGACGATCGCCCGCATCCAGGTCCACCACGATGCGAGGGAAAGATACCTGCGGGAACAGGCCGACCGGCAGGGACGTCGCGCTGAAAAGGCCCGCGGTCGCGAGTGCGATCGCGAACAGAACGAGCGTGCGCGCGTGGCGTTCGAAGAAGGACGGGCTATTCATCGGGCCGCCGGGGCGTTACCGGAACGAACCTGCATGTCGTTTTCCAGCTGCGCCGCACCGACCGTGACGACCGGTCGATCCGGCTGGACCGGGCCCGATACGGCCGTCATATCGTCATGCTCGCCCAGCACCGTAACGGGCACGCTCACCGCTTTACCTTTGTCGGTCTGGAAAATATGCGTATCGGCTCCCTCGCCGATGACCGCCTCACGTGGCAGCAACCAGCCGTGCCACAGCCCGACCGTGATGGCCGCGCGATACGTCATGCCGGCGACAGGCTGTCCTTCCGGCACGATTTCCGCTGCGGCCTGATGCGTCTTCGGGTCGAGCGACGAGGCAACGCGACGCACCGCCCCGGACACGTCTTTCCCGTCGTCCAGCGGCGACATCGTGACCGTGTTCCCTGCCTTCACCCGATTCATGGCATTCGCTTCGATACCCGCGATGACGCTGAGACGATCGCTTCGACCCAGCGATACGAGTGCCGCGCCCGGCTGCACGGTATCGCCCGCCGTCGCACCGAAGGCCGTCACCACGCCATCGAAAGGCGCAACGATGTTTATCGTTCCGTCCGGCGCCGAGGCGGCCGGCAGTGCATCGAGTGCGGAACGCGCGTCGTCGGCGGCCTTGACGGCTTGCGCGAGCTGATCCTTCGTTGCCAGCTGCTGCGCGAACAACTGGGCGGTATGCTGTCGCTGTGCGTTCGCGACGTCGAGCGCGGTTCGCGCCTGCCGCAACGTCGCCATCGATGGCGCGGCGAGGGTGAAGACGAGCAGACGCTGTCCCCGTTTGACCGCCTGACCGGGTATCGCATCGATACGGGTAAGCGAGCCCTGCGCCTGCACGTTCAGGGTAATGACGGCGTCCGCCGCCGCCGTCGCGACGCCATACGCGGTCACGACATCGGGCAAATCGCCTTGTACCGCTGGCTTAACCTGCACGAGCGCACTTGGCTCCGCCGTGGCGCCGGAGTCGGCGTTACCGGCGCTGCATGCGCCAAGGGCGCCGACGGCTACGCAGCATGCCGCTGACTTGAGAAACGCATTCATGGTTGGGTTACATCCCGTGGCAAGGTCGCCGGCATGCCGGTACCGATCAGGGTGTCGAGCGCGACGCGCTGTTCGAGCATCGCCTGTTCGAGCGTAATGACAGCGGTGCGACGCGCGAGCGAAGCCACCGCAAGGTCTACATAAGCACGCATATCCATAAGCCCTGCGTCGAAAGCCTGTCTGGCGCGTTCGTCCGTCCGGTCCGCCTCGGGCAACGCGGCGACACCTGCGGCGAGTTGACCGGAAAAGGTCTGTTGCGCATCGAGCAGCGCATCGACCTCGTCGGTGGACGTCGCCAGCCTGGCGGTGTACTCGTCGTGCAACTGCTGGCGCGTCGCCGACTCGACCGCGATGACATGCTGGTTGCGATCGAATACAGGCAGATCGAATGTCACCGTCGGGCCGCCGTTGCGTACGCGGCTATTGTCCTGCGAAGCGCTGTAACCGATGGACAGCACGGGGAACTGCGCGAGGACGGCCGCGCGCAATGTCGCTTCCTGCGCGGTATATCCCAGCCTGAGCGCCACGAGATCCGGACGCCGTTGCGCCAGGGTCGACAGGTCGGCGCGTACCTTGCCGGCATCGAGCGTGGTCATGGAGGGGAGAGGCGCGAGCGGAAGGACGGTTTTCGAACTGATACCGAGCAAGGTATTCAGATCGCGTCTTTGTGCCTTCAGCTTGCGATCGAGTTCGTCGTGCGCCACGCGCGCATCCGCTGCGGCGGCGAGTGCGGGTGTCGCCGCAGCGAGCTCCGCGTTCCCATCGGTAACGGCCTGGCGTACGCGCGCACTGCGTTTATCGAGGAGCGTGAGAGTGGTGGTCTGCACATCGAGAAGCCGTTCGCCTTCGACGATGTCGACGACGAGCAGTCGCGCTTTCGCGACCGTCTGCCATTCCTGCCAGAGCAGACTGGCGTCGACCTTCGCGGCGTTCGCTCGGGCGGCTTCGCGGCGCGGTGCCAATGTAATGAGCGATTTGATGTCCTGGCTGATTCCCGCCGTCCATGCCGTCGAGTCGCCGACGCCGGAGAGGAGATAACCGATACCCGCATTGACGGATGGATTGGGTAGCAATCCGTCCTGAAGCATCTGCGCCTGAGCGATGCCGCGTTGCGAACGTGCGGAGACGAGCTCGGGGCTATTCAGCAGAACGAGGCGTTCCACGTCCGCGATCGTAAGAGGTTCGGACGTTTGCGCAGCGCCGTGCAACGCGGCCGGGTCGGACGGCAGTGTCGCCGTGGTCGGCAGCGGCAGGGGTTTGTATGTGGCGCAGCCGCCCAGGCTCGCGATGCACGCGGCAAGCGTCAGGGAAATTCTGCAAGCATGTATGTGACGGTTCGGAGACACAGGAGGCGCCACGCGCCCCTCCTTGCAGTGGCAGAGGTTACCGACCTTAATGGCGTTTGCTTAGGACTCTCTTTGGATCGATGCGGATTTGGCAGCGCCGTGCGCAATGCCCTCAGTCTCACATCTCCGCAGGGATCGCGCTCAAGCGCGCTCCTGCACAAGACCTGCGACGTGCTTGCGGCGTCGCCCTCAATGAAACTTTCTTCATCATCGGGAAGGGGGCCGGCGCCACCCACGCGGCGGCCGGCAGGAGGGCAAAGGCGGTCGGGTGGACGTTGTGTTTATCGTGGATCGCGGGGAACCATGTAGCCGAAGCCGCGCACCGTCTGGATCGCTTCATGGCTGAGCTTTCGCCTGAGCGCGTGCACGAGGACCTCGAGCGCATTGGGACTGAGCGTGTTGTCGATGCCGTAGAGCGACCGTTCCAGCGTTTCCCTGCGGACGATCCTGCCGGTCCGTTCCATCAGAATCTGGAGCAGCGAAAATTCGCGACGCGTCAGCTCCACCCGCTCTTGACGGTAACTGACCTCGAACGTACTCAGATTGAGTTCGAGCGCGCCCGCCTCCAGGCAATTGTCGGCAAGGCCGTGCGCGCGGCGGGTGAGGGAACGTATTCTTGCCGCCAGCTCATCCAGATGAAACGGTTTGACGAGATAGTCGTCCGCACCGGCATCGAGACCGCGAATGCGTGCCTCGACGGACTCCCGCGCGGTCATGACAATGATGGGCGTCGTGACGCGGAGTCGACGTGCTTCGATCAGGACCTCCAGGCCGTCTTTTCCGGGCAGTCCGAAATCCAGCAATACCAGATCGGCGGTTTCGCCCTTCAGGGCTTCGAGGCCCTCGGGTCCGGTACGCAGCCAGGTGACCGCGTACGAAAGCTGCTCGAGGGCACGTTTTATCGCCGCACCCAGCTGAGCATCGTCTTCGATGACGATGATATGCACGGTCAGCTCCTCGACCTCTTTGCCCACGTCGCACCATGGAAGGTAAGCCACCGCGTGGCATCGTTCGGGCAACGCCAATACGCGCACGTTGCGCAAGTATTGTTCGGTACGAGGCTTAGGGGCGCCTTAAGGACGAGGGCTGGTCAGAAGCGATCGCAGTTGGGGATACGGGGACCGGGCCAGCGCATCGGCGAGTGCGTCCAGGAAATAGGACGGCGCTTTGGGGATCGCGCTACGCAGGAAGGTTTCCGCCTCGTCGACGCGACCTTGCGTGGCAAGCACCGAGGCCCAGCTGCATTCGCCGCGATAGTCGCCCGCTTCGGCCGAGCGCCGGAAGAGCGCCATGGCCTTGTCGGGATCGTGCGGCGTTTCCCAGCCGTTTTCGTAGTACTGGGCAAGGAAGTTCATGGACCGCGCATGGCCCATATCAACGGCACGGCTGAACCATACGAACGCCGCGGCACGGTCCTTCGTCACGCCGCGACCATTCGCCAGCAGGTGCGCGTAGTTGTAAACCGCCCAGTCCAGGCCGGTGTCGGCGGCGCGGCGGAACCAGACCGCCGCCAGATCGTAGTCGACCGCGTTACCCCAACCGTTCTCGTAACAGCGACCGAGCATGTTCATCGCCATCGGCGAGTGCCGATGGGCGGCCTGCTGAAACCAGTACAGCGCCTCGGAGGGCGCTTTTTCGCAGCCGTTGCCGTCGAGATACATCTGGCCAGCGATGGTCTGCGCCGCAGCGTCGCCTGCGCGTGCCAGTTCCGCGACGTAAGCGAAAGCGGCTTCCGGCGATTCGTCGAAGCGGCTGGCCAGTTCGGACGGATCGAAGGGCATCAGGTCTCGGCCCATTGACGCAGAAGGTTGTGATACACGCCGGTCAGCTGAAGCAGGGCGGATGCATCGGCGCCCGACGCCGTAAGGGTCTGGATCGACACGTCTAGATCGAACAGCAGGCGTCGATGGCCGTCGTCGCGCACCAGGCTCTGTATCCAGAAGAACGAGGCTACGCGCTCTCCGCGCGTGACGGGCAAAACCTTGTGCAGGCTGCTGCCGGGATAAAGCACCAGGTGACCGGCCGGCAGTTTTACCGAATGCGTGCCGAAAGTGTCTTCGATGACGAGTTCGCCACCGTCGTAAGTATCCGGATCGGCCAGGAATAACGTGGCCGAAAGATCCGTGCGCACGGCTTCCGGCGGAGATGTCCGGCGATCGTAGCGAACGGCGTTGTCCACGTGGAAGCCGAACGACTGGCCGCCATCGTAGCGATTGAACAGGGGAGGGTAGATGCGTTTCGGCAACGCCGCAGCGAAGAACGTCGTATTGGCCGAAAGTGCCTGGAGCACCGCGTCGCCGAGCTCGATGGCGAGCGGATCGTTCTCGGGAAGCTGGGCGTTGTCCTTGGCGGTGGCGGACTGATAGCCCGCCGTGATGCGGCCATCCGCCCAGTGCGCTTCGGAAAGTCGCCGGCGTACCGTCGCGACTTCGACTGCGGTCAGGACTTCGGGGATGTGCAGAAGCATGCGAGCTGGCCTGTAAGTACCTCCCCGACAGCGCGGGGAGGTACGTTGTGCATCAGAACTTGAAGTTGGCGCTGAGGATGCCAACCCGACCCGGTGCTACGTTCGCGTAGTGCGCGGCGTAGGCCTTGTCGAAATAGTACTTGTTCGTGAGGTTCTGGACGTTCAGCTGCAGCGTTACGTTGCGATTGACGACGTACGAGGCCATCAGGTCGAAACGCGTATAGCCGGGAACCCATTTGGTGTTCGCGGTGTTGCCATAGACCTTGTCCATGGCATACGCGCCGCCGCCGACGGTGAGCCGCGGCGTGATGGCGTAGCTGGTCCACAGCGTGAAGCTGTTCTTGGGCGTATTCGGGAACTGGTTGCCCTTGCTGGCGATATCGGCCGGTGCCGGCTGGATCAGCTTGCTGTTGAGATAGGTGTAGCCGGCGAAGACATTCCATTGTTCGGTGATATTGCCGCTTGCACCGATTTCGATACCGTCGACGCGCTGCTTGCCCGCGTTGATCTGCGTGCTGCCGCGGCCGCCGGTGGCGACGCGCGCATTCGTCTTTTCGGTGCGGAAGATGGCACCGGTCAGCGACACGCGCTGCTCGAGAACGTCCCACTTCGTACCGACTTCGAGGTTGCGGCTGCTTTCCGGCTTCAACGCGCTGTTCGTGACGGCGATGCCATCGGCACCGTCGCCGGCATCCACGCCGGGCGGATTCGACGACGTGCCGTACGACGCGTAGATGCTGCCGTTGGCGGCGGGCTTGAATACGACGCCAGCCTGGTAGTTCCAGAAGTTCGAATCGTTCTTGGCGACCGTGGTGACGTTCGTCGTGGTGGTCAGTGCGGTCGACTTCGTTTCGAAGCTGTCGAAACGCGTGCCGAGATTCAGCGACCACATTTCGTTGAGTTCCATCGTGTCGAACGCCCACGCGGAGCGCGTATTCGTCGTGATGCGCGCGGGGTTCTGTCCGCCGACGATCGCACCGGTCCACGGATCGTGCGGATTGGGATTGATGACGGGAGCGCACCAGTAGTTCGAGGGCGCACCGATGCCGTACTTGCTGGTGCAGGCGCCGTTGACGATCGAGCCGCTGTTGTGGGTGTCGGCGGCGTTCTTTGCCGGATCGACCAGGTAGCTGGTGCGGTTGGTCTTCTCGTTGCTGATTTCCACGCCTACCGCGAGCGTGTGCTTGACCGAGCCGGTCTCGAACGTACCCGTGAGGTCCGTCTGGTTCGTCACGTTGGTCGTGTCGCTGATGCGGTTGTTGTTACGGCGCCAGATACCGCCGTTGACCAGGAAGTTGCCCTGGCTGTCGTCGGGCTGCGTCCAGATGTAATCGTTCGTGGAGCGGGCATACACCGTGGTATTGCGCAGCTGCCAACCATCGCCGAAGTCGTGCTTGACCAGTATCTGGCCGATATCGTTTTTCTGCTTCTGGAAATCGCGATCGAGCAGGCCGTAGTACGTACCGCGCGGCACGTGGATCGGGCTGCCGCTGCGGTTGGGTGCGTTGTTCGGGTTGTTGTACGGAATGCCGCTGTCCGGCGTGTCGTCGGACTGCAGGTGGTAATAGCTCAGCGTGACGCTGGTATCGGCGTGCAGGCCGAAGGTGATCGAGGGAGCGATGCCCCAGCGGCTCTGGTCCGGACCGTTACGCCCCGGCACATCGGCGTCGTGGGCCATGACGTTCAGGCGGAAGGCGGAGTCCGAACCGATCAGCTGGTTCCAGTCGGCGGTGCCGCGTTTGTAGCTGTCCGTGCCCAGGCCGACCGTGCCGCTGACGAAGTTTTCGGCCTTCGGCGCTTTCGACACCAGATTGATGCTGCCACCCACGGAGCCACGACCCGTATAGGCGGAGCTGGGTCCCTTGATGACTTCGACCTGCTCGATGTCGAAGATTTCGCGCTGCTGCGAGCCGGAGCTGCGCACGCCGTCGACGAAGATCGAACTCTCGGAATCGAAGCCGCGAATGATCGGACGGTCGCCGTTCGGATTGCCGCCTTCGCCCGCGCCAAAGGTGATGCCGGGAACGGTGCGCAGCACATCCTGGAGCGACATCGATGCGCTCTGCTGGATGATTTCCTGCGGAATCACGGTGACCGAGCGGGGGGTATCCAGCAGTGGGGCGGTGAACTTCGGCGAGCTCGAATTGACGACGGTGGACTGGACCCTGACGCTTTCCAGCGTTTCCGCGCTCTTGGCGTCTTTGTCGCCCTTCGGCGGCGGTACCGTGACATCGGCGGCATGCGCGGCGGATGTGGCGAGGACGAGGCCGAGAGCGCTGGCGACGAGGCGCCGGGGGGAGGTCGCCGTCGACGTGACGAACGCGTTGGAAGACATCGGGCTTTCCTTGTGCATTTACGAATAGGTTTTTCAGGCCGCGCGGAACCGTCCCGGTGGGTGGCCGGGGGCGGTTATTGCGCTGGTGTTCCCTGGTGCCCCGGCAGGGCCGGGCATAACGGTAAAGTTACAGTAAGTGAGAATGATTCGCAATCTGTTACGGAGAGTAAGAGGGCCGTGCAATGGATTCGGAGCCGGCCTGTAGGTGGGGTGGATGACGGACCAAAAAAAACGCCACGCTTTTGCGTGGCGTTTTTCATTCCCGTTACGGGAAAGGCATTACCAGATCTTTACCTGCTTCTCGCCAGCACGGACCATGTTGGCGCCGGGCTTGCACTGGAACGCCGTAGCGAACGATTCCATGTTCGACGGGGCGCCGATGGCGCGCAGCGAGGCCGGTGCGTGCGGATCGGTGTTGAGGTACAGCATCGCCTGCTTTTCGCGGACGCTGCCGCGCCACACGCGTGCCCAGTTCAGGAAGAAGCGCTGGTCCTGCGTGTAACCGTCGATCTTTGCCTGCGCTTCGGTCGGGTTCTTCTTCAGCGCTTCCTGCAGGGCGTCGTAAGCAACGTTCAGGCCGCCCAGATCGGCGATGTTCTCACCCAGGGTGAGCTTGCCGTTGACGTGCAGGTCCGGCTTGTCCTTGATCGGCGCGTATTCGTTGAACTGGTTGACGAGGCGCGCGGTGCGCTCCTCGAACTTCTTGGCATCGTCCTTGGTCCACCAGTCCTTGTTATTGCCTTCGCCGTCGAACTTGCTGCCTTCGTCGTCGAAGCCGTGGCTGGCTTCGTGACCGATGACGGCACCGATGCCGCCGTAGTTAATGGCGTCGTCGCCATTGGCATCGAAGAACGGCGGCTGCAGGATGGCGGCCGGGAAGTTGATCGTGTTGTCGGTCGGGTTGTAGTACGCGTTGACCGTCTGCGGTGTCATGCCCCAGTCGAGGCGGTCGGTCGGCTTGCCGATCTTGGCGATGTCGTAGTGATAGTTGAACTTCGACGCCGCCTGGACGTTGGCGTAGTAGTTGTCACCCTTCACGTCGAGGCCGGACCAGTCGCGCCACTTGTCGGGATAGCCGATCTTGGGCAGGAAGGTATTCCACTTGGCGACGGCCTTTTCCTTCGTCTCGGGGCTCATCCAATCGAGGTTTTCGATGCGCGCCTTGAGGGCGTTGCGCACGTTGTCGACCAGTTCGTTCGCACGCTGCTTGGCTTCCGGCTTGAAGACCTTGGCCACGTAGAGCTGGCCGAGCGCTTCGCCCATGCTGCCGTTGACCGAACCGAGCACGCGCTTCCAGCGCGGCTTCTGCTGCGGCTGGCCGGCGAGGGTCTTGCCGTAGAAGTCGAACTTGTTGTCCTGGAAAGTCTTGGACAGGTACGGCGACGAGCTGTCGATCGCGTGGAAGCGCAGGTAGGCCTGCCACTGCGAAACCGGCGTGGAGGCCAGCATCTTGTCGACCTGCGCGAAGAACTTCGGCTGCGAGAGCGAGAAACCCTTGTCGACCGTGACGCCCTGGGTCTCGAAGAATTTTTCCCACTTGAAGTGCGGCATGACCTTGTCGGCCTGGGCCACGGTCACGAAGTGGTACTGGTTTTCCGGCGTACGCAGCTCGACCGGCGCGAGCGATGCCGCGGCCAGCGTGGTTTCGAACTTCATGACGTCGTCGGCCTGCTTCTTCGCATCGGCTTCGGGTACGCCGCCGAGGGTCAGGGTCTTGGCGACGTATTCGACGTAGGACTTGCGGATTTCCGCGTTCTTCGGGTCCGTGTAGTAATCCTTGGTCGGGAGGCCGAGGCCGTCCTGCTGCGCGTAGCCGATCTGGATCTTCGCGTTCTGGTAGTCGGCACCGGAGCTGAAGCTGAAGACATAGCCATTGCCGTCGGCGAAGCTCGAGTCAAGGAAATCGACGACGTCGGCGCTGGTCTTGAGCGCGGCGATCTTGTCGAGTTCGGGCTTCAGCGGCGCGGCGCCCGCGGTTTCGATGGCGGCGTCGTCCATGCCCGAGCGATACAGCAGGCCGATCTTCTGTTCGATCGAGCCGGCCTTGGCGCCGTCGGCGCCCTTGTTCATCTCGTCGACGATGTCGTGCTGGGTGTTGAGGCTGTTTTCGGCCAGCTTGTCGAAGGCGCCCCAACGGGTGCGATCTTCGGGAATCGGATTGGCGGCAACCCACTTGGCGTTGACGAAGCCGTTGAAGTCGCCGCAGGCGTCGACGTTGGTGTCGATATCGGCAACATCGAACGAGGGCGCCTTGGCGGCAGCGGCCGTCGTCGAGGCCGGAGCCGGAGCGGTAGCGCTCGGGGCAGGCTGGTTGCCGCCCGGGACGGCGGTGTCCGCGTCGCTATGCTTGCTGCAAGCGCTGGCGGTGAGCGCAAGGCCGACCGCAAACGCGAGCGGCTTCAGAAACTGCTTGGTCATGGATGTCCCTCTGTTGGTGGCATCGCCCGCAGGCGAGATCGGTAACTTCCCGAGGATAACGTGTGTTGGCGCCGTGGAGGGGTGGGGGTGACGAAAGTCATGGGTGGGGGCGGGCTATCGTTGCGCTGCTCCATCCACCCCCTTCCTCACCGTCGCCCCAGCGCAGGCAGGGCCCCAGGGCGATATCGCTGGAATGAGCGATATCGCGGACGGCCGCATTCTTTAACAGTGAGTAGGCAGTGTTCGGCGTTCCTGGTCGTCAGCGAGGTTTAGCGCAGGTCTTTCAGCGCCCCGACTGCCACTTTCAGTACCGGATACGCCCCAACCCCCTGCGCCGAATACCACGGCGAACGCTGGAAGAAGAACATCAACCGTGCCGAAGCGCTTGCGGCGAACGCGGGATCGTTCTTCACGCGTTCGTCGAACTCGCGCCGCAGGCCCGGGTCCTTCGCCAGCATGTCGCGTGCGAGTGCTTCCACCACGCGCGGTTCGCCATATTCCTTCGGCTCGAACACCGCGTTGAAATAGCCCCAGCGCAGCAGCGAATCGGGCGCCTGCGGTTCGAGCAGATTGACCGCGACGTTGGCCGCGCGCTGGTCCATCGGCACGACGACGCTGCCGACGGGAACGGTCACGGTGTCATGGACCTCGCGCTGCTTCACGTCGCGCAACATCAGATGCCGCTCGAACGATTTCGATGCCCACACGGGGTCGTCCAGCTGATAACGCGTGACCTCGATCTTCGCCGGCGCGGTCGTGCGCGTATAACGAACGCCGTGCGCATCCAGGCGTTCGATGGCGTCGGTCCACTGCGCGGGAATGACATAAGCACCCGGCACGTTCACCGACTGATCCGGCTCGAGCGCATTCCAGTTCTGGACCGGATAATCCTTCCGGACTTTCGGGTCGTAGCGAACCCAGGTGTCGCCGGAGATATCGCTGTGTTCCTGCGTGAAAGCCACACCCTTGAGTACGAAGGGCGTGGACTCGGGCGACGCTTTATACGTTACGGGCAATCGGGCCTGCTTCACGATCCAGGCATCGGCTTCGCGCGACGCATCGCGCAGGGCGGCCGGTTGCGAGCTGACATAGTCGAGGACGGTTCGCACCACGTCGTACGTGGCGCGAACGCGCACGTCGTACGGTTTCAGCATATGGGTTTCGATCAGCAGGCCCGCGCGGTTCTGGATGGCTGCATAGCCGGTCGAGAAGCGGGGGCCCGAGCCGAAATTCTGGATGCCTTTCGTCATGTCGCGGCCATCCTTGAATTCAAGGTATATCGCGGCGAGGTGTCCGAGCTTTTCGTAGTGCGGCATGACGTAACCGTCATACGCGGCTTTCTGCCATGCCGCGATCGATGGCGGTAGTTTGTGCGCATCTTCCGCGTACCAGGTGAGGTCGTACTGGTAGTCGGCGCCGTCGGTGGTGTGGATATCGACGAGCAGGTCGGGTGTCCACGTGTTCCACAGCTTCAGCCACGCGCGCATTTCGGGGGCGTCGGCTTTGACGTAATCGCGATTGAGGTTGAGGTATTGCGACTGCCCGCGGAAGCCCATGCTTTCCGGGCCATTCTGGTTGATGCGGTGATAGGGGCTGCTGTTCTCGTGGCCGTCGACGCTGAAGACGGGAATGAATACCAGTATCGCGCGATCGAGCAGGTGCGGCAGCTTGCCCGTGACCGCGTAATCGCGCAGCAGCATCAAGCCCGCGTCCTTGCCTTCGATCTCGCCGGGATGGATACCCGCCTGCAGAAGTACGACCGGTTTCCCGGCGGCGCGCGCACGTTCCGGGGTCAGGTCGCCGTTCTCGCCGGCGACCACGATCATCATCGGCCGTCCTTCCGGTGTCGTGCCGAACTGTTCGAGACGAAGACGATCCGGTGCCGCCTGCACCAGGCGATGCAGATAAGCGAGCGTTTCGTCGTAACTGGGTGTCGTGCGGAACGCGGACGCTTCGGCGGGCGTGGTCCAGCTGTCCTTTGCATCGAGAGTCATCGAAGTCACCGCAAGCAGAGAGAGTAGGAAGAGACGGCGCATGGATCGATCCGGTCAGTGGGCGATGCGTGAAGCGGGCAGGGTATCCGGAGCGACGGCACCACCGGAAATGATGAAAGCCATGGCCTGGTCCATCGTCCAGTCCGTTGGCGTGAGTTCGTCCAGCGGCACGATTTCGAGATAACCACCCGTGGGGTTCGGTGTGGTCGGAATAAAAACGGCGGCCATTTCCCGTCCCGTCCCGTCTTCGAGCATGGTCCGGGTGACGAATCCCACCACTTTCATGCCTGCGCGCGGGAATTCGACCAGCACGACACGCTGCACGCCCGAGGGCTTGTTCTGCAGCACGGCCATCAGTTTCTTGGTGCCGCCGTAAATCGTCTGCACCAGCGGGATACGCGCCAGTACGGCGTCGAATCCCGACAGCAGCCGCGCGCCGAGTACGCGGTGGGCCAGGAAGCCGACGAAATAGAGCACGCCCAGGGTCAGGGCCAGCGCAAGGATAAAGACCAGCCACGAAGGGCTGCGCTCGGCGGTGGGGCCCGCGGTTTGCAGGAACAGGCCGACCAGCGGCGCGCCGATCCCGGCCAGCAGGCTGAGGACGAAACTGAAGACCAGCCAGGTCACCCAAAGCGGGAGCACCGTCAGCAGACCGGTGAAGAGATAACGTTTGATGCGCAGCGAGGCCATGATGCCGTCCGGGGAGGGAGCCGGGGACCATTGTAGGGAACGGTGCGATTTTTTTTCACGGTGCCTGGATGGGGGTGGCCCGCTTTACGCGACGGTGACATGCGTCGCGCGAAGCTGTTTTCGACAAGCACGCGGTACCCCTCCGGGTGCATGCTAGGCAGACCCTCAGCCCGTCAAAGGATCGAATGTGAAAACGAAAGTCAAAGATAAGCCAAAGGCCAAAGCGAAAGCCGTGCAGGCGAAAGCGGCACTGAGTCCCGATATCAAGAGCCGTCGCAAGGCCGACCTGCGTACGCCCAGCGGCCTGGGCGCGGATGCTACCCGCGATATCTCCGCCGGGCTCAACGCGTTGCTCGCGGATGTGTTCGCGCTTTATTTCAAGACCAAGAATTTTCATTGGCACATGTCCGGTCCGAACTTCCGCGACCTGCACCTGCTGCTGGACGACCAGTCCGACCAGATCTACGCCATCGTCGACGACGTGGCCGAGCGTGTACGCAAGATCGGTGGCACCACGTTGCGTTCGGTTGGCCATGCCAGCCGCCTGCAGCGCCTGTCCGACAACGATGCGGATTTCGTGACGCCGGGCGACATGCTGGCCGAACTGCGCGAAGACAATATGCGTCTGGCGGCTTTCATGCGCGAAACGCATGGCTTGTGTGACGAATACGGCGATGTAGCCACCGCGAGCCTGCTGGAGAACTGGATCGACGAGGCCGAACGCCGCGTGTGGTTCCTGTTCGAAACGGGCCGTAATTCCTAAGGCTTTTATGTGGGAGCGGGCTTGCGGTCAAGCCCGCTCCTGCAACAGAGGTAAGGCGGCGGTCAGGGCTTGCCGACTGTCAGGAGCGTAAAGCTCCCCGGTACCCAGGTCGGCCTTTTACCGGCGACGCTCGCCGGGTCGCGTGTCGCGGCCGACAGGTATAGCCGGTGAAGTTTCGGATCCAGTGCAAGCGTACGCGCGCCCGGCTGGGTGGGGACTGTGGCTACGGCGGAATAGTGGTCCGGATCGTCCTCGTGCACGACGGAGATATCGCCGCTGCCGCCGTTCGACGTGTAGATGTTGCCTTCGGCGGGATCGAACGCAACGGCATCCGGTCCGTCACCGATCGGCACGCTGGCTACAACGCGTCCGCTGGTCGAATCAACGACTGTCATCATCCGGTTCTCGCATACGGAAAACAGCCGGTGATGCGCTTTGTCGATCGCCAGGCCACTGGGCGATTCGCAATTTCCAAGCGCCCACGTGTGCGACACCGTCCGTTTGGCGATATCGATGTCCACGAGTTGCGCGGTGTCTTCGATGTTCACGTAAAGATGGCCACCCTCCGTTACGGCGAACTCGGGTTTCCCGGGAAGAGCGATGGTGGCGGTGACGCGTCGTTGCTTTGCGTCGATCACGGTGGCGTTGCGGCTCTTGCCGTTCAGGGTGAATACCTGGTGCGTGGCCGGGTCGTAGGCGATGGCGTCGGGATTGTCGCCCGTGCCGGCGATCGTGGCGAGCGTCTTGAGGGTGCGAAGGTCGAACACGGTGACCGAATTGGCTTTGCCGTTGCTGCTGAAGCCCTGTCCGAGATCGTTCGCGACAGCGATGCCGTGCACGCCCGTCGTATCCGGAATGACGCCGGCCTGGGTCTGTCCATCGACATCGACCGCGACGACGCGATCGCCCCGGCTGATGTAAAGGCGTCGCGCGGCGCCATCGAACGCCAGGTAATCCCAGCCGCCTTCGCCGCCGATCTGCATGCGCGACAGCACGGCGTAGCCGGTCGTGGTTCCCGCTGCGGCGGCGGGTAATGGCGCGAGACCCGCCAACAACAGGCAGGCGGGAACGAAATGCTGACGAAGTGTGCGCATGAGCTACCGCCTGAACGTCGTTGAGGAACGACGAGCATGGGATCGGTGCCTTATCTGGCGCTTAGGGAGCCGGCTGGCGCCGCGAAGGCTTCAGGCGTACGTAAAGCTGCTTGCGGACCTTCGCGATCACCTCGCCCGACTTCGTCGTCACGTCCACGTCGAACCAGCGCAGCACCTTCTCGCCGCCCGCCGCCTCCGCGCGCAGTTCGTCCACGGTGGCATGCGAGAGCACGAAGTGCGCGTAAACGTCCTCGCGACCTGGTGCCACGAATTCGATGGCGCCCGCCTTATCCCAGACGAAGTAATCGTTGCCGAGCTGGTGCATGGCCAGCAGCATCCAGAACGGATCGGTCATCGCGAACAGATTGCCGCCGAACTGGCTGCGTACGTAATTGCGATTCCAGGGCCGGAGACGCAGCACGACGCGCAGGTCGCTCCAGTCGTCGGAAATCGACTGGACGCGGATCGCGTTGAAGAAGAAGGGAGGCCACAGATTCAGCAGGCGCCGGAAGGTGTTTGGTTTCAACGGGGTCCCTTTGCTGGCGGTCCGCGCGACATCCGCACGCGGGTTCATGGCCCGGAAGTATAGATGCGCCTACGTCCAAAGCTCTATTGACGCCCATGTAGTGGGCGGAGGAATGTCTGTCGCAACGACGATACAGCGGCGAACGAACCGGGTCTCGTCGACGACTTCGGCCGCGCGGGGAGCTGTCATTGAACCTATTTTCTGCATTGGCCTTCGTGAGTTACACAGCAGGCTTTCTGATCGTGACGAGGTTTGCGGTGCTTTACCTGGGCAGGTCCGAATTCTTGCCCTGGCACAGCAGCGCCACAGGTCGCTCGTGGCGCGATATCGACGAACGCATGCGCACGCTGCTTCTTGCATTGATCCGACTCCTGGGCTGGGCATATCTGGCCGCCGCATTCGCGGGATTCTGTGGGATTTACGTCACGTTCTTCGCTGCGGGCGGGTTACCGTCACTGCTTGTTCTTCAATGTCTGGGCCTGCTCGTGGCCATCCCGCCGCTCATGGTAACTATGCGTATTCGAGCCAGTACAGGGGCTTCCACGCCGGTATGGCCGGTCGCCGCGGTCGTCGCGCTATTCACGATGGGCATTGTGCTGATGCTGGTTTCGACTCTTTGCCGTGCCTGATAGGAGGGCGCAACCGTGAACGAGAATGCGCTGATCTGGAAAGTGATCCGTGGCGAACTAGATGTGCCAAGGGCGGCCGCCGCACTTGGATGGACGTTCGTCGGTTACTTCGATGAAACGAAGGAAGCGCATGTGCTGTTCGCCAATGGCGGGGACTTCACCAACGCCATGGGCTACGTGCAAGGCGGTATCCTTTCGGCGATGCTCGACGACGCGATGGGGCCTGCGCTCTACTTGCAGATAGCACCCGACACGGTTGCGGTAACGATCGAATCGAAGACCAGCTACCTGAGGCCTGCCCGACCCGGAAAGATCGCAGGGGTCGGCAAGGTCGAACACATGACCGCATCGGTCGCTTTTACTTCCGGGGTCCTGCGCGACAGCGAGGACAACGTCATTGCGACGGCCACCGCGACCTTCTTTATCAAGAAAGGCGACGTGGCCGTCGGTCCGGTAATACCAGCGACACAATAAACGTCTCTCAGGCGATGTAGCTGTCGTACCGGAGGGCGGAAGGTTTGACGGCGTTGCCGCACAGCGTGGCAAGCCGGTCGGGGCGGACGATTCTTATCGACTTGCGGTCCACTTCGAGTATTCCGTCCTGCTCCATGCGCGCGAACAGACGGCTCACGGTCTCGATGACCAGTCCGAGATAGCTGGCGATGTCCTGACGCGACATGGTCAGCACCAGCGATTCGGTATCGCGGGAAAGACGTCCGTTTCGTTCGGCGAGGCTACTCAGGAAGATCGCCAGCCGTTCAAGTGCCTGATGCTTGCCCATCATGACCAGGTGGGCCTGGCAGGCGACGATCTCGCTGCTGACGATGCGCACGAACTGATGTTGCAGCGATGGAATGTCCCGGGCGATCCGCTGCAACCGGGCATAGGGCAGCTCGCATACAAGGGTGTGTTCGAGTGCTTCGGCTGTGCACTGGTGGCGCTCGTCCGCAAGCGCGTCGATGCCCGCCAGTTCGCCCGCGAAATGGAATCCCAGAACCTGAACGTCGCCGTCGGCGGCTTCCGCGAAGGTTTTCAGCGAGCCCGCGCGAACGACATACAGTGAATGGAATGCGTCGCCCTGGCGGAACAGCGTCTTGCCGCGTTCGAGGACACGCTTGTCGCGCACGTTGGCGTCGAGGCGAATGAGATCGCTTGCGTCGAGACCGGCGGGAATGCTGCATATATGGGGCGCGCAGGCGCCGCAGCTACAACGTAGCTTTCCCCGCTCGGCTGTCGTGGCGGCTTGCTGCATGGTCTGATCCCGGATGGGAATCGAAATACCTCAGCTATCGGGCTGCAGCCCGACGGTAGCACCGTCGCGGGGACGCGGCGTTAAGGCTTTATTTGCTCTATTTGCAGATCAGTACCGGGACACCGGCTGCCCGGAGCACCTTTCTCGAGCAACTGGGATGGAACGCCGAATAGCTTTCCGCGAGCATGTGCGAGGCCATGACGATCATGCCGCAGCCGTGCTTCGCGCATGCGCGGAGGATCGCGCAGTCCGGCCTTCTGTCCACAACCTGATCCGCGGCGGCCGGTACGCCGGATTCGCTCGCCCGGGAGCATGCCGACGCCAGCATCTGCCTGCCGCGTTTCGCCATCGCGGCAGCGTGGCCGGGCTCGGACCCCTGGATGGTGTCGGCCATCAGTTCCACCGTCGCCAGCGGCGGCAGGACATGGAAGAAGACGACATGCGTGTTCATGACGCTGGCGAGCGACAAGCCCATATCGATAGCGCGCGCCGACGCTTCCGTGCCGTCGGTCGGCACCATGATCGGAGCGGCGGGAAGCATCGAGGTCGGCATGGTGGCGGGTCCGGAAGTCGCCCCTACTTTGGCGCGTTCGCGCCAGCCCCGATTTGACTTCGATCAATAGATTCGCGGCGGTCCGGCGTATACCGGAAGTGAGCAACCGGGGGAGGGGTTTCACGATGTTCCGACATATCCTGATACCCACCGATGGATCCATCGAAGGTGCGCGCGCCGTCAGGATCGCGGTCGATCTGGCCCGTGTCTGTGGCGCTACCGTGCTGGCGATGCACGCGACCGTTCCTTTCCGGGGCGGCCGCATGGCGGCGGCCATGGCGATGGCGGAAGTCGCATACGATTTCGATCTGATCGCGCAGGCCGAGCATTGCGTCGACGCCGTGCGGCGGCTCGCGAGCGAGGCTGGCGTAGTCTGCGAAACACGTATCGCCTACTCGGGGCATCCCGCGCAGGCCATCGTCGAAACCCAGCGCGAATGCGGATGCGACCTGATCGTTATGGGCCGTCGCAGCGGACCGCACATGTTGGGCACGTCGTTGGGCGCCAACGTCGTGCGCGTCCTGCGCGAGTCGTCCGTACCGGTGATGATCTGCCCCTGAGTCCGCGATAACCCGCCGATGGTCGACGAATCGACCGCCGGGGTCCCGTTTGCGCGGGCGCTCAGAAAACCAGCGAAGACATCCGGCGGCGATACTGGCTGACAAGCACGGCGTCGTCGATCGTCGCGAACGCGGCGAGCAGGCGCTTCTTCGCACGGCCATCGTTCCAGTCGCGCTGGCGCTTCAGGATGTCCAGGAACTGGTCGAGACCGGCGGCGGCATCGCCTTCGACCAGCAAACGCACGCCGAGCAGGTCGCGGGCTTCCCAGTCGGCGTCGTTAGTGTCGATGCGTGCCCGCAGTTCGGCCATCGACGGTGCGCCTTCCAGCGAACGGGCCAGTTCGAGCTGGCTGCGCAGGCGGACGGCGCGGGCGTCGGTGGCAAGATTGGCGGGCAGGGCATCGAGTTCCGCCTGGGCGGGTTCGGTCTTGCCGGCGCGCATCAGCGCGAGGGCCAGATCCAGTTTCAGTTCCGCCCGGTCCGGTTCGGCGGCGATGGCCTGCTGGAGCCGGTTGAGCGCGTCCTCGGCGGATTCCTCGACCTCGGGTGCCGCATCTTCGGCGGGCTCGCCGGCCGCCGGCTGCACGTGCCGGGCCAGGAACTCGCGTATCTGACCTTCCGGCATCGCGCCTGCGAAACCGTCCAGCACCTGACCGTCTTTCACGAGAACGACGGTGGGAATGCTGCGTACGCCGAACATGGCGGCAAGTTGCTGCTCGGCTTCGACGTCGACCTTGGCAAGGCGGAAAGCACCGTTGTACTCGGCGGCCAGCTTTTCGAGGATCGGGCCCAGGGTCTTGCACGGCTCGCACCATTCGGCCCACAGGTCGACCAGGACCGGGGTGGTGAGCGAGGCCTTCAGTACCTCGGTTTCGAAATTGGCGACCGTGGCATCGAAGACATGCGGCTGGCTGGGCGGGACGGTGCTCACGGCAACTCCTGAAAGCGGGGAAACGATAGGGCGTATGAATCGGGGCGGCGGGCAGCATATCAAGGCTGGCGTGCCCGGTGCGCCGCGCTTTGGCGGCCGTTCATCGCACGTCGTTTACACCTCATGCGATCATATGCGGTCGGCCGGAATGGCCTGATAGCAGGAATGTATGGAAACGGCTCAGGACCTGATCGTCTGCGAACACTGCGACACCGTCTACCGGCGGGAGGTGCTCACGCGTGGGCAGGTAGCCTGCTGCGTCAAATGCGGCGCCGTGCTCGAGCGGCACCAGTGGATCGGTCTGGACGGACAGTTCGCGTTGATACTCGCGGCGCTGATCGTGTTCGTTATCGCCAATGCCACGCCCATCGTATCGCTGGGTCTCAGCGGCATGAGCAGCGCCACCACGCTCTGGGGCGCGGTGATCGCGATGTGGAACGACGACTCGCAGGTCGTCTCGGTGCTTACCGTGATGACGCTGTTCTTTTTCCCGCTGTCGCAGATACTGATTTTCGGCTGGGTACTCTGGTTCGCCCGCGACGGTCGTCGCGCGCCCGGTTTCGCTCGCGCCATGGTCGCCCTTCACTACGTCAAACCCTGGAGCATGATCGAGGTCTTCATGCTCGGCGTGCTGGTTGCCGTGGTAAAGGCGTCGACCTATTTCGACGTGATTCCGGGCGCGGGTATCTGGTCCTTCGCGGTGCTGACCGTGCTGATCACCATTTTCGCCAGCCACGATCCGCGCGAACTGTGGAACGTGACGCGGGAGACACCGGCATGAGCGCGCTTCCCCGCGCCGACGAGCTGGGTATCGTCGGCTGTCATGTCTGCCGTCAGGTCAGCCAGGCAAGCGACGATCCGCACGCGCGTTGTCCGCGTTGCGGCGCCGGGCTGCACCGGCGCAAGCGCGACAGTCTGGCGCGTACCTGGGCGCTGCTGATCGCGGCGCTGCTGCTGTATCTTCCGGCCAATATCTTTCCGATCATGCGGACGCAGAGTCTGTTCACGCGCGACGACAACACGATCCTTAGCGGCGTGGTCGAACTGTGGCGCGCGGGTTCTCCGGACCTGGCCATCATCGTCTTCACGGCAAGCATCGTGGTGCCCGTGCTGAAGTTCCTCGTCATGGGTTATCTGCTGATTTCAGTGCAACGGTCCAGCGAGTGGGGCGCGCGGCAACGCGCGAAACTGTTCCGGTTGGTCGAGGTGGTCGGCTACTGGTCGATGCTGGACGTATTCGTAGTGGCGCTGCTGAGCGCGCTGGTGCATTTCAAGGTGCTGAGCCGCGTGGAACCGCTGCCTGGCGTGATCTTCTTCGGTCTGGTGGTCGTGCTTACCATGCTTTCGGCAATGAGCTTCGATCCCCGGCTGATCTGGGACAACAGGGACTCCGATGACTGACATCAACCAGGGAAGTGGCAACGGAAAGGGTGGGCCAGATCTGCCGCAGCCTGCCGTGCGCCGTTCGAAGCTGGGCTTTTCACTGGTCTGGCTCGTGCCGATCATCGCGGCGCTGGTGGGCATCTCGCTCATCGTCAACCACTGGCTTTCCGCCGGTCCGCGCATCACGGTCAGCTTCCAGACCGCCGAAGGCCTCGAGGCCGGCAAGACCCAGGTGAAATACAAGAACGTGGTGATCGGCAAGGTCACGACGATCCGGCTTGCGCACGATCGCAGCCACGTGTCCACGATCATCGATCTGGAAAAGGATGCCCAGAGCTTCGCGACGAAGGGCACGCGCTACTGGGTGGTGCGGCCGCGCGTCGGCGTGGGCGGCATCTCGGGCGTGGATACCCTGTTCTCCGGTGCCTTCATCGGGGTGGATTCCGGCAATTCCGAGGAAAGCGAAAGCGACTTCAGCGGTCTGGAAACGCCACCCGCGGTAACGCATGGCGCGCCCGGCCGTCGCTTCGAGCTGCATGCGTCCGATCTGGGTTCGCTGGATATCGGATCGCCCGTGTACTACCGCCGCATCCAGGTCGGCCGCATCGTGTCGTACCAGCTGGACAAGGATGGCAAGGGCGTTTCATTGCAGTTATTCGTCGATGGCCCGAACGATCGCTTCGTCACGAAGGAAACACGTTTCTGGAATGCCAGCGGCGTGGACGTTTCGCTGGGCGCCGATGGCCTGAAACTCAACACGCAGTCCCTGGCCACCGTGATCGCCGGCGGCGTCGCGTTCCAGGCACCACCCGGTCCGCGCGACGAAACGCCGGCCGACGAAATGGCGGAGTTCACGCTGTTCGGCGACCAGACCACCGCGCTGTTGCCGCCCGATGGCAATCCCCGTTACGTCCGTTTCCGCTTCGAACACTCGTTGCGCGGGTTGACACCCGACGCGCCCGTCGAATTCCTCGGTGTGAAGGTCGGCCGCGTGGTATCGGTCAACCTCGATTACGACGAAAAGAAACAAAGCTTCCCGGTCATCGTCGGTGCGGTGCTTTATCCGCAACGCCTCGGTTCCGCCTTCGACAAGCTCAGCGCGCAGGCTGCCGCACGTGGCGATGCCGACATGTCCCAGGTCATGGGCAAGCTGGTCGAGCATGGCCTGCGTGCGCAGGCGCGCACGGGCAACCTGCTTACGGGACAGCTCTATATCGCGCTGGACTTCAGTCCCAAGGCACCGAAGGTCGCATTCAATCCGAATGGCAAGCCGCTGGAAATTCCGACCCTGGCGGGCGATTTCGACAAACTGCAGGAGCAGCTCGCCTCCATCGCCGACAAGATCAGCAAGGTCCCGTTCAACACCATCGGCCAGAACCTCGACAGCAGCCTGAAGGAACTGAGCGGCACGCTGAAACAGGTGAACGAACAACTGGCGCCGGAAATGAAAGAAACGCTGAAGCAGGCGCAGAAGACCATGGGCACGGCAAACAGCGCGCTGTCGGAAGACTCGCCGTTGCAGCAGAACGTCGGTCAGACGATGGAAGAACTCCAGCGCTCCGCGCGCTCGTTGCGCGTACTCACCGACTATCTGAGCCGGCATCCGGAGTCGCTGCTCCGCGGTCGTCGTCCCGATGAAAAACCGGCACTGGCACCGGTCGCGCCACCCGCACCACCCGCAGATACACGGCAAGGGAGCAAGCCATGAAGTATTCGATCCGTGCACTGGCATGGCCGACGCTGCTGGCGGTGACGCTGGCGGGCTGTGCGACCACCGCGCCGATGCATTTCCACACGCTGGTGCCGCAGGCAAGCGGCGCGGCGACGGCGAATGCCGCGTCGTTCCTGATCGACGTGCAGCCGGTGGATATTCCTCCGCAGGTCGACCAACCGCAGCTGATATTGCGGCAGGGCGCGAGCGATGTTGTGATGCTCGACGGCGAGCGCTGGGCATCGCCGCTCGCCGACGAAGTGCGTGGGGCGCTTTCCGCCGACCTGTCTTCGATGCTTGGAACGCATGACGTGAATGGGCTGCCGCGCGGAGCCGGTCAGTCCATCGTCCGGATCAAGCTGGACGTGCGCCGGTTTGACTCGGAGCTGGGCGGTCAGGCGACGTTGGAAGCGGCGTGGACGGTGCGTGGGAAGACTTCCGCTGCGTGCGCGTCCCGGGTATCCGAGCCGGCCGGGTCGTCGTATTCCGATCTGGTGCAAGCGCATCAGCGTGCGTTGGCGCAGGTAGCCGGGCAGATTGCGCAGGTTGCGCGAGCTGTTGGGTCTGGGCAGGACGGGCGTTGTCCCTGATTTAAGCGGTTGGGCTTTGCGCTGTGTTGCTAGAAGAGCATCGCAATTCGGGGCGTCGTCGCATGGAACCAGCCGGCCCCCTCGCCGTGCCCACGTCGGGCGGTCGCTGCGCGACGCGGGTGGACTGGCGGGGCTTCGTGAGCGGGCTTCCTGCCCGCGCACGAAGGAAGGGGCGTCCTGCCCCTTCCCCCCTTCGGGGGCCTTATCCGCCAGTCCACCCTCGCCCTCCTACCGGGCCCGGCGAGGGGGCCGGCTGGTTCCGCCGAGCGGTGAGGCAATGGGTGTGACGAGCAAAGCGAACCGCTGACGGCCCCTCAGTTCCCCTCACCCCTCACCGTCATTCCGGCGCACGCCGGAATCCGCGGCGAGGTGGTCGGTTGTCGCGACGGCGATGGACGCTTTCAAGCGAAAACCTCAGCGTTGGATCTTGCCCCACGTGGTCGCTGCGGACCCCGGCGTACGCCGGGGTGGCGGTGAGGAAGACGACGTCGTGAGGTGGTCGTCGGCATCACGCACAGCCGGCTCATAACCCCAGGATTTTCCCACCGATCGAAAGGAAGCCGGGGCCACCCATGTCGCGGCCGGTAGGAGGGCGAGGGTGGCCGGGCGGACAAGGCCCCGCAGGGGGAAGGGGCAGGACGCCCCTTCCTTCGTGTGCGGGCAGGAAGCCCGCTCACGAAGCCCCGCCCGGCCACCCGGGTCGCGCAGCGACCGCCCGACGTGGCCGCGACATGGGTGGCCCCGGCTTCCTCTGCCTCACCACCTACGTTGCGACGCTTTACCTCACCAACATAAGCGACAAGCTCCATAAAGACCGCGCTCGAGAGCGCTCCTACAGGAAAGCGACGTATCGCGAGGCACAGCAACCGCGAGCGAATACGGCGTTGCTCTTGGCCCGGCACCCCCCCGTGCGATAGTCTGCCGCGCTTGACCGCCGCTTCCCGTTTCAATGGGAATACCCCGCGGCATCGCAGCTACCGGTACGGATAATCATGCAGGACACCCACGATCAGGGCTCGCGCGAGCAGGGCGGATACGTCCCCTCGGCAGTCGAAACCGCCGCCCAGCGCTATTGGAATGAAACGCGTGCCTTCGAAGTGCGCGAGGACGAGACCCGGCCGAAGTTTTATTGTCTGTCCATGCTTCCGTATCCGTCGGGTGCGCTGCACATGGGGCATGTGCGCAACTACACCATCGGCGACGTGATCAGCCGCTTCCAGCGGATGCAGGGTAAGAACGTGTTGCAGCCCATGGGCTGGGATGCTTTCGGCCTGCCTGCCGAAAATGCGGCGATCAAGAACAACACCGCGCCGGCGAAGTGGACCTATAAGAATATCGATCACATGCGCGAGCAGCTGAAGCGCATGGGTTTTGCGTATGACTGGACGCGCGAGATCACGACCTGCCGCCCGGAGTATTACCGCTGGGAACAGCAGATGTTTACGCGGCTGATGAAGAAGGGCCTCGTTTACCGCAAGAACAGCGTCGTGAACTGGGATCCGGTGGATCAGACGGTGCTGGCCAACGAGCAGGTGATCGACGGGCGCGGCTGGCGCTCGGGCGCCGAGGTCGAGAAGCGCGAGATTCCACAGTGGTTCCTGAAGATCACCGCGTATGCGCAGGAGTTGCTGGACGGTCTGGACACGCTGCCGGGCTGGCCGGATGCCGTGAAGACGATGCAGCGCAACTGGCTGGGTCGTTCCGAAGGTCTGGAAATCCATTTCGACGTGGACGGCGAAGCCGAGCCGCTGACCGTTTTCACCACGCGTCCGGATACGCTGTTTGGCGTGTCTTATGTCGCAGTGGCAGCCGAGCATCCCATCGCGACGAAGGCCGCGGCGAACAATCCGGATCTGGCCGCATTCATCGAAAGCTGCCGTACGGGCGGTATTTCGGAAGCCGAGCTGGAGACGCAGGAAAAGCGCGGCTATTACACCGGCGTGGAAGCGACGCACCCGATCACTGGCGAGAAGCTGCCGGTCTGGGTCGCGAACTTCGTGCTGATGGGTTACGGCACTGGCGCGGTCATGGCCGTGCCCGGCCATGACGAGCGCGACTGGGAATTCGCGAAGAAGTATTCGTTGCCGATCAAGATGGTCGTGGTCGATCGCACGGTGGTGGATGCCATCGCCGAACTGCGTCGCGACCTGGCTGCGGGCGACGGCGCCGATCCGGTGCAGCTGGCGCTTGCCGGCGGCAGCACCGACGCCTATCAGGCCAATGCCGCCGTCGAAGTCGTGAAGGCGTTCGAGGCGGGGGTGCAGGATAACGGCGCGTGGACCGAGCACGGGTACCTGTTCAATTCCGGCGAGTTCGACGGCCTGGATTTCCGTGCCGCGTTCGACGCCATCGCCGGCAAGCTCGCTTCGCTGGGGCGTGGCGAGCGTCGTGTGAACTGGCGTATCCGCGACTGGGGCGTCAGCCGCCAGCGCTACTGGGGTTGTCCGATCCCCGTCATTTATTGCCCGACCTGCGGGGCGGTGCCGGTTCCCGAGGACCAGTTGCCCGTCGTGTTGCCGGAGGACGTGGCGTTCTCCGGCGTCCAGTCGCCGATCAAGGCCGATCCGGAATGGCGCAAGACCACCTGCCCGACCTGCGGCGGCGCGGCCGAGCGTGAAACCGATACGTTCGATACCTTCATGGAATCGAGCTGGTACTACGCGCGTTACACCAGTCCGGGTGCCGAAGCGCAGGTCGATGGCCGCGCCAATTACTGGCTGCCGGTCGACCAGTACATTGGCGGCATCGAACACGCGATCCTGCATTTGCTGTATTTCCGTTTCTATCACAAGCTGCTGCGCGACGAAGGCCTGGTGGCCAGCGACGAGCCGGCAACGAACCTGCTGTGTCAGGGCATGGTGATCGCCGATACCTACTTCCGTAAGGAAGCGGATGGCTCGTCCACCTGGTTCAATCCGGCCGATGTCGACGTGCAGCGCGACGAGCGCGCACGCATCGTCGGTGCGGTGCTTCGCGAGGACGGCAAGCCGGTCGAGATCGGTGGCGTCGAGAAGATGTCCAAGTCGAAGAATAACGGCGTGGATCCGCAGTCGATGATCGAGAAGTACGGTGCCGACACGGTGCGTCTGTTCTCGATGTTCGCCGCACCACCGGATCAGTCGCTGGAATGGAACGAAGCCGGTGTCGAGGGCATGGCGCGCTTTCTGAAGCGGCTGTGGCGCGATGTCTCGACACACGTCGAAGTCGGTGCATCGGTGGCGGTCGAGCCCGCGTCTCTGGACGCGGGGCAGAAGACGCTGCGTCGCCAGTTGCATGAAACCATCCAGAAGGTCACCGACGATATCGGTCGCCGTCAGTCCTTCAACACGGCGATTGCCGCGCTGATGGAGCTCCTGAACGCGCTCGCCAAATTCGACGACGCGAGTCCGCAGGGCCGCGCCGTGCGTCAGGAAGCGTTGACCGCCATCGTCATGCTGATCAATCCGTTCACGCCGCACGTGTCGCATGCGTTGTGGCAATTGCTGGGCCACGGCGAGAGCCTGGTCGAGGACTGCGGCTGGCCCGCGGTCGACCCGGCCGCGCTGGTTCGCGACTCGCTGACGCTGGCCGTGCAGGTCAATGGCAAACTTCGCGGTACCATCGAGGTACCGGCCTCGGCTTCGAAGGAAGAAGCGGAAGCCATGGCGCGGGCCGAGCCGAACGTGGCCCGCCTGCTGGAAGGCCAGACCGTGCGCAAGGTGATCGTCGTGCCCGGCAAGATCGTCAACATCGTCGCAGGATAACTATGAGCCCGACCTTCTTCCGTCCGATCCGCTCCCTGCTCCTGCTCGGCGCCGTTGCATTGCTGGCCGCCTGCGGGTTCCATCTGCGGCAGACCGCGGCGTTACCCGCCGGTATGGAACGCGTCCGCCTGACCGTGTCTGGCGGCGGCGCGCTCGAGCGGGACCTGCGCCGTGCGCTGGAAAACTCCAATGCCAAGCTGGTCGACAAACCTGGCGTCGACGTCGCCGAACTGGTGGTTTCGTCCAACTCGTTCCGTACCGACACGCTGACGGTCAGCGGCACGGCGCGCGTGACCGAATACGCGGTGCGCTACCACGTGGAGTTCGGTGCGAAGGCCGGCGACGGCACCCAACTGGTCAGCCAGCAGAGTGTCGATATGTCCCGCGAATTCAGCTACGACGCCACGAACACCATCGGTTCGACCACGCAGACCGAAGAGCTGCAGCGCAGTCTCGTCGGCGACATGGTCCAGGCCATTCTGTTTCGTCTGCAGGCCGCTGGCGCGCATCCGGGCGCGGTGGTGACGCCGCCGCCGCCCGCCGCGGCTCCGGCGCACTGACGACGGCGATGAACGGAACGCGACATGCCGCTTAACGCCGGCCAGTGGCACAAGCACCTGACCGGTGACCGGCTTGCGCCGGTCTACCTGCTGGTCGGTGAGGAGCTCCTCGTGCTCGAGGCCGCCGACGCCTTGCGTGCCCAGGCGCGCAAGCTCGGATACAGCGAGCGCGAAGTCATGGATGCCGATGCGCGCTTCGACTGGGACGACCTGGCCCGTTCGGCAGCGGGGATGTCCCTGTTCGCTACGCAGCGCGTCCTCGATCTTCGCCTTGCGGGCGGTCGCGCCGGCAAGGAGGGCAGTGCCGCCATTTCCGAGTTCTGCGCCGCGCCGCCGCCGGATACCACGCTGCTTATTACCGCGATGGAGTGGAGCACCAAGCACGAAGCCGTCTGGACGAAAAACGTCGATCAGGCCGGTATCCAGGTCGTATTCAATGCGCCCAAGCCGCATGAGTGGACACAGTGGGTCGGTGCGCGACTGGCTTCCCGTGGCCTGAAGGCCAGCCCGGAGGCGGTGGCGATGCTGGCCGAGCGTGTCGAGGGCAATCTGCTCGCGGCCGCGCAGGAAATCGACAAGCTCGTCGTGTTGGTCGGAAACGACCGTATCGACGTGGATGCGCTGGAAAGTCTGGTTGTCGACAGCGCGCGTTTCGATGCATTCAAACTGACGGATGCCGCTTTTGCCGGCGACGGTGGGCGCGCATTGCGCATCCTGGCCGGTTTGCGGGCGGAGGGCGACGAACTGATCGCCCTGATGGGCTGGCTGGTGAACCAGCTGCAACTGGCCTTGCGGCTGGCCAACGCACGCGATTTCGCCGCGCAGGCGCGGTTGGAGCGGCTCTGGCCCGCGCGCGAACAACTATTCCGTAAGGCATTGCGCCGTGCTCCCCGCGATCACTGGATGGCTTGTCTGGCCCGTGCCGCGCGGATCGATCGCATGGCGAAGGGGCGCGAGGCGGGCAATGCCTGGCTGGAAGCGGAGCGTTTGATCGCCCTGATCGCCGAACCGCGCGCCGCGGCTGCCTTCGCATGACCGAACGACCGCTCGCCATCCTGGGCGGCACGTTCGACCCGGTTCATCACGGCCATCTGCGCGCTGCCTGGGAGGCCGCCGAGCAACTGGACGCCGAAGTCCGTCTGGTGCCCGCCCACGTTCCCCCGCATCGCCCGCCGCCCATCGCCACCGCCGCGCATCGCGTGGCCTTGTTGCGCGCCGCACTGGCCGGGCAGGACAGGCTGGGGCTGGATACCCGCGAACTCGACCGGCAAGGGCCGTCGTATACGGTCGATACGCTGGCCGCGCTCCGCGAGGAAATCGGTCCGTCCCGGCCGCTGGTGCTGCTGGTGGGAACCGACGCGTTCGCCCATCTTCCTTCGTGGAACCGCTGGCGCGAATTGTTCGAGCTGGCCCATATCGGTGTGCTGACGCGGCCGGGCTCGGCTCCCACGCTGCACTGGGACCTGGCGACCGAGGTCGCGAAACGCCGCGCCTGTACGGTTCAGGGGCCGGCTGGCGATGTGATCGATATCGCCATTACCCCTCTCGACATTGCCGCTACGGCGATCCGCGATGCGTTCGCGGCGGGGAAAGAGCCGCGGTATTTGCTGCCCGGGGTGTTTTTCGAGGAGGAGGGCCTGTTGGCGCCTTACCGCAAGGCCACCGGCCCCTGAATCCCTCCCGTGGGAGTGCGCAGCCGCGCTCCCGAAGAACGCAGGCTTCGGCCGGTGTGTAGTGGCCTTGACCTTACCCGGGGCGGCGGGCGCTATACTCCCCCTACCGCGGCAACCTGCCGCTGCCTAAGGGTTTTACCACTTGAGTTCCACGTCACAACGTAAGGCGAAGTCCGCAGCCCTCAATGAGCTTCTGCGCAAGCGCGTCATCGATGCCCTTGAGGAACTGAAAGCAAAGGACGTCCGGGAAATCGACGTTCGCGGCAAAACCTCCATCGCCGATATCCTCTTCATTGCTTCGGGCACGTCCGCCCGGCACGTGAAGTCCATCGCCGATGAAGTCATCAAGTTCGCCAAGGAAGCCGGCGTCATGCCGATCGGCGTGGAAGGGCAGACCGAAGCCGAGTGGGTGCTGGTCGACCTGGGCGACATCATCGTCCACGTGATGATGCCGCGTATCCGCGAGTTCTACGGCCTCGAGCGCCTGTGGACCGTCGGCGACGACGGTTACGAAGCCGCCAACGCCACTGTCTGATCCATGCGCGCGCGCCTGATCGCCGTGGGCGAGCGCATGCCCGCCTGGGTCGCGGAAGGCTTCGCCGAGTACCGCAAGCGGCTTTCGCATGAACTGCCGCTCGAACTCACGGAGATCAAGCCCGGCACGCGCGGCAAGGGTCGCGACGACGCACGGGCGACGCTCGACGAAGGCGCCGCTATCCTGGCGACGCTTCCCCGCGATATCCATGTCGTCGCGCTCGACGGGCGCGGCCGTACCTGGTCGAGCGAGGACCTGGCACGCCAGTTGGAACAATGGCGCATGTCCGGTCGCGATATCGCCTTTCTCATTGGCGGCCCCGACGGACACGCGCCCGACGTCCTGGCGCGCGCCGATCAGAGCTGGTCGCTGGGACCGTTGACGCTGCCGCACATGCTGGTCCGCCTCGTGCTGGCCGAGCAGCTCTACCGCGCCACGACGCTGCTGGCCGGTCATCCCTATCACCGCGCCTGAAGGTTCCGACATGTTCTATCTTGCCTCGCAGTCGCCGCGTCGCCGCCAACTGCTGGAGCAGATCGGCATCGATCACCGGACGCTGGATGTCGACGTCGAGGAAGTCCGGGCAGCCGGCGAGTCGCCCGACGACTACGTTTCGCGCGTAGCCCGGGACAAAGCCCGGGCCGGCTTTGCCCTCGTTCGGAACGAGGCCGGCGCCATCGTGCTGGGCGCCGATACCGAAGTCGTGCTGGACGACGAAGTGTTCGGCAAGCCGGCCGTGGAAGCGGACGCCATCGCGATGCTCCGGCGCCTGTCCGGCCGGGAGCACCGCGTGCTGTCGGTGGTGTGGGCCGTTGCGGGCTCGGGTGAGACGACCACGCGCTCGATATCGCTCGTGCGCTTCGCTCCGCTGACCGATGACGCCATCGCTGCCTATGTCGCCACGGGCGAATGCTTTGGTAAGGCTGGCGCCTACGCGATCCAGGGCAGGGCGGCTGCGTTCATTGAAAATCTGACTGGCAGCTATTCGGGCGTCATGGGTCTGCCGCTGTTCGAAACGGCCCGCCTCCTGGCAGATCGTTAAAGTCATGCTGCACGTCATTTCGGCGAAGTTCGCCGATGTTGAGTCCGAAAGGAACCCCGGGGCCGCCATTCGGTCCAACCGTTCGTTCCCCACTTTTCACCACCGTCGACAGGTCGGCGAGCCACGGGCTATAAAGTCCTACATTGCAGGGGAAGGATACCGGTGAGCGAGGAAATTCTGATCAATGTCACGCCGCGTGAGACGCGTGTGGCCGTCGTCGAAAATGGCATGCTTCAGGAAGTCCATGTTGAGCGCGCTTCAAAGCGCGGCTATGTGGGCAACGTCTACAAAGGTCGTGTGCAGCGGGTCATGCCGGGCATGCAGGCCGTCTTCGTCGAGATAGGGTTGGAGCGCGCGGCGTTCCTGCATGCCTCGGACATCGTGCGCGCACCGCTACCGCCAACGGCGGAGCATCCGGAAGGCAGTGCGCCCTCCGGCCCCGTTCCTTCCATCAGCGAGCTGGTGCATGAAGGTCAGGAAATCGTCGTCCAGGTCGTGAAGGACCCGATCGGCAGCAAGGGGGCGCGCCTCTCCAGCCATCTTTCCATTCCGTCGCGCTATCTGGTGCTGCTGCCGCATTCGCGCACGCTGGGTGTGTCCGTGCGCATCGAGGAGGAGACCGAACGCCAGCGGCTGAAGGACATCATCACGCCGTTGATCGGCGAGAACCCGCTGGGTTACATCGTGCGCACCAACGCCGAAGGCCAGTCGGAGGAATCGCTTGCGTTCGACGTGACTTACCTCGGCAAGGTCTGGCGCGTGGTGCAGGAGAACATCGTCAAGGCGAAAGTCGGCGAACGCGTGTACGAGGAACTGTCGCTGCCATTGCGTTCGTTGCGCGACTCGCTGAACGACGGCATCGAGAAAGTGCGGGTCGATTCACGGGAAACCTACGAGAAAGTCGTCAAATTCGTGCATAAGTTCATGCCGGTGCTTTCCGACCGTATCGAACATTACGCAGGCGAGCGTCCGATCTTCGATCTCTACGGTGTAGAGGACGAAATTCAGCGCGCGCTGCGCAAGGAGGTGCCGCTGAAGTCGGGCGGCTATCTGATCGTCGACCAGACCGAAGCGATGACGACCATCGACGTCAACACCGGCGGTTACCTCGGTAGCCGCAATCTGGAAGAAACCGTCTACCGGACCAACCTGGAGGCGGCTCAGTCGGCCGCGCGGCAGCTTCGTCTGCGCAACCTCGGCGGCATCATCATCATCGACTTCATCGACATGATCGACGACGAGCACAAGCGCCAGGTACTGCGCATGCTGGAGAAAGGGCTGGTAAAAGACCACGCCAAGACAACCGTTTATCCGATGTCCGCGTTAGGACTGGTCGAGATGACCCGTAAACGCACGACCGAAAGTCTCGAACGGCAGTTGTGCGAGCCCTGTCCGGCCTGCAGCGGCCGGGGCACGCTGAAGACGGCGGAAACCGTCATCTATGAGATTTTTCGCGAGATTACGCGGGCCGTCCGGCAGTTCAATGCACAGAAGCTGCTCGTCATGGCCAGCCCCAAAGTCGTCGGACGCATTCTGGAAGAGGAATCGACGGCAGTGGCCGAGCTTGAAGAATTCATTGCCAAAAGCATCCGTTTCCAGGCGGAAGAGCATTACTCGCAGGAACAATTCGATGTCGTTCTACTCTGATACCGGCGGCTCGCGCCACCGGAACGCGACCCGGTGACGCCTGTCTGGCGCCATCGCCTGCGACGCCTGCGCTTCTTCCTCATCGGTCTGGTGGCGAGCGTGTTGGTCGCGCTCGGGCTGGTCATGGCGCTCGGCCAGTTGCTGTTACCGCTGGCCGCGCGTTATCCCGACCGCATCGCGGCGCTGCTTAGCGAGAAACTGCAACGTCCGGTGACTTTCGCGTCGCTGGAGGGTTTCTGGCGGCCGTCTGGCCCGTTGTTCGTCATGCGCGACGTCACGGTGGCACCGACCGAGGGCGGCGAGCCGCTGCATTTGCCGCGCGCTGAGATGAAGCTCGATTTCGGCGGCCTGATCCTGCCGTCGCGGCACCTGCTCAATCTGCGGCTGAGCGATCTGCGTCTGGCCCTCCGTCGCGATGTCGACGGACGCTGGAGCATCGAAGGCTTCGGCGCGGGCGGCGGCACGCAAAAAGTATCGCTGGGGAATCTCTCGGCGGATCTGTGGCTGAACAATCTGCGCCTGGATATCACCGACGGTCGCGACGGCAAGGTTTACGAACTGATCGCCGACCAGCTTCGCGTGAGCAAGCAGGGTCACGCCATTCGCCTCGGCGCGATACTCAGACGCAACAATGTCTCCGGCGTGTTGCGCGCATCGGGCGCGTTCGCCGAGGATGGCTCCAGCGGACGGGTGTACTTCAGCGGCAAGGACATCGACTTCGCCGCGCTGACTGGCGACGTCGTCGTGAACGATTATGCGCTGGCCGGCGGCCGCGGCAGTTTCGAACTGTGGCTGGACTGGCGCGATGCGCACGTGGTGCGCAACGTGACGCGCATCGATATGGATCAGTTCGCTATCCGCGGTCCCGCACGCACGGTGGCTGTCGCGGGTCTGCACGGGCTGATCGATTTCCATCGCACGGCGGATGGTCAGCGTATCGACTGGGCCGGCAACGACGGCAGCGATCTTGCCGTGTCGCTGAACACGCATGCCGACAATTCGGAGGGAACACTGGTGGCCCGGTCGCTCGACCTTACGCCGCTGCTGCCCTGGGCCGGCGTCCTGCCGCAGATATCGCCCGCACTGGCCCGCTGGCTGGGCGAGGGCAAACCGCGTGGCCGTCTGGACGATGTGCGTGCCGAATGGGATTCGCAGGATGGCGTGCGAATTGCCCAGGCAAAGTTCTCCGGCCTCGGTATCGACATGGTCGGCAAGCTCCCCGGCATTTCGCATCTGGACGGCGAGATAGTCGGCGATCGCGAGGCGCTGACCCTGCACCTGCCCACGCAGGCGACGACACTCGATTTCTCCGACGTGTTCCGCAAGTCGTTCGCAATGTCGTCGCTGGGTGGCGATATCGCGGCATGGCAGGACGACGATGGCTGGCATATCGGCGTCGATCCGCTGGATTTTCGCGGTGACGGCTTCGGCGGGCAGGCGCGTGGCGAGATCACGTTGTTGGCCAACGATGGCGGCCCGTTCCTCGACATGTATGTCGCGCTCGGCCGTGGCGACGTACCGTCGGCCAAACTTTTCTGGCCCATACATTCGATGTCCGAGGGCACAATGCACTGGCTCGACCGGGGACTGGTATCGGGCACCATCGAGAGCGCCGATGCGCTGGTGCGCGGCAACCTGCGCGATTGGCCGTTCCGCAATAACGAAGGCCGCTTCGAAGGGCGCGCGGTCATCGACGACATGGTGCTCGATTACGGCACGGGCTGGCCGAAGGCCGAGGGCGTGACGGCGGCGGCCAGTTTCGTCAACAACGGCATGTTTATCGACGCGTCCGAAGGGCATTCGCTGGGCAATGCCGTCAGTCGCGCCACGGCGGCGATTCCCGATTTCGCCGATGGCGTGCTCGACCTCAACGTGAGCGGCTCGGGCACCGGCGGCAGTTTTCTGGATTTCGTAAAGCAGAGTCCTGTCGGCAGCAACAGCGCGGATGCGATCGGCAAGATGAAGCTCGGCGGCACCGGCGACTTCGGTTTCAGATTGCTGATGCCGTTGAAGGACACAAAGGATTTCACGCTCGACGGCAAGGCGTCGATCAAGGACGCCGATCTCGTCGCCGACGAATGGAAGCTGAAGCTCGACAAGATCACAGGTCCGATGGTGTTCGACGGCAAGGGCCTGAAAGCGGGGCCGTTGAAGACGGCGTTCCGTGGTCAGCCGGCGCAGCTGGACCTGTCGATCGCCGGCGCGACCGCCGATCCGAACAAGATCATTTCGGCATCGCTCACGGGTGCCTTCACGGTCGGCGAGCTGGTTTCCGGTTACGACAATCTCGCGTGGCTGAACGATATCGCCAAGGGCCGCGGTACGTTCGCGGTGGGTTTCGACATTACGCGTGGCGCGCCGAACACGGATGCAACGCAGGCGCTGCGGATCGACTCGGATCTTCGCGGCGTGGAACTGACGATGCCGGTGCCTGTGAAGAAGGCGGCGAACGTCGCTACGCCGCTCAGCGTCCGCGTCGGGCTTCCTGTCGATGGCGCACGTCTGGACCTGGCGCTGGGCGATGTCGTTCGCGGACGTCTCCGGCTGCCGAAAGACAAGGAACCGCTTGCCGCCGCGTTCAACCTCGGCAGCGCCGTGCCTGCCGTGATGCCCGCGAAGGGATATCTCATCGGCGGGCATACGCCGAAACTCGATGTTTCCGGCTGGGTGCAATACGTCGTGGGCGCATCCACGGCGGGTAGCGACAGCCCGGGCCTGACCGGTCTCGACATTCAGGCCGATGCGGGCGAAGTCTTCGGTCAGCACTTCACCAACATGCATCTCACGGCCGCGCCAGGGCCGGAGCAACTTCAGATCCGCGTCGATAGCGACGGTCTCGTCGGCGAGCTTCGCGTACCGAACGAAGACCTCAGGCGTCGCGGCATTACCGCGCGGCTGGATCGTCTGTACTGGGCATCCACCGACGACGATGCGGCTGCGAAAGCCAAGATCGCGGCGGCTTCCGCAGTGGCCCCGGCGCCCCCGGTGGCGAAGACGGCGGATAAATCGCAGGCGGCGCAGAACAGCGTGGCCAGCGTGAATCCGGCCAGCTTGCCGCCGCTGCATCTGCAGATCAGCGATATGCGCCTGGGCAATGCGAAACTCGGCGAGGCGCGGCTGGAAACCTGGCCCACCGACGAGGGCATGCATATCGACCAGTTGCGTGCGCAGTCGAAGAACGTGCAGATCACGGCGGGCGGCGACTGGAACGGCAACGAGACGCGCAGCCAGACCCATCTGAAGATGGACTTCGCCAGCGAGGACGTCGCGCGCATGCTCGATGCGCTGGGATTCGCGGGCATCTTCGAAGGCGGGCGTACCGAAGCGCGACTCGACGCCACATGGCCCGGCGGCCCCTCCGAGCTGGCGTTGGCGAACATGGACGGCACGCTGCGTGTCGACGTGAGCAAGGGACGCATTCTGGAAGTGCAGCCCGGCGTAGGCAGGCTATTCGGCCTGATTTCCGTGACGGACTTGCCGCGACGTCTGTCGCTCGACTTCGGCGATGTCGTGGGCAAGGGTTTCGGTTTCGACTCGATCACCGGCGACTTCCGTTTCGCCGGTGGCAATGCCACGACGAACAATCTCGTCATTCGCGGTCCGGCCGCGGAGATTTCCATCACGGGCCGTACGGGACTGAAAGAGCGCGATTACGATCAGCAGGTCTTTGTCGTTCCCCATCTCGGAAACAGCCTGCCGGTGTTCGGTGCGATCGCCGGTGGTCCCGTGGGTGCCGCTGCGGGTCTCGCCGTGCAGGGCATCCTTGGCCGGGGACTCAACAAGGCGGCGCGCAAGCACTACCACGTGACCGGCACGTGGGATAAACCCGTGTTCACACCTGTGGATAAGGGGCAGTCGGTTCTGGACGCATCGGATCTTTAAGCTTCCCATGCAAACACTGACCTATCTGCAAGGCTATCCCGAACGCCTGCTCACGCAGGTGCGTTCGCTGATCGAGACGAATCAGCTGGGCGACTATCTCGATCGCAGGTATCCGGGGCGCCACGAGGTGCAGAGCGACAAAGCACTGTATGCCTATGTGGCCGAGCGCAAGCAGGCGTATCTGCGTAACGCGCCCAGCATCGACAAAGTGCTGTACGACGCGAAGCTCGACGTAGTGCATCGCACGCTCGGCCTGCATACGGCGGTGTCGCGCATCCACGGTGGACGACTAAAAGCGAAGAAGGAAATCCGTGTCGCGTCGGTGTTCCGCGAAGCGGCACCGGAGTTCCTTGAAATGATCGTCGTGCACGAACTGGCGCATCTGAAGGAGCTGGACCATAACAAAGCCTTCTACCAGCTGTGCGAGCACATGTTGCCGGACTATCACCAGATCGAGCTTGATCTGCGGTTATTCCTGACGTGGCGGTCGCGGCGGGAAGCTTGAGAGCGCAGCCGTTCGCGTTCGGCGAAAACCGACTGTTCGGCTGCGGATTCCGGCGTACGTGTATGGACCCAGGACATAGGTAACAGGTGTGCCAGGACATGGGTTACACCTTGGCCGGGCTTTTTCCCGCCGAGGTGCCGT
>NZ_SMCS01000012.1 GCF_004342265.1 Luteibacter rhizovicinus
ACGATTGACCTTAATGAACCGGCGTAAGGTGTAACCCATGTCCTGGCACACCTGTTACCTATGTCCCGGCACGGAACACGTACGCCGGAATGACGTAGAGGGAATATGGATTCCCTCGAACTATCTGACCCTCACCGTCAATCCGGCGTACGCCGGAATCCGCGGCGATCCCGCATGGCGAGCGATACCGGTTACCCAACGTCCTTCTTCGCCCGCCGGAACGGAAACATCTGCTGCTTAACGAACCCGTCGGGCATGTAATCGCCCACGACGCCGTATTTCTCCGGAAACTTCTTCGTCGACTTCACCGCCGTACCGAACAGGTAATCGAGGAACGCGTAATGCGCGGCGTAGTTCTTGTCGATAGCCTCGTCATCCGACGCGTGATGCCAGTGGTGGAAGTCCGGCGTGACGACGATGTATTTCAGCGGTCCCCACGGCAGATGAACGTTGGCGTGATTGAAGACGGCCTGGAAGCCGACCACGAGGATGTACGCATTCATCACGCCTTCGCTGAAACCGAGGACGTACAGCGGCGCAAGTACGAGCACGCGGGTGACGATGAGTTCCAGCATGTGCTGGCGCGAACCGGCCAGCCAGTCCATCGTTTTCACGCTGTGATGCACGGAGTGGAATCGCCAGAAGAACGGTATCTCGTGATACGCGCGGTGCGTCCAGTACTGCGATAGATCCGCCACCAGAATGCACAACAGAAGCTGTGGCACGAAATGGATATTGCGCACGAACTGCTGGAAGTCGCTGTTCGTCAGCCAGCCGAAGGCGTGGTGGATAAGGAAGTTCACGACCAGCAGCGCGAGGCCCACGATGAAGTGGTTCACCGCGAAATGCTTCATGTCCGTCTGCCACTCGAAGCGGAAAATGGACTGCCCTTTGTACAAGGGGAACAGCTTCTCGATAACGACGAAGATCAGCGTCGATCCGAGCAGGTCGAGGATGAACCAGTCCAGGCCGATATACGGGGTATGGTCGGGGAAGGCGCCCACCGGTACGCGGGACCCGCCGCAGGCGACGGCAATCACGACGATGGCGAAAACGCCGATGTTGAGATTGCGCTGGCGATTCAGGATGACGTTGGCGAGCGACATGCCGCCGGAAATCAGCAGCGCGCCGAGCAATAGCTGGCGCAGCACGTCGACCGAATACTTCGCGCGAAGCTGCGGCGTCGTCAGGTATTCCGGGTAGTGGAAGGCGGCGACCGCAAGCAGTGCGAGGATAGCCAGCGATAGCGCGATGGCGGTGCTGACCATCGCCTTGCCGGGCTTCAGTTCGCCGCTGCGGCCGAGAAGGCCGCGGGTTTCCTCGACGACGGCGCCCGCGCGTGTCACGGGCGCGACAGCCACCCGCCTGGCGAAGTCCCGTTTCTTTCCCTTGCTCATGTTCCTTCCTTCCCCAGTGGTGATCGAGGCGCCCGAATAGGCCGGTGCCCGTGGCCGCATATTAGCGTCATGGCACCTCAAGGACGCATCGCGTTCGCCCACGGGGGCTCGCGGGGTTTAAGCTCATGGCCTTCGCCCCCAACTTGGGGACTTCCGGACTCAACTGGCTTTGTCTCGATGGATTCCCTGATTTCGCTCGCCGAACGCCGTCTTCTCACTCCGGGTGGCCTGGCCGCCAACGATCTCGACCGCGTATTTTCCCAGTTGATGGGCCCGTCGATCGATGCCGCGGATATCTATTTCCAGCATTCGCGAAGCGAATCGTGGGTGCTGGAAGAGGGCATCGTGAAGGAAGGCTCGCATTCGATCGAGCAGGGCGTGGGCGTGCGCGCCATGTCGGGCGAGAAGACCGGTTTTTCCTATTCCGACGATATCGTCCTGCCGCAGCTGCTCGAAGCGTCGCGCGCGGCCCGCGCTATCGCCCAGGGCGGAGCGGGTGCCGGCCAGCCGCTGGCGCTGCGTAGCGGCCGGGGCCTGTACCCGGCCATCGATCCGGTCGAAAGCCTGCCGAACGAAGACAAGGTGACGCTGCTGCGCGAGGTCGACGCCTATGCCCGCTCCCGGGACCCGCGCGTGAAGCAGGTCGTGGTGAGCCTTGCCGCGACCATGGACACGATCCTCATCGCGGCATCCGATGGCACGCTGGCTGCCGATGTGCGTCCGCTGGTGCGGCTGAACGTGCAGGTGATCGTCGAGCAGGGTGGCCGGCGCGAGCAGGGTCATTCGGGCGGCGGCGGCCGCTACGGTTACCGCGAACTGATCGAGAACGGTCGCGCGCAGGCCTTCGCGGCCGAAGCCGTGCGTCAGGCCCTGGTGAACCTGGAAGCCGTCGATGCCCCGGCCGGCAGCATGCCGGTCGTACTCGGTCCCGGCTGGCCGGGCGTGCTGCTGCATGAGGCCATCGGTCACGGTCTGGAAGGCGATTTCAATCGCAAGGGAAGCTCGGCATTCGCCGGCCGCATCGGCCAGCGCGTAGCGGCCGAAGGCGTGACCGTGGTCGACGACGGTACGCTACCGGGTCGTCGCGGTTCGCTGTCCATCGACGACGAGGGCACGCCCACCGAATGCACGACGCTGATCGAGAACGGCATCCTGAAGGGCTACATGCAGGACAAGCTCAACGCACGGCTGATGGGCACGAAGTCCACGGGTAACGGCCGTCGCGAGTCGTTCGCGCAGTTGCCCATGCCGCGTATGACCAATACTTACATGCTCGCGGGCGAGCGCGATCCGGAAGAGATCATCCGTTCGGTGAAGAAGGGCCTGTATGCCGTCAACTTCGGCGGTGGCCAGGTCGACATCACCAATGGCAAGTTCGTGTTCTCCGCCAGCGAGGCCTATCTGATCGAGGACGGCAAGATCACCCGTCCGGTGAAGGGCGCGACCCTGGTCGGCGCCGGTCCCGAAGTACTGACCCGCGTATCGATGATCGGCAACGATCTGAAGCTCGACGAAGGCGTGGGCGTGTGCGGCAAGGACGGGCAGAGCGTGCCCGTCGGCGTGGGGCAGCCGACGTTGCGCGTGGATGCCATGACGGTGGGCGGTACGGCGGCCTGATCGCCGGTCGGCAACAAGCGCTTTTGATCCCTGTGGGAGCGCGCCTGCGCGCGAAAGCCCACAGGGCGAGGAAGACGGATATTCAACTCCGCAAGCCCGGTCTTCGGGCTGCGGATGCCACCCGCGCCGTCACCGCTTCGTAGGTTTTCGCGCGCAGGCGCGCTCCCACAGCGATCAAGTGCGCGGGGCCGGGCTCATTCCTGGGCTTTGTCTTCCGGGTCGTGGGCTTCCACGTCCACGTCCCCGTCCGCGTCGTCCTGTCCCTTCGCTTCCAGATCCTTCAGGATCTGATACAGCTCGCGGAACGCGTGCGGCGGCTTCGCCTTTTCCTTTTCGATACGCGCCTGCCGTATCAGCGAACGCATGTGCTGGCGATCCAGCTCCGGGTGCTGGTCGAACAGTTCGCCGAGGGCGACGTCGCCGTCTTCCATCAGGCGCTCGCGCCGGGCCTCGATGCGGTGCATGAAGGCGGCGTCCTCGCGCTGACGCTGGCGGTCTTCGCCCAGCGCGGCGCGGGCGTCGGTGAACGCCTCGTCGCCATGCTTGCGCATCTGCTTGGCGAGGAAGGCGAGCTGTCGCTTGCGGGCGATGTGCGCGGTGATTTTCCGCGTGCGGGCGATTTCGTCGACGATGTCGTCCGGCAAATTCAGCTTGGGAATGCGGCTGGGCGGCAGCTCCATGAGCTGGCCGGCCAGCTTCAGGATGTCGAGCGCTTTGCGGCGATTTTCGCTGCGGCCGCGCCCGAGGTCTCGTCCTTCGTCGTACGTTTCGTTCGTCACAGCGTATTTCCAGTCAGTTCGTCGAAGCCGGGCGCGTCGTTTTCGTAGGTGAAGCGGGGGATGACCTTGCCGTCGATCTCGACGGTTTCGGCGAACATCCCCGCGGGACGTACCCAGAGTCCGTGGTCGCCGTAGAGGGCCTGGTAAACCACCAGCTCCTCCATGGTTTCGCTATGCCGGGCGGTGCCCAGCACGCGATACGGATTACCTTTGTAATGGCGGTAGAAGCCGCTGCGTACGGTCGTCAATGAAGGTTCCATGGCACCATGCGCGGCGCGGTTGCTTTTATTCGGGCCGCCAAGACCCCATTCTTGCGGTCGATGAGGCGTCGTAAGGACGCATTCTACCCGCCCCCCTTCAGGAAGCCCACGTGAGCGAAGTCGCAAGCATCGATACCAGTACGCAGGATCTCGACCGACTGGCCCAACTGGCCGAAGACGTGATCCGGCGCGCCCGCGCCGCCGGCGCGAGCCAGGCCGAGGTATCGGCAAGTATCGACGTCGGTCTGAACGTGAATGTGCGCCTGGGCGAGGTGGAAACCGTCGAACACACGCGCGACCGCGGATTCGGCCTCACGGTGTACTTCGGAAAGCGCAAGGGCTCGGCCAGTACCGCCGACCTGAACCCCGATTCGATCCAATCCACGTTGGAGCAGGCCTGTGCCATCGCCCGCTTTACCGAGGAAGACCCCGATTCCGGTCTGGCCGACGCGGCGCGCATGGCGACCTCCCAGCCCGACCTCGATCTTTGGCATCCCTGGAACATCGACGTGGCGGACGCCATCGTCCTCGGCCGGGAGATCGAGGACGCCGGTCGCGACCGCCCGGGCATCGACAATTCCGACGGCGCCAGCGTCAATGCCGGCCGCAGCATTTCCGTCTATGCCAACTCGCATGGCTTCGTCGGCCGGGAGCGCGGCACCCGCCATTCGCTGTCCGTCGCTCTGATCGCCGAAGACGAGCAGGGCATGCAGCGCGACTACTGGTACGACAGCGTCCGCAACGCGGGCGATTTCATGCAGGCCGCCGCGATCGGTCGCAAGGCGGCGGAACGCACCCTGTCGCGCCTGGGTTCGCGCCGCCTGTCTACCCGCCAGAGTCCGGTGCTGTTCGCGCCGGAGGTCGCCCGTTCGGTGCTCGGTCACCTGCTTGGCGCGGTCAGCGGCGGTTCGCTGTACCGGCGTTCCAGCTTCCTGCTCGACCATGTCGGCAAGCAGATCATGCCTTCGTGGATGCGGATCGAAGAAAAGCCGTTGCTTCGGCGCGGCCTCGGTTCCTCGTCGTTCGATGCCGAAGGTGTCGCTACGCGCGAGTCGCCGCTGATCGTCGATGGCGTACTCCAGCGCTACATCCTCGGCAGCTATTCGGCCCGCAAGCTTGGGCTGGAATCCACGGGCAACGCCGGCGGCGTGCACAACCTGGTCGTGCGGTCTGGCGAAGACGACTTCGCGGGGATGCTCCGCCGGATGGGAACGGGGCTGCTCGTGACCGAGGTAATGGGGCAGGGCGTGTCCATCATCACGGGCGACTACTCGCGCGGTGCGGCGGGTTTCTGGGTCGAAAACGGCGAAATCGCCTACCCCGTCGAGGAGATCACCATCGCCGCCAACCTGCGCGACATGTACGCGAACCTGGTGGCGGTCGGTGCCGACGTCGACCCCCGCTCGCACATCCTGACGGGCTCGCTCCTGGTCGAGAAAATGACCATCGCGGGCGAATAGATCGCGGCGACTGCCGGAGCCGGTTTTTCGCCGGGGGTAGTACAAGGGTGAAGGGCCGCCTCGGGCGGTCCGGGGGATTTTCCCTCTTCGTTGGCTTCTCGCCCGCGAAGCGGGTTCCCGCCAGGCCGGCCCCGTGTTGCGGATGTTCTTGACACGGCCCCTGCGACTCTCGAAAGTGTCTGCGAATCTATCAAGGGAGTCGCCGCACCATGAGTACGCCGTCAGACCAGATTCCACCGGCTCCACCCCCGTCCTACGACCCGCCGCCCGCGTCGGGCACGTCGACCGACGATCGCAATATCGCGATGCTGACCCATCTCTCGGGCATCATTTTCAGCATCATCGTTCCGCTGATCGTATGGCTGATCCATAAGGACCGCGCCGAAAAGGCTTACCTCGTCACCGAGGCGAAGGAAGCACTGAATTTCCAGATCACGGTCCTGATCGGTTACGTCATCTGCTGGGTTCTCACCTTTGTCGTCATCGGGGCCTTCCTGACACCGCTGCTATGGATCGCGAATCTTATTTTCTGCATCGTGGCCGCGATAAAAGTCAGTCAGACCGGAACCTACAAGTACCCGTTCGCCCTGCGACTGGTGGCCTGACCGTTTCATCGCTCCGACAAAAAGCCCGCCCTGGCGGGCTTTTTGCTATCTGCCTTTTGTGCAGGGATCGCGGTCAAGTCCGGTCCTACAGCTATGATGGCTCCTGCCGATAAGCAGGCAGACCGTTCGGTTCTGTTCCCAGGGGGGGAGTCATGACTACGACGCACATGCTGGACCAGGCGCGCGCCATTCTTGCCGTGGCGGACGCGAAGCTCGAAAAGTTGCGTAACGTCAGGCCCTACCTGATCGATCTGTCGCTGCGCGAGAATCCGGTGGGTTCCGCGATCGGGCAGACCCTGGCCGACAAGCTGGCCATCCTGCCGAAACTGCGTGAGTTCGGGTTTACGAATATCTCGCTCGGCACGCTCGATTACGCGATGCCCGACGAACTCGAAGTCGACGACGACTTCATGATGTACCTGCGCGACAACCATATCGACATGACCGGTTGCTTCGCATTCACGGCCATGGGCATCGCCGCGCCGGACGGCACGTTCACGCCGGATGCGTCGCAGCTGAAGCTCGCCGCCTATACCGTGCCCAATACGGTGCACGAAATTTATCTCAGCAAGCTCGGCATGCAAGGCAACTACGACCTGCCCACGCTTCGCCGCAGCCTGCCCGTCAGTGTCCAGTGGCTGCATGACAACATGCGCGGCGACAACGGCGGCAAGCCCCGCATCCTGATCAACATCGTGGACGGTTGCGACGCGTTTTCCGAATCGCTGGAAACGACCTGCGAAATCCTCGCGCTTCTCGCGACGTTGCCTATCGAAGGCATCACGATGGAAGACGATCGGGGTACCTATCTGCCATTCCAGGTCGGCGCTTACGTCGCCGTGGCGCGTAACTATCTGCCGCCGCCATTCAAGATTCTTGTCCACGTGCATTCGGGCGCCGGCTTCGAAAACGCCTCGGTGATGGAAGCGTTGCTCAACGGAGCGGATGGTGCATGGGGCGGTCTGCCGAAGCGGGCGGCGGTGATCGGTCACGCGTCCCTCGCCGAGTTGATCGCCAATCTCGTGCGCGTGGGTAATCCCTATATGCGCACCTACCGTCTGGACCAGTTGCTGCCGCTGGCGACGGGATTGCAGGAACTCGACGAAATGGCGCCGGTTCCCGACGACCTGCCCATCGTTGGCCACAACGCTTACCGGCTGTCGCTGAGCTTCTTCGCGCAGCGTGCCGATCGCTTCATGGATCTGCCTCCGGAAGCCATCGGCGGAACCTACGGTTATCGCGTCTGTCCGGTGATAAGCGATTCGCCCGTGTTGGCCGGCCGGCTGGCCGAAGTGACCGGCAAGCCCCCATCGATATTCGGTAGCGACGTGACGACCCAGATGATCCGCCTCATGCGTCGCGATCTGCGCGCGGGCGAGCGTATCGATTACGACGAGCCCACGGCACTCATGACGTTGTACGAGCGCGCATTGGCCAGTCTGCCGTTACCTGACGTTGCGGCCTGAAACCTGAGGGGACATCCGGATGAGCGAAGCGATCGGGTTCGAGATTGAAAACGATCTGGCCGTCTATAAGACGCTGCTGGAATCGACCCAGGCCATTCCCTGGAAGATCGACTGGGACTCGAAGAGCTTCTCCTACGTTGGACCGCAGCTGGAGAGCCTGCTCGGATGGGAGTGTTCGAGCTGGGTCAGCGTCCAGGACTGGGTCGATCGCATGCATCCGGAAGATCGTGCGTGGGCGGTGGATTATTGCATCGCGCAGTCGATCGCCGGCGTGGATCACGAAGCCGACTACCGGGCACTGACGAAGGGCGGCGACTACATCTGGATTCGCGATGTGGTGCATGTCGTACGCAAGCCGGATGGCACGGTCGATTCGCTGATCGGTTTCATGTTCGACATCAGCGAGCGGAAGCAGACGGAACACCGGTTGCTTGCGCTGCAGAAGGAACTGGAGGAAATGTCGTTCAAGGACGGACTGACCGGTGCTGCCAACCGCCGCCGCTTCGACCTCGTCCTCGATCGCGAATGGGCCGATGCCCGGCGCAGCCGCGAACCGATCTCGATGATCATGCTCGATATCGACTACTTCAAACAGTACAACGATCACTACGGCCACTTGCAGGGCGATGCCTGCCTGAAGCAGATCGCCGCGCTTCTGTCGGGCGCGGCGACCCGCCTGCGCGACTTTTACGCGCGCTTCGGTGGCGAAGAATTCGCGATGGTGCTTCCGGAAACCGACGAGGCGTCGGCGCATGCCGTCGCAAGCCGTTGCCGCGAGTTGATCGCCCGCGCGGCCATCGGCCACGGGGCGTCACCTTTGGGCAGTGTGCTTACCGTCAGTATTGGCGTCGCCACCGCGATACCGGGTCGCAACGACGAACACTTCGCGTTTCTCGATCTGGCGGACCGGCGTCTGTACGAGGCGAAACAGCAAGGTCGCGATCGCATCGTCTGATCGACGAGGCGGGGCCTGTCAATGCGCGCGCTGCGCCGCGTAGCGTGCCAGGTCGGCCAGCCATGCACCGCGTTCGCCCAGCGGTTCGATAGCGGTGAGCGCCGTGCCGATCAGTTCGTCCAGATGCGCGCGCGATGCATCCATACCGATGATCGACGGGAACGTGGGTTTGTCGGCTGCCGCATCCTTGCCGGCGGTCTTGCCGATCACGGACGCATCGCCTTCGACGTCGAGGATGTCGTCGCGGACCTGGAAGGCCAGGCCGACCGCATGGGCGTAACGGTCCAGCCCATCCAGCAGGGCGGTATCGTCGCAGCCGGCGGCCAGCGCGCCCATACGCACCGAAGCGCGGATCAGTGCTCCGGTTTTGTAAGTATGCATGCGCTCAAGTTCCGTCAGGGTGAGCGTCATGCCCACGGCGGAAAGATCGAACGCCTGGCCGCCAGCCATGCCTTCCGCGCCGCACGCGGCCCCAAGGACCCGGAGCATGGTCAGGCGAGATACGTCGGATGCATCGGGCACGGGCGTGGCCAGAATTTCGAAGGCCAGCGCCTGCAAGGCGTCGCCCGCGAGAATGGCCATGGCTTCGCCGAACACGATGTGGCAGGTCGGGCGACCGCGGCGCAGGGCGTCGTCGTCCATGGCTGGCAGGTCGTCGTGCACGAGCGAATAGGCATGGATAATTTCGACGGCGCAGGCCGGCGCGTCCAGCAGGGGCGCATCGCAGCCGAACGCGTGGGCCGCCGCGTAGACCAGCAAGGGGCGCAGCCGCTTGCCGCCGCCGAGCACGGCATAGCGCATGGCACGGTGCAGCTCGACGGGAGGTACGTCGTCGCCGGGAAGCGCGCGCGCAAGAGCCGAATCCGCCCGCGCGATAAGCGCCTTCAGCGGACCCGGAAGATCAGTCGTTGTGGGGCTCAAAGGGCGTGGCGCTTTCGGGAGCTTCAGGGTCTAGCAGCAGGCGAACGCGCAGTTCGGCCTGTTCCAGCGCGGTCTGGCAATGGCGATAAAGGCCGATGCCGCGCTCGAAGGACTGCAGGGATTCGTCGAGACTGAGTTCGCCGCCTTCCATGCGCGCCACGAGCTGTTCGAGTTCGTCGAGCGAATGTTCGAACTCGGCGATCGAGGACGTGGGAACGGCGGACGAGGAGGACTTCGACATGGGCGACAAACTAGCTCACGCAGGCTTTCTAATCAATCGTCGGACTGCCATGACGGACGTCCGCCCGACGCCGCGAACAGCGTTTCGCCCGCTTCCGAGGTCCACCGGTCGGCTATCGCGACCAGTGTTTGTCCGGCATAGATAAGCGGACAGCGCGGACGGAGCCACGGCGGCATGGCGCCTTGCTGGAACAGATCGCGCAGGTCGCGCGTGTGCCGGTCGCCGTCGGGCTTCAGGCGTTCGCCGCCGCGGCGCACGCGTACGGTCAGCGGCTGTGCGAGCGTGCCGGTCGTCAGACGCAGGGTGCCGCCGCCGGGCAGGGGTAGGGGCTCGCCCGACCAGGACGCTTCCCAGGAGGCGTCGACGGGGCGTTGGCGAGGCATCGCCCACAGCCGCGAACGCCACACCCGCACCTCGGTTCCTCCCCAAGCCACGCAGGGCAGGCGCTCGACGCCGGCTTCGCGAATCTGCCGTTCCAGGGCTTCGCGTTGCCCCGTGGTCGGCGCGGTAAGGCCTGCGTCGTGAAGCCAGTGGTCGAGCAGCGGAACGCGCAGTGCGGGATGCAGTTCCAGCCAGCCGATCGCATCGAGCGTGCCGTCGCGCGCGCGCAGGCGATCCAGTTCGCCAAGCCATTGCGTGCGCAGGAAGTCGGCCGCGTCGGCGCACAGGCCGGCGCTGTGGGTCAGGCTCGCGGCGGTCTGGGGCCAGTGGCGCGCCAGTGTGGGCACGATGCTGGCGCGCAGGAAGTTGCGTGCCATGCGCGGATCGTCGTTCGACGGGTCGTGGATGGTACGAAGTTCGTTGACGCCCGCGTAGTCCAGCAGGACGGCGCGAGGCAGGTCGAGCAGCGGCCGCCATAACGCGCCCGTGCCGAACGGTCGCAGCGAACGCATGCCCGCGAGTCCCTCGGGGCCCGCGCCGCGCAGCAGTTTCAGCAGCACCGTTTCGACCTGATCGTCGCGATGATGGGCAAGCGCGATGCGTTCTCCCGGGCGCATCGCGGTCGCGAACGCGCCATAGCGCGCGCGCCGGGCAGCCGATTCCACGCCTTCGCCGCGAGTCAGGTCGACCGATACGCGCACGCGTTCGAAGGGGACATCGATCGACGTGCAGAATCGCGAGCAGTGTGCGGCCCACGCCGCGCTGTCGGCTTGCAGCCCATGGTCGATGTGCAACGCGCGCAGCGGTGGCGCATCGGTCAGCGACGCCAGTGCGTGAAGCAGCGCGGAGGAGTCGGGACCGCCGCTGTACGCCACGAGCAGTGGCGCGGGCTCCATCGCCGTCAGGGCCGCGGCGAGATGATCGACGAGCGCGTGCGTCATTTCTTTCGCGCGCTTAGCCGCACGTAGATGTGCTTGCCGTTGCCGATCTGGCGCTCCTCGGTATCGAACACGCCGATGCCGTTGATGAGACCGCTGAGTTTGCTGTAGCCGTAGTTGCGTGGATCGAACTCGGGCGATTGCTTGTTGATGATGCTGCCCGTCGCGCCGAGGTGCGCCCAGCCGGTGTCGTCCGACGCGGCTTCGATGGCGTTGCGGAGCAGGTTCATCAGCTGCGTATCGCCACGCAGTTCCTTGGCGCTGCGCCGCTTCGGCGCTTCGGTCGTGTCGCCCTCGGTGGGGCGGGTCAGCACTTCGGTGTAGACGAATTTGTCGCAGGCCGTGCGGAAGGGTTCCGGCGTCTTGCTCTCGCCGAATCCGTACACGATGCGTCCGGACTCGCGGATGCGCGATGCCAGCCGCGTGAAGTCGCTGTCGCTGGATACGATGCAGAAGCCGTCGAAGCGTTCGGTGAACAGCAGATCCATCGCGTCGATGATCATCGCGGAGTCGGTCGCGTTCTTGCCCGAGGTATAGGCGAACTGCTGGATGGGCTGGATCGAATGTCGCAGCAACGCGGCCTTCCATCCCCCGAGCTGGGCACCGGTCCAGTCGCCGTAGATGCGTTTGACGTGCGCCGTACCGTACTTGGCGATTTCCGCCAGCAAACCTTCGACGATGGCAGGGCGTGCATTGTCGGCATCGATCAGGACGGCGAGCTTCTGCGTGGTCTCACTGGCCATGGGAGGACTTCCGCGCTTGGAGTGCGACCGATGTTACATCGGGTTTTGTGACGATCGGCGGTTGGTTGTGAAACGCACGAAGCTGCTAGGCGGGTCTCTTCCGTCGCTCCTGCGCAGGCAGGAGCCCAGCGCGATGCGATGGGTTGTCGCGACATGGTCCATTCGCGCTTCCAAGGCCAGATCGTGAGCGATGAGGTTATGTCGAACGTGGTCGCCCTGGGCCCCTGCCTGCGCAGGGGCGACGGTGGGGCTATCGTGCGCGCACTCAGCCTTCGGTAAACGCACCATACCCGCGCAGGCGCTCGTAGCGCTTCTGCAACAGCGTTTCGACCGGCAGCGTTTCCAGTTCGTCGAGCTGGTTCAGCAGTACGGCCTTCAGGCGGATCGCCATGGACTGGGGATTGCGATGCGCGCCGCCCAGCGGTTCGCGCACGATCTTGTCGATCAGGCCGTTCTCGAGCAGGCGCGGGGCGGTGAGACCCATGACCTCGGCGGCGTCCTTCGCCTTGTCGGCGCTCTTCCAGAGAATGGAAGCGCAACCTTCCGGCGTGATGACCGAATAGGTGGAGTACTGCAGCATCAGCGTGCGGTCGCCTACGCCGATGGCGAGCGCGCCGCCGGAGCCGCCTTCACCCGTGACGGTGCAGACGATAGGCACCTTGAGCTCCGCCATCTCCAGCAGGTTCCGCGCGATGGCTTCGGACTGGCCGCGTTCTTCCGCGTTGATGCCCGGCCATGCGCCGGCGGTGTCGATGAAGGTCAGCAGCGGAATGCGAAACCGCTCGGCGAGCTTCATCAGGCGCAGCGCCTTGCGGTAGCCCTCGGGGCGCGGCATGCCGAAGTTACGCTTGACCTTCGATTTCGTGTCGCGGCCCTTCTGGTGGCCGATGATCATGACGGAACGGCCGTTGATGCGACCGATGCCGCCCACGATGGCCTGATCGTCCGCGAACATGCGGTCGCCCTTCAGTTCGTGGAACTCCTCGCAGATCGCCTGGATGTAGTCGAGCGTGTACGGGCGGCCGGGGTGACGCGAAAGCTGGCTGACCTGCCATGGCGTGAGGTTGCGGAAGATCTCGTTGGTCTTGATCTTCAGCTTCTCGCGCAGCCGTCCCACCTCCTCGTCGATGTTGAACGCCTGTCCGGAACTGGCGTGACGAAGCTCTTCGATCTTCGCTTCCAGTTCTGCGATGGGTTGTTCGAAATCGAGGAAATTGGGGTTCATGGGCAACGGTGGTTCGGGAAGACCCGACAGTATACCGGGTGCCACGGAGTGCCGGTGTGCGCCAGGGTACGGTAGGGCTGGTCCGACATAAGTTATTGAACGCACTGCTTTCGGGGTGGCAGTGAACCGAACGGGCACGCCCTTGAGACACCAGCGATGGCGCCCTTGGTCGAATTGCAGGCGAACCCTGAAACTGCCGTGAGCTGAAACCTTGACGGCAGTAGGGGCCGCCCAATACCCGGCACCATTTTGCTGCAATGCAGCTACCCGGACGACGTCTCCGGGTTTGCAGGTCTTAATGCCGGCCCCACCGGCACCCCTCTATTTTTCAGTACGAGAAACTATCGATGAAGATCACATGGATGTCGGCGCGTACCACGCGCCTTGCGGCCGTGGCCGCCCTTTCACTCGCAGCTTCGAACGCAGTCATCGCACAGGTCGGGTTAAATGAAAACGTGCCGCCTTGTCCTTTCGAAGGAATCGATTCGCCGGGCTATCCCGCGCGCTGTGTCCTCACCCGTAATGGCGATTTCGAAACGGGTGCCTTCGCTCCCTGGATGGCGCAGGCCGGCCCAGGCAACCTCGATGCGCCATTCGCCGGCTCGTACGAGGGATCGAAGGTCGTCACTTTGAACGCGCGTGGCGACAGGATTTCGCAGGTCGTCATCCTGCCCGCCGGTACGAGTCATCCCGGTGGCCACCTGTCGACGTATTTCCAGCGCCTGTCCGCCCGGGCATCGGGTCCGGAGACGGCTCGACTGCGCATGACCGCGACGCTGATGGTGCAGGGCGAAGAGGCTACTCGCGTACCGCTCATCAACATCGAGTCGGATATCGGGAACAGTGGCTGGCAGGTGATGCAGGAGCGTGTACCAGGCAAGGGCATTCCGTACGAGCCGCTGATCATTCTTGTCGAGATCGAACGCATCGACAACGCCGTGTCCACGCGCCTTTTGATCGATGACGTTCGGCTGGATCAGGAGCGCCAGCCCATCCGCTGATCCGCGTAGATAGTTTTCCAACCCATTGCAGAGAATACCCAATGAAGAACTTATGCATGTCCGCGCGTCGCAGGTCCGCAGTCCGGCCAGCTCCGGCTGAGTGCTGTGCTTACCCATCCGGACAGGGAACGTCCCCTGTTCTCGCGGACCTACGACGTCAATCACGGCTGGGAACTCGCGACAGGACGCTTCGATGATGCCGTTTTCCCACAGCCCGCCACGCTGAAAATCACTATCGAACGCATGGATGGCAACGGGCAGTCGCTGCTCTATACGGATCGTTCGTCTCCCCGTCGGCGAGACCTGACCCTCGCGATTTGTTCGCAACGGGCGCATCCAGCGATGGGCAGTCATCGCCGGATGCGCCACTTTAATGAAGTATGTTTGTTCAAGCGACAGCGCTTGCTACTGTTGCGCGGGCGACCTCGGCAGAGGCGTAGGAGAGGCAGGCAGCGCACGTCAATCGTGCCGCCCGTAGCGCGTGGCGCTGATTCAATCCCCTTGCGCGTCGGTATACGGCGCGTCGTGCCGCCGATCGGCGTGCGCGTACCTGCTATCGAGGTGGTTTCATGAATCATCGCTCTTATCTTTGTGCTCTGACGCTTGGCGTCGTGTTCGCGGGCGCAACGCCTGCGTATGCGGCGGAACCCCTTCCGCCCTTGCTGGCCTGTCCACCGGTCGCATGGTCTTCCGATGTGGATTATCCGAAGCTTTGCGAGGTGCCTCTGACCAATGCCGGCTTCGATACCGGCGATCTCATGGGTTGGGAGCCCACCCCAACGTTCGACAGCGCCGGAAACGTCGTGCCGTCGCATCCGCGCGTATCGATGATGGATGGGCAGTCAGTACTGGAACTGCCCAGCACCAGCGACGGAGCGCGGCAACGCATCCCATTGCCCGATCTTTCGATGCAGGGAATGAACGACTCCGCTTTGATCCTCCGCTTTCGAATCCGCGCCACGAAGGAGGAATCGGACGCACTCAGCATCGGCGTCATACGTGACTATGAAGGTTCGGGAGGCATATATTTTCAGTACGACCTGGTCGATGCCGGGCCGCGGTGGAAGGAGGTCTATGTGCCTTTCAGCGCGCTGGATGCCGATGGCTACCGGCGCCTGACTCTCCAGATGATCAATAGCAGTGACGACACAAATCGCATTTATGTGGATGACATTGCTGTGATCCAGGAGACGGGGACCGTGCCGCTTATGTAATCGGTGGGGGTTGCCCGGGAAGAGACGATGCTTCCCGGGTATCGGTTTCGCCCCTCAGTCCGCGGGGCGTACCAGTCTTACATCGGCTCCGAGAATGCCAGGCATGCCGCGTAGTACGCGAATAAGATCGGGCAGGGCGCGCACGCGCCATGCTTCGCCGAGTTCGATATCGGCCTGGGCGGTTTCGTTGCGATAACCGCTAAGGAGCAGAGGCGTACGGCCGCCACGGTATCCGGCGATGGCCTGCCGCAGTTGTTGCACGAAGTCGGGTCCGATGCCGTTGACGCGCAGTCGCAGCAGCCGCGAGTAGTGTTCCAGCGCATCGCTCAGCGAATACGCTTTTTTTGCACGCAGCTGATAGCCGCCAGCGAAGTCGTCGATACGCAGGCCGCCTTCGACGATGATCATGTTGTCGCGGGTAAGCAGGGGCGCCGACTCGGTGAACACTTCGCGGAAGAAGCTGACTTCCAGCAGCCCCGTGGAGTCTTCGATCTGTACGAACGCATCGCTGTCGCCGCGTTTGCGCATGCCGACCACCATGCCGGCGACGGTCCACGGCGTGTCCGGGCCGCGGCGGAAACGGTTGGCGTTTTCGTCGTCGTCGGAGCGGCGCGGCTTCGGTGGCTGGTATCGCGAGGGGATTTCGCCGATCGGGCAACTGGACAGCTGCGACAGCGCATCCTGCCAGGGATCGGTGGGATGGCCGGACAGATAGTGTCCGAGCGTTTCACGCTCGCCCTGAAGCAATTGTTCCAGCGGCCACTCCGGTACGGAGCCCGATAGTTCGATGATGCTGGGCGCTTCCGCCTCGCCGAACGCGGAGCCGAAAATGTCGACCTGACCCGATGCGCGGTTCTTTGCTTCCTGGTCGGCCGCGCGCATCGCTTCGGGAATATGCATGACCAGCGTGGCGCGGTTCTCGCCCAGCGCGTCGAGCGCACCGGCCTGCACCAGTGCCTCCATGACGCGCTTGTTGAGCTTGTTCGATCCCACGCGCTGGCAGAAATCGACCAGTCCGCGATAAGGGCCGTGCGCGTTGCGCTCGGCGACGATCTCTTCGCATACGCCCTGGCCGACGCCCTTGATGGCGCCGAGTCCGTAACGCACGACCTTCGGCTCTACCGCTTCGAACATCCATGCCGACGCATTCACGTCCGGCGGCAATACCTTGATGCCGATGGCGCGGGTTTCGTCGAGAAAGGTAACGACCTTCTCGGTGTTGTCCATGTCCGACGAGATGGTCGCGGCCATGAATTCGGCGGGGTAGTGCGCCTTCAGCCACGCGGTCTGGTAGGAAACCAGCGCGTACGCTGCGGCGTGGGATTTGTTGAAGCCGTAGCCCGCGAACTTCTCCATGAGGTCGAAGATCGCATCGGCTTTGCTTTCGCTGATGCCATCCTTGCCGGCACCTTCGCGGAAGACCGCGCGGTGCTTGATCATTTCCTCGGCTTTCTTCTTACCCATCGCACGACGAAGCAGATCGGCGCCGCCCAGCGTGTAACCGCCGACGATCTGCGCCATCTGCATCACCTGCTCCTGGTAGACCATGATGCCGTAGGTCTCGCGCAGGATGGGCTCGACGCGCGGATCGGGGTATTCGACCGGTTCGCGTCCATGTTTACGCGCGCAGAAGCTGGGGATCAGGTCCATCGGGCCGGGGCGGTACAGCGCCACCAGGGCGATGATGTCCTCGAAACGGTCGGCCTGCGCGTCCTTGAGCATGCCCTGCATGCCGCGCGATTCGAGCTGGAAGACCGCGACGGTCTGCGCCTTCTTCAGCAACGTATAGACGGCCGGATCGTCCAGCGGCAGCGACTCGATGACAAGCGGTTTTTCGTCCGTCTTCGCGCGACGCACGTTGATGGCCTTCACCGCCCAGTCGATGATGGTGAGCGTGCGCAGACCCAGGAAGTCGAACTTCACCAGGCCGACGGCTTCGACGTCGTCCTTGTCGAACTGGGTCACCACGCCTTCGCCGCCCGCTTCGCAGTACAGCGGCGCGAAGTCGGTCAGGGGCGTGGGCGCGATAACGACGCCACCGGCGTGCTTGCCGGCGTTACGCGTGAGGCTTTCGAGGCTGAGCGCCAGATCGATCAGCGTCCGCGATTCTTCGTCGTTGTCGTAGAGGTCGCAGAAATCCTTGACGACGCGGTCGGTTTCTTTCTTCGATTTTTCCGAGCGGCCGAGCGCATCGGAAAGCGTGAGATCGAGCGGGCGGTTCGGAATCAGTTTGGCTAGCTTGTCGACCTGGCCGTAACCCATGCCGAGTACGCGACCGGAGTCGCGCAGCACGGCCTTCGCCGCCATCGAGCCGTACGTGATGATCTGGCTGACGTGATCGCGACCGTATTTGCGTGCGACATAGTCGATGACTTCGTCGCGACGGTCCATGCAGAAGTCGATGTCGAAGTCGGGCATCGACACGCGTTCGGGATTCAGGAATCGCTCGAACAGCAGCTCGAACTGCAACGGGTCGAGATCGGTGATCTTCAGCACCCACGCGACCAGCGAGCCCGCACCGGAGCCTCGACCCGGACCGACGGGAATGCCGTTGTCCTTCGCCCAGCCGATGAAGTCGGCCACGATCAGGAAGTAGCCGGGGAAACCCATGCCGATGATGACGTCGACTTCGCGGTCGAGGCGCGTCTGGTAGTCCTCCAGCGTGCGTCCGGCGGCCATCGGGTGTTGCGCCAGGCGTTCCTCGAGACCTTTCTGCGCTTCGGCGCGGATGAAGGTATCGAGCGTATGGCCTTCGGGCACGGGGAAGTTCGGCAGGTAGTACGTGCCGAAGTCCAGTACGAGGTTGCAGCGCTTCGCGAGTTCGACCGTGTTTTCCAGCGCTTCGGGAATGTCGGCGAACAGCGCCTCCATTTCCTCCGGCGTCTTGAAATACTGTTCGTCGCTGTAGTCGTGCGGCCGCTTGGGGTCGGCGAGGACGCGGCCCTGGTGGATGCATACGCGCGCTTCGTGCGATTCGAAGTCGCTGCGCTGCAGGAACCGTACGTCGTTGCTGGCGATGACCGGCAGCGCGAACTCGCCGGCTAGTGCGAGCGCCGCCTTGGTCCAGAGTTCTTCGCCGTCGCGGCCGGTGCGGGTCAGTTCGAGGTATAGCCGTTCCGGAAACAGCCGGCGCAGCGGTTCCAGGCGCAGGTGCGCCGCGGGTAATCCGCTGCCTTGCGCGATGCGCGCTACTTCGCTTTCGCGTCCACAGATGGCGATAAGGCCACGGACGCTTTCCGGATGCATCCAGCTGGCATCGACCAGCGCGCGTCCGCCATGCTGGCCTTCACGCCATGCGCGGGAAATCAGGCGCGAGAGGTTCAGATAACCGTCGCGGTCCTGGCAAATCAGCGTGAGGCGCCACGGCCGCGGATCGTCGGGGCTGGAAACCCAGATGTCGCAGCCCGCGATCGGTTTGATCCCGGCCGCCGTCGCCGCCTTGTAGAACTTCACCAGCGCGAACAGGTTGTTCTCGTCTGTCAGCGCGACAGCCGGCATGCCGGCGCGCACGCAGGCAGCGACCAGCTGCTTGATGCGGATGGTCGAGTCGACCAGCGAGTATTCGCTGTGCAGGTGGAGATGGGCGTAACGAACAGACATGGGAAGGCGCCGGAAGGGCAGAGGCAAGGCTACCCGGCTGGGTCGGTCGGGACAAGAATTGACTTCCTGGCCGGGTAGACGAATTCCCTACATATAACGGGATCTCAGCGTGTATGCGCTTCCGGGTGTTCGATGAACCACAGGCCCGCGAACAGCTTCGCGTCGATCGAGAATCCCTCCGCCGCGCGGGCGAACAGCCATGCGCCCGCTTCCGAGCGTGGCACTTCGTGGACGACGATGTTCTCCGACTCGTCGCCACCGCCAGGACCGACCTTCACCAGATCCCAGGCGCGGGCGAAGGCGATCATTTCGGTGCTCATGCCCGACGAGGAGGGGCCTTCGTGTACGAAATCGATGCGACCGCAGGCATAGCCGGTTTCTTCTTCCAGTTCGCGACGCGCGGCGAGCAGGACGTCCTCGTCTTCCTGATCTTCGAGGTCGCCTACGAGGCCCGCGGGCATTTCGATGGTGTTCTTCAGGATCGATACCCGGTACTGCTCGACGAAGATGACTTTGTCCTCGGGCGTCACCGCCAGGATGATCACCGCTCCGCCCGGATTGTTGCGCTCGACGTATTCCCAGCGTCCGCGTTTCTTCAGCGTCAGCCACTTGCCCGCATAAAGCAGCTCCACCGGCGCGCTGGCGTCATCGGGAATCGGTGAGGCGTGGGGCAGGGGGCTGGTCGGCATGGCATGGCGCTCCGTGAGGTGATGGCGGGAATTATGACGGGGGATTTATCTCTGGGGTGTGACCGGGAGAGAGGCTTTCAGATCAACGCGCGAAGCCGGGACCGCGTCAACGGCCCGAACCGCAGCCGCTCGCAAAGCTCGTCGAGCGTCGAAGCCTCGCCACGACGGCGGATAAGCGCATCGGCCGTTTCGGCTACCGCGATATCCAGCGCAATGCGGGTCAACCGGCGGCACAGGCGGGCCTGATCGGCGTGTTCGCGCAGCCGGACGGCACATGCCGCCGCGCCGCGAATGCGCAGGAACGGCACTTCGTCGATGCGTTCGAGCACGCTGTCCAGATCGCCGAAATGGGCCAGCAGCGCGGCGGCCGTCTTGGCGCCGACGCCGGGCACGCCGGGAATGTTGTCCACGGCGTCGCCGCATAGTGCGAGATAGTCGGCGACCTGATGCGGATGCACGCCCAGCCGGTCGAACACGCCGGCCGCGCCCCAGCGCATGCCGCGCGCGAAGTCCCATTGTTCGTCGCCTTCGCCCAGCAGCTGGCCGAAATCCTTATCGGCCGAGACGATGACGCCGCGGAAACCATGGGCGCGCAGGCCCCACAGCGCGCTGCCGATAAGATCGTCGGCTTCGTACTGGTGGTCGTTCAGTACCGTGAGTCCGAGCGCTGCCGAGATTTCCCGGCATAGCGCGAACTGACGCACCAACTGCGGCGGCGGAAGCTCGCGATTGGCTTTATAGGCCGGATAGATGGCGTTGCGGAACGAGGTGGTCAGCGAGGCGTCGAAGGCGACCGCGATGTGTTCGGCGCTGGTTTTTTCCAGCAGTTCGCAAAGAAAACGCGTAAAGCCGTGCACGGCGTTGACCGACTCGCCTTCGCGATCGTGGAACTCGTCCGGCATCGAATGCCAGGCGCGGAACACATAGAGACTGCCGTCGACCAGATGGACGACGGACGAATCGGTCACGGTGTCCATTCGCTCACGATCCCGTCGACGGAGGGGCGGTCGCGGTCCGGTGTGTCCATCGTCGCCGTGCCCATGTGCACGAAGCCGACGACGTGCTCGTTGTCGGCAAGGCCCAGCAGCGCCGCGACATCGCGGTCGTACGCCGCCCAGCCGGTCAGCCACTGCGCGCCGAAGCCGAGTGCCTGCGCACCCAGCAGCATGTTGTAGGCAACGCAGCCTGCGCTGAGGTTCTGCTCGAACTCCGGCACCGTGCTGTCGCGATGGATGTGGGCAACGACAACCAGCACCAGGGGCGCGAAGGTGTAGCGGTGACGTTCTTTCTCCCGCTTCGACTCAGGCATATCCGGGTGCTTCGCCAAAGCCATCGCCGTGAGTTGCGCGCCGAAGGCCAGTTTGGCGTCGCCACGCAGCGTCAGGATGCGGAAAGGCACCAGCTTGCCGTGATCGGGCACGCGGACGGCGGCTTCGAGCAGCCGGGCCAGCGAGGCGGCATCGGGGGCAGGTTCGCCGAGCTGGCGCGACGGGACGGAATGACGGGTATTGAGGAGGTGGAGGTCGTCTGCGGTCATCGGCTCAGTGTACCCGGCTTGGGACCGCCCCTCGACGTGGCGGGCACGCTACCATGGCCCGAACGGGCGGGAGGAGTCCTGGTATGCCGATGACTGTGGGCGCGTTGCGCGAGACTGCGAAAGGCGAGCGACGGGTGGCTTTGACGCCGGAGACGGCGCGCAAGCTGGTGGCCCGTGGGTTGGCCGTCATTTTCGAACACGACGCCGGGCGCGAGGCGGGCTTTCCCGACGCGACTTATGTCGCCGCCGGTGCTACCCCCGCCGATGCGGCCGACGTGGCGGCGCGAGCCGACTTGTTGCTATGCGTCCAGCTTCCTCCCGCCGACCGTCTCACGGCCCTGCGTGCCGGTACGGCCATCGTCGGCCAGTTGCGCCCGAATGCGGCACACGACCGGCTCGAGGCACTCGGCGAGCGCGGCGTTACGGCTTTTTCGCTGGAACTCCTGCCGCGCACCACGCGCGCCCAGGCGATGGACGTACTGAGCTCCCAGGCGGCCGTAGCCGGTTACCGGGCCATGTTGATCGCGGCCGAAGCGGCGCCGATGTTCTTTCCGATGCTGACCACGGCGGCGGGTACGATCCGGCCGGCGAAAGTGTTGGTGATCGGCGCTGGCGTGGCCGGTCTGCAAGCTATCGCTACGGCGCGGCGTCTGGGTGCGCAGATCGAGGGTTACGACGTTCGTCCGGAAACCCGCGAGCAGATCGAATCCCTGGGCGCGCGTTTTCTCGACCTGGGTGTCAGTGCCAGCGGCAGCGGCGGTTATGCGCGCGAGTTGTCGGCAGAGGAACAGGCCGCGCAGCAGGCCGCCCTCGGCGAGCGGCTGCGGGTTTTCGATGTGGTCGTAACGACAGCCGCCGTGCCCGGCAGACCGGCGCCGAAGATACTCACGGCGGCGATGCTGGAAGGGATGAAGCCCGGCGCGCTGATCGTCGACCTCGCCGCCGAAAGCGGCGGCAATTGCGTGGCGACGGTGCCGGGGCAGCGTGTGAATGTCGGCGGGGTGACCGTGCTTGGTCCACTCGACCTGGCGGCCGGCGCACCGCTGCACGCGTCGGAAATGTATGCGCGCAACCTGCTCAACTTCGCCGGTCTGCTGGTGCGCGACGGTGGGTTGTCACCGGATTTCGCGGACGATCTTGTCGCGGCGACGTGTGTGAATCGTGTCGGGGAAAAGCAGCCGCAGTTGATCTGACGTTAGAGGGATATTTCTATCCCTCACCGTGGCCCCCGCGCAGGCAGGAACGGTGGCGATAATGTTCGTTGCTTTACGCTCAACCGCCCGGTGGCGGAGGCGGCCGACGACCATGCCCATCCGGACTGGGACCGTCCGGAGGCGGCGGACCGTCGGGCGGCGGAGGCAGGACACTGTTCGGCCCCAGACTGTCGATCCACTTGCGCCGGTCGTCCGGCGACTGGTTCTCCCACTTCCGCATCAGCGCCTGACGCTGGTCGGGCGGAAGCTGGCGAAAACGATCGAACGCGGCATGCAGCTGATCGCGTTGCTGCGGCGTCAGATCGTGGAATTTTTTCATGTTGCGGCGCGCTTCTTCGCGCTGCTCCGGCGACATCTGTTGCCAGCGGACGATGCGTTCGCGGATTTCGGCGCGCTTGTCTTCCGGCAACGTCGCCCAGCGCGCCGCCTTCTCCAGCATGTGTTGCTGGCGACGGGGCGGAAAGTCGTCCCACTCCTTGGAAAGCGGCGCGAACATCTGGCGTTGGTCGGGCGTCAGCGTGCTCCACGGGCGCGGCGGAGGCGGCGGGCCGCGCTCTCCGGGCGGGGGCGGAGGCGGACGATCCTGCGCCAACGCGATAGCCGGTGCGAAAGCGACAAGCAGCAGCGCGAGAATGGCGGCAAGGATGGAGGGGCGCATGGTTGTCATCGGGTCGGGGATGCCGCGCGCTGGTCGGTTGCGAGCCATCCGTAGAAATCGAGGTTCTGGTACAGCGCCGGATCGGCACTGTCGGCATCGGGCGGCAGGTCGCTGTCCGCTTCGACGGATTGCACCGCCTTGGTCGGGGCGCTGGACGAGCCCGTGAGCGGTTGCCAGAGCATCAGCGAAGCCAGTGCAACCACGGCGAACGCGCCCGCTGGCAGCAGCATGCGTCGCGTTGCATGGGCCTGCGGCTTGTCGAGTGCGTTGCGCCGGGCCGCGCGCAGACGGCCGGCGGTCGCCGGATCGACTTCACTGCTGGCGCGCAGGTAAAGCTCGCGTGCCCTGCGTTTGATGTCTTCGTCGCGCTGGCTCATCGCCATGCCTCCAGTTGATCGCGCAGCGCGTGCATCGCGCGCGAAAGATGAGTTTTCACACTTCCGTCAGAGCAACCCATGGCCGCGGCGGTTTCCGCGACGTCCAGGCCTTCCAGCACCCGCAACATGAACGCTTCGCGCTGGCGGCGCGGCAAGGTGCGTACCGCTGTCGCGATGTCGTTGTAAGCCTGCGCGTCCTGCAACTTCGCCGATGGATCGGGACCTTCGTCCGCGGGCTCCCATGCGGGAAGTTCGTCGCCATCGTCGTCCTTCCCGCCCCCCAGCCAGCCCACCACGATCGAGCGGACTTTCCGGCGGCGCTGCAGGTCGACGATACGTCGCCGCAGGATGCCCCAGAACAGCGGGGTCCATTCCTCGGCGGGCTTGCCGCTGTAGTGCTGTACCAGCCGCATCATGGCGTCCTGTACCGCGTCCAGCGCGTCTTCGCGATTGCCGAGATTCAGTTCGGCCATGCGCCAGGCGCGCCGTTCGACCTGGGCAAGGAAGGCATCCATGCTCCGCGGAACCTCGCGGACAACGTCCAGCAAGGTGCTGTCGAGGGCGATCCCGGCATTCATCGCTTCCGGTTCCGCCTTATCGGGTTCCGCATCCTCATGCTCCATACGGGTCGAACTCTCCGGTTAACGCGGTTTAGGGCCGCCGGTTGACGTGCCTATCGTCTCCCGCGGTGCCCACGTATGATCGGTGGGAGACGGACAGACTACGGGGAGTGGGCATGCTCGACGGGTTTCTGGCGCTATACATCTTCATGTTGGCGGCATTTACGGGGTATGAAGTCATCGCGCGCGTGCCGGTGATTCTGCACACCCCGCTCATGTCCGGTTCGAATTTCATCCATGGCATCGTCGTGATTGGGGCGATGATAGCGCTGGGCAGGGCCGAATCCCCGCTGGAAATTACGATCGGCTTCGTCGGTGTGCTCCTTGGCGCCGGCAATGCGGTCGGCGGCTATGTCGTTACCGGGCGCATGCTGGAAATGTTCCGCGCCAGCCGGGAGAAGCGCTCATGACGGACTGGTTCCCGTCCGTCATCCAGGCTTGTTACTTCGCTGCGGCGCTTCTTTTCATCCTCGGACTCAAACGCATGAGCTCGCCGCGCACCGCGCGCGGCGGTATCGGCTGGGCAGGTGTGGGCATGCTGCTCGCCGTGGCGGCCACGCTGTTCCTGCCGGGTCTTAAGCATCGCGAACTGATGCTGCTGGCGCTGGTGCTGGGTACGCTGGCCGCATGGTGGTCGGGACGTCGCGTCGCGATGACCGCCATGCCCGAAATGGTGGCGCTCTATAACGGCATGGGCGGTGGCGCCGCGGCCGCCATCGGTGGCGCCGAACTCTACGGTTATGCCTCGCATGTCGTGCATCTGCTCGGTGGCGGTACGTACGCCGTTGCCGGTTACGACCCGCCGTCGACCGCGCATCTGGCGCTGGCGCTGGTGGGCTCGCTGATCGGCGCCGTGAGTTTCAGTGGCTCGCTGGTTGCCTTCGGCAAGCTGCAGGGCTGGCTTGATCGCCGCTTCGTATTCGCCGGGCAGCGCACGGTCAATGCGTTGGTTCTCATTGCCGCGCTGGCCATCGGCATCTGGCTCGTGGTGGGTCGGCTCGACGCCACGGCGATCACCGTCTTCTTCGTGCTGTCGCTGGCCCTCGGCGTGATGATGACGCTGCCGATCGGCGGCGCGGACATGCCGGTGGTGATCTCGCTTTATAACGCCCTTACCGGTCTGGCCGTCGCCTTCGAAGGCTTCGTGCTCGGCAACGAGACCATGATCATCGCGGGCACGGTCGTCGGCGCGGCGGGTACGCTGCTCACGCAGTTGATGGCGCGGGCGATGAATCGCTCGCTCGGCAACGTGCTGTTCGGCAGTTTCGGTGTCGCTTCCGGCGAGGCGAAAGCGATCGATGGCGCGCAGAAGCCCATCGACGCCGCGGACGTCGCGGTGATGATGGCTTACGCGGAGCGCGTGGTTATCGTGCCTGGTTATGGGCTCGCGGTGGCCCAGGCCCAGCACAAGGTCTGGGAGCTGGCGCAACTGCTTATCGCCCGTGGCGTGAAGGTCCGTTTCGCGATCCATCCGGTCGCCGGCCGCATGCCGGGCCATATGAACGTGCTGCTGGCCGAAGCCGGCGTGCCTTACGACCTGATCGCGGATATGGACGACATCAACCCGGAATTCCCGGCGGTCGATGTGGCGCTGGTGATCGGCGCGAACGATGTGGTCAATCCTGTCGCGAAGACCGACCCGGGATCGCCGATCTACGGTATGCCGATCCTGGACGTGGAGGCGGCGAAGAACGTCATTGTGATCAAGCGCGGCAAGGGCACGGGCTTCGCGGGCATCGAGAATGCGCTGTTCTATGCCGATAACACGCGCATGTTGTACGGCGACGGCCAGGCGGCGGTCGCCGAACTGATTACGGCGACGAAGGCGATCGACGCCTGAGCGGCCACGCGGCCAGCGCGGCAAGGGCCGCGCCGGCCAGGTGGAACGCCAGCTCGCGCGGGCCGATAGACAGGCGTGCGAGTTCCAGAAGCATCTTCGGGCCGGCGTCGCGGAGCGCGTCGGCGAATCCCACGCCCATGAGGCCGGCGATCATCGCGGCGGCGACCAGGCACGTGGTGTAGAGGCTTGCGAGCAGTGTCGCGGCGGCGGCCAGCAGCGCGCCGTATCCGCCCTGGGCCTTCAGCCAGCGGCGCACGATAACGCCGAGTATCCAGCCGACGGGCAGCGCCAGCAGGGGCAGGGCCCGTCCGTAGAACATGGACGGAAGCGTCCACAGCGCGCCGGCCGCCAGTCCGAACATGGCGGCGCACAGAGCGGTGAACAGCTGGCCCGGCAGGGCGCGCAGACGATCAGACGGCATCGGTGGCCTGGGGGCTGGCTGGCACGGGCGGAGAATTCCGTAGGCGAAAAACGGCCATCATAACCCGGTCGGGGATTCGCCGCCTTGAGAAGCGGCCGGATGCCCCGATTTAGCGATTACGCCCTCTGGCGTCATAATGATCGACTTTGCGGCCGCGACGCGGCCTCATCAACAGGACAGGCATGAGCGGTTTCAGTCTCAGCAGCGAGCCCTTCACACTGGAGCGAGATTGCCAGGCGGTCATGGTGCCGCAGGGCGAAACGGTCACGCTGCCGGCAGGGCAGATTGGCTACATCACCCAGGCGCTGGGCGGCAGCTTCACGGTTTATGTGGAAGGCAACCTTTTCCGTATCGCCGGCGACGACGCCGACGCGCTGGGCAAGGAACCCCCGAAGCCGATCGAACTGGCCGAGGGCGCCAGCGACGACGATGTGGAAAAGCTCGTGTGGCAGCAACTGCGCACGTGTTTCGATCCGGAAATTCCTATCAACGTCGTCGAACTGGGTCTCGTCTACGACGTGAGCCTGGAACACGGCGACGACGGCGCGCGCAAAGCCTACGTGAAGATGACGCTCACCGCGCCCGGTTGCGGCATGGGCGACATTCTCGTCGACGACGTGCGCACGAAGCTCGAACTGATTCCCACCGTGAACGAAGCGGATGTCGATCTGGTATTCGATCCGCCGTGGAACCATTCGATGATGTCGGATGCGGCGAAACTCGAAACGGGCATGCTCTGATCCGTTTCCCACGCTCCCGCAAGTGCGGATAACGTGAACGAATGCATGCGACCTAGGGTAATCCCTAGATAGTTACCGACGTAATGATGCGTTAGCTTGTGTCCCGGCGCTTGGTTGGGAGGCCGGTGCGTCGATTCCGTTACGTGGGCCCCTGTCGCCCACGGCGTTCATCTTTACGTCCACGACGTTCCTCTACGGAAGAAAGGGGAAGGAGCGTCATTACGGGCGGACACGGGATCGCTAGGCAAACATCATCCGCGCGACGCGCGGTTCTTTACGTTTGGATGTGGTCCGTGCGGCCGCAATGGCCGTTGCTTGCCCATCCTCTGGAGGAGGGACGTAATGCCAAGTCATGTTCGCTTGAAACTGCTGGTCGCAGCACTCGGCGTCACCGCCGCAACGGTCGCCAGTGCGGCTACCGAGCAGCACCTGCAGGCACAGTCGCTGGGCGTCGCACCGACGAATCAGCTCGTCGCGCGCCTGGGCCTCAGCGCCGACAACGCTTTCGTAGCGAAGAACTCGCTGCCCACCGCAAGAGGCACGCAGACGGTCCGCATGCAGCAGACCTTCAAGGGTGTGCCGGTGTTCGGCCGCAGCCTTGCCGTCGAACAGGACGCGCAGGGTAATTCGCTCGTCGCCAACGGTATCGTCGCGCAGGATCTGGGCATCGATATCGCTTCCGTGTCGCCGAAGATCGACGGCGCCGCGGCACTCGCGATCCTGCAGCGTCAGTCGCGTGCGCTGACTCTTTCGGCAGCGGCCAGCATCGGGAACACGAAGGCCGATCTCTACGTTTATCCGGTCGAAGGTGCGCCGGCGCGTCTGATCTACCTGACCTCATATTTCACTGGCGGCGATCATCCGTCGCGTCCCACCGCGATCATCGATGCCAACACCGGCGAAGTGATCCAGCAGTGGGAAGGTCTGACAACGGCCGATTACCTGGCAACGGGTCCCGGCGGCAACGCGAAAACCGGACAGTACCAGTACGACGGATCGTCACAGGCCCATCCGAAGCTGCTTGTGTCGCAGTCGGGTACGACATGTACCGCGCAGAACGCCAACGTGAAGACCTACAACCTCAACCACGGCACCAGCGGCGGTACGTTGTGGAGCTTCACCTGCGCGTCGGGCAGCAGCGGCGACGCCATCAACGGCGCCTATTCGCCGATCAACGACGCCCACCATTTCGGTGGCGTGGTGCATGACATGTATGTGGCATACACCGGTGCGGCCCCGTTGAACCAGGTGCTGCTGATGAATGTGCATTACAGCACCAGCTACGAGAACGCGTTCTGGGACGGCACGTCGATGAACTTCGGCGACGGCGCAAGCACGTTCTATCCGCTGGTGTCGGTCGACGTGACCGGTCATGAAATCAGCCACGGTTATACCGAACAGCACTCGAACCTTACCTACTCCGGACAGTCCGGCGGTATGAACGAGGCTTATTCGGACATCGCCGGCGAAGCCACCGAGTACTACGACCGCGGCAGCAACGACTTCCTCGTTGGCGCCGACATCTTCAAGTCGAGTACCGGCGCGTTGCGCTATATGTGCAACCCGACCCAGGATGGGAGTTCCATCGACAACGCCGCGAACTACACGAGCAGCCTCGACGTGCATTATTCGAGCGGCGTGTACAACAAGGCGTTCTGCCTGCTGGCCAAGACGAGCGGCTGGGATACGTCCAAGGCGTTCAAGGCTTTCGCCCGCGCCAATGCGCTGTACTGGACGGCATCCAGTACGTTCAATTCGGGTGCCTGCGGCGTTGAAAGTGCGGCGACCGATCTGGGCTACACCAAGGCCGATGTCACCGCCGCCTTCACGGGCGTCGGCGTCAGCTGCACGGGCGGTGGCGGTTCGGGTGGTGCGCTGTCGAATGGCGTCGCCAAGACCGGCCTTGCCGGTGCGACGAGCGCTGAACTGAACTACACCGTCGTGGTTCCGGCGGGTAAGAACCTGGTGATCAAGATCTCCGGCGGTACCGGCGATGCGGATCTCTATGTGAAGTTCGGTTCCGCTCCGACGACGAGCAGCTATGGTTGCCGTCCGTACCTCACGGGCAACAACGAGACCTGCACGTTCTCGTCGAGCCAGGCTGGTACGTATTACGTCAAGCTTCGCGGTTATGCCGCGTTCTCGGGCGTATCGCTGGTTGCAACCTGGTAAGTAGCGGTTAGTGAGAGGAAGAAACCCGGGTGGCGACACCCGGGTTTTTTTTGTTCTTCACGTCTTTTCGGGGGACGGCTCGGCTTTGCCCTCGCTTTCGCGCTGGGACGTCTCGGGGAGAGCCGTCGGCCACCACCCTCGACGCTCCGGCTTCACCGTCGCTCGGGAAGGGAGAGCCGCTGCGCGGCTTTTGTTCTATGGCTGCGCCCCGTCGCGCCCGCGCTGCGGGCGGGGGTTTTCGATTCGGCATCCCTGCCTCAGCGAAAACGGCGGACCGTCCAGGTCCGCCCCCTGCGGGCCTTTTCCGCCCGCCGCGCTCGGTTGCGCAAGTCGCGTCGAGGGTGGTGGCCGACGGCTCTTCCGAACGCTGCGGTCACGTGGAGGAAAGCATGGCGTTGACGCATGGCCAGGTGACCGCATGCCGGTCCCGTCCCAACACGTGCTCGGCTCGTGCTCGCCCTATAGCAAACGCAGCCTGCCCGATGCACGAGCGTGAGGCGGTGAAGCTGCTGGTAACACGAGCCGCGCGGCGGCTGTCCATCCGTAGTGCGTGAAGAGCCTTGTGGCTTTTTTTGTAGGAGCTCGCTTGCGGGCGAAAGCCAACAGGGCGAGGAAGCCTGATGCTCACATACGATAGCCCGATCTACGGGCTGCGGACGCCACGCGCATCTTCTCCGCTTCGTTGGCTTTCGCCCGCAAGCGAGCTCCTACAAAAAAAAGCATGGTAGCTAGGGCGAGGTCGTGTCCGGATGCGTGGCATAGCTACTCATTTCGTTTAAGCGAACCGACCAACTTGTTCCATGAAGAAAATTAATGTGGCAGCTCCCACGGAAGAAGGAGTTGCCATGTTGCGATTTATCGTCTGCCCGACTCTCTTGCTTGCATGCGTCATCGCGCAAGCCACATCGCCCGATGCACCCCATCGCGCGATCGTCCATTTCGACAATGCGACATCGGCTCGCCAGGCGGCCGTCAATACATCGAGGACATTCGGTGCGCGTACGGGGCAGCATGTTACCCACGTGCGTACGCTGGCCGCTGGCGGCGAATTGTTCGAGTTGTCGGATGCCGCGTCGCTGGAGCGGCTTGCCGAAGGGCGCGGCGTAGTCGAGGTGGAGCCCGACATCTACCTGCAACCGTTGCTCGTTACCAACCCGCTATGGAAGCGGCAATGGGCACTCAACGATGCACGCGTCGGCATCGACGCGGAAGTTGCATGGAAACGCACGCGTGGAGAAGGAGCAGTCGTTGCCGTGCTCGATACGGGCATCGTTCCGCATCCGGAATTCGATGGACAGCTACTGGGTGGTTACGATTTCATCAGCGATGTCGATGAGGCGCGGGACGGCGGCGGTCGCGATGCGGATCCCACCGACGAGGGCGACTGGAACGAAATCGGCGAATGTCGCGCGCGTCAGTTCATTCCCTCGTCATGGCATGGTTCGCATGTCGCGGGCATCGTTGCCGCACGGCAGAACGATGGGCTTGGGATGACCGGTATCGCGCCGGCTGCGAAAGTGCTTCCGGTGCGCGTACTCGGCAAATGTGGCGGGGCGACGTCCGACATTGCCGATGCGATCGTCTGGGCGGCGGGTGGCAAGGTCGCGGGAGTACCCGCGAACAAGCATCGTGCGGATGTCATCAACCTGAGCCTCGGTACGCCGCGTGCCTGTGGGAAAGCATTCGCCAAAGCGATCGCTCGTGCACGGAGTCGCGGAACCGCGGTTGTCGCTGCTGCGGGCAACGCCACGGAAAACGTTTCGACGTCGTCGCCGGCCAATTGTGCGGGTGTGGTTTCGGTGGCCGCGCTGGCGCGACAGGGCGACGTGGCGTGGTATTCGAATTACGGCGCCGATGTGACACTGGCCGCGCCGGGCGGTTCCAATAGCGGCGTGAAGTACGACGACATAGTGTCGACAGTGGACACCGGAGAACGGCAGCGCACCCGGTCCGGATACGCGTACTACCCGGGCACGTCGATGGCCGCGCCGCATGTGGCGGGTCTGGTGGCCTTGATGCGGTCCGTCGATCCGAAGATCGACGTGGATGCGGTGACGCGCCAGCTGGTGGACAACGCGCGTCCATATCCGGGGCGTTGCCCGGAAGGATGTGGCGCGGGGCTGGCGGATGCGGGGGCGACCGTCGACGCGGTTTACGAAGATCGAGCCGCCGCCCGTTTCGACTGAATCAGGTGGCTTCGAAACGATTCGCGTCGCGGTTCTTGCGCACCTGGGCCGGGTCCCATATCCGGCCGTTCATCGCGATGTAGACGCCTTCGTCCAGCGTCTGCACCGCACCGACGGCGCAACCGATGTTGAACACGGCGTCCGAGCCCTGGAAGCGCGCGGGATTCAATGCGCCGGTAAGCATGATGACTTTGCCCGGGATGCCTTTGAGAACCTGGGCCGTCTCTACCATGGTGTCGGTGCCATGCGTCACCAGCACGTGCCGGTGCGGCTGCGCTTCGATGGTGCTGCGGATCAGCGCGCGATCTTCGTCCGTGACGTGCAGGCTGTCCTTGCGCAGGATGGGAATGACGTCGAAGCGGAAGGTAACCCCGAGCTGGGTCAGGATGTCGCCGATCTGCGGCGCACCGATCTGGTAATCCGACTTGTCGTCGAAATAGACCTTGTCGATGGTTCCGCCGGTGGTGATGATCGTGAGCTGTTGCATGGTGGCCTGGGGGAAGCTGGGAGGCAGGCGGGGAGTTTACCTGATGGAGGGAGTGCGCCGGATGGACGTGCCACCGTTACTAGCCCTCACCGTCGCTCCTGCCTGCGCAGGAGCGACGGTGAGGGCCGGGAGCGGTTCGGTTTCTGCTGCTGACCGGGTTGCCACATGCCGGTTTGCCGAATGTCGCCTATCTTCGCGGCGCTACAAAGCCTTCGCCACCCGCTGGCCACTCGCTACCCGATCCCCCGCGAGCATCGCATCGTCGGTACCCTCGGGCACCACGAGGCGGTCGAGCCCATGCGCCAGGAACCGCCGGCAGGCGGCCGCGGGGCGGGGATCGCCGTGTTCGGCGGCCCAGCGTGCCGCGCGTACCAGCAGGGCGGCGGCCATCACGCGCGAAAGCGTGAACGCGACACCGCGCGCGCATGCTTCCATGCCAGCGCGATCGTTGTGTAGCGACGTCAGGAGGCGTTCGACATTATCGAATGTCTCATCGATCGCCGCGCGTTCCTGACCGGTGCCGTGGTTGTCCAGCAGTTGTTCGATCGCAGCGCGCACCGGTTGCAGACCCGCGGGACCCAGGGCACGCAGCGTGTCCAGCGAAAGCACGTTGGTCGTGCCTTCCCATATCGAATAGATCTGGGCGTCGCGAAGCAGCTGGGGCAGGCCGGTATCTTCGATGTAGCCGGCACCTCCGAAGCATTCGATGGCTTCGGAGGTAATGCGGACGGCCATTTTTCCGGTCCACAGCTTGGCAAGCGGCGTCAGCAGGCGAAGCAGGGCGGGTTCGTGCGCGGCGGCCAGTCCTTGCTCGACGCGTCCGTGCAACTCGACGACGAAGAAGGTGAGGGCGAAAGCGCCTTCGAATTCCGCCTGCAGGTCGGCCAGCGTGCGGGCATGCAGCGGCTGGTCGATGAGGCGCGCGCCGAAGGCGCTGCGCTTCGTGGCGTAGTCGCGGGCGAGCGCGATGGCCCGGCTCATGCTGGCGATGGCGCAGACCGCGTTCCACGTTCGCGTGACGTTGAGCATCGGGGTGATCTGCCGGACACCATGATCCAGCGGTCCGACCGGGGTTGCCGGCAGGCCGTGGAGATGGATTTCCGCGGTGGGAAGTTCGCGTGTACCCAGCTTGTGCTTGAGACGATCGATCGTGATGTCGCGCCAGGCACCGCGCTCGTCCTTGGTCTCGACGTAAAACAGTGCAAGAGCGGATGTGCCGGGACCGGCGCCTTCCGGCCGCGCCAGCGCCAGCGCCGCTTCGCCGATAACGGCCGAGCTGAACCATTTGCGCCCATAAAGACGCCATTGGCCGTGATCGTCCAGACGCGCGATGGTTTCGGTATTCGCGACATCGGAGCCGCCGCGCGTCTCCGTCATCCACTGGCCGGACAGCCAGAAATCGGCAGGGTCGCGGCTCAGGAAATGCGGTAGCGCTCGTTCGGTCAACGCGCGATTGCCCGAGGCTTTCAGCGCCGTGGCGGCGCCGTCGGTCATGGCCAGCGGGCAGGTATAGAACTCGCTGGCCACGTGATAGAGGTATACGCGGGCGAACTGTTCGATGCGTGCGTAGGGCGAGTCGGCGTGACCGGCTGCCAGCAGGCCGTGACGTGTCGTGATGCCCGGTCCTTCCTCCCATGCGGGAGTCAAAGCGATGCGATCGACGCGGCGCCCCCATGCATCCCATTGCGTCAGGACCGGTTCGGTCCGCGGCGTCATTTCGCGCCGGTGCCAGGCCATGGTGGCGTAGTCGCCAAGCGCATCCAGATCCGGTTCCAGCGCATCGAAGCGATCGCCCGGCAGGGCGCGCCCGAGATATGCATGCAATACGCGGTCGTTACGGTAGGTATGCGCGAGTTTCGGCGCGTCCTGCAGAAAACCCATGGGTATCTCCGTCGCGGGATCGAGTCAGGCCGTTAGCGTGCGCCTCCCTCATCGTCGCGTCTATCCCATGGAGACGATCAGCGACGGCGCCGGACGCCCGCGCCCAGCGTGCCGATAAGCAGCAGGGTCAGCACCACTTCGATCATCGCCAGCCAGCGGTCGGCGGGCGAACTCCAGGTTTCCGATACGCCATGGCAAAAATAGAAAAGCGCGAGCGTGCCGACCCAGAGCAGGGCGCGGGTGACGTTGGGCAGGGCGAACAGCGGCAGCAGCAAGGGAACGACGGTGAGCGCCAGCGTCAGGAGCGGCGACATCGTTTGCGGCGGGTAAAGCCACGCATACCAGACGACCTGCAATACGAGCAGGGCAGCCCAGGCGTACAGGCCGACGCGCTGGGTCGTTGTCGTGGGTGTCGTCATGCCGGGGTTCCCAGCCGGCGCGCCACATCGGCAAGCCGTTTGCCCAGTGCGCGCGCGAGTTCGCGCTCGTGTTCGGTGATGCCGTTGTCGCCACGCGGGCCGGCGACATGGCTGGCGCCGTAAGGCGAACCGCCGCTTACCGTCGTGCTGAGCGCGGGTTCGGTGTAGGGCAGGCCGACGATCAGCATGCCGTGATGCAGCAGGGGCAGGGCCATCGACAACAGCGTCGATTCCTGTCCGCCGTGCATGGTGCTGGTCGAGGTGAAGACGCAGGCCGGCTTGCCGGCCAGTGTGCCGGAGGCCCATTCGGCACCGGTGGTGTCCAGGAAATGCTTCAGCGGCGCCGCCATGTTGCCGAACCGGGTCGGGCTGCCCATGGCGAGGCCGACGCATTCGGCCAGGTCCTCGCGCGTGGCGTACGGAGCACCCTCGTCGGGCTCGGGCGGCTGGGCCAGTTCGGTGACCGGCGCCACGGGCGGTACCTGGCGCAGGCGGGCGCTCATGCCCGGTACTTCGCCGATGCCGCGCGCGATCAACCGGGCCAATTGGGCCGTATGGCCGCTTCGGCTGTAGTAAAGAACGAGGATCTCGTGGGGCATGGGATGTTTGGGTGCGTACTGGCGAATGCGCTAGTCTCGCAGAAGTTAACGTTTCTGTTTCATTCCGGGCCGGAAAGGATCGACATGGCTTTGCGCTTCAACCGCGACCGCGTGCTGAGTTTCACGCGTTTCACCTGGCTTCGTTTCGTCGACGATAAGTGCTTCGAGACGGCCGGCGCGCTGTCGTACACCACGCTGGTGTCGCTCGTGCCCCTGACGGTGGCGGTGTTCGCTATCCTCTCCGCGTTCCCCGTGTTCGCCGAATGGCGCGGCAGCCTTGCCAATTACGCCTTCGAAAACTTCGTGCCCGCGGCCGGCCTGAAGGTGCAGGAATACATGCTTGCCTTCGCGGACAAGGCCAGCCAGCTCACCGGCATCAGTATTCTGGTGATGCTGTTCAGCGCCATCACGATGATGATCAGTATCGAGGACCGCCTCAACCGCATCTGGCGCGTACGCAAGTCGCGCGGATGGACGTCGCGTCTGCTGCTGTACTGGGCATCGCTCACGCTGGGGCCGATCCTGGTCGTGGGTGGCCTGGTGCTGACGTCGTACATCACCGCCTTCCCGCTGATCAACGAAGCGGCCAGTCAGTTCGGGCTGCCGCGATTGCTGAACATCCTGCCGTTCGTGATCACGTTCGTGACGCTCTGCCTGATGTACACCATGATTCCGAACCGCCGGGTATCTTACCGGCACGCTGCGATGGGGGCGTTGCTCGGTGCCATCCTGTTCGAAATCGCGCGATGGGGTTTCACGCTGTTCGTACGCAATGCGCCCACGTATCAGGAAATCTATGGGGCACTCGCCGCCATTCCGATTTTCCTGCTCTGGATTTACCTGTCCTGGATCATCGTGATCCTCGGTGCATCGATCGCCGCGTCGATTTCCGCTTTCGAGTACGTGATGCCGCACGAGGCCTTGCCCGAAGGCGCGGAATTCCTCGGCCTGCTGGTGGTGTTGCGTCACTTCGTCGACGCGCAGCGCGCCGGCGACAGCCTGGATCCGGCGATCGTGCGTGTGCGCGAACCTTATCTGCAGTCCAGCGCCATTACCTGTTACTTCGAAGACCTCCAGCGTGCGGACATGATCCAGCGTGGCGAGGCCGGTGGCTGGCTGCTGTCGCGCAGCCTGGACAGCACCGAACTGTTGCGCGTCTATCGCTGCACGCAGTACCGCCTGCCACTACGGCCCCGCGAGCAGGTGGAGGCCCTGGGTATCTACCTCCCCGCCGACCTGCTCGCATTGCTCGACGCGTTGGCGAGTGCGCTCGACGCGACGCTCGGCGCGCGGCTCGATCAGCTCTTCCCTCCTTCCGTCATACCTGTTCCAACCGAGGATTCCGTTACATGAAATTCCGATTGTTCGCCCTGTGCGCGCTTGCTGCGCTGGTCGCGCCCGTCATGGCGGAAACGGCCAGGAAGCCCACGCTGAAGATCGCCACGCTGGATGGCAAGACGTTCGATCTCGCGGCGAAACGTGGTCACTGGGTCATCGTGAATTACTGGGCGACCTGGTGCGTGCCGTGCATCAAGGAAATGCCGGATATTTCAGATTTCGTCGCCAGTCATAAGAACGTTACCGCCATCGGCCTCGCTTACGAGGACACGGACAAGAAAGACATCGTTGCCTTCCTCGACCAGCACAAGGTTGTCTATCCGATCGCACAGCTCGACATCGGTAACCCGCCGAAGGATTTCGATGAGCCGCGTGGCCTGCCGACGACTTACCTGATCGCTCCCGACGGGCATGTTGCCCAGCGCTTCGTCGGCCCCGTTACATCGCAGAAACTCGCCGAGGCTATCGCCAAGGGGAAGTAGCCATGAAAGCCGTCCGTTTCCTTATTCGCGGTCGTGTGCAGGGCGTTTTTTTCCGGGCGTCCGCACGCGACGAGGCCATACGTCTGAAGTTGACGGGGCATGCGAGGAATCTTGTGGACGGCAGTGTGGAAGTAGTCGCCTATGGCGACTCGCTGGCCATCGACCGGCTTGAATCGTGGCTGCACGAAGGGCCGCCTTCGGCGGACGTCGTGGAGCTGTATCGCGAGGATATCGACGCCGGCGATGCGCCGGCGTCGTTCGTCACGAAATAAGCTCAGTCCTTCGGACCGTTCGCGTTCGCGGGGCGTGCGACGAAGTTCACGGGCAGCACGCTGCCATCGGCCAGGTGGAAATTCACGACGACCGTGTCGCCGGCTTTCACCGGTTTGCCGGCATCCATCAACATCACGTGGTAGCCGCCCGGCGCAAATTTCGTCGTGGACTTCGCCGGCAGGTCGACGCTTTTCAACATCTCCATGCGGCCCATGCCGCCATCGGTGCTGCTGCGATGGAGCATCGCGTGACCGTAAGCGGGGCTGTCGGTGTCGACGATCTTCAGTGTGTGATCGGAATCGTTCGCGAAGTCCACGTAACCGCCGGCAGGAAGTGTGCCGGGGAGTACGCGAATCCATGCGTTGGTTGCATGTACCGACGCGGCATCGTTCGCTTGCGCGCCAAAGCAGAGGGTCAGGCCGGCGAGGGCGACAATGAGACGGGTCTTCATGACTTGGCTCCGAGTCCGATGAGCAGGTGCAGATCGTGGACGATGTCGTCCTGCGCGGCGGAAGGCGTTGCCAGAAGGCGTGCCTTGCCGTCGCGATCGAAAATATAGATGGCCGAGCTGTGGCTGACGTCGTATGCGCCATCGCCGCGATCGGGCTCGCGAGTGAACGCCGAACGGTAGCGTTTGGCCAGGGCTTCGGTGTCGCGTTCCGAACCGATCAGGCCGACGGCGCGCTTGTCGAATGCGTTGACGTAGGCATGCATGATCTCGGGCGTGTCGCGCGCCGGATCGACGCTGACGAAAAGGATGCGCGCATCGTCCGCAGGCGCGCCCAGACGCTGCATCACGACATGCAGCTGGGTCAACGTCAGCGGGCATACGTCGGGACAATGCGTATACCCGAAGTACATCAGCACGACCTTGCCCTTGTAATCGGCGCCGGTCACGGCATGTCCGTTGTCGTCGGTCAGGCGGAAGTCGAGATCGGGAAGGTGTCCGGACACATCGGTCAGGCGCCATTGCGGTTGCGCATCGCGTTGGCAGCCGGCCAGTGCGAACGCCATTGCGAACAAGGCCATCAGGGCAACGGCACGGACCGGGCGGGACAACTTCATGCGACACTCCTTCAGGCAACCGTCGAAGGATACGCCAACCGTGCGATCCCCCGGAACATCAGCGAAAGGAAAGCGGCTCCATGCGACAACATGTCAGCGGCGGTCTTGCCGCCATCGTGGCTCTCGCCGGTGCCAGTGCCGTGATCCTGGGTGCCTTCGGCGCCCATGCCCTGCGTGGCGTGGTCGACGATGCGGGACTGGCGGTCTGGAAGACCGGTGTCGATTATCACTTCTGGCATGCGTTGGCGTTGCTGGGAGCGGTCGTGGGATTGCCCGATGGCAGGGCGCGGCGATTCGCTATCGCGGCTTTTGCCGTGGGCATCGTGCTGTTTTCGGGAAGCCTTTACGCGCTGGCGCTGGGTGCGCCGCGAGCGATGGGTATCGTGACGCCGTTCGGCGGCGTGGCGTTTATCGCTGGGTGGATCGCGCTGGGGCTGGCGTTGCGGCGGCCCGGATAAGGCGCTTTGGATTTCTGTGGGAGCGCGCCTGCGCGCTCCCACAGGTCTGCGGTGGTCTTCCAGGTCTGCGGTGGCCGTCAGCTTTCTCGATCTTCTGGCTCTTCGTTTTTCTCGGCCTTCAACCGGCCAGCCTTGCGCAACGCATCGCGCAACACGTACTCGATCTGCGCGTTCACGCTGCGCAACTCGTCTTCCGACCAGCGCTGCATCGCATCGAGCACGGTTGTGCTGATGCGTAGCGGATAAGCTTTTTTCTCGTTCGCCACGCGTCGGTCAGCTGTACAGCGAGCCGGCGTTGACGACGGGCTGCGTGGAACGATCGCCGCACAGCACGACGAGCAGGTTCGAAACCATGGCCGCCTTGCGCTCTTCGTCGAGTTCGACCACGCCTTGCTCGCGCAATTTGTCGAGCGCCATGGCAACCATGCCCACGGCGCCTTCCACGATGCGTTCGCGTGCGGCGACGATGGCATTGGCCTGCTGGCGTTGCAGCATGGCCTGCGCGATCTCCTGCGCGTAAGCCAGATGACTGATGCGCGCTTCGACCACCTGCATGCCGGCCTTCATCAGGCGTGCTTCGATCTCGTCGCGCAGGTGTCCGTTGACGATCTCGCCATGGCTGCGCAGCGAGGGCTTGCTGTCGTCGTGTGCATCGTACGAATAACTCTGTGCCATCTGCCGGAGCGCCGATTCGCTCTGGATGAGGACGAAGTTCTCGAAGTTATCCACGCAGAAGACGGCTTCGGCGGTATCGACGACCTGCCAGACGACGATGGCGGCGATTTCGATCGGATTGCCGTCGGCGTCGTTGACCTTCAGTTTGCTGCTTTCGAAGTTGCGCACGCGCAGGCTGACGGGGCGGCGGCTATAGAACGGATTCGTCCAGCGCAGGCCTTCGATGCGTGCCGTACCGGCGTACTTGCCGAACAGTTGCATGACCTGCCCCTGGTTGGGCTGGACCTGAAAAAGCCCCTTGGCCAGGAAGCCGGCGAGGATGAACAGACCCGCGGCCAGGAAGAAGGTGGGCGGCGCGGCCTGGTTACCGGAAGTCGCGAGCTGTGTCGCGCCCCCGAGGCCGCAAAGCAGCAGTACCAGAAGGACCGGAATGCCGGGAAGGGAAAAAGCGGAACGTTCGTTCATGGCGCAACCCCCAGTTGGACGGGGAAAGTAGATATCAATTTGATATCTACTTCAAGTGCCGCCGCGGGTGCATGGATCGACGGTCATTTCCCCCCGGCTGCGCCACCCGCGATGATTATCGAGGGAGAGGGTCCGGGCATATCCATCAGGTTCGACCCGGGCAGGGCTTTCTCGATGCGGATCTTGCCCAGCACATTCATGGCGGCGAAGAACTTCCACGGATCGCCGTTGCCGATACCCAGCGCGAGATGAGTGGCGTCGTAGCGTCGCTGGGCGGAGTCGAAACTGACCCAGTTGTGCCCCAGCCAGACCTGGACCCAGGCGTGCGGAACGAATACCCGGTTCGCGCCGCCGAACCGGTCCGCATACACCACGCCGGTAATGACCCGGGTCGGGATGCCCTGCGATCGCGCGAGCGCGGCGAGCAGCACGGCGTGTTCGGTACAGTCGCCCCGATGCGTATGCAATGTTTCCAGTGCGGAGGCGTAGCCGACATCCATACCTTTTTCGGGGATATACGCCGTGACAAAGCTACGAAGCCGGCGGATGCGTTGCAGATCGCTGGAAGCATCGCCGACCGCGGCTTTTGCCGCGGCGATGATTTCGGGGTCGTCGGACTGCACCCAGGCATTGGACGCGGTGTCTTCCGGCGAAGGCGGCGCTTCGACGCGACCACGGGCGAAACCGACGTCGAGCTGCCACATGCCATCCCCCATGTCGGTCACGTGCTGCTCGTCCGTTTCCGCGAAGGGCTGGGGGAAGTCGCCGCGGATCGACGCGATATAGCGCATCGGCGCGCTACGCAGGTTCGGCGTCAGCAGGCGGGGAGATTCGATCATCGCCGCGCGCAGCAAGTCCACATCCTGATCGGGCGCCATGGCGCAGTGCTCGTCGCATTCCAGCATTTCCAGGCGGAACCCGAGCAAGGGAGAAATACCCCGGCGAATCCGGCCGTTATCGTCCAGCCAGATGTCCAGCACGTGATCGCTCCGCGCTCCGGCGAGCGTCTGGCGCAGATGGTGCAGCGTTGCCTGTCCGTTCGGCATGTCGACCACTTCGTCGCCCACGACCACGATATCCACGTCGGCGACCTGTTGCCGGATCGCGTCGAAACTACGCATCTGGTAACGCGTGCCGGCCTTCCATCCGCCGGCAAGCATGGCCAGGCGCTGCCCTTCGGCGAGAGCGGCACCCGTGGGCCAGATCAACAGGTTGACGTGGGATTGGCCACCGACGTCGTTGGCGACCTGGAACGAGCCGTCGTCGAGACGGGTGCCTTCGACACGGTTTTCGCGCGAGGACATTTTCGTTTGCGCGTAGAAGGCAAGCGGAGAGCCCTGCGTGTTTTCGACGCTGCGTATCTCGGTATGAATCGCCAGCGGCGTTCGCGCCCGGGTAAGGCGGAAGTCGAGCGTCTGCAGGGTGGTCACGCGGTCGCCGGCGATATCTCGGTCGATCGTGAGGTGACCCACCTTGCGGCCATCCATGAGCACGGTAAGCCACGTACGCTCGGCCCGGGACAGTGTCGGGACCAGGCACAGGAGGACGGCGAAAACAGCAATACTGCATCGCATGGCCGCGGGTCCGGGTTGTGTGGGGACGGCTCCATGACAGCACGTTTACAAACGCAGTCAATACCCCCCGGCCCCACATCCGGCGACCGGCTAGAATTGGCGGCATCTTTTCCCGGAGTTCCACCCATGAAGTCGTTCGGCACCCCGCACTCCGATAACGCCCTGCGCGTCCTCCTGCTGGGCTCCGGCGAGCTGGGCAAGGAGGTGGCCATCGAGCTGCAGCGCTTCGCCATCGAGGTGATCGCCGTCGACCGCTATGCCAATGCACCGGCCATGCAGGTGGCCCACCGCAGTCACGTGATCGACATGCTGGACGGCGCTCAGCTCCGCGCGGTGATCGAATCGGAGCGTCCCGATCTCGTCATGCCCGAGATCGAAGCCATCCATACCCCCACGCTGGTGGCCATGGAGAAGGAGGGCCTGCGCGTCATTCCCACCGCGAAGGCCGCCTGGCTGACGATGGATAGGGAAGGCATCCGCCGGCTGGCGGCGGAGGAACTCGGCCTGCCGACCTCCCCGTACCGCTTCTGCGATACCCGGGAAGCGTTCCGCGAGGCGGTCGCCGCACTGGGTACGCCCTGCGTCGTCAAGCCGGTCATGAGTTCGTCCGGCAAGGGGCAGAGCGTGATCCGCAAGCCGGAAGACGCCGATGCCGCCTGGGAGTATGCCCAGGCGGGCGGCCGCGCCGGTCGCGGCCGCGTTATCGTCGAAGGCTTCATCGACTTCGACTACGAAATCACGCTGCTCACCGTCCGCCATCGCGACGGCGTGTCGTTCTGCGCGCCCATCGGTCATCGGCAGGAAGATGGCGACTATCGCGAATCCTGGCAGCCGCAGCCCATGAGCGACCGCGCACGTGCCGAAGCCGAGCGCCAGGCGGATGCCGTCACGGGCGCGCTGGGCGGGTGGGGTGTGTTCGGCGTGGAGTTCTTCGTGCGCGGCGACGAGGTCATCTTTTCGGAGGTTAGCCCGCGTCCGCACGATACCGGACTGGTCACGCTCATCTCGCAGGACCTTTCGGAATTCGCGCTGCACGCACGCGCCATCCTCGGTCTGCCGATTCCGGCTATTCATCTGTTCTCGCCCGCGGCGTCCTGCGCGGTACTCGTCGAGGGCGACGGTGTCGCCCCGACCTATCACGGCGTGGCCGATGCGCTGGTCGAGCCGGACACGATGCTGCGTATCTTCGGCAAGCCGGAAGTACATGGCCGCCGCCGCATGGCGGTGACGCTGGCGCGCGCGGCGGATGTCGAAACGGCGCTCGAAAAAGCCAAGCGCGCGGCCAGTCGCATTCGCGTCGAAATCTAGGCGTTTTTCCTGATCGCCCGATTATCGGGCGATCGATCGTTCGTCCCGCAAGAAGCTAAGGAAATCTCATGGAAGCTCCGGGTTTCGCACACTGGCTGATCGTACTCGTCGAAATATCGGCGGCGGTCCTCCTGCTGTTGTTCGCGATGTTCGTGCTGCTGCTGGCCGTGGTCTGGTTCGTCGATCGCAATCAGACGGCCAACGCCGTACTGCGCAACTATCCGGTCATCGGACACTTTCGTTACGGCTTCCTGCGCCTCGGCGAATTCTTTCGCCAGTACCTGTTCGCGATGGATCGCGAAGAAATGCCGTTCAATCGCGCCGAACGCACATGGGTGTATCGCGCGGCGAAGAACGTCGACAACACGGTGGCCTTCGGATCGACCCGCGATCTGCGTGCCGAGGGTGTCCCGTTCTTCGTCAATGCGCCGTTTCCCGAACTGGCCGAAGCACACGTCGAACCCCGTCCCGTCACGATCGGGCCGTACGCGCGCGAGCCGTATTCGCACGCGGCGTTCTTCAATATTTCCGCCATGAGTTTCGGTGCGCTTTCGGCGCCGGCGGTGAGTGCGTTGTCGCGTGGTGCCGCCCGCGCGGGCATCTGGATGGACACGGGCGAGGGTGGTCTGGCGCCGTATCACCTGGAAGGCGGCTGCGACATTATTTTCGAGATCGGCACGGCGAAGTACGGGTGTCGCACGGCGGATGGCCGTCTGGACGACCATCGGCTGAAGGAAATCTGCGCGCATGCGCAGGTGAAGATGGTAAGCATCAAGCTGGGGCAGGGCGCGAAGCCCGGTCTCGGCGGATTGCTTCCCGCGTCGAAAGTCACGCCGGAAATCGCCGCGATCCGCGGTATTCCCGTCGGCAAGGATTCGCAGAGTCCCAACCGCCACACCGACATCGGCAATGTGTCGCAGCTGATGGATTCGATCGCGCACATCCGCGAACTCACCGGCAAGCCGACCGGATTCAAGGCGGTGCTGGGCGATGTCGACTGGATTCGCGCGCTGTGCGACGAGATATGGAAGCGCGGCATCGAAAGCGCGCCGGACTTCATTATCGTCGACGGTTCGGAGGGCGGCACGGGCGCCGCACCGCAGACCTTGATGGAGGGCGTGGGCCTGCCTTTGCACGAATCCCTTCCGGCGCTGGTCGACACGCTGCTGTCCAAAGGGTTGCGCGAACGTATCAAGGTCGTCTGTTCGGGCAAATGCATCACGGCGTACGACGTGGCGTGGGCGCTGGCGATGGGCGCGGATTTCGTCAATTCGGCACGCGGTTTCATGCTGTCGCTGGGCTGCATCCAGTCGCTGCAGTGCAATCGCAATACCTGTCCCACGGGTATCACGACGCACGATCCCCGGTTGCAGCGCGGACTGGTCGTCATGGACAAGAGCGAGCGCGTTTATCACTACGCCACCAATCTCATGTATGAAGTCGGTGTGATTGCCCACAGTTGCGGCGTGAAGGAGCCGCGCCAGCTGCGTCGCGAGCACTGCCGGGTCGTCGGCAACGACGGCATGTCGATCTCGCTGACGAAGCTGCACCCGTACCCGGTCCGCCCGCCGGCCTGATTGACGTATGTTCCAGGAAGCATGCCGTCCGAGAGGTAAACGTGGGAGCTTGCGCCCGGAATGGCTCCGGATGCCGGTGTTAAGCTTTTCAGCTGAAACGGAATCGGAATAACCATGAGCGGACGTCGAGACAACAACGACCACGGCCAGCGCGGCCGCACCGAGCCCACGCTCGGGCGGCTCGACGACCTCGATTCGCCGGCGCCGGTGGACGACGGACTGCCGAAGATCGTCGTCGACGAACCGCGTCGCCGCGCACCGGGTGCACCGCCTCCGCGTCGCTCCGGCGGCGGTAAGCGCGGCTGGCTGCTGCCCGTGCTTGTCCTGGTCCTGATCGGCGGCGGAACCGTTTTGTGGCTGCAGCAGGATCGCCTGCGCAACCTGGTGCCCAGTACCGAACTCAACGACGTGCTCGGTCAGGCTAACCAGGCGCTGGCCGCCGGACGGCTGGACGGTAGCGATGGCGACAGCGCACGCGAACTCTTCGAAAAGGCCCGCGCCCAGCAGCCGGACAACGATCAGGCCCGCGATGGCCTGCGCCGGGTCGGGCAGGCCGAAGTGGCGCGTGCCGATGCGGCGCTTACCGCCGGTCGCTACGACGAAGCCGAAACCGCTCTCAACGCCGCGCGCGAACTGCTTGGCGGGGGCAGCGATGTCGAGCGTCTTACCCAGCAGCTGGCGCAGGCGCGCAATCCGCAGGCGCAGACGGAGACGCTGATCGATCAGGCGCAGACGGCGTTCGCGGCCGGTAAATTCGACGGCGACGACGGCGCGGGTGCGCTTTATCGTCGCGTGCTCGATGCCGACAAAACCAATACCGTCGCGGCACGCGGCCTCGACAAGGTTGGCGATGCGCTGGCGGCACAGGCGCGTCAGGCGATTGCCGCGGGCGACAAAGCGAAAGCCGATGCGCTGGTGGATCGCATCGCCGTGCTCGTGCCCGGCTATGCCGAACTTCCGTCGTTGCGCGCCTCGCAGGCCGAAACGAAAAAGCAGGACAACCAGGCCGTCAACGACCTGCTCCAGCAGGGTGGCGATGCTCTGCGTGCCGGACGCTTCACCGGCGATGGCGACGACAACGCACTGGCCCGTTTTCGCGCGGTGCTTGCCACCGATCCGGAGAACGCCGCGGCAAAGGCGGGTCTGGGGCAGATTGCCCAGGCGCTGATCGTGCAGGCCAATGCGGCGCTGGACAGCAACGACAACACCCAGGCCAGCCATTTGCTGGACGAGGCCGAAAAGCTCGCGCCCAAGTCCGCCGAACTGGCCGCCACGCGCTCGCGCCTGCCAGGTCGCACGAAACCGTCCGCGCCGGGCACCGGCACCGCGGCGGCAGGCAACGCCACCCCCGAGGCGTCGATGGCCGTGAGTCCCGAGCAGGCGGCGCGGGTCGCCAGCATGGTCCGTCAGGCACAGGCGGCGGCCGGCCGGGGCGACATCATGACGCCGCCCGGCGAAAGCGCGTACGACCTCTATCGCGGCGCGTTGGCGATCGACGGCAACAACGACGCGGCACGCGCGGGTCTGCAAAGCCTGCCTTCGCAGGTCGAGCGTCAGTTCCAGCAGGCGCTTGGCAATGGCAATCTGCCGCGCGCGGAAGACCTCTTCGGAACACTGGCCGATCTGGCGCCCGGCGACACCGGCCAGGTCGATCTTCGTCGCCGACTCGCCAGTGCCTGGATCGACCAGGGACTGGAGCGCGCTTCGGCGGGCGACCAGTCGAACGCGTTGCAGGCCCTGGAACATGCGCGCCGGCTGGAGCCCAACGATCCGCGGCTGCAAATGGCCTACTCTCGCGTGGGCAGGGCGCACTGACCCGGCATGACGGTTTTCGTTATCGGTGCATCGAGCCAGATCGGTCATTTCTTCCTTCCGCGAATCGTGGCGACGGGTCGCGACGTAGTCGCGCTCAGTCGTCAGCCGCACCTATCGACACCCTCGGTGCGTTGGCTTGCGGGCGCGCTTCCCCATATGCCCGATGTCGGCGAGGTCGAGGCCATCGTCAGTTTCGGTCCGCTCGATGGACTGGCGACGTGGTTGGCCGATGCTTCTCTTGCCGGTACGCCGCATGTCGTCGCTACCGGCTCGATGAGCGCGGAAACCAAGAAAGCATCGGCGATGGCTGCCGAGCGCGAACTGTCCGAACGGTTGCGCGCGAGCGAGGTATTGCTGGCCGAAAGCTGCGACCGGCGTGGCATGCCTTGGACGGTGTTCCGTCCGACGCTGATCTATGGTGCTGGCATGGACAAGAGTCTGACGGCGCTGGCGCACCGGGCCTGTGCAACCCACGTTTTCCCGCTACTCGCTGGCCGGGGTCTGCGCCAGCCGGTACACGCCGACGATATCGCGGCGGCGGTCGTCGCGGCCGTCGAGCGGGACGGAGCGCGTCGGCGCATCTTCCAGATCGGTGGTAGCGAGCGGTTGACCTCGGGCGACATGTTCCGTCGCGTCCGCCGCAGCTTGTCCGCAACCACGTTGCCGCTGCCCGTGCCGCGTACTGTCCTGCAACTGGCAGCTCGTCTGCTACCGGGAATTCGGGGGGCTATCGATCGTCTCGATAACGACCTGATCGCCGACAATGCCGACCTGATCGACGTTCTGGGGGTCGTTCCGAGACCTTTCGCGCCCAGCTCCGCCACCTGGCGGCTACCCGATCCGGCACCGCGCGCCACCGCTTAGCCATCATCCGTTCAGATGGGCGCCGGGCTCATGCCCCTATCATCCCTTCCATCTCTTTCCCGAAGGCAACTCCGCGTTGGCATTCCTGAACCGCCTCGGCTCCATCCTGCGTGTTAGCTGGCCATGGCTGCGCATTCCGTTCTGGCTCGTCATGGGCCTGCTATTCGGTTTCCTCCTGCCCTATACCCTGATCCTCAACGCGCGCCTGCAGGATCGTTTCAACGACCTGGTATTCGCCGTGCCCACGCGCGTCTATGCGCGTCCGCTGCCCATCGAGCCGGGCCGGGCGATGACGCCGGCCGCGCTGGAACTGGAACTGACCTTCGCCGGCTACACCACCTCGGGCGGTGGGCAGGTGCCCGGCAGTTACGCCAAGGATGGATCGCGTTTCACGATTGCCTCGCGCGGTTTCGCCGGACCGGATGGCGGCGAGCTGCCGCACCGCATCCGCGTCGGGCTGGGCAACGGTCAGATCACCTCGCTGGTGGACGTCGCCAACGGCAAGCCGATGCAGGAAGCGCACCTCGATCCGGCGCGTATTGCCACGCTGTATGGCGCGCAGCAGGAAGAGCGTCGCATCGTGCGTCTGGACAACGTGCCGCCGCTGCTCGTCTCGGGGTTGCAGGCCGTCGAGGACCGTGACTTCAAAAATCACATCGGTCTGGACTTCTCCGCGATCGCGCGGGCATCGTTCGCCAATCTGCGCGCGGGCCATACGGTTCAGGGCGGATCGACACTGACCCAGCAGTTGGTGCGCAACCTGTTCCTCGAGCGCGACCAGAACATGCTGCGCAAGGTCAACGAGGCGATTCTTTCGCTGTTGATGGAAGCCCACTACAGCAAGGGCCGCATCATGGAGGCCTATGTCAACGAGGTCTTCCTGGGGCAGCAGGGCAGTCAGGCCGTGCACGGTTTTGCTGCCGGCGGCGAGTTCTATTTCGGGCGTCGCCTGGAAGATCTGCGTCCGCAGGAGATCGCGCTGCTCATCGGCATGGTGAAAGGGCCGAGCTATTACGACCCGCGCCGTTATCCGGACCGTGCGCTGTCGCGCCGCAACCTCGTATTGCAGCAGTTCCACGACACCGGTCTGATGGACGATGCGGCGCTGAAAACCGCGCAGGCCACGCCGCTGGGTATCAGCAGCAATGCACAGCTGCCGCACAACCGTTTCCCCGCTTTCATGCAATTGGTACGCGCGCAGATCACGGCGGACTTCGACGAGGCCGCGTTGCGCGACGGCAGCCTGAGCATCTTCACGACGCTGGATCCTGCCGCGCAGCTCTATACCGAGCAAGCCATCGTCACGACGGTGAAGTCATTGGGCAAGCGTGGCGAAGCCGCGCAGGCCGCGGCCGTGGTCACCGATATTTCCACGGGCCGGGTGCTCGCGGTGGTCGGCAGTCGCGATCCCGGCGACCAGGGCTTCAACCGCGCGCTCGACGCACGCCGTCCCATCGGTTCGCTGGTCAAGCCGCTGGTGTATCTGGTCGCGCTGTCGCAGCCGTCGCGCTGGTCGCTGGCGAGTATCGTCGACGACTCCCCGATCAACATGCGTCAGCCCGACGGCACGCCGTGGACACCGAAGAACGACGATCGCGAAGTCCACGGGCAGGTGCCGATGGTCGACGCGCTGGTGCATTCGTGGAATCTTGCGACGGTGAATCTAGGCATGGCCGTGGGCGTATCGCGGATCAAGGCCTTCCTCGAATCGTTCGGGCTGGAAGACGTCAATCCGAGTCCGTCCCTGCTGCTCGGCGCCGTGGATCTTTCGCCTCTGCAAGTCGCGCAGCTTTACGAATATGTCGCCGCAGACGGCCATGCGCTGCCGCTGATCGCGGTACGCGGCGTGATGGATAACAAGGGGCAGGCGATCAAGCGTTACGAGGTCAAGGGCGGTAACGGCGAATACCAGACCGCAGCGCGCCTGACCACGTGGGCCATGCAGCAGGTCGTCACCAGCGGTACGGCGGCGGCTATCGGCAATTCGGGGCTTTCCTGGCTGCACGCCGCCGGCAAGACCGGCACCAGCGACAGTCAACGCGATAGCTGGTTTGCCGGTTTCACGGGCGAACATCTGGCTATCGTCTGGATGGGCCGCGACGACAACAAGCCCACGGGCCTGTATGGCGCCACGGGTAGCATGCGCGTCTGGCAGGAACTGTTCCGCAAGCTCCCGACCCGTCCGCTGTCGACGGCGCCGGGCGAGGGCCTGGAAATGGCCTTCGTGAACCCGCAGAGCGGAAAACGGACGGACCCGCAGTGCGAAGGCTCCCGGCAACTCCCGTTCGTGACCGGTTACATGCCCGATCAGGAAGAGGGCTGTTTCTGGCAGCGATTCAAGGGTATGTTCGGCGGCGGTGATGCCGAACCGGCGCCTCCCGTTCCCAGTAATCCTACGGATTGACCATGCATCGTTTTCGTTTGTGCGCTCTTGCCACCGTCACCCTGATCGCCGCCTGCAGCCAGCCCGCGCCGCCGCAGGCCACCCGTCCCAGCAAACCGAATTACGACATCGTTGCGCAGATCCGCGCGGCGGGTGAGCGCGAAAAGTCCACCATCGACGTCGCGCCGCTGCGCGATCCGGGTGTGCAGGGCCTGCAGCAGTCGGCGCAGTCCGACGAGCGCGCCGGCCGCTATCCGGATGCGGCCGCCAAGCTCGATTCCGCCCTGAAGCTGGCGCCGGAAGCGCCGGAAATCATCCAGGACCGTGCGGAAGTCGCGGTGCGCATGCAGGACTATCCGCTGGCGGAAAAGCTGGCGCGTCAGTCGTACCAGCTGGGACCGAAACTCGGCAGCCTGTGCGCGCGCAACTGGCAGACGGTGGTCGAGATGCGCACGCAGGCCGATGATGGCGCCGCTGTTGCGAAAGCGCGTCAGGAGCTGACGAAGTGCCACGTGGCGGGGCCGAACCGGTTCTGAAGTAAGAGCGAATCCTTGGCGCGGGAACGTACTTTCGTGCGCCCCGCTGCAGATTCCGGCGTGCGCCGGAATGACGGAGAGGCGTATTGGGTTGCGCATAGCAACCTGCATCATTCCCTCATCGTCATCCCGGTGCACGCCGGGATCCGCAGCGATGACGTAGGGTTGGCGAGAGCGCTACATGCGTGCGTTCTTAATCCTGGCGAATCTTCCGCCCATGCGCATGCACCGTATCCACCAGCACCTTCACGTTCTCCGGGTCCACTTCCGGCGTGATGCCGTGGCCCAGGTTGAACACGTGCCCGGGGTGGTTGCCGAAGCTGTCCAGTACGGCGCGCGCTTCGCGTTCCACGATCTCGGGGCTGGCGCGTAATACCGCCGGATCGAGATTGCCCTGCAACGCGACGCGATCGCCGACGCGGCGGCGTGCTTCGCCGATGTCGATGCTCCAGTCGATGCCCAGGCCGGTGCAGCCGGTATCGGCGAGCGCTTCGAGCTGGCCCATGGCGCCCTTGGAGAAGAGAATCACCGGCAGGTCGCGGCTGGCGGCATCGGCCTTCAGTGCATCGACCACTTGCGACATATAGCGCAGCGAGAATTCGCGGAAAGGTGCGGGGCCGAGCAGGCCGCCCCAGGTGTCGAAGATCATCAGCGCCTGCGCACCGGCGTTCGCCTGGGCGATGAGGTAGACGGCGACGGAGCGCGCCACGGTATCCAGCAGCCGGTGGGCAAGCGCGGGTTCGTTCCACGCCAGCGCTTTCACGCGCGCGAAATCGCGCGATCCTTCGCCTTCGACCATGTAACAGGCCAGCGTCCACGGACTGCCGGAAAAACCGATCAGCGGTACGCGGCCATGCAATTCCTGGCGGATCAGCCGTACGGCGTCCATGACGTAGCGCAGCTCGCCGTCCATGTCGGGAACGGCCAGCCGTTCGATGTCGGCCGCACTGCGGACAGGGCGCGCGAAACGCGGACCTTCGCCGTTCGCGAAAGACAGGCCGAGACCCATCGCATCGGGAATGGTGAGGATGTCGGAGAACAGGATCGCCGCGTCCAGATCGAAGCGTTCGAGCGGTTGCAGCGTGACTTCGCAGGCCCGTTCCGGATTCGTCGCCAGGCCCATGAAGCTGCCCGCGCGGCCGCGGGTTTCGCGGTATTCCGGCAGGTAACGGCCCGCCTGACGCATAACCCAGATGGGCGTGGTATCGACCGGTTCGCGGCGCAGTGCGCGCAGGAAGCGATCGTTGACGAGAACCTCATCGGCCATGCTCGGACTCCAATCCCTGACTGAACATTACTTTGAAACCTCGTTTGATCTGCGCGTCGCGGGCTTTCGCGAACGCGGCGAGCGCGGCATCGCGCTCCAGGTAGACGTCGCGCTTGAGCGTTGCCTTTCCACCCTGCACGCCGGATTCCCGGTACAGCGTCCAGCCGCCCAGGAGATCCTGCTCGAGCACGATCTGGACGTAACGCGGCGCCTCGGAGGCGACGTCGGACACGGTTTGCATGTAGATGCGCATGAAAGGGTTCGGTCTGGCGCAGGACCTGCCATTGTAGGTGGTCGCCCCTCGCCGCGCACGCCGGCCCGGATGGCGGCCTAGCCGAGTACCGCCAGTACGTCGCGCTCGTCGACGCCGGCGACGATTTCAGCGGCGCCGACGCCCCGCCACAGGATGAGGCGCAACGTTCCGGCGGTGTTCTTCTTGTCCAGCCGCATCAGGGATAGCAGGCGTTCCGGCGAATGACCTTCAGGCATCGCGGTCGGCAGGCCCAGACGCTCCAGCAGTGCGACGAGTCGATGCGTATCGCCCTCGCGCGCCATGCCAAGGCGCTCGGACAACCGCGCTGCCAGGACCATGCCGATGGCGACGCCTTCGCCATGCAGCAGTTCGGTGTAATTGCCCGCCGTTTCCAGCGCATGGCCGAACGTGTGGCCCAGATTGAGCAGGGCGCGCTCGCCCTGTTCGGTTTCGTCGCGTGCGACGACGCCCGCCTTATAAAGACATTTGCGCGCGATCGCCTCCGTCAGCGTGGCCGATTCGCGCAGCGACAGCGCATCGGCGTGGGCTTCGAGCCAGTCGAAGAACGGCACGTCGCCGATGGCGGCAGCCTTCACCACTTCCGCGAGACCCGCGCGGTATTCGCGCTGCGGCAACGTATCTAGTGTGTCGATGTCGGCCACGACGGCGCGCGGCTGATGAAACGCGCCGACGAGATTCTTCCCGGCCGGCAGGTTGACGCCGGTCTTGCCGCCTACCGACGAATCCACCATGGCGAGAAGGGTGGTCGGGACCTGGATGAAGTCGATGCCGCGCATCCAGCAGGACGCGGTAAAACCGGCAAGATCGCCGACGACGCCACCGCCGAGTGCTATCACGCATGCATCGCGCGTGGCGCCAAGTTTTCCCAGTGCTTCGAGCGCAAGGCCGACGTTGGCGAAGGTTTTATTCGCCTCGCCATCTCCGATCAGAAAACTCGACCACGTGAATCCTTCCAGCCCGCGCGCCAGCGCATCCAGATACAGGGGCGCGACGGTCACATTGCTGATGACCAGGACGTGGCGGCCGCGAATGCGCTCCCGCCAGCGTGCCGAATCGGCCAGCAGGCCGGCACCGATCCATACGGGATAGCTGCGTTCGCCCAGAGCGACATCGACGGTTTTCATGGTGTGGGACGGTTCCAGTGCTGGTCGATCGATGCGATGGCTCGCGCCGCCGCGTTTTCGACGTCTTCGTGGCGACCCGGAAAGGCGAGGTCGGCCAGTTCGTTGTACAGGGGCAGCCGGTCGGTGGAGAGCGTTTCCAGACGCGTGCGACGGTCGGGCACGGCAAGCAATGGCCGTTGCCGGTCGTGTTGCAGGCGGTCGATCTGTTCGTCGACGGATACCTGCAGCCACACCACGAAACCACGTTCGCGCAGCACGCGGCGATTGGCCGGATCGAGCACGGCGCCCGCGCCGGTGGCGAGCACGACGCCGGTGCGAAGGCTAAACTCGTCCAGATGCGCGCATTCGCGTGCCCGGAAGCCGGCCTCGCCTTCGCGCTCGAAAATCGTGGATACGGTGAGGCCGCAGCGTGCTTCGATCTCGATATCGAGATCGACGAAGGGCATGCCGTAGTGCTCCGCCAGTCGTCGACCGATGGACGTCTTTCCGGCACCCATGGGACCGACCAGGAACAGGTTACGCGAAGGATTCATCGAGCCATGCTAACAACAAGCGACCAGCGGATGAACGAGCCGGTGCTCATTGCCGGTGCCGGAGACGTCGGCGGACGGCTTGCGGCGCTGCTCGCGGGGCAGGGGCATACCGTTTACGCGCTCCGTCGCGGCGAGGCGATTTCGACGGGGAACGGAGTGCGCTGGCTGCGTGGCGACCTGACTCGCCCGGACACGCTGCGCGACCTGCCTGCCGTGAAACGCGTGGTATTCGCGGCGACACCGGATGCGCGGTACGAAGCGGCTTATCGCGCGGTGTTCGTCGATGGTTTCCGTCACCTGCTCGACGCGCTGGCCCCGGCGTCGCTCGAACGCGCGGTATTCGTCTCGTCCTCCGCGGTTTACGGCGAACACGATGGCGCGTGGGTCGACGAGGATACGCCGCCCGATCCGCCCGGATTCAACGGGCATGTACTGCTGGAAGCGGAACGCTGGCTGGCGACGCGGGATGTCGCGGGTATCGCCGTGCGTCTTGCCGGGCTGTACGGGCCGGGGCGTATGCAGCTTTTCCAGAACCTGCGCGACGGTAGCGCGCGGGTGCCGCGTGGCGGTCATGTTTTCGCGAACCGTATCCATGTCGACGATGCGGCGGCCGCGCTGGCGCACGTGCTGGCGCTGGACGATCCGGCGCCGGTTTATCTGGGTGTCGACGACATGCCGCTGCCGATGGATGTGCTTTACGACCATATCGCGGGGTTGCTCGGGGTGCCGCCTCCGGAGGAGGGGCCGGGGCCGCGTGGTATCGGGAATAAGCGGTTGAGCAATGCGCGGCTGCGGGCGAGTGGGTTTCGGTGCCGGTGGCCGGATGCCCGGGTGGGGTATACGGGGTTGCTGGGGGAGTGAGGGCTCCTTCTTCATCGCTTCGTAGGCTTTCGCGCGCAGGCGCGCTCCCACAGAGAGCCAACGCGCACCTGATCCTTGTGGGAGCGCGCCTGCGCGCGAAAGCCTACGAAGCGGCTAAGCGGGAAAGGTGGGACGTCGCCGCCCATCCAGCCTGACGACGACATCCGCCATCCCCGGAAGCACCCGCAACGCGAGCTTGCTCACCCGCTCGTAATGCTGAAGAAACCGCTCCATGGCCACATCGTCCATAGCCTGCGGCGCGCCACGCGCATGCAGCGCTTCCTCGGCTTCCCCCCGCCATGCCCGTACCACGTCCCACGAAGGCGCCAGCAGCAATGCAAGCGCGTCGATCCGGTCCCAGACAGGCAGGTAATCGTCGATCCGCGAATTGACCCAGAGCCTCCAGCTCGCATCGACATCCTCGTTGCGTTCGAGGTCGTTGACCGGCGTGGCGAGCGACACCTCGTCCTCGGGCGTCACCCCGAGACACCAGCCTTCCAGCACGATCAGCCGCGGCGCCTTCGTCACCAGCGGCCACCGGTCGCGCGGCGCGCGGTCGTCTATGCCCTTGTCGAAGCGGGGCAGCGCGACCGGATGGTCCGGCGACGCATGTGGCAGCCGGTCGAGCGTGTCGATAAGCAGGGGCAGGTCGTGGGTGCCCGGTACGCCGCGTGTCTTCAGCAGCGGATGGACACGCCGCGACAAAGCCTTGCGTTCGGTGCGGGTCAGGTAGACATCGTCGATCGACAGCACTACCGCCGGGCCGTCCCGTTCGTTCGCCAGCGCGGCGATGGCCGCCGCCAGCGTGCTTTTGCCGCTGCCCTGCAAGCCGGAAACACCCAGGACGAAGGGCCCGTCATGGAGGGCGATGGCGTCGCCCAGCTGCGACATCAGCGTCGCGGCGAGCGTATGGGCCTGCGTGCTAGCATCGGTGGACTCCATGCAATAAGCATAGCCGGACCGTCATGCTCAACGCCGAGATCCTCGATACCTTCCGTTCGCTGCTGGACGAGGCCCGTGCAAGCGGCGACCCCGAACCCACGGCGATGACTCTGTCCACCTCCGACGGACAGGGGCGCATTCATTCGCGCATCGTGCTGCTCAAGAGCATCGACGAGCGCGGCCTGAGCTTCTTCACGAACTACGACAGCGCGAAGGGCGAGCAGCTTGCCGCGCATCCGCAGGTCGCACTGTGCTTTCACTGGAAGCAGATCCGAGAAGGCATCCAGGTGCGTTTCGAAGGACGGGTGGGCAAGCTGGGCGATGCGGAGTCCGATGCCTATTTCGCGAAGCGGCCGCGGGGCAGTCAGATCGGCGCGTGGGCGTCGAAGCAATCGCAGACGCTGCCCGATCGCGCCACGTTCGAAGAGCGCGTCGCGCGCTACGAACGCGAATTCGCCGGCCGCGACGTGACGCGTCCCCCGCACTGGGGCGGCTATCTCGTCGAGCCGGACCGGGTCGAGTTCTGGTACGGGGCGACCTTCCGTCTGCACGAACGTGTCAACTACGAAGCCGGTACAGACGGCTGGACGAACCGACTGCTCTATCCATAAATCCGGGAGAACGTCCGATGAGCCGCAGCCAGCCCGTGCAACATGTCGCCCAGACGACCGTGACGGTGCACACGCGCGGTCGCGGTCTCATCGAAGTGACCAACCGCGTCGTCGACGCCGTTTCCGCCAGTGGCGTACAGACGGGTATCGTGAACCTGTTCGTGCAGCACACCAGCTGCTCGCTGCTGATTGGCGAGAATGCCGATCCGGACGTCGCCGCCGATCTGGAACGTTTCTTCGCACGCCTGGTTCCCGATGGCGATCCGTTGTTCAAGCATCGCGACGAAGGTCCCGACGACATGCCCGCGCATGTGCGGTCGGTGCTGACCGGCGTCAGTCTTTCCCTTCCCGTGCATGGTGGCCGTCCATTGCTCGGCACGTGGCAGGGTGTGTTCCTGTTCGAACACCGGCTGGAAGCGCATCAGCGCAAACTCACGCTGAGTACGTTCGGGCATTGAAATCGTTCGGGCTCAGGCAGCCGGCGGCTGCTTCAGCGATATCAGGTAGACGAGCGTAAGACTCCTGATTTCGGTCAGCAATGCGGCGCGTCGCCCCGGCTTTTCGTTGGCCGCTTCGGACACGCCTTTCAGCATCTGCAACAGCACGAACGCCGCTGCCTCCGAGCGCGTGCGCGACAAGCCGTCGACGGCGTTGCGCAGGATGCCCGCTATCGTGCGCAGCATCGCTTTGCGAAAGGCTTCGCGGTTTTCGAGCCTGCCGCCGCGCGCATCGACCAGCCCGATGGCGAACTGCCGTTCGCTCTGCAACGACAGCCTGAAGTCGACCAGGGCGTTCGCGAGTTCTTCCAGCGATAGCGACTGCGCGCGTTCGCCCAGCGCCGTCGCTTCCGCGACCGCGTGTTCCGCGTAGCGCACCAGCAAGGCGTCGGCCAGCGACTCTTTCGAAGGAAAGAACCGGTACATCGAGCCGATCGCGGTAGCCGCACGAGCGGCGATTTCGGTCATGGTGGCGGCGTCGTAACCCTTCTCCGAGAACACCTGCGCACCGGCTTCCAGAATAGCGGCGACGCGCTGCCGCCCGCGCTCCTGCTTGGGTTTGGCGGCGACGGCTACGGGTGTGCTGGTCATCCTGATCGTCCTCTTCGTGGCCGTGGGCCATCCGGGTATTTTGACATATGCGAGGCAATCCTCGCATAATTGCCATATGCGAGGGTGTCCTCGCATTTATGATTCCGAGGTCCCACCCATGAACGATGTCCTCGCCTGTGCCGGGGCTTTCTTCGCCGGCGCATTCCTGTTCAACGCTATTCCGCATCTGGCTGCCGGTCTTCAGGGCATGCCGTTCCCGACGCCTTTTTCAAGACCGCGCGGCGTGGGTCCGTCATCGCCGTGGGTCAATGTTCTATGGGGTATGTTCAACCTTATCGCCGGATTGATCTTGTTGACGCGCCATCCGGTCGAGGTGGGGGCGAATGCGTTGTTTATTTCGGCGTGCGTCGGGGCGCTTGCGCTTGGTTCCTATACGGCCGTGCATTTCGGCCGTGTTCGCGCGCAAGGCACGCAGCCGTGATGAATGCCGTCGCTGCGACTGCGAGGGATCGGATCGACCCGATGGTCTGGAAGATCGCCGGCGTCGTCATGCTGGGACCGTTGATGACGACGCTGGATTCCACGGTCGTCAATATTTCGCTTTCGACGCTGGGGAAGGAACTCAATGCTCCGCTGACCCTCATTCAATGGGTCACGACGGGCTATCTTCTCGCGCTGGCCCTGATGCTTCCGCTCAGCGGCTGGCTGGTCGACCGCGTGGGCGCGAAGCGCATTTATCTCGGTTGCTTCACCGTTTTCACGCTTGCCTCCATGTTGTGCGGTATAGCCGGTTCGGCGAACGAGCTGATCGCCGCGCGCATGTTGCAAGGCGCGGCGGGTGGCCTGCTCGCGCCCATGGCGCAGATGATGCTGGCGCGCATCGCCGGCCGGAATCTCGCGCGCGTGATGGGTATCGCCGTCATGCCGGTCCTGATCGGTCCGATCCTTGGGCCCGCGCTGGCGGGTTTCGTCCTTCAGCACGCTGGCTGGCGCTGGCTGTTCTATATCAATTTGCCGGTGGGTATCGCAGCCGTCCTGTTCGCCTGGTACATCCTTCCGCGGGACGGGCACGAAACCGTGCGGCGGCCGTTCGATCTGCTCGGGTTCATGCTGCTGTCGCCGGCAATCGTGATGTCGCTGCATGGACTGGAAGCATTGGCGAATGGTGCGGCGACCTATACACATGCGGAACTCGCCGCCGCGGTCGCATTGCTGATCGCCTTCTTCTGGCATGGCGCCCGTCGTGGCGGCGAAGCACTGATCGACCTGCGTCTGTTCCGTACCCGCACGTTCTCGGCCGCTGCCGCGACCCAGTTCCTGAGCAACGGCGTATTGCTCGCCGGACAGATGCTTTTCCCGCTGTACCTGCTGACGGCCGGTGGCAGGTCGCCCGCCGAAACCGGTTTGCTGTTCGCGCCGACCGGCCTCGGATTGCTATGCATGTATCCGATGATGGGGCGCCTGACGGACCGCTTCGGGCCCCGGCGCGTCTCGTCGGGCGGTGCCATCGTGGCGCTGCTGGGTACCTTGCCATTCGCCGTGTTCGACGTGGCACACATGCCGACGGCTGCGATCTGCGTCCTGTTCTTCATTCGTGGACTGGGTTTCAGCTGCATCAATCTTCCTTCGCTATCCGCCGCGTACGCGGCTATTCCGAAGGCATCGATTCCCGTCGCCACGACGGCGCTGAATATTTGTCAGCGGCTGGGCGGTCCGGTTGCCACGACCGGGCTGGTCGTTTTTCTGCATGCGCAGTTGGGGGCGACAGCCTCCGGTGGAAGCGAGGCGTATCTGTCGACGTTGCGCCTGTTCTGCGTGATTCAGGCGCTTTGCGCGGCTGCGGCGATGTTTCTGCCGATGCGTACTGCCAAGGAACCTGCCGGCGAGGTGGTGTCGAAGCTGGCGGTCGAGGCGGTGGCAGAGTAGATCGTCAGTCGGGCGCTTGCCGGTTGGACCAGCCGCGCACTATGGCGCTCAACGCGTCGAGTCCGTCGGTCAGCGCGGCGGGACCCGGCTGCAGAATCAGCGGCGACTTGATCTCATGGAGTTCGCCGTTCGCTACGGCCGGAACGTTTTCCCAGCCGGGCCGTGCGGCGACGTGTTCCGGCCGGAACCGTTTGCCGCACCAGCTGCCGATGACGATGTCCGGCGAACGGCGGACGACCTCCAGGGGATCGGCGAGTATGCGGTCGCGCGCCAGCGGCATCGCCGCGTGTTCCGGGAAGATGTCGTCGCCACCGGCGATGGTCAGAAGCTCCGATACCCAGCGGATGCCCGTGATCTGCGGATCGTCCCATTCCTCCAGATACACCCGCGGCCTGCGTTCCAGCGTTTCGGCGTCAGCGCGCACGGTAGCTATGCGCTCTTCCATCTGCATGGCCAGCGCATCGGCGCGCGAGGCGGCGCCGACCAGGGCGCCGAGACGCCTTATGTAATCGACGATGCCTTCCACGCTGCGATGATTCGATATCCACACCTCGACACCGGCCTTGATCAGCGCGGCCGCGATGTCGGCCTGGATATCGGAAAAGCCGATCGCCAGATCCGGCTTGAGTGCCAGGATCTTATCGATGTTCGCGCTGGTGAACGCGCTGACCTTCGGTTTTTCCTTGCGCGCCCTCGGTGGCCGCACCGTGAAGCCGCTGATGCCCACGATGCGATGTTCCTCGCCCAGCAGGTACAGGGTTTCGGTCGGTTCTTCCGTCAGACAGACGATGCGTTGCGGTCCCATGGGGGCGTGTTTCCGGGAAAGTGATCGACCATTGTCGGTCATCGGGCCGCCATGTCGACCCATTGCCCGTTGCGCCGCACTTCGAGCGCATGGAACCGGCTTTTGTAATCCATCTTCGGATGCCCTTCGATCCAGAAGCCGAGGTACAGGAACGGGATGCCGCGTCGCTTCGCCAGTTCGATCTGTTGAAGGATACCGAACGTGCCAAGGCTTCGCGGGGACTCGTCGGGATCGAAAAACGTATAGACGGCCGAAGCGCCGCCGATGCAAAGGTCGGTGACGGCGACGCCAAGCAACCGTTCCTCGCGCCTGAATTCGAGGAATACGGTCGGACTCCACGGCGCCACGAGAAAGCGCTGGAAATCGTCGGCGTCCGCACCGTCCATGCCGCCGCCGCTGTGTCGCGCGTGCAGGTAACTCGCGTACAGGTCGTGGCGTTCGTCGGTGTAGCCTGGCATGGTCTCGGCGACGGCGAGGTCCGCGTTGCGCTTCAGGCAGCGCCGTTGCGCCCGGTCGGGAACGAAACGCTCGACGTCGATGCGGCAGGGGACGCAGGCCTGGCATTCGCTGCACCGGGGCAGGTACAGATGCCCGCCCGCGCGACGGAAACCCTTCGCGAGGGCGCCGCCATACAGGCGGTCGAGGTTGGGAGCGCCCGGATCGACCACGAGATTCTGCGCCGTGCGGTCGTCGTAATAGCCGCAAGCGTGGGGCAGGGTCTGGAACAGACGGACGCGATCGGAGCACATGCCCCGATTTTATAGCCCATTCAGAGGATGCGCGTGGCCTTCAGGATGTAAATCAGGAACACGCCGACGACGACGGCCAGCATCATCAGGCGCACGCGGGCGGCGGTTCGCTGCTGGGGCGGCCGGCGGTCCGGCTGGCGCGCGATGTTCAGTTCTTCCTGGAACCGCACGACCGGGTCGATGCCGATCTCCTTCAGCAGCGCGCGGGCCGGGGCGAAGTCGTCGGCGCCGTTGATCCAGACCTGCGGCCAGGTGTCGCGGTTGTCCAGCCGTTGCGAATAGCTGAAACGCTGGTAGGTCGGGCGATTCCAGGTCGAGCGATTGGTGACGGTCGTCTCGATGCCCTTCTCGGTGAGGAGGGCGACGACACGGTCGATGTTTTCCAGGCGGGGCGATGTATAGATCTGACGCATGGGCGAATTCTACGGGAACAGGCCTCTCAGCGGGCAGCCGGTCGCAGCAGTCCCTCGATGTCGCCGAGGTTCCCGTCGTTCGGTTGCCCGGAAATTCCCAGCAGGTGAACGATCAGGGGGTAGACGTCGACGTTAGGGAACGGCGCCACCGTGGCGCCCGGCTGGAACGAGGGGCCGCGCGCGACGAACAGTGCGCGCATCGTAGGGTCGGCATTGTCGTAGCCGTGTTCGCCGAGCGACATGGGCGTCGTGCGCGCTGCCAGTGCGGCATGGCTGACGATCGTCCAGCCGGTCTCGGCCATGCAGACGATGGCCGGTACGCGCGGGTTCGTGCCGTACTGGAAGCGCGCCGGCAGGTCGCCCTTGCGGTAGCACTGCATGTGCGGATGCGACGCCAGCAGGGCGGCTTCCGGTCGGGCGAAGCCGTGAGCGGGCAGCGGATTGAACGTGGCGACGACACCGTAGGAGACCTCGTCCAACTGGGTCACGTCGGCGACGTCGTCGGCGAAGATGATGTGATCGGACGGCAGATTGGCCATGCCGTGGTCCGAGACCACGAGGATGTCCATGCTGTCGTAGATGCCACGTGCCTTCAGCCCGGCGACCAGTCGCGCCAGCGCCGCATCGGTTTCGCGCAGCGCGACGTCCACTTCCGGCGAGTCCGGTCCGTGTTCGTGCCCGGCATGATCGACCGCGTCGAAATAAAGCGTGTCGAACATGGGCTTCGGACCCGGCTCGTCGATCCACTTCAGCAACTGGTCGACACGGCCGTTCGACGTGAGGTCGCCGTCGTAGGGGATCCAGCGATCCGGACGCATGCCGCGGATTTCCGCCTCGGTACCCGGCCAGAACATCGTCGCGGTGCGCAGGCCCTGTTTCTGGGCGGTTACCCACAGCGGTTCGGCGCCATCCCACCAGCGACCGTCGCTGGTCGCATCGCGATCCGCCAGACGGAAGCGGCCGATTTTCGGGTCGACCATCGTGTTGTTCACGACACCGTGATGATCCGGCACCAGACCCGTGACCAGCGTGTAGTGGTTCGGAAACGTCAGCGACGGGAACGACGGGCGCATGTACGGCGCACGGGCGCCTTCGCGGACGATCGACGCCAGCGTCGGCGTCTGGCCGCGATCGAGATAGTCGGGCCGGAAGGCATCGATGGAGATCAGCAGTACCGGGTGGCGCGTCGCGACGGGAGGTTTCGTCGCGGTGGTGCCACAGCCCGCCAGTGCGAGCAGCATGATGAACGGAAGCATGCCGCGAACGAGCGGACGAAACGAGAAATTCATGGACGGGACCGTAGGCTTGGAACGTGGGAAATCCCCCTATCATGGCCTGTCCGTATGACTAATTCATCTCACACCACTATTCGCCGTTATCTGGTAGCGCTGTCGTTGGTTCTTGCGATCCCGCTCGCGGTCGCCCAGACGACCACCCCGGCGACGCAGCCGAAACCGGCGGCGCAGCAGCCCAGACCCGTCGTTATCGTGCAGCCGTCGGCGAATCAGCGTTGGCAGCAGGCCGCGAACCAGCAGCGCGTGCAGAACCAGATCCAGCAGAACGCCGTACAGCAGCAGATCCGGCAGGCCAATTCCGCTCAGCTGCGCCAGAACACGACCGATCCCAATCTGCAAAAACAGATGGACCAGTCGAACCAGTCGCAGCAGCAGCTGTACCGGGCGCAGCAGCAGGATGCGGTGCAGCGTTACAACGCCACGCCCCAGCAGCCGATGGAGAACCGCGCGCCGGTCAGTGCCGGCTCGGCGGGGCACTGAACAACGACGGCTCGCGAGCCGTCCGTTCGAGGTCCAGCAGATAGCGCTTCGCCGGCAGGCCGCCACCGAAACCGGTGAGGCGCCCGTCCGCGCCGATCACCCGATGGCATGGCACGACGATCGAGATCGGATTCGCGCCGTTGGCCGCGCCGACGGCGCGCACGGCGTCGGGATGGCCGATGCGTCGCGCGACATCGCCGTAGCTGGCGGTTTCTCCGAAGGGAATCGCCCGCAAGGCCATCCATACTTTCTGCTGGAAGCCGGTGCCTTCGGGCGCTAGCGGCAAGTCGAAGGTCGTGCGCGTTCCAGCGAAATACTCTTCCAATTGGGCTTGCGCGTGTGCGATGACTTCCGCCGCCGCGCATTCTTCCGGCGTGCGTGCATCGGCGACATTCGTTGCCGCCGGCGCGGGCCGCCAGCGTTTGCGATCCGGGAAGTCGGGAAATTCGATGGCCCGCAAACCGTCGACGCTGGCGAGGAGTCGCAGCGATCCGAGCGGCGACGGAATGGTCTGTTCCACGATAACGGTATTCATGCGTTGGCTCCGTCGAGACTGCCGCGCCACAGGTGCATCACGGCGTAAGCGCGCCACGGTCGCCAGCCTTCCGCGAGGGTGGTCAAAGCCTTTGTCGATAGCGGTATGCCATCCGTAGATGCGGCGCGGCGCAGGATAAGGTCGGCTGCGGGAAATGCGTCCGGGTGGCCCAGGGCGCGCATGGCGAGGTATTGCGCCGTCCAGTCGCCGATGCCGGGCAGGGCGGTCCAGTGTGCTACCAGATCGTCCAGCGTGCGGTCGGCACGGAAATCGACGCGGCCGTCGCGCACGGCGGCGGCCATGCCATTGACGGTCGCGGCGCGACTCGTGGTCAGGCCGATCGTGCGCAGGTCGACATCGGCCAGCGCAGCGGGTTCGGGGAACAGGCGATCGAGGCCCGGAATCGCGGGATCGGCCAACTGTGCGCCGTACCGGTCGACCAGCCGTGTCGCCAGCGTGCGCGCGGCGGCTACGCTGACCTGTTGGCCGAGGATGGCGCGAACCGCAATCTCGAAACCGTCCCAGCCGCCGGGCAGTCGCAGACCGGGGCGTCGCCGCACCAACGGACCCAGTACGGGATCGGAGTCGAAGTGCGCGGCAATGGACGCGGGGTCGGCGTCCAGGTCGAACAGCCGGCGAAGGCGGCTCACCACGTCCAGGATGCGCGTGGCGTCGGGGCAGTGCAGTTCGAGCTTCAGCGCCGGTTCGTTGCCGGGCCATGCGGTGATGCGGAGCCAGCCAGGACGGTCCGCCGGGCCGAACACCCGCGAATACGAACGCTCGTCGACCCGTTCGATGCCGGGCAGCGCACGACCGCTGAGGAATTGCAGCAGGGCGGACAAATCGTAAGGCGGCCGGTAACCGAGCCGGAGTACCAACGGCTCGCCCGCCGCCGAACGCGGCCGGCGACGCAGCTCGCGTGGCGCGATGCGATTGGCCTTCGCGAAGGCGGCGTTGAAACGGCGCAGGCTGCCGAATCCGGACGCCATGGCCACCTCCGTGACGGGCATGGCCGTTTCCGTCAGCAATTGCTTGGCGAACAACAGGCGCTGCGTCGTGCGCACGTCGATCGGCGACACGCCAAGGCGTTCCACGAACAGGCGCCGCAACTGGCGACTGCCCACCGCGAGCCGCGACGACAGATCGTCCAGAGACGACTCGCCCGACAGATCGTTTTCCAGAAGTTTCAGTGCGCGGGCCACCAACGTGTCGCCGCGCCGCCAGGCGCCATCCGCGGGCGACAGCTCGGGCCGGCAACGCAGACACGGCCGGAAGCCCGCGGCTTCCGCTGCCGCCGCATTAGCGTAATAGCGCACGTTCGACGGTTTCGGCGACGGCGCGGGACACACCGGCCGGCAATAAATGCCGGTGCTGGTGACCGCCGTGAAGAACAGCCCGTCGAACCGCGCGTCGCGACTCAGGCGTGCGGCCTCGCAGATGGCGGTATCGGGGATCTCGGGAATCGGCTGGGCGTTCGTCATGGGCAAGAGGTTACACCGCGGCCAGGATCGCAACTGGCCGTTTTCGGACATCGATGCTGCGATGCGGATAGCCCCTTCGACCCGTCGCGGCCCATAATCGGCGTTCTGTCCTTCACCGCAGCACCGAGACCGACGATGACCGCAGCGACGCGCATAGACACCACCCGAACCATCCGCGCGCCGCGCGGCACGGAGCTTTCCTGCCGCAGTTGGCTGACGGAGGCGCCGTTCCGCATGCTGCAGAACAATCTCGATCCCGAAGTGGCCGAGAATCCGGCGGAGCTCGTGGTTTACGGCGGCATCGGCCGCGCCGCGCGCAACTGGGAATGCTTCGATGCCATTCTTCGCGCGCTGCGCGATCTGCGCGACGACGAAACCCTGCTGGTGCAATCGGGCAAACCGGTCGGCGTTTTCCCCTCGCATGCGGACGCGCCTCGTGTCCTGATCGCGAACTCCAACCTCGTGCCCGCATGGGCGAACTGGGAACACTTCAACGAGCTCGATCGCAAGGGCCTGATGATGTACGGCCAGATGACGGCCGGCTCGTGGATTTACATCGGCTCGCAGGGCATCGTGCAGGGCACGTACGAAACCTTCGTCGAAATGGGACGCCAGCACTACAACGGCAATCTTGCCGGCCGCTGGATTCTTACCGCCGGGCTTGGCGGCATGGGCGCCGCGCAGCCGCTGGCGGCGAGTCTCGCCGGTGCATCGTCGCTGACGATCGAATGCCAGCAGAGCCGCATCGATTTCCGCTTGAAGACGCGTTACGTCGACGAGCAGGCCAGCGACATCGACGATGCGCTGGCGCGTATGGAACGCTATGCGAAAGAAGGCCGTGCCGTTTCGGTCGCGCTGCTCGGCAATGCCGCGGAGATCCTGCCCGAACTCGTCCGTCGCGGCGTGCGTCCGGATGCCGTGACCGACCAGACCAGCGCCCACGATCCGATCAACGGTTATCTTCCGGTTGGTTGGACAGTCGAGGAATGGTTCGAGCGCCGCAAGTCCGATCCGGCCGGCACCGCACGTGCCGCGAAGGCATCGATGCGCGCGCACGTCGAAGCGATGCTCGCCTTCCATGCCAAGGGCATTCCGACGTTCGACTACGGCAACAACATCCGCCAGGTAGCCAAGGACGAGGGTCTGACGAACGCGTTCGATTTCCCGGGTTTCGTACCTGCCTTCGTGCGTCCGCTGTTCTGTCGCGGCGTGGGCCCGTTCCGTTGGGTCGCGTTGTCGGGCGATCCGGAAGACATCTACAAGACCGATGCCAAGGTGAAGGAGCTGATCCCCGACGATCCGCACCTGCACAACTGGCTGGACATGGCGCGCGAACGCATCAGCTTCCAGGGTTTGCCGGCACGCATCTGCTGGGTGGGTCTCGGCCAGCGCCACAAGCTTGGCCTCGCGTTCAATGAAATGGTTCGCAACGGCGAGCTGAAAGCGCCTGTGGTGATCGGGCGCGATCATCTGGATTCCGGATCGGTCGCCAGTCCGAATCGCGAAACCGAAGCGATGAAGGACGGCAGCGATGCGGTCAGCGACTGGCCGCTGCTCAATGCGATGTTGAATGTCGCCGGCGGCGCAACCTGGGTCAGCCTGCATCACGGCGGCGGTGTCGGCATGGGTTACAGCCAGCACAGCGGCGTGGTGATCGTATGCGACGGCACCGAAGCGGCCGACAAGCGGATCGCGCGCGTGCTGTGGAACGATCCGGGCACGGGCGTGATGCGGCATGCCGATGCTGGGTATCAGGAGGCTATCGATTGTGCGCACGAGCAGGGGTTGAATTTGCCGATGGTTTGAGCTGACCGAATGCTGCAGAGGCTGCGGCATTCCTCGCCGTTACTGCCCCTTTCCGTCATTCCGGCGCACGCCGGAATGACGGAAAGGGGCAAGCGGCTTTAACGGGGTGAACGGCACGAAACGACATAACCCCGCCAGCATCAGCTACCGTGCATTCGCCCAGCTGGCCACATACCGCTCCGGATACAACCGCTGCAACGCCAGGACCTTCGGCAAGTCATTCACCAGAATATACGGCGACTGCGGATTCAGTCGCATGTAGTTCTGGTGATAGCTCTCGGCGGGATAGAACGTCGTCAGCGCCGCGACCTGGGTGACGATAGGTGCGCTGTAGACATGCGCAGCACCCAGCTGCGCGATATACGCATCGGCGACACGCTTCTGTTCCGGCGTCGCATAGAAAATCGCGGAACGGTACTGCGTGCCGCGATCGGGGCCCTGGCGGTTCAGCAGCGTCGGGTCCTGCGCGACCGAGAAAAACACTTTCAGTATCTGGCCGTAACTGACGACCGCCGGATCGTAGACAATGCGCACCGATTCGGCGTGTCCGGTATCGCCCTCGCTGACATCGTCGTAGTTGGCATGCTGTGCATCGCCTCCGGTGTAGCCGGCGGTCGCGGATTTCACGCCACGCAGGTGTTCGAAAACCCCCTCGACGCCCCAGAAGCACCCGCCCGCGAGAACCGCTACCTGCTCACCCGGCGACGGTGCGGCGTCCACGGCGGGATCGGGCAGGCGGACGCCTTCGTCGCGCGCGAAAACGGCGGTGCAGGCGGCGAGGGCGATCGTGGTCAGAACGACGATAAAACGACGACGGAACATGGAGATATCTCCGGAGTGCCTGAGTTACCACATAAGACCGGGGCAGAAAGGATTCCATGGCAGGCAACGTTTGTTACAGTTTCACCCTTTGGCGCCGATACAGCGGAACCTGCATGTCGGTGGAACCCGTTGGCGGCGCGCGTGGTTTCACGCGTCGCGGACAAGGTCGATCCGGTCTGGCCATGGGGCGGATCCGTCGATTCGCGGTTCGTACTGACATGAAACGATCCGTTCCTGGGGGGACTGTGGCGTACGATCTGGTGGAAAGACGGGTGTCGGTCGGCGATCTGGAGGTCGGCATGTACGTTTGCCGTCTCGATTGCGACTGGGACGAAACCCCGTTTCCGATCCAGGGCGTACCGGTTCGCAGCCAGGACGACATCGACGCGTTGCGGCGCCATTGCCGCTACGTGTTCGTCGATACCATGCGGAAGGTCGCGCCTGTCTCTAAATCCCCGCCGCTTCGTCCGCCTTCCGTGGCGGTGAAACCAAGCACCGCTCCGGCCACGCCATCCCAGCGATTGGTGCCGCAGCGGGCGTATACCGATACCGCCACGTTCGACGAAGAAGTGCCCCGGGCGCGCGAGGCTTACGAGTCCGTCGCGACCTATGTGGAAAAGATCGTCGACGACCTGGCCAAGGGGCGCGTCATCGATCCCCGGGAAGTGGAGGACGCGGTGCGTCCGATGGTCGAGAGCGTACTGCGTTCGGGCGATGCGTTTTTCTGGATCGAAAGCCTGCGTCAGCGCGATAGCTATACCTATCGCCATGCCGTCAGCTGCAGCACGCTCGCCGCGGCTTTTGGGCGGCACATGGGGTTCTCGGAAGAGGCCATCATCAGCCTTGCCGCGGGCGGGCTGCTGATGGACGTCGGCAAATCGCAGCTGCCCGACGAATTGCTGCTGCGCGCCGGTGCGCTCAGCGAAGCCGAAATCGAACTCGCGCGTCTGCACGTGCGCGAAGGTCTGGCTATCCTGGCGCACTCCGGCGTGGCGGATCAGGAAGTGCTGGATATGGTCCGCACGCATCACGAGCGCTTCGACGGTAGCGGCTATCCCGACGGTCTGATCGGCACCGCGATTCCGCTCGCGGGGCGGATGGCTGCGATCATCGACACGTATCATGCGATGTCGACGCCACGGCCGTATTGCGAGCCCGTGTCGCAGCACGTGGCGTTGCGTACGATCTATGCCGGGCGCAATACGGGATTCCAGGGCGAGTTGGTCGAGCAGTTCCAGGCGTGTCTCGGGGTGTATCCGACGGGGTCGCTGGTCGAGCTGGGAACCGGCGAAATCGCGATCGTTATGCTGCAGAATCACGCGCGGCGGCTACAGCCGCGTATAGCGATACTCACCGCGCCCGACAAGTCGCCGCTGGACGAATTCCGCATCGTGGACCTGATGCGACAGACGGGGCCGGAACGCATGGATATCCTGCGTTCGCTTCCCCCGGGTAGCCACGGCATCGATCCCAAGGAATACTTCCTCCCATGAATGCCATGCCCGATCGTTTATTACCGCATCGCCCGAGGCTGTCGTGACGGATCGCGCCCATATTTTCACCGCCATGCAGGCACTGCTCGACCGCGACAGTTCGCGCGAGGGCCTGTGTGCCGTGCTGGTCGTACGGATGCGGGGCATGCGCGAGGCCCAGCTGCGCTTCGGTTATGGCTTCGGAAACGAGGTCATGCTCGCCGCCCGCGAGCGCATCGTCGAAATCGTCCGGCATATCGACAAGGTCTTTGTCGCCGCGGACGACACGTTCGTGCTGCTGCTTCCCGCTATCCGCAACCGGACCCATGCCTTGCTGGCGGCTACCCGGCTGGTGGGCGGATTCGACGAGCCGCTGATGTGCGGCGACCGGCCCTGGCATGGCCGCGTGGTAGTCGGCGCGGCCATGCATCCCGAACATGGCGCCGCCGCCGAGCTGCTATGCCGTCGCGCCGAAATCGCCCACGACGAAGCGTTGCGTATCGGCGAACCGTTCGCGATGTACCAGCCGGACAATACCCAGGTCGAAATCCTGTACGGAGAGCTGCGCGAAGACATCGAAGCAAACCGCCTGCAGGTTTACTTCCAGCCCCTGCTAGATCTGCGCAAACAGACGATCACGCGCGTGGAATCGCTGGCGCGATGGAATACCCAGACGCATGGCGAAGTCGCGCCGGTCGATTTCATTCCGTTCGCGGAGCGCAGCGATCTGATCGTTCCGTTGACGCGCTGGAGCCTCAACGCGTCGCTGCGTCACGTGGCCACGCTGCATCGTGCCGGTGCGCCGATCGATATCGCCATCAATCTTTCGGCGCGCGTTTTCGTGGAGCAGGGCTTCGCGGAACAGATGCTGGGGGCGCTCGATATCTGGGGCGTGCCGGCCGAATCCGTGATCGTCGAGGTCACCGAAACCGCGCTGCTCACCGATCTGGACATGAGCGTGCGCGTGCTGCGCCGGTTGCGCGACCGCGGCATGCGTGTCGCCATCGACGACTTCGGCACGGGTTATGCCTCGTTCGCGTATCTGCGCCACTTCCCGGCTACCGAGCTGAAGATCGACCGTACCTTCGTGGACGCGATGATCGACGATCCCCGCACGGAGCAGCTGGTGCGGGCGATGGTCGAGGTCGCCCACCGCCTTGGTCTCGAGGCCGTGGCCGAGGGTGTCGAGAATCAGGAAACGCTCGATCGGCTGATCGAAATGAATTGCGACATGGTCCAGGGCTTCCATGTGGGAAGGCCGTCGCCAGCGGACGAATTCGTGGCAAGACAGCTGGCGGACGCGTCGTTCGTGTAGGCTTTGCGGCCACACGTCCCCGGTAACTTCCCCTCATGGCACTCAAATCGACGGTCTACAAGGCCGAGCTGCAGATCAGCGATATGGACCGGCATTACTACCAGGCCCATCCGCTGACGATCGCGCAGCACCCGTCGGAAACCGACGAGCGGATGATGATCCGGGTGCTGGCGTTCGCGCTGAATGCCGATGAATCGCTTGTTTTCGGCAAGGGCCTGAGTTCGGACGACGAGCCGGACCTGTGGCGCAAGGAGCTGACCGGCGAAGTCGACCTGTGGATCGAAATCGGGCAGCCGGACGAACAGCGCATCCGTCGCGCGGCGGGGCGTGCGAACCGGGTGATCGTCTATACCTATAGCGGCCGCAGCGCTGAAGTGTGGTGGAAGAAGACCGCCGCCGCGGTGGCTCGCACGAAGAACGTCACGGTGATAGATATCGCCCCGGCCACGGTCGACGCACTCGCGGCGTTGACCGAGCGGACGATGCAGATCCAGTTCATGGTGCAGGACGGTCAGGCTCAGGTGATTAGTGGCGAGACCGTGGTGCCTGTTGAGATGACGGTGCTGGCGTAAGTTCGCTGCCAGATTTGCCGAGAAGCCGAAGCGACCGATAGCCGCGCCGCACCTATCCCCTCACCGTCATTCCGGCGTACGTGTTCCGTGCCGGGACATAGGTAACAGGTGTGCCAGGACATGGGTTACACCTTACGCCGGTTCATTAAGGTCAATCGT
>NZ_SMCS01000013.1 GCF_004342265.1 Luteibacter rhizovicinus
GCCACCACCGGCTTCGGCTTGGCCAGCCCCTGCGGGCGGACGAACTGGCCGCTGCCGGTGACGATCTCCGGCGCCACCGCCACCCCGCCGTTACGCGGCGGATTGACCGGGCCCACCGCCAGCGACGGCGGCACCGGCTGCTCCGTCCCGGCGATCGCTTCGCGCTGTAAGGAACCATCGTCACGTGGTTGCGGCAAGGTCGCGCATCCGGCGAGGACGACCGCAAGCGCCGAGGCGCCGATCAGAGAACTTCTGAGCATGGAACAACGTACTCCCTCGTTGGTCGCGGCGCGCGCACCTCCCAGGCGGCGCGCCGATTCCCAACTCTACTGTAGGAGTATGACTTTGTGGGAACACGCATCCATCGCGTGCGAATGTAGGGTTAGTCCTGCGCCCATTCCGCGTGGAAGCTGCCCTTGTCGTCGATGCGCTCGAAGGTATGCGCACCGAAGAAGTCGCGCTGGGCCTGAATCAGGTTGGCCGGCAGCTGTTCGGCGCGATAGCTGTCGTAGTAGGCAACGGCCGCCGAAAACCCCGGAACCGGCACGCCGGCGCCGATCGCGGCCGTGACCACCTCGCGCAGCGCGGCCTGATATTCGTGAGCTATGTCACGAAAATAAGGATCGAGCAGCAGGTTCTTCAGCTTGCCGTCGTGCGCGTAAGCATCGGTGATCTTCTGCAGGAAGCGCGCGCGGATGATGCAGCCCGCACGGAAGATCTTCGCGATCGCGCCATAGTCGAGAGACCAGTCGTTCTCGTCGGAGGCGGCACGCAGCTGCGCAAATCCTTGCGCATAGGAAATGATCTTGCTCATGTACAACGCGCGGCGGACGGATTCGACGAAGGCCTTGCGGTCGCCGGCGAACTTTGTCGCTGCCGGCCCCTGCAACGTCTTGCTCGCGGCGACGCGCTCGTCTTTCATCGACGAAAGCACGCGTGCGAAGACCGATTCGGTGATGAGGGTCAACGGCACGCCCAGGTCGAGCGCGCTCTGGCTGGTCCACTTGCCCGTGCCCTTCTGCGCGGCGCGATCGACGATCATGTCGACGAGCATCTTGCCGGTCCGGTCATCCTTCTTGCGGAAAATCCTCGACGTAATCTCGATCAGATAACTATCGAGTTCGCCCTGATTCCACTCCGTGTAGACATCGGCCAGTTCGTCGTTCGACAGACCCAGCACGTTCTTGAGTACCGCGTAGCTTTCGGCGATCAGCTGCATGTCGCCGTATTCGATGCCGTTGTGCACCATTTTTACGTAATGGCCCGCGCCGCCCGGTCCGATGTAGACCACGCAAGGCTCGCCATCCGGCGCCTTCGCCGCGATTTCGGTAAGGATCGGCGCGACAAGATCGTACGCATCGCGCGGGCCGCCTGGCATGATCGACGGACCTTTCAGCGCGCCCTCTTCACCGCCGGACACGCCCGTGCCGATGAAGTGCAGGCCGCTCTTCGCCAGCTCCTCGCCGCGACGGACGGTGTCTTTGTAATAGGTGTTGCCGCCGTCGATGAGGATGTCGCCCTTGTCCAGCAGGGGCTTGAGCAATTCGATGGTGGCATCGGTGGCCTCGCCGGCCTTCACCATCAGCAGGATGCGCCGGGGCTTTTCCAGCGAATCGACGAACTCCTGCAACGTATAGGTCGGCACGAGCTTTTTGCCCGGGCTTTCGGCCATCACTTCCTCGGTCTTCTCGCGGCTGCGGTTGAAGATCGATACCGCATGTCCCCGGCTTTCGATGTTCCAGGCCAGGTTGCGGCCCATGACGGCCATGCCGATAACGCCGATCTGCTGCTTGCTCACAATGGGTTTCTCCAACGACTGATCTGAGGGGTGATCCGATAGATACCCGAGCGACATGGGGTCCGCGGACGGGAGCGCAACCGCCAGTATGCCCACGACGATGTCGAGGCGACTTGAACGAATCCGCCGCCGGGCAGCGATCCCTTGGACTAAAGGGTAGCGCCGTCGCACCGGGCGGCTCGGCTATCATGGGCGGCGAACAGACGCTGGACCTCAAGGACCAACAGATGGCATCGAACGACGTCAAGAAACAACCCCGCGACAAGCGCTACCCGTCCGCGCACGAAGCACTGGCCGGGCTGGTCGCCGATGGGCAGACCATCGCCGTCGGCGGCTTCGGTTTGTGCGGCATCCCCGAACTGCTGATCGAAGCGCTGCGCGATTCGGGCGTGCGCAACCTGACCGCGGTGTCCAACAACGCGGGCATCGACGGCGCGGGCCTTGGCCTGTTGCTGGAAACGCGCCAGATCCGAAAGATGGTGTCTTCTTACGTCGGCGAAAACCGCGAGTTCGAACGGCAGTACCTGGCCGGCGAGCTGGAAGTGGAATTCACCCCGCAGGGCACGCTCGCCGAAAAGCTGCGCGCCGGCGGCGCGGGCATCCCGGCTTTCTTCACCCGCACGGGCTACGGCACGCAGGTGGCCGAGGGCAAGGAAACGCGCGAATTCGACGGCCATATGTACGTGATGGAACATTCCATCCGCGCCGACGTGGCGCTGGTCAAAGCATGGAAGGCCGATCCGTCGGGCAACCTCGTGTTCCGCAAGACCGCCCGCAATTTCAATCCGATGGCGGCGACGGCCGGCAAGGTCTGCATCGCCGAAGTGGAAATCATGGTGGGCATCGGCGACCTCGATCCCGACCAGGTGCACACGCCGGGTATCTACGTGGACCGCATCGTCCACAACCCGAACCCGAGCAAGCGCATCGAACAGCGCACCGTGCGCGCCTGACCGCTAAGGAATCAAAGAGATGGCCTGGACCCGTGAACAGATGGCGCAGCGCGCCGCCCTTGAACTCTCCGACGGCGATTACGTCAACCTTGGCATCGGTTTGCCGACACTGGTCGCCAACCACCTGCCGGACGGCGTCGATGTCTGGCTGCAATCCGAAAACGGACTGCTCGGCATCGGCCCCTTCCCCACCGAGGACGAAGTGGATGCCGACCTCATCAATGCCGGCAAGCAGACCGTCACTGCCCGCCCCGGCGCATCGTTCTTCAGCAGCGCCGATTCGTTCGCGATGATTCGCGGCGGCCACATCGACATTTCGATCCTCGGCGCCATGCAGGTCACCTGCGAAGGCGACATCGCGAACTGGATGGTGCCCGGCAAGATGGTCAAAGGCATGGGCGGCGCGATGGATCTGGTCGCCGGCGTAAAGCGCGTGGTGGTCGTGATGGAACACAACGCGAAAGACGGCTCGCCGAAAATTCTGACCGAGTGCAACCTGCCGCTGACCGGCAAGGCCGTGGTCAACCGGATCATCACCGATCTGTGCGTGTTCGATGTGGACAGCGGCGGGTTGACGCTGATCGAGCTCGCGCCCGAGGTCGACGAGGCTAAGGTTCGCGACGCGACGGGGTGTTCGTTCCGGACGGCGTTGGCGGCCTGACTCCCGGCTTCCCCGCTCCGTAGGCTATCGCGCGCAGGCGCGCTCCCACAGAAAAGCGGGGTGCGCGCGCTCTTGATCTCTGTGGGAGCGCGCCTGCGCGCGATAGCCTACGGAGCAAGGAAGCGAGGGAGAGCGACGAAGACGCGAGATTCTCGAGCGCCAAAAAGAAAGTCGCCCCGCAGAGGACGCGTCAACATCGGCTTCGGGGGGGAGGATAGCCGGATGTTGCGGATTAGCGTCGATGCGGGGCGAGGGACCTACCGACCCAGGGGGAGGGGTTGGTGGTAGGCCGAGAAGAATATTATCCTCGATCCAAGTCCCGATCCAATATATATTTCGACCGATACTTATACGGTTTCCGACTATGTTCGATCTGCGGCAACTGCGTTATTTCGTCGAAGTGGCCGATACCCTGAGCTTTACTCAGGCGGCCCAGCGGCTACACATCTCGCAGCCGCCGCTTTCGCAGCAGATCCAGTCGCTGGAAAGCGACCTTGGGGTGCGCCTGTTCGACCGCACGAAGCGTCGGGTGGCACTGACCGAACCGGGCCGGCTTTTCCTGATCGAGGCCAGGGCGATCCTTTCACGGGCAGACGCCGCACGCGCCCTGGTAACCGAGGCTGCCGCCGGATTTACCGGCCATCTACGACTGGCCTATTCGGTTTCCGTATCATTCCATCCCGCGCTGCCGGAAACCTTGCTCCGTTTCACACAAGCCGCCCCCGGCGTCAGTGTCCAGTTGGGCGAGATGTATACCGGGGCCCAGTACGACGCCCTGCTGAGCGGCCAGATCGACGTGGGACTGCTGCGGGCCGAGCCCTCTGGCGTCGGCAATGCGCGGCAGCTGAACGTCGAAGTCATCGACCGCGAGCCGCTGGTCATCGCCATGCCCGCGGGGCACCGTCTCGCCAATCGTCCCTCGCTACGCATGTCGGAACTGGCAGGCGAACGTTTCATCGCGCAACCACGCATCCTGGCAGCCACCCTCTACGACCGCCTGATGCTGCTGGCCAGCAAGGCCCGTTTCCGGCCGAACATCCGCCAAGAGGCCCAGCTGGTCACCGCCTTGCTGCCCCTGGTGGCAGCGGGTCTCGGCCTCGCCCTGGTGCCCGGTTCGCTGCGGGTCGTCCATCTGGCGGGCGTCGCCTTCGTTCCCGTGGACGATCCCGACGCCAACCTCTTGCTTGCAGTAGCCAGTCGCGCGGACAATACATCCCCCGTGCTGGAAAGCTTTCTACGCACGGTCCGGGAATCGCGCGTGTCGTTAGGCTTGTGCTAAGTCGATGGCTAAGCTAGAATTCCGGTTTTCCCTCGTTCGTAGTTTTAGGAGCTGGCCGTGAAGGTGCTTTCCTCTTTGAAGTCCGCGAAGTCGCGTCACCGTGACTGCAAAGTCGTGCGCCGTCGCGGCAAAGTGTTCGTAATCTGCAAGAGCAATCCCCGTTTCAAGGCTCGTCAGCGCTAATTGCAGCTGCGACGGGTTTTAAAAGAAAAGGCCGCTTACGCGGCCTTTTTTATGGTCACAGCGACTCCCTGCTATCTCTGGTTTCTGGAACCAGAGAACAGAGCAATGCCACGGCTAGAACAACGCCGCCGCCTTGCTCAGTGCGATCCACACGCCGATCAGGAACGGGATGCCTACGGCCAGCCATGCCAGTACGCCGATGCCGCCGAATGATCCGCGCGCCGCATCCGCCACGCTGCTCTCGGTCGCCAGCGCTTCATGTTGCAGCGAACGCTCGTGGCGCAGCTCCTCGTCCGTCATGTGGTTCTTCGGATCGACCGGGCGAACCAGCAGATTGCAGATGAAGCCGACCAGCAGCAGTCCGGCCAGGATATAAAGCGTCCGGTCGTAAACGAGATTCTTCGCCACGCCCGCACCCAGTTGCGCCTCGCGCACGCCCGCGATCAAGACCGGCCCCACGACACCCGCCACCGACCACGCCGTCAACAGACGACCATGGATGGCGCCGACCATCTGCGTACCGAAGATATCCGCCAGATACGCCGGGACCGTCGCGAAGCCGCCGCCATACATCGACAGAATGATGCAGACGGTGGCAACGAACAGCGCCGCCATACCCAGATGCCCAAGAGTCGGCAGCAGGCAATAGAGCACGATGCCCAGCGCGAAGAAAATGAAGTACGTCGTCTTTCGGCCCAGATAATCCGACGCGGATGCCCAGGCCAGACGGCCAGCACTGTTGAAAAGACTAATGAGGCCGACCAGACCCGCCGCAGCCGCCGCGATCGCGGCTTTCTGCGCCACGGTGAGTGCGGATGCGTCGGTGACGCCCACGAGCCGCCCGCCAAATACGTCCTGCAACATCGGACTGGCCATGGAGATCACGCCGATACCGGCCGTGACGTTCATGCACAACACGCCCCACAGCAGCCAGAACTGCGGCGTTTTCCACGCCCGATTCAGATGCACGTGATGGGCGGAGATGAGACTGGACTTCGCGGCCGCCGGTGCGGGCGTCCATCCAGCGGGCTTCCAGCCGACAGGCGGAACGCGGAATCCGAATGCGCCCAGCGACATAGCGACGAAGTAAATCGCACCCATGCACATCAACGTGGTGGCGACACCGGGCACGTCGTTTACCTTGAAAACGTCCATGAGTTTCACGGCGATGGGCGCGCCGATCATCGCACCGCCGCCGTAACCCATGATCGCGAAACCCGTGGCAAGGCCACGCCGGTCGGGAAACCATTTGATCAGCGAGGATACCGGCGTGATATACCCCAACCCCTGCCCTACGCCGCCCAATAAGCCGCAGCCCAGATACACAAGCCACAACTGGTGGATGGCAACACCGATACCACCCAGCACCAGGCCGCCACCCCAGCACAACGCGGCGATGAAACCCGCCTTGCGCGGTCCGGCGTGCTCGAGCCAGCCACCCCAGATCGCGGCCGCCAGCCCGAGCATGGCGATGAAGGTTTCGAAAATATGATTGACCGACGGCACCGTCCAGTTGCAGCTTGTCGTGGTCAGCTGATCGATGAATCCCTGACTGGCGCAGACAGCTGCGTCGGCACCGGGCACCAGCTTCGTCATCGGCAACCAGAATACGGAGAACCCGTAAGCCATGCCGATGGATAGATGGATGGCCAGCGCCGCGGGCGGCACCAGCCAGCGATTAAACTTAGGACCCGCAATGGTGCGCTCGCGCGCGAGCAGACCCGGCGCCGCGTTGGCGCCTTCAGTGACGACCGACATGCTTACCCCCACCCATGAGAATGCCGTTGTTAGCGCATCTTAAGTGGGTTTGCCAGACATGCCACCCGACGATGGTCGAATGAGGGGCACTACAAGCCGCCGCACTCCCTAATTGCGAAGCTTCGGCGTCGACCCGTGGCGCATCCACGAGGCGATACTCATGCGCGGTACCGTGGCCGTCATGACTTCGTGCTCGATGTAGCGCGAAAGAAAAAGGACCAGCGTGCCCGCGACAGGCATGATGTCGCGAGGTGCCTCGCCATCGAAATACAGCCGGAGCGCACCGCCGTCGGCATCCAGCCAGTTCTCGTTGAGATAGAAAACCGTCGAGACGATTCTGGAAAAATCGTCGCCCGGGCAATCGAGATGACGCGAATATCCTGCCCCCGGCTCGTACAACGCGTAATGGGCTTCCACATCCGCCATCCGGACCATAAGCCCTCGCGAAAGAAAACGCCTCAGCGCATTCAGCCTCAGCAGATAGGCATGTTCTCCGGTCGAAAGACCGGTATCCCCCAACCATCGCGTATGGTCGCCCCGGCTCGGTCCATGCCGCGACTCCCTGGCGACGCCGGCGAGCTGGAGCCCGTCGGCATCGGCGAATCCCCTGCAGCTTGCCGCCAGCGATCGCGTTGTCGCCGGGTCGAGGAACCCCTCAATCGTGCACCAGCGACTGGCGATGAGGCTATCGATAACCGCATCGTCGAATGGTGCCGATAGCTGCATTGTGATTGTCCGTGCGCCACTTCGTCGAAGACACTCTTCAACGCCAGCGCGCCGCCCACCATACGCTATCGGGGGTAAGCGACGCGGTATCCGGCACCGCACGTATAAAAAGCACTACGGGGACGATCTCGCGTGCCTAGCCGCTCTCTGGGTAAGGACAGCCGTTGGGCGGCTCGTGTTGGCAGCGGCTTCGTCGGCTCACGCTCGTGCCTCGGGGAAGCCGCGACCGGGTTGGCCCTTGGGGCCTTCGGCGCCGTCCCTGCGGGAGCGGGCCGTAGTTCCGCTTTCGCTCCGTCACTAGGCATCGCGGCCCTCGGCTAAGGCGGCCCCAAGGGCCAACCCGGCCACGGCACCGTCGACTGCGGTTGGTTGTGGGGAGAGCGTGAGCCGAGCATGTGGATGGCGTGGACCGGCATGCGGTCGCCTATCCATGCGTCGACGCGATGCTTTCCCCCACGTGACCGCAGCATCCGGCAGAGCCGTCGGCCACCACCCTCGACGCGACTTGCGCAACCGAGCGCTGCGGGCGGACCAGGCCCGCAGGGGGCGGACCTGGACGGTCCGCCGTTTTTGCTGAGGCAAGGAGGCCGAATCAAAAACCCCCGCCCGCAGCGCGGGCGCGACGGGGCGCAGCCATCAGACACAAGCCGCGCAGCGGCTCTCCCTTCCCGAGCGACGGTGAAGCCGGAGCGTCGAGGGTGGTGGCCGACGGCTCTCCCCGAAGCGTCCGAGCGCGAAAGCGATGGCAAAGCCGAGCCGCCCCTCAAAAAGGCGTGAAGCAAAAAAAGGCCGCTTACGCGGCCTCTCTATATCGCCAAAACCACCGGATCAGGTGTAACGAACACCCGTGATTTCGTAATTCTTTACACCGTTGGGTGCGGTGAATTCGAAGCTGTCGCCTTCGTTCTTGCCGATGAGGGCACGGGCGATGGGCGACGACACTGCGATCAGCCGCTGCTTGATGTCGGCTTCGAGATCGCCAACGATCTGGTAGGTGACCTTGTCGCCCGAGTCTTCGTCTTCGAGATCGACGATCGCACCGAATACGACACGCTTGCCGGCACCGAGACGCTCGGTGTCGATCACTTCGGAATTGGACAGGCCGGCTTCCAGTTCGCTGATGCGTCCTTCGTTGAAACCGTGCATCTCGCGAGCCGCGTGGTACTCGGCGTTTTCCTTCAGGTCACCGTGCGCACGCGCCTCCGCGACAGCGGCGATGATCTCCTGACGCTTCGGGCCTTTCAGGAATTCGAGTTCCGTGCGCAGGCGCTCGGAACCCTTCTTGGTCATGGGAGGACGGCTCACGAGTGAAGCTCCTTGTGCAGTTCCTGCAGGCTGTTGACCTCGCCATTGGCGTGGAAGTCCAGAGAATGCACGAGGGCACGCGCACCGGCAACGGTCGTGGAATACGTCACACGCTGCTGGAGCGCTTCGCGACGGATGGAGAACGAATCGGCAATCGCCTGTTTGCCTTCCGTCGTATTGACGATATAGACGACATCGCCGTTCTTGATCAGATCGACGATGTGCGGACGACCTTCCAACACTTTGTTGATGCGCTCGCAGGCAACGCCGTTCTGCTTCAGGAACGCAGCCGTGCCTTCGGTCGCGACCAGCGCGTAACCGCGCTTGGCGACATCCTGGGCGATCGGCAGCAGGCGATCCTTGTCCGCGTCGCGCACCGACAGGAAGACCTTGCCCTTCGGCGGCGCCTTGATCCCGGCTGCCTCGTGACCGCGAGCGAACGCGGCACCGAACGTGCGGCCGACACCCATCACTTCGCCCGTCGAACGCATTTCGGGACCGAGGATCGGATCGACGTTCTGGAACTTCAGGAACGGGAAGATCGCTTCCTTCACCGAGTAGTACGACGGAATGATTTCCTTCGTCGTGCCCTGGTCGGCAAGCGTGCGGCCGGCCATGGCGCGCGCGGCGATCTTGGCGAGCGAGACGCCCGTCGCCTTGCACACGAACGGCACGGTACGCGAAGCGCGCGGATTCACTTCGAGGATGAACACGTCGTCGCCCTGAATGGCGAACTGGGTGTTCATCAGGCCGATGACCTTGAGCTCGCGGGCCAGCAATGTGACCTGGCGGCGCATCTCGTCCTGCACTTCCTGCGACAGCGAATACGGCGGCAGCGAGCAGGACGAATCGCCCGAGTGCACGCCGGCTTCTTCGATATGCTCCATGATGCCGCCGACAAGCACGTTGCCTTCCGCATCGGCGACGATGTCGACATCGACTTCGACCGCATGGTCGAGGAAGCGGTCGAGCAGCACCGGGGAATCGTTCGACACCTGCACGGCTTCGCGGATGTAACGCGACAGGTCGGCATCGTCGTAGACGATTTCCATGGCCCGGCCACCGAGCACGTAGCTCGGACGCACGACCAGCGGGTAACCGATCTCGCGCGCCAGAGTCAGCGCTTCGTCGGCATTGCGCGCCGTGCGGTTCGGCGGCTGCTTCAGCTTCACGCGTTCGATCAGCTGCTGGAAGCGCTCGCGATCTTCGGCCAGGTCGATCGAGTCGGCACTGGTGCCAATGACCGGCACGCCGGCGGCTTCGAGCGCACGCGCGAGCTTCAGCGGCGTCTGGCCGCCGTACTGCACGATGACGCCCTTCGGCTTCTCGAGGTCGACGATCTCAAGCACGTCTTCCAGCGTCAGCGGCTCGAAGTACAGGCGGTCGGAGGTGTCGTAATCGGTCGACACGGTTTCCGGGTTGCAGTTGACCATGATGGTCTCGAACCCATCCTCGCGCAGGGCGAGTGCCGCGTGTACGCAACAGTAGTCGAACTCGATACCCTGGCCGATGCGGTTCGGACCGCCGCCAAGCACGATGATCTTGTCGCGATTGGTCGGGTTGGCCTCGCACTCTTCCTCGTACGTGGAAAACATGTACGCGGTGGTGGTGGCGAACTCAGCGGCGCACGAGTCGACGCGCTTATAGACAGGGCGCACGCCGAGCGTGTGGCGAAGACGACGGACAGCGGCTTCGTCGGTACTCGCCAGTTCGGCAAGGCGCGCATCGGAGAAGCCCATACGCTTGAGTTCGCGCATGCGCGGCTCGTCGAGCGAGGTCACGCCCTGGCGCTGGACTTCACCTTCGGTCATCACGATGTCTTCGAACGCGGCGAGGAACCAGGGATCGATGCGCGTAAGGTCGTGGACTTCCTGCAGGCTCAGGCCCGCGCGGAAAGCGTCCGCGACATGGAATACACGGTCCGGACGCGGTTCGCGCAGTTCGCGCTTGAGTGTCTGGAATCCTTCTTCGCTACCGATATCGAGACCGGTCGGGTTGAGACCGGTCTTGCCGATTTCCAGACCGCGAAGTGCCTTCTGCAGCGATTCGTGGAAGGTGCGGCCCATGGCCATCACTTCGCCGACCGACTTCATCTGCGTGGTGAGGCGCGCATCGGCGGCCGGGAACTTCTCGAACGCGAAGCGCGGAATCTTGGTAACGACGTAGTCGATGGACGGTTCGAACGACGCCGGTGTGAGACCGCCCGTGATGTCGTTCTTCAGTTCGTCCAGCGTGTAGCCGACGGCGAGCTTCGCGGCGACCTTGGCGATCGGGAAACCGGTGGCCTTCGAAGCCAGCGCCGACGAACGCGACACGCGCGGATTCATCTCGATGACCACGACGCGCCCGTCTTCGGCATTGATGCCGAACTGGACGTTGGAACCGCCGGTGTCGACGCCGATCTTGCGCAGCACCGCGATGGATGCGTTACGCAGGCGCTGGTATTCCTTGTCCGTAAGCGTCTGTGCCGGCGCGACCGTGATCGAGTCGCCCGTGTGCACGCCCATCGGATCGAAGTTTTCGATCGAGCACACGATGATGCAGTTGTCCGCGCTGTCGCGGACCACTTCCATCTCGAATTCCTTCCAGCCCAGCACCGATTCCTCGACGAGGACTTCGTGCACGGGCGAGAGCTCGAGACCGCGACCGATGATCTCGACGAATTCTTCCTTGTTGTAAGCGATGCCGCCGCCCGAGCCGCCGAGCGTGAAGCTCGGACGGATGATCGTCGGATAGCCGACCGTCGTCTGGATTTCGAGCGCCTGCTCCATCGAGCGCGCCACGCCGGCCTTCGGACATTCCAGGCCGATCTCGGCCATGGCCTTGCGGAACAGGTCGCGGTCCTCGGCCATGCGGATGGCGTCGCGCGATGCGCCGATCAGTTCGACGTTGTACTTGTCGAGCACGCCGTTGTCGGCAAGGTCGAGCGCGCAGTTGAGACCGGTCTGGCCGCCCATCGTCGGGAGCACCGCATCCGGGCGCTCCTTCGCGATGATGCGCTCGACGGTCTGCCAGTTGATCGGCTCGATGTACACCGCGTCGGCGGTGTCCGGGTCGGTCATGATCGTCGCCGGGTTCGAATTGACCAGGACGACGCGATAACCCTCTTCGCGCAGCGCCTTGCAAGCCTGGGCGCCGGAGTAATCGAACTCGCAGGCCTGACCGATGACGATCGGACCGGCGCCGATGACGAGGATGGTTTTTAGATCTGAGCGCTTTGGCATGGGTTTCTCGCTTTCGCAGGCGTTGGGATCAGCGGGTGGCCGCGAGGCCACCCGGGCGGCAAGGCGGCGTCAGGACGCCTTCGTCTTGCCGTGCTGCTCCATCGAGGCAATGAACTGGTCGAACAGGTAATCGAGGTCCTGCGGACCCGGACTCGCTTCCGGATGGCCCTGGAAACAGAAGGCCGGCCGGTCGGTAAGTGCGAAGCCCTGCAGGGAACCGTCGAACAACGAGGTATGCGTGACGCGCACGTTCGCCGGCAGGGTCGACGCGTCGACCGCGAAGCCATGGTTCTGCGAGCTGATCAGCACGCGGCCACTGTCGTGATCCTTCACCGGATGATTCGCGCCGTGATGGCCGAATTTCATCTTCAGCGTCGTCGCGCCAAGCGCCAGCGCCATGATCTGGTGACCCAGGCAGATGCCGAAGAGCGGCAACCTGGTTTCCAGAATCTCGCGCGTGGCGTCGATGGCGTAGTCGCACGCGGCCGGATCGCCCGGGCCGTTGGCGAGAAACACGCCATCCGGATTCATGGCGAGGACGTCTTTCGCGGGCGTCTGGGCGGGCACGACCGTAATGTCGCAGCCGCGGCTGGCGAGCAGACGCAGGATGTTCTGCTTCACGCCGAAGTCGTAGGCCACCACGCGAAAGCGCTTGGGCGCGTTGTAGAAGGCCGTCTTGTCGAGGTCGTACACACCTTCGGACCACTGGAAGGTCTTCGTGGTGCTGACGACTTTCGCGAGGTCCATGCCATTCAGGCCCGGGAAGGCGCGAGCCTTCGCCAGCGCGGCCTCGGCATCGATGCTCTCGCCGGCGACGATGCAGCCGGCCAGCGCGCCCTTCTCGCGAAGGATGCGGGTAAGGCGACGGGTGTCGATGCCGGCAATGGCGACGATGTCCTGACGCTGGAGATACGCGGGTAGCGGCTCGACGCTGCGCCAGTTACTGGCCAGGCGCGGCACGTCGCGCACGATCAGGCCCGCCGCATGGACGCGGTCGGACTCGACGTCGACCGGATTCGTCCCGGTGTTGCCGATATGTGGATAGGTAAGGGTAACGATCTGGCGCGAGTAGGAGGGGTCCGTGAGGATCTCCTGGTAACCGGTCATGGAAGTGTTGAAAACCACTTCGCCGACGGTTTCACCGTGGGCACCGACCGCGTGGCCGTGGAACACGCTGCCATCTTCGAGGGCAAGCAGAGCGGGAGTACGCATGAGAAAGGCCGCCTTCAGGTGCAGCAAGGTCCGCAAGCCAGCGTTAAGCGGCTCGTGGACCTTGGGGATAAGGATCGTGGGCGGGACAGAATGATAGGCGTAGCGGGCCTTTCTGTCCACCGTTACCGTTGCGTTGCAGCAACAATTATTACAGTGAGCGGTGCCACGGACGATACGCTGTAACACGGATACAATGAACGCAACGACACATTCCGAAGATACCGACCCCATGCTGCTCGATCCCGCCCGCCTGGACCGCTCCGACACCGACGTCCGCAGCGAGCCCTTTCCGTTCATGATCGCGCACGGCCAGTTACCCGACGATGCGCGCAGTGACCTGGAGCGCGATTTCCCGCAGTACACCAGTGCCGGCTTCTTTCCCTACGACGCCAGCGACTGCGGCCCCTCGGTGAACGAGCTGGTCGAGCAGATGAGCTCCCCGGCCTTCGCCGCGGCCATCGGCCGGCACCTGGGTATCGAGAACCTGGGCCAGTACCCGACCCTGATCACCCTTTGCAAACTGCTGAACCGGCGCCACGGCACCATCCACACCGACAGCAAGTCGAAGGTGGCCACGGCGCTGATCTATCTGAACCAGCAGTGGCCCGATACCAGCGACGGCTGCCTGCGCTTCCTGCGCGGCATCGACAACATCGACGACATCGTCGCCCCCGAGCTGAAACCCCTGTTCGGCGAGTTCGCCGTCTTCCGCCGCACCGAAAATTCCTTCCACGGGCACCTCCCTTACGAAGGCGAGCGACGCGTCATCCAGGTCGCGTGGCTCACCAGCGAAGAGGAAAAGCTGCGCAAGACCAAACGCGGCAAGTTCTCGCGGGTTTTCAAGAAGATCTTCGGCAAGTGGGATCGCAGGCTGGGAGCGGGCCGGGACCGGAGCGCTTCGCATAAGGATTAACGCAGCACGCCATCCCTTGCAGGAGCCCGCTTACCGGCTCCTGCAAGGCGCGTCTCGCTTTGCTATGTCGTGAAATGCCAGGCCACGTAGGCAGCGAACACGCCGTACAGCAAACCGATGGGCATCAGCCAGCGCGCGCTCACATCGCCGCGGCGGAACATGATCCAGAGGAAGACAACCGCGACGCCGGTAATCGCGCCCGCAACGATCAGCGGCGCATCGAATAGCCAGGGCGTGGCGAACAGGGCGAGCGAACTCGGGATCGTCGCCTGGATCATCATCGCGCCGGAAATATTGGCAAGCGCCAACCGCTCCTTGCCCTGACGCACCCAGATCAACGCGTTGACGGTTTCCGGAAGCTCCGTGGCAACCGGGCTGAGCACCAGCGCCACCAGATGCGGCGACAGTGCGAACGCCTCGCCGATGGCCTCCAGTTGCCCCACGAACGTGCGCGAGGCGATGGCGATCACGACCAGTGAGAGAAGGGTCTGCGTCGCCACCCACGCCATGCTGGGATCCAGCACACCGGGGCGGAACTTCAGGGGCTCCAGGTCTTCCTCGCCTTCCGGCGCACTGTCGTCGTCGCGCATCTCCCGCCACACGTACAGACCGTACGAGGCGATGAACAACACGCCGAGCCAGGGTTTCCACGCGAACGCCACCAGACCCAGGCCCACCTTCACGACGAAGATGCCGAGAAACCAGGACTGATCGCGCGCGAGACGCTTGTGGTCGACACGGATGCGATCGTCGGCGCGCTTCAGCCGCCGCTGGTTGAGGAACAGTGCGAAGCCGACCACCGCATAGGCGATGGTTGCCAGGACCAGCGGGCCGCCCAATGCCGCACCGACGCCGATGTCTTTCGCTTCCGGCGTTTTGCCGAACATCACGGCAACGAAAGTCACCGCGCTTTCAGGCAATGCCGTACCGAAGGCGGCCAGAACGGTACCTGTCGCGGTGGCGCCAAGGCTGAGCTTGCGCCCGAACCATTCGACGCCGTTCACGAAGTACTCGCAGGCGAAATAAATCGCGCCCGCGGAAACGAGAAAGAGGAAACATGTCAGAAGCATGCGTTTGTCTGAGCCGGGCGAGCGTTTACCGATGGCGCAACGACACCGCTCGCCCGGCTCGGGTGAGCATGTCGATGGCCAAAGGTCTCGCCGGGCAGACCGTCACCGAAGTGACGATTACCGTTCGCACCATGGGGCACAAGGCCGCCAAGTCTGTTGACGCGAACTCCTCAGGGGGAACGAGGATGGCTACTCCCCAATGACATCGGGGCGGAGTCTAGCACGGAGTCCGGCTACCCGCCTTCTGTAGGAGCGACCTCGTGCCTTATATCTTCGAGGCGATCACATCGTCGATCGACCATGCGCCCGGTGCGCGGCCGGCGATCCAGGCTGCGGATTCCAGCGCGCCGCGGGCGAAGATCGAACGATCCGTCGCGCGATGCGACAGCTCCACGCGCTCGCCCTGCCCCATGAGCATCGCGGTGTGTTCGCCGACGATGTCGCCGCCACGGACGACGGCGAAGCCGATCGTGCCGACCTCACGCGCGCCGGGACGACCTTCGCGTGCGTAGACGGCCAGTTCGTCCAGCGTCGCGCCGCGTGCCGCTGCCGCGGCTTCGCCGAGCGCCAGCGCGGTGCCCGAGGGAGCATCTTCCTTACGCCCATGATGAGCTTCGACGATATCGAGATCCCAGCTCCTGAGTGCCGACGCGGCTTCTTTCAGCAGACGGGTAAGAACGGCAACGCCAAGACTGAAATTGGCGGCACGCAATACGGCGATGCGCTCGGCGGCCTTGGTCAGCCGCTGATCCAGTTCGCCGTCGAGGCCGGTGGTGCCGGTGACCAGCGCGATACCGTGGGCCTCGCAATGATCGAGCGCGGCAGCGAGACCCGCCGGACCGCTGAAATCGATGACGACATCGATAGCCGGTGCCGAGGCCCAGCCGGAAACGAAACGCAGCTGATGAACCGCGTCGAGGAAAACGGGCTTGCCGGCATGAACGGAATCCGGCGTGACCGTGGCATGCACCAGTTCGAACCGCGCATCGTCGCGCACGAGGGACAGCAATGCCGTCCCCATGCGTCCGGAGGCGCCGCTGATGGCGAGACGTAGGGCACGGGTCATGCGGGGAACTCCGGGATCAAACGCGCATGCTAACAAGAGTGCCGCGCCATCGCTCTTTTGTGCAGGAGAGCGACGGCGTTGGCGATCAACCCGTAACGCGCGACCAGAACTGCTTGACGCCATCGATGAAGGTCGTCGAGCGTGGCGTGTGCTTGCCCGCCTCGGCACCGTCGAACGTGGCTTCCAGCTGTTGCAGCAGCTCGCGCTGTTCCTTCGTCAGCCGTACTGGCGTCTCGACCACGACCGTGCAGATGAGATCGCCCGTACGGCCGCCCCGCACCGACTTCACGCCGCGCCCGCGCAGACGGAACTGATGTCCGGTCTGGGTTTCGGGCGGCACGTTGATCGCGATGTCGCCTTCCAGCGTCGGCACGTTCAGGTCGGTACCCAATGCGGCCTGCGCGAAACGGATCGGTACTTCGCAGTAAAGATCGCTGCCATCGCGCTGGAAGATGGCGTGCTCGCGCACGCGCACTTCCACGTAGAGATCGCCCGCCGGCGAACCCGCCGGACCGGCTTCGCCCTGCCCCGTCAGACGGATGCGGTCACCGTTGTCGACGCCCGCGGGAATACGCACCGACAGCGTGCGCGACTCTTCGAGCCGGCCTTCGCCATGGCACTTCTTGCAGGGCTTCTCGATGGCCTGGCCACTGCCGTGGCACGTGGGACATGCCTGCTGGATGGAAAAGATGCCGTTCTGCATGCGCACGCGGCCGTGACCGTGGCACGTGCTGCACGTACGCACTTTTCCGTCTTCCGATCCGGTGCCGTTGCAGTGCTGGCAGTTGACCTGGGTGGGCACGTCGATCTTCTTCTCGACGCCGAACACGGCTTCTTCGAGATCGAGATCCATGATGTAGCGAAGATCGGAACCGCGACGCGCGCGCTGCCGGCCGCCGCCACCGCCGAAGATGTCGCCAAACATATCGCCGAAGATATCGCCGACGTCGCCGAACCCGGCGCCACCGCCACGACCGAAGCCACCGCCTTCGAACGCGGCGTGGCCGTACTGGTCGTATGCCGCGCGCTTCTGCGCATCGGCAAGGATTTCGTAGGCCTCTTTGGCTTCCTTGAATTTTTCCTGCGCGCCCGGATCGTCCGGGCAGCGGTCAGGATGACACTTCATCGCAATGCGACGAAACGACTTCTTGAGCTCGACCTCGGTGACCGAACGTTCGACCCCAAGGATTTCGTAGTAATCGCGCTTGCTCATTTGCTTTTCAACCGGTCGCAACGCGACATTCCCTGCCTCCAAAAAACGCGCGGACCCACGAGGCCCGCGCGGATTCTACTTATTGCTCAGCATTCATGCTTCACGGACTTATTTCTTGTCGTCCTTGACTTCCGTGAACTCGGCATCGACCACGTCGTCCGGCTGAGCCGAACCGCCGCCCGGTGCCGACTGGTGCCCGGTGTCGGGTTCCGCACCGCCGGACTGCGCCGCGGCGTAAAGCGCCTGGGCAACTTGCTCGAGGTTGGCGATCTTCGCCTCGATGGCCGACTTGTCGTCGGTGTCCTTCACCTTCTCGAGTTCCGAGACGGCGCTGTCGATGCTGGCGAGCTGCTCGGCCGGGATCTTGCCGCCGTGCTCCTTGAGCTGGCTGCGCGTACCGTGGACGAGCTGGTCGGCCTTGTTGCGCACCGAGACCAGTTCCTGGAACTTCTTGTCTTCTTCGCGATTCGCTTCCGCGTCCTCGACCATCCGCTTGATCTCGTCCTCGGTAAGGCCCGAACCGGACTTGATCTCGACTTTCTGCTCCTTGCCGGTCTTCTTGTCCTTGGCCGACACGTGGATGATGCCGTTGGCGTCGATGTCGAAGGTGACTTCGACCTGCGGCATGCCACGCGGCGCGGCGTCGATGCCGGTGAGATCGAACTTGGCCAGCGACTTGTTGAACCGGGCCTGGTCGCGCTCACCCTGCAGCACGTGCACGGTCACCGCGGTCTGGTTGTCGTCGGCCGTGGAGAAGGTCTGCGATGCCTTGGTCGGAACCGTCGTGTTCTTCTCGATCAGCTTGGTGAACACGCCACCCATCGTTTCGATACCCAGCGACAGCGGAGTCACGTCGAGCAGCAGCACGTCCTTGACCGTACCGCCCAGCACGCCGCCCTGGATCGCGGCGCCGACAGCGACGGCTTCATCCGGATTGACGTCCTTGCGCGGCTCTTTGCCGAAGAAGTCCTTCACCGCTTCCTGCACCTTGGGCATGCGGGTCTGACCGCCGACCAGCAGCACTTCGTCGATGTCCGACACGCGCAGGCCGGCGTCGTTCAGCGCGGTGCGGCACGGCTCGACAGTGCGCTTGACGAGGTCTTCCACCAGCGATTCCAGCTTGGCGCGGGTCAGCTTGATGTTCAGATGCTTCGGGCCCGACGCGTCCGCCGTGACGTACGGCAGGTTGACGTCGGTCTGGTGCGACGAGGACAGTTCGATCTTCGCGCGCTCGGCGGCGTCCTTCAGACGCTGTAGTGCCAGCGGGTCCTGGCGCAGGTCGATGCCCTGCTCCTTCTTGAATTCCTCGACGAGATAGTCGATGACCTTGACGTCGAAATCTTCGCCGCCCAGGAAGGTGTCGCCATTGGTGGCAAGCACTTCGAACTGCTTCTCGCCATCGACTTCCGCGATCTCGATGATCGACACGTCGAACGTGCCGCCGCCCAGATCGTAAACCGCGATCTTGCGGTCTTTGTTGTCTTTCTTGTCGATGCCATAGGCCAGCGCGGCCGCGGTCGGCTCGTTGATGATGCGCTTGACGTCGAGGCCCGCGATCCGGCCCGCGTCCTTGGTCGCCTGGCGCTGGCTGTCGTTGAAGTAGGCCGGCACCGTGATGACCGCCTCGGTGACGGGCTCGCCAAGATAGTCCTCGGCGGTCTTCTTCATCTTCATCAGGACCTTCGCGGAGATTTCCGAAGGCGGCATCTTTTTACCGTCGGACGTTTCCACCCACGCGTCGCCGTTGTCGTGCGCAACGATCTTGTAGGGAACGATCTTGATATCTTTCTGCACTTCGGCGTCGGTGAACTTGCGACCGATGAGGCGCTTCACCGCGTAGAAGGTGTTCTTGGGATTGGTCACGCCCTGGCGCTTGGCCGGCGCGCCGACCAGAACTTCACCATCCTTCGTAAAGGCGATGATGGACGGCGTGGTGCGATCGCCTTCCGAGTTTTCGATGACGCGTGCGGTCGAACCTTCCATCACTGCGACGCAGGAGTTGGTCGTACCGAGGTCGATGCCGATGATCTTGGCCATGTCACGTTGCTCCAAAAATTTTATGCGGCCCCCGCGGCCGCGACTGGTTTCTAGGTGGGGCTAGGCCCCAATGTTTCAATACTTTTCAGACACTGCGGCGCTGCATGAGGAACGCGCGCCGGGTATCCGTTCAGTCGGCGTCTTTCGCTACGACGACCAGTGCCGGACGCAGCAAACGGTCATTCAGGACGAAACCCTTCTGCAGAACGCTGACCACGGTTCCGGGAGCGTGCTCGTTCGAATCGATCGCCTGGATCGCCTGGTGATGCTCCGGGTTGAACGCCTGGTGCAACGGGCTGACGATCTTCAGACCATGGCCATCGGCCACCTTGTTCAACGCCTGCAGCGTCAGTTCGATGCCATGGCGCATTTTATCCAGATCGCTGTTTTCCACCGCCAGCCCGCTATACAGGGCGTCGTACACCGGCAATAGTTCGCTCAACAGCTTTTCGTTGGCGAATCGACGCGCCTGGTCCAGGTCCCGCTGCAAACGGCGGCGCTGGTTCTCCAGTTCGGCGCGTTCGCGCAGCACCGTCTCGCGCATCTGGCCGAGTTCGGCTTCCGCCGCGGCGAGCTTTCCGGTAAGGGCATCGAACTCAGCGGCTAGTTCGTCGCCTGGCAAGGTACCTTCCTGCACCGGTTCGGGCGCGTGGGATTCGTTGTTCTGCATGTGGACTCCAAACGTCAGCTACTTAGACCCGATCCTTCAGGATGGGCCGATGTTTGCGGAAAAATCCGCCTCCCGGGGCGGTTTATGAGGTCGCAGCCGCGCGATTCAAGGCGTCGCTGAGCAGTCCGGCTGTCGCCTGGACCACCGGAATGACGCGCTCATATGCCATACGCGTCGGTCCAATAACTCCGATCGCGCCAAGCATGCGGCCGCCTGCGCCGTAAGTGGCTGTAACCACACTGCACCCGTCGAGGGCGGAGAAACCCGATTCTTCACCGATGAAAAGTCGGACACCCGGTGCCTTGACGCACATTTCCATCAGCTGAAGCATGTCGCGCTTTTGCTGGAAAGCGTCGAATAGATCGCGAAGCCGCTCGATATCGGCAAGTTCGGAATAACCCATCAGATTCGTCTGACCGCTGACGAGGACGTCGTCGCCCTCGCCATCGGACGCGAACGAGGCCGAGGCCAGCTCGACCGTGCTGGCCAGCAGGCTGTTGAGCTGGCTGCCCGCCTCGCGCAGTTCGATAAGCAGGTGGGCGCGGATGTCCGCCAGGCGGAATCCGGCGAACTGGCTGTTGAGGTAGTTGGCGGTCTGCTCGAGCTCGCCCGCCTCGATCGGCTTGGTCAGCTGGACCACCCGGTTCTGCACCTGATTGTCCGAAAAGACGAGGATCACGAGCACCCGCGCGTCGGGCAGACCGACGAAGTCGATGTGCCGCAGCGGAAAGTCCGCCTGGCGCGGCACGGAAACCACGCCCGCGAAGCGCGTCATCGCCGACAGCAGGTTGGACGCATTGCCCACGAGATCGCGCGTACTGGTCTGGTGGGGCGGCAGTTCGCGCTGGAGGAAAGCCATGTCCTCGCGCGCCAGCGGCTTCAGCTCCAGAAGGCTGTCGACGAACAGACGTAGCCCGCGCGGCGTGGGGATTCGGCCTGCCGACGTGTGCGGCGAGGCCACCAGCCCCGCCTCTTCCAGGTCGGCCATGATGTTGCGAATGGTGGCAGGACTGACCTCCAGCCCCGACGACCGGGCCAGCGTCCGCGACCCGACCGGCTCGCCATCGGACAGATACTGGGCGATCAGCGACCGCAGCAGCTGTCGCGCGCGAGCATCGATGTCGTGACCTTGGAACGGATTCATGCGCGAGGCGGCCGGTGAGATGTCCAGTTATGCCGCTATGAATAAGGTCTGGCAACGCAGGTTGCAAGTCCGACGCACGCTGTCGCGATTCCTGCGACTCGCAGCCGCTACAATCGCCGGCGTCCCGTCGCGCTCCCGGTGCCCATGCTCACCTCGCTGTACGTCCGTCAGTTCGCCGTCGTCGAAGAAGCCGAAATCGCATTTGGCCCCGGTCTCACCGTGGTCAGCGGCGAAACCGGTGCCGGCAAGTCGTTGCTGGTCGATGCCCTCATGCTCCTGGCCGGCGCCCGCGCCGATTCGGGCATGGTGCGCTCGGGCAGCGACCGGGCCGAACTCGCGGCGGAATTCGATCTCACCGGGCTGCCCCTCGCCGCCGACTGGCTGCGCCAGGAAGAGCTCGACGACGGCGAGACCTGCCAACTGCGTCGCGTCATTCGCGCCGAGGGCAGTTCGCGCGGGTGGATCAACGGACGCCCCGCCAGCCTCGCGCAAATGTCGGCGCTGGCCTCGCTGATCCTGGAAATCCACGGACAGCACGAGCACCAGGCCCTGCTTTCGCGCCAGCACCAGATGGCGTTGCTCGACGCCTATGCGGAAAACGAAGAACGCGTGGCCCGGGTCCGCGATACGGCGCGCGCCTGGCGCGATGTCGGCGCACGCATTCGTACGCTGTCTGGCGGCGACGACCGCGAGCGCCAGATCGAACTGCTGGCTCACGAACTGGAAGAACTGGACCGCTGGGCGCTGGCTCCCGCCGCCCTGGACGATCTGGAGGCCCAGCACCGGCGCCTCGCCAATGCCGGACGGCTGGCCGAAGGTGCCAACGGCGTCGTCGAATTGCTGGACGGCGAAAGTGAATTCGCCATCGGCCGCGCCCTGCTCCGAGCGCACGCCGAGCTGTCCAGACTGGCCGAACTGGATGCCACGCTCGCACCGATACTGGAATTGCTCGACAGCGCGCAAATCCAGGTGGGCGAAGCCGTCGACGGTCTCGGCCGCTACGCACAGGACGTCGAACTCGACCCCGAACGCCTGGCCGAGGTCGACATCCACCTCACTCATCTGCATGACCTTTCCCGCCGCTACCGGCTACCGATCCGCGAACTGACGACCAAGGCCGACGAAGTACGCGAGCGCCTGACCGAACTCGAAGGCGCGGGCGACGCACTGGACCGGCTGGGTCGCGAACGCGACAAGCTGCTGAGCGACTACGCTGCCGCCGCGGGCGAGCTCAGCACGTCGCGCCTCGATGCGGCGACCCGGCTCGGTACGGCCGTCGCGGGCCTGATGGGTGAGCTGGGCATGACGGGAGGCCGTCTGGTGGTTCATCTGGAGGCGGTCGAAGGCGACGATCCCGATCCGCAGGGCCGCGAACGTTGCGAGCTGTTGGTCAGCGCCAACCCCGGCCAGCCACCGCGTCCGCTGCGCAAAGTCGCCTCCGGCGGCGAACTTGCCCGTATCAGTCTCGCCATCGAAGTGGCGACGCTGGGCAACGATCAGATCGGCTGCATGATCTTCGACGAAGTGGATACGGGCATCGGTGGCGCCGTCGCCGAAGTGGTCGGGCAGAAACTCCGGGCGCTGGGCGAAAGCGTCCAGGTGCTTTGCGTGACGCATCTTCCGCAGGTTGCCGCGCAGGGTCATGCGCATCTTCTTGTCTCGAAGCAAAGCGACGGCGACTCGACCCATACGCAAATCGAAGTACTGAATGCCGGCGGTCGTCGCGACGAACTGTCGCGCATGCTGGGTGGCGTCGAAATCACCCGCGAAACGCGGGCCCACGCGAAGAAGATGCTCGACAGCGCACAGGGCTGACGACGAGGCTCGTTGACGGCGGGCTCTTTGTAGGAGCGTGCTTGAGCGCGCTCCTACACTGCAAAACTCGCGTCCGCTCAGGAGCGGATAAGTCCCCGCTCCGAGGCCATCCGGTAAAGATCCAGTTCCGATCCCGCGCCAAGCTTGTTCATCACGGCCGCGCGGTGAATGTAGATCGTCTTCTGACCGATACCGAGTTCGGCCGCCACCTGTTTCGGGGCGCGGCCAGCCGCGAGCAGCAGGAATACTTCACGCTCGCGGGCGGTAAGCCGGTTGACCGGGTCCAGCTCGATGCTTGGCCGCTCCGAACGACGCTGGCGAAGATCCGAACTCAGATATTGCTGACCCGTCATGACCGAGCGCAGCGCTTCCACCAGCTCTTCCGGTGCCACGCCTTTGGTCACGTACCCGCTCGCACCACGGCGCAGCGCTTCGGATACGTAGGGCTCGCCGTCGTGCATGCTGAGAACGACGATGCGCATGTCCGGAGAAATGCTGGCCAGATGCTCGATCAACGGCAGACCGCTGCCATCGGGCAGCGACAGATCGACGGCCACCAGATCGGGCCTGTGTTGGGTAACGGCTTCCACGGCTTCGTCGGCGTTGCGGCATTCGGCCACGACGTCGAGATCGGGCTCCAGTTCGATGAGCCTTTTGAAACCTTCACGCACGATGGCGTGGTCGTCCACAAGTACGATTCTCAGCATGAACGGACTGTAACAGGCGAACCGTACGCTTGGGGATGGGCAGACACCGAATCGAAACGAACGGACGCCATGTAACATTCCGCCATGCGCCCATCCGTTCTCCATCGCTACGCCGGACCCCTGCTCGGCTTAGGTTACTTCGCCCTCTGGATATTGCTCTGGCCTACGGAGCAGCCTTACTGGGTCCTGCCCTTTGGCCTGCGCTTCGGCGCACTGCTTCTGATGCGGACACGCGACTGGGGCTGGATCATTGGCGCGGAAATCGCCGGCAGCGCCGTCTGCGAATGGCGCAGCGGGATGCCGATCGGCGGCATGGGCTTCCTGCTTGGCGATGTCCCCGAGCCGGTCATGGCGGCCATGTGTCTCTGGCTGCTCCGTCGCGCCCACCTGCACGCCAGCCTGAATACCCCCGAGGACGTGGCACGCCTCCTGCTCTCCGCGATGGTCACCGCCACGGTAGCTACCGCGGGCAACGCCGCCATGATGGCCTCCCTCCACCCCGCCGCGCCGGTGGAGATGCTGGGCAGCACCTTCGGTAGCGACCTGCTTGGCAATTATCTAGGCGTTCTGCTGGTGGTGCCGGTGCTGGTGCTGATCGCACGTGAACGCCCGACACAGGCGGCGCTTGCCGAGCTTCTTCTGGACGGTTTGCTGGTCATGCTTCCGTCGCTGGCGATCCTGGTTACGCTTTCCGAATATTCGCCCCAGCCCCAGTTTGCCCGCGTACTGTCGCTGGCCCCCGTGCTGTTCTTCGCGTTCCGGCACGGCTGGCGCGGCGCGGGCCTGGCGATGCTGATCACAAGCGTGGGACTGAACGTCACCGACGATATGGTGGGCCGGGGCGCGCCGACCGCCGCGGCACATCTCTTCCTGGCCGTGGCGGGCACGGGCACGCTGATGCTTGGCGCGGCCACCGACGCCCTGCGCCGCAGCAGCGAACGGGTAGCCCAGCAGAACGTGCATCTGGCCGCTGCGAACCAGCGACTGGATCAACTGGCGCGTCAGCTGCGCGACGCCGCCCGCGGCAATCTCCAGGCCGAAGAAAGCCAGCGCCGGCACATGGCTGCCGAGTTGCACGACGAACTGGGGCAAAACCTCACCGCCATCCAGACCCATATCAAGCTGGCGCAAGGCCGGCTGGGTCAGGCCGGTCTGGAGGATATCGGCACCTCGATCAACGGCATCCTGGCCCATATGCGACGGGCACTGCACCGGATGCTGGACAGCCTTCGCCCTTCCGTCCTCGACGAGTTTGGCCTGCTCCGCGCGCTGGACGAGGGCCCGCTTCGCGACATGCTGGCTGCCGCAGGCATTCACTACCGTACGGACCTGAGTGGCGACCCGAGGCTTCTGGATGACGACACCCTGACCGCTATCTATCGCGTCGTCCAGGAAAGCGCGACCAATGCCGTGCGGCACTCCGGCGCCAGCGAGTTCCGCCTGCGGCTGCGTATCGGCGTACGCGGGGCCGTCACCCTTGCGCTGCTGGACATCCGCGACAACGGTGCGGGACTGCCCCCGGCCCCAGCGCCCGTCCGCCTGGACAGCGGCGGACGCGGCCTTCAGGGCATGAGCGACCGCATCACCGCACTGGGCGGCATCTTCCGCATCCGCCCCGAAATCCGGGGCCTTCATCTACGCGTTCTGCTGCGAAGCGGTCCCGTCTCGGAACAGCTACTGCCGGGCGTCTCCGGGTAGCTATAGGAAATTTTCCGATACCGGGTCGATGAACGCTTCGTTACGATCCCATTATCGATGTGGGGGAGCCGCCGTCGAGAGACGGCGAGCCCAGGTCGGTCGTGGGGACGACTGGCCTGATGAGGCGACAGGATGTCAGCCTCGCCGGTGTACTTGGGTGTACCGGAGATGCCGCGAGCAATTCGCGATCTCCGAACCTTGGGAAAGCCGGATCAGCCGCCGGTGGACAGGAGTCCACCGGCGGCGTTTTTATTTGCGCGCTTGCAGGATCGCCCTCGAGCGCGATCCCCTGAATGCCGGACGCGAACGATCGCGACGGCGCCCTTTCCGGACACCACCTCGTCATTCGTACTTATCTGTGCCCGTCTTCGCAGGGACCGCGGTCGGGAGCGCTTCTGCAGCGCCCCCTGAAATGTCTCCGCGATGCGCTTATTTGCGCTTTTTCGGGCGCACGTAGAGCACCAGACTGTGATCCTCGATCACATATCCATGGCGTTCGGCGATCTGATGCTGGAGACGTTCGATCTCCTCGCTTATGAACTCGATGACCTTTCCGCTGTCCACATCGATCATGTGGTCATGGTGCTTGCCACGGTCCAGTTCGTAAACGGCCTGCCCGCCTTCGAAGTTGTGCTTCATCACGATGCCGGCGGCTTCGAACTGGGTCAGGACGCGGTAGACCGTGGCCAGCCCGATGTCCTCCTGGTTCGCAAGCAGACGCTTGTAGATATCTTCGGCGGTGAGGTGACGTTCGTCGGCCTCTTCGAAGATCTGCAATATCCGCATGCGCGGGTGGGTGACTTTCAGACCCGCCTTGCGGAGCTCTTTCGTTTCCTGATCCATAAGACCCCCTCGCGGTGCCGTAAGGCGCTTAGTGTATCATCGACAGCTTCACGATCCGGACGTAACTACGCATGCAAAAGTTCATCCGCACGCTGGGTTTGGCCATGATGGCAGTTGCCATCGCGGGCTGTGGCCTCGTCTATACCCCCGACGTGCAGCAGGGCAACCTGCTCGACAAGAAAAACGTCGATCAGCTCCAGCCTGGCCTGACCAAACGCCAGGTGCTCGTCCTGCTCGGATCTCCCTCGGTCAGCTCGCCGTTCAACCAGAATCGCTGGGACTACGTCTCGACCTTCTCGCACCGCGGCGGTGCACCGACCAAGCGCACGCTTACCCTGACCTTCAATAACGACACCCTGGTCCGTACCGAAGGCGATTTCTTCGCCGGCGACGCGACGCAGCAGTTGAAGGACGCCAAGAAGTACAACGCCAACTACCCCGTGGATGAAACCCAGGGTGACAAGTCCAAGACCAAGGATGACAACAAGGAGAGCGGCGGCTTCGGCGTGGGCGTCAAGGGCAGTACGGACGACGACACCAAGAAGTGACGATCAGGCGCCGCGCGATGCGCGGCGCCTTCTCGCATCCATGGGATCTATCGTCAGCGGACGATAGATCTCGACACGGTCCCCCTGTTCCAGCAAGCGCGTGACGTCGACCCGTCGGGAGAAAATCCCCAGACGATCCGGGTCCACCGACAGCGCCAGAGGAAGTCCCGACGCCCGGGCCAGTTCGACGGCCTGGCCCACGGTCGTACCGGCAGGTACGCTCAGGGGAACGATCACCTGCCCTTCCGGCCCCGCGTAAGCCACTTCGATGGCGAGACGATCAGCCATAGGTTCGGCGAGCCTCGTCGCAGAAGTCGTCGACCATCCGGTTCGCCAGTCCCTGGAATCCGAGTTTCAGCACCGAGCCGCCCAGGCCCGAGTATTCGAAATCCAGCTCCAGCGAAACCTTGCAACCGGATGCTCCCAACGGATGGAAGCCGAACACGCCGTCCAGCGATTTGAACGGGCCTTCCACGAATTTCATGGTCATTCGCTCCGGACGCTCGGCGACGTTGCGCGTCGTAAAGCTCTGACGCAAACCCGCGAATTTCAGGTCGAGGCGGGCGACGAGTACGTTGCCGTCGCGCTCGATTACATGGGCGGCGTCACACCAGGCAAAGCGCTTTGGGTATGCTTCCACATCGTTGACCAGGTCGAACATCTGCGCCGGCGTGTACGGCACCAGTGCGCTACGGCGAATCTGAATCACGAATACCTCGTCTTGGCGCGCTTCAAAGCTTCATCATCCGGCCGATGGACTGACCGGCCTTGTATCAACGACTCGATTCCCCGATTTTAACGGACATGGCAAAAGCAAAAGCAAAGGACACCGAAAAGGACGGCGGCGGCACCATCGCGCTGAATAAACGCGCACGCCACGAATACCACATCGACCAGCGCTACGAGGCCGGCATCGCCCTCCAGGGCTGGGAACTGAAGGCCTTGCGGGCAGGTCGAATCAACTTCGGCGATGGCTGCTATGCCATTGTGCAACATGGTGAAATCTTCCTCATCGGCGCATCCATCCCGCCGCTGATCAGCGCGTCGACCCACGTCATCGCGGAAGACCGGCGCACCCGCAAGCTGCTACTGCATCGCGAGGAAATCGACCGCCTGATCGGCGCCGTCGAACGCAAGGGCTACACCCTCGTTCCCACAGCGATGTACTGGAAGAACAACAAGGTAAAGGTCGAAATCGGCCTCGCCCGCGGTAAACAGGACCACGACAAGCGCGATTCCGAAAAGGAACGCGAGTGGAGCCGGGACAAGCAGCGCGTCATGCGCGCACACAACAAGCTTGGCTAGTGAGGTCGGTTTCGCGCATTCCATTGGCTATCGCGCAACCGACCCCATATACTGTCGCAGGCTTTCATTAGCTTTCTCCTCGGGGGTGTTCTGGCTTCGACGGGGGTAGTGCGATTGCTTGGTGCATGCCGAGGGGGCAGCTTTCCTCGTTAATCCAGCAGCAAACTTATAGTTGCCAACGACGACAACTACGCTCTCGCCGCTTAAGGCGTAAGCCCCGAACCCACTTGTGCTCGTGCTTGTCGGTGTAGGGTCACTATCACGGGATCGCCGAAGACTTCTGACTGTGGGTCTTAGGCAAGAATTAGCAGTCTGGTTTGCCGGCGCGCTTAGCACGCCGTGCTGTCGGCAAACGAGATCCAACGGTGAGCTAAGCATGTAGATCCGGGGATTAAACGCCTTCGGACGCGGGTTCGACTCCCGCCACCTCCACCAATAAGAAAAGCCCCGACTGGAAACAGCCGGGGCTTTTTCTTTGGACAACGTAGAGGCCCATGAGTGACACCGAGCAACGCAGTGTTGCGGCTACGCGTACAGCGGCCTTCCAACCGCCTCGTTCCCGTTCTGTTTGATCCAGTTGGACCGTGTGCGACCAGGCTTGTGCATATCACTGCTTCGGATTAAAGGGGTCGTAGTGGTTAAGTTTCGGCGAAAAGCACTCTGCCCGTTTCTTGCCGACACCATCAAAAAATGAGGGCCGAATCACTGATAGAGGTTCCGGCCTTTTTTCTGCCTACTACATGAGCTTCATCGCACCCCGCGGCAACTGAAGCAATGACCTATCGTCACCCGATCTCAGCGACCGTGCTTACCGTAGTGATTGCTGGTGTGCGTATTCCGGTAGCTGCCACCGCGATGCGAGGAACCGGAACCGCTGGAATAGCGTCCGCCGTGACTTTCGCTGTGGTGCGCGCCCGAATAGTGAACGCGGGAAGAGCCGCCACTATGCCCCTTGGCCAACGCCAAAGCAGGAACACTGGCGAGCGCGGTTATAGCGATCAGCGCCGCCAACACCTTTATCTGCTTCATACGATCCCCCTGATTACCGGAATACCCCGGCACGAGCGTGTCCCCCTGACACACTGCGCGCAATTATGTACGTTTCTTCGCGCCTGTGTATTTTCAATCGATGGAGAGTCACCCCGGGTAAGCTTCTGCCCATGCAAGGCACCCATGGGCAAGTCACATGAACATAACCGACCTCGCCGACGCTTATCGCGCCTATATCGCTTGCCTCAACACACAGGAATGGTCGCGGCTGGGCTACTTCGTTCGTGAGGATGTCCAATACAACGGCGAGCCCATCGGGCTATCCGGGTATCGCGAGATGCTGGAACGCGATTTCCTTAAGATCCCCGATCTCCGCTTCGACATTCAATTGCTGGTTTCCGAACCGCCTTTTGTTGCTGCTCGTCTTGATTTCAACTGCACTCCGAAGGGCCAGTTCCTCGGTCTCGACGTCAACGGCCAGCAAGTTTCGTTCGCCGAGAATGTGTTCTACGAGTTCCGCCAGGAGAAGATCCGCAAGGTGTGGTCGGTCATAGACAAAGCGGCCATCGAAGGTCAACTCGCGCTGAGAAAAACCAAGCGCTGACTGCGTCCAGGCACGTGCACGAGGCACCCCAAATTAGCTCCAGAAAAAAGATCAGCATGATTTATCGCTAAGCGATAAATCATGCTGATCTTTTTTGCATGTCCATGCGCAATAACGGCAAGTGATGTTATGGACAACAGGCCTCCCCGTTTCATCGGGCAGGAGGGAGCCCAGCCCGCTCTCTCTGCTGGCACGCCTCGGTTGCAAGCCCGTTCGACAAAGTGTATAGACAGCAACGATATCCACGTTTGGTAAATGTGGATTTCCACTGGTAGTGCTTATCAAATCGTGCTCACCAAAAGGGAGAATGTCGATATGAAGATCATATTCGCTGGTTTCGTTTTGATTGCGGCAGCCGTATCTGCGAACGCCAGCGGGATAGGCGACCACCGGGATCCGAACCAGGGCGGCTATAGCAACGCGCCGGTGTGTCCAGATGGGCAAGTGGCTCAATTCGTCGGCGTAATCAACGGCAAGGCCACCTGGCGCTGCGTACCCGCTTGAGCAACGCGTCCTGTTGAGATGGCTGATCAGCGCCTTCAATGCCGGATGGCTACACGTACTCTCGGCTTAATCGCCAAGTGACCTAAAGGGCAGGCCTTCCCGTTTCATCGGGTAGGCCTGCCCTTTTTCATGCTTCGACCCGGGTCAGCACGATGGCATTCGTGCCGGATCGATCCGTCATACGTGGCTTCCTGCCATCGTGTCTCACGTCATGTCTCGTCGTCCGCGCGGACGATTCATGCCGGCTGGTAGACAGCTGCCACGACGCCCGAAGCGAAGGGGGTCGTGCTGATCAGGCGCAGATCAACAGGGCTGCGCAGTTCGGAGAACAACGGCTGGCCTTGGCCCAGCACAACCGGATGAATGCCCAGTCGATATTCGTCAATGAGGCCAGAGGCAACGAGGCTTTGGGCGAACCGGGCGCCTCCATGCGCAAGAATGAAATTGCCCGGCTGTTCCTTCAGTCGGAGAACTTCCTCCACGAGATCGCCGCTTGCCACCGTGGGTTCGGCCCAGGACTGCAGGACCGCCGCTGTCGGCGTGACGCCATGCCGCTCCGCATTGCGAGCTTTTGCTTCGGCGAGCGCCTGCGTCGTCCGTTCCACCTGTGGGCCGTCCTTGATCCCTTTCCTCGAAAAAATGACCTTGGGGATGTCGTTCATCGGAGGCGCGATCGGCATGTCCGAAAAGGGCCAGAACGCTGCCATGTCGTAATAGCTACGGCTTCCCATGATGTGCACGCTGGCTTCGCTAAGCGTATTGAGAACCCATTCGGTGGAATCGGCTCCTCCCGATGTCCGGAATATCCAGTCAATCTCGCCGTTCGGTCCACAGACAAAGCCATCCAGCGAGACGGACATCTTCAATACCAGCTTTCTCTTTGTCGCCGTTGAGGTAGCCATAATTCCTCCTTAACCCTTGCGATGGTGGGTAGAACCAGGATGCCAATGTCCATTTTTGCCTCTTTACAGAACTACGACGAACGGCGGGAGCACATTTCGACACGATCCGAGGCGCGAGATCAGAGGACCCGCGGTGGATCCGACCTGGGATTGATATCCGACTATCCGAAGGCCAGGTTGATCCTTGGTCATATGGGAGAGCTGCCGCCCTGTCACATGACTCGCTTCGACCAGGGCTGGGCCTTCAACGCCACTCACCGGGCGAAGCATTCGCCCACTTACTGCATGCGCAACAACGTCTGGATCGCGACGAGTGGCAACGTATCGGCGGCCTCCTTGACGGGTGCACTCATGTCGCTTGGTGCGGAGCGCATCTTGTTTGCGACTTGCACCAAGAAAAACCACGCGAAAACTGCATTCAGGCGCGTGCACGAGGCATCGGAAAGACCGTGCTGCGACGGTGCAAAAACGATCAGGCCTCGTGTGAATGCATATGCGCGAGCACCCGCTCGCGACCGTCGATCGACATCGCCTCGTTCAGTCCTTCAAGCGCTCCGCGAGCGGCACCTTCCGCACGCGTCCACATCGTTTCTTCGAATTGCTCGACAGCACGGGGCCAGTCGTCGCCCGATGCCAGAGCCAGTCCGAGTTCGGCGGCGTCGAGCATCGCCAGATTCGCGCCTTCGCCGCCGAAAGGCGTCATAAGATGCGCGGCATCGCCGATGACAGTGATGCCCTTCTGGTGCGGCCAACGATGCCCGGGCGGCAAGGACCATAGCGGACGGAACGCCAGATGCGTCGCGGCCGGGCCGATGAGGGACAACAGCGACGCATCCCATGACTCGAATTCGGCCAGCAGTTGATCGCGCAAGCTTTTGGATTCGTCTGCCGCCGACTGCGACTCGCGCCCCCAGTCTTCGGGCACCTTCAATGCCGCATAGACGCGAACATGGCCGTTGGCATTGCGCTGTGCGATAAGGCCTTTCTCGTCGCCAAGCGCGAATATTTTGCCGCGCCCCACAAGGTTCGCGATGTCGGGATGTTGGCGATCGACATCGTCGATGCCGAGTTCAACGAAGAGCACGCCGGTGTAAAACGGCAAGATCGGTGAAAGCTGTGCACGCGTGCGCGACCACGCGCCGTCCGTACCGACGACCACATCGAATCGCGCGGTTTGTCCCTCGACGAACGTCAACTCGAACCCATCGTCGACGCACTGTACCGACGACACACGCATACCCCATTGCACCGTATCGGGCGCGAGCGATGCCAGAAGCAGGTCGCGCAATATGCCCCGATCGACTTCCGGCCGATCGCCGTCTTCCTGTTCGTCGAACAGCAGCGCGCCGGAACGGTCGTACACGCGGGAGCCCTGATCCTCGTATCGTGCGATGTCGCCAAACGCCCCATACAGGCCGGCGATTTGCAGTGCACGTTGGCCGGACTCCGCGTGCATGTCGAGCGATCCGCCCTGCGTGCGATGCGAGGTCGAAAGCTCGGCCTCGAATACCGATGCACGGATGCCGCGCTCCTGAAGCACGCGCGCCAATGTAAGGCCCGCGGGTCCCGCGCCGACGATCCCGATACGTAACGATTGCGCCACGAAGCCCACTCCCACAGTATGATATGCATAGCATCCTATCTTTTTACATAGGATGCAATGTATCGGAGACGGATCGTGTCGGAACCACCGCTTTCATCCCTCGCGGGACACTTCATCAATCGCGCTTCCCGGCTCCTTCTCCGCCGAGGCGAACCGCGCCTGCGCGCTCTTGGCATCAGTGCGGCCCAACTACCCGTGCTGGGCACACTGAAGGATGGACTACCCAGGACACAGGCCTCGCTCGCGGCACTCATCCAGGTAGAGCAACCGACCATGGCGCAGCTTCTCTCCCGTATGGAACGAGATGGGCTCGTCGAACGGACGCCCGATCCCGCCGATCGACGGAGTAGCTTCGTAAGCCTCACCCCGGCCGCGAAGGCTCTGCTACCCAAGGCGCACAAAGAGCTCGTACGCGGCAACGCGGAGGCCCTAAAGGGATTCACGGACGAAGAACGCGATACCCTGGTGTCGCTACTCGAAAAGGTGATAGCGAACCTCGATAGCCCAAGCTGACCGATTAGCTGGTTCAGCACGCACTGGAACACGAACTCGCCGAATGCGCGTGATCCGCTGAAGCAGCGCCCGATCTTTTGCAACGAAACTCAGGTCGACATGGCACGCGGCGCAGAGGCCTGGTCTGCGTATCGGTAGCGCGATACTTCCAGCGATGCCGTGCCATCGATCACTTCCAGCGCCGCGCGTCCGCCGAAGGGCAACGTGACTTTGTCCATGCCATGTCCGATCGAAATGCCGCGAAGCAACGGGGTTAACGTGCCTTGCACCGCGCGGCGCAGCGCATGATCGGTGTCGTAGCCGTTGTCGTACTCACTGATACGTTGCCCACCGAGACTGCCGACGATGATCGCGCGCTGCGCATCGAGAACGCCGGCGAGTTTCAGTTCGAAAAGCATACGCTCGATGCGAAAAGCATGCTCGCCCGATTCTTCGATGAACAGGATGCCATCGTCGATACATGGAAAGTACGACGTACCCAGAAGGCTGCATATCGCCGACAGGTTGCCGCCCCAAAGCGTGCCTTCCACCTGGACGTCGTCGACATCGTCGGGCACCTGCCACGCAACATGGGTCGTTGGCGATTGCACGGTATGCCAGAAATGCCGCCACGTGGAATCGCGAAGAAAACCCGCACCGAAATCGCTCGCCAGCATCGGACCATGCATGCTCGTCAGACCGCAGCGGGCATACAGCGCCGCCTGCAGGACGGTGAAATCGCCGTGCCCCACGAGAACGGTCGACGTTTCGAGCAGGCGTTCGCGAATGCCCCGATAGTCCAGCCGGTCGAGGATTGCGATGGCGCCATAGCCACCGTGGGCGGCCAGAAATATGTCGGGGACGGGGCGATCCGGATCGGCGATCGCGTTGATATCCGAGGCGCGCTGCTCGTCGTTTCCCGCGAAACGCAGGTCGATACGATCCACGATATCCCCGCCGGATACCTTGTGTCCTGCAGCTTCCAGGCGTTCGATGGCACGCTGACAAGCCGCGCGGTCCTCCGCATAACCGGATGGCGCAATGATCCGAATGTCGAATCGTTTTGGCATAGGGACCCTGTGGCTGGATGGGCTAACCAATACGCTTCCTCCATCCACAAGGCAACCGAAATTCGCGAAATTCGGTATTTTTGCGATAACCATGATGCGACCCCCAGCGAACGGCGCGCCGAAAGGCCCGGCTCCGATGGAATACGGCGGGCCCAGGGTCGATTAGAAGACAATAGCGGGTGGCGCGATCACCGCAAACGGCAACGCACGAAGCGTTTCCGGCAAAGCAACGGCCGTTTTCGGCAGCGCGTGAATACGACGGCTACCAGCCGTCGTATTCGTCCACCAGCGAGAGATCGTCCGAAGGCTGTGTCGCGCGCGTAAGCGTTTCGCGTGGCTGCTCGCCGAACATGTGCCGATACTTTTCGGCGAACCGCGAGAGATCCCACATGCCGCAACTCAACGCGACCGACTTGACCGAACGACGCCCGGCCTCCGCCGTCACGAGACTGCGGTGTGCGACACAAAGTCGAAGCATGGCCAGATAGCGGTTGGGCGGTACGCCGAGCAGATCGTCGAAGGCATAGCGCAGACCGCGTTCGCTGGCGCCGGCGGCCTGGCAAAGCTCCTGCGCATAGATATCCCGACGCAGGTTGGCACGCATGAAGCGCTCCGCACGACGCAACACCAGATAGTGCGCACGCCGGCCTCGCGACGACATCGGGCGATCTTCCGATGTCGAGGCCATCGCGGCGGCGATATGCCGGTTTACCAGATCGTCGACCGGTCCGAGTACCGCTCCTCCATCCCACGGCAGTTCGTCCCGGATTTGCTCGTATGCCTTGGCCAGTTCGGGCGAACGCGAACAGAACAGGCGCAGGCGCTGCGAGCTGGCCTCGGGATCGCCTTCTCCCCGTGCCGCGAAGCATGCGCGAAACCGCGATGCCGGGACCAGCACCAGCGTCACCCGCGCGCCACGCTCGAACATGAAGTCGGTGGACACGCCGGGCAGAAGCGTCACCGCCATGTCCGGGTCCACGCTGACTCCCTGGCACCAGCTACGTTCGGACGCGTGATGGACGTAGGCGAGCAGGCACCAGTCTTCCGGCACCGTGAAGCTGCCGCGCACATCGAAACCCAGGTCCAGAGTCATGTAATACGCCGCATCGCACATAGCCGATGCGATCGTCGCGCGTGGTCGTGCCGGATTGAGCATCAGCAGATCCACATCGCAGAACCTGAGGGCTGACCCCAGGGTGACCAGATCGAATTCTTCCCACCTGTCCAACCCCTGCTTGTCGGACTTTATCGACATTGCCGTCTCTCCTTGGGCGATCCCTAGTGACGTTAGTCTGAAGTCAGTTGCTATGGAATCGCACCGCGACGGGAGGCTCGGACGACCTTCGTCTGACAAAACGGACTGGAACGACACGCACTCGCGTTCGCAGCCCGGCGGCCGTCCTGGTAAAGGTGATCGAAGAAAATAGGAACTCGCTTATCACTGGATACCCCCTTCCCGTGAGAAGACCGTTCGAGCGCGGTCGCGCGATACGGTATTTACCCTGCATATGCGCAACCCCATAGGCGAATTTCACGCCATGTCGAGCCGTTTGGTCATGTATATGACGCAAATAGAGCAATGCAGTGTGAATTTGCCGGTTTTGCGTAACGAAAGTATGGCGGGTTTAAGTAGAACTACTGCCCGCCATTACCCTAGCGCGGCGCGCGCCAGACCGGAAACCACGCCCAGGGAGGGGTCGCCATGGACCACGGAGATACCTGGAAAACTCGTCCGCACGCGTGCCTGGACCTGAGGAGAACGGGACGTACCGCCGGTAAGGAAGATGCTGCCCGGAGCCTCGGGCAGATCGTTGCGGGTTTCCTCGAGCAGGCGCTGCATGCGATCGAGGAAATCGTCCGATGCCGCCTGGAAATCCGCGTCGTTCGCTTCGATGGTGAGATCCGCTTCGATGAAGTCGAGCGTGGCCGACGCCGTCGGGGCGGAGCTGAGATCGATCTTCATGCGTTCGGCCGACTGATTCAGGCGCGTGGTCGCACCTGTCGACTGGAGCGCGCGCAGACGCGCACCAAAGGGTTCGTCGACCAGACGGTAATCCTGCTTGCGGAATTCACGCTGTTTCGGAAGGTTGTGCACGCTGGCCGCTTCGACGAAGTGATGCACCGGTACACCCGACAAGTCCTTGCCGAAGTGCGGCATGAAACTGTGCAGGCTTACGCCAATGTCCAGGTCCGTACCGCCGCGCGGCAGGCCCCAACTGCGGTGGACGATGGGCGCGATACCGCCGCCCAGCTCCGCGTAAGCGACGTCCGTCGTGCCGCCGCCGATGTCGACGATCACGGCGCGCTGCCGGTCGGTCAGTTCCATGTGGTAAGCCATCGCTGCCGCGGCCGGCTCTTCCAGGAACGTTACGGCGTCGAAGCCCGCGATGTCGGCCGCTTCGCGAAGGATGCCAAGCGCCTGTTCGCCACCGGCCGGCCCCATCGAGCTACGGAATTCGACCGGACGGCCAATCACGGCCTCGCGTACGGGCACGCCGAACTGCTGGGTGGCGGTAAGGCGGATATGTTCCAGGATGTGCGCGGCGATGCTGACGATCGTTTTGCGAACGCGCGGATCGAGCTTGTAGCCGAACATCGATTTCGGCGATTCGATCAGATTTCCCGTGCCTTCTTCCAGATACGCATCGACGGCGTCCTCGCCGAACATCGCGTCCTGGAAGCTCGCCACCGACGCCGATACCGCGCGGGTCTGCTCCTCCATCCACTGACGACGCACAATACGCACAGCTTCCCGGTGCAGCTGCATTTCCGGGCGCGCAGGCAAACCGGCCTGCCGCTCGTCGGCGCGCGATGCGCGCACGATCGCATCCACCTGCGCTTCCAGCACAGGCGTCAGCACGAAGTCCTCGACGTTGGGCACGACCTCCGGGAAAAACACGGCCGTCCGGAACTGCCGCGCGTCGCCGAAGCGCACCAGCCTCAGGTCGCCATCGATGATGGCGGCCGCGGCGGAATAGCTGGTTCCGAAGTCGATACCGATGCGCATGGGGAAAGGGGCTCTGGGGAACCGGATATTGTGGCTTAACCGGTAGCGCGAGGCCAGTGCGGGGAATGGCGGACTTGACTACACTCGACGAAACCCTAAGCAGCGAGCTCCCGAATGCGCCGACTAGTCCTCGCCTCGACCATCGCCCTACTTGTCCTCGGCGGCTGCCAGTCGCACGACGAAGAAACAACCGCCAGCGCACCGGCAAAATCCTCGACCTCCCCGCCCCCGCCCATGCCGGCGGTGAGCAACGAGCCGCATACGTTCTCGCCCGAGATCACGGCCGACGACTTCGCTGCCCATCTGCGCACGATTTCATCGGACGAATACGAGGGGCGTAAACCCGGCACGCTCGGAGAGCGCCTGACCACGCATTACCTCGTGGAAGAGTTCAAACGACTGGGCCTGATGCCGGGAAACAAGGGCGACTGGTTCCAGGCTGTGCCGGTGGTATCGACCGCGCTGCAGGGACAGGACACCCTGAAACTCAACGTCGCCGAAGGCGGCACGAACGAGGCGTTTGTCTTCGGCTCCGAGATGGTCGTGGGTACCTTGCAGGCCAAACCCGAGGTAGAACTGAAGGATTCGGACGTGGTCTTCGTCGGCTACGGCGTCGACGCGCCGGAAGCCAACTGGAACGACTTCGACGGCATCGACGTCAAGGGCAAAACCGTCGTCATCCTGGTGAACGACCCCGGCTGGAATGGCAGCGATGCCAGTCTGTTCAAGGGCCGGGAGATGACCTACTACGGCCGCTGGACATACAAATTCGAAGAGGCAGCCCGCCAGGGCGCCGCGGCGGCATTCATCGTCCACCAGACCGAACCGGCAGCTTATGGCTGGAACGTGGTCCAGTCGAGCTGGAGCACGCCACGCCTGGACCTGCCCGAACGCGAGGACCCCGCACCGCGCCTGGCTGTCGCCGGCTGGCTTACCCATGAAGCGGCACAACGTCTGTTCGCCAAAGCCGGTAAGGATTTCGATGCACTGGCCAAACAGGCCGACGTGCGCGGTTTCAAGGCTGTTCCTCTGGACGCAAAGGCGTCCATCAAACTCGACAGCGCGATCGCCCACGCAACCAGCAACAACGTCGTCGCCATGATCAAGGGCAGCAAGCGGCCGGACGAGGCCGTCATCTATACCGCGCACTGGGACCACCTGGGCAAAGATCCTTCGCTGAAAGGTCACCAGATCTACAACGGTGCCGTGGACAACGGCACGGGTATCGCCGCTCTGCTGGAAATCGCGGGCAAGTTTGCCGGCGAGCAACCGGAACGCAGCGTCATCTTCGCGGCGGTAACGATGGAGGAATCCGGCCTGCTGGGCTCGAAATACTACGTCGCCCACCCGCCCTTCCCGCTCGACAAGACCGTGGCCGACATCAACATGGATGCGCTCCCCATCACCGGACCCACCCACGATATGGAAGTGGTCGGACTCGGCCAGAGCGATCTCGAAGACACGTTCAAGGAGGTGCTGGCCAAGGACAATCGCACGATCAGCGGCGACGCCTCACCGGAGAAAGGCCACTACTTCCGTTCCGATCATTTCAATTTCGCCAAGGCCGGCGTACCCGCGCTGGCCGCGAACGGCGGTGTCGACATGATCCAGGGCGGCAAGGCGGCGGGCGAAGCCGCTGCCGAGGATTACGTGAAGAATCATTACCACCAGCCGACCGACGTTTACGATTCGCGCTGGGATTTCACGGGAGTGACGCAGAACGTGAAGGCGTTCTATGAGCTGGGCGAAACGCTCGCCAATAGCGACGTGTTTCCGAAATGGCGCGAAACCAGCGAGTTCCGCACGGCCCGCGAAAAAAGCATGAAGCACTGACCCTTATCTGTAGGAGCGCGCCTGCGCGCGAAAACACATGTGCGATATCGCCTGGCAATTGCGAATCGGCACACTGGCTTTCGCGCGCAGGCGCGCTCCTACAGAGGCCTCGCTAGCTCCACATCAATAATTCAACTGCAACTGCAACCGAATCAGATTGCCATCCACTCGCGCATACGGCGCCGTGGTGACATCCGTGCGGCGCATATTCGCGTACGCCACCGCGATCTCCACTTCCTTCACCGGCTGCCACTCCACGCCGACATCGAGTTCGTCCACCAGCATCCGCGGTGCATTGGTATCGAATTTCGAACCGCCGCGATACGTCTGCCACTTCACGTACGGCATCAGCGAACCGAACTCGCCGTCGAACTTGTACATGACCTGCGCATAGCCACCGCGTAGCGACTTCGTGCGGATCGTCTTGCGCGCGACATCCAGCTCGGGACCGCGCCCCACCGTCCACTCCGCCTGAAAGCCGAACGGCTGCGGGTAGTAGATAACGTGGGCGGCGACACGGCGGTCGACCGACCCCTCGGCAGGCGCATTGACGGACGGCGTAAACGTCGATCCGCCGATGGAAACCGATGTCGGCGACGCGACCTTGTAACGGCCGGCATACGCGTCGGCACCCACTTCAAGGTATTGCCCGTTCGCGAATTTGAACGGATAGGTCAGATGCAGCACCGTGTGCAGCTGGTCGTTGCGGTCGGGGCGATTGGCGCCCTGTCCGTTGTAGAAACCGAGACCGACGACGCCGTAATCGCCCGAACCTTTAAGGCCCGACTTCTGCAGGTACGAGAAACGTTCCGCCGCCACGCCCGGGGAGTAATAGAAGAACAGACCCAGATCGCGTTCGTCGCGCACCGCCGAGTTGAGCGCATCGGCACGATCCATCGCCAGACGGTTCTGGCTCGACTGCAGATCCTCCCAACCGTAAGGCACCTTCGACTGTCCGGCACGCACGCGGAAGGTCTTCGCCTTATCGAAATAGATGTCCGCATACGCATCGCGCAGCTGCGCGAAATTCGTCGTGCTTGAACCGGTAGGCGTGCTGGCCAGATCGGGCTGCAGGTAGATCGACATGCGATCGGAGACATCGCCACTCAGTACCACGCGTGCGCGACGGATGCCGAAGCCCTGGTCCTTGCCGATGAACTTGTCGCCCGGCGCTCGCAAATCCTTGGCGTCGCCGCCAGCTTCCTGGTTGTAACGCATCTGTACGTATCCGCGAAGGCCGATGCGGTCATACCACTTGCTGCTTTTCACGGAAGACGCGACGGGCGCCGCAACGACGGCGACCGGGGTCGCGGAAACGGCCGTCGCGGACTGCGTCGCGGTCACGCCTGCCGTGGCGCCCTCTTCCGCGCGAACAAAACGCCCCAGTTTCTGCCTGCCCGGACCCGGCTCGGCGTAAATCTGCTGCGTTTTAGTATCGACGTACAGCTCCAGAGCCGCCTGGGGCGCAGTCTCGGCAGTAGCCGAGGCACACATTCCCCACATGGCGGTAGCCAGCGCTCGCTTCTTCATCCCTAACCTCATCATTTTGAGAAAATACTCAAACGTCGGCGATAAAGGCATCAATAGATGTCAACGCGCACTTATCGCCCGAGAGCGGCGCGACGTTAACCGGCCAATATTTCGACGGGATGACAGACCCGGGCCGGGCAGTAACCTTTTCGTTGCCGCAGCGCAACACTTTCGTAACGTAGCGATGCCGGGGGATAATCCGTTCCGCCAGCGCGCAGCCAGGGGAACGGCGTTCAAGGGGTGGCCGGTCAATAACCGCGCCTATCGCGCTCCACGACCTCCAAGCCAATCGGGAACTTACGACTATGACCTTCGGGAACACGCGGACGCCGCGACGTCTTGCCATTGCCCTGCACATCGCCGCCGTTCTCGCTGCCGGCTCCGCCGTCGCGCAGAATGCTCCCGCCGAAAACACCGGCACCCCGCCGCCGAAAACGGCAACGCTGCAGACGATCAACGTCACCGCCGAAAAGCGTGTCGAAGACATGCAGAAAGTGCCGATCTCCATGACGGTGCTCCCTGCCGAAAAGCTCGAAGCTTTCGGCCAGGCCGGTGACGGCGTGCTTCAGCTCGCATCGCGAGCGCCCAGCGTCTACGCCGAAACGTCTTACGGTCGCGAGTTCCCGCGCTTCTATATCCGCGGCCTGGGCAACAGCGATTTCGACCTCAACGCCTCGCAACCGGTATCGATGGTCTTTGACGACATCGTCCAGGAAAATCCGATCCTGAAGGGCTTCCCGCTGTTCGATCTGGAACAGGTCGAAGTGTTGCGCGGTCCGCAGGGCACGCTGTTCGGCCGTAACTCGCCCGCCGGCGTCATCAAGTTCGAATCGCGCAAACCGACGCAGGAAACCACGGGCTATGCGCGCGTTTCGTACGGCTCGCTGGGCACCGCCAACGCCGAAGCCGCCCTTGGCGGCGCGCTCAGCCCGAACTGGTCCGCGCGCGTGTCCGCACTGGCCCAGCATCGCGATGGCTGGATCGACAACGCCTATACCGGCGAGAAGAATGCGCTGGGCGGTTACAACGACCGCGCCATTCGCCTGCAGGCGCTGTACAAGGCCAGCGAAACGTTCGATGCGCTGATCAATGTCCATGCCCGCTGGCTCGACGGCAGCGCCATGGTCAACCGCGCCAACGCCATCGAACTCGGCGGCCCCAGCTTCGTGCCCGGTTTTGACCGCGAGACCGTCGCGCAGGACGGCAACAACCGCCAGCACCTGTTCACGTGGGGCAGCAACCTGCACATGAACTGGCACTTCGGCGACCTGACGTTCACGTCGATCACGGGCCTGGAGCGCGCCACCACGTACAGCCTCGGCGACGTCGATGGCGGTTACGACGCCTCCGAAACACCCGCGACGCCGGGTCTGGGCAATCGCTACACCACGCCGTTCTATTCGGAAACCGCGGACGCGCTACCGAAGGATCGCCAGATCACGCAGGAATTCCGCCTTGCGAACGATCCGTCGAACCAGCTGAAGTGGCAGGTCGGCACGTACTACTTCGACGAAGACATCGCGATCCGCAACTTCTCCTACGACACGCTCAACAACCACGTGCTGAATGGCGACGTCAGCCAGGCGCAGCGCACGAAGGCGTGGGCGATCTTCGGCTCGGCCGATTACAGCTTCACGGATACGTTCGATGTCCGTGCCGGCGCGCGTTATTCGCACGACAAGCGCAACTTCACCGCCACGCGCACGCTGGGCTTCACCGGTCCGGTGGGTCCGTTGACCTCCGATCCGGTCGACGCACGCTGGAGTGGCGACCTCACCGGCACCTGGGCGGTGGCGGCGAACACCAACGTCTACGCACGCATCGCCAACGGCTTCCGTGCGCCCAGCGTGCAGGGCCGCATCAACTTCAGCAACTCGATCTCGACGGCGAAGCCGGAAACGATCACCTCGTACGAGCTGGGCGTGAAAACCACCAGCGACGACAACAAGGTCCGCTTCAACGCCGACGTGTACAAGTACAACATGCACAACCAGCAGCTCACCGCGGTTGGCGGCGCCACCAACGTCACGCAGCTGATCAATGCGAAGAAGACCGAAGGCTACGGCGCCGAGTTCGACCTCGAGGCCTACCTGTCGCCGAACCTCATCGTCACGGCCGGCGGCAGCTACAACCATACTGAGCTGAAAGATCCCAACCTGGCAGTCGCACCCTGCGGCGGCGGTTGCACCGTCCTCGATCCGCTCAACAGCACCGGCAACGCCATCATCGACGGCAACCCGCTGCCGAATGCGCCGAAGTGGATTGGCACGTTCACGGCGCGCTACGGCATTCCGTATGGCGATAGCGGCGAGTTCTTCGTCTACACCGACTGGAACTATCGCTCGGAAGTGAACTTCTTCCTGTACGACTCGGCCGAGTTCCGCAGCAAGGCGTTCCTCGAAGGCGGTCTGCGCGTGGGTTACAACTGGAACTTCGGCAAGCGCGAAGTCGCACTGTACGGCCGCAACATCACGGGCAAGCAGGTGATCACCGGCGGCATCGACTTCAACAACCGTACGGCGTTCGTGAACGATCCGCGCGTTGTGGGTATCGAGTTCCGCGCGGAGCTGTAATCGCATAGGGCAAAACAAAAAGGCCGGTCGCGTGCGACCGGCCTTTTTTTGTGTCCGGGGTTCGACAAACCCCACTCCTACTCGCCGTTATTCTTCCCTCATCGTCATTCCGGCGCCCGTGTATGGACCGGAGACATCGTGGACAGGTGTGCCAGGACATGGTGGACACTTTATCGCGGTAGTCGCAGGTCGACGACATCGAGCCAGTGGTG
>NZ_SMCS01000014.1 GCF_004342265.1 Luteibacter rhizovicinus
AGGTCATGGGAGCGATCCTCAGCGGCTGCGATGACCCGCCGAGGTGTACACCATGTCCCCGCACACCTGTGCGCTATGTCCCCGGTCCATACACGTAGGCAGGAGCCCAGTGCGGTGCATGGGGTTGTCGCGATCACGCTCGATCAGCTCTTCGCCATAGCGCCGGCACATCGGTACGCATCGCACAGAGCCTGCCGCTACCCTCGTCGCGCAATCACTGCCTCGTCCTTCCGCACTCACGCGCGCTCCTACCGGTCGCGACGAGGGCAGCGGCAGGTTCTTCCGGGTGTTGGGGTTTGTTGTGGGGAAGAGCGGCAGTTTTCCGCTCTCAGTAAATCGCACGCATTTTCGGATCAAGTCGAAAGCATCCACTCGCCCTCACCGTCATTCCGGCGCACGCCGGAATCCGCGGCGAGGCGGTCGGTGGTCGCGACGACCATGGTCGCTTTAAAAGCGGACACCTCAGCGTTCGGGCTTGCCTCCGCGTGGTCGCTGCGGACCCCGGCGTACGCCGGGGTGACGGTGAGGGAGAGGAGGCCGTGAGGCGAAGGGAGAGGTCTTCGACTCTTTATCGTCTGGGTCAGGCGGCTTGAACCGGGGTGTTTACGACATGACCTTTCTCGCGCCAGATCGCCACGACGAACTCCGCCGCTTCATCGACCAGTCGCCGCACCGACGATAGCGCCTGCGACATCGCCATCGCATCGAAATCGGTGTGTGTCGAAAGCGCTAGCTGACTCAAGATCGCCGTCGAGGCGGTAAGTCGCATCTGCGCCGCATCGTGCAATTCGTCTACGGAGAGGGCGAGAGCGCCACGGCAAACGGGGCAGGAAGAAATGAGGGCAGCGGCAGGCTCCGTGCGATGCGTACCGATGCACGACGCTATGGCGAAGAGCTGATCGAGCGTGATCGCGATAACCCACTGCACCGCACTGGGTCCCTGCCTGCGCAGGGACGACGATGAGGGGGCGTGAGGTACGCATCGGGCGTGCCGGCCATGTCGGCAAAGGAGCGCTGTCGTCGCCGGTCGAGCGTGCGGCGTACTGGCTGCCAAAGTCTCCCGCAGGATGCGCGCCCGGCTGGTTAGTGAAATAATGTCCTAGGAAGCTATCTTGGGGTCGGTCGTGAGGACTACACGTAGCTAAGTGTCGGGTCGATCGGGCAACGGAGCCGTATATGCCATTCACCATTCTTGCCCTGTCGGGCGGTGGGTATCTGGGTCTGCACGAAGCGGTGTTGCTGCGGGAGCTCGAACGAACCCTGCATCGCCCGATCGGCGAGGCATTCGATCTGATCTGCGGTTCGTCCATCGGGGCAGTGGCGGCGATGGCGCTGGCTGCCGGTGCGCCGGCACGCGATATCGAAGCGGCCTTTCTGACGCATGGTACGGATATATTCCCGGGCCATCGCTGGCGTTCCGTTCGTCCCCTGGCCTATCTTTCCAGCATTCGCTACATGTTCCATTCGCGCTATCGCGGCGAGGCGATAGGGGCGACCGTCGACGCGATACTTGGCGAGAAGCGCACACTTAAGGACGCCAAAACGCGTCTGGTGATTCCCGTCATCAATGCGTCCATCGGTCGCCTGGAAATGATCAAGACGCCGCATACGACGCGGAACTGGTACTACTCGGACCTGTCGATGTCCGACATCGCCACGGCGGCAACGGCGGCCCCAACGTATTTCCCCCTGGCGAATCTGCGTGACCAGCTTTATGTGGATGCGGGTATCTTCGCGAACTCGCCGGGCATGTTCGGCATGCATGAGGCGTCGCACTATTGCAAGGTGCCGATTGCGGATATCCATATGCTCAGCCTGGGGACGAATGTCGCCAGTCCGCGCCATCTGACGCGCGAGCGGCGCAATCTCGGCGCGCTGGGCTGGCTGAAGAACGGGCGCCTGTATACGACGATGTCGTCCGCCCAGCGCGAACTGACCGACAGCATTCTTCGCCATATCCTCGACGAGCGTTACCATCGGATCGAGGGCACGCCGGACACCACGGGCGATTCGTTGCTGCAATTCGACAACGCATCCATTGCCGCGTCGAAGCGGCTCACGGAACTTGCCGAGCATGCATGGAAGGAGGCCTATGCGCGTCCTTCCACCCATGCATTTATCGAGATGTTGCGCACCCATGAAGTCGACAGCAGCTGGCGCGCCGTCACGCCCATGGCGGAATCGGTGGATACGCCGGTCATCGATCCGGGCTGACGTCGCGGATCGAATGGTTTTCGCTCCGCGCGGCCGGCTAGAGGTCTTCGGCCAGTGCCGCCAGGATGTCTGGGGCGATTGCTGGCATGCTCCAAGGCTCGATCCGCATGACAAGATAGCGATCCGGAGGATAGAAGTGCCGGCGATCCCAAGCGGACGCGGTAAGTCGCAAACTCTCAAGCCTGGAGCGAGCACGTGAATTCAAACCGATTGGCAAATCTGGCGCTGTTCCTCGTTACGATCGGATGGCTATTCGCCATCTATGGGGTCATGTCCCAGGTCGGCGATCCCGCCCCGGATACCCCTATTGCCCAGATCGTGGCCACCCGTCATCGATCTGTTGCGGTCCTGGTCGTTGGCGTCATATGTCTTCTGAGCTCCCTTTGGCTCTCCGGACGTGTTTTCCCTGAGGCGAAAGTGCGTTCCATTCTGTCGACAGTCGCCGTCGTGGGCCCGATCGTCGCATTCATGGTTGTCCTGTATTAGGGCTTTCGGGCCGCCGCTACTTTTTGCGTAAAAGCCGATGTCAATTCGGCCGTATCGGTTACGCCAAAGAGCGGATATTCATCCGCAGGCACGAGGCGTAGCGTCGTCCGCTTATTCGGGCATGCGCGATGGCCTTTATCTTTACCGACTATCGCGCGCTCCGCCCGTCAGCTGACGAGGGGTTCCTCCGATGAAAGGTCCGATCGAGAATTTTGCAGCGCCTTGCTCAACTTTCAGCATGAGACGGCGTGCGTCCATCCCGGTAGAGCGGCTCTTGCTTCGACGCGACTTGCTGGAGCACGCCAAAGAGTCGTTGACGCTGTCCGGTATCGGGTGCGGGATCGATGCATTGATTGCCGATGTCGAGCGTCATGCAGACTATCTGCAGCAATGCTCTGTCGAGGCTGAGGCCGTCATACGCGGCAACATCGATGCCACGACTCGTCTATGGCTGCTGTTACGACAATCCATCGAGACAGAGCAGAAGCTTCCCTCGTCGATTCTGAAGGACCTCGCGGGTGACGCGTGGAGCCGTCCGCCGAGCGTTGTCGACGGCGACGTGCTGCTGCGTCTGATTGCCGGCGTGGTTCGTGCTGCGAATCAACCCGCCGAAGCGGATCTCATGCTTGGCACGCTCGCCCAATGGTTGAGCCCGCTTTTCCTGTTCGAAGTTGTCGTCAGTGCGGCGGAGCAGGCGCGACAAGGTCGTTCGCAGGCACTGGAGACTATCGCCGGTGCGCTATGGGCGGATAGGTGGCGGGAATCGTTCAGTCCATCGCCCGACCCGGTGGTGGTTCGGCCGCCGGGTACGGGCACTTCGCCCGGTCTGGATACGCCTCGCGCTCCCTTCGATCCGGCTAGCTGGGTCGATCCCTTATTCAAACCCGTATTCGACGGACGCTACAGCGGCTGGTCGTGCATGGGAGGCGTTCACAAGAGCATGTCGGAAGTCGACAGGTTCGGTTCCAACTACACCATCGATTCGCTATCGAATCCCGAAGCCTGTGCGGGTCAGACCATTACGATTCGCGGCAGCAATTTCGGGCCGGGCGGGCGTGTTTCCTTCGCATCACCGGACCCGGGCGACCCTGCGTTCGCACTGGGTTTGGGAGCGCCCGATAACGGCATGCTTGTCGGTGTCGTGGCCAAGCGCTGGACCGACACCGAAATCGATGTCGTTGTGCCGGTGTGGGCCACGGCGGGCGAAATACATCTCGATGCGTTCGTTCGTCGCGAAGAGCCATGTTTGACGATAGACGTGTACCGGCTAGGCAACAGCATCTTTTTTCGGGGCGGGCTTGCCTCGGTTTACCAGGTGTCGATCGGTGGCGCCAACGTCGACCTCACCAGCATGGACCGACGGAATCTCACGCCCAACGATGCCGTGGCGATTACGTGGCATTCCAGCGGCGGCCCGACGACGAAGATCAGGATTCAGCTGATGATGGGCGCCACGTCGGTATGGGAGCGACACGATCTGCCCGGAGGATTCGGGGGTGTCGTCCTTCCGGTTCCCGATCCGGTCCCGCAGGTGCCGACAGCGGCGGAGCTGGTATTCACCGCTACGAGCGGATGCGGAGCGACACAGCCGCTGCGTATTCCTGTCTGGGTCAGTGTCGCGCCGCAGCTGAGCATCGTGTACGTCGAGGTTACCCAGGGTGTTCAGGAAGACCTCGGCACGGTGCTGGCCGGACACGGAATGCCCACGGTCGCCAACAAGGACACGGCGGTCCGGGTCCATATGAATGTCGACCGCCATGGTTGGTACGACAACAAGCTCGACAGGATCACCGGATCGCTGAAGGTCGATGGCCATCGGCTGTCTCCCACCAATGTCAGGCCCGTCAATCCCGATAGCGGTTTCGCCGGTATCCGCTCCGGGCTTTCGAATGCGCAGCTGACGAACGAAACGCTCAACTTCACGATCCCCGCCGCCTGGCTGACGCCGGGCACGCATACGCTGAATGTGCAGGTAGTCTGCAACGATCCCAGCGGCCAGATATCGATCGGGCAGACCTTCAACTGGACGTGGGTGGCGAAGTCGGGGATTGCGGTGCGTGCGCTGTACATGGCGTACGTCTCAGGTCCGTCGAACGAATTCATGCTCGACTACGCACGCCGCGCTCTCGATTTCCTGCCAACGCCACTGACCAATATCGGCATCGCCGCACCGCGCTGGTACACGCACAATTACGATCTTTCGAACAGAAGCGGTTGGGAAGACCTTCTCAGCGATCTCGAGGACGCGTGGGACGACGCGGACGAGGCCAGCGGCGTTCGCTGGATCGGTATCGTGCCGGCCAACGACGCCACAGGTTCGACCAAGGGGATATCCGGCACGCCAAGCATTGCCGTGCTGGCCGTCGAATCGCGTCCGGAGGTCGGTGCGCATGAGTTGGGGCATAGCCTGGGACTCAATCACGTCAATCTGCCCGTTGGTGGAGTGCAAGGGCCCTTCGATTCCTCGGACAACGGCGGCTTCCTGCGCAGACCGCCATTCGATGTGCGGGACAGCAAGGCGATTTCACTGCCGGCCGGCGACCTCATGTCGTACCAGCAACCGGTTCGTCCGGGCATCAGCACCTGGATGCGTATTTTCCTGAACACCTGAGGACGACCGCATGGCCGCCATGACTTATCTGCACGTCAGCGGGACGCTTAGCGAGAACATGATCTACCGTTCGCGACCAGGATATGAATCGTCGAAGCCGGGGCGCCGGTACGAAGGTGACGATGCTTTCCAGCTCGTACTACTGGATCGCGGAGGGGCTGTTCTTCTCAGTGTGGCTCCGTCAGTGGTGCCGCGTGGATGTGGCACGGCGGAAGATCCGCTGCATTTTGGCGTACGCGGTGTGCTTCCGCTGCATCCTTCCGCCTCGGCATATGAACTGCGCAAGGGCGAAATACGCCTGTATCGCGCCGATATCGCAAGAGATGCACCGACCATGACGGCACCTCGTTGTCAGGTCGGCAGTGGCGGTATCACGCTTCAGTGGGAACACGGCGAACAAACAACCTGCGCGCTGGAAGATGCCGGCGTCAGCGATGGAGACGGCCGAAAGACGTCACACCGTATGACCTACGACATCGTTGCCGAGATGGAAAGCGGACGTCGCTTTCGCGTCGCGCGCGGGTTGACCGGCAACGCGCATACGGTCGATCCGACCTTGATGCCGGAAGCGGGGAAGGGCACGTTATTTCTTGTAGCGAACGATGGCGTCCGCTCGACACAGATGTCCGTGACCAGGATCGACATACCTGCGCGTCCGCCCACCGTGCATATCATTGTGCCCGCGCCGCAGACGCGCGTGGCATTCGGCCAGCCTGTTTCCGCGCTTGGATGCTGCCTGGATATGGGGGGCAATCCTTACGATACCCAACAATGCGACTGGTATCTCGACGGCAAGATGCTTGCGAAGGGCACGCTCGTTGCGGCTTTCGAGGATCTGACCCAAGGTACTCATCGGCTGACCTTCGTTTACGGCGCGGAAGGCCCCGATCGCGTAGAAACATCGACGACGTTCGACATCGATCCGCCGGATGACGATTACCGCCATTGGGCATCGCTGATGGGTCAGCCCCTGCCTCCGCAGGTCGGTCGGTAGTTTTTCCTGGCGTTACATCGTGCGGCGATGTGTGCCAAAGGGTTTCTCGTCATCGGTGATTGACGGCAGAATACGGCTAGAATTTCGCCGTTCGCCAGTTTACGAAGCGCGTAGTCGTGCGCAAGGCGCATCACCAGATCAAGGCGCCTGGCGTCAGGGAGCAATTATGTGGCCGTTTAAAGGTAAGGCTCCGGAAGACATTCCGCTGCTTCGCGTTTTGATACGTGAAAACGAAGTCTGCGCGGTTCGGGTCCACGAAGTGCCGGTAGAGAAGTTGCCCATAGTCGAACTCCGGAACCGGGAAGACATGCTTCGGTTCGTCGACAGCCAGGGGAATGTCCGTGCGTTCGACATGTCGTCCGCCTTCGACGAGGGGGCTCGCTTCTTCCATATGTCGGTTCGGGTTGGACCGTCCTTCGGTGTCCAGCCAGACGGCATTCTTACGGAGCAACGAAACGACGATCCGCAGGAGGCCTTCAAGAACGGCGCCAAAGGTCTTCGGTTTCAGCCGTTTCTTCTCCCGGAATCTTCCGGCTTTCCCGGCGATGCGGCGGGACGTGGCCTGTTTTATCGTGGGCTGCATTTCTCCGGCAACGTGACTCCCGGGAATGTTTCGTTGATGTGTGTCTGCGACGGGTGCAGTCAGAGCTTTCGCCTGCAATCGTTCCATGCGGGATTCGGCAACCTCGTTTACTTCTATTGCTCCGGTGGTCCGCATACGTTGACCGCCAGCAGCAACGAAGAAGATGCGCCGCCAGTGCTTGGTCACGCCGACCCGGATTCGGTCACCCGTTTCGAGAGTCATCTGCCGGACTGTTCCGAGTGTGGTGGCCTCTTCCGATATATGAATCCGCTTGTTTGCCCTCACTGCGCGCAGCCGTTCATCGATTTTCCCGCGCATCCCGACGATCGGGGGCGCGAATACTACGGCAACTATATTTATGGCGAGTCGGTTCAGCGCTATGCCTCACTTGAGAAAGATGAGGCGGTCACGCAACCGGATGTCTGAGTAACGGATAAGTTCTACCCGAAAGAGAGGCCGGCGATCTTTCCGTCGTCATCCATCCCTATCCCGAACTTGAGCATGCTGCCCGGCCCGAACTGGATGACGTAGTCGAACCATTGGCGGCCGGGCGTGGTACGCCGCCCCTTGAAGGTGTCGGACAATGTCGGACAGGGCGGTCCTTTCGGGTATATAACCAGACACGTCTATCGGTAGCGAGGATTCCGCGATGACGGCATCTGTCTTTATCGGCGTCAGCGTCGACGGCTTCATTGCGCGGCCGGATGGCGGGCTCGACTGGCTGCCGGAAGGTGGCGGCGAGCCGCATGGCTATAACGAGTTCATCGCCAGCGTCGATGCGATCGTCATCGGACGCAAGACCTTCGAGATCGTGTTGACCTTTGGCGCGTGGCCTTACGGCGATAAGCGCGTGGTGGTCCTGAGCAACCACCCCATCGACTTTTCAGCCGTCGTGGGCGGTGTCGTCGAACAAATGGCGGGCACGCCAGCCGACATCGTTTCGCAGCTCGCCGCCAGCGGTGCCCACCACCTTTATATCGACGGTGGCGTTACGATCCAGGGGTTCCTGCGCGCGGGACTTATTCGACGCATGATCATTACGCGCGTACCCGTACTGATCGGTAGCGGCATCCCGCTCTTTGGCGCGTTGCCGGAGGACATCCGCCTCCACCATGTAGCGACCCGCCACTACCCAAGCGGTCTGGTCCAGAGCGAGTACCACCTGTAGGAGCGCGCTTGAACGCGATATCCGACGAAGCGAAGAAGCGGGAATCCGGGCCTAACGAACCACAGCTCCGCCAGGCAAACCCGCCATATCCACAATCAACTTACCGAACTCAACCGCCGCCGGTGTCTTGCCCCCGGTGCTCCATATCAGCGTGAAATCCACATCGGACAACGACGGCAACCCATAGAAACCATCGAGGACGCGCATGCCCGGTTCCACGTCGTCGCGAGTCAGTACCGCGATAGCCAGCCCTGCAAGCACCGCGGCGCGAATCCCTTGCTGACTCGGCGAGGTGAAGACGACGTGCCATTCGACGGACGTTCCTTCCAGAGCGGTGAGTCCCACGTGCCGGTTGATGCAGGGGGCAGGGAAGAATGCGAACGGTAACGACGCGCCGGGAGGCGAGTCGAACGATTCCGCTGCTACCCATACGAACTGCGTTCGCCGCAGCGGTGTCCCGTCACCGCCATCGGCTGCCGTCATCACCACGGCGAGATCGAGTTCGCCCGCCTTGATCATGGGTATCAGGTCCAGATTCATCCCGACGCTGACATCGAGCCGCACGGAGGGAAACGCGCGGGCGAACTGGCACAGCAGTGTTGGCAACCGATCGCCCATGAAGTTTTCGATAACGCCGAGGCGAACGGCGCCCGAGATGGGCGACGGCCGGAAACGCTGTCCCATGCTGTCGAGCGTCTGCAGGATTTTTTCCGCGTACTGGAGGAGGTCCTCGCCGTCTTCCGTCAGGGTCAGTGCGCGCGTGGTGCGGTATAGCAATTGCCGCCCCACTTGTTCCTCAAGCCGCCTGATCTGATGGCTTATCGCGGATTGGGTCAGGTGCAGGCGCTGGGCGGCACGAGTGAATCCACCGGCTTCTTTCACGGCAACAAAGGCGCGGAGCAGGGCGGGATCGAGGTCCATGGTCAGAGACTAATGAAGATCGCTAATGACTGCCACAAAATTAAATCATTTCCATCATGAGTTCGCCGCGTCCACACTCGCCCTCCACCATCCCCATGGGAACGCGTCGTGCCTCTTTCCCCCTCACGAAAAAATTCAGTCGCGCTGCTGGCCATCTGTCTGGCGGCGCTGATGTTCGGCCTGGAGATTTCCAGTGTGCCGGCCATACTTCCCAACGTCGAAAAGGTGTTGCACGCCGGTTTCAGCAGCGTGCAGTGGATCATGAATGCCTACACCATCGCCTGCACCACGGTGTTGATGGCGGCCGGCACGTTAGCCGATCGCTACGGGCGTAAGCGCGTCCTGCTTATCAGCGTGATCTCGTTCGGTATCACGTCCCTGATTTGCGGCCTGGCGCGGGATGCCTCCGTGCTGATCGTCAGCCGTTTTCTTCAGGGTATGAGTGGTGGCTTTATGGCGATCTGCCAGATCGCCGCGCTTTCGCATCAGTTCCAGGAAGGTCCGCGGCGTAGCAAGGCGTTTGCCATATGGGGAATTATTTTCGGCGTGGGTCTGGGCTTCGGGCCCATCATCGGCAGTGCGATCGTGGCTCTGTCGAACTGGACGTGGGTGTTCCTTATCCAGGTACCGTTGACGGTCGTCACGCTGGTCCTGATTGCAGGCAGCGTGGACGAGTCCCGCGATCCCCATGCGAAAGCACTGGACCTGCCGGGCATCGTTACGTTGTCGCTGGCGGTGTTCGGCCTTACGTACTTCATCACGCAAGGGCCCGACCTGGGTTTTACGAGCCCCACGGCGATCGTGAGCATCGTCGTCGCGGCGATAAGCTTTCTCGTTTTCCTTTATGCGGAAAAGCACAGCGCCTATCCCATGTTCGATTTTTCCGTATTTCGCATCCGTCAGTTTTCGGGTGCCCTGTATGGTTCCATCGGCATGAACTTCAGCTTCTGGCCGCTGATGATCTATCTGCCGATTTATTTCCAGAGCGGTCTGGGTTACGACGTCGTGGCTTCGGGCCTGTCGCTGTTGGCGTATACATTGCCGACCCTGGCAATCCCGCCCTTCGCGGAGCGCCTTTCCCTTCGATACCAGCCACGCATTGTCATTCCCGCCGGCCTTTTCGCCATCGGACTGGGATTCGTATTGATGAAGTTTGGCAGCGGCGTCGAGCACGCCAGCTGGCTGACCATGCTCCCCGGATGTCTGTTGGCAGGCATCGGTCTTGGCATGACCAACACGCCCGTTACGAACACGACGACCGGCTCGGTGCCGAGCGCCCGTGCTGGTATGGCGTCGGGCATCGACCTGAGCGCCCGGTTGATTACGCTGGCCATAAATATTGCGCTGATGGGATTTCTGCTGCTTGAAGGCATTCTTTACTATCTGGAGCGTGCCGCGCAGGGCGCGGTCGATGCGTCGCAGTTACGCATCGCCGCCGCGAAGATTGCCGCTGGCGCGTCGCCGGGCTCTGCAGTTGACATTTCCGGCGCGGTCGCACATGCCGCGCTGGTGCATGGCTTCGGCTGGGTGATGCTTTACGGAGGCATTGGCGCCTGGATACTGGCTCTGGCGAGTTTCATTACATTCGGACCGGCGGAAGAGCGGTCGCGGACGAAAGGTATCTGCGCGACGGATCCGGCCTGAGGCAAAGCATCCACGTTTTCGCCTGCTTCCTGTAGGAGCGCTCGCGAGCGCTTCTACAGAAGGTGTGTGTGGCTTCGATATTTGATTTCAGAAGTGCTATCGGATAAGAAATGACCGATCACTTTCCGGGGAGCGTATCGTGCAACGACGCCAATTCCTGCGCCAGGCCGGCACAACGCTTGCGATGGCTTCGACGGCCGGCCTCGCCGCCTGCGCACAGCAGCCCGTGACATCCGCCAATACGCCGCCGACTGTCGTGCCACCAGCCGCCCGTCTGTTACCGGAAGTGGCGGAGCTGGCGCAGATCAAGGCGAAGGTCGACCGGATCACCGGCGTGTATGTCTGCACACGGCCGTTCCGCGCGGCTGGCCCGCGTATCGAAATGGAGCGACTGGGTCGCAAGACCATCGTGCACAACTACGGACATGGCGGCAGTGGCTGGTCCCTGTCGTGGGGTTCGAGCACGCTGGCGCTGCGAATGGCGCAGACCACCGGTGTGCGCGATATCGGCGTGATCGGCTGTGGCGCGCTGGGTCTTACCTCGGCGTTGCTGGCGCAGCGAGCCGGACTGTCGGTACGTATATATGCGAAGGACTTGCCGCCGAACGTGTATTCGATGCGGGCATCCGGGCTATGGACACCCGACTCGCGCATCTGCGATGCCGGACATGCGCCGGCGCTGGCCGCGCGCTGGGAAGAAATGACGCGTACCTCGTACGCCATGTACCAGAGCATGTTGGGCTTGCCGGGGAAACCCATCGAATGGATCGAAGGCTATTCGTTGTCCGATACGCCATTCGGTCAACCCCATGCCCCGGTTTCCGACGAACCCGAGTACGGCGAATTCAACGATAGCGTGCGGGATCTCACGCCGCGTTCCGTCGAGCTGCCTCCCGGCAGTCATCCGTTTTCGCAGCCTTACGTGCGTCGCTATACGACCTTGATGTTCAACATCAGCACCTACGCGCGCATGCTGATGTCCGATTTCCTGGCGGCCGGCGGCAAGATCGAGGTGCGCGAATTCGCGCATTCCGACGATCTGCTGAAATTGCCCGAACGCACGCTGATCAACGCTACGGGCTATGGCGCGAGGGCACTCTTCAACGACGACTCGATCATTCCCGTTCGCGGCCAGACCGCGCGACTGATCCCGCAGCCCGAAGTCACCTACGGGCTGAACACCCGGCACCTGAGCATGGTGCCGCGCAGCGATGGCTTGCTCGTCCAGGTTCTGGGCGACGCCGGCAACTTCAATAATAGCGATACCACGCCCGATCGCCCCGCATCCGAGGCTGCGGTCAGGCAGTTGGCTGAGCTATGCGCGAACATGCGCCGTACCTGATGGCAAAGAGGCGCATCCCGGATGCCGGAATGCGCCTCTTGGGATAGCTGACTTCGCTTAGCGGTAGCCGCCGCCCGCCAGCAACTGCTCGCCGGTCAGCCAGCCCGAATCGTCCGAGGCCAGGAACACGGCGATCGATGCGATGTCGTTCGGCTGGCCGATACGGCCCAGTGGCGTTTGCGTAACAACCTGGGTCTGGAGTTCGGAGTCGATGAAACCGGCCGTGCGCGTACCCTCCGTTTCGATCATGCCCGGATTCAGCGCATTGACGCGAATTTTGCGCGCACCCAGTTCACGCGACAGCACGCCGGTGATGGCGTCCACGGCACCCTTGGTGCCCGAGTACACCGAGCTTCCCGGGGGCGTGACACGAGAAACGACCGAGCCGATATTTATGACGCTGGAGCCTTCGCCAAGGTGCTTGGCGGCCGCCTGGGTCGTCAGCAACAGTCCGAGGACATTGATGTTGAACTGCCGGTGGAAGTGTTCTTCGGTGATGTCCTCGATGGCGCCGAACTCGTAGACACCCGAGTTGTTGACGAGAATATCCAGCTTGCCGAAGTTCTCGATCGCCGCGGCGACGATAGCCTGGGCGTCGGCTGCCTTCGATACGTCGCCGCGTGCGGCGACCGCCTTGCCGCCAGCTGCGGCGATCTCGGCGACGACCGTGTCGGCGCCCGCCTTGCTGGACGCGTAATTGACGACGACCGACGCGCCTTCGGCGGCCAGAGCCTTGGCGATGGCGGCGCCGATGCCTTTGGAGGCACCGGTAACGAGGGCGACTTTACCTGTGAGCTTGCTCATGACGTGTCCTGGTGGGGTGGTTGTTGCGAAGTTCGGCACTACTATAGTTCGCAACATATGAACTATGGAACTAAGAGTCAAGGGCTGGTAAAGTAAATGTCATGAGACCCCTGATTCACCCGTCGATCGAAGACATCACCGTGGAGGGCATCCTCCATGCGCTGTCCGATCCCGTGCGTGCCGCGATCTACGTGGCATTGGCGCTAGGGGGCTCGGATTGCACCTTCAATTGCTCCAACTTGCAGCAGGTCATCGACCGTCCGATCCCCAAGTCCACGCTTTCACAGCATTTCCGTGCACTTCGGGAAGCCGGATTGATCCGTAGCGAGCGGCACGGCGTGGAAATGCGCAATACCAGCCGCTGCCCGGAAATCGAGCAGCGCTTCCCGGGATTGCTTGCCGGCATATTGAACGCGCATAAGGTCCAGTCCATGGAACGTGCCCGCCTGGCTAAGCGGAAGCCGGCCGCGCGAAAGAGCGTGGCTGGCTGAGGGCGGTTTCGCTACGCGCGGTATTTAATCCAGCTATCGCTGGAAACCATCAAACCCCTCGCCGTTGTTTATCCCTCACCGTCGCTCCTGCGCAGGTGTATGGACCGGGGACATAGCGCACAGGTGTGCGGGGACATGGTGTACACCTCGGCGGGTCATCGCAGCCGCTGAGGATCGCTCCCATGACCTG
>NZ_SMCS01000015.1 GCF_004342265.1 Luteibacter rhizovicinus
CAGACTCTGGCAAGCGAGGTGGATCGCCGTCAGCGACGACGAGCACATGGTGTCCAGCGCCATGCTCGGACCGTTGAAATTGCAGAAATACGAAATCCGGTTCGCGATCGAGGCCGGATGACCCGGTACGGCAATTGCCCGTCCTCTTGCCTGTTCCTGGGCACCGTACAGTTGATATTCCTCGTACATCACGCCGACGAATACACCGACGTTGCTGTCCTCGGCCACGTTGTCGCGGGTGTAGCCCGCGTCTTCCAGCGTGCCGTGCACGCATTCGAGGAACAGCCGTTCCTGCGGGTCCATCAACTCCGCTTCGCGTGGCGAGATGTTGAAGAACAGCGGGTCGAACAGGTCGACGCCATCGATGAAACCGCCCCATTTCCCATAGGTCTTGCCGGGTTTGGTGCGGTCTTCGTCGTAGTAAAGCGTGTGATCCCAACGATCCGATGGAATCTCGGTGATGCTGTCCTTGCCCTGGCTCAGATTGGCCCAGAACTGTTCGAGATTGCCTGCCTGCGGATAGCGGCCGGCGACACCAATGATGGCAATTTCACCGACGTCGCCACCGGCAGCCTTGCCGATCCGCTTGTGCGTCTCATAGCGCGACCGGCGGCTCATCGATACGGAAGCAGGCTTATCGACCTTGGTCGCCGAAGGCACGGACACCGCGGCCGCGACGGCGCGGCTTTCACCCAGCAACGCAGCCATAGCGGCATGATGATGCTGCACGAAATATCCGCTCAATGCGGCAATGGTCTGATATTCGAAGAACAGCGTTTTTGGCAGTGGACCGAATTGCTTCTCCAGAGCGCGTGTGAGGTCGAGCACCAGGAGGGAATCGATGCCATAGGTTTCCATCTGCGCCCGTGGATCGATCCTGTGGGTCGGCAGCTTCAGCGTCGTCGACAGGAAACGTACGAAGTAGCGGGTGGCTCGTTCCCGGATATCGTTCAACACGTCATCGTCCGACGCATCGTTAGCGATCAGCGCGACAGCCTCTTCCTTCGGCGGCAGTGGTACTGAATCATTCACCGGGTAGTCCTTTCCTTGGCTTATCGCGTCTACGGCGTTCGCATCGCGGGAAAAACCACCCGTGAACGGGGGAGTCAACACCCTCAGACCAAGCCGCCTGAATCGCAGGCACGGCACGCCGTCGTCGTCGCACACATCGATATCGACCGTTTGCACGGCATCGCTGCCTGCACGGTCGACGCTGGGCCGAACCAACGCCCACATGCTGGCCGTGCAGGGAGCGAGTACGTCCAGCGCGCCCAACGAGAACGGCAGCATCAAGGTCGGACCGTCCGCATTTGTGCCAACTTGCAAACCGATCGATGCCTGTAGCGCGGCATCGAGCAGGCTCGGATGCAGCACATAGCTATCCTTCGACGCGCGGACCGACGCGGGCAGCGTTATCCGGGCCAGCGTCATTTGTTCGCCGACGAACACGTCGCTCAAGCCGCGGAAGCCATCTCCATAGTGCAAGCCCAGCTTGTCGAAGACCGCATAGCATTGCCCGGCATCGAGATGGGCCTCCGTGCATTGCTGACGCAGGGTCGCCAGATCGAGGCTCGTCGGAGCGACATCGTCGACGGCATCCGTCACCACGCCGCGGCCATAGACGATCTCACCGTCTGCGACTCCGGAATGAATCTGATAGCCGATGTCCCCGTTGTCTTCCGGATACAGCGAAACATGCAACTCCACGCCCTCGCTGCCGACGACCACGGGGCGTGACCATACGACGTCCTTCAGATGCAGCTTGCCGGTGCCGTCCATCGCTTCGTTCGCCGCAAAGCGTGCCATTTCGAGTTGGGCTACGCCCGGCAATATCCGGCTATCCAGCACCACATGATCGGCAAGGAAGAATTCGTCCCCGCCAAAGCGACTGCTGAAGCGTGGCCCCGACAAGTTCGACGAATTGCGCTGTATCAGCGGATGCAGCACGGCGTCCACACGGGATGTCGCTGGCAGATGGGTATCCCCGATCGGTACCCAGTAACTTTCCCGTGCAAAGGAATACGTCGGCAAACTGATGCGGCGAGGCTTGTGGTTGGCGTATAGGCTGGTCCAGTCGAGACCGTATCCCTTTACCCACAGATCGAGCAGCTTGCCGAACTTCCCTTTTTCGACCCAGCTCCGGACGGTCTGGGCCATGTCTTCATCGGCGGAGAACGTGGCCATCGCGTCTTTGTTGCGCCTGACCTGTCCGCGATAGAACTCGTCCATGCTGTCGCCCGCGAGGAAGCGCGTCAGCTTGTCGCGCAGTTCGGCGAGGGAGCCGACCACGAGACCCAGCCGCTCCTCCATCGCTTCGCGTCCGACCTGAAGCGTATAGGCAAGATCGGTCAGTTCGATCTCCGTCTCCGCTTGCGACGAATCGATGAACGTCAGCAGCGATTGCACTTGTTCGCGCAGCCGTTCCTCATTGCGCGCCGACAGCACCACTACAACCGGACCGTTCGCGACAGGAGTCGTTACCGCCGACGGAATGTATTCCTCCAGCACGACATGCGCATTCACTCCGCCGAAACCGAACGAGCTCACTCCGGCGCGGCGCGGCAGAGTCTGTCCGCGCGCATCGCATACCGCCGCCCATTCGCGTGCTTCCTGCACCACATAGAACGGACTGCCGTTCAAGTCGATGTACGGATTGAGGGTGTCGCTATGCAGACTCTTCACCAGCGTCTTGTGCTTCATCTGCAGCAAGATTTTGACGACGCCTGCGACGCCGGCCGCCAGTTCGAGATGGCCGATATTGGTCTTGACCGAGCCCAGCCCGCAGTGCGGTGCCACGATGTCGCTCTCGCCCGTCGCCGCGTACAGCTCCTTGAACGCGGCCTTCAGGCCATTGATCTCCACCGGATCCCCCAGCGGCGTACCGGTGCCGTGAGCCTCGATATAAGTCACGGTGCGCGGATCGATACCCGCTTGCTGGTGAGCCTTTCGGACCACTGCGGCCTGCGCCTTCGGATTGGGCGCGGTCAGGGAGTTGGCGCGACCACCATGATTCTCCGCCGTACCACGCACCAGACCGTAGATATGGTCGCCATCGCGCTCGGCGGCGGACAACGTCTTCAACACCAGCATCGCGACGCCTTCGCCGCGTACATAGCCGTTGGCCTCGCTCGAGAAGGTCTTGCAGCGACCGTCCTCGCTCAACATCCCGGCCTTGTTGAAACTGATGTGCAGCTCGGGGTTGACGATGGTGTTCACGCCACCGGCGATAGCCATGCCGCAGTCACCCCGCTCGATCGCGAGGATCGCCCGCCGCAGCGCAACCAGCGAGCTGGAGCAGGCCGTTTCCACCGGCTCGCTCGGGCCGTGGAAATTGAGGAAATAACTCATCCGGTTGGGCCCGACCGAAGCGACCGCCCCGGTCGAGGAATACCCTTCGATCGCCGCCCTGGCCCGACTGATCAGGTTGCCGTACCCACTAGCCATGGTGCCGACATAGATGGCCGTATCGCTACCCGAAAGCGCCGGTCCTGCATAACCGGCATCTTCCAGCGCCTTCCAGACATGGGTCATCATCAGGCGCTGCTGCGGGTCCATCAGCTCCGCTTCCTTGGGCGAGATGCCAAAGAACATCGGGTCGAATTCGTCCACCCCGTCGATGAAGCCGCCCCACGTGATGTCGGTCTTGTTCTCTTCCGGTGCCCGGTCGCCGTACCAGGCCTGCCAGTCGCCGCGCTCGGGCGGAATTTCGCCGATGCAATCCTTGCCGTCGCGCAGATTGCGCCAGAAAGCATCGATGTCCCGCGCCTGCGGGAACTGACCGCTCATGCCGACGATCGCGATCGGTTCGTTGACCGCCTGAGTCCGGCTCGCAGCCGGCGCCACCATAGGCGTGCCGAAACGCCGCCGCCCGCGTGAGCGGATACGTTCGAACGCCGGCATCGGCGCCGCAACGGCCGCCGCTGCATGTGCTGCCGTCGTGCTGTTCGTTACCGCCTGCTGAGGTGCCAGCGCCGTCGGGTACTCGCGCACCAGATGGCCGGCCAGACCGTCGAGTGTCGGATATTCGAAAAAGATCGTTGGCTTCAGTTCGAGCCGGTAGTGCTGATTCAACGCATTGCCGAATTCGGTCAGCGAGATCGAATCGAAACCGTACTCGCTCAAGGCCGTCTCGCCGTCGATGTCCTCCGGCTTCACCTTGATCAGTGACGACACTATTCCCATCAGTGTCCGTTTCACCAGATCCTGTAACGCGTGGTCGTCCTGGTGTGTCTTCGCACCGCTGTCGTTGGTTGCCGTCGACGGTAACGTCGCGACTGTTTCCTGCGATTTGCCCAGCAGTACCTGCCGGATGCGAGCCGCGTCGCCCGCCACGACCAACAGCTGATTCAGCCCACTCGCCAGCGCCTGTCGCAGAGCCAATACACCGCTATCGGTGGCCAGCGCATGCATACCCAGTTGCTGGATCAACATCGTGCGCGTCGCGGCATCCGCCTGCATGCCGCCTTCGTCCCACAACGGCCAGTTCACCGACAGCGTGTGCCCGTGGCGCTGTCCTCGTGCCACGAGTTCGGCGCGATGGTGCGCGAACGCATCCATGAACGCATTGGCCGCCGCATAGTCGGCCTGCCCCACATTTCCCACCGCGCCGGCGATGGACGAGAAGCAGATGAAGCAGTCGAGCGTCATGTCGCGGCTGGCTTCGTCGAGATTCAGCGTACCGGCCACCTTGGCGCTGAGGACGTCGTGCAGTTGTTGCCGGGTCTTCTTGGCGATGAAGCTGTCGCGTACCACGCCGGCGCTATGGATGATGCCGTCGAGACTTTCGAACTCTTCCGGAATGCTGTGCACCAGTTGCGTCAGGGCAACGGCATCGGTGACGTCGACCGCGTGGTAGCGCACGACGGCACCGAGGGTTTCCAGGTGGCGGATGTTGGCCTGAATGCCTTCGTTCGGTGCCGATCGGCCAGTCAGGATCAGCACGGCGTTCCGGGCTTGACTCGCGATTTCGCGTGCGAAGATCAAACCGAGTCCGCCTGCCCCACCGGTGATCAGGTACACGCCATGCGCTTTCCACGGCGAGGCGGCTTCAGGTGTCGACGGGCGTTCGGCCCAGCCGCCGATCTGGCGCTCGCCGTCGACGTAACGTACTTGCTGCGCGTTTCCATCGCGGTTTTCCAGCAACGCCTGCACGATGTCCTGACCGCTTTCGACGCGGATGACCTGACCGACGATGCGCGGATTTTCCAGTTGCGCCGTGCGCAGCATGCCGCCCAGTCCGACCATGGTCTGGCCCATGCCGTGACTGGGCACGACCACCTGGATCAGGTGCCTACCGCTCTGACTGCCCAGCGACTGGATCTGTTCCAGAAGCATGCCAGCGGCCGCTTCAAAGCGATGGGCAACATCGTTGCCGTTGGCTGGTTCGAGGCAGATTGCGTCGGGCAGGTGAGGTTCCAGGTCGACCGCATCCACGCCGCACAACAAGACGACGTGCTTCGCAAACGCATCGCCTGTCGCCGCCAACGCCGGCTGCGTCGTCCATGTCGGTTGCAAGAGCAGGGTCTGGATCGGTTTGCTGTGCGCCGCGTTCGCTGTCATCGGCCTCAGACTGAACTGCGTGAAGCGCACGCATACCGCACCGAGCTCGTCGCACAGGTCAACGTCGAGCCGCTGCACCGCGTCGCCCGTCTGGCTACCGGCGCTGTGCCGCACGACGGCCCACATGGCAGCCGTGCATGGTCCGAGCACTTCGAGGGCACCCAGTGCAAAAGGCAACATCAGCGTCGCCCTGCCCGCCTCCGCCGCCGTACTCATTTGCAGGCCCAGCGTTGCTTGCAACGCCGCATCCAGCAGGCTGGGGTGAAGCACGTAGCCGTCCATCTGCACAGATGTGGGTAACGTGACACGCGCCAGGACTTGCTGCGACCCTACGAACAGTTCGCTCAGGCCCTGGAATCCCGGGCCATAGTGCAAACCCATCTGTTCGAAGCGGGCGTAGCATTGCGCCGCACTCAGATGAGATGCGGTGCATTCTTTACGTAAGGCGGACAGGTCGTGCACTACCGCGGTACCGGAGTCCGCATCCGCGATAGCGATCACCGAACCCTGGCTATACGTTACGACTTCGCCATTATCGCCTTCGCTATAAATTTCGAAGCTGAGATCGCCGGTTTCTTCGGGATAGAGCGCGATATGCAGGTCGACCCCGTCCGCGTCTACCGTGACGGGGCGCATCCATGCGATGTTTTTCAGCTGCAGTTGGCAATCGTCTTCGATCGCTTCGCTGGCGGCGCTGCGCGCCATCTCCAGCTGTGCGACACCCGGCAGAACCCGCGCACCTTGCACCACGTGATCGGCGAGGAAGAATTCTTCCCCGCTGAAGTGCGTGCTGAAGCGCAGCCCGGCGACGTCCGAGGTATTGCGATGTAGCAGCGGATGCAATGTCGCTGCGGCGCCGGAGGAGATGGCCGGCTGCACCGTGCCGGTCTGTATCCAATAGCGCTCGCGGGCAAACGGATAGGTCGGCAGACTGATGCGACGTGGCCGGTTGGCACCGTACAGACGCTGCCAGTCGAAGGCGAGGCCCTTGACCCACAGGTCGAGCAGCTTGCCGAACTTGCCCTTGGCGATCCATGCCTCGACGATGGTACCCATGTCGTCGTCACCGGCCAGGGCGGCCAATGCGTCTTTGTTCCGCTTGACCTGGCCGCGATACAACTCGTCGATGACGGTCTCGCCGGCGGCATAGGCGCCCAGCTTCTCGCGCAGTTCGGATAGCGAGTTGACTACCAGCCCGAGCCGCTCTTCCATGGCTTCTCGCCCGACTTGCAGCGTGTACGCCAGATCGGCCAGTGCGATATCCGCATTCGATGCGATAGCTGCCAGCAACAACTGCACCTGTTCGCGGAGCCGGTCTTCATGGCGTGCCGACAACACGATCAGCGCCGGACCGCTCGCCGCATGTGGCACGACTGGCGGAACGTACTCCTCGATCACCACATGTGCATTCGCACCGCCCGCACCGAACGACGAAATGCCCGCGATTCTCGGCAATTCCCGCCGGTCCAGCATCGGACGCGGCCACGGTGCGAGTTCCTGCTG
>NZ_SMCS01000016.1:0-2500 GCF_004342265.1 Luteibacter rhizovicinus
GGATAAAGCCCCTGGCGGTGACCTGTTGCGGGTCGCGCGCGATGCGCGCACCGGCAACAGCCGCAAAGACGAAGGCCTCCCCGATTGGGGAGGCCTTCTAGATAAAGCCCCTGGCGGTGACCTGTTGCGGGTCGTTTCCGATGGAAACGCAGGCAAAGAAAAACCCGCCACGATGACTCGTAGCGGGTATTTCAGGATAAAGCCCCTGGCGGTGACCTACTCTTGCATGGCTTAAGCCACACTACCATCGGCGCATGCGCGTTTCACTGCTGAGTTCGGGATGGGATCAGGTGGTACCACGCCGCTATGGCCGCCAGGGAAGGGGTGGGAGCAGCGCGTAAGCGCCGGCTCCACATAGGGTGTAAACGAGTGACAAGCGTCGAGGTGAAATATCTCGGGATAAGCGTCAGACGAACGAAGCGTCTTGGGGTTATATGGTCAAGCCTCACGGCTCATTAGTACACGTAAGCTCAATGCATTGCTGCACTTCCACACCGTGCCTATCAACCACCTAGTCTTGATGGTGCCTTTAGGAGAGTCAAGCTCTCGGGAGATCTCATCTTGGGGCGTGCTTCCCGCTTAGATGCTTTCAGCGGTTATCACTTCCGTTCGTAGCTACCGGGCAATGCCATGGGCATGACAACCCGAACACCAGCGGAACGTCCACTCCGGTCCTCTCGTACTAGGAGCAGCCCCCCTCAAATCTCCAACGCCCACGACAGATAGGGACCGAACTGTCTCACGACGTTCTGAACCCAGCTCGCGTACCACTTTAAATGGCGAACAGCCATACCCTTGGGACCGGCTACAGCCCCAGGATGTGATGAGCCGACATCGAGGTGCCAAACACCGCCGTCGATATGAACTCTTGGGCGGTATCAGCCTGTTATCCCCGGAGTACCTTTTATCCGTTGAGCGATGGCCCTTCCATACAGAACCACCGGATCACTAAGACCTACTTTCGTACCTGCTTGATCCGTCGATCTCGCAGTCAAGCACGCTTATGCCTTTGCACACAGTGCGCGATGTCCGACCGCGCTGAGCGTACCTTCGTGCTCCTCCGTTACTCTTTGGGAGGAGACCGCCCCAGTCAAACTACCCACCATACATGGTCCCCGATCCGGATTACGGACCTAGGTTAGAACGTCAAGCACTTCAGGGTGGTATTTCAAGGATGGCTCCACCCGAACTAGCGTCCGGGTTTCATAGCCTCCCACCTATCCTACACAGAAGAACTCAACGTTCAATGTAAAGCTATAGTAAAGGTTCACGGGGTCTTTCCGTCTTGCCGCGGGAACGCTGCATCTTCACAGCGATTTCAATTTCACTGAGTCTCGGGTGGAGACAGCGCCGCTGTCGTTACGCCATTCGTGCAGGTCGGAACTTACCCGACAAGGAATTTCGCTACCTTAGGACCGTTATAGTTACGGCCGCCGTTTACTGGGGCTTCGATCAAGAGCTTCGCCTTGCGGCTGACCCCATCAATTAACCTTCCAGCACCGGGCAGGCGTCACACCCTATACGTCCACTTTCGTGTTTGCAGAGTGCTGTGTTTTTGATAAACAGTCGCAGCGGCCAGGTTACTGCGACCCCTCGATGCTCAGTCACGCACGTGACCACACCAAGAGGCGCACCTTCTCCCGAAGTTACGGTGCCATTTTGCCTAGTTCCTTCACCCGAGTTCTCTCAAGCGCCTTGGGATTCTCACCCTGCCTACCTGTGTCGGTTTGCGGTACGGTTTTTCTATAGCTGAAGCTTAGTGGCTTTTCCTGGAAGCGTGGTGTCAGTCACTTCGTCCTCATAGGACTCGTCTCGGTGCTCGGCATAAAGTATCCCGGATTTGCCTAAGATACATGCCTACCGCCTTTCCCCAGGACAACCAACGCCTGGTAGACCTAACCTTCTCCGTCCCCACATCGCACTATAGAAAAGTGCAGGAATATTAACCTGCTTCCCATCGACTACGCATTTCTGCCTCGCCTTAGGGGCCGACTCACCCTGCGCCGATGAACGTTGCGCGAGGAAACCTTGGGCTTTCGGCGGGGGGGCTTTTCACCCCCCTTATCGTTACTCATGTCAGCATTCGCACTTCCGATACCTCCAGCAGACTTTACAATCCACCTTCACAGGCCTACGGAACGCTCCTCTACCGCGCACATCTTAAAAGTTGTGCACCCCGAGCTTCGGTGTATAGCTTAGCCCCGTTAAATCTTCCGCGCAGACCGACTCGACCAGTGAGCTATTACGCTTTCTTTAAAGGATGGCTGCTTCTAAGCCAACCTCCTGGCTGTCTATGCCTTTCCACATCGTTTTCCACTTAGCTATAACTTGGGGACCTTAGCTGCGGGTCTGGGTTGTTTCCCTTTTCACGACGGACGTTAGCACCCGCCGTGTGTCTCCCGTGTATCACGTGTTGGTATTCGGAGTTTGCCATGGTTTGGTAAGTCTCAATGACCCCCTAGCCATAACAGTGCTCTACCCCCAACAGTGTTCGCACGAG
>NZ_SMCS01000017.1 GCF_004342265.1 Luteibacter rhizovicinus
GCGCGCAGGAAGACCGGGTGAACGCGACCACCGGGCGGATCCGCTTCTTCCCCGACGGCAGCTCGACCGGCGGGCGGGTGACGCTGGGACGGGGCACACGCGAGTGGCACGTCAATGTCGGGTGGCTGACCGGGGCCGTTAGTGTCGTCGTGACGGACGGACGGTCGTGACGCCGTCGCGTGGTTTTAGCTTGCTGGAAGTGATCGCGGCATTGCTGTTGCTGGCGATCGCATTCGGCGCGGTGATGCAGGTGGCGGGCGCTTCGATGCATCTGACGTCGCGATCCACGACGTTGAGTCGCTCGACGATGTGGGCGGATACGAAGATGGAATCCGTCGGCTACGTTGCGCCGCTGGTTGCGGGGACGAGCGAGGGGCGCTTCGACGATACGTATCGCTGGAGCATGACCATTGCGCCGGTCGTCGACGGTACGCAGGCGCGCTCGGAACTGCATCTGTATCGCCTGGAACTCGACGTGCTCTGGCGCGAAGGCGTGACGGATCGCAAGGCGCATTTCACGACGTTGCGCGTTCAGGACGAACCGCATGCGCGATCGATGGAGCCATCGTCGTGACGCGCGCCGGCGGATTCAGCTTGCTGGAAGTGCTGGCGGCGCTCGCCCTGTTGGCGTTGCTGCTGCTTGGCGTGTATTCCGGCGTGCGCTCAGCGACGTTCAGCGTATCCCGTGGATCGGCTGCCATCGAGCGGCTTGACGAGATTCGCGGTGCACGCGAATTTCTGCGACGCGAGTTGGCCGAGGCGACGGCGCTGCCGTGGAAAGTCGATGGCAGAGGCAACCCGGTCGTCTTCGACGGAGACGACAAGGGATTCCGTTTCGTCGCACCGCTTCCCGGCTATCTCGGCAAACTCGGGCCGCAGGTGCAGACCGTACGGATCGTCGACGAAGCCGACGGCACGCACAGTCTGAAAGTCGCATTCTCCGCGCTGCCGTTGAGCGCCGGTTCCATCGCCGATGCGCCGCCGGAAGTCCTGATCGCGCGCATACGTTCCGTTCGTTTCCGCTACGCCTTGAGCAGCGGCTGGGTAGATCGCCGGACCGGTGCCGCCGAACTGCCCAAGGCGGTGAGCATCGAAATCGTGCCGGACGAAGGCGTGGCGGCATGGCCGTTGCTCGTCGTCGCGACGCGCGAGGGAGACACGGCGATCAATGCCCGCGGCATTGGACGCAGCCTGCTACCGGCGCGCACGCCATGAATACGGTGAGAGAGCGCGGTGTCGCACTGCTGGTCGTGCTGTGGGCATGTACGCTGCTGGCCATTCTGGTGGGCGGTTATGCGTCGTTGTCGCGCATCGAAGGCGAGCAGACGCGTTACCAGACAGCACAACTACGTGCGCGCTATGCGGCGGAAGCCGGCGTCATGCGCGCGATCCACGATGTCTATGCGCGCAGACAGGAATGGCCCGAAGGGACGGAAACCGTCGAAACGCCGGGCAGATGGATAGGCGATGGACGTCCTTTCGAATTCGCGCTCGATCGCGCGAAGGTGACGGTGACGGTCAACGACGAGGCGGGGAAGGTCGATCTCAACTCGGCGGACGAGTCCGTGCTGAGGGCGTTGTTCATTGCCGCTGGTGTGACACAGGATCGCGCGACTGCGATCGCGGCCCGTGTCGTCGAGTGGCGTACGACGAGCGCCGTCGACGACGCCGTCGCACGTCGGCGGTATGCGGACGCCGGACTGACTTACGGCCCTCGCCGGGCGCAGTTTCCCTCGCTGGACGAACTCCAGGCCGTGCTGGGTATGGACGCGGCGGTATACGCCCGTGTCGAACCTGCGATCACATTGTGGTCGCAGCGGACCAGTCCCGAGGCCGAATTCGCCCCGGTGCTCGCACTCGCATCCCTGCCGGGGATGGATATGGCCAAGGCGACGCAATATGCCGCCACGCGCGACGCGACACCGCCCGGATCGCCGTTGCCTCCGTTTCCGGGCGGTGTGGCGGTGGGCGGCACCAATGGCGCGAACGCGGTCACGATCGTATCGGAAGGGCGCGATGAGGGCGGTATCCGTGCAACGGTTCTCGTGACGGTGCGCTTCGACCAGATAAACGCTGTGCGCGATCCCCGCATGTCGCTTTACACGATTCTTCGCTGGCACAACGGCGCGCGATCGTGATGCATATCGCATCGCACCGATCCGTCATATACGACGCGTGTTCGTCTCGCGTCGTCCTGTCATCTGTCGATGCTAACAGTGCGGGTTCGCCAACCAAGGGACTGCGCGTCGCATGAATTTGCAGGTGTCTTCCGTCGTGTTGCTCCGCCTGCATCGCGCCATGGACGCATTCCTTGGCTGGTGGCTCGGCGAGCTGCGTACCTTCGTGCCGCGCCGTTGGCGCGCGTCGCTGTTTCCAGTGCGGACATGGACGACGATCGAGCGCGTGGCGAATGGCTGGTCTGTCGGCAGTACGGAGCGTGAAGAGGGGACGTTCGTCGGCGACGAAGCCGTTGCGTCGAAGCAATATGTTTTTTCCCGCGACCCCGAAACATGGGTTGTGTTGTTGCTTCCGTCGTCCGTCGTGTTGCGACGTCGTCTGGTACTTCCGCTTGCGGCGCGCGACAGCTTGCACCGCGTCGCTGCCTACGAACTGGACAGGCACACCCCATTCCGGGCCGATCAGGTGCGCTACGACGTACGCGCGCTGCGCGAGCCGGCACCGGAGGGACGGTTCGTCGCGGAGTTGCTGGTGGTTCCCCTCGCGACGATCGATGAGGTGCTTCGCCAGTCTGGCGAAGCCGGTATCGCGCTGGATGCGATGTGCGGCACGAAGCCAGATATCGCTACCGGCCTGAATCTGTTGCCGCCGTCCGGGAGACGTGTTCGCAGGAAGGGGCGCGGACGATTGAACTTCGCGCTCGCGGGTGTCGCTACCGTCCTCGCTTTCGCGGCGATGGTCGGCTACGTGCACAATCGCGATGACGCACTGATTCGCATGCGTGCCGAAGTGGCAGCGTTGCGCGTCGAGACGAAGAGCGTCGAGGCCTTGCGCAAGCAATTGAACGATGGTGCGGGTGCCGATGGCTTTTTCGCCGCGCGCAAGAGTGCCTCGGCGCCGGTGCTCGCCGTGCTCGCCGAGCTGACGCAACGCCTGCCCGACGATACGTCGGTCGAACGCGTGACGATCGCCGCCGACGGCACCGTGGGCTGGCAGGGGCAGAGTCCGCAGGCGGCGCGACTGGTCGATGCGCTCAAGGGCGCGGACACGCTTGGCGAGCCAAGTTTTCAGGGCAGCATTCAGACCGATCCCACCACGAGCAAAGAGCGCTTCTATATGGTCGCGCACGTGCGCAAGGCAAAGGAGGCCGGGCATGCGCCTGCGTCCCGCTGATTCCCGTATGGGCGCGATGGCCGTGTCGATCGCGCTGCTGGCATCGATCTACGTGCTTCTTATTCATATCCCGTTCGTCGCCCCATTGACGCGTATCGCGGACGATATGGACGCCCTGCGCGACGATCGGGCGCGCTATGCGCATGTCGTCGCTTCGCGCCCGCTACTGCAAAAACAGCTTCAGGCACAGGCGGCGCACGACTCGGCCAGCGGCGCGTTCCTCGCGCAGGACGATACGAATGCCGCCGCCGCCGATCTCATGCAGCGGATGGTCGACCTGGTCGGCAATCAGGCGAAGAGCGGTCCGTGCGAAGTCGTGCAGAAGATGCCCGTACCTGTGCAGGCGAAGCCGGGCGAGCCTTACCGGAAGGTGGTCGTGAACATGACCCTGCGCTGTTTCATCGAGCCGCTGACGGCGGTATTGCACGGCATCGCCACGTCGCGTCCCTCGTTGTTCGTCGAGGACTTCAATGTGGGGCGCACGCCCATGGCGAAGCCCGCCGATGTGGATGCGCCGCTGGACGTGCAGTTCAGCGTCGCCGGTTACCTTCGTCCGGCGCCCGCGCCCGCGCCGGCGCCCGCGCACGAAGCGGTGCGGCGATGAATACAGGCGGCCTTCGGCGTTCGACGGTCGTGCTCGGATGCGTTTGCCTGCTGTGTGCAACGGCGGTTGCGACGGTATTCGCTGGTGCCGGACGTCGTTTGCACTGGGACGCCGCCGATGCGTCGCCTGTCGCCACGATAGCGGCTTCCGTGCGTCCGGCGGAAACGAAGGAGTCGCCGCTGGAAGCGTACGCCGCTATCTGGCGCCATCCGCTATTTACGCAGGATCGTTCGCCGATGCGCGCCGCCGTCAGTGACGCGCCGGATGGATCGATCGGCAATCTCGAACTCACCGGCGTTATCGTCACGCCCGGTTTGCGCATGGCATTGCTGCGCGATAAAGACGGAAAAAACCAGGTTCGTCTGCGCGAAGGCGCTGCGTTGCCGGGCGATCGCTGGACGCTGCGCGAAGTGGCATCGCGTGGCGTAACGATCGAACGCGATGGCGAACGTCGACGTCTGACCATGAAAACGGCGGCGCCAGTCAGGATGGCGAATGCGCCCGCCGCCGTTCCGCCAAACACGCCAGTACGGGCTGCGCTTCCGCAGCCCGCCACCACGGCTGTGCCACCGACCGACCCAGGAGTGCGTTGATCCATGTCCAGGTTTCCGCTGATCGGCGCGACGACGCTTCTTGTCGTCCTGACCGGATGCTCGACCCTGCCGCAACCACGTGACGATGGTTCCTTGCAGCGCGAAGCGATCGCCGGGACGGAGCAGCCGGTGCCGCCGTCGCTGGCGGTGGGCCCGGTCAATCCGCCACGTAACGGCGGGGTGGCGGTGGCGCCGGAGATCGTCACCGGCAGCGGCCAGTTCGTCCGCCCGCAGGGGCTGGCCAAGCCGAAGCCGGTGGTGGC
>NZ_SMCS01000018.1 GCF_004342265.1 Luteibacter rhizovicinus
CTGGCCGGGCTGTTCCGCAAGGGGCCGTTCACCGGCGACCAGCTGGCCCAGTTCACCCACCAGCTGGCGACCCTGCTCGGTGCCGGACAGCCGCTGGACCGGGCGCTGGGGATCCTGCTCGACCTGCCCGAGGGCGAGCGGGCCAAACACCTGGTGGAGCGGATCCGCGACCGGGTCCGCGGCGGGACCACGCTGTCGCAGGCGCTGGACGAAGAGCACGGGGTGTTCCCGCGGCTGTACGTCAGTCTGGTCCGCGCCGGCGAAGCGGGCGGCTCGCTGGACGAGACCTTACGCCGGCTGGCCGAGTACCTGGAACGTTCGCAGGCGCTGCGCGGGAGCATCGTCAACGCGCTGATCTACCCGGCCTTCCTGATGGTCGGCGTGCTCGGCTCGCTGGTTCTGCTGCTGGCCTACGTGGTCCCGCAGTTCGTGCCGATCTTCGCCGACATGCAGGTGCCGGTGCCGTGGATCACCTCGGCGGTGCTCGCGCTGGGCACGGCGATCAGCGACTGGTGGTGGGCGATGCTCGGGCTGCTGGTCGGCACGGCGGTGTTCGTGCGCCTGCGCCTGCGCGACCCGGACACGAAGCGGGCCTTCCACGCGCGCCTGCTGACCATGCGCGTGGCCGGGCCGTTGCTGCTGAAGGTGGAGACCGCGCGGATCGCGCGGACCATCGGCACCTTATTGAAGAACGGCGTGCCGCTGCTGTCGGCGCTGACCATCGCCCGCCAGGTCACCGGCAACCGCGCGCTGGACGCGGCGCTGGCCCAGGCCGCCGAGCAGGTCAAGGGCGGCGCCGGACTGGGCGTGGCCCTGGCCCAGGCCGAGCGCTTCCCGCGGCTGGCCCTGCAGATGGTCCAGGTCGGCGAGGAAGCCGGGGCGCTGGACAGCATGCTGCTGAAGGTGGCCGACACCTTCGACGTGGAAGCCAAGCGGGCGATCGACCGCTTGCTGGCCGCGCTGGTGCCGGCGCTGACCATCGTCATGACCGTGATGGTCGCGATCATCATGGCCGCGATCCTGCTTCCGTTGCTGAGCCTGACCAGCAACATCAACTAATCGCTTTTCAAGGAGATCCCATGCGCGCGCAACCGACCTACCGTACCCGACTGGCCCGCGGCTTCACGCTGCTGGAAATGCTCGCCGTGATCGTGCTGATCGGGATCATCGGGGCGATCGTGGTGACCCAGGTGGGCAAGAACGTGGACAAGGGCAAGTACGGGGCGGGCAAGGCGCAGCTGACCACGCTGGGGCAGAAGATCGAGAACTACGCGCTGGACAACGGCACGCCGCCGGCGGCGCTGGACGACCTGATGGTCAAGCCGGCCGACGCGGCCAGCTGGCAGGGCCCGTACGCGAAGCCGTCGGACCTGAAGGACCCGTGGGGTCATCCGTTCGGGTACCGCTACCCGGGCGAGCACGGCAGCTTCGACCTGGTGTTTTACGGGCAGGACGGCAAGGCGGGCGGCGAGGGCTACTCGGCCGACGTCGGCAACTGGCAGTAACGGCACCCGCATGCGCGCGCGCGGCTTCACCCTGTTCGAGATGCTGGCGGTGATCCTGCTGATCGGGATCGCGGCGGCGGCGGTGTCGATCCCGGTGACCCAGGGGTTGGTCAGCGCGCGGGTGAATGCGGCCAGCGGGGAGATGGCGGCGGCGCTGCGCTGGACGCGGGCGCAGGCGATCGTGCGCGGGGAGAGTCTGGCGCTGGAAGTGGACACGGCCGGGGCGACCTACCGGGCCCCGGGTAAGCCGGCGGTGCAGCTGCCCAAGGGCATGACGGTGGCGTTGACCAGCGCGCAGGAAGACCGGGTGAACGCGACCACCGGGCGGATCCGCTTCTTCCCCGACGGCAGCTCGACCGGCGGGCGGGTGACGCTGGGACGGGGC
>NZ_SMCS01000019.1 GCF_004342265.1 Luteibacter rhizovicinus
CGTAACGGCGGGGTGGCGGTGGCGCCGGAGATCGTCACCGGCAGCGGCCAGTTCGTCCGCCCGCAGGGGCTGGCCAAGCCGAAGCCGGTGGTGGCCGGCGAAGGCAGCGTCACCTTCAACTTCGAGAACCAGCCGGTCGAGTCGGTGGTCAAGGCGATCCTGGGCGACCTGCTGCACGAGAACTATTCGATCACCCCGGGGGTGCAGGGCAACGTGTCCTTCTCCACCTCCCAGCCGGTGACCAGCGATCAGGCCTTGCCGATCCTGGAGACCCTGTTGTCGTGGACCGGCAATGCGCTGGTGCGCACGGGCGGGCGCTACGTGGTGATGCCGGCCAAGGACGCGGCGGCCGGCAACCTGGTCCCGAGCCTGGGCGCGGCCGCGCCGCAGGGCGGGCTGCAGGCGCGGCTGTTTCCGCTGCACTACATCTCGGCGGTGGAGATGCAGAAGCTGATCAAGCCCTTTGCGCGGGCCGACGCGGTGCTGCTGGCCGACCCGACCCGCAACGTGATGGTGATGGCCGGGACCCCGGCGGAGCTGGACAACTACCAGCGCACGGTGAGCACGTTCGACGTGGACTGGCTGCGCGGGATGTCGGTGGGCGTGTTCAGCCTGCAACGGGCGGACGTGAAGGAGCTGATGCCGGCGCTGGACAAGCTGTTCGGCGACAAGGGCAACACGCCGATGGCCGGGATGCTGCGGTTCATTCCGATCGAGCGGACCAACGCGCTGGTGGTGATCAGCCCGCAGGCGGAGTACCTGGAGGAAGTGCGCGGCTGGATCGACCGGATCGACCGGGGCGGCGGCAACGAGCCGCAGCTGTTCGTGTACGACGTGCGCAACGTGCAGGCGGCGGACCTGGCCGATTACCTCAGCGACATTTACGGCAGCGGCGGGGGCGGGCGCTCGTCCGACCGCGGCGGCAAGGTCGGCCCGGGGTTGACCTCGAGCACGGTCGGCGGCGGGGACAGCGACAGCGACCTGGGCAACCGCGGCGGCACCGGGATGGGCAGCACGGCGGGCGGCTTCGGCAACACGACGGGCAATGCGCTGGGCGGCGGCGGGAGTACGACGGGCAGCCTGGGCGGCGGGAGCACCGGGACCGGTTTCGGCGCGACGACCCAGGGCAGCAACAGCCTGGGCGGCGACGACAGCAGTAACGGGTCGCGCCGGCGCAGCGGCGGGGCGACCACCGAGGACGGGGTGCGGATCACCTCGGTCGATTCGAACAACCAGCTGATGGTCCGGGCGCGGCCCGCGCAGTGGGCCGAGATCGAGCAGGCGATCAAGCGGCTCGATGCGGTGCCCTTGCAGGTGCAGATCGAGACGCGGATTCTGGAAGTGACCCTGACCGGGGAGTTCACCTTCGGCGTGCAGTGGTATCTGGAAGG
>NZ_SMCS01000020.1 GCF_004342265.1 Luteibacter rhizovicinus
ACGTGTTCCGTGCCGGGACATAGGTAACAGGTGTGCCAGGACATGGGTTACACCTTACGCCGGTTCATTAAGGTCAATCGTTCCGATCCGGTGGTGGGAAAAATAGAGGTCGTAGACGCTGTCACGGTCTGGGTGTGGGCGTGCTGCGACGATGTATCCGCTCAGGGCGACAGAGACTTGGTGGATGCGACCCTTGAAGCGTAATCGACCGCGCATGGCGACCTTCAGAAGCTGATCGTCGGGTGCGTATTCAATCTCGGGAAACACCTCGGGGAATGCTCGCGGACTGGCCTGGTAGCGATCCACCGGCACGTCCATGTTGATGCCCTGATGAGGCCGCAGGCCGTTATAGATGTCACGCCACCGATCGAAAGCGAGCTGCGCCTGCGCGAAGCTGGTGAAGGTATAACGGGAGAGGAGTTCCACCTTCAGTGTTCGATGAAAACGCTCGATCTTGCCGTTGGTCTGCGGATGAAACGGTGCACTGAAACTCAGGTGGATGCCAAGGCGAACCAACCAGAGGGCGAGTGTCGAAAGACTGCGTGAATGGCCGTAACCGATCCCCCAGGGACTGCCGTTATCCATGTTCATACGCAGCGGCAGTCCGTAACGACGAAATGCTTCGGTGAGCGCGTCTTTGACGGATGCTCCGCGCAAATCCGAGCTAGCCTTGAGTATCAGGTTGTAACGAGAATGATCATCCAGAACGGTCAAGGGTGAACACGGACGCTGACCGACACATATCGGTCCCTTATGGTCCATCTGCCACAGATCGTTCGGTCCGGGATGTTCAAAGCGGTGCCAGTGAGTGGCCGATATCGCCCGATCTCGGCCTAGCAACCCATGGCGTCGCAAGATGTGGTTCACCGTACTCGGGGGCGGAGCGTCCTGACCGCTATCCCTCAGAATACGACTGAGGGTGCGACCGCCCCACGCGGGCTGCGCGAGCCGGAGCTTCACGACGGCGGCCTCCACCGCGGCGGAGGTCTGGCACGGCGAATGGCGCGGCCGGCGCGAGTGCTCGCTTACCGGTTCGCCAGCCGCTTCGCGGCGAAGCCATTTATGGGCGGTCTTGCGGCTGATCCCGAACCGCAGAGCTAGCTGACTAATGGGGACATGGCGGCTCTTGGCCAGAGCCAGAAACTCGGCGCGCAACGACATGGCGGTCGTCTCCTTCCAGGGCATGGCACACGGCACCTCGGCGGGAAAAAGCCCGGCCAAGGTGTAACCCATGTCCTGGCACACCTGTTACCTATGTCCTGGGTCCATACACG
>NZ_SMCS01000021.1 GCF_004342265.1 Luteibacter rhizovicinus
GTGTATGGACCGGGGACATAGCGCACAGGTGTGCGGGGACATCGCGCACACTTTACGGCTCCTGGTGCAGGTCGATAACGGTCAGGTGGTGATGGCCGAAGTAGACATCGTAGATACCGTCCTGGGCGTCTCGCGCCCTTAGCGCCACGTGGTGGTTGCTCAGGGCCATGGAGAGGGTGGTACAGGTGCCTTTGAAGTAAAGCCGGCCGTGTCCTCGCACTCGGGTGACGGTGTCCGCGGGAGGGTATTGCAGTTCGGGTAGGACCTGCGGGAAGGACCGGAGGCTGGGCTGGTAGCGGTCGGCGGGAACGGCCATGCCGATGCCTTGATGAGGGCGTACGGTGTTGTAGATCTGCCGCCAGAGGTCGAAGGCGCGTTGCGCCTGCCGCAGGCTGACGAAGCGTTCCTGGCTTAAGAGTTCGGCCTTGAGACTGCGGTGGAAGCGCTCGTCCTTGCCGTTCGTCTGGGGATGGTGAGGGGCGCTGAAACTGACCCGGATGCCTAGTTGGATAAGCCATATCGCGAAGGCGCTCAAATTCGACGAGACGCCGTTAGCGATGCCCCAGGGCGAGCCGTTATCCATGTTCATGCGCCAAGGCATGCCGTAGATCCGAAACGCTTCGCTAAGGGCTTTCTGCACGGTCTTGCCGGTCATATCCGGTGTCGCACGCAGAGCAATGTTGAAGCGCGAATGATCATCGAGCACGGTCAACGGGTCGCAATCGCGCGGACCGACCTTGATGGTGCCTTTGAAATCCATTTGCCACAGGTCGTTGGGGGCCGCGTGCTCGAACCGCTTCCATGGGGTGCTGGCCACGCTATCGGCCGGATCGATCAGGTCATGCCGCCTGAGGATGTCGGTGATTGTGCTGCAGGCAGGGACCGTTGCGTGCCCGGCATTGAGCAGAACTTGCCGTATTTTCCGTCCGCCCCACCGGCGATGGGCCTGACGAACCGCGATGACGGCGGCTTCCAAGGCACTATCGGTGCGCCCCGGCGACCGATGGGGTCGGCGTGATCGATCGGCCACCGAATCGTCTTCCTGACTTCGTCTGAGCCATTTGTACGCCGTGGTTCGGCACACGCCAAACCGTCGGGCCAGTTCGGCAACGCTCATCGTTCGACTCCGCACAAGGCGGATCAGTTCAGCACGCTCGGACATAGCGGTCTTCCAGGTCATGGGAGCGATCCTCAGCGGCTGCGATGACCCGCCGAGGTGTACACCATGTCCCCGCACACCTGTGCGCTATGTCCCCGGTCCATACAC
>NZ_SMCS01000022.1 GCF_004342265.1 Luteibacter rhizovicinus
CCATCACCACCTGACCGTTATCGACCTGCACCAGGAGCCGTAAAGTGTGCGCGATGTCCCCGCACACCTGTGCGCTATGTCCCCGGTCCATACACGCAGGCAGGAGCCCAGTGCGGTGCAGTGGGTTATCGCGATCACGCTCGATCAGCTCTTCGCCGTAGCGTCGTGCATCGGTGCGTACCGTACGCGTTTGGGCTTGAGTCGAAAGCATCCACCTGTCCTCATCGTCGTTCCGGCGCACGCCGGAACCCGCAGCGAGGCGGTCGGTGGTCGCGACGGCGATGGTCGCCTTCAAGCGGACACTTCAGCGTTCGGGCTTGCCCTCACGTGGTCGCTGCGGACCCCGGCGTGCGCCGGGGTGACGGCGAGGAATGTCCAGTTCGCATGCACGTCTTGTGTAGGAGCGCTCTTGAGCGCGATGTCCTCGAGGTTGCGGGAAGTGCTGAATCACCGTTATCGCGATAACCCGATACGCCGCACTGGGCTCCTGCCTGCGCAGGAGCGACGGTGAGGAGGTGTGCGGCCTCATCGCACTCTCAAACAATTACCACGCATTTTTCGGAATAATCGGATGGATGCGCGGGTGACGGATTGCGATGCTTGCCGGGCTGTCGACTCTTTCGATGGCCGGGTGTCGAAACCCGATCTTGTTTATTCCACGCAGGTGACTTCGGTCCCTGCGTTTACTCCCGCGTGTTTATGGTGGGCGTGTCGGGCAGGCTTCGGCCTGGCCGGGATTGGAATAACAGCCGGTTTTCGACCCCGACACGTCCGCCACCTTGCGCCATGCGCGGGTGGCGGCTCATCGGTCACGTGGAGCCGTGTATGTCCTCTCCTCTCATTTCCTCTTGCCCCGTTTGCCGTGGCGATCTCGCCCTCTCCGTGGACGAGTTACACGATGCGGCACAGGTGCGTCTTACCGCCTCGACGGCGCTCTTGAGTCAGTTGGCGCTTTCGGCCCATGCCGATTTCGATGCGACGTCGATGTCGCAGGCCATGACGGCCGTGCGGCGCTTGGTCGACGAGGCGGCGGAGTTCGTCGTGGCGATCTGGCGCGAGAAAGGTCATGTCGCGGACGCATCGGTTCAGACTGCCTGACCCAGGCGATAGAGAGTCGAAGGCATCCACTCCCCTCACGTCGTCCCTGCGCAGGTGTATGGACCGGAGACATGGTTAACAGATGTGCCAGGACATGGTTTACACCTCGACCGCCAAGTTGTGGCGGTCCGAGGCCCAGCCCATGCCCT